>CAWDPP010000001.1:0-98809 GCA_963804235.1 uncultured Alphaproteobacteria bacterium
TGCCGCCAGCGAAGCGAGCGATGCGCGCAGCTCGGCGATGCCGAATCCGGTCGCGGCGCTCGTCGCGTGCAGCTGCGGATGCGCGGCCGGGTGCTTCGCCAGCTCCGCCGCCGTCGCCTCGAGCCTTGCGGCGAGCTCGGGCGCCTTGTCGGATTTCGTCAGCACCACCTGGTACGACACCGCCGCCTTGTCGAGGAGCTTCATGAACTCGCGATCGGCCGCCATGAAGCCGTGCCGCGCGTCGATCAGGAGGAGGGCGCGCTTCAAGCCCGCGCGGCCCTTCGCGTACAGCGGCACGAGTCGGCTCCAGCGCCCGATCTCCTTCTTCGACGCCGCCGCGAAGCCATAGCCCGGAAGGTCCACCAGCATGAGCCTGTCGAGATCGAAGAACACGATCTGCCGCGTCCGCCCCGGCGTGTTCGAGACGCGCGCCAGGGCAGTCCGGCCGGTCAGCGCGTTGAGCAGACTCGATTTGCCGACGTTCGAGCGGCCCAAGAACGCCACTTCCGGCAGGCGCTCGGGCGGAAGCTGCTCTTCCTCGGCGGCGGCGGTAATGAAGCGGCACTCGTGCGCGAACAGAATCCGGCCGGCCTCGAGCTCCGCCGCATCGGGCGCGGGCTCGGGCGGATAAAGGGCGGCTACGGCTTCTTCGTTGCCGCGGCGGCGCGGCGCATGATCACCCATTGCTGCGCGATCGACAGGAGATTGTTCCAACTCCAATAGATGACGAGCCCGGCCGCGAACGGCGCCAGCATGACCGTGAACACGACCGGCAGGATCATGAACATCTTCGCCTGCATCGGGTCGGGCGGCTGCGGGTTGAGCTTCTGCTGCAGGAACATGGTGCAGCCCATGATGAGCGGCCACGCGCCGATATGGAGGTACGAGAAATCGGGCGGCACGAACGGCAGGAGGCCGAACAGGTTTACGAACGACGTGGGATCGGGCGCGGAGAGATCGTGGATCCAGCCATAGAACGGCGCGTGCCGCATCTCGATCGTGACGTAGAGCACCTTGTAGAGCGAGAAGAACACCGGGATCTGCACCACGATCGGCAGGCACCCGGCCATCGGGTTGGCGCCGACGCGCTTGTAGAGCGCCATCATCTCCTGGTTCAAACGCTGCTTGTCGTCGCCGAAGCGCTCGCGCAGTTTCGCCATCTCGGGCTGGAGCAGCTTCATCTTGCTCATGGCGCGATAGGATTTGTTGGCGAGCGGGAAGAACAGCGCCTTGATCAGCACCGTCAGCAGCATGATGGCGAGGCCGAAATTGCCGATCAGCTGATAGAAGAAGTCGAGCGTCAGGAAGATCGGCTTGGTCAGGAAATAGAACCAGCCGAAATCGATGGCGCGGTCGAAGCGCGGCACGCCGCCTTGCGATTCATAGCGGTCGAGCAGCGCCACCTCCTTGGCGCCGGCGAAGACGCGGCTCGAGTCCGACGCGCTCTCGCCCGGCGCCACGACATGCTCGGGGCCGGTGTAATCGACCTGGTAGGCGTCGGTGCGGTCGCGCTCGAAATGGCGCATCTTGGCCGCGACCGTCTCCTTCTGGTCCGGGATCAACGCCACGAGCCAGTATTTGTCGGTGAAGCCCATCCAGCCGCCGGTGGTCGCGAAATCCTGCTCGCCGGATTTGAGCGTGTCGTACTTGATGCCGTCCTGAAGCGTGCCGTTGAAGACGCCGATCGGTCCCTCGTGCAGGAGGTAGGTCGAGGAATTCTCGACCTCGCCCACGCGCTGCACGAGCCCATAGGGATGGAGCGTCACCGGCGCGCCGCCATGGTTCTCGACCGTCTCGGTCATGCTGAACATGTAGTCGGGATCGACCGCGATGCGATCGAGGAAGGTCAAGCCCTCGCCGTTGTCCCAGGTCAGCTCGACCGGGTGGTCGGGCGACAGAGCGCCGCCGCCGCTCGTCCATTTCGTGGCGGGCCCCGGCACCTTGGTCTTGGGATCGGATGGGACCCACCCGAGCTCGACGAAATAGGGCTCTTCGCTGCCGTCGGGCGCGAGAAGCACGATTTGCGGGCTGTTGGGATCGACCGTCTCGCGATATTTGACGAGCGTCAGGTCGTCGAGCCGCGCGCCGGTCAAATCGATCGAGCCGTTCAAGCGCGGGTTCGCGACCGCGACGCGCGGCGAGGCGGCCAGCACGTGCGCGCGCGGCGCGAAGCCGGCGGGCGGCGTGCCGGTCATGCCGGGCGCGGCGCGCGACGGGGCGGGCTGCACCGGCGCCTCTTGTGCCGGCGCCGGCTGGCCCGGCGCCTGCACCAGCGCGCCGGGTGCCCCTGGCGACGGCTGCGCTTCCTGTTGCGCCTGCTGCTGCTGTTGCTGTTGCGGGTGCGGCGCCAGGAAGAACTGGAACACGAACAGGATCACGAGCGACAGCGCGATGGCGATGAAGAGATTGCGTTGCTGCTGGTCCATGATCGTCCCTAGGGCCGCGTTGCCGGCGGCGGCACCGGATCGAAGCCGCTGCCGCCCAGGGGATGGCAGGAGAGGATGCGCCGCGCGGCGAGGACGAGGCCGCGCCCGGCGCCGTGCGTCGCGATCGCCTCCATCGCATAGTCCGAGCAGGTCGGCAAATAGCGGCAGGTGGGCCCCACGAGCGGCGACAGCGTGAGCTGGTAGAGCCGGATGAGGGCGCGCAACAGAAGCGTCATTCAGGCGCTCCCTCGCGCCACGCGCCCAGGCGCCTGAGCGCCGTCTCCAAATCGGCGACGAGATCGCCGAACGGCCGCGTCAATGTGCCCTGGCGTGCGATCACGACGTAATTCCCCGGGCGCGCATGGGCAAGGGCGCGCCGCGCCGCTTCGCGCAAGCGCCGCCGCGCGCGGTTGCGTACGACCGCGATGCCGACGCGGCGGCTTGCGGTGAAGCCGATGCGTGGTCCGGCGCTCGCGTCGTGCGGGAGCGCCTGAAGGATGAGACCGGGCGTCGTCCATTTACGGCCCTTGGCGGCGACTTGGAGGAATTCGGCCCGCTTCTTGAGGCGCGCGAGCGGCGCCATGACCGCCTCGGCCCCGACTGCCCGCGTCAGGCCGAAAGGCGCTTGCGGCCCTTGGCGCGGCGGTTCGCCAGCACGCGCCGCCCGCCGACCGTAGCCATCCGCGCGCGGAACCCATGGCGGCGCTTGCGGACGATCCTGCTCGGCTGATAGGTGCGCTTCACGGCGACAAACCCCGTTGCTTCGGCGCGGCTCTATAGGCGAGGGCGGCACCCAAGTCAACGCGGGGGCCGGCCGCCCCCGCGCGGTTCCGGCGGCGCGGCGGGTGATGGCGATGGTAGCGGCAGCGGCGGATCGGCCGGCCGCGCTAACCGACGCCCTCGCGATGGACGAGCCGCCTGCCTTGCCACAGTTCGAATGAGGGCGACTTCAGCCGGGCAAGAAACCGTGCCCGCGCCGTCGCGGCCTCGTCGTCATCCGCCTCGAAATCATACTTGGCGAACAGCCGCCCGTCGCCGGTGCAGTAGCGCAATTCATAGAGAACCATTCATCACCCGGGCAGCGATCGGAACGGCGGCATCGTGCGTGCGCAGCGTTGCACTTTTGTCGCACTCTATCTATCCGGCGTCTCTTGGCGCATCACATCGGCGCGAGGCCTACGCCTTTTGGACTACGCCTTCGGGACTGCGCGCGGCGCGGTTCAGGCGGCGCGGCGGGCGGTCCTGCGCCCCGGCACATAGTGCGCGGCGACGAGGTTGCGGTCGCGCAGAAGCGCGCGGCAGGCGATCGCCACGACGGCCGGAACCTGTTCCATCTTCAGATAGCCCATGACGGTCCGGCGCGACAGGCCGAGCAGGTTCGCGGTCTCGGTCAATGACAGGCCGAGCCGGGCGCGCCAGGCAGCAAAGTCGGCGCCGGTCATGGGCTGCTGCTCGTCGGCGAAGCGGTAGAGAGTGGCCGCGGACAGATCGAGCCTCCCCCATTTCGTCGTGACCGGCCACGCGAGCCCAAGGCCGCGTTCGATGATCGCGAATTTGGCGAAGGCGCCGTCGTTCTCGCGCAGGCCAGCGAAGTGCGCGCTGCGGGCGAAGAGGCCCGAAAGATCGACTTCACGGTCGCGCTTCTCGCCCTTGAAGCGGACGCGGAGCCGGCATCCACCGAGCGGCCGTGCCTTGGTCAGCCGGATGATGCCGTTCTCGCCGTCGGTCATTTCTGAAACTCCTGCCATTGTGCGACAAGACTCCTGCGTTCGCGTCCGATCCAGCGTCGCGCCTCGCGCAATGCTCGCCCCGGGCAATTGCCGGCAATCACCGCACCATCGGCAATGCGCAGCTTTGCCGCAAACTCCTTTCCGACGATATGGACGTGTGGCAAATTTTCATCGTGAAAGAACATGACGAGCTTGAAGCCGCGAAAGCGCTTGATCTCGGGCATTCCAATTGTTTCTAGGGCAGAAATTGCCCTAGCGCAAGCCTCTCGCCCGGCGCGCCTCAACGCCATGGCCGCGCGCGGCGGAGCGCGGCGCGGTTCAGGCGGCGCGGCGGAACCCTCGTTCTGTGCTAGCCTCGCCGGCAATGGCATTGTCGGCGCTCAACTTCCCGCGCGGGCTTTCGGCGCGGCTCTTCGCGCTCACCGTCGCTTTCGTGATGGCAGGCGCCGTGCTCGTCTTTCTCCCGGCGCTGACGCGCTATCGCTTGGCCTATCTCGCCGATCGCATCGACGCCGCGCATCTCGCCGTGTTCGCGCTCGAGGCGACGCCCGACAACATGGTGGGCCCGGATCTGGCGCGGCGCCTCCTGGCCGATGTCGGCGCGCGCGGCATCGTCGTGCACGAGCCCGCCATGACGCTCATGATCGACGCCGACACGCCGCCGCCGATCGATGCGACCTACGATCTGCGCAAACCCGGGTTCCTGATGCCGATCGCCGACGCCGTCGCGACGCTAGTCCAAGGCGGCGACCGCGTGCTGCGCGTCCTCGCCGTCACGCCCAAGGCGCCCGATGAGGTGGTCGAGCTGCTGCTCGACGAGGGGCCGTTGCGCCAGGCCATGTGGGGCTTCGCGCTGCGTGTCTTCGGCCTCGCCATGCTCATTTCGGCGCTGACCGGCACCCTCCTTTATGTGGGCCTGCGCCGGCTCCTGGTGACGCCGCTGCTCGCCCTCGTCGCCAACATGATGGCGTTCCGCGACGATCCCGAGGATGGGGCGCGCGTCATCGCGCCCGAGCCGCGCGCGGACGAGCTGGGCCTGGCGCAGCGCGAGCTCGCGGCGATGCAGGAGACGGTGCGCCAGGCCTTGCGCCAGAAGGAGCGGCTCGCCGCGCTCGGCACCGCCGTCGCCAAGATCAATCACGATTTGCGCAACATCCTGGCGACCGCGCGGCTCGTCTCGGACGGGCTCGCCGGCAGCGCCGCGCCCGAAGTGCGCCGCGCCAATCCGCGCCTCATCGCCGCGATCGACCGCGCCGTGGCGCTGTGCACGCGCACGCTCACTTATACGGGCGAGGGCTCGCCGCCGCCGATGCGCCGGCGCTTCGCGCTCGCGCTGCTCGTCGACGAGCTTGCCGGCCTCATCGAGCCCGCGGGCGACAGCGGCTTCACCTTCGCCAACGACGTGCCGGCGACGCTCGCGGTCGAGGCCGACCGCGACCAGCTCTTCCGCGCCCTGCAAAATCTCGCGCTCAACGCGATCGAGGCGGGGGCGCGCCATGTCACGGTGCGGGCGCGCGAGGACGGGTCCTCGACGCTCGTCGAGGTGGCGGACGACGGGCCGGGCCTGCCGCCCAAGGCGCGCGACAATCTGTTCCGTCCGTTCGCGGGCTCGGCGCGGCCGGGCGGCACCGGGCTCGGGCTCGCCATCGCGCGCGAGGTCATGCGCGCCCACGGCGGCGACGTGACGCTCGCCGAAAGCACGGCATCGGGCACGGTGTTCTTGCTGACCCTGCCGGCGCCGAGCGGGCAGGGTGAAGCGTGGACGCCATCCGCGCCGGGTAAGAGGATTGCTTCGCTTCGCTCGCAATGACGGTTGTCATTGCGAGGAGCGCATGCTCCGAAACAGTCTCAGCGCTTGAGCGCGGCCCGGAAAGCGGCGCGCGCCTCGGGCCCGTGGATGAAGGTATAGTCCTGCGGCGGCGGATCGCCCGGCACGAGCTTCAAATCGGCGAACACCGGCCCCTCGGCCGCGAGCACGTCCGCCACTTGCGCCTCGAACGCGGCAAGGTCGGCGAACTCGAATGTCGCGGCATATCCCGCCGCGCGCGCGAGCCCGGCAAAGCTGACGCGACCCTGGCCCGGGATCGGGTGCCCGCCATTGGCCTCGTACATGCCGTTCTCGCACACGAAATGGACGAGGTTCTTGGGCGCCTGGCTCGCGATCGTGACGAGCGTGCCGAGATTCATCAAAAGGCTGCCGTCGCCGTCGAGCACGATGACGCGCTTGTCCGGGCGTCCCAGCGCCAGTCCCAGCGCCGCCGACGAGGCCTGGCCCATGGCGCCGATCGAATAATAAGTGAGCGCGTGGTTGGGCCGGAGCGCGCGCCATTCCTGCGCCGCCTGATAGACCGGCACGATGATCGCGTCGCCGACGTGGCGCGCGAGGATACGGAAGGCGAGGTCGCGGCGCATCATCAGATGCGCCTCCCGATCAGGATGGCGCCGGGCCACGAGCTTTCGTAAGACCGCGCGATCGCCGGCGCGATGAGCTTGGCGTCGCCCTCGATATTCGACAAGCTCGTGCGGGATGCCCATGGCGTCGAGGATGGGCTCGACGATGCGCACGCCGAATTTCGCCGATTGTTGCGGCGGCACGCCCGGCTCCTTCTCCAAGAGCCCCACCATCATCGCCAGCGGCAGCTTGTAATCGCAGCCCGCGGCGCGGATGGCGTTGATCGAATCGAGCAGCCCGGTGTACTGGATCAGCAGCAGCGCGCGCTTGTCGCAGAACGACAGCGCGGCGCAGATCGAGACGCCTTCGTCCTCCTTGCATACGCGCACGAGGCGGAAGCGCTTGTCGCGGACGAGCGGCCACAGCACGCCCTCGCTCGTCGTGATGTCGGGCACCGAGACGATGAACTCGACGCCGCTAGCCGCCACCGCGTCGATGATCTGCCGGCCCTCGACCGGTTGCGCGTCACTCATGCGGCAACGCTATCGCAGCCTTGGCGCCCGCACAACATGGCTGTCTTTCATGGCCGCGACGCCGCGGCTAAGCTCGCGCCCGCTTCATGGGGAGCCCGCGCATGCCGGACGGAACCGACCTGTTCGAGATCATTCATTCGACGCGCGCCATGCGGCGCTTGAAGCCGGACCCGGTGCCGGATGCGCTGCTGCGCCCTATCCTCGAGGCCGGGCAATGCGCCCCCAACGGCAGCAACGCGCAGCGCTGGCGCTTCCTCGTCGTCAAGGACGCGGCCATCAAGAAGGCGGTGCAGGTCTGGTACAAGAAGGCGTTCGACGAGGTGGTGGGCCCGCATTATCTCGTGGCCGCGCCGCCGCCCGGCGTCGACCGCGAGCGCTTCCTGCGCCAGCGCGCCGCGGCCGAGCATCTGACCGAACATTATCCACGAGGCGCCGGTCTGGATCGTGCTGTGCATCGATCATAGGAACGAGCGCCCGCCCGGCCGCTCGTCGGGCGCCTCGATCTATCCGGCGGCGCAGAACATGCTGCTGGCGGCGCGCGCGCTGGGCCTCGGCGCCACGCTCACGACGCGCCATCTCGTGCACGAGAAGGAAACGGAAGCCGCGCTAGGCTTGCCGCCGGGCGTCCACTCCTACGCCATCCTGCCGATTGGGATACCCGCTCGGCAAATTCGGGCCGGTGCGGCGCGGGCCGCTCGCCGACATCGTCTATGCCGACAAGTGGGAGACGCCGTATCCGGGCCTGTGACCGCGTGCGCCCTACGCGCGCGCCAGCGGGATGACGTTGGCGGGCATGTCGATCCGCTCCGCGACCGTCAGGCGGCCCTGGACATAGGCCCACAGATTGGCGATCTCGGGCCCGCCGCTGCCCTGGGATCTCCATGATGGTGCGGCCGTCGATCATGCTCGCGGCGTAGCCGGTGCGGTGGAGCACGCACGCCGGCGCCAGCGCGCCGCAGCGCGACAGCACTTCGGCGGCTTCGCGCGTGATGCGCGCCTTCGGCAGCGCGTTGTTGAGCACGAAGACAAGGCGCTTGCCCATGCGCTCGACGAGATCGACCGTGGTCGCCGCCGCCTTCAGATCGTGCGGGCTCGGCTGCACCGGCACGATGACGAGGTCGGCGTGCCGGATCACTTCCGAGACCGTGTCGAGAATGGCGGGCGGCGTATCGACGATGAGAAGCGCCACGTCGAGGGCGCGCATGCGCGCGATGTCGGCGGCAAGCTGGGCCGGGCTCGAGCGCGCCAAGAGCGGCGTTTCGGCTTGGCGCTCGTTCCACCATTCCGAAAGGCTGCCTTGCGGGTCGGCATCGATGAGCGCGACCGGGCCGGACCCGGCCTGCTCCGCGGCAACGGCGAGATGGCCCGTCAAGGTCGTCTTGCCGGACCCGCCTTTCTGAGAGGCAATCGCGATGACGCGCATGGGCGCACCTCGGCTGATACGGCCCGGCACGTTACCGGCGGCGCCGATGGGCCGCCACACGGTTCGCAAAGAATTAAAAGCAAATGTCTTGCTCGCGCGGCCATCTCCCTGCCGATTGCCGCGCATTTTAGGTAAATTGTGCGCGAAACTTCTTTGAGCACGCCGCCGTCGCTGTCAGGATCGGCCGTTGTCCGCCGCTTCGCGCTTCAAGGCGCGGCGCGGTCCCTCCTGATAAGGACAAATACTCTGTCGCCCGTTCCCCTGACACGCCTCGCGCCGGAATTCGGATCTGCGCTCCGTGATGATCCGTCCCGCGAAGGCGCTCGTATCGATCGAGGAGCGCGCGGACACCTCGCTCGAGAGTCCGCGTGCGGGCGAGCTGTTCTTCCAGCAAGGGCAATGCGACGGCGGAAGGATTCAGGCCCGCTTTCTGGACCTATGAGACGGCCGATTTGCAGAAGCCGCTGGCCATGACGGCGTGCGCGCCGCAGCCGTGCGACGACGGCGCCGCCGATCTGGCGCAGCTCGAGGCCGAATTCATCGAAACGCAGCAGCGGCTTCTGGAACAGCCGCGCCAATTCTCCGAGGATTACGACGCGCCCGAGGAAAAATCCGCGCGCGCCGACGGCGATGCCTTCGCGCCGGAAGCGGATTTGCGCACCGTCGTGATCCGTCCGCTGGCGCGCAAGGAGTTTGCCGGGTCCGACGTGCTCGCCGACTTGTTCGCGAACAAGACCGACCTTCCGCCCGTCGTGCCGCGGGCCGAACCGCCGAAGGACGTGGCGGCTGCGAGCGCGCGGCCCGTGCGCACGGCGCGCGCGGCAAAGCCGGCGCGCGCAAGCCGGCGCCAGCGCGCGCCTGACCGTGCTCGCGTGCGCGTGCGCCGCGCTCGCCGTCATTTTCGCGGGGCGCTCGGCCCGCGTGCCGCCAAGCGAGCCGCCCGTCGTCGTGGCGCAGGTCTCCGTGCCGCCCGCCGCCGCCGTCGCGGCCCCCGCGCCGCCGTCGCGGTCCCCGCCGCTGCCGTTGCGGCCCCGGCCGCCCCGGTCCGGCCCAACGCCGCGGCCGAGGCTCTCATCGTGCAGGGCAATCATTATCTCGCGCTGCACGACATCGAATCGGCGCGGCTCTGCTTCGAGCGCGCGGCCGAGCAAGGGAGCGGCGAGGCGGCGCTCCTGGCCGGCATGACGTTCGACCCGCTCTTCCTCGCCAAGGCGGGCGTCATCGGCTTGACGGGCGACGACAGCGAAGCGCAATCCTGGTATCGCCGCGCGCGCGACCTGGGCGATGCCGACGCGGCAAAGTTTCTCTCGCGGCCGTGACGCGCGAACGTCCTATTTCGCCGCCGCCATGACCCGATCCCGGAGATAGGATTCGGCCAGCCGGCGGCCGGTCGCGCGCATCATCTCCTTGTCCATCTCAGGCGTGTCCGCCGGCGGGATGCTCACGACGGTGTCGTTGCAGTAGGTCGCGATCACGGCGCCGGCGTCGCGGCAGAGCGTGGCGGGATCGCGCCCCGCCTGGACCGCGCGGATGCCGCGCCGCAACTGGTTGCGGAACATGGTCACGCCGCGATCGGTGCTGGCGAGGTGCTCGAGGCCGTGGACCGCGATCGGGCGCTGCGAGACCTGCGCCTCGAAATCGCCGGGGCGGCGCTGACTGTCCTCGTAAGCTGTCCGCGGCAAGCTGGCCCGGCAGCATCTGGTTGCGGTCGACCCACCATTCCGGCGTCGGCTCGCTCTCGCTCACATGGCGATATTCGATCAGCATCGTGTTGGTGTCGTCGAGCGGCACGATCCAGCGGCTCATCATCGGGCCGCTGAACGGGTGCGCGCGGCGGCCGCTCTCCCAGATCGGGCACACCTGCTGCAGGTTCGGCAGCACGGCCTCGACCATGCGCGCCCAGACATTGTCGCCGACGCGCCGCGTCGCGACATAGATCATCCCGATCGGCGTCTCGACGAAGTCGAGCTCCGGCAGAACGCCGAATTCGTCGGTGAAGATGGCGCCGCTGACGATGGTGTGGAGGAACGCCGTGTGCGCCGGGTCCATGGCGTTTTCCATGATCTGCAGCCAGTTGCAGGGATAGAGGTACTTGCGGCCGGCGCTCATGCGGAAGCCCGGCCGGCTGTAGCTGTCGTAGATCGGAAAAGGCGGCTGCAAATCCGGCGGGCCGAGATAGGCGAACACGATGCCGTTCGCCTCGTGCACGGGATAGGCGCCGTGACAGAGGCGCTCCTTGAGCGTGCTGTCGGCCGGCTCGCCCGGGGTTTCGAGGATGGCGCCATCGGTGCCGAAGAGCCAGCCGTGATAGCAGCAGCGCAGGCCCTGCGCGTCGAGCAGGCCGAATTCGAGCGACGCGCCGCGATGCGGGCAATGCAGCTCGAGCAGGCCCGCGATCCCTGCGCCGGTGCGGAACACCACGAGATCTTCGCCCAGGATTTTGATCCGGCGCGGCAGGTCGCGCGAGTTCGTCGCAGAAGCAGACCGGCTGCCAGAAGCGGCGCAGATACTCGCCGCACGGCGTCTCCGGCCCGACATGGGTCAGCTCGGCATCCTCGTCCGGCGCGTGCCGATGAAAATATCCGCCGTATCGCGTTTTCAGGAATGGCGCTCTGTCAGCCATCGACAGCCTCCTTCAAGCGGTCGGCCGAAAGGTGCGATACCAAACTTCGCGTGAAATCCTATCACATTGCCGGTGCCGCCACCGCCACTTATCCGGAGCTTACGCGGCGAATTCCTCGGCGATCGCCTGTTTCACGTTCGCCCGCTCGCCGACGCGACGTCGGTGCTCGATGACCCGTGGAATGCGCGCCGGATCGACGCCGTCGAGCTCGAGCCATTGCGCCAGCGTGAAGAGATAGGGGTCGGCGATGGTATAGGCGTCGCCCATCACCCACGGGCCGCGCAGCAGGCGGCTTTCGATCAGCTCGTAGCACGCGCCGACGGATCGCGGCACCTTGCGTTGCATGTCGGCGAACGACGCCGGATCGTCGGCCCAGCGATGGCCGCGCATGCGGTGCGCGTGCGCGACGTGGAGGGTCGAGCACAGATAGCTGTTGAACGACTGCAATTCGGCGAACGCGAACGGATCGTCCAGGGGCGCGAGCCGCGCCTCGGGGAAGCTTTGTGCGATGAAGACGAGGATGGAAGGCGTCTCCGTCAGAATGCCGCGCGGCGTCGTCATCGCCGGCACGCGCGCCTTCGGATTGACGGCGAGGTAGGACGGCGACTGCTGTTCGGTCGTGGCGAAGTCGATCCGCTTCAGTTCGTATTTCGCGCCGGCGTCGAGGAGCGCGATGTGCGAGGCGAGCGAGCATGTGTCGGCCGCGTAGTAGAGCGTGAGCATGGTCCTGGCGCTCCTGTCCCGCTGCGCTTATGCCATCGCGGCGTGACCGGCGTAAAGCGGCTGGGGAAGATCGCGAGGACGAAGCCGCGGGACGAAGCGAAGAAGGGCTAGCGTCTCTTGCTCTTGGCGCGCCGTCGCGTCACGCTCGGTTTGTTCGGCGAGCTGCGCCAATTCGAGGCCCCGCGCTATCAGGGCTCGTTTCCGCTTGAATCCTTCTCTTTTTCTGCCTCGTCGCGGAGGCGGCGCGCTTCCTCGCGCATTTCGGCTGGTGTCGGCATGGCGCAAACCCAGGGAACCAAGACTGGGATGGTATATCCGAAATTGATATGTCTGTAACCGGACAAAGAGGGCAGATGCGCAGGGCTAGGGTGGTTTTGTCCAAGGCAATATTCCCGATCGAACCCTAATCGAGCGCGAGCGGAGCGCGATCGACCGGGTGGTCGGGCGCAGCGCCGGCGGCGCGCACGATGGCGCCTGTCCGCCCCGCATCCTCGAGCCCGCGCCGCACCGCTTCCGCGAAGTCCTCGGCGCCGACATTGTGCGAGCAGGACGCGATCGCGAGGATGCCGTCTTTCGCCACCAGCGCCGCCGCGAGCCGCGCGAGCTTGCGATAGCCCCTCAGGCCCGGCCCCAGATCCTTCTTCGCCTTGACGAAGGCGGGCGGGTCGGCGAACACGATGTCGAAGCGCTCGCCCGCTTTCTCGAGGCGCTCCAGCTCGGCAAAGGCGTCGGCGCGCACGAAGCGGCAGCGCTCGGCGACGCCGTTGCGCTCTGCCGACCGCGCCGCCAGCGCCAACGCTCCCTCCGAGCGGTCGATGCCGAGCGCCGCCGCGGCACCCGCGCGTGCCGCCGCGATGGCGAACGCGCCGCCATAGCAATAGACATCGAGCGCCCGCCCGCCCTTCGCGAGCGCCGCGGCGAAGCGGCGGTTGTCGCGCTGATCGAAGAACCAGCCGGTCTTCTGCCCGTTCAGCAGGTCGGCGAAAAAGACCGCACCGTTCTCGCTCAGCTCCACCGGCCCATCGACCTGGCCGAGCGCCACGCGCGTCTCGTCGGGCACGCCTTCGATCGCGTGCGCCGTGCCGTCGTGCCGCAGCACCACCGCGCGGGCCCCGAGCGTCGCTTCGAGCGCCGCCAGGATCTCCGGCTCGAGCGCCGCCATGCCGGCGGTGTTGAGCTGCGCCACCACCGCGTCGCCATAGCGGTCGACGACGAGGCCGGGCAGCCGGTCGGCCTCGGCATGGACCAATCGGTAATAGGGCGCGTCATAGAATTGCTGGCGCAGCGCCAGCGCGCGGGCGATGCGCGCGGCAAAGAAATCGCGGTCGATGGCGGCTTCGGGGTCGCGGTCGAGGATGCGCGCCGCGACCAGCGTGTGCGCATTGAACGTGGCCGTGCCGAGCGGACGCCCGCCGGGCCCGGCGAGCGAAACGACGGCGCCGCGCGGCAGCGCCTTCGCCGCCTCGTCCATGCGCACTTCGTTGGAATAGACCCAGGGATGGCCCGCCAGCATGCGCTTCGGCCGCTCGACGATGACGGTCGCGCGCGGCGCCCGCTCGCGAACTTGTCGTCATCCATCTTCGCGTCTCCGTGGTGCTGAACCACATGGGGTCATCGCGAACCGGCAATCTCAATGTAATCGGGCTACGCGCCCTGGTTTCCGGGCAGCATGACGCAACCGGGCGTTGCTGAAAAGCCGCCGCAAGTTCCTTGCCGTGACAAGCTTTCCGCGATCGTGGCGCCGCCGACGGCGCCCGCTCGCTCATCGCCTCAATCGCCGAGCGCGGCGCCTTCGCGCCGCGGATCGACCGCGCCTTCCAATCCGTCCTTCGTCACCAGGATGCCGCCGAGGCCGCTGTCGCGCCCCCAGATGCGGACAGTGTGCCCCATCGCTTCGAGCGCCTGCGCGAGGTCCTGCGCGCCGGCGAAGCGCTCGATCTCGGTCGGCCCGGTGTTGCGGTTGTCGACATTGGGCAGCGCGATCGCATCCTTGAGGCTCATGTGCCAATCGATCACGCCGATGATGGTCTTGGCCACGTCGGTGATGATGGGCGGGCCGCCGGCCGAGCCGACCACGAGCCTGAGCGCGCCGCCGCGGTCGAACACGATGGTGGGCGTCATGGCCGAGAGCGGGCGTTTCTTCGGCTCGACCCGGTTCGCCACCGGGCGGCCCTCGTCGTCGGGCACGAACGAGAAATCGTCGAGCTCGTTGTCGAGCAGGAACCCGTCCACCATCACGTGCGAGCCGAAATCGCTGTCGATCGTGACGGTCATGGCGGCGGCGTTGCCGTCATCGTCGATCACCGAGATGTTGCTGGTCGAGGGAAATTCGGGCGGGCGCTCGTCGCCCCAGAGCTCGGCCCGCTGGCCCGCGGGCTCGCCCGGCGCGGCGGGGCCCGGGTGCGAAATGCGCCGGATCGATCAGCTTCGCGCGCGCTTGCGAGATACGCGCGATCGAGCAAGCCCTCGACCGGCGCCTTGACGAAATCGGGATCGCCGAGGAAGCGCACGCGGTCGGCATAGGCAAGGCGGCTCGCCGCGGCGAAGAGATGCCACGCCTCGGTGTCGCCCTTGTGGCTTGCGAGGTCGAACGGCTGGAGCAAGCCCAGAATTTCCAGCACGACCGATTCGCCCGCCGGCAAGCCCATGCCGCACACGCGCATTTCGCGATAGGGCCGGCACAGCACCTGGCGCTCCTTCACGCGATAAGACGCGAGATCGCGTTCGGACAGATCGCCCGGCGACTTGGCGTGCGCGACGGCTTCGACGATGTCGTGCGCGATCTTGCCTTCGTAGAAGACGCCCGCGCCGCCCTGGCGGCGATCGTGCGCGAGCGTCGCGGCGAGCGCGGGATTGGCGATGACCGTTCCGGCCGCCTTCGCCGTGCCGTCGGCTTCGTAGTAGAGCGCGCGCGCCGCCGCATCGTCGGCGAGATGCGTGTCCTCGGCGAGGAGCTTTTGCACGCGCGGCGACAGCGCGAAGCCCTGTTCGGCGAGTTTTTGCGACGGGCGCGACGATCGCGGCCCAATTCAATTTGCCCCAGCGCCGGTGCATCGCCTCGGCAAGGCGCAGCAATCCCGGCACGCCGATCGAGCGCCCGTCCAGCATCGCGCCCTGATACGGCAGCGGCTTGCCGTCCTGGTCGAGGAAGCGGTCGGGCCTTGCCGCCGCGGGCGCGCTCTCGCGCCCGTCGAGGGCATCGAGCTTTTTGCCGCGCGCGGCGTAATAGACCAGGAACCCGCCGCCGCCGATGCCGGTCGATTGCGGCTCGAGGATGGTGAGCGAGATCGCCATCGCCGCCGCCGCGTCGGCGGCGCTGCCGCCGTGGCGCAGGATGTCGCGGCCGATTTCGGCGGCGCGCGGATCGGCGCTCTCGACCATGTCGTGCGCGTGCGCCGCGGAGCCGTGCGCCAGCGTCCACAAAAGCGCCGCAAGAGCCGGCGCGAACAACCTCACGGGCCGCCGGACGAGCGGGCGCTCGCGATGGGCGGCGCGAATTGCGGCTCGATGTCCCACGGGAACAGGATCCAGGTGTCCTGGCTCACCTCGGTGACATAGGTATCGACGGTCGGCCGCCCGGCCGGCTTGGCATAGACGGTGGCGAAATGCGCTTTCGGCAGCATCTCGCGCACGGCGCGCGCGGTCTCGCCGGTATCGACCAGATCGTCGATGATGAGATAGCCCGCGCCGTCGCCGATGATCGTCTTGAGGATCGTCACCTTGCCCTGGCTGCGGTCGTCGTAGCTGGCGATGCACACGGTATCGACGAGGCGCACGTCGAGCTCGCGCGCGACGATCGCCGCCGGAACGAGCCCGCCGCGCGTCACCGCGACGATGCCCTTCCACGGCCCGAGCTCGAGGAGCCGCCAGGCGAGCGCGCGCGCGTGCCGGTGCAGCTCCTCCCAGCTCACGGGAAAGGTCTTCGTATGCGGGCTCGGCTCCGCCATCAGCGCACGTAGATCCAGACTTCGTCGGTCGCTTCGTCTGCGGCGGCGACCGAGGACAGCGACAGCCGCTCGGCCGGCATGCCCATCTGGGTGATGGTGTGCATCACTTCGGCCATGGCGCGCTCGGCCGCGTCGGGATCGCGCGTCACCGCGACGAGGTCGAACTGCGCCGAGGCCTTGCGCTGGAGCGCATCCTTCAAGGCCTCGTACAGGTCCTGCGCGTATTCGGGCTCCGGCGTCTCGAAATGGATGACGATGAAGGGCTTGCGCGTTTCCGCCGCCGGCGCCGGCGCCGGCGGCGTCAGGACCGGAGCATTGCCGGTCGCGGAAGCGACCTCGGCGGCGCTGGCGGGGGCGGGGAATCCGCTCGCGTCCACATTCGCCTTCGCCTGCGGCCGGAACACGGTCTCGGGATAGCCGCAGGACGCAAGCGCCAGAGCCGAAAGAGTGAGGAGCCGGAAAGCGCGCATCGTCGACGGCGATCCTAGACGAGCGCGCGGTCCCGCGCAAATTTCCTCGTCCCGAGCGGCGCGCTTCCCGTCGAACGCACGCTCGCCGCACGCCAGGTCCGCTTGCGCCGGGACGATCGTGGGCTCTATAACGCGCCCTTCCCGGCAAGCGCCCGTAGCTCAACTGGATAGAGCACCAGACTACGGATCTGGGGGTTGGGGGTTCGACTCCCTCCGGGCGCGCCAATTTCCCGGGCCACCAATAGAAGCGTGAGGCCATGCTCGAGTTTCACTATGCTTGCGAACGGCACCGGGCGCTCTTCGTCGAGGACGTGCGCCGGCGCACGCAAGGCGTCGCCGCGGACGTGATGCGCGAAGGGACGTAGGCATTGCCGGGGATGGCGTCAGGAACCATAAGGCTCCTTTGCCGTGCCGTGCGCAATCGGGCGGCGGAGGAACGTGCGGTCGATCTCGCTCTCACCCTGAGATTCACATGAGTCCGGCCCCGGGCAGCACAGCGAAGACCCGCGACGAACACGCGGCAAAAGATGCCGAAGTGCTGTTCCAGCAGCTCATGGATTCGGCGCCGGTCATGGTTTGGGTCTCGGGCCCCGACAAATTGTGCACCTGGTTCAACCGGCCGTGGCTGGACTTCACCGGGCGCACCATGGACGAGGAGCGCGGCAACGGCTGGGCCGCGGGCGTCCACCCCGACGATTTGCAGCGATGCCTCAACGTCTATGCCGCGCATTTCGACCAGCGCATTCCGTTCCGCATGGAATACCGGCTGCGGCGCGCCGACGGCGAGTACCGCGGGATCCTCGATACCGGCGGCCCGCGCTTCAGCAGCACCGGCGCGTTCTTGGGCTATATCGGCTCCTGCATCGACATCAATCCGGTGCAGCCGGCCGGGCCGGGCGAGGCGGCGGACGCTGAGGCGCCGCCTCCGCCGCCCTCCGTCGTCGGCGACGAAACCCGCGTGCGCCAGATCGCGCGGGCGCTCGTCACCGCCCACCACAACGGCGCCGAGGCGGTTGCGACGAGCGTCGCCCAGCGCCACGCCCAGAGCGGCGAGGCCAAGATCGCCGAATTCTGGCACACCGTGGCCGAACGCGTGCGCGAGATCCTGTCGCGCGACGAATAGCGGATTTCGATCGCATCTTCCGGCCGGGTCGCGCTTGCGTTATATGCGCCGCGATATGACGCCTGCCGGAGACCCGATGATGCGCTTCCTCGCCCGCCTTGCCGCGCCCTTCCTCGTCGTCCTTTTCGCCGCCGCTTCCTCGCCCGCCCCCGCCGCGGCCGATCCCGTCCTCGTGTTCGCGGCGGCGAGCCTCAAGAACGCACTCGACGACGCGGCGGCCGCGTTCGAGAAAGCGGGCGGAGGGGACGTCAACATCTCCTACGCGGCGAGCTCCGCGCTCGCCAAGCAAATCGAGAGCGGCGCGCCGGCCGATCTTTTCATCTCGGCCGATCTCGACTGGATGAACCATGTCGCGGACAAGAACCTCATCAAGACGGAGACGCGCGCCAACCTGCTCGGCAACCGCCTCGTCCTGATCGCGCCGGCCGCATCGACGATCGCGCTCGAGATCAAGCCGGGCTTCGCGCTCGCCGATGCGCTCGCCGGCGGGCGGCTCGCGATGGCCGATCCCGATTCCGTGCCGGCCGGCAAATACGGCAAGATGGCGCTTGTGAATCTCGCCGTCTGGTCGAGCGTCGTGGCGAAGATCGCGCCGGCCGAGGACGTGCGCGCGGCGCTCAGGTTTGTCGCGCGCGGCGAGGCGCCCCTCGGCATCGTCTATGCGACCGACGCCGCGGCCGAGCCGGGCGTGCGCATCGTCGCGGCCTTTCCACCGGATTCATATCCGCCGATCGTCTATCCCGCCGCCATCATCGCCACGAGCAAGAATCCGGCGGCCGTGAAATTCCTCGCCTACATCCGCTCGGCCGAGGCGCGGCCGTTCTTCGAGAAGCAGGGATTCACGCTCCTCTCGCGCGCCGCACCGGCGCCGGCCGCGGCGCTGGCGGACGCGCGATGAAGCGCGCGCTGATCGCTTTTCTGGTGCTGCTGCTCGCGGCCGCGGCTGGAAGCGTCCGCGCCGCCGATGACGCGGCTGTGGTGCTCGACGGCAAGGTCAAGACCGCGCTCCATCTCACCGCCGGCGATCTGCGCAAGATGGCGCCGGTCAAGCGCGAGGTCGCGTTCCTGACCGATCACGGGCCGCAGAAAGCCACTTACACCGGCGTGCTGGTGTGGACGCTCGTCGCGCGCGCGGGGCTCGACGATCCCGAGAAGAAATGGCCCGAGCTGCGCCATGTCATCGCGGTGACGGGGAAGGACGGCTATGTCGTGCTGTTCTCGCTGGGCGAGATGGCGCCCGAATTCGGCAACGCGCCGATCATGCTCGCCTACGCGCGTGACGGCGCGCCGCTCGCGGACCTGCGCGTCCTGGCGCCCGGCGACCAGCACGGCGCGCGCGACGTGCGCGACGTGGTGCGGCTCGAAGTCCGCTAGAACGAAGCGCACTCCTCGCGCGCGACGATGCCGACCGATTTCTGCGCGAACGCCGCGCGCCAGGCGGCGGCCAGTTCCTCGATCTTGCGGCGCGCCGCGTCGTTGTCGTCGGTGGCGATGAGCAAAACCTTGGTGCGCTCGCGCGCGATCTTCTTGGTCGCCGGGTCCTGCCATTGGCCGTAAGCGTCGAACGCGGTGAAACCTTGGGGAAAGCGCGGCGTCGCCTGCGCGCGTAGAAACTCGCGCCACTGCTGCTCCGACACCTCGCCCGTGGCGGAGGCGCGGCCGAAGAACAGTTCGGCCACCAGCATGCGCGTCTGTCCCGGCAGCGCGCATGTCTCCTGCGCCGCCGCGGAACCGGCCACCGCGACAAAAAGCATCAGCGCCAGCGCCCACCGTCCCATCTCGTCCCCCTTTCGCCGAAGCATGTCCTCCCCGATACTGCCGCCCAGGGCAAAGGGAGGAATTCGTGGCGGCAAAACCCTACATCATCGCGCTCGAAGAGCATTACCACGACCCCGACATCGTCGCCGCCATGAGCGGCCAGATGGAAGGGCGCCGCAGCGATCGCCTGAAGGCGCGGCTCGACAGTCTCGGCGATCTCCGCATCAAGGACATGGACGAGGCGGGCGTCGATTTCCAGGTGCTGTCGCACGGCGCGCCCTCGGCGCAACGCTTGAACGCCAACGAAGGGCCGGTGCTGGCGCGCCGCGTCAACGACCGGCTCGCCGCGGCGGTGGCGGCCAACCCCTCGCGCTTTGCCGCATTCGGCATGCTGCCGACGGCCGAGCCCAAGGCCGCCGCCGACGAATTGGAGCGCGTCGTCACGAAGCACGGCTTCGTCGGCGCCATGGTGCACGGGCTCTGCAACGGCGTGTTCTTCGACGACAAGCGCTTCTGGCCGATCCTCGAGCGCGCCGAGGCGCTCGACGTGCCGCTCTATCTCCATCCCGGCGTGCCGCATCCGACCGTGATCGAGCTTTACTTCAAGGACTACATGGCGAAGCACCCGGGGATCGCCACGGCCGGCTGGGGCTTCACCATGGAGACGGCGACGCTCGCCATCCGCATGGTGCTGTCGGGCGCGCTCGAGGCCTATCCGAAATTGCGCCTCATCCTCGGCCACATGGGCGAGACGATTCCGTTCTCGTCGTGGCGCATCGACATGACCTTGGGGCGCGACGGCGAGCACGGCAAAGGCTTCCGCCAGCGCTTCATGGAGCATTTCTACGTGACGACGAGCGGCTTCTTCTCGTCGAACGCGCTCACTTGCGTCATCAACGAGATGGGCATCGACCGCGTCATGTTCTCGATCGACTATCCGTTCGTCGAGAACCACCCCGGCACCAAGTGGGCGATCGATGAGCTCGATCTCCCGCCCGCGGACAAGGAGAAGATTCTCTCCGGCAACGCGCGGCGGATTCTGAAACTCAAGGTGTGACGGTAGGGGGATTGCTTCGTCGCTGCGCTCCTCGCAATGACAACGACAACGGCCTGTCATTGCGAGCGGAGCGAAGCAATCTCACCGGAGGTGAATCCTATTCCGCCGCCGCCGCGTGCTCGGCCAGGAAGGATTCGGCGCGCGCGTAGTCGAATTGCACCGGCTCGATCTTGCCGGCGAGGATCTCCTTGATGCGCGCGGCGCTCACCGGGTGGCTGAACTGGGCGTTGCGCATGTCGAGGCGCAGCTTCAACTGCTCGACCGTGAGCTCCTCCAGCACCCTCCATTCCTTGTCGGAGAATCCTTCTTCGTCGACGCCGATCACGCCCGCCATCATGTGGCCGTACTCGTCGTCGAACACGTGCTGGCAGGCCGTGCCGATGCGCCCGTCGATGCCGGGGCGGCCTTTCAATTTCATGCCCTCGGTGAACATGGTGCAGTAGCCGCCCTCGGTGAACCTGGTCGAGCGCAGGCCGATCTTGCCGTGCGTCCTGCACACCTCGCGCCGGCGGCTCGCGAGCGCCTCTTCCTCCGGCCAGGTCGTGAGCTCGTGCGCGTTCATCTTCTTGCCGCTTGCGCCCACGAACGTGTCGTAGATGTCGGCGAACCAGCAATAATGCGAGAACTCGGCGTTGACGGTGGCGATCGTGTCGCGCAGATCGTGGCGGTCGACGCTGGTGTCGAGCAGCGGCACCTTCTCGTGCAGCTCGACCTCGAGATTGCTCACCATGCCCATGGTCTTGCCGCGGGAATTGGCGAGCCCGGCCCATTCCTTCCAGCACTGGCGCCGGAGCCACAGGATCTCCGCCTCGCGCGTGCGCACGGGCGAGGTCCAATAGGTCCGCACGATCTCGGCCTCGCCGGCCCAGAGCGGCGCGTTCGCCTCGATGAGGCGTTTCAGATTATTGCTGACCGCCATGCCGTCCTCCCGCTGCCCGTGGCGAGAGGAAATCACAGATGCCGGCCGAGTTCTAGTGGTGGCGCGGGCGGCGCGTGAGAGCGCGGAACCGGCGCCTGAGCGCGTCGCCGGCGCGGCGCATGTCAGGCGCATAGGCAAAAGCAGCGATGACAGCCGCCGCGCCAAGGCACAGCATCGCAGCGACCATCGAGACCCGCATGGCGTCCCCACTCATCCCCCGCCGCCGAGTTTGCGGCTTCGCGCTGCGGCGGGGGATGTCAATATTGGCTTATTGCGCCGCAGGCGGGTTCGAGTGAGGCGCGCGCTCGGCGCTTGAGTAGGCCGCCCCCATCCTGTTCAATCAGCGCCGGAGGAACCCATGAAGCGCAGCACCGACCGAATTCTCACCTCGCACGCCGGCTCCCTGCCGCGGCCCGAGCGGCTCATCGAGGTCAACCGCACAAAAATCGCGGGCGCGAATTTCGACCCCAAGGAATATGCCGCCCGCCTGTCCGAAGCGGTCGGCGAGATCGCGGCGCGGCAGGCGAAGATCGGCGTCGACGTCATCAATGACGGCGAGTACGGCAAGGCGTCGTCCGGCGCGATCGATTACGGCGCCTGGCAAAGCTATGCCTGGGCGCGGCTCAGCGGCTGGGAGCCGGGCGAGCCGCGGCCCGCGCCCGCTCTTTCGGTCCGGCGCGAGCGCCAGAAATTCAAGGATTTCTACAAGGAGCTCGACACGACGCAGTTCATCTCGTCGACCTCCTCGGCGCCGCGCCCGCCGGTGGTGAAGGGGCCGCTGCGCTACATCGGGCAGGACGCGGTCAAAGCCGACATCGCCAATTTCAAGAAGGCATTGGGCGCGGTCAAAGCCGAGGAAGGCTTCATCACCGCCGTCGCGCCCGGCAGCTTCGGCCGGCGCCAGAACGAGTATTACAAGAACGACGAGGAGTTCCTGTTCGCCTTGGCCGACGCCTTGAAGGAGGAATACAAGGCGATCGTCGATGCCGGCATCGTGTTGCAGATCGACGATCCGGGCCTCCCTGACAATTGGGACATGGCGAATCCCGAGCCCGTGCTCGCCGACTACAAGAAATTCGCGCGGCTTCGCATCGACGCGATCAACCACGCGCTCGAGGGTTTGCCCGAGGACCGCATCCGCTATCACATCTGCTGGGGCAGCTGGCACGGGCCGCACACGACCGACGTGCCGCTCGCCTATATCGTCGATCTCCTGCTCATGGTGAAGGCGGGCGCCTATTCGGTCGAGGCCGGCAACGTGCGCCACGAGCACGAATGGAAGATCTGGCGCGAGGTCAAGCTGCCGCCCGGCAAGATCCTCATCCCCGGCGTCGTCAGCCACGCCACCAACGTGATCGAGCATCCCGAGCTCGTGGCCGACCGTATCGTCCGCTTCGCGCAAGTGGCGGGGCGCGAGAACGTCATCGCCGGCACCGATTGCGGCTTGGGCGGGCGCATCCACGCCGACCTCGCCTGGGCCAAGCTCGAGGTCCTGGTCGAAGGCGCCAAGCTCGCGACGAAGCAGCTCTGGGGTTAAAAAAAGTACGTCCTTCGACTTGGCCCCTTCGGGGCTCCGCTCAGGATGAGGGACGCTTTACAATTTTCCTCATCCTGAGCGAAGCGCGACAGCGCGTAGTCGAAGGACGCACGTTGAAAATTCAGCGTATGAGAGGAGACGTCCCATGAAATTGCTCACGTTCGAGGGAAAGGGCGGGGCGCGGTTCGGCGCCGCGACGGCCGACGGCATCGTCGATCTCACGGGTGCGCTTGGCGTCACGCATCCCGAATTGCGCGCGGCGGCCTCGCTCCTCGACATCATCCGCGCGCGCGTCGACATCGACGCCATCGCGGCGCAATCGATCGAGCGATTGAAGAAGGACGGCGCGCTCGCAGCACATCTCGTGCAGAACCCGAAATTCCTTCCGCCCATCCTGCGCCCCTCGAAGATCCTCGCGCTCGCGCTGAATTTTCGCGAGCACATCGAGGAGACGAATTTGAAATTCTACGAGGAGCCGATCGTCTTCACGAAATACACCAGCAACATGATCGGCCATGACGGCGAGATCGAGCTGCCGCCGTTCCCGCAGAAGGTGGACGAAGAGCACGAGCTCGCGCTCGTGGTCGGGCGCGAGTGCCGCCACATCCGCCCGCACGAGGCGCCCGACTACATCTTCGGCTACACGATCTGCAACGACGTCTCGGCGCGCAACCGCCAGCGCGAGCGCGGCCAGATGGGCCAGCCTTACGACTACGCCAAGAACTTCGCAACCTTCTGCCCGATCGGCCCGTGGGTCGTCACATCGCGCGAGCTGCCGGACGCGCGCAACCTCAAGATGACGGTGCGCGTCAACGGCAAGGTGACGCGCGAGGGCAGCACGTCGAAGATGATCTTCGACCCGTACGAGGTGCTGGCTTATTGCTCGGACTACACGCCGATGCTGCCGGGCGACGTGATCTCATTCGGCACCTTCGCCGGCGACAAGCAGTTGAAGGCCGGCGACACGGTCGAGCTCGAGATCGAGCGTATCGGCACGCTCAGGAACAGCGTCGTCGCGGCGCGCGCGGCGTGGCGCAATTTCGCCGAAGGCGTCACCAACGGCCCGTTCCAGAAGGAGCGCTGAGCATGCGCGTCGTCACCATCGAAGACCACTACATGACCGTGGAGGTGCGCGCGAAATTGCGCCCGCCCTATCCGCCGGGCGGCTTCGACGGGCTGCGTCGAGCGCAGCAACGAGCTCGGCCACAATATCGGCGAGGAAGTGCTCGACCTCACCGGCTCGCGCATCCGCGCCATGGACGCGGCCGGGATCGACCTCCAGGTCGTGTCATTGTCGATGCCGGGCACCGAGGCGCTTGCGCGCCGCCGACGCGATCCCGGCGGCGCGCGACTGCAACGACAAGCTCGCGGCGGCGGTGAAGTCGCACCCGACGCGGCTCCAAGGTTTTGCCGCGCTGCCGACGGCCGATCCCGCCGCCGCCGCCAAGGAGCTCGAGCGCGCGGTGCAGAAGCTCGGCATGAAGGGCGCGTGCATCAACGGCCATGTCGGCGGCGAGTATCTCGACGACAAGAAATTCTGGCCGATCTTCGCCGCGGCCGAGGGCTTGGACGTTCCCGTCTATCTCCACCCGCGCGAGCCGCACCCGGACGTGCTGAAGCGCTGGTTCGGCGGTTATCCCGAATTGGCGCTCGCGGCGTGGGGCTTCGCCGCCGAGACCTGCACGCACTATCTGCGCCTGATGGCGGCGGGCCTGTTCGACGCGCACCCGAAGCTCACCATCATCCTCGGGCATATGGGCGAAGGCCTGCCGTTCTGGCTCGCGCGGCTCGACGATCACACGCGCGGCGCCTTCAAGCATCGCGGCCTGAAGCGGCGCTCGACCGATTACCTGCGCGACAACACGGTCATCACCACGAGCGGCAATTTCTACACGCCCGCGCTCTTGTGCTCGATCATGGCGATGGGCATCGACAACGTCATCTTCTCGGTCGACTGGCCGTTCGAGTCGAACCAGGAGGCGCGCACCTGGCTCGACTCAGTGCCGCTCTCGCTCGAGGACAAGGAGAAGATCGCGCACAAGAACGCCGAGCGCGTGCTGAAGCTCTAGCTACGCCACCGCGCGCGCCCGCACCTGCGCCAGGCCCAGGAGCTGCCGCGCCTCGTCGGGCGAGGCGGGCTCGCCGCCGAGCAAGCGGATGATCTCGACCGCGCGCTCGACGAGCTGCGCGTTCGACGCGAACACGCCGCGCTCGAGATAGTGGTTGTCCTCGAGCCCGACGCGCACGTGCCCGCCCAGCAGCACCGCCTGCGCCACCATCGGGAACTGCGCGCGCGAGATGCCGAACGCGGCCCAGCGCGAGCCGGGCGGCAGCTGGTTGCGCATGTAGGTCATGGCCTCGGGCGTCGCCGCCGCGCCATAGGGGATGCCGAGCACGAGCTGGAACAGCAGCGGCGCCTCGAGCACGCCCGCCTGCAGGAAATCCTTGGCCAGCACGATGTCGCCCGAATCGAAACATTCGAGCTCGGGCAGCACGCCCGCGCCGCGCACGATCTTCGCCATCTCGATCAGGATGTCGGGCACGTTCATGAAGGCGCGCGTGCGGCTCCACATGGTGCAGAGATCGAGCGAGCAGATGTCGGGCCTGAGCTCGACGACGTGGCGCGTCCGCACCTCGGCCGAGCACATGTTGGTGCCGGGGCCGGGCTGGCCCGGGTCCTCCTTCGACGGCACGAACATGGCGCCCGGCCCGGTCGTCAGGTTGATGAGCACGTCGGTGCGGCTTTGCCGCACGCGCTCCACCACCTCGCGGTAATAGGCCAGTTCCATGCTGCCCTGCCCGGTCTTGGGCTCGCGCACATGGCAATGGACGATGGCGGCGCCGGCGTTGGCGGCGCCGATCGCGGCTTCGGCGATCTGCTGCGGCGTCATCGGGATGGCGGGGTGCTTGCCGATCGGTCCGCCGCCGGTGACGGCGCAGGTGATGATGGTCTTGGCCATGTCTCCGTGTCCTCCCGGCGCCATCCTATCGCGCCGCGGCGCCGGCGGGAACGCGCGGCATCGTGCCGCGTTCAAAGGGACGCTTCTGCCTCAGGGGGTGTCGCCCGTGCTCGATCCCGTCCGCTTGCGCGGCGCCGCGGACCGCTTCCGCCGCTCGATGGCGAGCCCGAAGAGCGCCGCGCTCGCTTATACCGTGCTGTGCCTCGTCGGCCTGCTCTATGCGGTGTGCCTTGCGAAGATGCCGGGCGTCGCGCGCGAGCACTTGGCGCGCGTCGTCGATTGGTTCAGCTAGGCGGCCGGTTCTTGAGCGCATAGCCCAGCATCACCGCGACCGCGCCGACGATGGCGAGGGCGATCAACGGCTGCTCCTCGATCTGGCCGCGCACCGCGCGCGCCGAGCGCTGGCTGCGTGAATAGAGGTCGCCGGCGAGATGGGCCGCCTGGCTGCGCGCCCGCTCGGCCATGCCCCAGGCGCTGCCGCCGAGCTCGCCCGTATCGAAATTCTCGGCCTGCCGCGCCATGCGGTGGAGCGCGTCCTTGGCGCGCTCCGCCAGCACGTCGATCGCATCGGCCGCCCGCTCGATCGCCTTTTCCGCCGCCTTGTCCTTCACCGCCACCATTTGCCCCGGCTCCTCGTCCGCGTTTTGACTGTTACCGCTTCCTAAACGTCGCGGCGGCCGCTTCGGCACAAGCGGCTGGTGCGGGTTGCAAGTGTACGTATATTACATTATATCATGCGTACATACGAGGAGCTCCCCATGCCGTCCGACGCCCAGATCGAAGCGAACCGCCGCAACGCGCAAAACAGCACCGGGCCCAAGACGCAACAGGGCAAGGAGCGCGCGCGCAGGAACGCGCTGCGCCACGGGCTCGCCGCCGAGCATATTCTGCTCATCGACGAGGACGCCGCCGACTTCACCGAGTTCAGCGCCGGCATGCGCCGAGCGCTTGGCCCCGTCGGCGCAGCCGAGACCGTGCTCGTCGAGCGCATCGTCATGGCCAACTGGCGCTTGCGCCGGGTGTGGCGCCAGGAGGCGGCCGCGCTCAACGCGGAGGCGATCCACATCGCGCACGGCCACGCGCGCGAGGAGCTCTACGAGCGCATCCTCGCCGGGTTGAAGGAGAACCCGCCCGAGCAGCTGCCCGACCGGGAGATGCCGTGGCAGCCGCCGCACACGCTCGCCTCGATCGCGCGCGCCATCGTCAACGGCATGAGCGACGCGCAGGTCGAGGAAGCGGTCACGTCGAAGGGTGCGACGGAGGAGCGGCGCGCCCGAGAGCGAGCCTGCGACCGCGCCGCCGCCCGAGCGCAAGCCGCAGAAGCCGGATACGCCGATCTGGCCCGAGGCGCGCATGGCGGCGCTGTCGCGCTACGAGGGCTCGATCGAGCGCGCGCTCCATCGCGCCGGCACCGCGCTCGAAAAACTCCAGGCGCGGCGGCGCGAGGCGGCGTCTCTCCGACCCTCTCCGCCCCAAGGGGCGGAGAGGGTGCGAGCGCAGCGAGAGGGTGAGGTGGGGGCGGGGGCGCCGCCGCTCTCGCGCCAGCAGCGCCGCGCCGCCGACGCGCGACGCACGACATGAATTCTGCGGAACGAAGCCAATTTCCCGAGCCGCCAACGGCCCCGCCGGGCGCTCCGGAACGCCGCCAACGGCTCTCGCCGCCTACCTAACTCGTCATGCCCGGCCTTGTGCCGGGCATCCACGGGTTCTTTCGTCGCAAACAAGGCGTGGATGGCCGGACAAGCCCGGCCATGACGAGGGAGATATCGTCCGCGCTGTCGTTGCGAGCGCGAGCCGAAGCGATCGAGCGCCGCGCCGGAGGGCCTGCGGCGCGGGCAAAATGTGATGGGAGGTGCGCGGGCTAGGGTCTGGCGCCCTTTCGCCGTCCGGTATTATGGCGCCACTAAAGGGAGGCACGGCATGTCGATGAAGCAGTATTGCGATGGCGGCGAGGCGATTCTCGAGGCGTTCCGCGCGCTCGGGACCGATTACATCATGTCGTCGCCGGGCTCGGAATGGTCGCCCGTCTGGGAGGCGCTCGCGCGCCAGAAGGTGAACCAGAAACCGGGGCCGCAATACTTCGAATCCTGGCACGAGACTTTGGCCGTCGACATGGCGATGGGTGCCACGCAGATCACCGGCAAGCCGCAGGCCGTGCTGCTGCACGCCGGCGCCGGATTGCTGCAAGGCACCGCCGGACTCCATTCGGCCGTGCTGTCGGAGACGCCGATGGTGGTCCTGTCGGGCAAATCGCTCACCTTCGGCGAGAACCCGCAGCTCGACATCGAGGGCCAGTGGTACCGCAGCCTCAGCATCATCGGCGGGCCGCAGCGCCTGGTCGAGCCGGTGACGAAATGGGCGACGCAAGTGACCAGCTCGTGGACGCTCTACGAAAGCATCATCCGCGCCGTCGAGTTCGCGCAGCGCACGCCCGCGGGTCCGGTCTATCTCAACGTGCCGCTCGAGACCATGCTGCACGAATGGACGCCGCCCGAGGGGGACGCCGCACCATTGCCGCCCCGCCCAAGACGCAGGCGAAGCCGCAGGATGTCGAGCGCATCGCCGACCTGGTGGCCAAGGCCAAGAACCCGGTCATTCTCGCCGACAATGCCGGCAAGGATCCGAAATCGTTCGCGGCGCTCGTCGAATTGGCCGATCTGCTCGGCGCGCCCGTCGGGCAGCGCGGCGCGTCCTACGCCAATTTCCCGAAGAACCATCCGATGCATCTGGGCTACCGCATCGACCGCTATCTGAAGGATGCGGACCTGGTGCTGCTCGTGTGCTGCCGCGCGCCGTGGTATCCGCCGTCGAAGAAGCCGACCTCGGGCACGATCGTCGCCATCGACGAGAATCCGCTGAAAGGCTCGATGGTCTATCAGACCCTGATGGCCGACGAATATCTCGAGGGCGAGGTGTGCACCTCGCTCAAGCTTCTGGCCGAGGCGGCGCGCGCCGCCGGCGTCACGGCGGCGAAGAATGCCGACCGCCACGGGCGCTGGCGCAAGGAGCACGACCAGATGGTGGCCGGCCGAGATCGACGCCGAGAAGAAGGCGGCGGCCGCGGGCAACGGCAGCGGCATCCATCCCTTGGCGCTGATCGGCGCCATGCGCGATTACATGCCGGCCGACACGATCTATGTCGAGGAGACGATCACGCACTCGCAGCCCTTGCAGCAGCATCTGCCGTGGACGACGCCGCAAAGCTATTTCCGCGTCGGCGGCGGGCTGGGGCAGGGCACGGGCTACGCGCTCGGCGTCAAGCTCGCCTCGCCCAAGCGCCCGGTGGCGCTCGTCGTCGGCGACGGCTCGTTCCTCTACAACCCGATCGTGCAGGCCTTCGGCGCGTCGCGCGGCAACAATCTGCCGGTCATGATCTTCGTCATGAACAACCGCAAATACGCCGCCATGCAGAAGGGCCATCTGCACCATTATCCCGACGGCGTGGCCATGGGCGCCGACATGTATCACGGCGTCCATATCGACGGGCCC
Source organism: uncultured Alphaproteobacteria bacterium (assembly GCA_963804235.1). Classification (GTDB taxonomy): domain Bacteria; phylum Pseudomonadota; class Alphaproteobacteria; order ATCC43930; family CGMCC-115725; genus DATJLY01. The sequence goes on from CAWDPP010000001.1 coordinate 29,111, forward strand.
GACTATGCCGAGCTGGCGAAGCCGTTCGGCCTGCACGGCCAGAAGGTCGAGAAGGTCGGCGAGCTGAAGAGCGCCATCGAGAACGGCCTCAAGGCGGTCAAGGACGGCCGGACCGCCGTCCTCAACGTCTGCCTGACGCAGTAGGCGACTGACCGAATTCGTCCTCGTCATGCTCCGGCCTCGTCCGGGCACCACGGGTTCCAGCAGCAGAGAAACTGCGTGGAGGCGCAGCGGACGAGCTCCGGCGGTGACAATTTGAACAGACAATATACATGTAGAATAATCTTATTGACTCTTAATTCACGTAGATTATTCTCCTTCCACAGCGCCGATTTGAGCCTTCAGCTTGCGGGCGCTCTAGAAATCCGGCTAAAGCGATTGGGTCCGCCCGCGCCGCTTCGAGCCGGGCGGATTTTCGCATGGGGTGTTCGATGCCGGTCGAGGCCGAGACGCTACCGCCTGATGCCGCCGCGCTGGCCGCGCGCTACGGCCACCTCGCCGGCGAGGCGCTGCTGCGGCCGATGATCGACGAGTTCCGCGGCCGCATCTGTCTCGTCTCCTCGTTCGGCGCCGAGGCCGCGGTGCTGCTGCACATGGTGGCGGCGATCGATCGCGACACGCCGGTCCTCTTCCTCGACACGGAGAAGCATTTCCCCGCGACCTTGGCCTATCGCGACACGCTGGTGGCGCAACTGGGCTTGAACGACGTGCGCTCGCTCACGCCCGACGCCGAGACGGTCGCAGCGCGCGATCCCGACGGCACGCTGTGGAGGCGCAATCCCGATGCCTGCTGCGCCCTGCGCAAGGTGGTGCCATTGAACCGCGCGCTCGCCGGCTTCTCGGCCTGGATCTCCGGCCGCAAGCGTTTTCACGGCGGCGAGCGCCGCGCGCTTCCGGTGATCGAGCCGGACGGCCCGCGCATCAAGCTCAATCCCTTGGCGTCGTGGGGCGCCGCGGAGATTAGCTGCGAGTTCGCGACGCGCGGCCTGCCGCCCCATCCGCTGGTCGCCGAAGGCTATCGCTCGATCGGCTGCGCGCCCTGCACCAAGCCCGGCGCGCCGGCCGACGATCCGCGCGCGGGGCGCTGGGCCGGGCTCGACAAGACCGAGTGCGGCATCCACGAATCCTGGCTGTCGTCCGGCCTCTGATCTTGCCGCGCGGGTTGGCGCCGGTGCATTCTGGCGCGCCGTCGCGCCGACAGGATCAGCATTTGCCGCAAAACCCGAACGTCCTCCTCGTGTGCCCGCGCTTCAACGGGCAGTCGTTCTGGAATTTCACCGCCACGTGCGAGGTGCTGGGCGCGCGCTTTCCCGCGGCGCCCTTGGGCCTCATCACCGTCGCGGCGCTCCTGCCGCCCGCGTGGACCTGCCGCCTCGTCAATCGCAACACCGAGCGCTTGACCGAGGCCGATCTCGCCTGGGCCGATCTCGTCATGACCGGCGGCATGCTGCCGCAGCAGCTCGATGCGCTCGCCGTGATCGCGCGCGCGCAAGCGGCCGGCAAGCCGGTCGTCGTCGGCGGGCCCGACGTGACTTCGACGCCCGAGCTCTATCGCGCCGCCGATTTCCAGGTGCTGGGCGAAGCCGAGGGCGTGATCGACGAATTCATCGCGGCGTGGCAGGGCGGCGCGCGGTCGGGCGTGTTCGAAGCGCCGAAATTCCAGGTCGACGTGACCACATCGCCGGTGCCGCGCTTCGATCTTCTCGGGCGCGGGCAGTATGTCTATTGGGGCGTGCAGTTCGCGCGCGGCTGCCCCTTCAACTGCGAATTCTGCGACATCATCGAGCTTTATGGGCGCGTGCCGCGGGTCAAGACGGTGGCGCAGATCCTCGCCGAGCTCGACCGGCTTTACGAGTTGGGCTATCGCGGCCATCTCGACTTCGTCGACGATAATTTCATCGGCAACAAGAAGGCGGTCAAAGCCTTCCTGCCGCATCTCATCGCCTGGCAGAAGGCGCACCAGTATCCGTTCGCGTTCTCGACCGAGGCCTCGATCAATCTCGCCGACGACGGTGCGCTGCTCGCGCTGATGCGCGCGGCGAATTTCTTCGTCGTCTTCGTCGGCATCGAGAGCCCCGATCCGGCGACGCTGGTGGCGATGCAGAAGAAGCAGAACACGCGCCGCGATCTGGCCTTGAGCGTGCACAAGATCTACCGCGCCGGCATGTTCGTGATCGCGGGCTTCATCGTCGGGTTCGACGGCGAGAAGGAAGGCGCCGCCGGCGCCACCATAGACTGCATCGAGGCCACATCGATCCCGGTCTGCATGGTTGGCTTGCTCTACGCGCTTCCCAACACGCAATTGACGCGCCGGCTCGAGCGCGAGGGTCGGCTGTTGCCGCCGTCCTACACCGCGCGAAGGTCCGCCGAGAACGCCGGCGACCAGTGCACGAGCGGTCTCAATTTCGTGACGATGCGCCCGCGCCGCGACATTCTTCGCGACTACCGCAATATCGTCGCCGCCGTCTATCGCCCGCGGGCTTATTTCGCGCGCGTCCGCACCATGCTGCGCATGCTCGACCGCCCCACGCTCGAGCACGGCGGCGCGGTCTCGCCGCGCGAAAGCCTCAGGCTCTTGTGGCGGCTTGTCACGCGCGTCGCGCGGATCGAGCCGCGCGCGTTCCCGGCCTTCGCGCGGACGCTCGCCTGGGTCGCGCGCAAGAACCCGCAGGGCCTCGAGACTTTCGGCACCATGACGGCCTTCTATCTCCACCTCGGCCCGTTCTCGCGCTTTGTCACGGCCGCGATGGAGCGGGAGATCGCGCTCGCCCAATCCGAGGAAATGCGTCTGCCCGCCGTGCCGCGTGAAATCTGCGGCACGGCGGACTAAGCTCGTCCGCGAAAGGCCGGCGATGGACGACTATCTCCACTATCTCGCACGCACCGAAGCGGACCACTTGGCGCGCTGCACCACGTGCGGCAAATGCGTCGAGGCGTGTCCCACGGCATCGCTCGCGGGCCTCGACAAGTCCCGCGCGGTCGAGATCGCCGCGGGCCTGCGCGCGCTCACGGAAGGCGGCCAATCCGACGAGGCGGCGCGCTGGGTCGAGGCGTGCAACGGCAGCGCGCAATGCAGCGCCGCCTGCCCCGAAGGCATCAACGTGCGCCAGTGGGTCTCGATCGAGCGCATGCGCAAGCGCCTCGAGAAGAGCGAAGCCGAGCGCGCCGAGGCGGCGCGACGGCGCTTCCGCACCATGTCGCATTCGGTGCGGCTCCTCTCGAGCATGCAGGCGCCGTCGGACGCGCTCGCCCGCGTCAACCGGCAGGAGCGCGCTGGCACGGCCGACTTCGTCTTCTATACCGGCTGCAACGTGCTGCGCACGCCGCACCTCGTCTTCAACGTCATGGACATATTGGAGGCGCTCGGCGTCTCGTACGAGGTGATGGGCGGGCCCGGCCATTGCTGCGGCGTCTATCATTTCCACGAGGCCGATCTCGACACTTACGCCAAGGTCGCGGGCCATACCTACGACGCCTTCAAGCGCGTGGCACCCAAGCGCGTGCTGTCGTGGTGTCCGTCCTGCACGAAGCAGTTCGGCGAGAGCTGGCACGATTTCGCCAAGCCCGATTTCGAGTTCGGCCACATCGCCAAGTTCTTCGTCGAGGCGCTGCCGCGCTTCGCGCCCAAGTTCCGCACTGACCTGCCGCGCCAGCGCGTCGCCATCCACGAGCACGAGGGCATTGCCGGCGTCGCCGAGAGCGTCGGCGCGCTCATCGCCGCGATCCCCAATGTCGAGCTCGTGGAGATCCGGCAGGAGCGCGGCTTCGGCTACACCTGCGGCGGCCCGGCCGCGCGCCATCCCGAGCATGAGCGCGAGCTTCACGCCCGCGTCGCCGCGAGCGCGGCGGCGGCGGGGGTCGACGTGCTGGTCACGCTCTACCACGCCTGCCACCGCGCGCTCGCCGGCGCCGAAGGAGCATATCCCTTCGCGGTCAAGAACTTCACCGATCTTTTGGCCGAGGCCTTGGGCACCGGCGGGCGGTACGACTACTACAAGCAGTACAAGCGCGGCGGCGAGATGGACGAGGCGATCGCGGCGGCAAAATCATACCTGGCGCAGAATGGCGTCGCGCTCGACGCGGCAACAGTGACGGCGCTCACCGCCGAGATCTTCAACGAGACCGGAATATCCGGCGACCGCGCGCGCTTCGAGACCGCGTTCGCCGCGCTCGCCTCGCCCCTACCGTAACGAGAAGCGAGAGTCGGCGGCGGGGATCGGCGCTTCCGCCAAGCCCAGCTCGCGCCGCACGATGTTGGCGCCGCGCACGATCGCGATCATCTTGTAGAAAGCGTGCGTGCGGCTCATGCCCTGGCGCCCGAAGCCGCAATCGGAGCTGAGCACGAGCCGTTCGGGCCGAACGTGCTTCAGCGCCGCCCGCACCAGCGCCGCCACCTCCTCGGGCCGCTCGACCTGAAGCTGGCGGTGGCTCGCGACGCCGATGCAGATCTTGGTGTCGCCGCCGATCGCGGCCGCGATCTCGGCAAGCTCTGCGCCGCCGTTCTCCGCCGTCTCGAACGTCACGACATCGACATCGAGCTTCGCCAGATGCGGCAGCATCGGCTTGTAGGACGGCCGCTCGCCGAGCCGCTGCGCGAACGGATTGCCGAAGCAGGTGTGGCACCACACTTCCGTCTTGCCGCGCAGGCCCCGGACCTCGCGGTTGAACGCATCGACATAGACCTCGGCCGGGATCAGGCCCTCGGCGGCGTTGGCGCGCAGCACCGGCTCCTCGACCTGGATCACCGGGCAGCCGGCATCGGCGAGGCGATGATATTCCTCGTTGAGTGCGGCCGAGAACGCCATCACCGCTTCGCGCCGGTCCTTGTAGTAGCGGTCGATCGACTGGCGTTCGATCATCTGCGCCGAGCAGCTTCCCATCTTGAGCGGCTTCGCCGAGAGCCGCTGCGCCACCTTCCACACCGCGTCGTATTGCAGCTCGCCCGCGCCCACGGGGCCGGTCACGACCGGCGGCATCATGGTATCGACGAACTCGTGCACGATGTCGCCGGGCGTGGCGGCGCGGCCCTCGAACCCTTGGCGCGCGGGCGCCGTGGCGCGGCCGCCGGGCGCCAATCCGCTCATGCGGTCGAACACGTAGCCGAACCACGAGCGCCCGCCCACATCCATGTCGAAGCGCATCTCGCCGTCGGTGACGATATCGAGCCCGGCGCGCACCTGGTCGGCGACGAGTGCCGCCACCGCGTCGCCATACTGCTCGCGGTAAGCGGCCGAGCCGTCGAAGGCGTGAAGAAACGGGCGGCCGCCCAGCGTCTCGGCGAACCAGTGCGGCCGCGGCAGCGAGCCGGTGATGGTGGCGGCGAGCGGCTTGTCCTTGGTCGCGACGAACATGGGGCACCTCGTGACGCTGGCATCGCCACTCTATCAGCGGACGATGCAAACCGGTATTTTCCGCATTCGTGGGCCCGATCCTCACCCTGCACGATCCCGCCGCCGCGCGGCGCCACTATGAAGACGGCGTGTGGCGGAACGAGACGCTCTACGCGCTCCTGCGCCATCATGCCGAGGCGCGGCCCAACGCGTTTGCGCTGCGCGATGCCGCCCGCCGCCTCACCTGGGCCGAGCTTGTGCGCTGGACCGACGCGTTCGGCGCCGATCTCCACGAAGCAGGATTGCGCGCGGGCGAGCGCGTTTCGGTGTGGCTGCCGAACCGGGCCGAGACCGTGGTCGCGTTCCTCGCCTGCTCGCGGAACGGCTATGTCGTCAATCCCTCGCTGCACCGCTCCTACGCCGCGGCCGAGATCGTCGAGCTTGTCGGCGGCATCCGCGCGGCCGCTCTCGTCGCCGAGGCCGGCTTCGGCGCGGGCGGCGACGTCTTCACGCTGGCGCGGGATGTTCCTTCCTTGCGCCGCGTCTACCGGCTCGAGCCGCGCCACGGCGCAGCCGCTTGGGGCTCCGGCGCCACGCCCTTTCCCGCGCCCGACAGCGTCGCGTCCTCGCCGCCGGCCGCCGACGAAAATCCCGACAAGATCGTCTATCTCGCCTTCACGTCCGGCACGACCGGCAAGCCCAAGGGCGTGCTCCATTCCGACAACACGCTCCTCGCCAACGGCCGCGCCATGGTGCGCGACTGGAAGCACGATGCGGCGACGGTGCTGTTGTCGCTCTCGCCGCTCTCGCATCACATCGCCACGGTGGCGCTCGAGCAGTCGCTCGTCGCCGGCTGCGAGCTCGTGGTGAACGATCCGCCGCCCGGCGCGAGCGTGCTCGACTGGCTCGTCGCGACCGGCGCCACTTACGTCATGGGCGTGCCGACGCACGCGATGGACATGCTCGACGCGGCGCGGAAACGCGGGCTCGCGCGGCTCGGGTCCAGGTGCGCATCTTCTACATGGCGGGCGCGCCCATCCCGCGCGAGACGGCGCAGGATTTCTTCGATCGCGGCATCACGCCGCAGAACATCTACGGCATGACCGAGAACGGCTCGCACCAGTACACGCTGCCCGTCGATGACGCGCGCACCATCGTCGAAACCTGCGGCCGCGCCGGCAAGGGCTACGAGATCCGCATCTTCAAATCCGACGATCCCGACACCGAGGCGGCGCCCGGCGAGGCCGGCGAGATCGGCGGGAAGGGCGGCGTCTTGGCGCTCGGATATTTCGACGATCAGCTCGCGACCGAAGCCTCGTTCAACCGCGCCGGCTGGTTCATGAGCGGCGATCTCGGGCGCCTGCGCGAGAACGGCTGCCTCGAGATTCTGGGCCGCAAGAAGGACCTCATCATCCGCGGCGGCCACAACATCTATCCGGCGCGGATCGAGGATCTGGCGATCCAGCACGACGCGATCGCGCGCGCCGCGGCCTTTGCCGTGCCGGACCGGCGGCTCGGCGAGAAAGCGTGCCTCGCGATCGTGCCGCAAGGCGGGGCGCGCCCCGAGCCGATGGACATCCTCGCGCATCTCCGCGCGCGCGGGCTTTCGATCTACGACATGCCGGAATATTTCGTGGCGCTGCCCGAGTTTCCCTTGACCGCGAGCGGCAAGGTCCTGAAGCGCGCGCTCGCGGAATGGGCGAAGGCGGGAAAGATCGCGCTCGAGCCGGTAGAATGGCGCGAGCGGAAAGGAGGCTGACATGCCGGTGCGCCTCACCCGGCGCGAGGAATTCGCGCTCATCACGCTCGACGGACCGCAGTCTTTGAACGCGCTTTCGACATCGATGCTCGACGAGTTGGAAGCCGCGTTCGACGGCGCGGCCAAGGGCGACGCGCGCGCGCTCCTCATCACCGGCGCGGGCGACAAGGCCTTTTGCGCCGGCGCCGACATTTCCGAGCTGCGCGGCCGCCCGGTCGCGGCCGACCTCGCCGCGGCCGAGCGCGGCCAAAGGCTGTTCGCGCGGCTCGACGATTTTCCCATTCTCTCCATCGCGCTCATCAACGGCCTTGCGCTCGGCGGCGGGCTCGAGCTGGCGCTCGCCTGCACCTTCCGCATCGCCGCGCCCGGCGCGCGCATGGGGCTGCCGGAAATCAAGCTCGGCCTCATCCCCGGCTATGGCGGCACGCAGCGCCTGCCGCGCCTTGTCGGCGAAGCGCGCGCGATGGAGATGATCCTCTCGGGCCGCATGGTCGCGGCCGACGAGGCCCTCCGCATCGGCCTCGTCAGCCAGGTGGCCGACGGCGACCTCATCGGCGCCGGCATCGCCTTCGCGCGCGGCATGACGCAGATGAGCCTGCGCGCCTTGGCCTTCGCGCGCCGCGCCGTCCGCGCCGCGGGCGAGACGCCGCTTGCCGAGGGCTTGAAGATCGAGGCGGAGCTTTCGACCTTGGCCTATCGCACGCACGACGCCGAGGAAGGCATCAGCGCCTTCCTCGAAAAGCGCAAAGCCCGCTTCGAGGACCGCTGAGATGGGCCGGCCGAGCGTGCTCGACCGGCTCGATGCGTCGGTTGCCTTCTCGCCCGAGGAGCGGCTTCTGCTCGCGAGCGTGCGCGCGCTCGCGGCGCGGCAGATCGCGCCCAGGGCCGCCGCCTACGACCGCAGCGGCGAATTCCCGTGGGAGAATGTCGCCGCCATCAACGCGCTCGGCCTCAACGCCATGTTCGTGCCCGAGCAATATGGCGGCGCGCCGCTCTCCTACGTCGCATATCTCGCCGCGGTGCGCGAGATATCCGCCGCTTGCGCTGCGACCGGCATCATCTGGGCGACGAATTTCCACGCCCTGCGCCCGGTGATCGCGTTCGGTTCGGAGGAGCAGAAGCGGCGCCTCCTGCCGCGCATCGCCGCGGGCGGATTGGGCGCGCTCGCCATCACCGAGCCCGATGCGGGCTCCGATGCGACCGCCATGACGACGCGCTTTTCGGCGGATGGCGACGCGGTCGTGATCGACGGGCGCAAGAGCTTCATCACCAACGGCGACGTGGCCGACCTTCTGCTCGTCTTCGGCAAATGGGCCGGGATCGACGATCCGAGGAAGGCCATCACCGCCATCGTCGTCGAGAAGGGCACGCCAGGCTTGTCGGTGCTGCGCACCGAGGACAAGCTCGGCCATCGCGCGTCCTCGACCGCTGCGCTCGCGTTCGACGGCTGCCGCGTGCCGCGCGCCAATCTTCTGGGCGCGCCGGGCGCGGGATTGCGCATCCTGCTCGCCTCGCTCAACACCTCGCGCCCAAGCGTCGCGGCGCATGCGCTGGGCATCGCGCGCGCCGCCTTCGCGGACGCGGTCGCTTACGTCAACGAGCGGCGCCAGGGCGGGAAGCGCGTCATCGACAACCAAGGGGTCCAGTTCAAGCTCGCCGACCACGCCGCCGACCTCGCGCTCGCCGAGGCGTGGCTCTGGCATGTCGGCCGCCTCGTCGACGCGGGCGAAACGGATTTCGCCGTCGAGGCCTCGATCCTCAAGCTGCGCGCGTCCGACCTCGCCATGCAAATCGCGACCGATGCGGTGCAGCTTTTCGGCGGCTACGGCTATTGCAAGGACTTCCGCGTCGAGCGCCTCTTTCGCGACGCCAAGGTGACGCAGATCTGGGAAGGCACCAACGAAATCCACCGCCAGTTCATCGGCCGCAGCTTCCGCGAGGTCTGGCGATGGCTGAGATCGCGACCGTCGGCGTCGCCGGCAGCGGCACGATGGGCTCGGGCATCGCCATCGTCGCCGCGCGCGCCGGCTTCCGCACCATCATTTACGACGTGAGCGCCGACGCGCTCGCCCGCGCGCGCCGCCAGAGCGAGGGCTTTCTCGAGCAATCGGTGAAGCGCGGGCAAGCTTTCGGAAGACGAGCGCGCGCGCATCCTCGCCGACCTCGCCGAGACGACGCGCATCGACGACATGGGCGCGTGCGACATCGTCATCGAGGCGGTGTTCGAGGATCTGCGCGTGAAGCACGAGCTTCTGGCACGGCTCGACAAGGTGTGCGGCCCGCACGCGCTCTTCGCGTCCAACACCTCGACCCTCTCGATCACCGAGCTTGCCGCGGGCTCGGGCCGCGCCGATCGCTTCGTCGGCATGCATTTCTGCCTGCCGGCGCCGTTGATGAAGCTCGTGGAGATGTCGCCCGGCCTGCGCACCAGCGCGGACGCGTTCGACGCCGCCTGGCGCTTTTGCGAGCGCATGGGCCAGCGCCCCGTGAAGACCAAGGACGAGCCCGGCTTCATCCTCAACGCGCTGCTCGTGCCGTTCAACAACGACGCGATCCGCCTCGTCGAGCAGGGCGTCGCCGAGCCCGCCGCGATCGACCGCGCGGTGAAGCGCGGCATGGGCTACCCGATGGGGCCGCTCGAACTTCTGGACCTCATCGGCCTCGACACGCAGCTTTTGCTGTGCGAGGCGCTTTTCGGCCGCACCAACGATCCGCGCGCGGCGTGCCCGCCCTTGGTGCGCCGCATGATCGCCGCCGGATTCCTGGGGCGGAAGACCGGCCAGGGTTTCTACCGCTATCAGCGCGACGCGATGTTCGGAGGCTGAGACATGCTGATCGATCTTGGCACCAGCCGCTCGTTCCCGGCGCCGCATGCGGCGCTCGAGCGCGCGCGAGAAAGTTCCGACATCGCGCTCGTCATCGGCGCCGATGCGGGCGTGGGCCTTGCGCGCCTCGACGCCCCGCAAAACTTCGCGGCGGTGATCGTGGAGCTCGGCCACGAATGTCTCGGCGTCCATGCCGATGACGGCTCGAACATCCTCGGCTTTTCCCGCTTCCGCCTCGGCGACGATCCGCCGTCCGATCTGGTCGAGCTCGTGCGCCTGCCCGCGACGCCTGCCGCGGCGATTGAAGCGGCCAACTCCTTCTTCGCCGCTGCGGGCCTCGAAGTCGCCATCTGCAACGATTTCGCGGGCCGCATCATCGACCGTCTCGTGCGGCCCTATTTCAACGCGGCGCTGCAGAAGCTCGACGAGGGGCTCGCCACTTCCGCCGATCTCGACCTCACCGTGCGGCTCGGCCTCGGCTATCCGGCGGGGCCGATCGCGCTGCTCGAACGAAGCGGCCTCGCGCATCATTTCGTCGTCAGCAAGGCGCTCTTCGAGGCTTATGGCGAGCGCGGCTTCGTTCCGGCGCGGCGCGCCCGCGTCGCGTTCGAGCGAACTCGCGCGAAGGAGAAATGATGCAGCCGCTCGCAAATCTCCGCGTCGTCGATTTCACGACGCTGCTGCCCGGCCCGCTCGCGACCTTGATGCTGGCCGAGGCCGGCGCCGAAGTCGTGAAGATCGAGCGGCCCGGCAGCGGCGACGAGATGCGCCGCTACGAGCCGCGCTTCGGCGAATCGTCAGCATCAATTTCGCGCTGCTCAACCGCGGCAAGCGCAGCATCGCCATCGACCTGAAGGAGAAGGGCGCGGTCGCGCGCCTCATGCCGCTCTTGGCGCGCGCCGATGTCGTGGTGGAGCAGTTCCGGCCCGGCGTGATGGAGCGGCTCGGCATCGGCTACGCGCAGCTCAAGGAAGCGAACCCGCGCCTCGTCTATTGCGCCATCACCGGCCACGGCGCTGACGGCCCGCGCGCGCAGGATGCCGGGCACGACCTCAACTATCTCGCCGAGACCGGCATGCTGATGCTGTCGGTGGGTGCCGACGGCGCGCCCGTCGTGCCGCCGGCGCTCATCGCCGATATCGGCGGCGGGGCCTATCCCGCCGTCATCAACATCCTCATGGCGTTGCAGCGCCGCGCATCGACGGGCGAAGGCTGCCGCCTCGACGTGTCGATGACCGACAATCTCTTCCCCTTCATGTATTGGGCGATGGGGCGCGGGCTTGCCGAGGGGCAATGGCCGCGCCCGGGCGGCGAGATGCTGACCGGCGGCTCGCCGCGCTACCGCGTCTATCGCACCGCGGACGACCGCTTCATTGCCGCGGCGCCGCTCGAGGACCGGTTCTGGCAAAATTTCTGCGACGCGATCGGCCTGCCGCCCGCGCTGCGCGACGATGCGGGCGATCCGCGCGCGACGATCGCGGGCGTCGCCTCATTGATCCGCGCTCATCCCGCCGCGCATTGGCAGCACGCGTTCGCCGGCAAGGATGTGTGCTGCGCGCTCGCGGCGACGCTCGAGGAAGCCGCGCGCGATCCGCATTTTCGCGCGCGCGGCCTGTTCGACTGGGGGCTCGCCGGCGGCGGGCGCCGCATCGCCGCCATGCCGATGCCGCTCGCGCCGGAATTTCGCGCAGCATCCCGGCGACCTCCCCTATCCCGCGCTCGGCGAGGGCAACGGCTTGCTCGACGACGGCACGCGGTGAAGGCGATCCTGTGCCGCGCGGCCGGGCCGCCCGAAAACCTGGCGCTCGCCGATGTGCCCGAACCCGCGCCGGGCGCAGGCGAGGTTGCGATCGCGGCGCGCGCGATCGGCGTCAATTATCCCGACCTGCTCGTGGTCGAGGGGCGCTATCAGCGCGTGCCGCCCGCTCCCTTCGTGCCGGGCAAGGACGTGGCCGGCATCGTCGCTGCGGTCGGGCCGGGCGTCGCGGACTTCAAGCCCGGCGACCGCGTGCTCGCGGCGCTGGAGCACGGCGCCTACGCCGAGATGGCGCTCGCGCCCGCCAAGAATTGCTGGAAGCTGCCTGCACTGGCGTGCCGTTCGACGATGCGGCGGCGATGGGGCTGGTCTATCAGACGGCGCATTTCGCGCTCGTCGAGCGCGCGCACTATCGCGCCGGCGAGACCGTGCTCGTGCTGGGCGCGGCGGGCGGCGTGGGCTTGGCCGCGGTGCAGCTTGCGAAGGCGCTGGGCGCGCGCGTCCTGGCCGGCGTGTCGCATCCTGCGCGCGCGGCACTTGCGCGCGCGGCGGGCGCCGAGTCGCGTGATCGATCTCGGCCAGCCGAACCTGCGCGATGCCTTGCGCGAGGAAGTGCGCGCGGCGACCGATGGCGCGATGGCCGACATCGTGCTCGATCCGGTCGGCGGCGATGCGTTCGACGCGGCGCTGCGCGCGCTCGCCTGGCGCGGGCGGCTCGTCGTCGTCGGCTTTGCCGCGGGCCGCATTCCCGAGGCGAAGGCGAACTATCTGCTGCTGCGGAACATCTCGGTCGCGGGCTTGCAATGGTCGGACTACCGCGAGCGCTGGCCGAGCGCGTCGCCGCGGTGCAGGCGGAACTCTTCGCGCTCTATGCGGCCGGGAAGATCGCCCCGCGCATCGCCGCGCGCCTGCCGCTTGGCGAGGCCGCTGCCGCGCTGCGCCTGGTGGCGAACGGAAATGTCGCCGGACGAATCGTGCTTCTTCCCGAGGCCGTAGCCCGCGCTCGTCACAAGCCCGTCCGGCACCGCGACGCCGCGGCGGCGGCAGCGGCCACCACCGTGTTGCGCAGGAGGCACGCGATCGTCATCGGGCCGACGCCGCCCGGCACCGGCGTGATGGCGCCCGCGGTCTCGACCGCTTCGGCGAACGCCACGTCGCCGACGAGCCGGCTCTTGCCGCCGTCGCCCGCGACGCGGTTGATGCCGACATCGATCACGGCGGCGCCGGGCTTCACCCACGCGCCCCGCACCATCTCGGGCTTGCCGATCGCGGCCACCAGGATGTCGGCGCGGCGCGCCACCGACGGCAGGTCGCGCGTGCGCGAATGGGCGAGCGTCACGGTGCAATGCTCGGCGAGAAGCAGCGCCGCCATCGGCTTGCCGACGATGTTGGAGCGCCCGATCACCACCGCCTCGGCGCCTGCAAGCGAGCCGAGGCTCGCGCGCAGCAGCAAGAGGCAGCCCCACGGCGTGCACGGCACGAGCGCCTCGCCGCCGCTCCACAAGCGGCCGACATTCTGCGGATGGAACCCGTCCACGTCCTTCGCCGGGTCGAGCGCGTCGATGACGCGCTGCGGATCGATCTGCTTCGGCAGCGGCAGCTGCACCAGGATGCCGTCGACCGCTTGATCGGCGTTGAGCCGCGCGACGAGGGCGAGAAGCTCGGCCTCGCTCGTCGCGGCCGGCAGGCGATGCTGGAAGCTCGCGAGCCCCGCTTCCTCGCTCGCCTTGCCCTTGCTGCGGACATAGACCTCGCTCGCCGGATCGTCGCCGACCAGCACCGCGGCCAGGCCCGGAACGATGCCGAGCGGCTTCAGGCCGGAAGCGGCCGCCGCAACCCTTTGGCGCAGCGCCGCGGCGTGCGCCTTGCCGTCGATCAGGCGCGCGCTCATAGGCGATAGACGTAGAATTCGAACTGCGCCAGCTCGCGCTCGATGAGCCAGATGAGGAGCAGCAGGACCACCGGCGAAATGTCGATCCCGCCGAAATTCGGCAGGAGCTGGCGGATCGGGCGGAGCGCCGGCTCGGTCACGCGGTAGAGCGTATCGAGGATGCGGGCGACCGTGCGGTTGTAGGTATTGATGACGCCGAACGCGATGAGCCAGCTCGCCACCGCGGAGATGATGATGATCCACCAGTAGATATTGAGGAGCACGATCACGACGTCGATGACCGGCACCAGAAAGCCGCCCATGTCAAATTGCTCCGCGTGGAAGGCGGCGTAACCCTAGAGCGCGGGCCGCGGCCCGGGCAAGCCTTGACAGGGAGACGCCCCGCCTCCGATAGTCCGCGCCCGGTCGGGGCCGTAGCTCAGATGGGAGAGCGCGACGTTCGCACTGTCGAGGTCAGGGGTTCGATCCCCCTCGGCTCCACCAACTCCCGCCGGAACGGCCTCTCACGAGGCGGCCATCGCCGACGTGCAGTGCGGGCACCGCGTCGCCTTGAGCGCGATCGTCGAAGCGCAGTAGGGACATTCCTTCGTCGTCGGCGCGGCGGCGGGCTCGGGCTTCCTGGCCAGGCGGTTCAAGCCGCGCACGAGCAGGAACACCGCGAACGCGACGATCACGAATTCGATCACCGTGTTGATGAAGATGCCGTAGTTGATGGTCGCGGCGCCTGCCGCCTTGGCCGCGGCCAGCGATGCGAACTGCCCCCCGGACAGGCTGTAGAAGAGGTTGGAGAAATCGACGTTGCCGAGCAGGACGCCGATGGGCGGCATGATGATGTCGTTGACGAGCGAGGTGACGATCCGGCCGAAGGCCGCGCCGATGATGATACCGACGGCGAAGTCGACGACATTGCCCCGCATCGCGAAATCGCGGAATTCCTTCAGCATCTGTGATCCTCCCGGTTGATCTTGCCGGCGTGACGCAAACGCGGATTGGGGGCGCGCGGCGTCATCCGGGCACGCACGCGGCGGCTGGCGGCGGACACCGGAGTGTCGCCGTGATATGAATGTTGCGGTTGCGAGGGGGGAACCGCAATGCGCGCAAACGGCGGTGTCATGCTCATGGGCGTGGTGCCGTGGGCGCTTATGGCTTCGACCTGCCTCGCGCAGACGCCGCCAGCGGCCGACACCCTGCCGCAGATCGTCGTCATCGGCACGTCGCCTCTGCCCGGCACCGGCATCGACCGCGACAAGGTCCCCGCCAACGTGCAGACCCTCGGCGCCTCCGACCTCGCGCGCGAGGGTACGCCCGACCTTCTCGGCAGCCTCACGAACCAGGCCGGAAGCGTCAGCACGAGCGCCGATCTCGGCGATCCCTTTCAGCCCGACCTGCTGTTTCGCGGCTTCGAGGCCTCGCCCGTGCTCGGCACGCCGCAGGGCATTGCCGTTTATCAGAACGGCGTGCGCGTCAACGAGGCGTTCGGCGATACCGTCAACTGGGACCTCATTCCCGACATCGCGATCGATCGCATCGACATGATCAGCTCGAACCCGGTCTACGGTCTGAACGCGCTGGGCGGTGCCGCGGTCATAACGATGAAGAACGGCTTCACCTACCAGGGCTTCGAAAGCGAGATCGAGGGCGGCTCGTTCGGCACGACCGACGGCAATTTCCAATATGGCAAGAGCGCCGGCAATATCGCCGCCTATGTCGCCGGCCGCGTCTTCAACAGCGCGGGCTGGCGGCAATTCTCGCCCGATAACGTGCAGCAGCTCTATGCCGATCTCGGCGCGCGCGGCTCGCGCGGCCAGCTCGACGTGAGCTTCACCGGCGCCAACAATCGCCTCTCCGGCGAAGGCACCACCCCCGAGCAGGAATTGACCGTCGATCGCGCGTTCGATTTCACCGTTCCGCAAACCAACCAGAACGAGCTCGAGTTCGTCGTCGCGAACGGCTCGTTCGAGGCGAACGACACGCTCTCGTTCCAGGCCAACGCCTATCGCCGCGAGTTCCATCAGTCGGTCGTCAACGGCAACACCACGGACTACACGGCGTGCGCGGCGCCCATCGGCTTCCTGTGCGAGGCCGATGCCGCGACGCAGCTTTTCAGCACCGGCGGCGTCGCCATCCCCGATCTGTCGCAGGGCGGCACGGTGCCGATCGGCGAGAACGACCGCGAGACGATCCGCACGGTCGAGCCTCGGCGGCGCGTTGCAGACGACCTATATCGGCGCGCTGTTCGACCGCCCCAACAACCTGGTGTTCGGCGCCAGCGCCGATCACTCCACGACCTATTTCAATTCCTCGGCCGAGATCGGCCAGATCAACGCGGCGCTTCAGGTCGAAACCTCCGGCTATTTCGTGTCGATCCCGGAAAATTCCGGCTTCACCGCGACGCCCGTCGATGTCGGCGCGAACAGCACCTATTACGGCATCTACCTCACCGACACGTGGGACCTGACCGACGCCCTCTCGCTCACCGCGAGCGGGCGCCTCAATCTCGCCGACGTCGACATCTCCGACCGCAACGGCTCCGCGCTTTCCGGCGACAGCCGCTACGACCGCTTCGATCCGGCCTTCGGCGCGACCTACAAGCTCGCCGCCAATCTCACCGCCTATGCCGGATATTCCGAGGGCAATCGCGTGCCGACGCCAAGCGAGCTCGAATGCGCGAACCCGACGGCACCGTGCCTCTTGCCGTCCTCGCTTTCCGCCGATCCCCCGCTGAAACAGGTGGTCTCGCATACCTACGAGACCGGGCTGCGCGGCAGCTTCACCCTCGGCGGGCTCGCGCCGGGCAGGTTCACTTGGCACGGTGGCCTTTTTCGAACCGACCTCACCAATGACATCTACGGCGTCGCCACCTCGATCAGTTCGGGCTTCTTCGAGAATATCGGCTCGACCCGCCGGCAGGGGATCGAGACGGGGCTCAGCTATAAGGACGAGCGCTGGTCGGCCTACGGCTCCTACAGCCTCGTCGACGCGACGTTCCAATCGCCGCTCCTCATTCCGTCGCCGAACAATCCCTTCGCCGACATCAACGGCAATATCCAGGTCGCTCCCGGTGACCGGCTGCCCGGCATTCCCGAGCATCAGCTAAAGGTCGGGGCGGATTATCACGTGACGCCGAACTGGACGGTGGGCGGCATCCTGACCTATTTCAGCGACCAGTATCTGCGCGGCGACGAATCGAATCAGAACCCGACGCTGCCCGGCTATTTCGTCGTGAACCTGCACACGAGCTACAAGCTCAGCGAGAATTTCGAGCTCTTCGCCCGCGCGGAGAATGTGCTCAACGCGCATTATTCGACGTTCGGGGAATATGGCGATCCGACCGGGATCGGCGCGCCGGGAATTCCGCCGGGCTCGGTCACGAACGGTCCGGGCGTCGACAATCGCTTCGTCGGCCCGGCGGCGCCGGTCGCGGTCTATGGCGGGGTGCGCCTCAGCTTCTAGCGTCTCAGCCCTTGACGCCGCCCATGGTCAGGCCCGCGGTCATGCGGCGGCGGAAGGCGTAATAGATCGCCACCGGCGGCACCGCATAGATGATGGCGGTCGCCATCATGTAGTTCCAGGGCGACTCGTCGCTGTTGAGGAATTGCGCCAGCGCGACCGGCACCGTCATGCTCCGCGTCGAGGACAGCAGCATGAACTGGTAGAGATATTCGTTCCACGCGAGCAGCAGGGCGTAAGTGCCGACCGCGACCAGCGCCGGCGCCATCAGCGGCAGGTAGATGCGCAGATAGACCTGAAGCGGCGATGCGCCGTCGATGCGCGCCGCCTCGTCGAGCTCGATCGGAATGGAGACGCCGTATTGCTGGAAGATGAAGATCGCATAGGGCGTGGCGAAGGTGACTTCGGCGAAGATCACCGCCCACAGATTGTTGGCGAGGCCGTATTTCAGCATGATGCTGTAGAACGGAATCGCGAGGAACGACGCCGGGATCACATAGGTGAGGAGCGCGGCGTTGCTGACGAGCCAGCCGTTCTTCAAGCGCATCCGTCCGATCGAGAAACTCGCGAGCGAGCCGATGAGGAGCGTCAGGAACGTGGTGACCGCGCCGATATAGAGGCTGTTGGCGAACTGGTGCCAGAAATACTGGAGATACCAATAGCCCTCGGTCAGCACGATCCAGAAACTCTCGACCGAGGGCTTGGCCGGGAAAATCCTGTTGGTGAAGACGTCGCCGTGCGGCTCGAGCGAAACGGCGACCATGTTGTAGATGGGCGCGAGCGTCCACACGAGCAGCACGGCCGCGAACGCAAGCGCCGCGGCCTCGCCCAAGGCGCGCCGCAAGCGGTAGCGCGGCCGGCGCCGCTTGGTCCGTCCGTGCGGCGCCGCGTCCGCCGCACTCACAACGTCACCTCGGTCGTGCGCAATTTGCGCATCAGGATGATCACGAGCGGGATCATCAGCGGCAACGCCGACATGACGGTCGCCACGCCGAGATCGGGCCGCGAGATCTGGAAGGCGTCGCGGATGCCGAGCGTCGCCAGCACATGCGTCGAGAGCGCGGGTCCCCCGCCCGAGACGAAATAGACCGAGTTGAAGTCGCCGAGCGTGAAGATGGTCGAGAGCAGCGTGCAGATGAGATAGAGATTGGCGAGCAGCGGGAAGGTGACATGGACAAAGCGCCGCAAGCCGGTGGCGCCATCGACCGACGCGGCGTCATACAATTCCTGCGGGATCGACATGCGCCCCGCCAGCAGGATCACGGTCCAGAACGGCATCCATTTCCAGATGTGCGATGCGATGACCGAGCCGAGTGCCAGCCAGCGCGAGGTCTCGATCCAGCCGGGACCGTCGACATGGAACAGGTCCCAGATCACGTTGTTGAGCATGCCCCACTGGCCGTTCAGCATCCAATGGATCGAGATGAAGGTCGGCAGCGCCGGCACCGCCCAGGGCAGGACATAGATCAGCAGGAGCCCCTTCACCCACCAGCTGCGCCGCATGAAGAAGCCCGACAGCAGGAGCGCACCGAACATCTTCAAATTCACGCCGATGCCGAGATAGATGAGCGTGTTGACGACGGTGCGCAGGTAGATCGGATCGTCGTACAGTTCGCTGTAAAGGCTCGGCGCATGGCCGAGCCACAAGCCATAGACCACGGGATAGGCCACGAAGGCCAGGAACACGCCGATGTAAGGCACGATGAAGGCCACGGCCCAGGTGAATTCCGAACCCTGAAGACCGCCGCGCCACGCGCGCCGGCGCGGCCGCAACAGCGGCAGCGCCGGTGCCGGAAGCGCCTGGGCGGCCTGTGGATAGGCACCATCCATGATTGCCTCTCAGGCTTTCAGGTTTGTGCGATCGGATACTTCGCGAGGATGTCGCCGATCCGCTTCAGCGCCTTTTCCGCCGCGGCCTGCGGCGTCATCCCTTCGCGGATCACGTCGGCATGGGCCGTGCCCCAGACCTGCTGCGCATTCGCCTCGGCCCAGCCGGGATTGAAGACTTCCTGTTTCGTGACGGTTTGCCCCAGCACGCCCTGGCGAACATAGGCCGCGCGGTGCGGGTCCGCGGGGTCGAGCCACCACGGATCGTTCTTGACGATGTCCGGGATCGCCGGCAGCCAGCGGCCGAGCCCCGCCTTCAGGTAATTGCCGGCCACATTCGGCTGGATCACATACTTGAGGAAATCCTTGCCGACTGCGACGTTCTTGGCGCCCTTGGGCATGAAGGCGCCGCCGACGGTAAGCTGCGAGGCGATCGGCTTGTTCTCGTTGTCGAGCGGCAAGCCCATCACCGCGGCGGCGTCGTACTTGTCCTTGTCGTGGATCATCGCGAGCTCGGTCGAGATCGTGCCGTCGAGATCCATGACGATCTGCTGGGCGTGATACGCGTTGTTGTCGTCGGCATCGCCCCAGTCGAGCGCGCCGGGCGGGACGTAGCCTTCCTTGAACGCCGTATCGATATAGGTCAGCGTCTTGATCACCGCCTCCTTGACCTGCGGGTCGTCGAGGTGCGGGCGGCCGTCCGGCGTGACGATGCCGTTGCCGCCATAGGCGATCAGGAAATAGGTGAACACGTTGTTGCCGTCGGCGGGCCCGGCCGTGGTCGGCTGCAGACCGAGCGAATAGACGCCGCGCATGCCCTGGTCGCGCAGCTTCGCTTGCATCGGCTTGAAGAAATTCCAGAACGCGTCCCACGTCTTCGGCGCATCCGCGAGCTTGTAGCCGGCCTTCTCGACGAGCGAATTCCAGATGTGGAATGGCAGCACCGAGGTCTTGTAGGGGGCCTGATAGGCGCCGCGCTTCTTCGTGGCGTTGTTGTAGTACTGCGACGCGAGATAGGCGGTCGGATGGAACTGCGCCTTCAAGGGCTCGACGAGGTCGGAAAGATCGAGAAGCTTGTCGTTCCAGGCGTTCTGCGGGACGACCGTCGCATCCTGCGTGTCGTGCGACATCACGTCGGGAACGTCGCCGCTGGTGAGCGAGGAAACGATCTTCTGCATCAGCGGCGCGTAGGGGATGAGGCTGTAGTCGATGGTGTTGCCGCTCGCCTTCTCGTAATCGGCGACCATCTGCTTGAACGCGGCGTCCTCTTCGGGGACGAAGCCCTGCGTCCACCATACGGTCGCGGTCTTGGCTTGCGCGTTGGCGATGTAGGGCCGCGCGACCGCCCCCGCCGCGGCCAGGCCAAGGGTCCCGCGAAGCACCGAACGCCGGCTCAGCTTGCTCATCGTCATCCTCCCGAATTCTGTCTTTGCGCCGCGGGCGTTTTTTTGCCCGCGTTCCAACCGGTTCGTAGAGAACGTCCCGCCCGCCGCGACCTCCCGGACGGCTCGACGCACGCTAGGAATATATATCGGCCATGCAAAATTGTCCTAGGGCATATGTCCTGGGGTCCTAGGGCCTCTTGGAGGGGTCCCCCGCCCGGCCGGGCGGCGGATTTACGCGGCGGGGCGCTGCTCGCGCTCCACCTCGATGACCGCATCGTTAACTGGATCAATGAGATGCATGTGGTGCATCTGGGCCACGAAGGCCATCGGGACGCCCGGCGCAGCGGTCGTCTCGGGCGAGCAGCGGGCGCACACCGGCACGCCCCCCACCTCGAGATGCACCATGGTTTCCGACCCCATGGGCTCGACCACGTCGACCGGGAGGGTGAACTCGGCGCCGTCGCCATAGGGACGCCGCTCGGTGATGTGCTCGGGCCGCAGGCCGAAGATCAGGCTGCGGCCGAGATGCGGCCGGTAGCTCAACGCTCGCGCCCGCGGCACCGGCAGCGCCAGGTCGCCGGCCAGCTCGACCGCGAGGTCGGCGCCGCGCTCGACCAGCCGGCACGACAGAAAATTCATCGCCGGCGAGCCGATGAAGCCGGCGACGAAGCGCGTGCGCGGCCGGTGATAGAGCTCGTCCGGCGGTCCCGCCTGCTCGATCCGTCCCGCATTCATGACGACGACGCGGTCGGCCAGCGTCATCGCCTCGATCTGATCGTGCGTGACATAGACCGATGTCGTGCGCACTTTCTGGTGCACCTTCTTGATCTCGGTGCGCATCTGCACGCGCAGCTTGGCGTCGAGGTTGGACAGCGGCTCGTCGAACAGGAACACTTTCGGATTGCGCACGATCGCGCGCCCCATGGCGACGCGCTGGCGCTGCCCGCCGGAGAGCTGCTTCGGGCGCCGGTCCAGCAGCTCCTTTATGTCGAGGATGCGCGCGGCGTCCTCGACGCGCCGGCGGATCTCCGCCTTGGGAAAGCGCTTCAACCGCAATCCGAACGACATGTTCTCGAACACGGTCATGTGCGGGTAGAGGGCATAGTTCTGGAACACCATGGCGATGTCGCGGTCGCGCGGCGGAATGTCGTTGACGAGATCGCCGCCGATCCAGATCTCGCCCTCCGTCAATTCCTCGAGGCCGGCGATCAAGCGCAATGTCGTGCTTTTGCCGCATCCGGACGGGCCGACCAGGACCAGCAATTCCTCATCGGCAATGTCGAGATCGATGCCGCGGACGGCTTCGGTGTCGCCGTACCGTTTGACGACATTGCGCAAGGACAGTTGGGCCATGTCGCGATCCTCCGCCCCGTCTTCCCGGCCGCAACGATAGAAGGATCGAATGGGAAAGGACAGGCGATGGTGCCGGCGCGGGTAACTCGATCTTCAGCCGTTCCTGCCATGATCGGCGCTCGCCGCCCCAATCTTCGCTTTAAGAAATTCATTCGATAGATTATAGATTTAGCCCGTCTCCTCGCCGCCCGCCCGCTATAATCCCGTAATGTTCTCAAGTAATGCACGTTTGAACCACCTCGATTGGCTCGAGGCCGAGAGCATCTTCATCATTCGCGAGGTCGCGGCGCAGTTCCGCAACCCGGTGATGCTCTATTCGATCGGCAAGGATTCGTCGGTCATGTTGCATCTCGCGCTGAAGGCGTTTCGGCCCGGCGCGCCTGCCGTTCCCGGTGCTGCACATCGACACGACCTGGAAATTTCGCGAGATGATCGAATTCCGCGACCGCGTGGCGCGTGAGTTCGGCTTCGAGCTTCGCGTCCACACCAACCAGGAAGGCGTGAAAGCGGGCGTCACGCCCTTCACGCACGGCTCGGCCGCCTACACCGACATCATGAAGACCGTCGCCTTGAAACAGGCGCTCGATGCCGGCGGCTACGACGCCGCCTTGGGCGGTGCGCGCCGCGACGAGGAGAAGAGCCGCGCCAAGGAGCGCATCTTCTCGGTCAGAAGCGCACAGCACCGCTGGGACCCGAAGAACCAGCGGCCGGAGCTGTGGAACATCTATAACGGCCGCATCGCCAAGGGCGAGAGCGTGCGCGTCTTTCCGCTCTCGAACTGGACCGAGCTCGACGTCTGGGAATATGTCGAGCGCGAAGAAGATCGCCGTCGTGCCGCTTTATTTCGCGAAGGAGCGGCCCGTCGTCGAGCGCGACGGCACGCTCATCATGGTCGATGACGAGCGCATGAAGCTCCTGCCGGGCGAGCGGGCCGAGCTGCGCTCCGTGCGGTTTCGCACGCTCGGCTGCTATCCGCTGAGCGGCGCGGTTCCCTCGCACGCGCAAACGCTGGCGGAGATTCTCGACGAGATGCGCGCCGCCACCACCTCGGAGCGCCAGGGCCGCGTCATCGACCACGACCAGGCGGGCTCGATGGAAGTGAAGAAGCAGGAAGGGTATTTCTGATGGCGCGGCGCGCCAGCAATCTCGCCGCCGAGTCCCCGGGGCCATCGGGGCGATATCTGCGTCCATCTGACGATCGCCAACCGGTCGGTTCGGTCGAGCATTACTTCCATTTTCTCCTGGGATTTTTCATTCCGCTTGTGCGCCATCTCGCAGGCTCCGCCCTCGACCGTAGGATCGGCGAGGTCCTCGTCCGCAGCTGCGGGCCGATGGATTCGCATCTGCTCGCGCTCGGCGATCCGCGCATCGTCATCCTCGACAAGTCCGCGCACGATGCCGCGCGAGGCCTCGCCACGACCGAAAGACAAAGGTTCAAGCTCATTCGCGGCTACGACAAACCATTCCGCTTCGATCGCGCGGTGTTCGTGTGGGTCCGCGACCTGATGCTCGCGCGGTCCGACGTTCAGGATGAGATCGCCAAGGCGCCCGCGGAATGGCAGAGCAAGCGCGAGCGGATTCTTCTGATCCGCCGCGGGCCGCCCGATCCTTTCTATCTGTCGCGGAAGGCCGAGGTGCCGGGGGCCGGAACATCGCGCCGGTCCATTCCCAACCAGGACAAGCTGCGCCGCGCTCTCGCAGACCGGTTCGGCGGCGTGGTCGACACCGCTCTCGAAGGATTGTCCCTGTCACGCCAGATTGCCCTCTTTCATCTCGCCGACATCGTCGTTGCGCAGCATGGCGCCGCGTTCGCCAATCTGGTGTGGGCGCGCCGGAGCACCCGCGTCGTCGAAATCTTTCCGCGCACTCTGATCGCCGACTATCATCCGGAGTCGGCGTTCCGCAAATTGGCGCATCGTCTCAAGATGCATCATTCGTCGGTCTGGCAGGACGATGTGCATGCCGCGGTCGACGCCGCTTCGTTGTGCGACGCCGTTGCCCGCCGCCGGCCGGCATGGCGGCAGGCGCTCGAGATCGAGCGGTTGAGGATCAGCTTCCTGGCGACGCTTGCCGCCGCCATGGCAATACCACGGGCGCTTGCCGCGCGGAGCGGGATGTCCGCGCGCGCGCAAGTTCGCTGAGGAGGAGTTCTTTCCGATGTCGGGGCCCGGCACGAAAAGTCTGCTGCGCTTCATCACCTGCGGCAGCGTCGATGACGGCAAGAGCACGCTCATCGGCCGGCTCCTTTACGATTCGCGCCTCATCTTCGACGACCAGCTCGCCGCCTTGGAGCGCGACACGAAGAAGCACGGTACCACCGGCGAGAAACTCGACCTCGCCCTCCTCGTCGATGGGCTCCAGGCCGAGCGCGAGCAGGCCATCACCATCGACGTGGCCTATCGCTTCTTCGCGACCGACAAGCGCAAGTTCATCGTCGCCGACACGCCCGGCCATGTGCAGTACACGCGCAACATGGCGACGGGCGCGTCCACCGCCTCGCTTGCCGTGCTGCTGGTCGATGCGAGGAAGGGCATCCTCACGCAAACGCGCCGCCACGCCGCCATCGTCGCGCTCCTCGGCATCCGCTCGCTCGTGCTCGCCATCAACAAGATGGACCTCGTGGGCTTCGACGAGCGCCGCTTTGCCGAGATCGTCGAGACGTTTCGCGCCTTCGCAGAGCGGCTCGGCGTGTCGCACGTCACCGCGATCCCGGTATCGGCGCTGCGCGGCGACAATGTCGCGCACGCGAGCGAGCAGATGCCGTGGTATCGCGGGCCCGCGCTGCTGCCGTTCCTGGAGGATGTCGAGGTCGAGACCGATCCGCCGGGCGGCGCCTTCCGCCTGCCGGTGCAGTGGGTCAACCGCGCCAATCTCGATTTCCGCGGCTATGCCGGCATGATCGCGCGCGGGACCGTGCGTCCGGGCGATCCGGTCGCGATCGAGCCTGGCGGGCGCGCGAGCCGGATCGAGCGGATCGTGTTCGACGGCGCCGACCGCGCGGACGCCGCGGCCGGCAAATCCGTGACCGTGACGCTCGCCGACGAGATCGACATAAGCCGCGGCGACGTCTTGTGCGCGCCGCAGGATCGCCCCGCCGTCACCGATCAGATCGCCGCCAACGTGATCTGGATGCAGGACGAGCCGATGCTGCCCGGACGCCCCTATCTGCTGCGCGCGGGGACGGCGCAGGCGATGGCGCAAGTCACCGAGCTGAAGCACAAGATCAATGTCGATTCGCTCGAGCACCAGGCGGCGAAGACACTGGGCCTCAACGAGATCGGCTTCTGCAATCTGAGCTTCGACCGGCCCTTGGCGCTCGATCCTTACAAATCCTGCCGCGAATGCGGCAGCTTCATCCTGGTCGACCGCGTCACCAATCAGACGGTCGGCGCCGGCATGGTCGAGTTCTCGTTGCGCCGCGCCGCCAACATCGTGTGGCAGCCGCTGTCGATCGACAAGCGCCGGCGCAGCGAGATCAAGGGCCAGAAACCGTGCGTGCTGTGGTTCACGGGCCTTTCCGGCGCCGGCAAATCGACCATCGCCAACGTCCTCGAAAAGCGTCTCGTCGAAGCGGGCCGCCACACCTACATGCTCGATGGCGACAACGTGCGGCATGGGCTCAACAAGGACCTGGGCTTCACCGATGCCGACCGCGTCGAGAACATCCGCCGCGTCGCGGAGACGGCGAAACTCATGGTCGATGCCGGCCTCATCGTCGTCGTCTCGTTCATTTCGCCGTTCCGCAGCGAGCGCCGCATGGCGCGCGAGCTGTTGGAGCCCGGCGAATTTTTGGAGATCTACGTCAACACGCCGCTCGAAGTGTGCGAGGACCGCGATCCCAAGGGGCTTTACCGCAAGGCGCGGCGCGGCGAGATCGCCAACTTCACCGGCATCGACAGCCCCTATGAGCCGCCCGAGGCGCCGGACCTGGTGATCGACGGGCGCGGCGGCGCGCCCGAGGCCGCGGTCGAGGAGCTGGTCCGCGAACTGCGGGCGCGCGGCCTGATCGTGTGGTAGAACTCGGCGGCGGACTGATCGAGAGCGGTTCTAATCCGTCCGCGCGTCGCGACGTACGACAAGCGAGGCCCCATGGTTCCGATCGACCCGCTCTACGTCGTATCCGGCCTCGCCGTTGGCACGCTCGTCGGCATGACCGGCGTCGGCGGCGGATCGCTGATGACGCCGCTCCTGATCCTTCTTTTCGGCATCCATCCCGCCACGGCGGTCGGCACCGATCTGCTTTATGCGGCGACGACGAAAAGCGTCGGCACCGCCGTCCACGGCTGGAACCGCACGGTCGACTGGCGCCTCGTCGGCACGCTCGCCACCGGCAGCGTGCCGCTGACGGTCGTGACGATCGTGATCCTGTCGCTCGTGAAGCTCGACGCGGCCGCGGTCAGCGGCGCCATCACCTCGGTGCTTGCCGTCGCTCTCCTGCTCACCGCGATCGCGCTCATTTTTCGCGGCTGGCTCATCCGGCACTTCGGCCCGGCGCTGCGCCGTATCTCGCCGCGGAACCGCACGGTCCTGACCATCCTCATGGGCGCGCTCCTTGGCGTGCTCGTCACGGCGTCCTCGGTCGGCGCCGGCGCCATCGGCGTGACGGCGCTGATCCTGCTCTATCCCGACATGCCGTCCTCGCGCATCGTCGGCTCCGACATCGCGCATGCCGTGCCGCTGACGCTCATCGCCGGGCTCGGCCACTGGTTCCTCGGCTCGATCAACTGGGCGCTCCTGGGCTCGCTCCTCATCGGCTCGATCCCGGGCATCATCCTCGGCAGCCATGCCTCGGTGAAGGTGTCGGATTCTGTGCTGCGTCCCATTCTCGCCGTGACGCTGCTCGTCGTCGCCGTGCGGCTCCTCCTGCCGATCGTCCACATAAACCTCGGCTAGCGCCGAAACCATCATTCCGGCCAAGCGTTTATTGCCGATTACAGGCGCGGCAGAAACGGAGCCGGACCATGATCGGAATTGCCGTGGCGACGCAGCGGTGGGCGGCGGCGCAGGTCGTGAGCCGCGGCCTGCGCGATCGCCAGGACCTTCTGGCCGAGCGCCAGGCGCTCTACGAGCGGGTGACGGATCCGGCGCTCATCGCGCGCCGCCAGCTCGATGCCTTCAACGGCATCTGGGGCGCGGCGCGGCGGCGCTATCGCTTCTATGCCGAATGGCAGTGCCGCCATCATCTGCCCGGAGCGGATCGCCGATCTCGCCGAGCTGGCTTATTTCCCGCTTCTGCATAACGCCGATCTCGAGGAGAATTTCGCTTCGATCGCGGCCGACGCGCAGCCGGCGAAGCTCGTCCGCACCGGCGGCACCACCGGCCGGCCGCGCCGCTTCCCGCGCGGCAGCGAGGACGATCTCGTGCATCATGCGAACATGTATCTGGGGCGCGGCTGGGCCGGCATCCGCGCCGGCGACCCGATCGCGCTCATCTGGAGCCACACGCATCTCTTCGGCAACGGATTGAAGGGCCGCATCAACGTCGCCCGCCGTCACGTCAAGGACTGGCTCATCGGCACGCGGCGCCTCAGCGCCTATTCGCTCGACGACGGATCGATCGCCCGCTACCTCGCCTTCATGCGGGCACGGCCGGGCATGATTCTGGTCGGCTACACGTCCTGCATCCGCAAGCTTTTGGATTATGTCGAGCGCACCGGCTACGAGGGCAGCTCGGCCAAAATCCGCGCCGCCATCTTCTGCTCCGAGACCGTGCATCCGCGCGATTTGGAGCGCGTGCGCCGGCTCCTCGGCGCCGAGCCGCTCGTCGAATATGGCATGCAGGAGACGGGCGTCATGGCCTATTCGCGCCCGGGCACGGGCGAGCTCACCTTCTTCTGGGACGCTTTTCATGCCCGCGTCGAGGCCGACCAGGAGCTGGCCATCACGACGCTCCTGCCGGTGCGCTTCCCGCTCGTCAACTACGCGACCGGCGACCGGGTCGAGCCCTTGGCGGGCGGCGAGGGCCCGCCCTTCCGCTGCGCCCGCATCCTCGGCCGCGCGCGCGACGTGCTCACCTTGCCGATGCGCGACGGCACCTCGATCGACACGCATAGCGACTTCTTCTTCGACATCCTGCAAATCGACGAAGGGGTGAGCTCGTTCTTCATCCACCAGAAAGGCCGCGCCATCGACATCGGCATCGCCACGTCGTCAGAGGACGATCTGCGCCGCATCGAGCGCCGCTTCCGGCACGAGATCGCGCGCGAGTTCCCGGCGATCGAGCACGCGAAATTCACCTTCTCGGCGCTCCAGGAAGAGCCGCACACCATCGCCGGCAAGCGCCGCTATTTCCGGCGCGAACCGTAAGGGGCACTAGGCGGCGCGGATGCGGCTCGGCTCGCCCGGAAAAGCCGCGCGCTCCTTCAGGGCGGTTCTCGTCACATGGCCCGCGACGCGGCGTGCGGCAAATCCCGCGCCCAGCATGAAGCGCATCAGCGGCCCGAAGGTCGGCGCCGACGCAAGCCCCACGAAATAAAGCCCGCGCACGCTCGATTCGAAATTGGCCGAGAGCAGCGGCATGCCCGCGACGGTGCGAACCCGCTCGCGCAACGTGTCGTCGAGGAAGGCGAGTTGCCGCACGTCGATCCTGAATCCGGTCGCGGCGATCACGTGATCGGTCACGATCTCGTGCGTGCCGCCCGCGCCTTCGAGCACGAGGCGGAGCATTCCGCCGGACGGTTTGGCCGAGCGCACGCTGTGGCCGAGGACGAGCGGCACTTCGCGCTCGACCCGTTCCTTCATCCACCACGGGCCCGCCGGGCCGAGGAACGTGCGGTAGATGTTGTGCCGCGTCGCGCGCGGCAGGAGCCGCACCAGGTCGGGCGCTTCCTCATAGAACCGGCTGCGCAGGCCTGGCGCCATGCCGGACATCGGGTAGCGCAGACGCTGATAGAGCGAGCGTTGCTCGGGCACCGGCGCGCCCGCCCATTGCAGCTTGGGCCGGCGCGCGATGAGGCGGATGGTCATGCCCTCCTGGCGCATGAGCCCAGCGAGGTCGAGCGCGGACGATCCGGCGCCGAGGATCGTCACGTCGCGCCCCTTGAAGGGCGCAAGATCGTGGTGGCCGAAGCTGTGCGTAACCAGTTCGCGCGGCAGAGGACGCAACGCTTCCGGCAGATGGGCAAAGGCGCCGATGCCGGTCGCCACGACGACCCGCCGCGCAGAACAGCCGCCGCCATCCTCGAACTTGAGGAAGAAGCCCTCGCGCGTCTCGTGCACCGCCGTCACGATCCGCTCCTCGAGCTCCGGCACGAAACGCCGCTGGAACGCCATGCCATAGGCGGTCATGGTCGCAAGCGGCACGGGCACGCCCCAGTCGCGATAGGGAAGTTCGTTCCCGGCGCAGAAGCTTTCGAGCGTGAAGCGCCCTTCGGGCTCGGACAGGCTCGAGGCGAAGCCCTCGGACTTCAAGTGCATGCCGGCCGGCATCTGCATCCGCCAGCTCCACATCGGGCGGCCGAAGATGCGCAAGCCCACGCCGCGCGCCCTGAGATGCGCGGCGATCGAAAGACCGTAAGGGCCAGCGCCGATGATGGCGGCTTCGCACACGGCGGACATGGAGTCTCCCTCGAAATTCGCGCGCAAGGGGCTGAGGCGGCGCCGCAAAAACGCGCGACCGGGGCATTCGTTCCGCCGGGCCTCGCGTGTCTTCGGCGGCCGGAACGAATCGCGGAAAGAGGGTGTTATTCGCGGGTCCGGCCTCGCCGCGAACGGCGGATTCGGCCGGTGGGCGGTTTACGAAATCATGATCCTTGACGCGCGAACGCTCCCGTCGGGCACCGCCATCGAGAGCGACATCTGCATCGTCGGCGCGGGCACCGCGGGCATCGCGCTGGCGCTGCAATTCATTGGCGCCGGCTGCAAGGTCTGCCAGGTCGAAAGCGGCGGCCTCGCGCCCGACCGGACGCTGCAAGCGCTCGCCGACGGCGACAGCATCGGCATGCGCTATTCGAGCCTCGCCTCGTGCCAGCTCCGCTGCTTCGGCGGTAACAGCAACGTCTGGGGCGGCTGGTTCCGGCCGCTCGATGCGATCGACTTCGAGGCGCGCCCGTGGATCAAGGACAGCGGCTGGCCCTTCGGCGCGGCCGAGCTTCAGCACCATTTGTGCATGGCGCATAGGCTGTGCGAGGTCGCGGACGACGATTACGACACGCGTGCGGTCGAAAAACTCGGCGATCCGCACGCGCGGCTCCTGCCGTTCGATTGCGCGGCGATCGAATCCGTTCTCTATCGCTTCAGCCCGCCGACGCGGTTCGGCCAGAAATATCGCGCCGCGATCGAAGCCGCCACGAACCTCACCTGCCTCACGCGCGCCCATGCGCTCGGCCTGCGCGCAAGCTGGAATGCGCGCGAGGTCGAGCGGCTCGAGCTCGGCACGCTCGCCGGAACGCGGCTTTCGGTGCGCGCGCGCCATTTCGTCCTTGCCGCCGGCGGGATCGAGAATGCGCGGCTTCTCCTTCTTTCGAACGACGTGGCGCCGCGCGGGCTCGGCAACGACAACGATCTCGTCGGCCGCTATTTCCAGGACCATCCGCACACCAAGCGCCGGCTCATCGCGCGGCCAAAATCATTTCCCTTCGGCCTTTACGGCGTGGCATATCGCGATCGCGGCGTTGCCGCCGGTTTGTCGTTGCCGGCGCGCGTGCAGGAGGAAGAGGGGCTGCTCAACTACAA
The DNA here is from genome assembly GCA_963804235.1 of uncultured Alphaproteobacteria bacterium. Classification (GTDB taxonomy): domain Bacteria; phylum Pseudomonadota; class Alphaproteobacteria; order ATCC43930; family CGMCC-115725; genus DATJLY01. The sequence goes on from CAWDPP010000001.1 coordinate 59,360, forward strand.
GGCGAGCATCTATCCGGTCGTCTATGGCGAGGATTCGGAGGGATGGGCGGCGTTCCGCACGCTCGCCCTGTCGCTGTCGCGGCGCTGGCGCAGCGATCTCTACGACCGCTTCGCCTTGCCGTTCAAGGAGCGCGGCCTCGGCGCCGGCGATCTCCTCAAGATGCTGCTCGAGCCGCACAAGGTGGTTGCGGCCGCGCTTTCGCATGGGCTCCATTCCGACCGCTTCGTCGCCGGCTTCGTCGTCGAGAGCAAACCGGAGCAGGCACCCAATTTCATGAGCCGCGTCCTCCTTCAGGACGAGCGTGACCCTTTCGGGCTGCCGCGCGCGCGTGTCGATTGGCGGCTTCTGCCGCTCGACCGCCGCACCGTCCTACGCGCCGAGGAGCTGATCGACGGCGAACTGCGCCGGCTTGGCCTCGGTTATCTCGCGCCGCTCCCGCCGCGGGAATACGCGGACTGGCCGGCGGATTTCGCCGGCGGCTGGCACCAGATCGGCACGACGCGCGCCCATCGCGACCCGAAGCGCGGCGTGGTCGACGCCGATTGCCGCGTGCACGGCATCGGCAATCTCCATGTCGCGGGCGCCTCGGTGTTTCCGACCGGGGGCGCGGTCTCGCCGTCCCCCACCATCATCGCGCTGGCGCTGCGCCTTGCCGGGCATCTGAAGCGCACGATCGCGGCGCCCCAGCCGGTCGCCGCCGGCGCGGTCTAGGCCAGGAACGCCCCCGGCCCGCCTCAAAGCCTTGCCGCCCAAAACTTGTGATCCAAGTCACAGGATTGTTCGTAAGAGGCTCCGGGCCAAAGAATTAACCATACGGCCCGATGCCTTCAGGGAGGCTCGCGATGCCGAATTTTCGCGTTTTCCTGCTCAATGGAGCAGGCCGGATCGAGGTCCGTGAGGAGATCGAGGCCCCCTCCGACGAGGCCGCTATTTCGATCGGACAGGCACTCTTGAAGCGGCACCCGGTCTGCGCCGGGTTCGAGATATGGGATCGCACGCGCATCGTGCACAAGGAACTGCACGAGCAGCCGAAGGCCTAGCTGTGAGAACGCGTTCCTAGGTGCAGCACTTGAGGGGGAGGCGGCATCGTGAAACACCCGCGGGTCCCTGCGGATGCGCGAGGGGCTCCTGAAGCGGACCTATCACCCGAAAGTAGCGCGACGCGGCGCGCGCGTTTCCTGATGCTCGTCGCGCTCGCGCTGGCGCCCTGGCTCGTCATCGCGTCTCTGATCCGATTGACCCTGCAATTCCCGTGAGGTCTTCCGGCCCGCAAAAAAGAAAGCCCGGAAACCGACGCCCGGGCTTTCGATGAGGCTGCGGCGCAGGCGGGCGCTAGGACAACCGCACGAGATTCTTGGTCGTCGCTTGCGTGTCCGTGCATATGGCGCGCAGAGCGGATTCCTCGGCCGCCCGGGTGAGCGCTGCATCGGCGGCGCGGTACTCGATCACCTCCTCGAGGGTATTTCGCAGCACGTCTGCCGACGTCGCCTGGTTTTTCAACAGCGCGACGAAGCTGTTCGCCGCCGTGACGGCAGCCTGGCTCAGAAGTCCTTTCGCTCTACTGAAGGTCATTTTCTCATCCATCGTTGACAGAGTCGCAACCCGCGCATCTTCGACCGGTTGGAGGGCTTTTTCGGCCGGTCCCGCAACCTGGTCTCTCGTCGGCGGCGATTTGTCTTCGGGCGTCCCCTGGCTGTCGGCGCGGGCGACATCCCGGCCGTTATTCTGAAAGATCGAACTGAGTTTGTTCATCGCAACTTCCTTCGTCACCAATGCCGAAAGCTAGGCGCTGCGGACGATCGCCGGCTTCGGCAGCGCTTCTTTCTTGATGTCGCCCGACAGGTCGCCGCCCGCTTCGACTTCGATCTGGCTGTAGCGGACCTTTGCCGCCAGTTCGCCGGTGCTGCGCAGGACCAAGCGGGCCGTGACGGTCAATTCGCCTTCGTAGCGCCCGTGGATTTCCGCGTTCTCGACCGAGGCGGTGCCGATATAAAGGCCGCCTTTGGCGATCTGCATTTCCCGGCACCCGGCGATATCGGCCCGGACGGTGCCCTCGACGATGAGAATGTCGCACGACGTGATCTCGCCGCGGACCGTGATGTCTTTGCCGACCACGAGCTTGCGCGGCTGCGTTTCCTCGCTGAGGGATCCCCTCGCGACACGACGCACCGCGTCCGGGATGCCCCTCGCTTCATCGCTGAGATTCTTCATCGAAGTCCCTCGTGCTGGTTGCGTCGAACCTATCGCATTCGTACCGCCCCGTTAGGGGCAAATTTGCGGCGAGAAACCGGGGACTCGGCAGAAACGCGTGCGCGCTGCGCGCTTTCTGATAATTGTCACAGGCGCCATGGCCGCCATCCGGCGCTGAGCCCGCTCTGCAACCATCGGGCGCTCCCGTCCGTTCACGTTGCCCGGACGGCTTTCGCAATGACGCGCATGGCGAGCGATGCGGCGCTTGGTTTTTGCCTGGGATCAGTTCGGTCCCTATCACATGGATCGGCTCGAGGCGCTTGGCCGGCATTTCGCGGGCCGGGCCGAGATCGTCGGCATCGAGCTGGTACGAAACGGCGAGATCTACGGCTGGCAGCCGACCGGGCCCGGGCGCTCCTTCCGCAAGATCACGCTTTTTCCCGATCGCACGCGCGCGGAGGTCGGCACGCTTGCGCATTATCGGGCGCTCGTCCGCGCCTGCCGCGCGACCGGCGCGCGGGAAATCTTTCTGTGCGATTTTCAGCTTGCGGCGATCTTCCTGGCGGCGCTGGCGCTGCGGCTCCGCGGTCGCCGCGTCGTCATCATGCAGGACTCGAAATTCGACGACAAGCCGCGCCGGCTCTGGCGCGAGCTGGGGAAATGGGCGCTTTACCGGCCTTATGACGCGGCGCTCGTCGGCAGCGCGCGCACGAAATCCTATCTCGAATTTCTCGGGCTACGCCCCGCGCGCATCGCGGTGGGATATGACGCGATCGCGCTCGACCGGCTTGCGCACCTGGCCGGCGCCGCGCCCGCGCCCGACGGCGCTCCGCACGCCGCCCGCCATTTCACCGCGATCGCGCGCTTCGTGCCGCAGAAGAACCTCTCGGCGGCGATCGACGCCTACGCGCTTTACCGCCGCACCGCAGGCGCTAGCCCGCGCGAGCTGCATCTGTGCGGCGCGGGCCCGCTCGAGCAGGAGCTCAAGGCGCGCGCGGCCGGCATTCCCGGCATCGTCTTCCGCGGCTTCCTGCAAGAGGCCGAGATTGCCGCGACGCTGGCGGCAAGCCTCGCGCTGCTGCTGCCGAGCGTCGAGGAGCCGTTCGGCCTCGTCGTCAACGAGGCGATCGCCTTGGGCGTACCGGTCATCTGCTCGCACAATTGCGGCGCCAGCGACCTGATCGTGAAGAGCGCGGTCAGCGGCTATGTCGTCGAGCCCGACAATATCGAGGGCATGGCGCATTTCATGGCATTGCTCGATCGCGACGCCGAAGAGTGGCGCCGCCTTGCGCGCAACACGCGGCAATTCCGTGCCGGCGCCGATGTCGGAACCTTCGTCGCCGCGGTCGAACGCATCATGGCGATGCTCGATCCCGCGTCCGGTGCGATGCTTTGACGCCGGACGTTGCGCTCGATTATTGCTGCCAGAGCGATTCGTTGCCCCAGCTCGAATAGGGCTGATCGGCCGGCTGCACGCCGACGGGCGTCCTGCCGGCGCCGGCGTCGGGCGCGAGCTCGCACAGGATCGCCGTGCCGGAGTTGGTGCGGATGCAGTCGAACTCTGCGTCGTGCTCGCGGGCACGCTGGTCTTGGTCAGCGATAGCGCCACCGCGGAGCTCAGCTCGTCGGCTTCCTGGCCAGCGCCGGCGGGCGCCTCGCCGCTCGATGCGCCGCCGCCGGAATTGTCGGTCATCTGCTCGATCGCGCCGGCGCCCGACGAGGAACCCGCGGTCGGCGCGATGGCGTTGAGGTTCTGGCCGAGATCGCCGGTGTGCCGGTCGAGCCGAAATCGGTGCTCGACCCCGAATTGTCGTCTGCTGGACGTGGACGGCGCGTCATTCGACGCGAGGATGCCGTTCAGACCTCCGACGTCGCCGAGGTCGGGGCCCGGCGGCGGCGGCGGCGCGACCGGGAGGGCGGAAGGCCGCGCCGTCGATCTCGGTGCCGCCCGTGACGGTGCCCGTGCCGGTCGCGTTCCACATCCAGGCCGAAGCGCTGGAGCTGCCGTTGAGCGTCCACGGGCCGCTCGAGGACACGTCGATATTGCCGCTGACATTGCCTTCGCCGGTGTGCGAGGCGTCGCCGTTGCCGACTTGGCCGTAGGCGAAATTGCCTTGGTTGCCGGCGTTGATCGTGCCCGTAGCCGCCGTTGAGCGACACCGAGATGTCGCCGCTCTCGTTGATGCCGCCGGCCGAGGCACCGCCGTTGTCGTCGTAGCCGCCGTTGCCGATCTGCGCATAGGCGTCGCCGGTGATATCGATCGCGCCGCCCGACGCGGCGGTGCCCAGCGCGATCACGATGTCGCCGCTCTCGGTGATGGTGCCGCCGGACAGCAGGGTCGCGTGCGTGTCGGCGCCGAAGCCGCCATTGCCGATCTGCGCATAGGCGCCGGTGCCGCTGCTGCCGGACAGCACGAGATTGCCCGTCGCGGTCAGACCGATGTTGCCGCTGAACACGATCGAGCCCGACGACAGCGACGCATCCGCGCCGGCGTCGTAGCCGCCATGGCCGATCTGCGCGTAGGCGCCGGTGCCGAGCGCCGGCATCGAGCGTCACGATGGCGGCCGGAGAGCGTGATGTCGCCGGTATCGCCGAACGCGACCGTCGTGCCGAAATTCGTGAGCGCGCCGCCATGGCCGATCTGGACATAGGCGTTCGTGCCGGAGCCGCCGCCCATCGAGATGCGTCCGGCGGCGGCGATGCTGATCGTGCCGCTCTCGCTGCCGCTCGTGCCGGCGCCGCCGTGGCCGATCTGCACGAAGTCGCCGTTGCCGCCCGCGGTCATCGTCGAGATTGCCGGTGAGCGTGACGCCGATGTTGCCGGTGGCGCCGCCGCCGGCATAGCCGAGCTGCGCGAAGCCGTTGCGTGCCGGTCATCGTCAGGTTCGCGGCGGCGATGGTCGTGGTTCCGCCGGCGCTGCCGAAGGCGGCATTGCCCGCGGCGCCGGCGCCGCCGATCGTCACGCTGCCGCCGTTGAGGCCGAAGGCGCCCGCGGTCGAGGCGGCCGTCCCGGCCGGGGTGACGCCGTCCCATCCGGCCACCAGCGTCATGGCGCCGGTGCCCGAATTCTCGAGCGTGCCGGCGACGGTGATGTTTCCGGCCGAGACCGCCGTGAGGGCAAAGCTTGTGGCGAGGTTCGAGTTGCCATCGAAGGCGATGCCGCCGCCGTCGGTCAGCGTGATGTTGCGACCGATGCTAATGGCGCCGCCATAACTCTGGCCGCTCGTCGTGGTGATGTTGGCGTCGAGTGTCGCGGCGCCGACCTGAAGCGCGCCGACACTGACTGCGCCCTCGAACTTGGAATTGCTCCCGAACACCACGAGTGTGTACGGCGTGCCCGTCACAGTACCGAGGAAGACGATGCCGCTCCCAGCATCGCTCAGCGCGATGTTGCCGCCGAGCGTGACGTTGCCGTTGTAGGTCTGGCCGTCCGACGTCGCGACGCCCGCGGCGATTGTGGCGCCACGCACCGCGAGCGAGTTAACCTCGACCGCGCTGTCGAACGCGGTGTCGCCCCGGGTCACAGTGAGCGACTGGGTAAGGCCCGTCACGCTCGAGGCGAAGAGGATGCCGCTCCCGCCGGCGGCGAGCGTGGTGTTGCCGGTGAGCGTGACCGCGCCGCCATAGCCCTGCGCGCCGCTCGTTGTGATGCTGCCGTTGAGGTCGGCGCCCTGGACCGCGAGCGATCCGACTGTGACCGTGCCGTTCAGCTCGGTGGCGCCGTTCGTGACCGTCAGCGTTCGGCTCGCGCCGGTGATGCCATTGGTGAAATCGATGAAACTGGCGGAAGGAGGCGGGGCGACGATGATTGTGACAGACGAGTTCGAGCGCGCCGAAGAAGCCCGACAATCCATCGGCCGACAGGGTCGTGTTGGACGCGAGCGTGACGGCGCCGCCATAGACTTGGTTGCCCGTCGTCGTGATCGTGCCGTTGAGCGTTGCCGCCCCGACCGAGAGGGAGTCGAGGGTCGCGCCCGCGCCGAAGGTCGTGGCGCCGCTCGCGACCGTCAGCGAATTGTCGGGTCCGGTGACCGCGCCCTTGAACACGATGCTGGTCCCGGCCGAGAGCGTGACGTCGGCCGCGAGCGTCACGGCGCCGCCATAGGTCTGTCCCGCCGTCGTGGTGACGTTGGCGCCGAGCGTCGTGGCGCCGGCCGAGAGCGACGCGACCGTTACCGCGCCGTCGAACGTCGTCGCGCCCCGGCTCACCGTCAGGTTGTCGCCAAGCCCCGTGACCGTGCCGGCGAACACGATGCCGCTGCCGGAATCCGCCAAGGTCACGTTGCCGTCGAGCGTGACCGCGCCGTTATAGGTTTGCCCGCTGCTGCTGGAGACGCCGCCTTCGAGGACGATGTTCGAGGCGGTCAGGTCCAGCGTGCCAAGCGCCCGTCCCGGACGGCCGTCGAACTGGATCTGGCTCGCGCCGGCATCGATCGTCAGGCTCGGGCTGCTTGCGCCGGCCGAGACCGCGTTGGCGAAGGTGATCGCGGCGCCGCCAGCCGCGAGGCCGCCGTTGGTGCTGTCGAGCACAGCACTCGCCCCGATCAGCGTCGGTCCGTTGAAGGAAATGGCGCCGGCCGCGGTCGTTATGTTCTGGGCGATGTCGATCGAATTGCTGCCGCCCCAGACGTAGAGACTGACGGATCCGCCGGTCGCATTGCTTCCGGCGGTCGAAAGCGCCGCGTCGAGCACAATTCCACCCGACTCCGTCAGGAAGGGACCGGAGTTCGCTTGGAATTTGATGCTTCCGCCGCTCGTGGTGATCGACGCGCCGGCATCGACGATAACGCTGCCGCCGGCATCCGCTTCGATGCCGATGCCGGGATTCGTCATCGTCACCGCGTTGGCGAAGGTGACGTTGCCGGTCGCCTGCAGGACGACGTTCGCCTTGGCGCCGTCGATGGCCGAGGGATCGATCGTGTCGGTCAGGCCGGGACTGCCGCCGAAGGAGCCGACCTGGCCGGGATTGCTGGTGCCGCCCGTGGCGATGATGACGTTGGTGGGATCGAGCAGCCATGTTCCGGCCGAGCCCGCGGGCGCAAGCGCCTCGACCGTGCCGGAGGCGATTGCGAGGTTGGCGCCCGAGGTATCGACGAAACCGCCGTTGCCGCCAGTTGCGCCGCCGTCGGCCGAGATTGCGCCGTTGAAGCTGAGCGTGTCGCTCGCGCGCAAGGTGACCGAGCCGCCATTTCCGCTCGTGACCGCGTTGGCATCGAGCAGCGCGCCTTGCGCGACCGAGATGTTTCCGCCGGTCACCGAGATCTTGCCGCCGCCCTGGTCGCCCGATGCGTCGAGCACGGAGCTCGGGCCAAGCGTGACGTTTCCGGTCCCGGCGTCGAGCACGATCTCGCCGTTCTCCTGGTGCGCCGAGACGGCCTCGATCATGCCGGTCGTGTTGATGACGTTGGTGAGGACGCTGCGCGTCGACTGCGCGGTCAGCAGCACTTCGCCGCCCGCGGCGGAAATCGTGCCGCTATTGGCGATGAGCGACTGCGCCGCGCTGCCGTTGGCGTTGAGCGGCGTGACATTGACCGGGGCGGAGACGGCGAAGGAAATGAGCCCGTCGCCGCTGAAATCGAGCGTGAACGCGCTGCCGGCGGCGAGCACGACCTTGCCGAGCGTCGCCTCGATCAGACCGTTGTTGACGACGTGCGCGCCCGCGAGCACGGCGGCGCCGCCCGCGCCGACGGCGATCGAGCCGTCATTGACCAAGGCTGCCTTGGCGTCGGATGTGGGCTGATCGAATACGAAATTGCCGTTGAGGAAATTCTGGTCGCTGATGTTCGAGGTGGTGGCGACGAGCCCCGCGACATTGACGGACGCGCCGTGGCCGAACATCACGCCGGCCGGATCGATGATCCATACCTGGCCGTTCGAGAGAAGGCTGCCGTTGATGACCGCCGGACCGCTCAGCACCCGGTTCAGGGCGATCGAACTACTGCTCTGTTGCTCGAACTCGAGCAGGCCGCCGGCCGGGATGTTGAGGGTCTGCCAAGTGTAGATCGTCTTGGGCGACGTCTGGACGATGACGGTGGTGTTGCCCGTCGTCGTGACCGTGGCGCTGCCCGACGTTACCACGGGCGCGGCCGCTCGCGTCGCCGCGGGGACGGCGCAGAGCGCCGTCGCGCACAGCAGCGCCCACGGTAAAATGCCTTTCCGCAGGCCCAAGGTGCCACCCATTTTCGGTCCTTGGCGCAACGCTCGTGTCCGTAATTAAGGCCCTATCAACCCTATTATACGTTGCGAAAATTGATTTGGGTGTGCGATTCGCCACACCGATCGTTAATGTTAATGGACTGTTAAGTAATCAGACGCGCCGCAATTGAAAGGCGAGATTTTGCGCTGCCGCGCGGCACGCTGCCGCCGCACCGCTCCCGCCGCGCCGAGCCCGGCTGTCAGGCGGCGAGCTTCGCCTTGGCGTAGTCGAATGGCAGCGGGGCGCAGGCGCCCGCCACGATCTCGGCGATGCGCGCAGGGCTCAGCGGGTGGCTGAACTGCGCATTGCGCATCAGGATGCGGCCCTTGAGCTGCGCGACCGAAAGCCGCTCGAGCGTCTGCCAGTCCGCGGCGCTCAAGCCCTCCTGGTCGAGCCCGCGGATGCCCTTCATCATGTGGCCGAATTCGTCCTCGTACACCTTCCCGCAGGCTGCCGCGATGAGCGCATTGGCGCGCCCGTGCGGGCCGCTGGTGTGGTTGGCGAGCCGCATTCCCTCCGAGAACAGTGTACAATAGCCGCCCTCGGTGAAGCGCGTCGCGCGCCAGCCGAGCGTCGGGTAATCGCGCTTGTGCCGCAGGCGCAGCTCGGAATAGACGCGATCCTCCTCCCAGCATCCGCCCTTCACCATGTGCGGATTCATCTTCGCCTCGCCCGGCAGCGCGAGCCCGTCATAGGCGTCGGCAAAGGCCGTGTAGTGCAGGAACTCGGCCCACAGCCCTTCGGCGATGTCGAGGACTTCGTGGCGGTCTATTTCCGTGTCGATTTTCGGGAAAGCGGCCACCAGATCCTCGGCCGGTCCGAGGAAGATGCCCTTGTTGAGTTCTGCCAGTCCGGAGCCCCAGAACTCCTTGGAGCACTGGTAGCCGAGCCATTGGCGATCGGTCTCGCGCGTCCGCCTGGGCGAGGTCCAATAGGTGCGGAAGATCTCGGTCTCGCCGGCCCAATAGGGCGCGGCCGCGTCGATCAGCTTCGTGAGCTGCACGCTCGCAGTCATGTCGTAACTCCTGCCGGTCAATTCTGGTCGAGGCGGCGCTCGGCCAAATGGAGCAGCTCGAGATCGCCATCGCGACGAGCGATCGTCGCGAGTTCGTGGAAATATTCGTAGAGCTCGGCCGGTTCGAGCCGCTGCCACAGCCACGCGAGCACTGCGTCGGCCGGGATCGTCGCGGGCGGCACGACGCTCGCCGCGCGCGGCGGCAACGCTTCACGCACTGAGCCGCATGCGTCTGCGGTTGATCTCGTCGCTCGTCGGGCTCCGGTCAATCGAAGCTGTCCGCCGCGTCTCGTTGCGAGCTGAAGCGGGAAAAGATGACATCGCCGATTGGCCTCCAAGTGGTGTTCTTAGTACGATAAAAAAACGCTTCCGGACTTGCAATTCGAGACAATTTGCAAATTACCAAAGGTTGGAAATGACGCGCGCAATCGCCATTTCTGTGGCGCCCGAACGCAGAAATCGCACGACGGCGCGCGGCCGATGCAAATTGGCGCATGGTGAGAATTTTGCGACAGCGGCAAGCGCTCGAGGTGCGAGAAGGTTAACCGCCCGTAAAGATAAATGATTTATGGTCCGAATTATGCAAGGTACCGTGATGATGCTCCGGAATGACGTGCGCCAGCTTCGCCGCACCGATGACAAGACCGCCATGCGACAGGAACGCAGCGACAGCAGCAGCGGCGACCGGCTCCTCGCGGTGCTCGCTCTCTTCACGACAGAGCAGCCCGAATGGAGCGTGGAGGCCGCGGCCGCGAAGCTCGGCGTCTCGCCCACCACCGCGTACCGCTATTTCCGGCGTCTCACGCTGGCGGGACTGATCAGCCCCGTCTCGGGCGCGAGCTATACGCTCGGGCCCGCCATCATCGAGATGGACCGGCTCATCCAGCTCGTCGATCCGATGCTGCGCGTGGCGCGCGATGTCATGGCGAACCTGATCCGCTCGGCCGAAGAAGGCGCGACCATCCTCTTGTGCCGGCTCTTCCATGACCGGGTCATGTGCGTGCACCAGATCGTCGGCCAGGGACCGCAGGAGCCGGTCAGCTACGAGCGCGGCCGTTTGATGCCGCTCTTTCGCGGCGCGACTTCGAAGATCATCCTCGCGCATTTGCCGGTGCGCACGCTGCGCTCGATCTTCGCGCAGCACGGACCGGAGATCACAGCCGCGGGGCTGGGCGTCGACTGGGACGGATTTCATCGCGGCTTGACGGCACTGCGGCGCGCCGGCGTCAGCGTGACGCACGGCGATGTCGATGCCGGCAGGGTTGGCATCGCCGCGCCCGTGTTCGACGCGAACAACGCGATCCTCGGCAGCTTGAGTTTCGTCCTTCCCTCGATGCGCGCCGACGATGCCCTGATTGGCCGGATCTCCGCCCTCACGTCGGCGTCGGCGCGCGAGATCGAACGCGGCGTGCACCATCTCGCCGGGCCAAGCCGAAGCGGCTCGGCGCGCGTGCGCGTCGTGCGCTAACGCCGCTTCCGCGCGCCCGAACCCCGGCCCGGCGGCATCACTTTTATCCTTGACCGCGTTGGGCGTATTGCATTCACCCCGGGATATTCCCATCATGCCCGGCGGCAGGCTGGACGCCGACGCGCTCGGGCTTCGTCCTTTGGATTTTCGGGTGTCAAGGACATTGCCGTACGGAGCTTTATTCAATGGATATTCGCAAAATCGCGCCGCGCTTTGACGCGGCAAAAGACCGGACCGCGAAATCGCGCCGCCATCGGCGGCGTGTTTATGTGGGGATGCTTCTTGCCGCGAGCGTCGCGGCCGCGCCCATTCTGTCGGTGCGCGCCGCCCCGGAGGTCTCGGACACGGCAAATAAGCCGAGCGGCGATCTTCGCAGCCAGGAAATCGAACTGCGGAATGCCGCGCGAGCCAACCCGAACGATCCCGCGATTCATCTGAAGCTCGCCACGCTCTATCTGAGGCTCAACAACTTGTCGGCCGCCGAGGCCGAGGTTCGGGTGGCGCAGCAAAACAACGCCTCCGACAACGACGTCGCTCCCTTACTGGCCGAGGTGCTCGAGCGTCAGAACAAGGTGGTCGAGCTGTTCCAGCAGGTTCATCCGGCGGAGCGGCCGGCGAAAGTGGAATCCGAGGTCCGCTATTTTCTCGGCGCTGCTCATCTCAATCTCGGCGAGGACAACCAGGCGGAGCCTCTGCTGCGCGACGCCGAGCGTCTCGATCCCACCGCTATTGAGCCGAAACTCGGCCTTGCCCGCCTTCTGCAAGCGCGCGGCGATAACGCCGGCGCCAGGGCCGAACTCGATGCGGCCAAAGCGATCGCCCCCGACAGCATCGCGGTCGTGCGCGTCGAAGCGACGATGCTTATGGCGCAAAAGGACACCGCGGGCGCGCTCGCGCTTTACAACAAGATTATCGCGGCGCGGCCCGACGATATTGGCGCGCTCTACGGGCGCGCCCAGGTCAAGCTGGTGCAGAACGATGTTGCCGGGGCCGGCACCGATATCGATCATTTCCTGAAGATCGCGCCCAAGAATCCGAACGGGCTCTACCTCAAGGCGATCGTTTTCATCCGCAACGACGACTTCGAGAAAGCGGACGACGCGCTCTCGAACGCGGTCCTGATCGGTCAGCCGGTGCCGAACCTGCTGTTCCTGCAAGGCGAAGTCAAAATCAAGCTCGGACAATACAAACAGGCGGAGGAGATTCTCTCGCGCTATGTCGCGCGCGTGCCGGAGCAGCCCGACGCGAGCCGCCTCCTGGCGCAGCTCGCGCTGCGGCGCGGCGATCGGGCGGCTGCGATCGCGCTTCTGAAGCCGGTGGTCGACAAGGACCCGTCCGACGCGAATTCCGTGGCGATCCTCGCGCGGGCATACGTCGATAGCGGCAAGAGGAACGAGGCGATCGCCCTCTACAAGCGGGTGGCCGAAACGAGCCCCGACAACGCCCTCGCGGGAGCGCGATTGGCATTCGCGCAGATGCAGCTCGGCAACCCGGAAGCCGGCGTTTCCGAGCTCGAGAAGATGGACCAGGCGAATCCGGAGTTCGGGGGTCCGCTCCTCGTCATCGCCGAATTGCGGCGCGGCGAGGTATCGCAGGCGGCGCAGGCCGCGGAAGCGAGCGTCAAGCGCGATCCCAAGGATGTGATCGCGCAGATGTCGCTCGGCATCGTGCGCACGCAGCAGCACAGGTACGACGATGCGGAGAAGATCTACAAGGAGCTCGTAAAGACCTATCCGACGCTCGACCAGGCGCAGTACAGCCTGGCGCAGGTCTATCGTCTCATGAACCGGTTCGATGACGCCGCTGCCATCCTCAAGGCTGTACTGGCGAAAAAGCCCGGCGACACCGACGCGCTGACCGGTCTCGCGCGGGTTGAAGCCGACCGGAAGAATTATGCCGATGCCGCCAATCTCCTTGGGCAGGCGGTCGCCGCGTCGCCCAAGAATCCCGCCCTCGGCATAGATCTCGTCGAGCTCTATGCCGAGCAGAAGAATTGGCCGAAGGCGATCGCCGCCGGGAAGGAGCTGGCCGTGCGCTTCCCCGACGACACAAATGTCGCAGACGCACTGGCCAAAGCCGAGGCCGATTCGGGCGATGTGAAGGCGGCGGCGACCGATTTCCGCATGCTCAGCGAGCGCAAGCCGGGATCGGTCGGCATCCTGCGCTCCTACGCGCAATACCAATATCTGGCGGGCGACAAGCCGGGTGTGTTCGATACCCTGCAAAAGGCGGTCTCGCTTGCCCCGGGGAACCTCGACCTGCTTCAGCTTCTTGTTGATGTCGAGAGCGAGGTGAAGGGCACGGATGCGGCACTCGAGCTGGCGCGCTCCTTCGAGCAACGCACCCCGATTTCTGCCGCGCTGGTCGAGGCCAATGTCGAGCTGAGGGCCAATCGGGCTGCAGACGCGAAGACGACGCTGACCGCGGCGCTCAAGGACCACCCCGCGGTCGCGCTCGCGATCCGGCTCGCGCAGGTCGTCGGCCAGACCGGCGACAATGCCGGCGCGGCCGGCATCCTGGAATCGTGGCTCAAGGATCACCCGGGCGACGAGGCGGCCGAAGTGGCGCTTGGCAGCGCCTATTTGCAGGAGGATCAGTCAGGCAAGGCGCAAGCCATGTTTGAGAAGGCGCTGGCAAGCACGCCAACCAATGTGGTCGCGCTCAACAACCTCGCTTGGATTTATTCGCAAAAGAGCGATCCGCGCGCACGCGGCCTGGCCGAGCAGGCTTTCACCCTGGCGCCGGGGCCGCGAACGGCGGACACGCTTGGCTGGATCGTGCTCGAGGGCGGCGATGCGCGCACGGCGCTCACCTATCTGCGTCCGGCGAGCCACACCCTCCCGGACGATCCGGTGATGCAATACCATCTGGCGGCGGCGCTCAAGGAAACCGGGAAGAGCGACGAGGCGCGCGCCGTGCTGGAGAAGCTGCTCCAGTCGGATGTCGCGTTCGACGGCAGGGACGGCGCGAAGCAGCTTCTCAGCGAGCTGACGCGCCACTGAAGTCCGTTGCGGTTGCGCTCGAAGCTGATCCGATCAAATCGAAGCGGCATTTTGTCATTGCGAGGATCGCGCGGATGCGCGCGACGAGCGATGAAGCAATCCCCTTCAGACGGGGGATTGCTTCGGCTCGCGCTCGCAATGACAGCGGTGAGGGGCGTTTTCCATTCGATGAAAGCAGGCCCTAGAGCCTATTCACATTAGGTCGCATCACATTGAACTCGTCATGGCCGGGCTTGTCCCACGGCTGTGCCCCCAAAAAAAGTGGCGCGGCCCGAAGGCCGCGCCATGAAGGAAGAGCGAAAGAGCTGCGATCGTCAGGAGCGAGCCTTGCGCCGGCGACGGGCGGCCGCGCCGACGAAGGCGAGCGCCGTTCCCAGCAAGGTCAGCGAAGCCGGCTCGGGCACGTTGATCGCCCAGTTGACGTCCTGTCCACAAGCGGTGCTCGTGGGGTCGGTGTCGCAATTGCCCGTGGTGTAGCCGATGATCGGTTCACCCTCGTCGTTCGAGATCGTGATCGGCGTGGCGCCGAGACCGCCGGAGCCGTCACCCGAGTCGACCGTGAGAAGCATGCTGAAGGTCGCCGGAATGTCGAAGAACCGGGCCGGAGCGGTACCGATGGCATAGCTCTGCGGATCGAGCGTGCCTGAAAGCGACAGGGTTTCCTGATCGTTTGAGTTCAAGGTGCCGACGACCTTGAGCGAGGCGTCGGTCGAGCTCGAAGACGCGAGCAGGATGCAGTTGGTGCTGATCGAATTGCTTCCGTCGAAGCAGCCCTCGTTGCCCGCGCCACCGGTGCTATGGAGTCCCAACGTGCCAAATTGGGTCGTCGTGAGGGTCGTTCCGCCGTTCGGCGTGATCAGATTGAACCCGCCGCCGGAGTTGTTCTGCGGGTTTTGTTCCGTCGGCCCGATGACCGACTTCTCCGCGTAGATCTGCATGCTCATATTTGCAGTCGTCGCGTTGAAGGTACCGGTGGGGCTCCAATCGCCCACGCCGGTCAGCGACACGACCGCAAACAGCGACCAAGTGCCACCGGTGCCGATGTGCGTGGTGGATTCGGGAATGGACGTACCGCCATTGGCGAAGCTGGTGATGTTGATGACGGCATCGGTCTCGTAGGCTTGGCCCGTACCCGTGCCAATCGAGTTATCGGGACCGACGGCGTCGTGGTCGCGATATTCATGTTTTGGTAGGCGGTACCCAATCCGCCATCCGACAGAAAGCCCGGGGAGCCGTTGATGGCCCCGTATCCGTGCTGCCGTTCGACGCGCCCGGATTGAACCTCACGGGATCGGCCGACGCCGACTGAGCCAATCCGAAGGCAAGCATCGCGGCGCCTGCCATCAGTGCATTTCGATAAACCCTCATTCGCCACTCCTTCTCGGCCGATTAGGCCGTTAATGCTCTTCCAGTCCGCAATCAGAGTAGCAAGATGCGTGCCAGGAAAATAAACTTTCGGAAAATCAATAAGTTAGGTCTTTTCAACCGAGCTTCTTCCGGCGCGTTGTAAAAATCTCCGACACTTTGCGGTGCGGCGGGGAACGGCAAATTTCCGTTTGCTTGGGGTCAAATGGCCGTGCGATTTACAATCATTTCAAATGCGGCGGGGTCCGGCTCGGCCGCGTTTGCGAATGCCGCAATCGTTAAGGGAGCCTAAGCGGCGAAAGGCGGACGGGACGTCCTCGCCCGCGCCGTCCGCCGTCCGGCAAGATCACGAACCGCTGCCGAAGGCGGCCTTGAAGGCGGCCGCGGCGGCCGGCTTTGGAAACGGACCGCCCGCGAGCCGGCACTGGTCTTCCGGATTGTTGAATTCGAAATAGTTGTAGTAAAGCGGCTTCGCCTCCTTGATCCACGCCGCCATCTGCTGCACGAAATAGGCGTCGTCGCCGCCGCCATGATGGTCGGGCCGTTCGCAGGTGCCCCATTCCGGCACCGTGAACGGCTTCCCGTGCTGCGCGCCGAAGCTGCGCAGCCATTTCAGGCTGAATTGCTTCTCGTTGATGTCCCTCCAGCGCTCCTGCGGCGAGGTGACGATCGAGCCGGCCGGCCCCCAATATTGGTTGTAGATATCGAGGCCGATGTAATCGACGACATCGTCGCCCGGATAGACCTTGTCCGGCGCGATCGCCTCGACGCCGAGATTGGGGTTCCAGTCGAATTTGAAATTGCTGCCGGGAACGGCGCGGAACGCGGCGACGATCTTGCGATAGAACGCAACCCACGCGGCCGGATCCTTGTTCGCCGACCACGGATACCAGCCGCCGTTGAATTCCCAGCCGATGCGCAAAGTGGCGTCGGCAAAGCCGTTCCGCACCATGATTTGTCCGATCCGCGCGAAGTGGCTGTCATAGGCGCCGGTGGCGCCCTCGCGCAGCGTCGCGCTGGGATCGCTCGGCAGCATGGGAATGGAGAAGATCATCTTGACCTTGAGCTTCGAATCCGCCCAGCAATGGACCGCGAGTGCGGTCGTCGACTCGATCTGTTCCCAGCGCGGCTGCGGCCCGAAGAAATCGACCAGCCACGCCGGCGCCGTGCCGAGCCACTTCGAATAGGTTTCGTAATTGCGCGCGCCGGGGCATCCGGGTCCCACGAACGCGCCAAAATCCGACGCTCCGGCAGGCCCTGCCGCGAGACCGAGGAGGGATGCGAAAAACGCCGCCGCGACTGCTCTCATGGCCGATGCTCCACTTTCAAAAAAAGGTTGGATGTTCGAACCTGCTCCAATTCGCGTCATTCCGGTCCGGCGCCGCCGTGCGCGCGGCCGGCGCGCAGGGCGCGCCGGAAGACGGCAAGATATTGATCGCAGATGGCGGCGCTGTCGAAGGCGAGACTGCGCGCGCGGCAGGCGTCGAACAAGCGGGCGGCCGGCAATCCGGCGGCGGCGATGCGCTCGATGAGGGCCGCAAGCGCCGCCTCGTCGCCGGCGGGAAAGAGATAGCCGGTGACGCCGTCCTCGACGATCTCGGGCATGCCGCCGATCGCGGCGGCGATGACCGGCACGCCGAAGCCATAGGCTTCGTGGATCACGCGCCCGAGCGGTTCCTCCCACAGCGACGGCACGATCAGCGCATCGATCGAGTCGAAAAATTCGGCCGGTTGCGCGAAGCCGAGGAAGCGCACGTTGGGCGCGGCATAGGTTTGCCTCAGATGCTCCATGTAGTCGGGCTTCGCCCGGCCGGCGACAAGCAGGCTGACATTGCCGGCGGCGACGCGGCGCATGGCCCCGAGCAAAAGCTCGATCCCCTTCAACTGTTCGAGGCGCCCTAAAAACCCGAGGCGGATGTCCTCGCCCGCGCCCCGGTCGCGCCGCGGCCGCACGTGCGGCGTGGCGCCGTTGCTGCCCCTGATGACGATCTTTTCGGCCTCGCCGCGAAAAAGTCCCGCCGCCTCGAGCCGCGCCAGCGTGCGGCGGCTCAGGCTCGTGACCGCGGCGGGAATGTGCGACAGCATCCGCCGCGGCGTTCCCAGGATCCGGCAGTCCGCGCACTGCGTCGCGCAGTTCCGCCCGTTGCGGTACATGACCGAATTGCAGCAGCCGAGATAATAGTCCTGCACCGTCTGCACGACCGGAATTCCGCGCCGCGCCGCCGCGCGCCAGGCGGCGACGGAGAAACCTTGCAGATTATGCGTGTTGATGAGGTCGGGTTTCTCCTGCTCGATCACGCGCGCCAATCTTGCCGCCATGACCGGATTGTAGGCGTCGATCACGTGCCAGATCATGCGTCGCCACAGCGCCGGCCGCGCCGCCGCCGCGTGCGGCCAGTAGAGATTGAAGAGGCTGAGGTAATGGCAGCGCACGCCGTTCAGCTCGGCGCTGCGCGCGATCCCGTCGGGGGCGATGCTGACGACGGCGGCCGCCTCGCCCTGCGCGGCGAGGCGCTCGGCGATCATCCGGACATTGATCTCCGCGCCGCCGACTTCATTGGGCGCATAGCATGTCGTGACGAACAGGATCTTCATGGCAGACGCGAGGCGCGCGACGCCGGCCGCGCCATTGCCCTTGCGGTGTCGCGGCGGTATGGTCGCCGAAGGAGCGCGCAGAGGGCGACGTTGAGACGAATTGGTGATTTGAGCATCAGGAGCGTCTCGGCCGCTGCCAGCCTGATCCTGCTTGTCGTGGCGGGCCAAGGTGTCGCGCAATCGAAGAAGACGCCCGGCGCGCCGGCCGACGAAACCGCCTTCACCTCCGGCAACTGGGTGCAGACCTATCCCGATTATTCCTATCTCGACGGCTGCACGACCGGCGAGCGCGCCTTCACCTTCCAGAGCGACCATTATTTCATTTTCAACTACAAGGTCCACGGCTCCTGGCGCCTCAGTTCGGCCGGCAACACGATAAATCTCCTCATCCGGTCGGGACCGACGCCCACGACCCTGCAGCTCGTCTATGATGGCTCCGGGACGTTGCGCCCCAATCTTCCCACCAATCAACCGACCACCGTGCAATCCAATCCGGCGAACGGTACGTTCAGTTTCCGCCGTTCCGATCTCTTCACGCGGTGCGCCACGGCCAAGTGACGCGCCGACGCCTTCCGGTCCCGCACCTGCGATCGAGGATATTTCATGAAGTTCTCCCGCATCGCCATTGCGCTCGTCCTTGCGGCCTTCGTCTGCGCCGCGCCCGGGACGCAAGCGCAGCAAGGACAGCAACGCAGCGGCGCCGGCGGAGGCGCCGCGTCCGGTTCCGCCGGCGGTGCGCAATCGGCCACCGGCTCCGCCGGCGGCAAGTCCGCGTCGGGGACCGCGGCTCAGAGCAGTTCCTCCGTAAAGCCGAAATTGCCGCCGAAGCTGCAAGCGAAGCTGGACAAGAAGAATCCGACGAAGAAGCATGGCAATGCCGGAAAGGCCACGAGCGGCACTATGTCGGCCGCTTCGGGCGCCCGGTCCAAACGCCCGGACTCCGGTACGCCGGCAATGACCGTGCCGAAGGTTTCGTCAACGACGGCGCAGCCTTAATCCAGCGCGTCCGGGCTCGCGACCGGACGCCGCGAGCGCGCCGGCCGCTCAGAGCCAGCGATAGAGGAAGCGCGGGATGTGGAAGCGGCGCTTGTTGAGCACCACGCCGAGAATGCGCCCGCCATTGACCTCGATCACCCGTTGCAGCTCGGCCACGACCGGGGCCCGCGTGCGCTCGGCCTCGATCACCACGACCACGCCATCCACCTTTTTCGTCAGAGCCGGGCCGAGGGCGCCGAGACTCATCGCCGGCGCATCGAAGATGACCAGGTCGAAATGATCGCGCAATCGCGCGAGCGCGGGATCGAGTGCGTCGACATTGACGGCGACCCGCGCTCCGACGCCCGGATCGGCGAGCATGCACAGAGCGAAATTGTGCGAGCGAACCGGCTCGAGAATGTCGCGCAGGTCGATCTTCCCCGCGGCCACGTCGTTGAGGCTGCTACCCGCGGCCGGGACAGCGCCCAACTCGCGAAAATCGTCGTGCTTGGGCGTCGCATCGACCAAGAGCACGCGGGCATTGCCGATCGTCGCGGCGGCGGTCGCGAGCGCGCGCGCGACGCTCGATACGCCTGCGCCCGGGCCCGCGGCAATAACCTCGACGAAGCGGCACTTGATGTCCGGCAGTGCCCGCAGCACCGAGCAATGCAGGTTCACGATGTCATCGACGCGCAACGGACCCATATCGGCGGGTTTCGCGTCGTTGACCAGGGTTGCGGCGGGCGCCTCGACACGCACGCCACGACGGGTCGCTTCGGTGATGGCCATGTGCATTCTCTTCATGATCGTGGACTAGGCGGCGCGCTTGCCGTTGCCGTTGCGCCGCTTGCGCCCGTTGTCGCGTTGGTTCAGCGTGATGAGCACGGGCAACCCGAGCGCCGGTTCGACGTTCTGCGGCATGCCGATCGTCTCGTCCATCACCTCGAGCCACAGGCAGAGGCCCACGCCGCCGAGCAAGGCGGCGGCCATGCCGAGCGCCAGAACCAGCACAAGCCGCTTCGGCTTGTACGGCAAGGACGGCTGCTGCACGACGGTGAGGTTCGATGCGCCGCGGTCGGCCAGGTCCGCCTTGACCCGCAATTCCTCGGTGCGCAGCAGATAGGAAGAATAGTCCGTTTGCGCCGCCTGCAGCTGGCGGTCGAGCAAGTCTTCATCGCTTTGCACGGTGTTGAGATGGTCGAGTCCCTCCTCAACCAGCTTGAGCCGTTGCTGCCACGTGTCGACGACCGCTTGCGACTGCTGCACCAACGCCTCGGTCTGCTGCAACTGCGTGTCGAGCGATTGCCACACGGGGTTCGGGCCGGTGCGGACGCGCGCGGCCGGTTGCTTCGAGGTCTCCTCGTACTGTTTCTTGGCGAGCGCCAGCGCCTCCTCCTTGTCCTTGAGCAACGGGGAGTCCTTCTTGTACGACTGCTGCGCCGCCAGCAAACTCTGCTCGGCGGTCGTTACCGCGGTCCTCGCGTCGTCTTTCTGGGTCTTGGTTTCGTCGTTCTCGTCCGAGACGGGGATGTTCGGCTGGAGTTTGGCGAGCTGAGTCTTGAGCCCGTCGCGCAGCGCCGTATTGCCGTTCAACGACGACAGCGCCGTGCTCAGATTCTCCTGGTAATCGTCACGCTGGTTGAGCAGGAGACTGCGCTCGGTGTTGAGGTCGGACACGTTGACGCGGCGCTTGAACGCCAGGTCGTCCTCTTCCGCCTTGTCGACGGTGCGTTTGGCGGAGTCCATTTGCTGCTTCAGCAATGCGCTTCTGGGGTCGCGCTCGACCTGCGCTTGAATCTGCTGGTAGTACCCGAGCAGGACGTGCAGCGCTTCGCGGGCGATCTCCGGATTCTCGTTCTGGAGCGAGAAATTCAACGTCGTGCTTTCCTTGCCGACGGTGATGTCCAGGTCGTTGTCGAGCGAGGCGATTGCCGCATCGAGCGGCGTCCCGAAGAAGCCGGGGGGATGCTTCACGAGATCGGGATAAAGGCGCTGCCAGCCGACCGTGAGCACGGTGTTGCGCTCCACGTCATAGCTCGCGGCGGTATTCGCCATCGATGCGACTTCGAGCTTCGCCAAGTCGCCCGACGTCGAGCTTGAGGACGTTCCGCCGGCCGCGGTGGTCTGGTCGAGCTGCGCGTCGGCAAGATCCGAATTGGAAAAATTCGGTACGACTTCCGCTGTACTTTCGAATTTCCAGAATACCGTAAACAAAAGCAGCGTACTCACGACCACGACAACGACGCAAAAGGCGACAAACGGCACCCATCGCTTGAACAGCGCATAGATGATGCTTCGTGGCGTGAGCTTGATGACCATGTGCGACAGTTCTCCACTTGTTCTGATCCCGAACGGGATCGGTGATCATCCGAGCGGACAATGCCCAAAAAAGGTTAATTGTTTATAGACGCTGGATTGCGCGCATGGCAACAGGACTCCACCCCCTGCGGGTGCTTTGCCGCAGGTGCGGCCGATACGACAGCGGCATGGATTTGTCGGCACTTATGCGGGGAATTTATCAGTTGACTGCAGCATTCTTTCGGCCAATTCCGGATTCCGATGTGGCGGTCGCGGCAGTATTTTGCTATCCAATAATTTCGCAGAATAAGCCAGCCCAGGAACGGGGCCGTCTCGGCCTCGGAGCCAGTCTCGGTCGGAGTCGAAATGGATACAGCGGATAGGGTCGAGCGAGAGCGGCAGTACCATAACCAGCGCTGGGCCGACGCCGAGCACGACGAGCGTGGCCATCTCGACCGCTGGTACATGGCGGTCAGCGAGGGCATGCACGAGCAGGACCGCCTCATCCGCGAGTACGGCGCCGGCAAGCGGGTCCTGGAAATAGGCTGCGCCGACGGACAGCTCTCGATCGTCGAGCAGGGCTTTCCGCGCGATGTCGGCACTTATTGCGGAATCGATATATCGGACGTCGCCATCGGCATTGCCCGCGCGCGCGCCGACGAACGCGGCTTCAAGAATTGCCGGTTCGAGGCGATGAACGCGGAAAAGCTCGAATTTCCCGATGGCAGCTTCGATCTCGTCTTCGCGCGGGGCGTGATCCACCACCTCGACGTGGACCACGCCTTTGCCGACGCGAGCCGCGTCGTCGCGCCGGGCGGCAAAGTGCTGTTTTACGAGCCGCTCGGCCATAATCCCCTGATCAACGCCTATCGCCGCTCGACGCCGGAGATGCGGACGGTGGACGAGCGGCCGCTGCTCGAATCCGATCTCGAGATGGCGCGGAAATACTTCCGGGACGTCAGCTACAAGCCCTACGGGCTCACGACGGTTTGCGCGGTGCCGCTGGGCGGAACGCCGTTGGGCCGTCCGGCGCTCAAATGCTTCAGCCTCATCGACAAGCTCATCTTCGCGGTTCCGGGACTTCGGCGTCAGGCGTGGTACGCGCTGATTGAGGCGCGGAAATAGCCGTTTTCGTGCGCACGGACGAGGCCGGCGTCCAGGTGCGGAAATGCTCGCCGCGGATCGAGCGCCAGACCCCGATCCCGGTCGCGACGAGCGACAGCAGGATTTCCCACATCTGCGACAGAAGCGGCACGCGATAGCGTGCGCCGGTCAGCACTGCGAGGCCGGCGGCGGCGGCCAGGCCGACGGCGATCGCGGCATGTCCCGCCACAATGAGCGCCATCCCGAGCAAGGCCAGCCCGAGCGCCAGGCTGTAGATCGAAACCCAGCGCAGCCATTTGTGCGATACGTATTTATAGAGAGAAAGCCCGTCCAGACGGCGCAGCCTGCGCCACAGCACGCGGTGGACATTGAAGGACTGACAGCCGATCCGGACCTTGCGCCGGAATTCCTCGATCGAGGCGGGCACCAACTCTTCGAACGCCCTGACGTTGCCGGCGCGGACGACGCGATAACCGTCGCACAGGATGGAGTAGGAGAGAAAGGCGTCGTCGATCAGATCGTTCGGGACAGGATGATGGCATGAGCGCCGGATCGCGAATAACGAGCCATCGGCCCCCATCACCGAGCCCGTCAGCGTTTCCTGCTGCTTGATCCACTCCTCGAGGCGCCAGTAGAGCGATCCGACGCTCGCCGTGGGGGAGTCGCCGGCATTCACATAGATAAGGTGGCCGCAAACGCATCCGACCTGCGGATCGGAAAAGTAGCGCCGCAGATTGACCAGGGCCTCCAGATCCAACATGACGTTGGCATCGGTGAAGACCAGGATGTCCGCCTCGGCCAGCGAAACCAGGCAATTCATGCCATAGGTCTTGCCGTGGCGTTCCGGCGACACGTGCAGCTTGATCCAATCGGCGTAGGGCCGCAGCAGCTCGGCGGTGCGATCGGTTGCGGCATCGACATAGGCCAGCACTTCGAGCCTCGGCACGAGGCCGCGCAAGACTGCAAGGTTTCGCACCTTCTCTTCGATGACCCGCTCTTCGTTGTAGGCGCAGAAACAGAGGGCGAAGGAGACATCGCCGGCGGGTTCCCCAAGACCGACGGCGGGGGCATGCCGCCACCGTCGCAGCAGGAGCAATGTCAGCGGATATGTCACGAACGGATGAATTGCGGCGCCGAGGAAGCCCAGGCCCAAAACCGCGAGTAGAACGACCATGAGCAAAGCGTCCTCGAAAATTCGTGCATCCCGAACAGCCAATTTCCGAAGATCACGAATTGTCAATCTTTTCTGGTTTAAAATGCTTAACGATCCGTTTCCAAATTGCAAACGTATCCAGTGTCGCTACATTACGTCACTTTCCGGGCCCAGGCGACGATGGGTTAGGCAGGTAAATTCGAAATGAGCCTTACCAATTCCCTGCGGGCGCGCGTCCCCACCCGCGGCGCGACCGAGGTCGTGGCGGATACGCACGACTGGCTGTCGGAACTTTTGCTGTTCCTGCCGCTCATCAGCGTCACCCTTCTGTCGACACTCGCGATCCCGCTCACGAGCTCCAAGCAGGTATCGCTTGGCATCCCGGTGATCGGGCTGTGCACGGCGGTCGGCATTCTGTCCGGGCGCATGTTGCTCAACGCGAACGCCATTTTCTACGTGGTCATGGTGAGCGGCCTGTTCCTGTTGCAGGTCTTCACCGGCAACGCGCTCAACCACAATTGGTCGATGGGGTCCCTCGGCCTGCTCATGGTGCTGCATGCGCCCTACTGCTTCTCGATGCCGCAAGGGGCGACGCGGCCCAACATTCAGCTCGAATTCTTCCAGTGGGTCGCCGCTTTCATGGGGCTCTGCGGCGTCTTGCAGTTCGGTCTTCAGTTCGTCGTGAGCACCAGCTACGCCTTCCCGCTCGAGTACTATATGCCGACCAACATCGTCATGGAGGATTTCCACAGCCTCATTCCGCTGTCCTTCGGCTCGTCGATCTACAAGAGCAACGGCATCTTCATGCTCGAGCCGTCTTTCTATTCGCAGATTCTTTGCATTGGCGTCCTCATCGAACTCACGATGAAACGCCGTCTCCTATTTCTCGGTTGCTTTGCCGCCGGGCTGGTGGTGGCATATTCCGGCACCGGCTTCATGATCCTCGGCGCGGCCTTGCCGGTCTGGATCATCCGCGAGCGGAAATTCGGCCTCGTCATTGCCTGTATGATCGGCGCCGTCATCCTCTATCTCGTCGCCGCCGACGCGCTCCATCTCGACGTCTACGTGAAGCGCCTCAGCGAACTCAACGTCAGCTCCAGCGGGGAAAAAGATACCAGCGCCCATATGCGCTTCATCGCCGGATTTTCCGTGCTCGACCAATATGTCTGGGGCAGCCTCAAAGACACGCTGTTCGGAATGGGGGCGGGGACCTACCGGAATTACGCGACGAAATCGCGCGTCCTCGCCTGGGACCCGAGCTACATCAAGCTCGTGTTCGAATATGGCTTCATCGGCGCCGGGCTTTATTTCGCCTTCCTGATCCGCGCCGTCGTCAACACGACCCATTCGATCTATCTGAAGATCGGCATGCTGGCTCAGTACATCATCATCAATTCGACGCTCCATTCGCAGCCCCATTCGCTCGGTCTCGCCTTGATGATCTGGGGCTCGACAATATGGCCCGCCGAGGACAAGCCAGGACTTCTGCCGAAGCCCGCCGCCGCATCACCCAAGACGGCTGCCTGAGCAGCGCCTGCGGCCGGGGACGCTGCGCATGAAGGCCGCTGTCATCGATCCGGCGCTGTTCACGCCGCCTTACGATCTCGAACTCGTCGAGGGGCTGCGTCTCGCCGGCGACGAGGTCCGACTTTATACGAAGCGCCTGGCGGTCGGCGAGCTGCCGTCGCCCGGACCCTCGGTCACGCAGCATTTCTATCGCGCGCTCCACGGCGAGGCGCTCGGACTGCCGCAATTTCTCGTGCGCGGTTTGAAGGGCGTGTCGCATGTCATCGACATGGCGCGGCTGCGATCGTGTTTCCGGCAATGGCGGCCCGACGTCATTCATTTTCAGTGGTTGCCGCTGCCGCTCGTCGACCGCGCCTTCCTTGCCGGATTGCGCCGCATCGCGCCGCTCATTCTGACGGTGCACGATTCCAATCCCTATCAGGGCGCGCCCGGAACGGGCATCCTCCGCGCCGGCACGTCGGCGCTGTTCCGCGAGTTCGATGCGATCGTCGTGCACACCGAGCAATCGCGCAAACGCCTCATCGCCAAGGGCGTGCCCGACGCCAAGATCGCGAAGATCGCGCACGGCATGCTGCACGGCGCGCTGCGCGTGGCGCCGCTCGAGGCGGCGTGCGGCGGCGCCGACGCGACGGTGGAATTTCTCGCCTTCGGCAAGATCAAGCCGTACAAGGGCGTCGACGTTCTCATCCGCGCCGTGGCGCTTCTTTCGCCATCGCAGCGCGCGCGCAGCCGGTTCCGGGTGGTCGGCAAGCCCTATATGAACATGCAGCCGCTTATCGCGCTGATCGCGAGTCTGGGGCTCGGCGACTGCTTCGAGCTCGATCTCAGGTTCGCGAGCGAGGAGGAGATGCCGCGGCTGTTCGAGCGCGCCTCGGTCGTCGTCTTTCCCTACCGCGAGATCGACGCCAGCGGCGTCCTCATGACGGCGCTCTCGGCAGGGCGCGCGATCGTCGCCTCCCGCATCGGTCTTTTCGGCGAGCTGCTGACCGATGGCAGCGAGGCGTTGCTCGTGCCGCCGGACGATCCGTCAGCGCTCGCGGCCGCGCTCGGCCGCATGATCGACGACAGGGCGCTGCGCGAAGCGATCGCCGAGCGCGTGTGCCGCTTCCGCAACGCGATCCCGAGCTGGACCGAAATCGGCCGCCAGACCCATGAGCTCTATGAACATGCAGCAAGACGTCATCATGCCTGAGGCCGCCGACGTGCCGGGCGGCGCGGAACTGGAGCGGCCGGCACCGCTCGCCGCCGCCGCCGCACACGAGGCGAACGATCCCGCGGCGCCGCAAGCCGGGTTCTTCGGCAATGTGCTGAAGCTGATGGCCGGCAACGCGACCGCGGCGATCATCAGCATCGCGGCTTATCCGATGCTGGCATGGGTCTACGCCCCGGCCGACATGGGCATACTCGCCGTGATCGGGACCGCGACCCTCGTCATGGGCACGGTGATGTCGCTGCGCTACGAGATGGCGCTGCCGACGGCCGGCAAGGAAGACGAGGCGGCGGCCATCCTGGCGCTCTCGCTCGGGCTTCTGTGCGCCACCACCGTGCTTCTCGCCATCATCCTGTGGCTCATTCCGGCGTCTTTGCTCGATCTCGCCGGTCCGGTCGCGCGCTATCGGTTCTTCCTGCCCTTCTCCGTGTTCGGCGCCGGCCTCTATTCGCTGATACTCGTCGAGGCGACGCGGCGCGCACGCTACCACGACATCGCGCGGACCCGCATCTATCAGGCCGTGACCGGGCCCGGGGTGCAGCTCGTTTTGGGCATGCTCGGGGCCGGGACCGTGGGCCTTCTCATCGGGCTCGTGATCGGCTCGGCGAGCGGCACGCTCGGTCTCGTGCGCCGCCTCGGCCTCGTCGCGCGCGGCGCGCCGCTCTATTGCACGAGCCTGGCGGAAGTTCGCGCCATGGCGGTGAAGCATCGCCGCTTCCCGCAGTTCACGAGCTGGTCGGCGCTGCTGACGGGCGTCACCGGAAACATGATCAATCTGACGTTCGCGATGCTCTACGGCCCGACCATCGCCGGCTATCTTTATCTTGGCGACCGCGTGCTGTCGCGGCCGATGCAGCTCCTCACCATGTCGGTGTCGCAGGTGTTTTTGGGCGGCGCCGGCTGGACCGTGCGCAACTCGCCCGCGCAACTGCGCAAGCTCGTGCGCGACATCGCCCTGAAGCAATCCATAATCACCGTGACGTGGATCGGCGGCGTGGTCATCTGCGCGCCCTTCGTCGTGCCGATCCTGTTCGGCGCGAAGTGGGCGCCAGCGGTGATCTTCATCCAGTATCTGGCGATCGGCTTTTTGGCCACCTCGATCGCCTTGCCGCTCATGCAGTCGATGCTCTTGATCGGCAAGCAGCATGTCGCCGCCATGATCGATAGCGGCCGCTGCGTGGCGATCGTCAGCGCGCTCGTCATCGCGAAATGGACCGGGCTCGAGCCGAGCCACGCGGTCTTGCTGTGCGCGCTCGTGCAGTTGGCGGGCAACGGGGTCGGGCTGACCATCATGTTCCGCACGATCGACCGGTTCGCCCGCTCGGCCTGAACCTTACGCCTCGGCGGTGCGCGCGCGCCGCTTCGCGCGGCGCCGTCACGACGTGAGGCGGCGCCCCGTCTCCGGCCCGGCCGTCTGCGTTGCCTGGTCGAGCGCCGCGACCACCGCCGCGCGGATCAACTCGAAATTCGGATACCTCGAAGATGAGGGCGTGCGGGCCGGTCACGCGCGCGGTCGCCACCTCCGCGCAATATTGACGCCAGTTCAGATCGTCGCCGGCCTTGAGCCGCTCCCAGTCGGGATCGGTGCCCTTGAAGACGTGCACCTTGCCGGCATAGAACGACGGAACATAGTCGCGCGTCCCCTCGAGGCGCGCGTACCACGTCGCGACCAGGCGGAAATAGAGCGCGACATCGCGCAAGCCCAGCGCATTGGCGAGCTGCCACGACCGGCCGACCTGCCTGTATTTGTGGCGGCGCATCTGCGACGCCACCAGCGCTCCCAAAACGCGCGTCAGCCGGCGCCACCATTTGCCGGTCTCGCGCTCCGGCCACACCCGGCGCCGCAGCGGCCGGTCGTCCTGGATGAAACGCGCCGTCTGGCCGAGCTTCAGGGGTCCTGTGTCGATGAGGCCGACGAAGCCGATCCGGTGTCCCGCCTTGGCAAGCGCAACCGCCGCATACTGGGCCGCGAACGCGCCCAGCGAATAGCCCACGATGTAGACGGGCTTGCCCTTCTCGACATTCGCGTCGATCTGCCGGACCATGTGCATGCCCATGCTGTCGAACGTCACGGGGCGGATCGCGGTCGGATCGATCGACGGATAATCGAGCAGCTCGAAATCGTAGTCGGCGGCGACCGACTTGGCGAACCGCGCGTTGCTGAACTCCGGGCCGAGCAGGCCAGGCAGGAAGAACACGTGCGGCCGTTCTCGTTGGGCGGCGAGGTTTTCCTCTTGCCGCAGCGGCGTGGCTTGCGCCGGCTTGAGGCGGGCGATGAACTCGGAGGGTCGCGTTCCCGGCTCGAGCATCGTGACCGGCACCGGGCGCCCGAGCAGCTTCTCGAGCCCCCATGCCAGCTCGAGGCCCTTCAACGAATCGCCGCCGGCCTCGTCCCAGCTCAAATCGTCATCGAACGACGGCGCGCCCACCAGTTCGCTCCACACCGTGCGCACCGCCTCGCGCACGGCCGCGTCGGCATCATCATCGGGCGCGTCGGCAGCATCGGGCGCGCTGTTTTGCGGCGCCGGATCGGCGTCCGGGCTGATTTTCTGCCCGGCCGCAAAGTCGCGATCGATCTCCTTCATCTTCTCGATATCATGCTTGAAATTCCCTAGCATGGGTATTTCCGCGAGAAAATGTATTTCCCGCGGCCGCATGGCGTCACTCAAATGCGGTATCAGCCATTGCGCCAAACCGGCTTCGGTGACGGCGGCGCCCGCCTTGACCACGACATAGGCCATGAGGTCGACGTCCTCGCCGTCGATGCGCGGAATGATGACGGCGTCGTTTACGTCGATATGCCGGCGAACGACCGCTTCGACCTCGGTCGGTTCGACGCGGTTGCCGCGTATCTTGACCTGGCGATCGGCCCGGCCGACGAGTTCCAACAACCCGTCCGCTCTCAGGACGCCGAGATCGCCGGTACGGAATACCCGCACCGCGGGATCATCGGGCGCGGTCGAGAAGGTGCGCTGGGTGAGCTCCGGGTCCTTCCAGTAGCCGAGCGCGAGGTAGCGGCTGCTGAACGCGATTTCGCCGGGTTCGCCCGCGGCGACGGGAACGCCGCCGTCGCCGAGAATGTCGATGCGATAGCCGGGGAGAGCGTAACCGACCGGCATGAGCGGCGTGTCGAGCGGTATGTCGCGGCCGATGAACCAATGCGTGGACAGATTGCATTCGCTCGAGCCAAGCCCGACGGAGACGTGGCTTGCCGGCGGGAAATAGCGGCGGAACAGCTCGATGTCCGAAGCGAAGACGCGGTCGGCGGCGAATGAGACGTGGCGCACGGTCGCGAAGATCTTGGGATCGCGCGTGAGCTGCACGGCGTGCCGGAAGACGTAGGGCAGGCAAAACATCAGGGTGATGCGCCCGTGCTGCAGCACGCGGACAAGCTCCTGGAACCCCTTGCGCTTGAGATCGACGATGTGCAGCGTCGCACCGGTGAGGAGCGCGCCATAATAGTCCTGCTGCCCTGCCACGACGCTCGGCGAAAACGTCGCCGCGACGCGATCCTCGTGCGAAAAGTGAGCGCAATTGATGCGCCGCAACGCGTCGTAGAGCAGGCCGCGCTGATCGTAATAGACGCCCTTCGGCATACCCGTGCTTCCGGACGTATAGGCGATATAGGAAATATCGTCGGCGTTGACGCGGGGCAGGACGGACGCGACCGCGTCGTTCCTCGAAAGGTCGATCAGCGGCAGATCGGGGCCCATGCGCACCGCTGCATCACGCGTCGCCGCATCGACGATCAGCGCCTTCATTCCGGACTGTTGAAAGATCAGCGCGTTGCGGGATTCGGGAAAGCTTAGGTCGATCGCCACATAGGGCGTGCCGGCCGTCAAGGCGGCGAGCATCGCGACGGGGTATGTGGCGCCGTTCAGCAAGACGATGCCGATCGGCTCGCCGCGGGGAACGATGGCGGCGATGCGGTGGGCGAGCGCGACCACCATGTCGTGGAGCTCGCGATAGCTGAGCCAGCGCTCGCCGTCGTCAACGGCCGCCTTGTCCGGATAGGCGGCGGCGATTTCGGCGAAGATCCGCGAAACCGGCTGTTCCGCCCAGGACGCCGCCAGCTTCCGGTAAGGACGTTCGCTCGGACCGAGGAAGTCGAACGGCGCTGCCTGCGGCGTCGTCGCTGCGTCCGTCAGCGCCGACGACGTGCGGCTAAGTTCGCGTTCCCTTTCTCGGATGTCTCGAGTGTGTGACATGCCCTTGTCCTTTTTCGCGCAGTAGCGTTCCTGTTGAAACCCGTTTCACCGGTTCGTCTCTCGGTCAGCCGTGGCCGACCGCCGTTCGCCGCCAGAAATAGCACTTGGAATCGACGCGGCTCATCGGCTCGGTAATGTTGCGGCTGCGCCGGAAATCGTCGGTTGCCTGACGGCAATTGGTCCACGTGTCCTCGCCGTAATCGTCGACGATCACGTATCCCCCAAGGGAGAGCTTGTCGTAGAGGTTAGCCAAGCCGTCCATCGTCGATTCGTAGTAATCGCCGTCGAGCCGCAAAATCGCGAGCCGGTCGATCGGGGCCTGCGGCAGCGTGTCCTTGAACCAGCCCTTGAGGAATACGACCTGCTGATCCAAGAGGCCGAAACGCTCGAAGTTGGCGCGCACCTCGTCGAGGCCGACGGCGAGGTGGTTGCACATCTTCATGACGCCGCTATCGTAAATCCGCGCTTCGGTGGGAAAGCGCACCGGATCGGGCCGGGGCAGACCCTCGAACAAATCGGCGACCCACACGCGACGGTCAGTGACCTCGTATGCCGCGAGGACCGCGCGCATGAAAATGGTCGTGCCGCCGCGCCACGCGCCGGTTTCGATGACATCGCCGGCGATGCCTCGCCTAAGGACGTCGACGATCGCGTGCTGGAGCGCATCGAGGCGCGCGAGCGGAAGCATCGACACGGCGTGCCCGCGAATATAGTGAGTGATGTGATCCTTCATGTACTGGGCCGGGACCGGATCATCTGGATTGGGTTCGTTCGTGAAGACGGTATCCGTCAATGCCCGCTTCAACAGGTCGAGGTAGCGTGCGCCCAGATCGGACAAGACGATCCTCTTGGTCTCTTGTACGGGCATGGGGCAAGTTTCCTCAACGATCGACGATCAATTCCATTCATCTCTGGCGGCAAGCGTTCGCTGCCGCTGGAATACGGTCCCCGATGCTGTCTCGTGCGCCCTGGCGGTCTGAAGCGGACACGTGTCTGCGTTCACCCCGCGAGTTGGTGGGCGGTCTTGGCCGCGCTCGACCCGAGCGTTTCGCGGAAAGCCTGGGTCACGGCCGACGTCGCGGGTGGCCGCCCGGCGTCCTCGTTCTCGCCGCGAAGCGCGGCCAGAATCACGCGCAGCGACTCCGGCAGGTTCTTCGGCTCGAACGGGGTATTATGATTGCCGGGCACCTCGGCAATGCTGACGCGCGTGCAATACGGGCCCCAGCTCATGTCGCGCGGCGTATCGATATCCGCTTCCGGATTTTCGTTGTGCCCGAACGCATCCAGGAAAGTCCGCTCGCGACAGCGGAAAAGATGGACGGGTCCGGCGAAATGCGAAATCTGCAGCCCGCGCGTCGCGCGCATGCGGATGAAACGCGTCACGTTGACGGCGAATTTTCGTCGCGCGCGCGGCCATCCGATGGCATCGACGAGGCGCCATTCCCAGTGCAGCAGGCCGAACATGCGCCGCCGCAACTGCTCTTCGATCAGCCGGGAGGACAGGTAGTGCGGGTTGAGCAAGCGGACGAAGCGGCCCTTGGCCACGGCGCGCGCGAGGCGCCGCAGCGGCGACTCCGTCGCGAACCACGCCTGGTCTCGTGCGATCGCGTAAGGGTCCTATGTCGACGACGCCGACGAATTCGATCTTGGCCGCCTTCCGCGGCCAGCAGGCAGGCGACCTCGAAGGCGCGAACCACCGAACGACCAGCCGAGAACGCGCACCGGCGCATCATCGGCGAGGACCGCGCGGATCTGCGTGAGGCGTAGTCGAGATGGTCGCGGAAATCGACGCACCCGACATGATCGGCATCGATCGGCGGATAGCTGGGAGTTCGGCGTCATAGCCCGCGGCGCGCAACTCGTCCGTGAGATTGGCCGCGCTGATGACGTTTCTGATGGCGCCGGGAGATGAGAGCAGCGGGCCGGCCGCGCCGAGAGCGTGCCGGTCGAGCGCACCGTTTTGCAGTTTCGCGATGATGTCGCTCGGGCGCAGCGCCGGCGACAGCGTGTACTGGGCATCGGCCGGTGCAGCGCAGCCTCGAGCGCGAACACGAAATTGAGGGCCTGGAGTAAATCGCCGCCGGCCTGGGCCCAGGTCATATCGGCGTCGAACGACTTGGCGCACGCCGCGTCCAGGCGGCACGCACCGCTTCACGCACCCCGGGGGGCTCGGCGCGCTTTGAGCGCTTTGCCGCGGCCGGTGGGGCCGGGGCGGCCGGGGCGGCCGGTGGGGCCGGCGCCTTCGTGCCTTCGCCGCCCGCCGCAAGCGCGCGCTCCCGCTCCATCGCACGCAAGCGCGGAATGTCGTGCTTGAAATTGCCGAGCATCGGCAGCGCCTCGAGCACATGCACCTCGCGCGGTCGCATCGCGTCCGAGAGGCGCTCCGTGAGCCACTGCGACAGGCCGGCCGCCGTGAGCGAGGCATCGCCCGCGACATAGGCGACGATCTCGACCGTCTCGCCGCTGCTGCGCGCGATCACCGCCGCGTCCTTCACCGCCGGATGGCCGCAGATCGTTGCCTCGATCTCGGCCGGCTCGACGCGATGGCCGCGCACCTTGATCTGCCGGTCCTTGCGCCCGAGCAGCTCGAGCAGCCCGTCCTCCCGCATCAGGCCCAAATCGCCGGTGCGGTAGACCCGCGCCGCCGGGTCGTGCGGGGACGGCGAAAACGCCCGCCGGCTCAGCGCCTCGTCGTTCCAGTAGCCGAGCGAGATGTAGCGCCCGCCGATCACCAGCTCGCCCACCGTCCCGCGCGGCACCGGCTGACCGTCGTCGCCGACCACGCTGATGTCGTAGCCCGGAAGCGGATAGCCGACCGGGATCAGCGGCTTGTCCAGCACCTCCCGGCGCGGCACGTACCAATGGCCATAGACGAAGGTCTCGCTCGAGCCCATCGCCAGCGAAAACCGGCTGCTCTCGGCAAAGCGCTCGCGGAACAGCGTCACGTCCGAGGCGAAGATGCGGTCGCTCGAGAGAAAGACGTGCCGCATCCAAGCCAGCGCCGACGCGTCTCGGCACAGCGCCAGAAGCCGGCGGAACACGAACGGCACGCAATGCATCACCGTGATCCGGCCGCGCTGCAGAACCCGCACCACCTCCTGCAGCCCCTTGCGGCGCAAATCCACGACATAGAGCGTCGCCCCGGCCAGAAGCGGCGCGAAAACGTCCTGCTGCCCCACCGACACCGTCGGCGCGTACAGCAGGATCACCCGGTCCGCCGCCGACAGGTGCGACCAGTTCGTGCGCTGCATCACGTGATGCAGCAGACTGCGCTGCGTGAAATACACCCCCTTCGGATTGCCCGTGCTGCCCGAGGTGTAGATGATCAGCGCCACGTCCTCCGGGGTGGAGACCGGCGCCGGCCCCGAACCGGGCGTGACGCGCTCGATTTCGACTTGCGGCAGCGCGGCGCTCATGCGCGCGACCTGTTCGCGCGTCGACGCATCGACCACGATCGCCTTCATGGCCGAGTGCTTGAGGATGTACGCGTTGCGCTGCTCGGGGAATGTCAGGTCGAGCGGCACATAGGTGCAGCCGGCCGCCAGCACCGCCAACATCGCGACCGGGTAGAGGGTCCCGTTCGGCAGTGCGATGCCGACCACGGCGCCGCGTCCGACCTTTGCCGCCAGATACGCGGCCAGCGCCTCGACGCGCTCACGCAATTCGCGGTAAGTGAGGCACGTTTCGCCGTCGTCGAGCGCCACCTTGTCGGCGTGGGCGGCGGCGGTTTCGCACAGCACGGAAAACACCGAGCGGTCGAGCCAGACCGCCGGAAACGGCCGAAACGAATGCTCGACCGGGCCGTTGGCGTCGATCGCCGGCGCCGCGCTCGCGCTCGAAATCGAGGGGAGGCGGCCAACGCGCACCGCGCTTAGCGGGTCGTCATTCGGCAAGATTCGTCTCCAATGCGCTTGATGGCAGCCATCGCCGGCGATGACCCGAGCCGAAACAGGTTCTTCTGGCGCAGACACGCAAGAATTCCGCCAGACGATGCCAGGAAAGGCGCGGACCACTTAGCATGAAACCATCAGCGCGACAACATGATCGAGCCATACGGAAAATGCTCGTTCGGTGATCATGGCGCCCGCCCGAGTGCACAAGCGCCGTTAACGATCACGATACATTTTAACCCCTGACAGTTCATTAACGATGGCATCGCACGCGTGCCGGTTTGGACCCGTCCCGCTAGCACGTCGTGCGGCAATCGCACCGCGCTGTCGTTGGCTGCGGACGCCGAATTTCCGGCTGCGGGGGGATCATCGCGAACGCTATGGTATGTTCACGCGCACCCTGCACGAGTTGTACTGTTTTGCCATGCGCGGAGCGGCGGCACGGAGCGCCGCGACGATGGCGGCGGCCCTCCGGCCCTGAGCGGCGTGCGGCCGCGATCTATTTGTCGGCAGGCCACAGCATCGGCGAATCCTGGCATAGAACACCACGGATGCGTCGAAGACATTGTCCCCTGGGCCGTAGGTGCCTTCGACCCCCAGCGCTCTGCCGAGGATCACGTTTACGAACGTGTCCGCGGCTGCGGCCTTGCTGGCGTCGACCGTCACGATCCTGCCGGTTCGGGTCTGGAGCTTGATGGTGTCGCCCTGAACGCTGAGCGGGAAGCCGAAAATCTCGTTTCCGCTGTATCTCAGCTCGGTGTCGGGTGTGCTGCCCTCCACTTCCGATGCGACGGAAGGGACCGCGGTGCCGCCGAGGCCCATGATGATGACATTGTTGCCGGCAACGACATAAACCTTGCCGTTGGCGACCACCGGCACGAGATCGGCGTCGCCGCCTGCGATCGTCCAAGTCCCGATCGCGCCCTGATACAGCAACGCGCCATTCAGGCCGTTGAAGGCATAGAGGGTGATGGCGCCCTGCGTCGTCTGCGGACGTGCCAGTGCCCAGATGACGGCGGTTCCCGCCGTGGTGCCGTTCGAGGAGACGCTCGTGAAGAACCCCGGGTCCTGTCCGGTGACCATCGGGATGGTGTGATTGCCGCGCACGAGGCTTGGCGTCGGCGAGGTGGAGACCTGGAACAGCGTGATGTAGTTGCCGCCGCTCGCGACCACCGTGGGCGTGCCGTTGCTGTTGACGTAATAGGACGGGCCGCACCAGCACGGGCCGGCGGAGTATACGCCGAGCACGTTGTCGGGCGCCGCGGTGGTGTGTCCGCCCATGTTGTCGCGGTTGAGGAGGTACCACGCGCCCGGCTTGCCCGCGCCGACCGCGAGATGCGGGATCGAGCCCGGCTGATCCGGCAGCGCCATGATGCCGCCGGCGCTGAAATCGAAGTCGTTCTGGTCCATGCTCTTGACTTGCCATGGCGTGAAATGGTCGAGGATCTTGGTCAGGTCGCCCGACACTTTGAGCGCGCTCTCCTGGAAATTGTTGACGCCGTCATAAGTCCCGGGATCGGAGTTTCCCGTGAGCACGTAGACGTTGCCCGAGGCATCGGCCGCGGGCGCATAGCCCGACATCCAGATCGAGCTGAGGAAGCACGGGCCCCCGGTGCTGCCGAACGTGCAATTGCCGATCGACGTGGCAAGCGTGTTCGTCACCGTGTTCGCGCGCAGCGGGGTCAACGTATCCGCGTTCCAGCCGAGCAGCCAGCCGCGCGACGTGTTCTCGTGCATGTCGCCATAGCTGCCGAACCCGGCATAGATGACGTTGTTCGATTCGAGCAGGCCGGGACGCTGGCGCTGTGCTGACGCGGTGAAGGAGGTCGTCGCGCCGTTGACGAGCATGTGCGAGCCCGAGATCGTCACGGGCGCGACCATGTCTTGCAGCGTGGTGAGGCTGACCTTGTGGATCTGGAGCGAGATGCCGCCGACCGGAGCGTACGTGTTGATCAGGTACATCGCGCCGCGACTGAGATCGATGACGGGCGTCCCCTCGATGCCGACCGGCGTGTTGATGCTCGGCTCGGCGAAGGCCGGAATGGGCGGGCCGAAGCTGCGCGTGTTGAGCAGCGCGCCCGTGTTCGCGTCGAGCATGAAGAGCGTGTTGGCTTCGGTCGCGATGTAGAGAACGTCGTGAATGCCTTGGTTGGGGATATTGAGGCCCGTGACGATGAGCGGCTGCGCCTGCGCGTTCACCGCCGCTTTGGCCAGCGTACCGAGCGGGAACGTCGCCAGGATCCCGAACGTCCCGCCCGATACGTTGGCCGCGGTCAAGGTCGCTTCCTGCGCGTTCCAGCCGGTGCGCCAGTTGTCGTAGTGGTACGTCGTGACGTTGAAGCCCTGGGCGGTACAGGGATGGGCGGAGAGCAGCAAAGCGCCCAGCGCCGCCGCCAAAGCCCCAGACCGTATGCGACGGCTCATTGCGTGTTTCTCCTTTGGCGCAGCCATTGACGGCCCTGAAGGGGTGCGACGCAAGAACCGCGCCAGAGCGGGCAGCCATGAAAGATCAATGACTTGGGCAGCCTGTTTTGGGCCAAGTGTAAATTTTTCCGACACTTTCGAGCGAGGCGGGAGGTACGGGGGCGATTACCTGGCTTTACTTGGGACGATAGGCCGCGCGTCGGGCGCCAACGATTGCTTGACTTGAGCCAACGATTGCTTGACTTAAATCGCGTGCCCGTGTCGCGTGCCGGCCAGGCGGTTCATTTCGTCGGCGAGAGCGTCACGGGATCGGGACGGCGCGAGAACGGCCGCCCGCATCTGCGGCACACGCGATAGGCGAAGGCCAGAGCGGCACCGGGATTGGCCAAAGAATAGCGATCGCCTTGCCGGCCCGGTGCTCGACCTTGAAGGCATGCACCGCATGCTGGTAGTGCTCGAGCAAATCGTAGTGGCGATTGCGCCGCCGCAACATCCTCGTCAGCGCTCTGTCCCGGCGCACCAGCGGCTTGTCGAGATAGTCGCGGATGATGCCGCACACATAGCTGTAGTTATAGCGCCACGCGCCCATTCCCGTGGTGGTCCAACTGCCCAAGGATGGGCTGACCGGCAGCGTGTAGTAGTAGAACGGTTCCGACAGCAGCCATGCTTTCCCGCCCGCGGCAAAGAAGTCGACGAGAATGAAGAAATCCTGCGGCGAACTTCGTGTTTTCGTAATAGCGCAACCCGTGCTGGCGCAGGAAATCGGTGCGGAAGGCCGGCTTGGTGATGACGATATCGAACTTCGCGGCGAAAATATCGGGCACGAGATCGTTGACGGTCAGGCGCCGCGGCCCCTCGGCCGGATCGAAGGCGGAGCCCACCACCGATCCCGTCGCACTGTCGACGAGCAGGAGGTTCTCGACGACGAGGTCGACCCCTTGCCGATCGCCGGCCTCGACGAGCGCCGCGAGCCGCTTCGGGTGATAGCGATCGTCGGCGTCGAGCGTCGCGGTCCAGCGTCCGCGCGCCATCGCGAGGCCATGATTGCGGGCCTTTGACTGGCCGCCGTTCTGCGCCATGCGGATGACGCGAACGCGCGCGTCCTGGCGCGCGAACCCGTCGGCGATCTCGGCGGTCTTGTCGCTCGAACCGTCGTCGATGACGAGGAGCTCGTAGCTTTGCTCCGTCTGCTCCAGCACCGAGCGGATGGCCCGGGCGACAGTGCCGGCCGAGTTGTAGGCGGCAAGCAGCACCGTGATGTTCGGCGCGGACAATTGTGCGGACGGATCTTCCGTGACGTTCGCTTGCAAACGCGCGGGCTCCTGCTCCGGTTGCGGCGGCATGGGCAGCTCGGTCCCTAGAACCAAAAATCCCTGGCGTTGTCGGCATGGCCGATGTTGAGGCGCACGGGTGCGGCGCACACCGGCGCGTCTGCGAATTCCGCGATCTTCTCTCGGGTCGCGAGCGCGTCAAGCTCGTCCGTGCGCAGCAGCAGCACGCGCTGCGGCAGGCGTGCCGCAAGGCTCTTCAGCCGCGCGTTGTATTCCTCGACATAGACGCGGATCGATCGAAGCTTCGCCGCGTCCCGGTCGGTGCGGGCATCCTTCGGTACGGGATAAGGGGGATATGTCGGCGACCAATTGTCCTGCAGCCAGATCCCGTTGTGCGGCGCGGCCCAATGGTTGAGCCATCGCTCTGTAACCTTCATGAGCGAGAGGGCGGTCACCTCGGTCTCGCGCCAGAGCCCGATCACCTTCGCGCTGGGAAATGCCTCGAGGACGTGGTCCACGCTGTTGAGCCACCAGTGCGCGCACTCGAACACGGTCGAATAGTATCCGCTGAGAGTGGCGAAACCGCCGCAGA
Source organism: uncultured Alphaproteobacteria bacterium (assembly GCA_963804235.1). Taxonomy (GTDB): domain Bacteria; phylum Pseudomonadota; class Alphaproteobacteria; order ATCC43930; family CGMCC-115725; genus DATJLY01. The sequence continues at coordinate 97,846 of CAWDPP010000001.1, forward strand.
TGAAACTGCACCTGCCGTGGCAGCGGCTCCCAATACAGCAACGGCGCGTTCTCATGCGTGCTGATGCCGTCTTCGATCTGCGCAAAGATGCCGGTGATCGTCGTCGAGCCGGTGCGGCCGGTACCGAGGCCGATGACGATCTTGCCTGGGGTCGGGCACGGCGCGCGGCGTGCCATCAGGGCATCGAGATTGGCAAAGTAGGCGTCGCTCACGAGATCGGACGGAAACGACCATTGCATGATCTCCATGAGCCACCGGCCGCGTTCCGGGGTGCCGATCGCATAGCGGCTTTCCTCGCACCGGTACCAGCTGTCGGCGAGCAGCCGGCCGATCGCGGCGTCAAGGGGATCGGCGTTATAAAGGAGGCGCAGATACTTGACCGCCAGCCGCGCCCCGCCCAACGCTTCGAGGAGCCGCGGCGCGCGCGCCGGAAAATCGACATAGGCCTGGATAAGCGAACTGCTGACCCGCTCTGCCGCGCCTTTGAGCCGCGAGGCGCTGGAATTCGGGCGCGAATTTGCGGCCACGGAGCGGGACAACCATAACGGGATTCGGGGTGCGCTTTTTATCATGCGGGCGCACGCAACGCAATCCGAGGGCGCCCGTGCGCGCGGCGCTGCCGGATCGAAGCGCGAGTCGGAAATGCGCCGGTACCCGGCACGCGCGGCACGGGCGCCAACTCGCTCGCGCCGCGGCGTGGCGCACGTGAATTTATGTATTGTTCATGACAGTTAATTCCCACAATGTGAGAATTCAAGTCAATCCCCACAGAATTCTCTTGTTGCGCGACAATTTCAAATAATAGGTTAAGTTAATACTGATTTTAATCTTGAACCGCTTTTTCGCCTCACTCATTCTCGGTGTGCGCCAACGACGCGCGACGCCCCCGCCATAACCGAGAGTGAAGCCTCCATGACCGCAGCCCAAATGAGCCGCTCCGAGATCCGCACCTGGCTCTTCGCCC
>CAWDPP010000002.1:0-97084 GCA_963804235.1 uncultured Alphaproteobacteria bacterium
CTTCTCCCTAGATGCTTGGCTCGGTGTCGCCATCGCGGGCGTCGCCGCCGCGGCCTCGTGGCGGAAATGCGGTTGCGTCCGCAGCATCAGCAGCACCACGGTACCGAGCAGCATCGGCGCACCCAGCAGGTAGCACATGGCGGACGGCTCCACTGCATTTGCAGCAGCACGCCGCCGATCATCGGCGCGAGCAGCGCCCCGCCTCGGCCGCCGATCGAATAGGCCGCGCCGATGCCGGTCGAGCGGATCGCAAGCGGGTAGGAATTGGACGCAAGCGCCATCAGGCCGGAGCTGGCGCTGCCGGCGAGCGCCCCCATCGCCGTGATCGAGGTGATGAGCATCCAGAACGGCGCGTTGATGGTGGCGCCCAGCGCCCACATCGACAACGCGATCAGGACGAATTGCGGCACCAGCACGCGGTAATAGCCGACCTTGTCGATGACGCGCCCGATCGCGGCCGAGAACACGATGCTGCCCATGTTCCAGAACGCAAGCGACGTGCCCAAGGCGGTGGTCGAACCGGTCGCGATCTTGATCAAGGTCGGGACCCAAGAGAGGAAGAAGAGCAGAATGAAATAGTTCAGGAAGAACATGACCCAGAGCAGCAAGGTGCCGGTCGCGCGTCCTTCCTTGAAGAGGTGCTTCAAAGGCACGCCCGGGAGCTTCTCCTCGGACATGTAGAGCTCGGCGTCCGGCGGAAGCGACGGCACGATCCGCACGGCGATCCGGCGCATCTCCGCCTGGTCGCCGCCGCGCTGCGACAGGAAGGCCAGCGATTCCGGCATGAACAGCACCAGGAACACGACGAGCACGAGCGGGATGACGCCGGCGACGACGAACAGCGATTGCCAGCCCCAGACCGGCAGGAGCCAGATCGCGCTGAAGCCCGCGATCGCGCCGCCGACCGGCACCGCCATCCAGACCCAGGCCGCGATCGTCGCCTTCAGGCGCTTGGGCGCATATTCCGCGCCATAGGCGATCGCGGCGGGCACGATGCCGCCCATGCCCAGCCCGGCGAGCACGCGGAGCACGACCAGCTCGGGCACCGTCGTGGCGAGGGCGGTCAGCAGCGAAAAGAACCCAAAGATCGAAGCCGCGGCGACGATGAGGCGCTTGCGCCCGATCCGGTCGGCGATCGGTGCGATCAGAAGCGCGCCCAACATCACGCCGATCTGCCCCGCGGTGATGACGAGGCCGAGCACGGCGGGCTGCAGATGCAGCGTCTCCCGGATGCCCGCGGCCGCGACACCGATGATCTGCACGTCGTAGCCGTCGATAACGGTGCTCAGAAAGCAGAGCAGGAAGATTCTGATCTGGTAGGCGCCGAACGGACTGTTATCGATCAATTCCCGCGTGTCGACCCGCGTTGCCATGGCTACCCTCCCGGTTGCGTGCCGCCTTGGCGCGGCTTGGGCTCCAGGGTTTCATCTTTCGCCTTCCTTGACAATGGCGCGCCGCGCAGGCGCAATTCCACGCAACGCAAAGGGTGGAGGAAGCGATGCAGAGAGCCGATCGTCGTGTCGTCGTGAGCCATGTCGGCAGCCTCGTGCGGCCGCCGGCGCTCGTGACATATCTCGAGAAGATCCGCGACAAGCAACCGTATGACAGCGGCGCCTTCGAGACCTGCCTCACGGAGTCCGTGGCGGACGCGGTGCGGCGCCAGGCCGAGGCCGGCATCGACGTGGTGAGCGACGGCGAGTACGGCAAGTCGGTCAACTGGGCCTTTTATGTGCATCGCCGGTTGAGCGGCCTCGAATGGCGGCCGTTCACCGACGCGGAGCTCAAGGACCCGATGGCCGCGGTCATCAGCGGCCGCGACCGCGAGGCCTTCCCCGAGTTCTATGGCGATTACGACGCGCGCGTCTCTGAGCAACGCGCGCTCGATCGGGCGGCCGATCGTCAAGGGCCCGCTCACCTATACGGGCCAGGCCGAATTGCAGCACGACATCCAGAACCTCAAGGCCGGGCTCGCGACGGCGAAGGGGGTCGTGGGCTTCCTCCCGGTCGTGGCGCCGGCAAGCGCGCTGCCCAACGCCAAGAACGAGCATTACCGCGACGACGAGAGCTATCTCTTCGCGCTCGCCGAGGCGCTCCAGACCGAATACCGCGCGATCATCGACGCGGGCCTCGATCTCCAGGTCGACGACGCGTTCCTGCCGTACAATTACGAGCGCATGGTGCCGCCCATGAGCCTCGCGGAATACCGCAAGTGGGCGTCCATGCACATCGACGCGCTCAATCACGCGCTGAAAGGATTGCCGAAGGACCGCACGCGCTATCACATCTGCTGGGGCAGCTGGAACGGGCCGCACATGTTCGACGTGCCCTTGAAGGACATCGTCGATCTCGTGCTGCGCGTCGATGTCGGCGCCTATAGTTTCGAGGCGGCCAATCCGCGCCACGAGCACGAATGGCGCATCTGGAAGGACGTGAAGCTGCCGCCGGGCAAGGTGCTGATGCCCGGGCTCATCGCGCACTCGACCAACATCGTCGAGCATCCCGAGCTGGTGGCCGAGCGGCTCCTGCGCTTTGCCGATTGCGTCGGCCGCGACAACGTGATGGCGGGCACCGATTGCGGCTTCTCGCAAAGCCCGCTCGCCGGCCGCGTCCACCGCACCATCATGTGGGCGAAGCTGAAATGCCTGGCCGAAGGCGCCGCCATCGCCTCGAAGCGGCTCTGGGGCTAGCCGGGCGGCAGATCGAGGCCGCCCGCCGCATCGGGGCCAAAGGGACCCGCCGGCAGCTTCACGCCCACCCAGAAATGCTGGAGCTCGGGCGGCAGCACGCGCTCGAGAAGGCGCGCGCGCTCTCTGCTGCAAGGCGGCGCCCGGCACGGCGACCAGCGTCGCGCCCGAAGCCTCGAAGGCGCGCCAGCTCGTCGCGCCGCTGCCGGCGCGGCGCGGCGGTCCCTTGCAGATCGACGACGACGAACGACCCTCCGGTCCAGAAGGCGAAGTCGGCGCGCACGCTGCCCTCGCCCGCCGGCAGATGCGCCTGCGGCACCGGGCGCAGCGCGCAAAAGCTCCAATCCTCCGGCGCGAAGAGCCCGCCGGCGCGCGCCGCGAGCGCGTCGAGCTCGGGCGCGGCCGCGGCGAGCGAGGACGCGATCCACTCGAAATACGCATCGAGGAAGAGCGCCGCGAGCCGGTCCCACGGACCGCACAGCGACACCAGATGCTCGCGCAGGATGTCGAGCCGGTCGGCGACGCTCGTCGCGCGGACGAGGTCGGGCGGCTCGGCGAAGGGATAAGGGCCGTCCGAAAGGCGCAGCCGCGCGCCCGCGGCAACGGTGAGCGCGGGACCGGCGTCGCCAGCCTGGGCCCGGCCATAAGGGATATCTATGTGCTGCGCCATGCTAACATCGCGGCACAATAACGGCCCGCGCCAAGAGCGCCAGGGGTTGCGGTCTGAGACGATTTCGCAGTGCACGGGAGATGGGCGCGCGCCCTATAACGGGGGTGCGGGCCGGCCTCGGACGTTTTGGGCGCCTGGCCGGCGCGTTGCTGTTCGTCCTTCTTCTTCCCGTTCTGGTGAGTGCCTGCATGTTCGGTCGCGATGGCGGCGTTCCCTGGTATGAAGCGCGACGCGATGCGACGGGCCTTGCGCCCGATCCCGCGACGAACGCAGGAGGCGGTGGTCCAGGTCTTTGCCGCGCGCGCCGTCGCCTGGCGCGGCTACTTCGCCGTTCATACCTGGATCGTGGTGAAGCCAACGGGCGCGCCGCGCTACACGCGCTACGAGGTGGTCGGCTTCGGCGTCGCCAACGGCGCGCCGGCGATCCGCATCGACCGCACCGGCCCGGACAATTACTGGTTCGGCGCGCGGCCCGAGATCGTGCTCGACCGCCGCGGCGCCGGCGTCGACGCTCTCATCGCGCAAAATTCGCGACGCGGTCGAGGCCTATCCCTATCCGCACGAATATCGCGCCTGGCCCGGCCCCAACAGCAATACCTTCACCGCCTTCGTCGCGCGCCGCGTGCCGGAGCTCGGCCTCGCCTTGCCGTCGAACGCGATCGGCAAGGACTATCTGCCGGGCGGCGCGCTCTATGCCGCGGCGCCCTCCGGCACGGGCTTCCAGGTTTCGCTGTTCGGGCTTGCCGGGTTTCTGGTGGCGCGCGCGGAAGGGTTCGAGATCAACCTCCTCGGATTCAATCTCGGCGTCGATTTCGCCACGCCCGGGCTCCTGCTGCCGGGGATCGGCCGGCTCGGCGTGCCGCGGCTCCAGCCGGGCTGAGCGCCGCCGTCACCAGAAGGACGGCACGCGGCGGAAGCGCCGCACGTGCTCGCGCGTCTCCGCTTCGGCTTCGCTGAGGGCCCGGCCGTACCAGCCGAGGACGACGCCGCCCGCGCGCTCGACCCTGCCGCCGTCGCCGGCCAGCGCCGCCGCGAGCGCATGCGCGGCGCGCACGTCGTTTTCGCGGCCGAGCCCTTCCTGCAGCGGCTTCAAGCGCCGCATGTAGCGCCGCAGCGCGCGCCGGCCATAGATCGTTTCCAGGAACTCGATCGTGTAGCGCAGCTTCTTCAAGGCAATGCGCAGCTTGTGCCGGTCTGGCGGCGCGAGCTGCGCGAAATGCCGCGCGCGCCGGCGCGCCTTCTTATGAAGGCGCCGCAAGAGATCGGGCGCGACCTTGCGCAAGGGTGCCACGAGGCGCGCCGAATCCTCGCTCACCGGCTGATCGCGCCAGCCGCGCGCCTCGAACCAGCGCGCCAGCCGCATGATCGCCTCCGTATAGCGCGCCGAGGCGATCAGGCCGCGCACCTCGTCATAGGCCTGGGCGCGGTGGCGCTCGACCGCGCGCGCAAGCGTCTCGAGCTCGGGCGCATCAGCGAGCGCGCCCTCGAGCGGCCCGACCAGGTTTTCCGCGAACACGTCCCAGTTGCGCGCCGGGCCGAGCGCGCCGCCGATCCATTTCAGCTCGCCGTTGGCCCAGCGGTAATGCTCCTGCGGCAGCATGCGGCGCACCGCCGACAGCACCGCGCGCAGGCGCCGGATCGCGACGCGCATCTGATGCACGCCCTCGGCGACGCCCTGGTACGCCGCACTCTCGTTGCGCAGGATGACGGCGATGAAGCGCCGCCCGGCCGCTTGCAGCGCGGCGTCGAGCGCCATCGTGCGGTCGAGCGCCACGGTGTGCGCACGCAGCACCGGCGGCTCGTCCCGCTCGCCGCGCACCAGCGCATAGCCGCGCTCGCCCTTGCTGCGCGTGCCGATGCGGCACGGCACGATCTCCCTGAGCCGCAATGCCACGTCCCACAGCACCACCCGGTCGCCGCGCTTCAGTTCCAGCTCGACCTCGTGAATGGGCTCGCTGGCGCCGCCCGGAACCTCGATCGCGCCGAGATCGATCGCCACCTCGATCTCGGTGTCCTGGCGCGGGCGCAGCATGAAGGCGGTGCGCTCGACGACGGTGGTGAAGAGCGGCATCAACTCGTCCGAGGCGACCGCCGCGCGCACATGGCCGCCGCTGTGCGGCGCGTCGAGATCGGGCGCGGCGCCCCTCACCCGGTCCTCCCATTCGCCGCGCGCCAGCACGTCCTCGCCGCTCACGTCGCGCGCCTTCACGGTCTGGACGAAGCGGCGGCCCTCTTTGCGCACGCGCAGCATGAGCTCGCGCTCGCGCAGCGCGTCCCCCGGCGTGTCGTAATAGGTCGTGGTGAGCTTCGAGCGCGACGGGCGCGGCCGCCCGGCCATGGCGAGAAGCGCGAGCCTCGCCTTGGCGAGGTCGCCCTCCGCGACCAAAAGCTTCAACTCGCGTTCCGGCATGCCCCCGAGCCGCCTCCACGATCGTTCCTTGCGCCGGCAGCCGGTGCGTCCGGCCTTGTTCGGAACGAAGTTGGAATGTTCAGCCGTACGCGGAGCCTAGCCGACGGCACGGACGGCGACAAATGCCGAGCCTCTCGCCCGGGCGAGCGCAGTGCTGTAGCATCACGCACGAACATGCGGGGCGAATGGCGCATCGGAGCGAGGCTCGCGCTCCTCGGAGGGATCGCTGCCGTAATTCTGGCTGCGGGCGGTGTGCTCCTCTATTTCGAGCACGACTACTCCCTTGTGCGCGCGCAAGTGCAAGCGAGCCGGATTTTCTCCGAGCGCGCCGCCAACGCCGGCCAGGAGATCGACGACCTCCTCGACCGCGCGGTCGCGCTCGCGAGCCTTGCGCCGAACGAAAAGAGCGTCGGCGACAAGGTCCGCGACAATGGCCTCGACCACCCCGCGCTCGATCTCCTCGTCGCCGTGGCGAAATCCGCTCCCTCCATTTATGCCGCCTATTACGGCCTTGCGGACGGCGGCTTTCTCGAAGTGATCGCCACCCATGGCGATCCCGACGTGATCAAGGCTCTGGCGGCGCCCGCCGGCACCGACCGCGTCGTGCGCACGGTCGTCGCCGAGGACGGGACGGAAGTCACCCAATATTGGACCTTCCTCGATGCCGCCGGCATGGTTCTTAATCAGCGCTCCGAGGCAAACCCCAAATTCGATCCGCGCAAGACCGCCTGGTATCAGCGCGGCGCGGATCAAGAGGGACCGGTGTTCACGCGCCCCTATATGTTCAGCTCCATCCCCGTGGTCGGCATAACGGCCGTCACCAAATTGCCGCCGAACCGCGGCGTCTTCGGGGTCGACTTCACGCTGAGCAATCTCGGCCGTTTCATCGCCGAGCACCCGATTTCTCCGAACGGCGCGCTCTATATCTTCGACAATTCGCTCGATCTCCTGGCGGCCGCGCTCGAAGGCCCCTATGGCGTGCCCACCGACAAGCTGATGTCCGACATGCGCACGCTCGGGATCCCCGTCCTGCAAATGCTCGCAGAGCTCTCGCAGGCCGCGAACATCAACCAGGCGACGGCGGTGCCAATCCAAGGGCGCGACTACATCGCCTTGGTCTCGCGATGGCACGGGCACGCGGCGCCCATGATCGATGTGGGGATCGTTGCGCCGGTGAGCGATTTCACCGTCGGCACGGCGCCCCTTTTCGTTTTGACATCGTTCGCCACGGCCGTCCTCCTCATCGCCGCGCTCGCGCTGGCGGCCTGGTTCACGCGCCGATCGAGCGCGCCGCGCTGAGCCGAAGCGGCAAGGAGAGCGACATGTTCTACCAGCCGGACAAGGACGATCACGGGCTGCCGTACAATCCCTACAAGTCGATCGTGGTGCCGCGGCCGATCGGCTGGATTTCGACATTGAACCGCGCTGGCGCGGTCAATCTCGCGCCGTTCAGCCAGTTCAACAATCTCGCCTACGATCCGCCCTTCGTCATGTTCTCAGGCAACGCCAAGCCCGAATCCGGGCATCGCAAGGACAGCGTGCGGAATGCGACCGACAGCGGCGAATTCGTGTGCAACATGGCGACCTGGGAGCTGCGCGAGGAAGTGAACATCACCTCGCAATTCGTCGAGCCCGGGATCGACGAGGCGGCGCTCGCCGGGCTCGAGATGGTGCCCTCGCGCCTCGTCAAGCCGCCGCGCGTGGCGCGCTCGCCCGTCCACCTCGAATGCAAGTTCCATTGCGTCGTGGCGCTGCCCGGCAACGAGTTCGACCAGGTGCATCATGTCGTGATCGGCCGCGTCGTCGGCGTCCATATCCGCGACGACGTCATCACGCCCGAGGGCAAGATCGACATCCTGAAGCTGCGCCCGCTCGCGCGGCTGGGATATCACGACTACACGAGCGTCGAGTCGGTCTTCACCATGGCGCCCGGCGGCCCCAAGCTCGAAGAGCACCGGCGCGGCCTCGAAGGACGGCCGAAGCGGCGCCGCGCGGCCGAGTGATCAGCGGCCGAGCTTCGGCAATGGCTCCGTGCCTTCGGGCGGCGCGATGTCGGCCGTGTTGAGCACCATGGCGAGCGTCGTGTAATAGCCGACGAACGTCACGAGCTCGATCACGCCGCGCAGGCCGTAGTGCTGGCGCACCGCAGCGAAGGTCGCGTCGCTCAAGCGCGCGACGCGCACGAGCTCGCGCGCGGCGTCATAGGCCGCCTCTTCGGCGGGCGTCAGTTTCTCCGGCCGGCGGCCCGCCGCGATCGCATCGATGATCGCGCGCTCGAGGCCGACCTCCAGCGACATCTGGCGGTGGATGCCGAACATGTAGTCGGCCGACCAGTGCCGCCCGACGGTGAAGATGACGATCTCCTTGACGCGCGGCGGCAGCACGCCGGCAAAGCGGATGAAGTCGCCCAAATGGCGCATGCGCTCGGCCAGGTCGGGACTGTAGATGAGCGGCACGTAAGGCCCGCGCACGGCGCCGCGCGGCCCTTTGGTGAGCGTGTCCGCCACCTGGCGCTGCTCTGCGTCCCATGCCGCGGGCGCGAGCTCCGGAAAACGTTCGGCCATCCCCATGATCCTCCTCAGGCGCCGTCCTAGAGCAAGATCGCTTCGCATGGAAACGAGCGTTTCCATGCGAAACGTAAATCTTGCTCTCACCTAAAGATGGTAGACCATAATTCACGGATCGGACGGATCGCAAAGCGATTCCGCCCGATCCGATCATGGTCTAGCACGGCGGCGAACCGCGCGCGACTGGCGGCCTGTCACGCGACTGACGCGGGAGCGTTACAAAACCGTCGCCGAGCACGTGCTAGTGAGACGCCATGCACAGCGCCAGCGCTTCATTCGGCCCTGTCGTCCTCACCGCGGAGCGCGCGTGACGCTGGCTTGGCGCGTCAACCATTACCGCGCCATTTTCATTTCCGATGTTCATCTCGGCACGCGCGGCTGCAAGGCCTCGTTCCTGCTCGATTTCCTGCGCTGGACCGAATCGGATTATCTCTACCTCGTCGGCGACCTGGTCGATGGCTGGCGGCTCAGGAAATCCTGGTACTGGCCGCAGGCGCACAACGACGTGGTGCAGAAGCTGCTGCGCAAGGCGCGGAAAGGCACCAAGCTCTTCTACATCCCCGGCAACCACGACGAAGGCTTGCGCGATTTCTGCGACACGCAGTTCGGCGGCGTGTCGTTGATACGCGAGGCGGTGCACGAAACCGCCGACGGACGGCGCCTTCTCGTCATGCACGGCGACGCCTTCGACGGCGTGGTGCGCTATGCGAAGTGGCTGGCGCTGCTGGGCGACTGGGCCTACGACGTCGCGATCAGGCTCAATCACATGTTCAACGTGGCGCGGCGGCATCTGGGCTATCCCTATTGGTCGCTGTCGGCCTATCTCAAATTCAAGGTCAAGAACGCGGTGCAGTTCATCGGCGACTATGCCGACACGATCTCGGCCGAGGCGCGCCGCCGCGGCGTCGACGGCGTCGTGTGCGGCCACATCCACCATGCCGAGATCCGCGATTTGGGCGGCGTGCTCTACTGCAACGACGGCGACTGGGTCGAAAGCTGCACGGCGCTCGTCGAGCATCATGACGGGCGGCTCGAGATCGTGCGCTGGATGGAGCTGCGCGAGCTCGACCCGCTCGAGCTCGACATCAGCGTGCCGGAAGAGGTCGACGCCTAGCGCACGGCGCAGTCGCGCAGGATCTCGGGCTTGAAGGCGAGCCCATGGCCCGGCCGCTCGGGCGCGCGGATCATGCCGTTCACGACCGGCACCGGCTCGACCCACAGATCCTCCGAGAGCCCCATATCCTCGATCCAGAGCCCGTTCGGGATCGAGGCGAGGAACTGGCAGTTGAGCTCGGGGAAGAGATGCGGCGCGATCGTCATGCCCCAGGTGTCGGCGATGGCGGCGGTCTTGCGCAGGTCGGTGAAGCCGCCGCGCATCGGATCGGGCTGCAGGATCGGCAGCAGCGGGTGCTCGAAGAACGGCTTCAGATCATAGCGCGTGAAATGCGTCTCGCCGCCGACGATGCGCAGATCGAGCGCCTCGGCGATGCGAAAGTAGCCGCTGAAATCGTCGGGCCCGACCGGCTCCTCGAGCCAATAGACGTCGTATTTCTCGAACTTGCGGCCCATCTGGATCGCGACATCGGCGGTCCAGCCCATGTTGACGTCGATCATGATGTCGATGCCGGGCCCGACCGCCTCGCGCATGCGCCGCACATTGTCGAGATCGGTCACGAGATCGGCCGTGTGCGCGACCTGCATCTTGATCGCCTTGTAGCCGCGCGACTTGTAGTGGAGCGCCTTCGCGATCATGCCGTCGCCGCCGCTGCCGCGGAAGCAGCCGCTGCCATAGACCGGCAGCTCGGCGCGGAAATGGCCCCACAGGCGATGAAGCGGCATTCCCGCGCGCTTGCCGACCGCGTCCCAGAGCGCAATGTCGAGCGCCGACATCGCCATCGCCACGATGCCGCCGCGGCCGAAGGTGGCGCTCCACTGCCACAGATCGCGCCAGATCGCCTCGACCGCAGTCGCGTCCTTGCCGATGACGCGCGGCACGATCGTCTCCTCGATCGAGGCGGCGAGCGTCTTGAGGATCGGCCGGAACGAGAAGAGATAGCCCATGCCGACGATCCCGCCGGCGGTCTCGACCTCGAGCACCAGGATGTGGCGCGCGTCGCCGAAGGCATGGCCCTTGAGCCAGGGGCTCTCGAACCACGGAATGCGCAGCATCGTGGTGCGGACGGTCTTGATGGTCATGTCGGTCATGGGATTTCGCCTTTCTAGCGCAGGATGGCGATCGGGCGCGGCGATATCGTCGCCTCGAGCGGCAATGAGGCCCCGAGATCGCCGTCGATCTGCACGGGCTCGCCTTCGGGCCCGGCGACGCGCACACGGCATCCGCGCACGAAGCGCGCACCGGGCAGCGAGGACAGCCGGTTCGCGCCCAAGGCCGCCGCATAGCGCAGCACGTCATAGCGCGTGCCGCGCTCGAACAATGCCACCTCGAACATGGGCTCGTCGAGCCGCGCGCCCGCGGCGACGACGAACCTTCCGCCGTAATAATGCCCCTTGGCGATGACGAGGGAGGCGGCGCTCGCGGCGACGCCGTCGATCTCGACCTCGTAGCGGCAAGGTTTCAGGCGCGCGAGGCAGGCGAGCGCGCTCACGAGATAGGCCGCCTTGCCGGTCGCGCGCTTCCAGGCGAGATCGATCCCTTGCACGACGCGCGCATCGAAGCCCACCCCGGCCATCATGGCAAAGCGGCGGCCGTTGGCGCTGCCGGCGAAGACGGTGCGGCGGCGCCCAACGCGATGCATCGGGCGAGCGCTTCCGGCGCCGTCGGCAGGCCAAGCTCGTTCGCGAGCACGTTGGCGGTGCCGAGCGGCACGATGCCGAGCGGCATCGCGGCGTCGCCCAGCCCGTTCACGACCTCGTTGATGGTGCCATCGCCGCCGGCGGCCACGACCGCGTCGTAATCGCCGCACGCGGCCGCCCGCGCGAGCGTCTCGGCATCGCCCGGCGCGCGCGTCTCGAGCACCGCCGCCTTCGCGCCGAGCGCGCCGAGCGCCGCAAGCACGCGCTCGAAGCGCCGGCGCCGGCGGGCGCCCGCGGCCGGATTGAAGATGACGCACAGGCGTTGTCGCGGCGGCACCATATTTACACTCTACCCCGGCCGTCCGTAGAGTGTCGCCAATTGGCGCCCGAGGGAGGAGACCCATGGCATCGGTGACGGACGAGATCGTCGCCATTCGCGACCGCTGGCACACCAAGAACCATCCGTTCTTCCGCGCCTTCGGCGAAGGGAAGCTGCCGTTGAAATCGATGGGGCGGTATCTCGCGCTGCATTATCAGTTCGTCTCGCGCGCGCTGCCCTCGATCGCCGTGCTCTATTCGCGCGTGTTCGAGCACGAGGACGTGAGGAAGGCGATCGCCGAGAACATCGCCGAGGAGGAAGGGCTGAAGGCCATTCCGGGCGAAGGCCACAAGCCGCACGACCACAACGAGATGATCTTCCGCTTCTGCAAGGCGGCGGGATTTTCCGCCGACGACGTGCGCAACATCAAGATGACGCCGGCGTGGTGGGCACGCTCGCTGCATTACGCGACCGTCACGACCACCGAGCCGCTCGGCGTCGTGCTTGGCGATGCAGTCGACCCAGGAAGGGCAGCAGCCTGCGCTTGAACGACGAGCTCGTGCTGCCGGCGTTCGAGAAGCACTACGGCTACAAGCGCAGCGCGCCCGAGGTCGAGTTCTTCGCCGAGCACGCGGTCGCCGACATCGAGCACAGCCGGCGCCAGCTCGAGCTGTGCGCCAAGCACCTGACGACGCCCGAGCTGCGCGCCCGCGCGCTGAAAGTGGCGCAGGAGGCGGTCGAGCTGCGCTGGGCGTCGATCACCGACATCTACCGCGCCGATGTGCTGGGCGAGAAGGCTCTGGTCCCGGCCGGCGTGGCGTGAGCGCGGAAGAGCATCGTCATGCTTCGCCTCGGCTACAAGGCGTCGGCCGAACAGTTCGGACCGCGCGACCTGCTGCGCTTCGCGTGCGCGGCCGAGCGCGCGGGTTTCGATTCCGTGTTCGTCAGCGATCACTTCCAGCCGTGGCGCCACACCGGCGGGCATGCGCCGTTCTCGATGGCATGGCTCGGCGCGCTCGGCGCGCGCACGTCGCGCGTGCTGCTGGGGACGAGCGTGCTGACGCCCACCTTCCGCTATCATCCGTCGATCGTGGCGCAGGCCTTCGGCACGCTCGGCAGCCTCTATCCCGGCCGCGTCATCCTCGGCATCGGCACCGGCGAGGCGTTGAACGACGTGCCGGCGACCGGCATGGTATGGCCGCCCTTCAAGGAGCGGTTCGGGCGGCTGCGCGAGGCCGTGACGCTCATCCGGAAATTGTGGAGCGAGGAACGCGTGAGTTTCGCGGGCGAGTTCTATCGCACCGAGAACGCCACCATCTATGATCGGCCGGATGAGCCGATCCCGCTTTATATCAGCGCCGGCGGCGCGCTCGTCGCGAAGTTCGTCGGCCGCGCCGGCGACGGATTCATCTGCACCAGCGGCAAGGCGTGGCCGTTCTACCGCGAGGAATTGCTGCCCAATCTCGCGAGCGGCATCGCGGCGGCCAACCGCGCAGAGGACAGCGTCGAGCGCATGATCGAGATGAAGGTATCGTTCGACACCGATCGCGCGCGCGCGCTGCGACGACACGCGCCATTGGGCGGCGCTCGCGCTCGACCGCCGAGGAAAAGCTCGCGGTCGAGGACCCGCGCGAGATGGAGCGGCTCGCCGACGCGCTGCCGGTCGAGCGCGCGGCCTCGCGCTGGATCGTCTCGAGCGATCCTGACGAGCAGGTCGAGGGGGTCCGTCCCTATGTCGAGATGGGGTTCCGGCATCTCGTCTTTCACGCGCCCGGGCCGGACCAGGAGCGGTTTCTCGAACTCTATGCGCGCGACGTGCTGCCGCGCCTGCGCCGCGCGTTCGGCTGAGCGGACATGAAGCAAATCCTCCAGGCACATCATCGATGGAGCGCGCATCCCGGACGACGCGGCGCCGGCGCTGGCGGACGAGCGCGACCTCGGCGCGCTCATGGCGGCGGCGGCAGAGCTGCGCGACCGCGGGCACGGCGGCACCATCAGCTATTCGCGCAAGGTCTTCATCCCGCTGACGCGCCTCTGCCGCGATAGCTGCCACTACTGCACCTTCGCCAAGCCGCCGCGCCGCAACGAGAAGGCCTATCTCGACCGCGACGAAGTGCTTGGCGATCGCCGCCGCCGGCGCGCGCGCGGGCTGCAAGGAGGCGCTCTTCACCTTGGGCGACAAGCCCGAGCTGCGCTATCGCGCGGCGCGCCAGGCGCTCGATGCGCTGGGCCACGCCAGCACGCTCTCCTATCTCGCCGAGATGGCCGCGCTCGTGCGCAAGGAGACGGGCCTGCTGCCGCACATCAACGCCGGCGTGATGGCGGAGGCCGACATCGCGCGCCTGCGCGAGGTCGTCGGTCTCGCAAGGGATCATGCTGGAGACTTCGTCCGAGCGCTTGTCGCGCCGCTTCGGGCCGCATTTCGGCTCGCCCGACAAGCTCCCCGCCGTCCGCCTCGCCACCATCCGCGCCGCAGGCCGGGCGCGCGTGCCCTTCACCTCCGGCATCCTCATCGGCATCGGCGAGACGAGGCCTGAGCGGATCGAGGCGCTTCTGGCATTGCGCGCGCTCCACGAGGAATTCGGCCATATCCAGGAAATCATCATCCAGAATTTCCGCGCGAAGCCGGGAACGCGCATGGCGGGCGCGGCGGAGCCCGGCCTCGACGAGCAGCTCTGGACCATCGCGGTCGCGCGCCTCCTGTTCGGCGCGGCGATGAACATCCAGTCGCCGCCCAATCTGCGCCCCGACGCGCTGCCGGCGATCGTCGCGGCCGGCATCAACGATTGGGGCGGCGTGTCGCCGGTGACGCCCGATCACGTCAATCCCGAAGCGCCGTGGCCCGAGATCGAGGCGCTCGGCGAGGCGACATCGGCCGCCGGCAAGCTGCTGGTCGAGCGCCTCGCGATCTATCCCGCTTATGCGCTCGAGCGCGCGCGCTGGGTCGATCCCGGGCTCAACGCGGCGCTGCTCGACCAGATGGATGCGGAAGGCTTCGCGCGGCCCGATGCGTGGGTTGCCGGCTCGGGCAGCGCGCCGCCAGCGCGCGCGCCGTGGGAGCAGCGCGTGCCCGCGCAAGATGGCGCGCTCAAGGACATAATCGCGCGCGCATCCGACGGGGCGGAGCTCGCCGAAGCGCACATCGTGCGGCTTTTTGCTGCGCGCGGCGCCGAGCTGGATGAGGTGTGCGAAGCCGCCGACCGCGTGCGCGCCGAGCGCGTCGGATCGCTCGTGCGCTATGTCGTCAACCGCAACATCAACTATACCAACGTCTGCTCCTACCGCTGCAAGTTCTGCGCGTTTTCGAAGGGCAAGCTCAGCGCCAACCTGCGCGGGCGGCCCTATGATCTCGCGCTCGACGAGGTGCGCCGGCGCGTTGCCGAGGCGTGGGCGCGCGGCGCCACGGAAATCTGCCTCCAAGGCGGCATCCACCCGGAATACACCGGTGCGACATATCTCGACATCTGCCGCGCGGTGAAGGAGGCGGCGCCGGAAATTCACGTGCACGCCTTCTCGCCGCTCGAAGTGTGGCAGGGCGCGGCGACGCTCGGGATGCCGCTCGCGAAATTCCTCGAAGCATTGCGCGATGCAGGATTGGGCTCGCTGCCGGGGACGGCGGCCGAAATCCTCGACGACGAGGTGCGCGCCGTGATCTGTCCCGACAAGATCACGACGGCGCAATGGCTCGAAGTGATCGAGACCGCGCACCGCGTCGGCTTGCGCAGCACCGCCACCATCATGTACGGCCATGTCGAGACGCCGGTATCCTGGGCGCGCCATCTCCTGCACCTGCGCCGCTTGCAGCAGCGCACCGGCGGCATCACCGAGTTCGTGCCGTTGCCGTTCGTGCCGATGGAGACGCCGCTCTATCTCCGCTTCGGCGCGCGGCGCGGGCCGACCTGGCGCGAGGCGCTGTTGATGCACGCGGTGGCGCGGCTGGCGCTCAATCCGCTCATTCCCAACATCCAGGCGTCGTGGGTCAAGCTCGGACCGCGACGGCGTCGCCGAATGCTTGCGCGCCGGCGTCAATGATGTCGGCGGCACGCTGATGAACGAGACCATCACGCGCTCGGCCGGCGCCGTCTTCGGCGAGGAGATGCCGCCCGCCGCGCTCGATGCGTTGATCCGCGATGCCGGCCGCGCGCCGGGCCAGCGCACGACGCTCTACGGCACGCCGCGCGAGGAGCGCATCGCCGCGTCATATCGCGCGGCGCCGCTCATCGAGCCGGTCAACACGCCGGCGCGCAAATACGAGCGCAGCGCGGCCACCGCCTGATCGCGGCGGCTCACTCGGCGGCGGACGCCTTGTCGAGCAAGTGCTGCGGCGTCGAGGACACGACCTCGGCATAGATCGGCTTGAATTTCTGCGGGCCGCCTTCGATCAATCCCACGAATTCCGGCTTCATCGCAGCGAGCTGGACCAGGATCTCGGCGTGGACCTTGATGTCGCGCCACTCGCCCAAGAGATAGAAATGGTCGGGGTCGTCCACATCGCGGCACAACACGCCGTCCTTCGCCTGCGCCTTCGACTTGTGCATCGGGTTGGCGTCGGAATAGTCGAACGTGTCGAAGAGCCGGATGAATTCGTCGCCCCGCCCCGGCTTCACGCGGAAATCGTAGACATGGACGAAGTTGCCGGCCTGGCACAGCGGTACGAGCGCCATGGTTCCCTCCTTCTTTGCCGGCGATCCTAGCCTAGAATGCGCCCCATGGGCGAGAACGGCATCGGCGCGCGCGTCAAGCGCAAGGAGGATTTCCGGCTGCTGCAAGGGCGCGGGCGCTATGTCGGCGACATCAGGATGCCGGGCTTGCGCGAGGTCGCGTTCGTGCGCAGCCCGGCGGCGCATGCCCGCATCCGCCGCATCACCGCGCCCGCGGGCTTCGAAGCATCCGTGCTCAGCGCCGCGGACCTCAACGGCGTCAAGCCGATCCGCGCGCTCTCGGCCATTCCGGGGTTCAAGGCATCGGACTATCCGCCGCTCGCCACCGGCAAGGTGCGCTATGCCGGCGAGGCGCTGGCGCTGACGCTCGGGCGCACGCGCGCCGAGGCGGAAGACCTGGCGCAGCTCGTCGAGCTCGAGCTCGATCATCTGCCGGCGGTGACGGATGCGCTCGCCGCGCGACTGCCCGGCGCGCCGCTCGTGCACGAGGCGTGGGGCGACAATCTCTTCATGACGACCTCGGTCGGCAGCGACATCGACGAGATCGCGCGCAACGCGCCCGTCGTCGTGCGGCGCGAATACCGCATGAACCGGCAATGCATGGCGCCGCTCGAAGGCAAGGGCGTGCTCGCTTATTGGGACGACCACGACGACCAGCTCGTCGTGGTGAGCTCGACCCAGTCGCCGCACATGATCCGCGCCGGGCTTTCGGAGTTTTTGGGGCTCGAGCAGCGCCGCATCCGCGTGATCGCGCCCGATGTCGGCGGCGGGTTCGGCTACAAGGTGGTGCTGCAGCCCGAGGAATTGTGCATCGCGTGGCTTGCCCTGACGCGGCGCCATCCGGTGCGCTGGACCGAGGACCGGCGCGAGCATCTGACCGCCGGCGCCAACACGCGCCAGCACCATTACCGCGTCGCGGCCTATGCCGACGAGCGCGGCAAGATCCTGGCGGTCGATGCCGAGATCACCGTCGATATCGGGGCCTATTCCGTCTGGCCCTTCACCGCCGGGCTCGAAGGCGCGATGGCGGGCGGCAATCTCGCCGGGCCCTATGCGCTGCCGGCCTATCGCTGCCGCACATATTCGGTCGCGACCAACAAGCCGCCCTTCGTGCCTTATCGCGCGGTGGCGCGGCCGGGCGTGTGCTTCGCGATGGAGCTGACGGTCGACGCGCTGGCGCGCGCGGTCGGGCGCGAGCCGGCGGACGTGCGGCTCGAGAACCTGGTGCCGGCGTCCGCGATGCCCTTCACCAACGTCGCCGGCAAGCATTTCGACAGCGGCGATTATCCGCAAAGCGTGCGCATGGCGATGGAGCGGATCGGCTTGCCCGAAATTCGCGCGCGGCAAAAGCGCGGCGAGGCGGACGGGCGGCTCGTCGGCGTCGGCTTCAGCGTCTATACCGAGCAGTCGGCGCACGGCACCTCGCAATTCTCGCACTGGGGCACGCCGATCATCCCCGGCTACGAGCAGGCGACCGTGCGCGTGACGCCCGACGGCGGCGCCGAGATCCGCATCGGCGTCCATTCGCACGGCCAGGGCATGGAAACGACGATGGCCCAGGTCGCGTGCGAGATCCTGGGCATATCGCCCGAGCACATTTCGGTCGTGCACGGCGACACGGCGATGACGCCGTTCTCGACCGGGACCTATGCCTCGCGCTCGATGGTGATGGCGGGCGGCGCGGTGTCGCGCTCGGCGCGCGAAGTGGCCAAGCGCATCGCCCGCATCGGCGCGCATCTGCTGCAGGAAAAGCCCGAGGAGGTGCGGCTCGAGGCGGGCTTCGTGCGGGGTCCGCGCGGCGAGGTCTCGATCCGCGAGATCGCCAACTCCTGGTACCGCCGGCCGGAGCAGCTTCCGGCCGAGGTCGATGTCGGCGGGCTCGAAGCCACCATCGGCTACAAGCCCAAGGTCGATACCGGCGCCTTCTCCTATGCGACGCACGCGGCCTTCGTCGCGGTCGATCGCGAGACCGGCGGGGTCGCTCTCCTCGACTATGTCATCGTCGAGGATTGCGGCACGATGGTGAACCCGATGATCGTCGAAGGCCAGGCGATGGGCGGCACGACGCAAGGGATCGGCACGGCGCTGTTCGAGGAATCGCCCTACGACGCCGACGGCCAGCCGCTGGCCGCGACGCTCGCCGATTACGTCATGCCGGGCGCCATGGATGCGCCGACCTTCCGCGTCTATCACACGGAACACCCCTCGCCCTACACCGATCACGGCATCAAGGGCGTCGGCGAAGGGAGCGCGATCGCGCCGCCCGCCGCCATCGTCAACGCCATCAACGACGCGCTGCGCCCGCTCGCGGTCGAATTGGGCGAGACGCCGGCCACGCCGCCGCGCATCCTGCGCGCGATCCGGGCCGGAGCAGACCGAGACCTAGCGGAGTTCTGTTGGATCGCTGACGGTGGAGGCGCGCGATGTACCCCTCAATCGGCTTCGTATTGCGCCACAAATCCTCCCTCGCTGCGCTCGCCGTGATCGTCGCCGCGAGTGCGGTGCCGCTCCGCTCGCGCGAGGCGCCATCGCTTGCCGCGTATATCTGGGCGATCTGTTCCGCGAACATCCGCTCGCCGTCTCCGGTGGAGAGGCCGTTTCTCCTGGATAATGTCGATGCGATGACGAAGATGATGTTCGGTATGGAGATCAGGCCCTCGGGCGACGTGGACAAGGACTTCGTCGCGATGATGGTGCCGCATCACCAGGGTGCGATCGACATGGCGCAAGCCGAGCTGCGCTTTGGCCATAACGAAAAGCTCGCGCGCCTGGCGCAGGAGATCATCGTAACGCAGCAGCAGGAAATTGCCGCGATGCGGCTGGCAGTCGGCGAGCCGCTTCCGGCGTCCGTGCCCGCGCCCGATCAGCCGGACGCGGCGACGACGGCTGGCGCGCCGCCTCTTGCCTCGCAGCCGTCGATCGGCCGTCCTGAGGAGCCCTGACATGCGAACCGCCGCTTTCTTGGCCGCGCTGCTGGCCGCACCAGGTCTCGGCGGCGCTCATTTCGCCTCGGCGGGCCAAGCCCCGGGAGCCGCGTCCGATCCCGATGTGCCGGTGAGCCATCGCGACCGTGTCTATGCCGCGGAGCAGTTCTCCAACACGGTGTCCGTCACCGATCCTGCGGACAACAAGCTGCTCGGCGTGATCCGCCTGGGCGATCCCACCCCGATGAATTTCAGCCCGCTCTACAGGGGCCAGGTGCTGGTGCACGGCATGGGGTTCTCGCCGGATCACCGCACGATCGCCGTCGTCTCGATCGGCTCGAACTCCGTCACCTTCATCGACACCGCGACCAACGGCATCAAGCACGTCACCTATGTCGGCCGGGCGCCGCACGAGGCGTTCTTCACGCCCGACGGCAAGGAGGTGTGGGTCACCGTCCGCGGCGAGAATTACGTTTCCGTGCTCGACGGCGCGAGCTACGAGGAAACGGCGCGGATCGTCCTTCCCAACGGCCCGGGGATGCAGATCTTCTCGCCCGACGGCAAGTACGGCTACGTATGCTCGTCCTTCAATCCCGAGACGGACATCGTCTCGGTCGCCGACCACAAGATCGTCGGGACGGTGCCGCAGGCAAGCCCGTTCTGCCCCAATATCGCGGCGACGCCGGACGGCGCTCAGGTGTGGTTCACGCTGAAGGATGTCGGCAAGACTCAGGTGTTCGACGCGCGCCCGCCGTTTGCCCTGCTCAAGACGCTCGACACCGGCCCGATCACCAACCACGTCAACATCGTGCGCAACGCGCACGGGCAGTTCGCCTATGTCACGGTCGGCGGCCGCAATGAAGTGCAGGTCTTCCGCACCGACGACTTCAGCAAGGTCGCGACCATTCCGGTCGGCAAGCTGCCGCATGGCGTGTGGCCGTCGGGCGACGGCTCGCGCGTCTATGTCGGGCTGGAGAACGACGACAAGATGACCGCGATCGACACCCTGACCAACCGGGTGATCGCGACCGTGGCGATCGGACAGGCGCCTCAGGCCGTGGCCTACGTGCCCGACGCCGTGCCGGAAGGCGCGGGAACGGCCGGGCTGGAGCCGCTCGGCGTGGCGGGGCAGGCCGCGCATTTCATCATGCTTCCGCCCGGCGGCAAAGCGGCGGCCGGCGGCAACGCGCCGACCAGCGTGAGCCTGTTCGACCAGGGATTGGTGCAGGTGTTGCAGGCGTCGGCCACCGGGCTGCAGCCGAAGCATCCGTACGTGCTCGCACTGTCGGACCGTGCCGATGGCGGCGGCAAGCTGCAACCGCTGGAAGGCTTCATGACCAACCCGGCCGGCTCGGCGATCGTCAACGCGGTGGGGCCGATCCGCCAGGTCGTCCGCCCCGAGACCAGCGCGCCGCGCCGTTATCTGGTCATCGTGCCGGGATCGGCGGCGCAACTGGGCAAGCCGGTGCAGGTGCAGGCGGAGTAGTCGATTGCAGGATGGAGGACGCCCAGCCCTGATGCGCACGCTCGTCCAGAACATCGGCGAGTTCTTCACCGGCGATATCGCCGCGCCGATGGCGCCGGTGCGGTCGTTGCTGATCGAGGACGGCGTCATCCGCGCGCTCGATCCGCCGCCGGGCGAAAAGGCCGAGCGCGTGCTCGACGCCGCCGACGGCGCAATCATGCCCGGGCTCGTCGATGGGCACGTCCATCCCGTCTTCGGCGAATGGACGCCGACCCAGGATGCGATCGGCTGGATCGGCAATTACCTGCACGGCGGCACCACGACCATGGTCTCGGCCGGCGAGCTGCACACGCCCGGGCTCGATTACGCGAACCTCACGCCCGACCTCGTCACATCGCTCGCCGAGGTGACGCGCGCCACGACGGGCCGCGTGCGCTGGAGCGGGGTCAAGCTCCACGCCGGCACGGTGCTGCTCGTGCCCGGCATGAGCGCGGCGCATTTCGACCGCCTCGCGCGCGCCGGCGTGCGCCACGCCAAGTTCATCTTCTATCCGCTGACGCGCGAGCCCGACGAGGCCAAGCGCTATGTGCGCTGGTGCCGCGAGCGGCAAATCCGCGTCAAGGTGCACACGGGCGGCGTGTCGCGCTCGGGCCTGTCGCAGATGTGCGGCTACGACATCCTCGCCTGGCTCGATCCCGACGTGGCGGCGCATGTCTCGGGCGGACCCATTCCGATGAGCGACAGCGATCTCGCTGCGCACGATCGAGGAGACGCGCTGCGCGCTCGAGATCTGCAGCTCGGGCAACGACCGCTCGACGCTGCTGGCGGTGCGGCGCCTGCAGGAGCTGGGGCGGCTCGACCGGCTCACGCTCGGCACCGACACGCCCGGCGGCACCGGCGTCATCCCGCGCGGCATGCTGCGCAACATCTGCTACCTCGCCGGCGTGTGCGGCCTCACCGCCGCCGAGGCGATCGCGATCGCGACCGGCAACACGGCGCGCGCGCACGGGCTCGAGGTGGGCGTGCTGCGCCCCGGCGCGCCGGCCGATTTCCTGATCGCGGCGCCGGTCGAGGGCTCGGCCGGAACGACGCTCGGCGAAACCATCGCGCACGGCGACCTGCCCGGCATCTCGCACGTCTTCGTCGATGGCGTGCCGGTGGTCGACGGGACGCAGCCGCCAGACCCCGCCGCCGGCGACGCCGGGGCGCACGCTCGACGTGATGCTCAGCTCGTGCTGCGGCTGCGATTGATGAGCGCGACGATCTCGTAAGGGCGGATCGGCGCCTGGTCGATCTCGACGCGCCACGGCGAAAGCGCATCCTCGATCGCCGCGACGATCGCCGCCGGCACCGGCATCACGCCGCATTCGCCGACGCCCTTGACGCCGAGCGGATTGAGCGGCGACGGCGATTCGTGGTGCAGGATCGTGATGCGCGGCACTCCCGTCGCCGTCGGCAGGAGATATTCGGCGAAATTCGCCGTCACCGGCTGCGCCGCGTCGTCGAACCCCATCCATTCCAAGAGCGCGTTGCCGACGCCGTGCGCGGCGCCGCCCAGGATCTGGCCATCGACGATCATCGGATTGATCATGCGCCCGCAATCGTGCGCGATGACCAGGCGCTCGATCGCGACGAAGCCGGTCTCGGGATCGACCTCGACCGATGCGACCGCGCTGCCGTTGGCATAAGCCATCGCGTCGATCGTGAATTCGTCGGACGCTTCGAGGCCCGGCGCGATGCCGCCCGGCAGCGCAAATCCCGCCGTGCCCGAGGCGGCGCGCGCGATCTCGGCGAGCGCGAGCTTCATCTCGGGCGCGGCCCGCACACGAACTTCGCCGTCCACAAGCTCGAGATCGTCGGCCGCCGCCTCCAGAAGGTGGGACGCGATGGCGAGCGCCTTCGCGCGCACGGCGAGCGCCGCGCGATGGGCCGACGAGCCCGCGAGCACGGCCTGGCGGCTGTTGAAGCCGCCGATGCCGAGCGCGATGGCGCCCGTGTCGCCCGTGGTGACGGCGATCCGCGCCGGATCGGCGCGCAGAATTTCCGCCACGATCTGCGCCAGCATCGACTTCGTGCCCTGCCCCATCGCGGCCGCGCCCGAGGCGACATGCACCTGGCCCGAGGCGCCGATGCGCACGCGCGCGCTCTCGAACGGCCCGCGCCCGGTGCCCTTGACGAAATTCGCGAGGCCGATGCCGATGAAGCGCCCGTCCGCCCGCGCGCGGTCCTGGCGCGCCGGAAATTCCGCCCAGCCGGCTTCCGCCAGCGCCAATGCCTGGACCTTCGGGTAATCGCCGCTGTCGAGCACGACGGCGTGGCCGCCGCGCGCGACCAGCGGCTTCGTGCACGGCATGCGCTCGGGCGCGACGAGATTGCGCCGGCGCAGCTCGGCGCGGTCGATGCCGAGCGCGCGCGCGGCGCGATCGAGGAGCCGCTCCATCACGAACACGCCCTGCGGCTGGCCCGCGCCCCTGACCGGCGTCACCGGCACCTTGTTGGTGAGCGCGAGCCGCACGTCGAGGCGATAGGCCGGCACGTCATAGGGCAAGGTCACGGTCTGCGCCGATTCGAACGGCAGGTTGACGCCGCGCGCGGTATAGGCGCCGTGATCGTGGATCATCGTGCCGCGCAGGCCCAGGATGCGGCCGGAAGTGTCGAACGCGAGCTCGGCCTGCCAATACTGGTCGCGCTCCTGCGTCGTCGCGACGAAATGCTCGCGCCGGTCCTCGATCCACTTGACCGGACGGCCGAGCGCGATGGCGGCGATCGCCGTCGCCACGTCCTCGGGATAGAAGACGAGCTTCGGGCCGAAGCCGCCGCCCACGTCCGGCGTCACCACGCGAACGAGCTGCTCCGCACGCCCGAGCATGTCGCACAAAAGCCGCTGCGCCGCGTGCGGCGTCTGCGTCGAGCTATAGAGCGTGAGCTTGCCGTCGAGCGGGTCCGCGAACGCCACTGCGCCGCGGCCCTCGATCGAATGAGCGCCGCCGCGATGCTGCCAGAGCGAAAGCGCGACACGATGCGGCGCCTCGGCGAAAGCGCGCTCGACCGCGCCATATTCCATGGTGAACTGCGCCAGGAGATTGTGCGGCGCGCCGCGATGGACCGCGGGCGCATCGGCGGCAAGCGCCGCGCGGCAATCGGCGACGGCGGCGAGCGGCTCATAATCGACCGCGACGAGCGCCGCCGCGTCCTCGGCCAGATAGCGGCTGTCGGCGACGACGATCGCCACCGGCTCGCCGACATGCACCACCTCGCCGTCCGCCAATGCGGGACGGTCGCGCTCTTGGCGATAGGCCGGGCTCGGCAAGCCCACGGCGAGCCGCTCGACGCGCAAGAACGGGCGCAGATCGGCGAGCGTGAGGACGGCATGGACGCCCGGCATGGCGAGCGCCGCTCTCGTGTCGATGGCGCGGATCGCGGCATGCGCGTGCGGGCTCCTGACGAACGCCGCCTCGACCATAAGGGGCAGGCGGATGTCGTCGACGAAGCGCGCGCGCCCGCGCAGCAGGTCGGGATCTTCGATGCGCTTCATGCTAGCGACAGAAGCTGTCATTGCGAGCGAAGCGAAGCAATCCCGCGGGAGATTGCTTCGCCGCCTGCGGCGTCTCGCAATGACACGGACGAAGGGCGTTCATCCTCACGCCCTTAGATGCGGAACTCGTCGCCGCGCTTCCTGCCCTTGCGACACGTCGAGGAACAGCTCGTCGAGCGACATGAGGTGCGGGGTCAGGCCCTGCTCGTGCGAATATCCGGCGAGCGTCTCGAGCGCGTGGCGGTTCCTCGGCGTCAGCCCGTATTCCCAGGGATCGGGCCCGAGGATCGCCTCCTGCTCCTCCCACGCCTCGCGATACCAGGCGAGCGGCACGAGGCGCGGGTTCTCCGCGCGCCGCATGCCGATCGCCTTGGCCGCGCTGAAGGCATGGAACATGTTGATCGGGACCCACGGATGGCGCTCGACGATCTCTTGCTTGATGCCCATCACGTGCATGATCGGGAAGATGCCGGTCTTCTTGAAATAGGCCTGCTCCTCCGCCTTGTAGTCGGGAAAGAGGCGCGCCACGCGCGGATCGCCGGCGACGAACGGCTTGATGAAGTCCGAATGCAGCACGGCGTCGAGCTCGCCCTCGGCCAGCATGGTCTCGACCGATCTGTCGTGCGCGAGGCGCGTCAGCTTCAGATCCCTGGGCGGCGGGAAGTCGATGTCCTCGTCCAATTCGGCGAACCAGTGCACCGATTTGTGCGGCACGCCGTATTCGTGCTCCAAGATGCCGCGCAGCCAGTGGACCGCGGTGACGAGGAAGGATTTGACGCCGATGCGGCGGCCCGCCAGATCCTTCGGCTCCTTGATGCCGGCCTTGGTGTTGATGAAGACGAAGCCGTGGCGGAAGCGGCGGTGCAGGAAAACGGGCAGCGCGCGGAACGGCTGGCCCTGGCCGCGCGCCACGATGTAGGACGAGGCCGACACCTCGGCGATGTCGAAATCGCGGTTGCGCAGGAAGCGCCAATGCCGCGTCGTCGAATCCATCGCCGTCAGGATCGTGAGGTCGATCCCGTCGGGCTCGACCTCTCCTTCCTTCAAGGCGCGGACGATCTCGTAATCGCCGCAAGCAAGCGTCAAATGCAGCTTACTGGCCATGAGCTTCTCCCTACACAACCATTTGCTAGAAGTTTAAGGGATCGTAACGAAGCGTTTAAGCACCGGAGGCAAACTCGGCCTCGCACTTTTCGGAGGCCGCAATGCGCCGCATCATGTTCATTCTCTCGTTCCTCAAGGACACGAACGGGGCGACCGCGATCGAGTATGCGCTCATTACCGCCCTCATCTCGATGGCGATCCTGACCGCTGCCACGTCGGTCGGCACCTCGCTCAACAGCACGTTCAACTCGGTCGCCAGCGCCCTTTAACCGTTTCGCCGCGCGCCCTTCGGCGCGCGGCTTTCCTCGCGCGGATGTGCGCAATTTGAGGGAAATTCCGGTCTCCTTCGCCTCAAAATAACCTTCCCGTCCCGCTTCGTTCGACTATCATGCCGCCCGCTGCCCCAATCATAACGAGGGCGCGGGAAGCGGGGAGGTTTGGCTTTCACAGCGGCACGAGCGGCGTCTGCCGCCTATGGGCCACGCGCCGGATCGGGCCGGAGCGGACGTGGCTGAGCCCATCCTCAAGGTCGCGGCGGTCAGCGTCCGTTTCGGCGGCATCGTCGCGCTCGACCGCGTTTCCTTCGAGGTCGAGCGCGGCTCGATCTGCGGCCTCATCGGGCCCAACGGCGCCGGCAAGACCACGCTCTTCAACTGCGTGAGCCGGCTCTACCAGGCGCAGGAAGGCGCCATCCTGTTCGAGGAGAAGGACCTGCTCGCGGCGCCGCGCCACACCATCGCCGCGCTCGGCATCGGCCGCACGTTCCAGAACCTCGCGCTCTTCCGCAGCATGACCGCGCGCCAGAACATCATGGTGGGGAACCATTGCCGCGCGCGCGGCGGGTTCTTCGCGAACGCGGTCAGGCTTCCGGTCGTCGCGCGCGAGGAGCGCCGCATCGCCGAGCGCACCGACGCGCTCATCGCCGAGCTCGAGCTCGGCCCTCACGCCGATGTCGGCATCGGCGATTTGACCTTCGCCACGCAAAAGCGGGTCGAGCTTGCCCGCGCGCTCGCGTCCGAGCCGAAGCTGCTGCTGCTCGACGAGCCGGCGGGCGGCCTCAATCACGAGGAGGTCGACCATCTGCGCGAGCTGATATCCTCGATCCGCAACCGCTTCGGCCTCACCATCCTCCTCGTCGAGCATCACATGAACCTGGTGATGCGCGTCTCGGACCGGGTCGTGGCGCTCGATTTCGGCCGCAAGATCGCCGAAGGCCCGCCCGCGCTCGTGCAGCGCGATCCCGAAGTGATCCGGGCATATCTCGGGAGCGCATGATGGCGGCGATCCTCGAGACGCGCGAGCTCGACGCTTCCTACGGCCCGACGCAAGTGCTGAGCAAGCTCACGCTTGCGGTCGAGGAGCGCGGCATCACCGCGCTCCTCGGTGCCAACGGCGCCGGCAAGACGACGACCTTGCGCGCCGTCTGCAACATGATGGTGCGGCTTTCGGGCGAGGTGCGCTTTGCCGGCGAGCGCATCGAAGGCAAGGCGACCGAGGACATCGTCCGGCTCGGCATCGCCCACGTGCCGGACGGGCGCGGCACCTTCACCGGCCTCACGGTCGAGGAGAATTTGCGGCTCGGCGCCTATGTGCGGCGCGACCGGGACGGCGTCGCCCAGGATTTCGCGCGCGTCTTCGCCTATTTCCCGCGCCTGGCCGAGCGGCGGCGGCAGCAGGCCGGCACGCTCTCGGGCGGCGAGCAGCAGATGCTGGCGATCGCGCGCGCGCTCATGCTGCGTCCGCGCCTTTTGCTGCTCGACGAGCCGAGCTTCGGCCTCGCCCCCATCCTGGTCGGCGAGATCTTCGGCATTCTCGGCACGATCAACCGCGAGGAAGGCGTCTCCATGCTGCTCGTCGAGCAGAACGCCAAGATCGCGCTCGAGCTCGCGTCGCACGCCTATCTCATCGAAACGGGCCGCATCGTCATGCAAGGCCCCGCGGACGAGATCGGCCGCGACGAATCGATCCGCCGCGCCTATCTCGGATATTGAGGGGGCGCGGCGCGATGGACACATTCCTGCAACAGGTGCTTTCGGGCCTCGCCACCGGCGGCATCTATGCCAGCGTCGCGCTCGCGCTCGTCATGATCTACCAGGCGACGCACCACGTGAATTTCGCGCAGGGCGAGCTCGCGATGTTTTCCACATACATCGCCTGGACGCTTATCGACGCGGGCCTGTCCTACTGGCTCGCCTTCGTGCTGACCTTGGCCATCTCGTTCGTCGCCGGCGTTTTGATCGAGCGCATCATCATCCGGCCGATCGAGAACGCGCCGGTCCTCACGATCGTCACCGTCTTCGTCGGGCTTCTGTTCATCCTCAACAGCGTCGCCGGCTGGATCTACGGCTATACCATCAAGAGCTTCCCGAGCCCGTTCCCGTCCGATGCGTGGTATGGCGGGCGCTACATGTCGCCGCACGAGGTCGGCATGATCGTCGTCACGCTCGGCGTGCTTTTCCTTGTGTTCCTGTTCTTCCGTTTCACGCCCTTGGGCCTCGCCATGCGCGCGGCGGCGCAGAACCCCATGTCGAGCCGGCTCGTCGGCATCCGCGTCGGCTGGATGCTGGCCCTGGGCTGGGGACTTGCCGCGACGATCGGGGCCGTCGCCGGCATGATGGCGGCGCCGATCATCTATCTCGACCCCAACATGATGAGCGGCGTGCTGCTCTACGGCTTCGCCGCGGCGCTTTTGGGCGGCATCAGCAACCCGTGGGGCGCGGCGCTGGGCGGCTTCATCGTCGGCGTGCTCGAGAACCTCGCCGGCGCCTACGTGGTCGGCACCGAGATCAAGCTGACCGTGGCGCTCGTCATCATCGTCGGCGTGCTGCTGCTGCGTCCCTCGGGCCTCTTCGGCCGCACCCTGGTGACGCGGGTATGAGCGCGCGCAATCAAACGGCCCTGTGGCTCGCGGCGGTGGGCGCGCTCCTCGTCATCCTGCCGTTCGTTTTGAGCAGCTATCACGTGTTCCAGCTCACCATGGTCGTCGTCTATGCGATCGTGCTGCTGGGGCTCAACATCCTCACCGGCTTCAACGGCCAGGTGTCGCTGGGCCACGGCGCGTTCTTCGCGATCGGCGCCTATACGACGGCGATCCTGCTCGACAAGACCGGCATCCCCTATTGGGCGACGGTGCCGATGGGCGGCGCGATCTGCCTCGTCGCCGGATTCCTGTTCGGCCTGCCCGCCCTGCGCCTCGAAGGAATGTATCTCGCGCTCGCGACATTCGCGCTCGCGGTCGCGACGCCGCAGATCCTGAAATACCGCCACATCGAGCAATGGACCGGCGGCGTCCAGGGCATCACCTTCGCCAAGCCCGATCCGCCGCCCTACCTGCCGCTCGACAGCGACCAGTGGCTCTATTTCTTCTGCCTCATCGTCGCCGTGCCGCTCTTCGTCGTCGGCTGGAACCTGTTGCGCGCGCGCACCGGCCGCGCGCTCGTCGCGATCCGCGACCATCCGCTGGCGGCCTCCGCCATGGGCATCGACAATGCCTTCTACAAATCGGCGACGTTCGGCATCAGCGCCATGTTCACCGGAATCGCCGGCGCGCTCAGCGCCATCGTGACGCAGTTCGTGGCGCCCGACAGTTTCCCGATCCAGCTCAGCCTGTTTTTCGTGGTCGGCATCGTCGTCGGCGGCATCGCGTCGATTCCGGGCACGGTGTTCGGCGCGATCTTCATCGAGTTCGTGCCGAACATCGCCAACGCGATCTCCGACGCGGCCCCCACGGCGATCTACGGGCTCGTCCTCATCGCCTTCATGTATGTGATGCCGCAAGGCGTCGCCGGGCTGCTGCGCAAGCTCGCACGGCGCTATGCGCAACGGCGCGCGCGCCGGCCCGAGCGCCGCGCCGCGCCCCCTACCCTCGCCCTCCCCCTCGAGGGGGGAGGGAAAGGAGGGAGCAAGTCGGACTAGCCTTTGTTGCCGCGCGCCGCCGTTCTGCTCGACGGTCATGGCCACGTACTGGTTGACGCCGTGCCGGTTGATGAGGAGCAGCACGCTCTTCTCCGGGCCGCTCTCGCTCTTGACCGCGTCGAACTCGTGCGCCGCTTCCTCGGGCGTCGCCACGGCGTGGCGATTGACCTGCTCGATCACGTCGCCTTGCTCGATGCCGAGCGTCGCCAAGGGGCTGTTCTGGGCGACGCCGGTCACGACCACGCCCTTCACGTCCTTGCCGACATGAAGCCGCTCGCGCAGCTCGGGCGTGAGCGAGGCCAGGCTCAAGCCCATCGCCTTTTGCCCATTGCCGCTCTCGTTGGCGGCGACCTGCTCGGCATGGGCCGGCATGGCGGCGATGACCGGCGCCACGGACTCTTGCTTGCCGTCGCGCCAGAGCTCGACATGCGCGGTCTCGCCGACCGGGGTTTCGGCGACCGAGAGCGGCAGGTCGCGCAGCTTCCCGACCTCGTGCCCGTCATAGGACAGGATCACGTCGCCCTGCTTGATGCCGATTTTTTGCGCCGGGCCGCCGGGCGTGACATCGGCCACCAGCGCGCCTTCCGCCTTGGGCAGATGCAGGCTGCTGGCGAGCTCGGGCGTCACTTCCTGGATCTGCACGCCGAGCCAGCCGCGCTCGACCGTGCCGTGCGCCTTCAACTGCTCGATCACGGGCTTGGCCAGGCTCGCGGGAATGGCGAAGCCGATCCCGACCGAGCCGCCATTGGGCGAATAGATCGCCGTGTTGATGCCGATCACCTTGCCGTCGAGGCTGAAGGTCGGGCCGCCGGAATTGCCGCGGTTGATCGAGGCGTCGATCTGCAGGAAGTCGTCGTAAGGTCCTTCGTGGATGTCGCGCCCGCGCGCGGAAATGATGCCGGTGCTGACCGTGCCGCCCAGGCCGAACGGATTGCCGACCGCCAGCACCCAGTCGCCGACATGCGAGGCATTGCTGTCGCCCCATGCGACGTAGGGGAGCGGCTTCGGCGCGTCGATCTTCAAAAGCGCGAGATCGGTTTTCTCGTCGCGGCCGATGATCTTCGCCGGATGCTTGCTGCCGTCCTGGAACACGACCGTCACCTTGTCGGCGTTCTCGACCACGTGGTTGTTGGTGACGACGTAGCCGGACGGATCGATGATGAAGCCCGAGCCCAGCGCCATGCGCTGCACCTGGCCCTGTCCCTGCGGCATCATCGGCATGCCGTTCGGGCCCTGCTGGAAGAAGCGGTGCAGGAACTGATCGAACGGCGAGGGCGGGAATTCGGGCTTGGCCCGGCCCCGGCCCGGCCTGGTCCTGGTTCTGGTCGCCGTCGTCGCCCGGCTGAGCCTCGTTCTGAAAGCCGCTTTGGTCGGCGGCGGGAGCCTTCATCTCGACCGAGATATTGACGACCGCGGGCATCACTTCCTTGACGAGCGGGCCGAAGCTCGGCAGCGACGCGACCGCCGTCGGCGTCGCGGCCGCAGAGCGGTCGGGCGTCGTCTCGGCCAGGAGCGGTCCGGCGACGAGCGAGAGCGCTACGCCGCCGGCCAGCGCCGCAAGCCGCGCGCGGTGCCAGGACTTCATCGACATGGACATGGGAGACCGACCTTTCCGGTGGGATTCTGATATTGGAAAGATGGGTCTGCGCGGCTTACGCAGCGCCTACACGGACATTAAATCGTTGCAATGTTGACGCGGGCGCCGCGTCACTCGCCCAATTCGGACAGATCGGTCTGCTCGCAATTGGTGCGGCCCTGCATCATGCAGTCCTCGAGCCGTCCCTCGGCGGCGAGCGCATCGAGCAGATAAAGGCCGAGCCACGCCAGGAAGAGACAGACGGCAAGCGCGGCGAGGCTCACGGTGAAGCGGACATCGTCCTCTTCCCGTTCCTCGCGCGAGCGCGCTCTCATGCCGTGCGCCCCGCCGCTGCCGCCGCGAGCGCCGCCCAGATGCGCGCGGGCGAGGCCGGCATGTCGAGGTGCGCGATGCCCTTCGGCGCCAGCGCGTCGAGCACGGCATTCATGGTCGATGCGATCGATCCGACCGAGCCCGCCTCGCCCGCGCCCTTGATGCCGAGCACGTTGGTCGTGCACGGCACCTCGTTGAAGGTGATGGCGATCGCCGGATAATCCGCTGCGCGCGGCATGGCATAGTCCATGAGCGAGCCGGTCAGGAGCTGACCGCTCGCGGCATCGTAGCGCGCGCCCTCGAAGAGGGCCTGCGCCGCGCCCTGCACGACGCCGCCCATGATCTGGCCCTCGACGATGAGCGGATTGACGATGCGGCCGAAATCGTCGGCAACCGTGTAGCGGCAGATTTCCGTGGCGCCGGTGTCGGGATCGATCTCGACCTCGCACACGTGGCAGCCGTTCGGGAACGTGTTCTTGTCGGCGCTGCTGGTGCCGATCTCGTCGAGCGAGGCGGGCACGCCCTCGGGCAGGCTCTTCGCTTCGCGCGCGCGCCGCGCCAGCTCCATGATCTCGATCGAGCGGTCGGTGCCGGCGATGGTGAAGGTGCCGTCGCGGAACTCGATGTCGCTCTCGGCCGCCTCGAGCAAATGGCCGGCGAGGCGCTTGCCCTTGGCGATGATCTTCTCCGCCGCATCGACGAGCGCGGTGCCGGCGAGCATCAGCGTCTTGGCGCCGCCCGTGCCGCCGCCGGAAGCGAGCTTGTCGCTGTCGCCGAACACGAAATCGATGCGGTCGAACGGCAGGCCGAGCCGGTCCTCGAGAATTTGCGCGAACGCGGTCTCGTGCCCTTGGCCCGACGGGCCGGTGCCGATCCCCATCTGGATACGATCGTCGGGGAGAAAGCGGATGTCGGCCTTCTCCTGCGGCATGTTCGCCGTCACTTCCATGTAGTAGGCGATGCCCATGCCGCGCAGCTTGCCGCGTTTTTCGGCCTCGGCGCGCCGCGCGGCAAATCCGGCGCGGTCGGCCGCCTTCAACGCGGTGTCGAGGTTCAGCGGGAAATTGCCGCTGTCGTAGCGCACGATCATCGGCGTCTGGTACGGCATCGCCTCGGGCGGCACGAAATTCCGCCGCCGGATCTCCTCGGCGGAAAGGCCCGTCTCGCGCGCGGCGCGATCGACCAGGCGCTCCAGCACATAGGCCGTCTCGGGCCGCCCCGCGCCGCGATAGGCATCGACCCACACCGTGTTGGTGAAGACCGCGCGCACATGCGCATAGGCCGCCGGAATGCGGTAGGCGCCGGTCAGCAGGCGCAATCCCGCCACGGTCGGGATGAGCAGCGAGAAATACGAGAGATAGGCCCCGACATTGGCGAAATTCTCGACCCGGATGGCGAGGAAGCGCGCGTCCTTGTCGAGCGCCAATTCGGCATGGACCTGCTGCTCGCGCCCCTGCGTGTCCGAAAGAAACGCCTCCTGGCGCTCGCTGATCCACTTGACCGGGCGGCCCAGTTGCGATGCCGCCCACGGCACCAGCGCATGCTCGGGATAATCGAACCCCTTCATGCCGAAGCTGCCGCCGACATCGCGCGTGACGACGCGCACGCGGTCCTCGGGCACGGCAAGGCTTTTCGCGATCGTGCTGCGCGCGGTGAAGACGCCTTGCGTCCCGACCTCGACGGTATAGCGCCCGGTCGCCTTGTCGAATTCGCCGACCGCGCCGCGCGGCTCGATCGGCGTCACCACGCTGCGGCTGATCGAGAGATCGAGTTTCACGATGCGCGCAGCATTGGCGAACGCCGCCTCGACCGCCTTGGCGTCGCCCAGCTCCCAGTCCATGGCGACGTTGTTGGGCGCCGCGTCGAACAGCAGCGGCGCGCCCGGCTTCACCGCCTCGGCCGGCGCGATCGACCGACGGGCAGCGGCTCGTAATCGACCTCGATCAGCTCGGCCGCGTCCTTCGCCTCGGCCAATGTCGCGGCCACCACCATCGCCACCGCCTCGCCGACATGGCGCACGCGGTCCTGCGCCAGAAGCGGCCGGCCCGGGTTGGCATAGTTCGAGCCGTCGCGGTTCTTCAACGGCACGACGCAGCGGATCATGCCGAGCTTGGCGCGCGCCACATCGGCGCCGGTATAGACCGCGAGCACGCCAGGCGCCGCGCGCGCGGCCGCACTGTCGATGCTCTTGATGCGCGCATGCGCATGGGGCGAGCGCAGGAACACGGCATGCACCTGGCCCGGCCGGCTCGAATCATCCGTATAGCTTCCCCTGCCGGTGATGAAGCGCACATCCTCCTTGCGCCGGACCGCCTGACCGATGCCGAACTGCCCCACCCCTCGCCTCCTCGCGTTCGCGGTGCACTATAGTGCGAACAGTACCGCCAAGGGGAGAAACGCCATGGACGAGCTGATCGCACGCGCGGAAAAGATCGGCGCGCTGCTGAAGGCGCGGGGCGAGACGATCGCCATCGCCGAATCCTCGACCGGCGGGCTCATTTCGGCGGCGCTCCTGGCCGTGCCGGGCGCATCCGCCTATTTCCTCGGCGGCGCGGTCGTCTACACGCTCGCGAGCCGGCGCGGCCTCATGGGCATCGCCGATCTGCCGCACGGGATGCGCGCCTCGACCGAGGCCTACGCGCTGCTCCTGGCGCGCACGGCGAAGGAGCGCATGGCGGCATCCTGGGCGCTCGCCGAGACGGGCGCGAGCGGGCCGACCGGCAACCGCTATGGCGACGCCGCCGGCCATTCGTGCTTCGCCGTCGCCGGTCGCGACGGAGGCGAGCCTCACGCTCGATACGGGGAAATCCGACCGGCGCGGCAACATGCACGAATTCGCCGCCGCGGCGCTCGATCTCCTCGCCCGGACGCTCGGAACTATTTGAGGCGATCGCTGATCTTGTCGATGCCGGCCTTGGCGCAGGCATCGTCGAGATCGCCGCCCGGCGCGCCGCCGGCGCCGATCGCCGCAACCACCTCGGTGCCGACCTTGATGAGCAGCCCGCCTTGCGCCAGCACCACGTGCGGCAGCTTGACGAGCCCGGCGGGCGAGCCGCTGGCGAACCGCTTTGCGACGTCGCCGCTCGATTCGCCTCGGCCGGCGCCGAGCGTCACCGCGGTGTAGGCCTTGTCGCGCGAGGCGTCGATCGTCAGGACGCTCGCGCCGTCGCCGCGCAGCATCGCCTGCTCGACACCGTCCATGTCGACCACGACCGCGGACTCCTTGTAGCCCTGCTTGGTGCATGAGGCGACCGCCTCGGCCACCGCCTCGGACGCGAGCGCCGCCGAAAGACGGTGCGTGGTGATGACGTCCTGCGCATGCACCGGCAGCGCACAAGCGGCAGCAAGACCGGCGGCCAAAGCACAAAGTCCCTTTGTCATGTTCATGGCGTTCCTCCCTGAAGTAACGACGGGGGACGGTACGCCAAACCGGCCGCGCGAGACAGACGCGGACGCGGGTTCTCGCACGGATGTGATCGGCGACAAACCCGTTGCGGGCAGCGCCGCATGGCAGGAAGATGTTGGACCGCTGCGATACGGGAGGACACCATGGCGCGCGAGATCACGGTCAAGGTCGGCGACGGCACGATGGGGATTTTCACGGCCGAACCCGAGGGCGCGGGTCCGCACCCCGCGGTCGTCCTGATCCATCATCGCGACGGCATCGACGAATTCACCCGCGTGACGTGCGAGCGCCTGGCCAAGAACGGCTTCTTCGCCGCCGCGCCCAACCTCTATCACCGCCGCCCGGCCGGCGAGGACGGCGGCGTTTCGCGCCGCAATCTCACCGACGGCGAGGTCGTGGCCGACATCGACGCGTGCGTGAAGGAGCTTCAGGCGCTGCCCGCGGTGAAGGGCGACCGCATCGCCATCATGGGGCACTGCATGGGCGGGCGCATGGCCTATCTCGGCGCCGCCAGCAATGCCGCCTTCAAGGCGGCGGTCGTGCTCTATGGCGGCGGCATCTTCCGCGCCGAGGGCGAAGGGCGGCTTCCGCCGATCGCGCTGACGCCCAACATCAAGTGCGCGATCGCCGGCTTCTTCGGCCGCGACGACAAGAACCCGCCGCCCGACGACGTCGAGCGCATCTCGCAGGAGCTGAAGAAGCACAGCATCCGGCACGACTTCCGCATCTATGACGGCGCGGGCCACGCGTTCCAGAATTTCTCGAACCCCGCCTCCTACCGCGAGGAGACATCGGAGGATGCGTGGCGGCGGCTCGTCCCGTTCCTCAAGACGGAACTGAAGTAGCGAGGGCGAGATGCGCATCATCGCGCTCGAAGAGCATTTCGCGACGCCGCTCTTCACCGAGCACCGGCCGCAGACGCGGGCGCGCAACGCGACACTCCTGGCGCGGGCGGACGCGCTCGGCCACGACGTCTATGCCGAGCTCGCGGACCTCGGCGCGCGGCGTCTCAAGGCAATGGATGCGGTCGGCGTCAGCCTGCAGGTCCTGTCGCTGACCCAGCCGGGGACGCAGGCCTATCCCGCCGACATCGCCGTCCCCATGGCGCGCGACGCGAACGACCGCGTGGCGGCGGCGGTCACGGCGCATCCCGACCGCTTCGCCGCCTTCGCCTCGCTCGCGACCGCGGACCCGGCCGCATCGGTCAAGGAGCTCGAGCGCACGGTGAAGACGTTGGGCTTCAAGGGCGCGATGATCAACAGCCACACCGCCGGCGAATTTCTCGACGACAAGAAATACTGGCCGATCCTCGAATGCGCGGCGGCACTCGACGTGCCGATCTATCTCCATCCGCGCGAGCCGCATCCCGCGGTGCTGGAGGCCTATTTCAAGGGCTTCGAGGATCTGAGCACGGCCGCATGGGGCTTCGCCATGGAGACGTGCACGCATTTCCTGCGCCTCGTCATGGCGGGCGTGTTCGACGCCTATCCGAATCTGCGCTTCATCCTCGGCCATCTGGGCGAGGGCCTGCCGTTCTGGCTCGACCGGTTCGAGGACCACACGCGCTTTGCCATGAAGGCGCGCGGCCTCAAGAAGACGCCGCGGCAATATCTCACCGAGAACCTCGTCATAACCTGCAGCGGCAATTTCTCGACGCCGGCGTTCTTGTGCTCGATCATGGCGCTCGGCATCGACAACGTGCTGTTCTCGATCGACTGGCCTTACGAATCGAACCGGCTCGCGGTCGATTTCCTGAACGGCCTGCCGCTCGCAACGTCGGACAAGGAGAAGATCGCGCACGGCAATGCCGAGCGCGTGCTGAAGCTCTAGGCGATGGGGGTCAAGATGGCGGCGCCGACGAAATTTCTGCTCGTGCTCGCGCTCGCGGCGTCGTGCGCCGCGGCGGCGAACGCCGAGCCGGCCAAGCTCAGGATCGGCTGGATCGTGCCGGCGAGCGATTCGCCTTTCCTCATGTTCAACAAGCAAGGGATCGCCAAGCACGAGGGCACGAGCTACACGCTCGACTTCCAGCATTTTCAGAGCACGCCGCTCATGGTGACGGCGCTCGCGGCCGGCGAGCTCGACATGGCCGAGCTGTCATATCCCGCGATCGCGATCGCGATCGCGAGCGGCGCCGTCCCCGACCTGCGCGTCATCGCCGACACGATCCAGGACGGCGTCCCCGGCTGGTACGCCACCGAATATTTCGTGCTGAAGGACGGGCCGATCAAAACGGTCGAGGATTTGAAGGGCAAGGTCTATGCCACGAACGCGATCGGCGCCGCGCCCGATATCGGCTTCCGCTCCATGCTGCGGCGGCACAACATGGACGCCAAGGACGTGACCATCATCGAGGCGCCCTTTCCCGCCATGAAGGCGATGCTGGGCGAGCACAAGATCGACATCGCCATGACGCCGCAGCCGTTCGCCAAGGACCAGGGCCTGCGCGACATGACGCGGACGCTGTTCACGATGGGAGACGCGGTCGGAAGGATGCAGCTCATCTCGCTCAACACGCGCGCCGCCTTCATCGCCAAGAACCGCGCCGCCATGGTCGATTACCTCGAGGACGAGCTGCGCGCGCTCGCCTGGTTCTCCGATCCGAAGAATCACGACGAGGCGGTCAAGACCATCGCCGATTTCACCAAGACGCCGGTTGCCCTCTGGGACGGGTGGCTGTTCACGCACGGCGACGATTTCCGCGACCCGAACGGCCACCCCGACCTGAAGGCGCTGCAGCAGAACATCGACACGGAATATGACGGCGGCTTCCTGAAGACCAAGGTCGATGTCGCGCCCTACGCCGACCTCAGCCTCGTCGACGAGGCCGCCAAGCGATTGAAGTGAGCCGGGCGGGGATTGCTTCGCCTCGCTCGCAATGACAACAAAAGGCTGTCATTGCGAGGAGCGAAGCGACGAAGCAATCTCGCGCCGGGCCGCTCACCCGCCCGGGATCGTGCCCGGCGGCAGCGTCATGCAATAGTTGGCGATGTCGAGGGCGCGGGTGAACCAGACGCGCTCCTTGCGCTTGTGCTCGACGCAGTGCTTCAGCGCGAGGCGCAGCGGGCGCAGCCGGAACGGCTGGCCGGCGATGAAGCCGTGCAGCGACACCGCCATGACGAGCGGCTGCTCGTCCGACTGTTCCAGCATCTCCTCGAACTGATCGACGATCATGTCGGCGAACTCGCGGCCGGTGTGGTCGCGGTTGACGTTGGCGCCCATGTCGTTCAGCTCGAACGGGTACGGCACCGAGAGGAGCGGCCCGGCGCGCGTCCGCATCCAGATCGGCTGATCGTCCACCGGCCAGTCGAGATTGTGCGTGTAGCCCGCTTCCTTGAGGAGATCGGGCGTGGCGCCCGTCTCGGCCGCGCCCGGCCCCATCCAGCCCAGGGGCCTGACGCCCAGATGCTGCGCGATCGTCTCGGTCGTCTCGGCGATGAGGCGCGCCTCGTCCGCCTCCCACAGACCCACGAGCTCCTCGGCATTGGTGCGGCCGTGCCCGACCACGTCGTCGCCCCGCGCCTTGATGCGGGCGATGATCTCCGGGTAATGCAGGCAGACGAGGCTGTTCAAAAGGATCGTCGCCGGCAGCTTGAGCTGGTCGAGGAGGCGGAAGAGGCGGAACACGCCGACGCGCACGCCATAATCGCGCCAGGCGTAGTTGCGCGTCGTCTGCGGCCCGCCGCGGTTGGTCGGATCGGCGCCGCGCCCGGCACGGAAGGCGAAATGCTCGATGTTGATCGCGACATAGAAGGCGAGCCGCTTGCCCCCCGGCCAGTCATAGGGGCGGCGCCCCTCGATCGCGGAATAATCGTAGCGGCTGTGCGACGGCAGGCTCAGCATGGCGTCTCCTCCGGCGGCAAAGCATGCCGGGCGCGCCGCGATGGCGCAATCTTGCTTGACGTATGTACGTTTTTATGATAGATAGCGTACGGCGGGATTGGCTCCGGGCGGGTTTCCGAGGCGGGCCAGAAAGGGCCGCTTTACCGCGAGCAATCGGGCACCAAAAGTAATCGGGAGAGCCGGAAAGGCGATTTCGGAACGGCATGGAGACGCGGGAAAATGAGCGATTTTGACCGTATTTTGCAGTCAGTGCAGGAGGTTGCGCCGAAAAAGGCCGCCTCGCGTCGTGCGCGCGATAGGCATGTATGGGCATGACGCGATATTTTCCTGCCAAGACCAGCCGACGCGGGCCCCGGGAGATGAGCCTCCGATGACCGTCAATTCGATCCGCATCTTCTATGTGAAGCGCGCTCTTCCATCCGATCTTCGCCGAGATCCTGGCGCGGCGGCCGCAGATCACGCTCGACAAGCTCGACAACGACGCGCCCGACGACGAGGCGGCGCCCGTGCTCGCCGGCGCGCACATCTTCTCGATCAGCTCGGCGCGCGACGAGCTCGATCCGAAATTCTACGCAACGGCGCCGCTTCTGGCGAAGATGCCGAGCCTGCTACTCGTCTCGGCGACCGGCGCCGGGCTTCGACACGGTCAACGTCAAGGACTGCACCGCTGCCGGCATCGCCGTCGTCAACCAGTCGGGCGGCAACCGCGAGGCGGTGGCCGAGCACGTCATCGCCCTCATGATCTCGCTGTCGAAGCGCATCGGCGAGACCGACCGCGTCATGCGCCGCGACCAGCGCATGGACCGCAACCTCTATATGGGGCACGACATCTACGGCAAGACGCTCGGCATCGTCGGCATCGGCAATGTCGGGAGCCGCATCGCCGAGCTCGCGCGCGGCCTGTTCGCGATGCGGGTGCTGGCCTACGACCCCTATCTCGACGCCGCCGCGATCGCGGCCAAGGGCGCGCAAAAAGTCGAGCTCGACGAGCTTTTGCGCAGCGTCGATTTCGTCTCGATCAACTGCCCCTTGAGCGACGAGACGCGCGGCATGATCGGCGCCGCGCAATACGCGCTGATGCAAAAGCACGCCTTCTTCATCACCACCGCGCGCGGCCACATCCATGACGAGGCGGCGCTTGCGGCGGCGCTGGCCGAAAAGCGCATCGCCGGCGCCGGGCTCGATGTGTGGGCCAAAGAGCCGCCGGAGACGGACCATCCGCTCCTCGCCTTCGACAACGTGATCGCGAGCCCGCACAGCGCCGGCGTCACCGCGGAGGCGCGCGCCACCATGGGCCGCATCGCCGCCGAGCAGATTCTGGATACGCTCGACGGCAAGCGCCCGCCGCGCCTTTTGAACCCCGAAGTCTGGCCGCGATTCTGCCGCCGCTTCGAGGAGACATTCGGCTTCCGGCCGGAAAGTTGAGGCGCGGGAGGTCCGCGCGCAACTGCCAATGAGTGCCGCTGCCGATGCGCCGGGGCAGACGTTCTTAGATGGCTTCGCTGTCGAGAGCGTCCCATGGCAAGACTGCGGATTTTGTCGCTCATCCTTCCGGCGGTCATCGCGGCGGCGCCGGCCGCGGCGATCGACGGCGACGGCGGCTATTTCGTGCGCGGCGCCGGCAACGAGCTGTGCGCGTCCTACGGCATCGCACGCCGCAACCACCGCGACGCGGAATTCCAGGACTGGCTCGCCGGATATGAGAGCGCCTTCAACCGCTGGACCTCGGATGTGTGGAACATCGAGACCGACGGCAGCTTCGCGAATTCGCTGCAATGGCTCGACTATTATTGCAGCGTCCATCCGGCCGACACGTTCGGCGTCGCGGCGCAGAACCTGACGGTTTATCTCTATCCCTCGCGCCAGCACGCAGGACTGTCGGCATCCTTGCCGCGCGGCGGCGCCGGCGGCGCGCGCCCGCCGCGCTAGCTAGCTCTCGTCGAGAAAGAGCTGCACCTCGCGGAAGAGCTGCAAGCGGTTCTTCTCGAGCAACAGGAGGTGCGTGCCCGCGCCGATCTCGACGAGGCGCTTTTGCGGCGCGCGCACGAGCTTGGCGAAGATCGCTTCCGCCATCGACAGCGGCAGGAGCCCGTCCCACTCGCCATGGACGATGAGGGTCGGTGCCGCGATCTCGGCCGGATCGTAATAAGGCTTGCCCGCGGCCCAGTAGGCGCGGCTGTCGTGCGGCGCGCCGTTGGGCGAGCGCACGACCGGCGGGCTCATCCGCGCGCCCTCGGGATCGGTCGCGAGCGCCGCCGCCTTCCACGCGGCATACCAAGCTTCCGGCAGCAGCGCGGCGCGCTGGCTCCTCGGGCGCGCCGGTCTGCAGGTTCGCCCGCGCCTCCTCGACCGTCCAGGTGGCATAGGCGCCCAACGGGCGCTCGTCGGCCGGGCGCTTGCCCCTGAGCCACACCGGCGCGAACAGGACGAGCCGGCTCACCTGGTCCTGGTGCCGCGCCGCATAGGCGGCGACGATCGCCGTGCCCCACGACCAGCCCATGACGGCGAGCCGCGCGATGCCGCGGCGGCGGCGGATGAAATCGACGGCGGCGCCGAAATCCCTGAGCGCCACGTCGGTCGTGACGATCGGCGGATTGGCGTCCGCGGGTTGGCGCATCTCGGCGGCCGGCTCGAGCCGCCATAGCCGCGCAGATCGACCAGGAACACATCCCAGCCGCGCGCCGCGAGATAGTCCATCCAGGAATATCCCTCGAGCGCCAGGTCGAATGTCGCCTCGGCCGCTTGCGAGGTGCCGTGGACATAGAGCAGCGTCTTTTCCGGGCTGCGGTGCGCCGGATCTTTCGGGCGCTTGTTGCGCACGAACAGCTCGATCCCGGCCGTGTCGGACGGGATGCGAAAATCCTCGGCGGCGATTTCGTAGGACATTCGCACGTCTCCTCTCATTTCCGCTTGGCGCGCGCACCGCGACGCGATAGATCATGCATATT
The DNA here is from genome assembly GCA_963804235.1 of uncultured Alphaproteobacteria bacterium. Classification (GTDB taxonomy): domain Bacteria; phylum Pseudomonadota; class Alphaproteobacteria; order ATCC43930; family CGMCC-115725; genus DATJLY01. Next base: position 41,115 of record CAWDPP010000002.1, read on the forward strand.
GAGCCACGGCAGGGGCACCATGGCTATGGACCAGCAGGACGAACGGAAACAAGTGGAAACCGAGCAGCCGGCGAGCGGACAGGGCGCGATCCGCAGCGCCTTTCTCGCGCGGCAGAACCAGGGCGCCGGCGCGGGCGGCGAAGGCGAAACCGTCGTGGCGACGTTGCGCGGCGCCTATGTCAGCCAAGTCAGCCGGCAGACACGGCGGCGCGACGACGCGGTCAAGGGCAGCGAAGAGACGGGCGGCGCCGTGCTGCGCAGCATCTATGCCGCGCGCGCCGAGGTGGTGGTGATCGCGCCGCGCCGCGCCGCGCGGCCGGCGCCGGCGCGCAAGGCCAAGGCTGCCAAGAAGGCGCGCCCCGCGCGCAAGGCGAGGACGGCCAAGGCGCGGGCCCCGGCAAAGCTCAAGGCGCGCCGCGCGCGCACGGGCCGCGCCGCCGCGGCAAAGCGCCGGCCGGCACGCAAGGCCGCACGGCGCCGCTGAGGCTTCCCTAAGCCCGGCCCGGATCGGCTATGCTGCGGCGCCGGAGGGATCGATGCAGTATTTCCGCGCCTTCGTGGTGGTCGCGCTGGTCGCACTCGCCGGAACGGGCGGCGGGCTCATCGTCCTCAACCTCAAGACCTCGAGCCCGCGGCTCATGGGCGCGGGGATCGCCGCCGTGGTGATCGGCGTCATCGGCGGCGGACTGGCGCTCGGCCGCTCGTTCGAACATGTCGAGCGCGACCGCGCGCTGCGCGAGCGGTTCGGCACGCCGCCGCGCGAGCGCGAGATCAGGTAACCGAGGCGAAGCCGCCATCGACGGTGAGGATGACGCCGGTCACGCCCTTGCTGCCGGTGACGAGGCTCATCACCGCGGCGGCGACATCCTCGGCCGTGACGCAGCGCCGCAACGGCGTCTGCTTGGCGCGGCGCTCCATCAGCTTGCCGTAGTTGTCGCCGAGCATGCGCTCCATCCACTCGCCTTCCATCCAGCCGGGCGCCACGCCGTTGACGCGCACGCCCGCGGGCCCGAGCGCGCCGGCCAGAGCCTTGGTCATGGTCCAGAGCGCGCCCTTGCTCGCGGAATAAGGGAGCGGCTGCGGCCCCGGCCGCGCACCCACGATGCTGTTGGTCATGATGACGTGCGCGTCGTCCGACTGGCGCAGCAAGGGCGCCGCGTGCTTCGTCACGAGGAACACGCCCTTCACGTTGACGGCGAACACGCGGTCCCAATCCTCGGCCGACACCTTCTCGAAATCGTGCGCCAGCGCCGTGACGCTGGTGCCGGCGTTGTTGCACAATACGTCGAGCCGGCCGAAGCGCTCCTCGAGCTTGGCGAACATGGCGACGACCGCGGTTTCGTCGGCGACATCGCCCTGAAGGAGCAGCGTCTGCGGCGCCGGCCCGCTCGCATTCTGCGGCGGTCTTCTTCGCCTCGCCGGCGCTGCGGCTGTAATTGATCGCCACGTCGTAGCCGGCCTTGGCCAGCGCGACGGCTTCGGCCCGGCCGATCCCGGTCGACGCGCCGGTCACCAACGCCACACGTTTTTGATTGCTCACGCGCGCCTCACACCGAAGTTTCGCGCGCGATCTTGCCGGATCGGGCCGTCCCGGCGCAACGCGACGGAGCTCAGGGGAAAGCCATGCCGATGAGCAGCATGTCGACGGTCTTGCCGTCGCCCGAGAGCGGCAGGATCAGAACCTCGCAGTCGATCGTGCCCTCTTCGAGGGTCTCGCGCTCGCGCGTTTCGACGATCGGCACGCGCCCTTCGACGACGCGCGCGAAATGGGCGTGCATCTTGGCCCGCAGCGCAGGCGAGGGAATGTCGTCGATGGTCTTTCCCGTCATCTCGTAGCCGACGCGGCGCGCGATCGCCGTGCCGTGCAGGCGGCAACGGTAGCGCAGCGGATCGTAGGCGACGTCGAAGAGCACGATCTTGCCGATCATGTATTTGAGATCGAGCACGTCGAAATCGGCGCGCGACGGCATCTCGCGGCCGTGGCGGCGCGCCTCCCAATCGTCGCGGAGGCGGCGAAGATCGGGACTGCGGATCTCGCTCACACTCTTCCTCTCGCTTATCACGATAATGTAACAAGTCTTTACGATTGCTTTACGCCCGGTCAGGGCGCGTTCTCGGGAGCCCCTTGAACCTCGCGCGCGGTGCTCGCGTTCGGCTTCGGAAGGGAGCGCGGCCCATGACCGACATCAGCACGATCTTGAACGCCAAGGCCATCGCCATCGGCCGGCTCGCGGTCGAGGCGACGACGGCGGCCGGCAGCGGCCATCCCACGACGGCGCTGTCGCTCGCGCATATCGTCGCCGTGCTGATGTACCGCGTCATGCGCTGGGATCCGAAGGAGCCCGGGCACCGCGGCGCCGACCGGCTCGTCCTGTCGGAAGGCCATGCCGTGCCGATCGTCTATGCGGCATGCGCCGATCTCGGCGTCACGATCGCGCCCGACGGCGCGCGGCGGGCGATGACGCGCGACGATCTCATGTCGCTGCGCGACATCGCGAGCCCGATCGACGGCCATCCCAATCCCGCGCTGGGCTTTCCGTTCTTCGACGCGGCGACCGGATCGCTCGGCCAGGGCCTGTCGGTCGCGGGCGGGCTCGGCGCGGCGGCGCGGCTCGACGGGCTCGGCAAGCGCATCTACTGCATCATCGGCGACGGCGAGTCGCGCGAGGGCCAGATTTGGGAGGCGATGGACTTCATCGCCGACCAGCGCCTCGACAACGTCGTGGCGATCTTCAACTGCAACACGCTCGGTCAAAGCGATTTCGTCGCACCGGCGCAGGATTGGCGCCATCTCGAGAGGAAGGCTGCTGCGTTCGGCTGGAAGACCGAAGTGATCGACGGGCACGATCCGGCGGCAATCGAGGCCGCCGTCATGGCGCGCGCGCAGGAGCCGGTCGCCGTCATCGCGCGCACGGTGAAGGGTTGGGGCGTGCCGAACCTCGGCGGCATGGGCCATCACGGCACGCCGGTGAAGAAGGAGGACCTGCCGGCGGTGCTGGCCGAGCTCGACGCGCGCGCGCGGGAGCTCGGCGCCGATAAGGTCACCGCCGACGAGATGGCGCGGGCGCTCGCGATCGTGCCGCCCCAAGCGGCGCCGCGTGCGCCGGCGGCGCGCACCGCGGCGGATTTTTCCGCGGCGCTCGCCAGCGACGGCGCGCTCGCGAAATCGGTGCGGGACAAGAAGGCGCTGTCGCCGCGGCGCGCCTACGGCATGGCGTTGAAGGCGCTCGGCGATGCCAACAATTCGGTCGTGGCGCTCGACGGCGACGTCAAGAACTCGACCTACGCGGATGCGTTCGCCAAGGCCCATCCCGGCGCGCTATTTCGAAGGCCGCATCGCCGAGCAGAACATGGTATCGGCCGCCTCGGGCCTCGCCGCCGCCGGCAAGATCGCCTTCGTCAGCACCTTCGGCCGCTTCATGGAGCGCGCCTTCGACGAGGTGGAAATGGCCGTCATCGGCGGCCTGCCGGTGAAACTCGTCGGCACGCATGTCGGCGTGACGCTCGCCGCCGATGGGCCGAGCCAGATGGGGCTCGCCGATATCGCCTTCATGCGCGCGCTCGCCCATGCGAGCGACGCGAAAGGCCGGCGCGCCATGACGGTGCTGACGCCCGCCGATGCGGTGAGCGCCTATGCGCTGGTGCTTGCCATGGCAGCGCATGACGGCGCCGCATATCTCCGCGCGGTGCGCGGCGACCTGCCGCTCCTCTATCGCGACGGGGACAAATTCCCCCTAGGCCAGGCCAAGATCCTACGCCGCGCCTCGGGCCCGCGCCGCTCGATCGTACTGGTGGCCGCGGGCTACATGGTTCATTCGTGCCTCGCGGCGGCCGATGCGCTCGAGCGCAGCGGCATCAGCGCCGGCGTCGTCGATGCCTATTGCCTGCCGTTCGCGACCGCGCCCGTGTTCGAGATGGCGCGCCGGGCGGGATGCGCGGTGCTCGCGGTCGAGGACAATTACGTGGGCGGGCTCGGCAGCGAGCTTGCCGAGGCGGCCGCTGCCGAGGGCGCGGGCATCACCGTCACGAGCCTCGCCGTCCGCCGCATCCCGAAGAGCGGGCGCACGGCCGAGGACGTGCTCGGCTACGTGCGCCTGTCGGTGGCGGACATCGTCAGCGAGGCAGAGCGGCTCGCGCGGCCGGTTCACGCTTCGGCTGACGCGTAGCGCCGGCCTCATGTACGGCGCCGCCATCCGGTACGCCGCGCCATAACCGGTCGTCCCACAGCCGGATGCCGCCGGTGAGACCCGCGTCGTTGCTGGCGAGCCGGACATTCTTGGGCAGCTTCGCCTTCACGTGCGCCGCATTGCCGCCGCCGAGATAGAGCCTGTCGTAATTGAGCAGGCTTTCGACGATCGCGATCATCTTGACGACGCGCCGGTTCCAGCGTTTCGGCCCGATCTTTTTGAGCGCCGCGTCGCCGATATAGTCGTTGTAGGTCTTGCGGCCGCGGATCGGATGGTGCGCCAGCTCAAGATGCGGCGCGAGCTGCCCGTCGCTGAACACAGCGCTGCCGACGCCCGTACCGAGCGTCAGCACCACTTCGAGGCCGCGCCCACGCTCGATGCCGAGCCCCTGGACCTCGGCATCGTTCAGGATGCGCGCGGGCTTGCCGAGGCGGCGCCGCAGATCCTCGGCGAGCGGATGATCGCGCCACGCCTCGGCATCGAAGTGCGGCGCGGTGATCACGCGCCCGCCGCGCACGACGCCGGGAAATCCGAGCGATACGCGCTCGAACCCGGGCAAGGCGCCGGCCATCCGGGCGATCACGTCGAGGAGCGTGGCGGGACGGCACGGATAGGGCGTCGGCAGGCGCAGCCGCTCGCTGAACATGCGTCCCGCTTCGTCGAGCAGCGACGCTTTCACGCCGGTGCCACCGACATCGACGGCGAGCGTCACAGGTTTTTGGCTCATCGCGCGATCACCTCGATGCCATCGGCGCCGCCAACAAAGATTTCGTGCGCGAGCCCGATGAAGAGCCCGCACTCGATCACCCCGACGATGGAGTTGAGGCGCGCCTCGATGGCAGGCGGATCCGCGATCTCCTCGAACGCGCAGTCGGCGATGAGATGTCCGCCATCGGTGACGAACGGGCGCGCGCTGGCCAGGCGCAGGCGTGGTACGGCACCCAATGCCGTAAGCCGCTCGAGCGTCGCCTCCGCACCGAACGGCTCGATCTCGACCGGCACGATCGTGCCGGGTCCGAGACGATCGACGAGCTTCGTCTCGTCCACAACCACGATCATGCGCCGGCTTGCGCACGCCACGATCTTCTCGCGCAGCAGCGACCCGCCCCCGCCCTTCACGAGGGCGAGATTGGCGCGCACCACCGCATCGGCGCCGTCGATGTCGATATCGATGGGGCGATGCGCGGCAAAATCGACGAGCCTCAGGCCGAGCCGGCGGGCGAGCGCGGCGGTGCGCTCGGAGGTCGGAATGCAGTCGATCCTGAGGCCTTCGGCAACGCGCCGGGCGAGCGCCTCGACCGCAAACGACGGCAGTCGTGCCGCTGCCGAGCCCGACGGTCATCCCGTCGCGGACTTCGGCGGCGGCACGCTCGGCCGCGGCCCGCTTCATCGCCTCGTTCATGGCGCCGCCGCGCGATCGAGAATGAAGCGAAGCTCGCCCTCGGGCGAAATGCGCGCCGCCGGCAGATCGTCGGCGCCGGCGAAGAGCTTGGCGAGGATCGCGTGCTTTTCCTTCCCTGCGGCGAGGAAGGCCAAGGCGCGGCTCAGGTCGAGCGCGGGCCGCGTCAAGCTGATGCGGGTGCCGCGTGCGCTTTCGACCGCGACCGCCCAGCGCGTGGTTTCGTCGAGCGCGGCGTTGCCGGGGAACAGCGAAGCGGTATGCCCGTCCGTGCCGATGCCGAGCAGGCTTGCATCGAACAGCGGGCCGCCGCCGCGCGTTTCGCGGAAGCGGCGCAGCTCATGGTCGTAGAAGGCGGCCGCCGCCTCGGGCGTCAGCCCTTCGGTCGGAATGGCATGGATGTTCGCGGGCGGAATGGGTGCGCGCGTGAAAAGCGCCTCGCGAACCATGCGGTAATTGCTGTCGGCGTGATCGTGCGGCACGAAGCGTTCGTCCCCGAAGAACCAGTGGATGCGCGGCCACGGCAGCGTGCCGGCAAAAGGCGGCGTGGCCAATAACTCATAGACGGGACGCGGCGTGTCGCCGCCGGACAGCAGAACGCCAAGAACGCCGTCGCGGCCGCGAAGCTGCGTCGCAAGCCACCTCGCCGCGTGCGGCGCGAACTCGTCGCCCGCCACGACATCGACGATGGCGCGCACCGCGGTCATGGGCGCGGGCCGGCACGGAGCGCGGCGATGGCAGCGGCGTTATCAGGAGCGGGTGCGAGCAGCATGGCCATGTCATTCCTCCGCGAGCGGCCGCCAGCGCCGCCCGTCGCGCGCGATGAGAGCGTCGGCTTCGCGCGGGCCCTCGCTCCCCGCATCGTAAAAGGCGAGGCCGTCGGCCTTGTTGCGCGTCCACGCATCGAGCACCGGCTGCACCGCGCGCCAGCCGCCCTCGATCGTGTCGGCGCGCTGGAACAGCATCGGGTCGCCGATGAGCGCGTCATAGAGCAGCGTCTCGTAGCCGGTGCTCGGCTCGGCGTTGAAATAGTCCTTGTACTCGAAGCGCATCGCGACCGCCGCCCTCGCGCACGCTCGGGCCCGGCACCTTGGCGTTGAAGCGCAGGACGACGCCCTCGTCGGGCTGGATCTTGAGGATCATGTCGTTGGGCGTAAGCCGTTCGACCGGCGTGTCGCGGAAGAGCGCGAAGGGCGCCTTCTTGAACTCGATCACCACCTCGCTGCGCCGGCGCGCCAGCGCCTTGCCGGTGCGCAGGTAGAACGGCACGCCCGCCCAGCGCCAATTGTCGATCATCAGCTTCAGCGCGACATAGGTCTCGACCGCCGAATTCGGCGCCACATCCGGCGCGTCGCGATAGGCCGGGAGCTTGCGCCCGCCCGCCGTGCCGGCGCGGTATTGCGCGCGCACGACGTTGCGCAGCGCGTCATCCGCGCTGAAGGCGTGGAGCGCCTGCGCCACTTTCGCCTTCTCGGTGTGGACGGCGTCGGCCGCAAAGCACGACGGCGGCTCCATCGCCGTCAAGGTCAGAAGCTGGAAGAGATGATTGGGCACCATGTCGCGCAGCGCCCCGGTCACGTCGTAAAAGCGCGCGCGGTGCTCGACGCCGAGCGTCTCGGCCACCGTGATCTGCACATGGTCGATGTGGTCGCGGTTCCACAGCGGCTCGAACAGGCCATTGGCGAAGCGGAGCACCAGGATGTTCTGCACCGTCTCCTTGCCGAGATAATGATCGATGCGATAGACCTGCGCCTCGCTCAGCGCCGCAAGGATCTGGCGGTTCAAATCCTGCGCCGAGGCGAGATCGCGTCCGAACGGCTTTTCGATGATGACGCGGCGGAAGCGCCCTTCGCTTTCCTCGAGCAGCCGTGCCGCCGCCAATCCGCGCACGACCGTGATGAAGGCGCTCGCCGGGATCGCGAGATAGAAGAGCACGTTCCCGCCGGTACGATACGTCGCCGCGAGCTTCGTCAGAACGGCGGCGAGACGCTGGTAAGTCGCGGGATCGGCGAGATCGCCCGATATATAATTGCTGCGCTCAGCGAGCCAACGCCCATCCTCGCGCCGTAAGGTCGCCGCCGAGCGGAGGCGACGCTGTCGCCGACGATGGCGCGAAAGCGCTCGTCGGTCATGGCGGCGCGCCCGACGCCGACGAGCGCGAAGCGGTCGCCCAACAGGCCGCCGCGGCGCAAATGGCACAAGGACGGCACGAGCAGGCGCTTCGTCAGGTCGCCCGACGCGCCGAAGATGACCATCGCCGCGGGCGGCGCCGGGGGCGCTCTATCAGTGGCGGCCGGCCGCTCTATTTTCGCCTGCGCCTCAGTCACGTTTGGCTCCCGTCCCGGGCTCGACATGGCCGCCGAATTGTTTGCGCATGGCCGACAGCAGCTTGTCGCCGAACGTATGCTCCTCGCGCGAGCGGAAGCGCGCGAAGAGCGCGCGCGCGAGCGTGTCGGCGGGCACCGCCTCCTCGACCGCCGCCATCACCGTCCAGCGGCCTTCGCCCGAATCCTCGACGATGCCCGAGAAGGCCGCGAGCTGCGGGTCCTCGGCGAGCGCCGACGCGGTGAGGTCCAAAAGCCACGACGCGACGACGCTGCCGCGGCGCCACAGTTCGGCGATGTCGGGGAGGTCGAGCTCGAAGCGTTGCGCGGCCGGCAGCTTGTCCGAGCCGGCGTGACGCAGAATCTCGAACCCCTCGGCAAAGGCCTGCATCACGCCGTATTCGATGCCGTTGTGGATCATCTTCACGAAGTGGCCGGACCCCGCCGGCCCGCAATGCATGTAGCCGTGCTCGACGCGGGGGTCGCGCCCTTCGCGCCCCTGCGGTGCGCGGGATGTCGCCCGCGCCCGGCGCCAGCGCGGCGAAGATCGGCTCGAGCCGCGCCACCGCCTCCGTGTCGCCGCCGATCATCATGCAATAGCCGCGCTCGAGCCCCCAGACGCCGCCGCTCGTGCCGACATCGACATAGCGGATGCCCTTCTCGGCGAGCGCAGCGGCGCGGCGGACATCGTCCTTGTAGAAGCTGTTGCCGCCGTCGATGACGATGTCGCCGCGCTCCATCGCCTGCGCCAGCTCCGCGACCGTGCGCTCGGTCGGATCGCCCGCCGGCAGCATGACCCAGACGGCGCGCGGCGCGCGCAAGCTCTTGACGAGATCGCCAAGACTTTGCGCGCCCTTGGCGCTGTCGGCGAGCGCCTTGACGGCGGCCGGATCGCGGTCGAACACGATCGCGCGATGCCCCTTGCGCTCGAGGCGGCGGACGATGTTGCCGCCCATGCGCCCCAATCCGACAACTCCGAGCTCCATGCCTTCCGTCCTTTCGCGAAAGTTCAGCCGAGGCTGCGGCGGATCGCGTCCTCGAGCGTGGCGAGTCCGGCGCCGACATCGGCGCCGAGATGGATGCGCAGCGCGCGCCGCCCGCGTTCGGCGAGCACGTCGAAATCGCCCTGCGCCTGCGCCGCCTTGACGATGCCGAAGCCGTATTTCTGGCCCGGCACGGCGAGGTCCTGCGCGTCATCGCAGGTGATCTGCAGGAAGACGCCGCTGTTGGGCCCGCCCTTGTAGGCCTGGCCGGTCGAGTGCAGGAAGCGCGGCCCGAACCCGACGCAGGTCGCGACGCGTTTCTTGTCGCGCACCAGCGCGCGCATCGCCTTCAGCGCGGCGATGTGGCGCTCGTTGCGCTCGATATAAGCGAGGAAGGCGCAGTAGTCGCCGGCGCCCAATCGCGCGAGATGGGCGCCGAGCCAATCGGCAAGCGTTTTGCCGCGCACCGCGCCGACCAGCTCCTTGGCGTTGCGCGGATCGGCGAAGAGCTTGACGCCGTCCGCCTCGAACAGCGGCCGTTCGTCCGGCAGCTTGCCGGTTTTCTCGTAGGCGGTGGTGAGCTCGCGCGTCTTGATCTTGCTCGCCTCGACATCGGGCTGGTCGAACGGATCGATGCCGATGACGGCGCCCGCGACCGCGGTCGCGATCTCCCAGCGGAAGAATTCCTGGCCGATCGCGTAAACGTCGGCGACGACGAAGCGCAGCACCGGATGCCCCGCGCGCTCCAGCGCCTCGAGCCGGCGCGAGTGTGCTTGGTCGCGCTCGGCGGCGAGCCGCAGATCGATGAAGACGCGATCATTGCCATAGGCTTCGGGCGGGCCGAGCGGCTCGCCATCGACCGGGATGATGCCGCGCCCGTGCTTGCCGGTCGATTCGGCGAGAAGCTGCTCGAGCCAGGCGCCGAAATCGGCGAGCGCGGGCGAAGCGACGATCGTCGCCTTGTCGCGGCCCGCCTTGGCGGCGAGGCCGAGAATGATGCCGAGCGCCACGCCGGGATTGTCCGCCGGCGGCGCGCTGGCGCCGCACGAGCGCACCATGAGCTCCGTCGCATCGAGCAGCTTCGCGACATCGAGCCCCATCGCCGCCGCCGGCGCGAGGCCGAATTGGGAGAGCACCGAATAGCGCCCGCCGATGCCGGGAACGCCGTAGAAAATGTGGCGGAAGCCGCGGCGCTTGGCCTCGTCCTCGAGCTTCGAGCCGGGATCGGTGATGGCGGCGAAATGCCGGCCCGCCTCGCCCGCGCCCGAGCGCCGCTTCGGCGCGCGCGAAGAAATACTGCATCAGGATGTTGGGCTCGAGCGTCGTGCCGGACTTGCTCGACACGATGTAGAGCGTCTTGGCCGGGTCCGCGCGCTTCTCGAAGCTGCGGATCTGCGCGGGGTCGGTCGAATCGAGCACCATCAGCTCGGGCGCGTTCGTCTGGCGGCCGAACGTCTCGGCGATCACCTCGGGCCCGAGGCTCGATCCGCCCATGCCGAGGAGCAGGATGTGCGCGAAATTCGCGCGCTTCACCTCGGCCGCGAACTGCTCGAGCGCGGCAAGCGCGCGCGCGCTCGGAGGCGGCGATGTCGAGCCAGCCGAGCCAACGCGCTTCCTCGCCGCCGGTCCAAAGCGTTGCATCGCGCGCCCACAGGCGCCGCACATTGCCGGCGCCGCGCCAGGTTTCGAGCGCGGCGGTCACGTCGCGCTGCAGCGCGTCGGGCAGCGACACATGCTGTTCGTCGTGCCGGCCTTCGAGCAGCGCCAGGCGCTTCCGCGCGATCGCGCCCAAAAGATTGTCGGCGGCATCGGCGAAGAGCCGCACGCCATCGACGACGAGCTCGGCGCACACGTCCTCGAGCGAGATGCCGCCGCGGGCGAGCGAAGCCAGAACCTGCTCGGCCTCGCCGACGCTCTGCTCGATCGTGTCGCCGGCGCGGCCATGGTCGCGGAAGGCGTCCATCGTGGCGGGCGGCATGGTGTTGACCGTGTCGCGGCCGATCAGCGGCTCGACGTAATGCACGTCGCTGTAAGCCTTGTTCTTGGTGCCGGTGCTGGCCCACAGGAGCCGCTGCGGCCGGGCGCCGCGATCGGCGAGCTTCTGCCAGCGCGCGCCCGCGAAAATGCGCTTGTAGCGCTGATAGGCGAGCTTGGCGTTGGCGATCGCGACCTTGCCGGCGAGCGCGGAGAGCGTGTTGTCGCGCCGCTCGGCGATGAGGCGGTCGATCACGGTGTCGATGCGGCTGACGAAGAAGCTCGCGACGCTCGCGAGCCGGCGTCAGATCGCCGCCGTCCGCCGCGAATTTCTCCAAGCCCGCGAGATAGGCTTCCGCCACTTTCTCGTACGTGGCCTGCGCGAAGAGCAGCGTGATGTTGACGTTGATCCCGTCGCCGAGCAGGCGCCGGATCGCCGGGAGGCCGGGCTCGGTCGCCGGCACCTTGATCATGACGTTGTCGCGCCGCACCGCCCGCCACAGCCGCCGCGCCTCGGCGATCGTCGCGTCGGTATCGAGCGCGAGATAGGGCGAGACCTCGAGGCTGACGAACCCGTCGCGCCGTTCCGTCGCGTCATAGACGGGGCGCAGCACGTCGGCCGCGCTCTGGATGTCGGCGATGGCGAACGATTCGTAGAGCGCGTCGGGCGCACGGTCGCCCTCGCGCAAGCGCGGCGCGCAAGGCGTCGTCATATTCCGCGCCGCCTTCGATCGCCTTCTCGAAGATCGCGGGATTGGACGTGACGCCCGTCAAACCGTCGCGCTCGATCAGCTCCTTGAGGCTGCCGTCGGCGATGAAGCGGCGCGCGAGGAAGTCGAGCCACACCGCCTGACCGTGCGCGCCGAGCGCCTGCAAAGGGGTCATCGCCAATCCTCCATGATCCTAGTGCAACGCTCGAACCCGGCGTTCGATCCGGCTGGCGCAACCGTCAATTGCACTTTAGGCAGTTCGCGGCCCGCGCGCAAAAAGTGCGCCCGCGTCCCTCAATCGTCGTCGGAGGCGCCAGGCGGCGCTTCGCTCGGAAGCGGCATCTTGAGGCGGCGGTGGCCCCATTCGCGCAGGCGCTGAAACGTCACGTACAGCATCGGGATGAGGAAGATGCCGAGGGTGCTGGCGAGCAGCATGCCGGCGAAGACCGCGGTGCCGACGTCGCGGCGGCTGATCTGCGCCGCGCCGTGCGCGAAGACGAGCGGCAGCAATCCGAGCACGAAGGCGAACGACGTCATCATCACCGCGCGGAACCGCGTGCGCGCGCCGCGCGTGGCGGCCTCCGGGATGGCGACGCCGCGCTCGCGCTCCTCGCGCGCGAATTCGACGATCAGAATGCCGTTCTTGGCGGCCAATGCGATGAGCACGACGAGGCCGATCTGGGCATAAAGATCGAGCGTGAGCCCGGCGACGATGACGCCGAGGAACGCGCCCAATACGCCGACCACGACCGAAAGCAGCACCGGCAGCGGGATCGTCCAGCTTTCATAGAGCCCGACCAGGAACAGGAAAGCGAACACCACCGCCATCGCCAGCAGCGGGCCGGTTTGCCCCGCGGCCTGGCGTTCCTGGAAGGCGGTGCCGGTCCATTCGAAGGAGTAGCCGGGCGGCAGCGTGCGCGCCGAAATCTCCTCCATCGCTTGCAGCGCTTCGCCGGAAGAAGCGCTCGGACCAGGGCTGCCGTTGATCGTGATCGAGCGATAATTGTTGTAGCGCGTGATCACTTGCGGGCCGGTGATGGTCCTCAACTCGGCGATGGCGCGCATCGGCACCATATCGCCGTTCTTGTTGCGCACGTTGATCTGCGTGATGTCGGAGAAATCGCGGCGGTCCTTGGCCTCGCCCTCGATATTGACCTGCCAGGTGCGGCCGTAGAGGTTGAAATTGTTGACATAGAACCCGCCGAGCGTCGCCTGGAGCGCGGTGAACACGTCGTTCATGTTGAGGCCCAGCGCCTGGGCCTTGTCGCGATCGATGTCGAGATAGACCGACGGGTTGGTCGCCGTGAAGGTCGAGAACACGCGCGAGAGGCGCGGGTCCTGGTTGGCCGCGGCGACGATGCCTTGCATCACGCTGCCGATGCTTGCCGGGTCCTGGCCCTCGAGCGCCTCGAGCTGGTATTCGAAGCCGCCGCTCGTCGAAAGCCCGATGATCGGCGGCAGGTTGAAGGCGATGATGGTGGCGGTGCGGATCTGCGCCGCCTGGGCGAACACGCGGCCGATGAGCGCCTGCGCCGAATTGGCGGGCGATGGGCGCTCGGCGAAGGACTTCAGCTTCGCCACGACGAAGGCGGCATTGCCCTCGCTCGCGCTGTCGAGGATCGAAAATCCGATGACCGAGAAGACGCCGTCGACCTGCTTCATCTGCGCCAGCATGTGCTCGACCTGGCGCGCCGCCTCGGACGTGCGCGCGACCGAGGCGCCGTCCGGAAGCTGCAGCATGACGAAGAACGCGCCCTGATCCTCCTCGGGCAGGAAGCTCGTGGGCGTCGCGCGCCAGAGCGCGGTGATGGCCGCGCCGAGCACCAGGACGATGACGAGCGACAGCACCGCGACGCGCACGAGCCGCAGCACCACCCAGGCATAGCCGTCGCGCACGCGGCCGATGCCTTTCAAGACGAGCCCGATGAGGCCCCTGGGCTTCGCGCCCGGGCGCAGCACGATGGCGCACAGCGCCGGCGAAAGCGTGAGCGCGTTGACGGCCGAGATCACCATGGCGACGCTGATCGTCACCGCGAACTGACGGAAGAGCTCGCCGGAAATGCCGGGGATGAACGCCACCGGCACGAACACCGACAGCAGCACGAGGCTGATGGCGATGATCGGGCCGGTGATCTGGCGCATCGCCTTCAAGGTCGCCTCGGGCGGGCGAGAGATGCGGCTCCTCCTCGAGCACGCGCTCGACGTTCTCGACGACGACGATGGCGTCGTCGACGACGATGCCGATCGCCAGCACCAGGGCGAGGAGCGAAACGGTGTTGGCCGAATAGCCGAGCGCCAGGAGGATCGCGAAGGTGCCGATCAGGCTCACCGGCACGGCGACCGCGGGAATGAGGGTCGCGCGCAGATTGCCGAGGAAGACGAACACGACGAAGACGACGAGCACGAACGCCTCGCCGAGCGTCTTCAGCACCTCGCTGATCGTGTCGCTGACGAAGAGCGTCGAATCGTAGACGACGATCCCCTTCATGCCGGCCGGGAAGCGGGCCTGCAGTTTCGCGAGCGTCGCGGTCGTGAGCTTCGAGGTTTCGACCGCGTTGGCGCCGGGCGCGAGGTAGAGCGCGATGCCGACGCCGGGCTGGCCGTTGATGCGCGTCTCGTTGTCCTCGTTCTGCGCGCCCATCTCGACCCGCGCCACGTCGCCGACGCGCAGCAGCGAGCCGTCGGGATTGGCGCGCAGCACGATCTTGGCGAAATCCGCCGGCGTCTTGAGGCGCCCTTCGGTCTCGACGTTCATCTGAAACTGCTGGTCGTTGCCGATCGGCCGCGCGCCGATGCGGCCGACCGGCGCCTGCACGTTCTGCGCCTGGATCGCGCTGATGATGTCGCCCGGCGAGAGATTGAGGTTGGTCAGACGATCGGTGTCGAACCAGATGCGCATCGAGTAGTTGAGCCGCCCGAACAGCAGCGACCTGGCCGACGCCCGGCAACGCGCGACAGCTCGTCGAGCACGTTGATGGTGGCATAGCTGGTGATGAAGACCGGGCTGAGAGCCTCCGGGTTCTCGCTGTAGAGCACGATGAATTGCAGCACCGCGGCCGAGCGCTTGGCCACGGTCAGCCCTTGCGTCTGCACCTGCGAGGGAAGCTGCGCCAGAGCGGTTTGCACGCGATTGTTGACGCCGACCGCGTCGACGTCGGGATCGCTGCCGAGCGCGAAGCTCACCGTCAGGTTGTAGCTGCCGTCGTTGGCGCTCGTCGACTTCATGTAGATCATCTTGTCGACGCCGACGATCTGCGCCTCCAAGGGCTGCGCCACGCTCTCCTCGACGACCGACGCCGAGGCGCCCGGGTATGTCGCCGACACGGTGACGCGCGGCGGCACGATGTCGGGAAACTGCGACAGCGGAATGCGCGTCAAGGCGATGAGGCCGGCGATCGTGATGACGATGGCGATCACGATCGCCAGGCGCGGGCGCGCGATGAAAATGCGGGAGAGCATCGCCCGACGCGCGCTAGGGCCGCGAGGAGGCCGACCCCGGCGCGGTCGGCGGCGCCGGTGCGGTCGGGGTCGCCGGCGCGGGCGCGACCGCCTGTCCCGGGCGGACGCGCTGCAGCCCCTCGACGATCACCTGCTCGCCGGCCGCAAGCCCGTCGGCGACGACCGCGGTCGTCGGCGTCGATTGGCCGAGCGTGATGCGGCGCTGCTCGGCCTTGTTGCCGGCGGCGATGACATAGACGTAGTCGCCCCTCTGGTCGGCGAGCACGGCCGCGCGCGGGATGGTGAGCGCCTCGACCGGCGCCGCGTCCTCGAGCACGACCGTGACGAGCTCGCCATCGACCAGCTCGCGCGCCGGCGCGCCGCCGCGCGCCTCGCCGGCGAGCGGCGGGTTCGGCAGCACGCCGCGCAGCGTCATCGTGTCGGTCGAGGCGCTGACGGTGTTGTCGACGAAGTCGAGCTTGCCGGTCTGGCCGTACAGCGGCGCCGTTCGGCAGACGGATCGTCACGACGGCGCCGATAAGCCCGCCGCTCGCGGCAAAGCGCTGGCGCAGGCCGAGCACGGTGCGGACCGGGACGGGAAAGACCACGTACATCGGGTCCTGGCTCACGATCGTGGCGAGAATGCCGGAGGTCGGCGTGACGACGTTGCCCACGGTCAACGACGTGCGGCCGATCTTGCCGTCGATCGGCGCGCGGATCTCGGTGTAGTCGAGATTGATCTGCGACTGCTTCAACGCCGCCTGGGCGCCTTCGATCTGCGCCTGAAACGATTGCTGGCTCGAAAGCGCCGCGTCGACGCTCGATTGCTGGCCGGCGGGCGTGTTGAGAAGCTGCTGGGCGCGGCGCAGCGTCACCGCGGCATTGACGAGCTGCGCCTTGAGATTGTCGATCGCCGCCTGCTTTGCCGCGATGTCGGCCTGGAACGGCGGCTGCTCGAGCCGGTAGAGCAGGTCGCCCTTCTTGACCTCGGCGCCCTCGTTGAAGGCGCGCTCCTCGATGAAGGCGGTGACGCGCGCGACCAGGTTCACGCGGTCGGTCGATTGGATGCGGCCGACGAATTCGAGCGACGGGCGCACCGACTGCGACGTGACCGGGGCGACGCCGACCGCGGGCGGGCGGCCGGGACCCGGCTGCTGCGCCGCCGCGGGCAGCGCCGCGGCGAGCGCCAAGAGCAGCGTCAGGACGGACGAGGTACGTGTCATCCCTGCGACATTTCCCCCCGGCGGTCAAACAACTGTTCGCTCCGAGCAACGATAATCGTGTGAAATTTGATCGCGCCGGCCTTTGGGCGCGAGCGCGGGCTGAGGTAGACTCTTGCCGATGGCCCACAGCGACATCGGCGGCAACGGCGGCAAGGAGCGGCTCCTTGTGAACTGGCTCTGGGTCGGCGCCGCGGCGATCGTGATCTCCGGCTTCGCGCTGCGCGTGCTCGCCAGCATTTTCGGCCGGGCGGACCTGCGCTTCGTCGGCATTGTCATCATCGCCATCGGCGTCGTCGTGGGCGGTCTCGGCTGGATCGGCGAACGGTTCACCGCGCGCCGCCAGTCATAGCGGCAAACGCATCCCCGCGCATCCCTAGACGTCATGATCGGATCGGGCGGAATCGCTGTGCGATCCGTCCGATCCGTGAATCATGGTCTAACATCTTTGAAGCGAGAGCAAGATTCTCACGCTTCGCATGGAACGCCCGTTTCCATGCGAAGCGATCTTGCTCTAGCGACCGGCCCCCGCGCCGGTCCTGAGCTGCGCGCGCAGCGCCGCGGTGGCCGCGCCGTCGAGCGCCAAATCCCTGGTCAGCACGACCCCGTACTCGCGCCGCGCCGCCTCGGGCGAAACCAGCTCCTCGAGCACGTCGGCGCGCACGCGCTCGGGATCGCGCGCCAAGGGATCGCCCCAGCCGCCGCCGCCGCCGGTGCGCACGATCACTTCGGCATGCGCCGGCACCGGCCGGTGCGCGCCATCGACCGAGTGGAACTCGTTCTCCTGCGGCAGGCGCAAGAGGTAATCGCCGGTGCTGGCGGGCTTGCCGCCCTTGATGCCCCAGGGCGGACACTCGTCGCGCCGCGTGCGCTCGAAATTCCAGCGCCCTTCGACGAAATTCTCGAGCACGGTGTCGAGCCCCAGGCCGCCGCGATGGAGCCC
Source organism: uncultured Alphaproteobacteria bacterium (assembly GCA_963804235.1). Taxonomy (GTDB): domain Bacteria; phylum Pseudomonadota; class Alphaproteobacteria; order ATCC43930; family CGMCC-115725; genus DATJLY01. The sequence goes on from CAWDPP010000002.1 coordinate 58,293, forward strand.
GGCCCCGCCCGAATCGGCGCGGAACGCGCGCCTGCGCACCAGCACCGGGCATTTCAGCTCGATCCCCTCGATCGAGCCGTTGCGCACGTCGCCCTGGCACACCGAGACCGCGCCCGATTCGCCGTCCTCGCCCGGCCGGCCGCCCCAGCCGCCGCCCTCGATGCTCTGCACGACGAAGCGCCGCCCGGTCTTGGGATCGTTGCCGAAGAACACGACCGCGCCGCCGAGGAGCCCGTGATGCGCCGCCGGGACGCGATCCGGCATGGCATCGGCCAAGCGCGTGGACGATCGTGTCGACGACCATCGGCACGATCAGGCTCCAGCCCGACATCGGCGCCGGATAGCGCGCCATCATGATGTTGCCCTCGGGAATGACCACGTCGAGCGCGCGGAACGAGCCCTCGTTGACCGGATCGAGCGGCCCGGTGAGCGCCTTGTAGGCGACGCGCGCCCCGGCATATGTCCGCGAGTTGATGCCCGCCTTGCGCTCGCCCGAGCATTTCGACAGGTCGATCGTCATGTGGCCCGCTTGACGGTGACCTTGGCGTGCAGCGGCACCTTCTCGCCGAGCAGGACGCCGTCGTCGTCGAGCGCGGCTTCCGCTTCGTAGACGCCGTCGGGGATTTGCGCCACGACCTGCCGGCACTTGCGCTCGGTCTCGTCGAAGATGCGCCCGATTGCGTCCACCAGCGTGTCGCGGCCGTATTTGCGGAACAGCTCGTCGAGCCGCCGCGCCGCGAGCCGGCACGCCGCCATCTGCGACTTCATGTCGCCGAGCGAGGATTCGGGGAAGCGGATGTTGTCGCTGATGACGCGGTAGAGCGTGTCGTCGAGCTTCCCCTCCGCATAGATCTTGAGCTGATTGAGCTGCGAGCCCTCGAGCCACGGATCGGGCACGTGCGGGCCGGCGCCGAAGCCCGTGCTCCAGCCGCCGACATCGATCCAGTGCGCGCGCACCATCGCGAACATGATGAGCTCGCCCGCGAAGAAATAGGGCGTGTAGATCACGATGTTGTTGAGATGCTGGCCGGCCACCGCCTGGTGGTTGGTGATGACGACGTCGCCCGGCTTGAACCCGTCCTTGCCGTAGCGCGCCATGCCGTCGGTGATGAGGACGCCGAGATCGGCGACGAAATGCGACACGCCGCCGACGTTCTGCGACACGAGCGCGCCGTCGGGCGCGACCAGCGCGGTGCAGAAGTCGCGCACCTCGTAGATCATCATGTTGTAGGAGGTGCGCTGCAAATCGGCCGCCATCTCGTTGGCGATCGCCGGCAGCGCGTTGCGGATCACTTCGAGCGTCACCGTATCCAAGCGTGCCGCCATCATTCGCCTCCGACCGCGACGATGAGTTCTCCCGATGGCGCCACGCTGGAGCCGGTCGCCGGCGAAGAGCACGGTCGTCGTGCCGTGCTCCTGGACGATGGCGGGGCCTTCGATGCGCGCCCCGGCGGGAAGCGAGGCGCGCGGATATATGGGACACTGCACCGGCGCCGCGCCGCCGAGATAGACGGGGCGCCGCGTCTCAGGCGCCGGAAGATCGCCCGCCGCAAGCTCGGGAAAGGAGAGACGCGGGCGCTTGCCGATGGCGGCGAGGCGGATGTTGACGAGCTCGACCGGCTCGCCGGGCGAATGATGGGCATAGCGCTGCTCGTAGAGCGCGATCGAATGCGCCGCGGATGGCCGCGCGATCGGCGCTTCTGATCCACGCCACCGGCACCGGCACGGACAGCGTGAATTCCTGGCCGACATAGCGCAGGTCGAGCTGCACCTCGAACTGCGCGTCCTTTTTCTGGCGCAGCTGCGCCTCGGCCTCCTTCGCCATCTCGTCGTGGATATGCGCGAGCGCGGCGAAATCGAGCCGCGCGAGATCGGCATAGTGCGTGCGGATCAGGTCGTGGCGCTCGTCGGCGAGCAGCATGCCGAGCGCCGAGAAATGCGAGGGGAAAAGCGGCACGATCACGGTCGGCACGTAGAGCTCGCGCGCGATCGCCATGACATGGAGCGGCCCCGCCCCGCCCGATGCTACGAGCGCGAAGTCGCGCGGGTCATAGCCCTTCTCGACCGAGACCTCGCGCACGGCCAGGGACATCTTGTTGACGGCGATGTCGACGATCGCCTGCGCCGCCGCGATGGGATCGAGGCGCAGGGGTGCGGCGATCCGCTCGCGCACGCCGCGCGAGCGCGCCGGCGCCGTCGAGCTGCATCTCGCCGCCGAGAAAATCCTCGGGATTGAGCCGGCCGAGCACGACGTTGGCATCCGTGATCGTCGGCTCGGTGCCGCCGCCGCCATAGCAGATCGGCCCCGGATCGGCGCCGGCGCTGTGCGGCCCCACCTTGAGCGCGCCGATCTCGTCGATCCAGGCGATGCTGCCGCCGCCCGCGCCGACCTCGACCACGTCGATCACCGGCACCATCACGGGATGGCCGCTGGCATAGCCGCCGACGTGATATCCGGCCGCCATGGTCGGCGCGCCGCCGCGCACGAGGCTCGTCTTCGCCGTCGTGCCGCCCATGTCGAACGAGATCACGTTGTCGTAGCCGAGCGCGTGGCCGACCCGCGCCGAGGCGATGATGCCGCCGACCGGGCCCAATTCCATCATCGCCACCGGGCGCAAGGTCGCGGTCTCGGGCGTCATGACGCCGCCGTTCGAGCGCATGATCGACAGATTGCCGCGGAAGCCGATCGCGCCGAGGCTCGATTCGAGGCTCTGCACGTAGCCGCCGACCTTGGGCCCGATATAGGCGTTCACCACCGTCGTCGAGGTGCGCTCGAACTCGCGATATTCGCGCAGGATCTCGTGCGACAGCGAGACATAGGCCTTGGGCAGCGCGCGGGCGACGATCGCGCCCGCCTCGCGCTCGTGCGCGGGGTTGGCATAAGAGTGCAGGAAGCACACGGCCACCGCCTCGATCGCCCTCGGCGGCGAGCGCGCGGCACGCCGCCTCGACCCCGGCCGGGTCGAGCCGCTCGTGCACAGCGCCGCCGGCAAGGACGCGCTCCGCCACCTCGCGCACGTTGCGGCGCAGCAGCAGCGGCTGATGCCGGTGAAAGAACAGATTGTAGGATTCGGGCCGGTTGCCGCGGCCGATGAAATAAACGTCGCGCGTGCCGGCCGTGACGATGAGGCCGGTCTTGGCGCCCTTGCGTTCGATGAGCGTGTTGATCGCCACGGTCGAGCCGTGGATCAGCTCGTCGATCGCATCGGCGGCGAGACCGCTCTTGCGGATGCAGTCGATCACGCCCTGCACCAGGTCCGCCGGCGTCGACAGGCTCTTGGCCTGGGCAAAGCGCCCCGAGCGCTCGTCGAACCCCATGAGATCGGTGAAGGTTCCGCCGATATCGACGGCGACGATGATCACGGCATGCTCATCGGGCTTTGGCGACGCAGGCGCAGCCAAGGCGGAGCATGAGGATCATCCCTTCGCGGATTTGGCGGCGGCTGCTGCTTCGCGCAGGCGCCGGATGAAGACATCGTCGGGCGTGCCGATCGTCGAAAAGTAATAGCGCAGCAGGTAGGGATTGACGAGCCGCGCGAGGACCGCCACGTCGTCCGCCAGCACGGCCGCGCGCACCTCGGGCTTGAGCTTGTAGCGCGCCAGCACCGGACCGCGGTCGGCGCGATACTCGCTCGCGGCGTCCGGCTTCTGCAGGTCATAGAACAGCTTGCTGACCCAGTAGTCGGTCATGGCGCGTCCTCCCGATGCGCCATCATATCCGGGAGGGCCAGGCGCTTTCCATCGCTCGCATCGCGGCATATTCTCGCGTGCGGGAGGAGCATGTCATGAATGGAACGAAGAGCGCGGCGGCGCTGTCGCTCGCAGCCGCACTGGCACTGGCGCCGGGGGCCGCATCGGCACAAAGCGGCGAGCCCATCAAGATCGGCCTCAGCGTGTCGTTGACGGGCGGCGTCGCCGTCAACGGCAAGCAGGTGCTGCTGTCGATGGAGATCTGGAAGGACGACACAAACGCCAAGGGCGGGCTGCTGGGCCGGCCGGTCGAGCTCATCTATTACGACGACCAGAGCAATCCGACCATGGTGCCGGGCATCTATACGAAGCTGATCGAGGTCGACAAGGTCGATCTCTGCATCGGGCCTTACGCCACCAACATGGTGGTGCCGGCGATCCCGGTGCTGATGCAGCACAACATGGTGACGCTCGGCATCACCGCGCTCCTCGCCAACCACAATTTCCATTACCCGAAATATTTCTCGATGGTGTCGACCGGCGGCGATCCGAGGACGGCGGTGGCGGGCGGATTCTTCACCATCGCGCTCGCACAGAACCCGAAGCCGCAGACGATCGCGATCTCCGCCGCCGACGCCGAGTTCGCGCAGAACTCGGCCGATGCGGCGCGCGCCGAGGCCAAGCGCCGCGGCGTCACCATCGTCTACGACAAGTCCTATCCGCCCGACACGACCGATTACGCGCCGGTCGTGCGCGCCATCAACGCCACCAATCCCGGACATCGTCTATAACGCCAGCTATCCGCCCGACACGATCGGCATGCTGCACGCCGCCGACGAGGTCGGGCTCAAGACCAAGATGTTCGGCGGCAACATGATCGGGCTCGTCTCGACCACCTTCAAGGTGCAGCTCGGACCGCTTCTGAACGGCGTCGTCAGCACCGCCGACCTGTTCGTGCCGGGGCCCAAATTCAACTTCCCCGGCGTCGCCGATCTGCTCGCGAAATATGCCGCGCGCGCGGCCGGCGCGAAGATCGATCCGCTGGGATATAATTTCGCGCCGATGAGCTATGGCGCGCTGCAGGTGCTGGGCCAGGCGGTCGAGGCGACCAAGAGCCTCGACCAGGACAAGATCGGGCAATACATCCACATGCACAGCTTCTCGACCGTGGCCGGCGAAATCTCGTTCGACGCCGACGGCGAATGGGCCAAGCCGCGCGTGCTGGTGAGCCAGTTCCAGCACGTCCAGGACCACTCGATCGACGAGTTCAAGGATTTTTCCAAGCAGGTCGTCGTCTATCCGCCGGAGTACAAATCCGGCGACTTCATCTATCCCTACAGCGATGCGAGGAAATGAGCGATGAGCGGAAAGACCGTGGAGGACCGGCTTCGCGCCATGGAGGATTGGCTCGAAATCTACAATCTCGTGGCATCGCACCCGCCGGGCGCCGATACCGGCTCGGAGGATTGGGTGCGCGAATGCTGGGTCGATGACGGCGTCATGGATCTGGGCGCCTATTCCGTCTCGGGGCGCGACGAGATCGGCGCCGTGGTGAAGCGGCCCGAGCACTTGGCGGCGATCAAGGGCGGCATCTGCCACTTCGCGGGATTGCCGCACATCCAGCTGAACGGCGACACCGCGGTCGTGACCTCGTATCTCCAGATCCTCGTGCCGCAGACGCAGGGCGATCCGATCACCGTGCCGAACCACGGCAGCGGCCGCGGCCATCGCGCCTACCGCGTCGGCGCCAATCGCTGGGACCTGGTGCGCACGAAGGACGGGTGGAAGATCAAGCACCGCGTGTCGCGCCCGCTCGATGGATCGGAAGCGGGGCCGAAGCTCCTGCGCCAGACGCTCGAGGAGCTGTTGGCGAAGAAGAAGAGGTGAGAGGGCGCGCGCTCGTCATCGGCGGCTCGGTCGCAGGATTGTTCGCGGCGGGGCTGCTGCGCAAGGCCGGCTGGGAGCCGGCCGTGTTCGAGCGCAGCCACGAAGACCTCGCCGGGCGCGGCGCCGGGATCGGCACGCGGCCCGATCTCTTCGCCGTCATGGCGAAGATCGGCATCGCGCCCGATCCCTCGGTCGGCGTCTCCGTCACCTCGCGCATCTGCCTCGACCGCGGCGGCGCCGTCATCGCCGAACGCGCCGTGCCGGCGACCAACAGCGCCTGGGACCGCATCTATCGCCCGCTGAAGGACGCGCTGCCGGCGGACTGCTATCGCGCCGGCATGCGCCTTGCGGGGATCGAGCAGGATGCGGACGGCGTCACCGCGATCTTCGCCGACGGGAGCCGCGAGCGCGGCGATCTCCTCATCGGCGCGGACGGATTTTCCTCGACCGTGCGGCAACTCGTGCTGCCCGAGCTCGAGCCGAGCTATGCCGGCTATGTCGCGTGGCGCGGCGTCGCCGAAGAGGCCGACCTGCCGCCGGAGGTCCGCGCGCAGCTCCTTGGCCACTTCACCTTCTGCCTGCCGCCGCAGGAACTGATCATCTGCCTGCCGATGCCGGGGCGCGATGCGACGACGCGCGCGGGCGAGCGGCGCTTCAACTGGGTGTGGTTCCGCCTCGTGGATTTTGCCCGCGAGCTGCCGCTCCTCTGCACCGACGAGGACGGGCGCTGCCACGGCACCACGATCCCGCCGCCGCTGTTGCGCCGCGCGGTGATCGCGGAGGTGCAGGGAGCATGCCGCAGTCGGTGCTGGCGCCGCAGCTGGCGCTCGTGGTGGCGAAGACGCGCCAGCCGTTCTTGCAGCCGATCTACGATCTCGAGGTGCCGCGCGTCGCGTTCGGCCGGGTGGCGCTTCTGGGCGATGCCGCCTTCGTCGCGCGCCCGCATGTCGGCACCGGCGTGACCAAGGCCGCCGGCGACGCCGACTGTCTCGCCGACTGCGCTGGCCGCATCATCCAGCGTCGCCGCCGCACTCGCCGCTTACGATCGCGCGCGGACGCAGTTCGGCCAGGCCCTCGTCGCGCGCGGGCGCGCGCTCGGCGCCTATCTCAAGGACGGCGCGGCAGCGCCCGACCCCGCTACGGTGCTGAGCGAATACGGCGCCGCCGGCAGCCTCGCCGAGGCGGTGTTCCGCGCCGCTATGCCGCCCGCTTCTGCTCCGCCCGGCGCATGAAGTCGACCGTGAGGCGCGCGAGCTCCACTTCCTTCTCGCCGCCCCACGCCTCGACGGCGAGATCGGCGTCGATGTCGGGGCCCATGAGATCGACGATCTCGGCGCCGGGGATGAGCGCGCCGACGCGCATGCCGGTGGCGCGGCCGTGCGTGCGGTCGTGGCCGGGAATGACCTGGGTCGGCACCTTGATGCCGCGCAAGTCGGCTTCGGTCGCGCCGATCATCGGCAGGTTGGCGCCGGTCGCGAACGGCTCGCGCCAGCGCGCGAAGCTGGCGATGAAGCGCTTGGGGTCGAGCTCCAGGATGCGGGCGCGGTTCTTCGGATTTTCGGCGATGCGGTCGCGCCAATGCTCGGTGTCGGCGACGGCCTTCATGCCGCCCTCTTGCGCCGCCTTCATGAACTGGCCGTAATAGTTCTCGGCGAGCCGGTTGCACGCGAAGGCGCCGCCGGTGCAGCGCGTCAGGAGAAGCCCTTTCACCGCCTCGGGATGGCGCAGCGCGAACAGCAGCGACATGCGGCAGCCCGAGCTCGCCCCGCCGATATAGGCCGGAAGCGCCTTCAACTGCGTCAGCAGCGCGAAGAGATCGTCGGCCCAGATCTCGTATTCCGACTCCTCGCCCTCGAGCACGACGTCCGACGCGCCGCAATTGCGGCGGTCGTGGATGAGCACGCGGAAGCCGCCGGCGGCGACGAGGCTTGCCAAGGATTTCACCTCGTCCTTGCCGCGCCGCCCGCCCGGCGAAAGCGCGAACCACGGACCGCTCGTGCCCAGCACCTCATAGACGATGGTGGCGCCGCGAATGTTTGCTGTCGGCATTGACACATCCTCCCTTTTGGGAATTCCGGAAGCCGATCATTTCATGCGGCCTGCCACGGGGTCAATCGGCCACACGCGATGACACCCGGCGCGCCACGTGCTAATCCTGCGCGCGCGCATCCGCGTCGGGAGAACGTCGATGTCCGATACCACTGTTGCACCGAAGCTTTATTTTCCCGGCCTTGCCGGGCTCTATGCGGCGATCCAGCCCTATGGCTATCCGGTGATCCGCTTCGCCGCCGGCGCGACCCTTCTGCCGCACGGCTGGGCCAAGCTGTTCGGGCCATTGGCGCCGATCATCGCGACCAGGCTGCTCGGGCCGATGGGGTTGCCGGCGCCGCTCGCCTGGGCCTATTTCATCGGCCTCCTCGAATTCGTCGGCGCCGCGATGCTGGCGCTCGGCCTCTTCACCCGGCCGATCGCGGCCATGCTGACGGTCGAGATGGCGATCATCACCTTCGTCGTGCTGTTCCCGCACGGCTTCGGCGGCAACGCCCAAGGCGCGGGATACGAATTCTCGCTGGTGATGATGGCGATCTATCTCGGCATCTTCATGCGCGGCAGCGACCGCTGCTCGATCGACCGGATGATCGGCCGCGAATTCTGATCAGCCAAGACGCGGCACCAGCCGCATTGCGTTGTTGCGCTCGATCGCCGCGAGGTCGGCAGCACCGAGACCGTAGGATGCGAGCGCCGCGCTGTGCTCGAGCGCGGTGCGGTAAGGAAAATCCGTGCCGTACAGCACCTGCGCCACGCCCACCATGCGCAGGAGCGCGCCCAGAGTGACGCCGTGCGAGGCCTGCGCGATGTCGTAATGGAAGCGGCGCACCATCGCCTCGGGGCTGTCGACGATCGCCGCCTGCAGCGCCGGCCGCATGCGCGGCAGGAGCACGAAGCGCTCGATCACCGAGGTGAGCGTGCCGCCGGCATGGGAGAAGATGAATTCGATGTCGGGGCAGCGCTTGGCCGCGCCGCCGAACACGATGCTGGCGATGGCGCGCGTCGTGTCAGTGCCGTATTCGATGGTGGCGTCGGTAATGACCGGCGCCTGCAGGCCGCGGCAGCAATCGGCCGCGAGCGGATGGACGAATGCCACCGCTTTGCGCCGGTTCAACTCGTCGAGCACGGGCGCGAAATCACTATGGCCGAGGTGGCGATTGTCGTAGCTCGTCATCACGCCGACGCCGTCGGCCTGCAGATGCGCGAACGCGTACTCGATCTCGGCGAGCGCGCCGTCCACGTCCGGCAGCGGCAGGCAGGCGAAAAGGCCGAAGCGGCCGGGATGGTCGGCCACGATCTTGGCCGCGAACTCGTTGCACGAGCGCACCAGGCCGCGAATGACCGAGCGGTCGCCCTGATAGACATTGGGGATCGAGATCATGGTCGTCTCGATCCCGCCGCGGTCCATCATGGCGAGCGACTTGTCGAGCGTCCATTCGAGCGTCGGCTTCTCGCCGACCTTGCGCGCCAGCATGTCGGCGAGCCGCGCCGGCGGCGTGACGTGATGGTGCACATCGACGATGCGGCCGGGCACCGGCTCAGCCCTCGCGCCGGTAGGGTCCGAGGCCGGGGCGGTAGGTCTTGTCGTCGAGGAATTGCGACATGCCCTTCTCGCGCCCCTTCTCGGGATCGAGGAAGCGCATCTGGTCGAGCTTGGCGAAGAGATAATCCTCGGCGTCGTCCCACGACATGTCCTGGACGCGGCGGCACGCCTGCTTGCACGCGCGCAAGCGCCGCCGGGTTCTTGGCGAGCAGGATGTTGGCGAGCGCGGTCACGCGCTCCTTGAGCCTGGCGCGCGGCACGGCCTCGTTGACGAGGCCCATCTCGGCCGCCTTGGCGCCGTCGAACGGCTCGCCGGTCATGGTGTAGTAGAGCAGGTTGCGCCGGCTGATGACGGCGGACGTGTTCTTCAAGACGTTGCCGGCGGGGATGATGCCCCAGTTGATCTCGGACAGGCCGAACTGCGCCTCCTCGGCCGCGATGGCGATGTCGCAGGCGATCATCGAGTTGAACGCGCCGCCGAAGCACCAGCCGTTCACCATGCAGATGGTGGGCTTGAGGAAATTGCCGAGCCGGCGCCATTGCCACTGCGCGCTCGAGCGGGTGAAGACGGCGCGCTCCTCGACCGTGAGCGGATCGCTCGCGCGAAAGAACTCGCGCAGATCCATGCCGGCCGAGTAGGCATCGCCCGCGCCGGTCAGCACCAGCACGCCGACCCGCGTGTCGGCCTCGAGCGCGTCGAGCACCTGGAGCATCTCGCTGCACAGCTCGGGGCTGATGGCGTTCCTCTTTTCCGGCCGGTTGAGCGTGACCCAGGCGATCTTGTTCTCGATCGCGACGAGCACCGTCTTGCCGCCGGGCAGGGAGTCGGGCATGGGAGATGTCTCCAGATGTGTGACGGGCGAGCTTGCAGGAAGACGGCGGCTTCATCAAGGACGCACGTTGCCGGGCCCGTCGCCATCCTATAGCGTTCGCGCGAAAAGGCCCGGGAGCGCGCCGATGGATTTCGATTTCTCCGACGAGCAGAAGATGCTGCGCGACAGCGTGCGCAAGCTCATGGACCGGCACGCGCCGCCCGAGACGATCCGCCGCCTCGACCGCGAGCAGGCCTACCCTTACGAGCTCTACGACGAATGGGTGAAGGCCGGGCTTCTCGCCATGCCGTTCCCGGAACAATATGGCGGGCTCGGCGGCAGCGTCATCGACATGGCGATCATCTCGTCGGAGCTGGCCTATCGCAGCGCCGATCTGTCCATGGCGTTCGGCGGCAGCGTGTTCTGCGGCCTCAACATCCTGCGCAAGGGGTCGGAGGAGCAGCGCCGCCACTGGCTGCCGAAGCTGCTCAAAGGCGAGATCAAGATGACGATCTCGATGTCCGAGCCCGATGCCGGCTCCGACATCGGCGCGATGCGCACGAACGCGCGGCGCGACGGCAACCAGTGGCTCGTCAACGGCCAGAAATTGTGGGCGACCGGCGCCGCCGCCAAGAACAACGTCATCAACATGTATGTGAAGACCGACACATCCGCGCATTACCGCCAGGGCATGTCGCTCCTCCTCATCGACAACACTTCGCCCGGGCTCGAGATGAGGAAGCTCGACATGCTCGGGCGGCGCTGCACCGGAACTTACGAGATCTTCCTGACCGACGTGCGCGTGCCCGCCGACCGCATCGTCGGCGGCGAGAACAAGGGCTGGGAGGTGGTGCTGTCGGGCCTTCAGGTCGAGCGCGTCACCTCGGCCGCGGGCTCGTGCGGCGCGGCGCAGGCGATCGTCGATCTCGCCATCTCCTACGCCAAGGAGAGGAAGCAGTTCGGCCGCCAGATCGGCACGTTCCAGGCGATCGCGCACATGCTGGCCGACATGGAGACCGAGGTCGCGGCGGCCTGGACCTTGATGTGGCGCGCGGCATGGCTGGTCGCGAAGGGCGAGCAGGCGTTGAAGGAGATCACCATGGCCAAGCTCTTCTGCTCCGAGACCTATGTGAAGGTCGCGAGCATGGGCATGCAGGTGCTGGGCGGCTATGGCTACAACATGGAGTTCGACATGCAGCGCTATTTCCGCGATTCGCGCGCGGCGACCATCGCCGCCGGAAGCTCGCAGATCCAGCGCAACCTGCTCGCCAACCTCATGGGCCTCAAGGTGCAGTAGGCGATGGAGAGCGCGCTTTCCGTCGCACGGCTGCTCAGGCCGCGCTCGGTCGCGATCGTCGGCGCCTCGCCCGAGCGCGGCGCGATCGGCAACAACGTGCTGCTCAATCTCGAGCGCACGGGCTTTGCCGGCGCGATACTCGTAGGTGGCGGAGATGCGCTGCTTGCGGCCGCGCTCGGTCGCGATCGTCGGCGCTTCGCCCGAGCGCGGCGCCATCGGCAACAACGTGCTGCTCAATCTCGAGCGCACGGCTTTGCCGGCGCGATCCACCTCGTCAGCCGCTCGCGCGCCGAGATCGCGGGACGCCCGTGCGTGCCGACGATCGACGATCTGCCGAAGGGGATCGACGCCGTGGCGCTGGTCGTGCCGGAAGCGGCCGTGCCGGACGCGGTCGAGGCGTGCGTGCGCGCGGAAGCCGGCAGCGCCGTCGTGTTCGCCTCGGGCTTCGCCGAGATGCGGACGCGGCAGGCCGCGCGCAGCAGGAGCGCATGGAACAGGCCGCGCGCGCGCGGCGGGCTCGTGCTGCTCGGCCCCAACTGCATCGGCTACACCAATTTCGCCGACGGCACGGCCATCACGTTCGAGCCCTTGGGCGAGCAGCCGCCGCAGCGCACCGCGCGCGGCGCCGTGGTGATCGCGCAAAGCGGCGCCATGACCACCAATTTGCGCCTTGGCCTCATCGCCAAGGGCGTGCCGGTCACGGCCGCGATCTCGACCGGCAACGAGGCGGTCGCCGGGATCGAGGATTTTCTCGCCGACGCGCTCGCGGGCGAATCCGCGCGGATGATCGTGCTGTTCGTCGAGCAGGTGCGGCGGCCGAACTTGTTCCTCGATCTCGTGCGCCGGGCGCGCGCGTTGGCGCGGCCCGTCATCATGCTGCATCCCGGCCGCACCGAGCGGGCGCGCACCGCCGCCCTGTCGCACACGGGCGCGCTCGCCGGCGACCACGCGCTGATGACGGCGGTGCTCGAGAACGAGAACGTGATCCTGGTCGACACGGTCGACGAGATGTTCGACACGCCGGCGCTGTTGGCGCGCTGGCCGACGCCTTCGCCCGCAGGCGCGGCGATCGTCACCAATTCCGGCGCGTTCCGCGGCGTGGCGCTCGATTTCTGCGCCGAGGAGGGGCTCGAGCTGCCGGCGCTCGCGCCCGAGACGCAATGCGAAATTGAAGGCGATGCTGCCCGCCTACGCCGCCATCGACAATCCGCTCGACATCACCACCATCGGCATCTCGCAGCTCGACATCTTCGGCCGCACGGCGCAGGCGCTGCTCGACGATCCGGCAATGGGCGCGCTCGTCGCCGCCTTCATCCCGGGCGCGCCCTTCTTGCAGCTCGCGCGCGCGCGCTCGCTGCTGCCGGTGATCGAGGCCTCGGCCAAGCCGGTGGCGTTCTCGCTGTTCGGCGACGAGACGCCGCTCGCGCCGGAATTCCTCGACATGGTGCGCGCCGCCGCCGTGCCGCTCTTCCGCTCGCCCGACCGGGCGCTGCGCGCGATGGCGCGGATGCAGGACTACGGCCGCTTGCTGGCGCGCCAACGCCGCGCGGCGGCGCCGCTCGAAGCGCCGCCTCTGCCCGGCAGCGGACCCGTCGCGGAGCACCGCGCGAAATCGTTTCTCGCCGCGCTCGGCATCGCCGTGCCGCAGGGCGCGCTCGCGCACGAGCCTCGACGCGGCGCAGGCGATCGCGCGACGGATCGGCTTTCCCGTCGTGCTCAAGGCGCAGTCGCGCGAGCTTCTGCACAAGAGCGAGGCGGGCGGCGTCATCGCCGGCATCGGCGACGAGGCGGGGCTCGCGCGCGCGTGGCAGACGCTCCACGCCAACATTTCCCGCGCGCGGCCGGACCTCGCGCTCGACGGCGTGCTGGTGGAAACCCAGGCGCCGCCCGGCATCGAGATGATCCTTGGCGCGCGGCGCGATCCCGCCTGGGGGCCGGTGCTGCTTCTCGGCCTCGGCGGCATCTGGACCGAGGCGTTAAGCGACGTGCGCCTCATAACGACGGACCGCAGCGCGGCCGACATCGAGGCCGAGCTGCTGCGCCTCAAAGGCGCGGCGCTGCTCAAGGGCCATCGCGGTGCTGCGCCCGCCGATCTTGGCGCGGTGGCGCGGGCGGCGATGATTTTGGCCGACCTGATGCGCACCTGCCCCGAACTCAGCGAGGTCGAGATCAACCCCTTGGCGGTCTATCCCGACGGCGCCGTGGCGCTCGACGCGCTGATGGTGGTGGCCGAGCCAAGCGCTTGAAGCGCCGCGCTACTGGATGAGGCGGCGGGCTTCCTCGCGCAGGCGCCTTGCCTCGGCCGCGTCGTCGCGGTCGAGCGCGCGCAGGATCTTCATGTAGTGCGGCACGACCGCGCGCGGCTGGGCGGCGAGCCGCGCGGCAAAGGCAAAGGCGGCCTCGTCGATCGCATCGGCCGGGCGCAGCTCGTCGATCAGGCCCCAGGCGAGGAGCGTCTCGGGCGGAAGCGCCGCGCCCTCGAGCACGAGGCGGCGCGTGCGCGCCGGGCCGACGAGGCGCATCAGTCGCTCGAGCGCCGGGATGGGGTAGAGCAATTTGTTCTTCACCGCCGGGATCGCCAAGCGCAGCGAGGACGCGGCGAAGCGGAAATCGCACGACACCGCGAGGTGGACGCCGCCGCCATAGCAGACGCCGTGCATGCAGCGCGATCGAGGGAAAGGGCAGCTCGGCGAGGCCGGCGAGAAAGGCTTCCATCCCGGCCCCGACCTTGGCGAAGGCCTTGGCCCGGTCGCCGAACTCGGCCGCGAATTTGAGATCGACGCCGGAGCAGAACGCATCGGTCCCGGCGCCGCGCAGGACGAGCGCGCCGACGCCGTCGCGTGCCTTCGCCTCGATGACGCACGCGGCGAGCCCGGCCGCGACGTGGTCGTCCATGGCGTTGAGGCGCCCGTTATTCTCGATCGTCATCACGGCCACGTCGCCGCGATAGTCCAGCGTGACCTTGCCCGCCATGCCCCTGCCCCTTCCGCAATTCGCGCGGATACTTAGCACCACCGGCGCCACGTCCAAACGGTGCGTCGTTCGGCCGGGAATTCCTCCTATACTTGGAGTCGACGCCCGGGCGACGCGAGGGAGGGAACATGACCGCAGCCGAACACTATGCTGCGCGGGTCGATGCGGTCCGGGCGCAGCGCGCTCGGCTCCGCGGGGCGGAACCGTCGGGCGATCTCTTTGGCGATCTCGAACCTGACCATCCGCTGCTCAAGGCCGATCCGCGCCGGCCGCTTGACGGCAATCTCAAGGCGCTCGCCGATCTGATCGAGCCGTCGGACGCAATCGTCGATGTCGGCGGCGGGGCAGGACGCATGTCGCTGCCGCTGGCGCCGCGTTGCCGCTCCGTCACCAACGTCGATCCTTCGGCAAGCATGGGCGCGGCCTTCCTCGCCAACGCGAAGACCGCCGGCATTTCCAATGTCGACCTTGTCAAGGGCGACTGGCTCGAGGTGGACGCACCGCACGGCACCGTCGCGCTCGTCAATCACGTGACATATCTCACGCGCGACATCGTGCGCTTCATCGAGAAGCTCGAGCGCGCGGGGTCGCGCCGTGTCATCCTTACCGTCAACGCGCCTCCGCCGCCCTCCTGGAACCGCGTGCTCTTCCAACTCGTCCATGGCGAGGCGGAGGAGGTGGTGCCTGGCCACGCCGAACTCGTGAACGTGCTCTGGGAGATGGGCCGGCTGCCCGATCTCACGATGCTGGGGCCACAGAACGTGCGCTTCGTCGTGTCGCTGCCGAGCCGCGCGGCCGCAATCGGCTTCGCCGTCCAGCGCGTCGTCAACGAGCAATGGGCACATTGGCCGGTCGCCCCGGCGCTTGCGGCGCGCATCCGCGCCACGGTCGAGCAGCATTTCGACGAGCTTTACACGCAAGGCGCCGACGGCTTCACCCCGCGCTGGATCAGCATGGGCCGCGAGGTCCTCATCACTTGGCAGCCAGGGCCTGCCCTTCCCGGCGTGCGCGCGGATACTTAGCGCTTCACCGTCATTGCGAGGGGCGCGCGCGCATGCGCGCGCCGAGGCGCCACGTCCAAACGGTGTGTCCTTCGACTTCGCGCTGTCGCGCTACGCTCAGGATGAGGGGCTTTGCGTAAGGCTCAAAGAAAGGTCCTCATCCTGAGCGAAGCCCCGACGCGAAGCAGCGGGGCGCAGTCGAAGGACGCACCTTGTTTCCGGCCCGTCTGCCTAAAATTAAGGCAATGGCTCGCGCTTAGCCTTGGCAATGCCCGGCAAAGAGGCGCAGATTCGCCCATCTGCCGGTTGGCCCGGCGCTTGCTTCGGCATTCGTCGGGGAGCTGAAGAGAAAGCGGGGGTTTCAGTGCACAGCCCCGGGGACGGATCGTCCGCTGCCAGGGCCGCCGCCGCGTTCGACGAGACCGGCGCGCCCGGCGATTGGCTCGACCATTATGCGCTCATCCAGCAATGGCTCGACGAGGCGGCGCCCGAGCAGCTGGAGCGCAAGCGGCGCGAGGCGGAGCTGTTGTTCCGCCGCATCGGCATCACGTTCTCGGTGCGCGCCGAGGGCGGCGATCCCGAGCGCCTCATCCCGTTCGACATCATTCCGCGCGTGCTGTCGCACAAGGAATGGCAGCACCTCGCCGCCGGCCTCACCCAGCGCGTCAAGGCGTTGAACGCCTTCATCTGGGACGTCTATCACGCGCGCGACATCCTGCGCGCCGGCCACGTGCCGGCCGAGCTCATCCTCATGAACGACGGCTTCGCCGCGGAAATGCAGAATTGCGAGCCGCCGCAGCGCGCCTACACGCATGTCGCCGGGATCGACGTGGTGCGCGTCGGGGCCAACGATTTCTTCGTGCTCGAGGACAATTGCCGCACGCCTTCGGGCGTCTCCTACATGATGGAGAACCGCGAGGCGACGATGCGGCTCTTCCCCGAGCTCTACGCGCGCCACCGCGTCGCGCCGGTGTCGAGCTATCCCGAGGAACTGCGCGACACGCTGCACTCGGTGGCGCCCCTCCATTGCGACCACGATCCGGTCATCGTCGTGCTGACGCCGGGGCCGTTCAACAGCGCCTATTACGAGCACTCGTTCTTGGCCGACGAGATGGGGGTGGAGCTGGTCGAGGGCGTCGATCTCGTGGTCGACGACGCCGTCGTCTATATGCGCACGACCGAGGGGCTGAAGCGGGTCGACGTGATCTATCGCCGCATCGACGACGCCTATATCGACCCGCTCGCGTTCGATCCGGACTCGCTCCTCGGCCCGCCCGGCCTGTTCGACGCGTTCCGCGCCGGCAACGTCACGCTGGCGAACGCGGTGGGCGCCGGCATCGCCGACGACAAGGCGGTCTATCCTTACGTCCCGGCGATGATCCGCTTCTATCTCGGCGAGGAGCCGATCCTCGGCAACGTGCCGACATATTCCTGCGGCAAGCGCGACGACCTTGCCTATGTGCTCGACCATCTCGACGAGCTCGTCGTCAAGGAGACGCGCGGCTCGGGCGGCTACGGCATGCTGGTCGGCCCGGCCGCGAGCAGCAAGCGAGCGCGACGCCTTTGCCGCCAAGCTGCGCGCGCGCCCCGGCGACTATATCGCGCAGCCGACGCTCGCGCTCTCGACCTGCCCGACCTTCGTCGCCTCGGGCATCGCGCCGCGCCATGTCGATCTGCGCCCGTTCGTGCTGGTCGGGCGCGAGATCCGCATCGTGCCGGGCGGATTGACGCGGGTGGCGCTCAAAGAGGGCTCGCTCGTCGTCAATTCGAGCCAGGGCGGCGGCACCAAGGATACCTGGGTGCTGGAGCGGTGAGGTGGGGGGCTTGCTTCGACGACGAACTCGATGAGCCGCCATGCTGAGCCGCACCGCCGATAGCCTGTTCTGGCTCGCGCGCTATGTCGAGCGCGCCGAGAACGTGGCGCGCATCGTCGCCGTGGCGCACCGCATGGCGAGCGTCGCGCGCTCGCTCGGCAGCGCCGGCAACGAGTGGCTCTCCTCCCTCATCGCCACCGGCTGCGAGCCGGGCTTCTTCGCCAAGTATTCCGAGGCCGCGCCCGCCGACGTGGTCGACTACCTGGTGCGCGACCCCGACAACCCGTCGAGCATCGTCTCGTGCCTCGAGACCGCGCGCGCCAACGCGCGCGCCGTGCGCACGGCGCTGACGGCCGACATGTGGGACGCCTTGAACGGCACGTGGTTCGGCCTGCGCGGCTGGGCCGAGCGCTCGAAGGTCGACGTGATGGACTTCCTCGACTGGATCCGCGAGCGCTCGCAGCTGTTCGAGGGCGCCTATGACAGCACGATGCTCCGGAACGACGCGTGGTATTTCACCCGGCTCGGCACCTTCATCGAGCGCGCCGACTGCACCGCGCGCATCCTCGACGTCAAATACTACGTGCTCTTGCCGCAGGACGAGGGCGTCGGCGGCGCGCTCGACTATTACCAGTGGCAATCGATCCTGCGCTCGGTCTCGGCGCTGCGCTCCTATCACTGGGTCTATCACGAGCGCTTGCAGCCGTGGCTCGTCGCCGAATTCCTCATCCTCCGGCCCGAGATGCCGCGCTCGCTCCTGAGCTGCTTCAACGAGATCACGCAGTCGCTCGCGCTCCTCGCCGAGGCTTACGGCGGCAAGCGCGGCGAATGCCACCGGCTCGCCGGCGAGCTGCACGCGAAGCTGCGCTACGCGCGGATCGAGGCGATCTTCCAGTCGGGATTGCACGAGTTCCTGACCGAGTTCATCGACCGCACGAGCGTGCTCGGCGCCGAGATCTCGCGCCTCTACCTCGCGTGACGCCATGCGCCTCGTCATTCGCCATCGCACCGAATACCGCTACTCGCGCACGCTCGCCTATGCGATCCAGACCCTGCGCCTCTCGCCCCGGACCTATGACGGGCTCGCCGTCATCGCCTGGCGGGTGCGCGGCGAGCGCATGCGGGAGCTGCCGTCCTATGTCGACGGGCTCGGCAACCTCGTGCACAGCAACGCGCTGAACCGCCCGCACGAGCGCGCCTCGATCGCGGTCGAAGGCGTGGTCGAGACGCGCGCCACCGGCGGCATCGTGCGCGACGCGCGCGAGACCTTGCCGCCGCTTTATTATCTCCGCGCCACCGCGCTCACCGCGCCCGACGACGCGGTCGCGCGCCTGGCCGGCGAAAGCGCGCTCGGCGCGAGCGGCATGGACCGGCTCGTCAATCTCATGGCGGCCGTCAACGGCCGCGTCGCCTATCGCCAGGGCGTCACCGATGCGCGCACCACGGCGAGCCAGGCGCTCGCCAAGGGATCGGGCGTGTGCCAGGACCACGCGCA
Organism: uncultured Alphaproteobacteria bacterium; assembly: GCA_963804235.1. Taxonomy (GTDB): domain Bacteria; phylum Pseudomonadota; class Alphaproteobacteria; order ATCC43930; family CGMCC-115725; genus DATJLY01. Next base: position 76,854 of record CAWDPP010000002.1, read on the forward strand.
CCTCTTCGTCGCATCGTGCCGCACGCTCGGAATTCCGGCGCGCTATGTCGGCGGCTATCTGTGGAGCGGCAACGGCGGCGGCGAAGCGCAGGCGAGCCACGCCTGGGCCGAGGCCTATGTCGAGGATCTGGGCTGGGCCGGATTCGATCCGGCCAACAACGCGCTGCCGGGCGAGAGCTATATCCGCATCGCCATCGGGCTCGATTACTGGCAGGCGGCGCCGGTGCGCGGCATCAGGCGCGGCGACGCCGAGGAAACGCTCGACGTCGCGGTCGCCATCACCGCGGCCGGACAGCGTACAATAAGCGCCGGGGAGATGCATAAATGACCTATTGCGTCGGGCTCGCCTTGAAGGACGGGCTCGTTCTCTTGTCGGACACGCGCACCAATGCCGGCGTCGACAACATTTCGATCTTCTCGAAGATGCATGTCTTCAAGGTGCCGGGCGAGCGCTACCTGGCGCTGCTCACCGCCGGCAATCTCGCCATCGGCCAGGCGGTGGTCAACCTGCTGCACGAGGGCATCAAGATCGGCGAGCGCACCGAGACGCTCTACACCGTGCCGACCCCGTTCCGCGCGGCGCAGCTCGCGGGCGAGGCGGTGCGGCGGGTGTTCCACACCGATGGCGACGCTCTGCGGGAGCAGAACTTCAGCTTCGATGTGTCGATCCTTTTGGCCGGCGAGATCGACGGAAGCGGCATGCGCATGTTCCAGATCTATTCCGCCGGCAATTTCATCGAGGCGACGCCCGACACGCCGTTCCTGCAGATCGGCGAGCACAAATACGGCAAGCCCATCCTCGACCGCGTCGTCACAGTACGACACCGAGCTGATGGACGGGGTGAAGCTCGTGCTCGTGTCGATGGACTCGACGCTCCGCAGCAACCTCACCGTCGGCATGCCGATCGATCTTCTGGTCTATCGCCGCGGCGCGCTCGAGCCCGAGCTGCGCCGCCGCATCACCGAGGACGACAAATATTTCCAGATGATCCGCGAGCGCTGGTCCGAAGCGCTGCGCGAGGCCTATCGCGCCATCCCGCGCCCGCCGTGGCAGGGGGTGGATTGACGTTCGTTCCTGTCATTGCGAGGAGCAAAACGACGAAGCAATCCCCGAGGAGATTGCTTCGCTAGGCTCGCAATGACAGTCGTAGAGGAGCGTCCCGAGTTACGCCGGGATCGGCACGCGGTGCAGCTTCATCGCCATCGCGACCGCGCTGTAATAGCCCAAGAGCGCCAGCACTTCGGCCACGCCGTTGCGGCCCAAGGCCTTCACCGCGCCCTCGAACTTGTCGTCGGCGCCCGGGCCCGCCTCTTCGCCCATCTTGGCGATCTCGTAGATGGCGCGCTCGCGCGGGCTCGCGAGATCGGGCACGCGGTTCGCCTTGATGGCGTCGATCGCGCCCTGCGGCACGCCCAATTCGAGGCAGCGCTTCACATGCGCGGCATAGACGTAATCGCCCTTCCAGTGATGCGCGATCAAGACGATCCCGAGTTCGACCTCGCGCTCGCTCAAGGAGCCGTGCTTGTTGAGATATGTGCCGATCTGCTCCATCGCGGCCGCCGTCTTGGGGCTGTGGATCCAGATCTTGTAGGGCGTGAGCAAGCGCCCCCGCCCCTGCACCAGCGCGTCGAAGACGGATTTCTGCTCCGCGGTGAGCTTCTCTGCCGGGATCTCGGCAATGCGGCTCGGCTCGGCCATGTCGCGTCCTCCCGCTGCTCAGAGGTACTTGGTCGGGCGGATCAGCGTCCGCCACATGTGCGCGACGGGGCTGCCGTCGAAGCCCAGACCCTCTTTCGGCTGCTTGAAATTGCGCCCGATGATGTCGACGAAGTCATTCATGTCGACCTTGGCATTGGGGTCGAACGAATAGATGTCGTGCACGCAGATGAGCCGCGCGGTCATGTACCATTTGTGCTTCCGCGCCTTCTCGTAGTCGGCCTTGATGTAGTCGTCGGGCTCGTAGTCGGCGCCGAAATGCTTGATGTACATCTCGGGATAGGCATAGCCCACCGACTCGTCGGCGAAGAAGCGCAGCGCCTGGTGCGAGCGGATGGCCCAGCTCACCTCCTCGTCGACATAGGGCTCGACGAGCTGCGCGCCCCAATAGCCGTGATCGACGCGGATGAAGCCGGTGACGGCGATGTCGTGCAGCAGGCAGGCGAGAATGATCTTCTCGTCCATCCCGGCCTTCAAGGCGTGCGTCGCGCTTTGCAGCAGGTGATTGGCCGGCGCGAAGCGGTACTTGAAGAAATCCAGGAGCTCGGGCTTTTCCGGCATGCGCGGCAGGCGCGGATCCTGGTCCATCAGCATGTGCGCGTTGGGGTGCTTCTCCTTGGCCTTCATGCCGTTGTCGAACTCGCGCTTGCCGTCGGCGAGGAGATAGAGCACCGACTTCGTCGGAATGACGCTTTCGAGCTCGTCGATCATCTGGTGCTCGAGCGCGTCGGCGCGTTCGGCGAGCGAAACGGTCGCGGCAGGCGTGGTCATGGCGCACTCCTTGGCGGCGTTAAGACGTTGCGCCGATCATAGGCGCGCGGCCTTTCCTTCGGCAATGGTGTCTCAGCCCAAGGGGCCGAGCAGCGTCTCGCCGTCGAACGTATCGGCCATCGGCTTGACCGCGGCGGGCCAGCGGTCGTTGCGCACCTTGCGGCGCTTCGATTTCGGGCGGACCTTCCCGTCCCAGCCGACCTGCTCCATATAGTAGTAGAGCTGCACCGTGTGGCCGTCGGGATCGACCGCGAAAGCGGAATAGTCGATGCCGGGGAAGAGTTCCGGCGGCAGGTATTTGATGGTGACGCCTTCGCCCTTGAGGAAATCGACGGCGTTGCGCAGCTGCTGATAATCGCCGACCTGGTTGCCGAAGCTCATGCAGGTCGTGTGCGGCGAGAGGCCGAGCTTTTCGCGGAGCGCGATCGGATAGAGCGCCAGCGAATGGTGCTCGGTGTTGCAGCGCAGGAAGACGCAGCGATGGCCCTCGTACTCGACCTCCTCGGTGACGCGCAGGCCGAGCGTGTTGGTATAGAACTCGAGGCATTTCTCGAGGTCGTGCACGAAGAGGCGCACCGGCCCGATCTTGATGACCTTGAACGGCCGCGCCAGCATGATGCCGCCGACGTCGTACTTGAACGGGCCCTTCTCGACATGGCGGTGGCCCGCCTCGAGATCCATGCCCTCGGCCTTGAAATCCTCGAGCTCCTGGTACTCCGAGATCTGCGGCAGCTCGGGCTTGTCGTGGAAGCCGCGCTTCCTGACGCCCGGCGGCTTCGAGCGCAGGTTCCAGCCGATCTGCTCGATGCCGTAATAGATCTCGTTGGTGTGGCCCTCGGGATCGGACGGATAGGAGTGCCAGTTCGAGCCCGGTACGTCGCGGCCGACGCGGCCCGGATTGATGCCGGTCGAACGGAACCAGTCGATGCCGTCGCCGACCTCGCGCAAGGTGCCGACCTGCCAGGTGATCTGGTTGGTCGTGACCTCGGGATTGGTGACATGGCCGCCGGCACTGCCGCGGCCCATGCGGTCGAACGCCGCCTTGGGGAAGATCACGTGCGAATGGTGATCGGTGCCGTGCGTCATGAACCAGCCGACCGTGGTCGGCACGCCGTCGAACATGTTGGGCGCCGGGATGATGCGGGCGAAGTCGAGCGAGTCGGTGATGCGGAAGCCGAGGAGATCGCGATAGAAATGCCATCGCCTCGTCCATCTTGTAGCAGTTGTAGCCGAAATGGCCGAGCCGCCGGATCTTGAACGGCCGGTCGAGCAGGATCCCGCCGACGTTGAACTTGTCGCTGATCTTCGAGCCGCCTTCCATCACTTCCTCCTGCCGCACCCGTGGACGGAGGGAATGATGGCGCTGCGCGGAAACGCGGTCAATGAGGCGTCAGCCGCCGTTGCGCCGCCGCGCCCCGGTGCCGAGCTCGATCACTTTGGACGACGCATCCTCCGGCGCGCGCGCCGGACTGTGCACCGCACAAAGAAAGGTGAGCTTGCCGTCAATCTCGACGCGAGCATCGACCGCCGGCTGTCCGCAATGAGCGCAGAAGCGATCCTTAAGGGAGGGCGCCATGACTCGGTAAACGACGCGCCAGGGCGCGGATAGCTCCCTCGGGTTCCAGCGATTTCTTTACGACGGGCCGCCGCCGCTGAACCTGCGGCAGAACTCGGCCAGGAGCGCGATCGCCTTGACGCTGTCCGGCCGCTCGGGATGGTCGTTGACGAAGGCGTGCGGCTCGTCCTTGAAGAGCGTGAGCTCGACCTTGCCGCCGCGCGCGCGATAGAGCGTGACGAAATTCTCGACCGTCGCGACCGGCGTCCATTGATCGGCGGTGCCCTGATAGAGGAAGGCGGGCGGCAGATCGACCGCCTCCTTGCGCTCCAGGATGAGCGGCGGATCGCCGTCGCTCATGGTCTTCTCGTCGCCCCAGAAAGCGTGATGCGCCTTGATGAGCTCGGCGGCGTTGCGCTGTTGCGCCATGTGATAGCGCTGCACCGGATCGACCACGGCCCAGCCGGTCGCGACATAGGCCACCTTCGCGTCGAGGTTGGGCGCCTCGGGAAACGGCACGGCGCTATAGCGCTTGTCGTTCGGGCGCAGCGCCGCAAGCAGCGCCTGATTGCCGCCGCTCGACGTGCCGTAGACGCCGACGCGGTCGGCCGCGCTGTGATATTCCGGCGCGTGAAACTTGAGCCAGCGGATGGCGTAGTTGATGTCCTGGAGCGAGGCCGGGTATGGCGCCTCGGGCGGCATGCGGAACTCGATCGACATCACCACGACGCCGGCGGCCGCCACGGTCTTGGCCGTTTCGGCATTGTTGAAGCGGTCCTTCGAGGTCCAGGCGCCGCCATGCACCTCGACGAGACCGGCGAACGGACCCGCGCCCTTGGGAAGATAGAGCGTGGCCATGAGCGGCTTTGCGCCATCCTTGCGGTAGGCCAATTCGCTGATCTCGATCTGATAGGCGGGAGCCGCATCGACCGTCATTGCCATCGGAACTCTCCCTGTCGCGCCCGGGAACGGACGCAATTAAACCCCATCCCTCGCGCCATTGACAGGGATGCCCATTCCTCGTCCAATCGCGCGACACCGCACGCGGAAAGGGCGACCATGGCCACGGTTCTTGAGACGCGCGACACCGCCGAAAGCCTGAAGCGGCAGCTCTGCGAGATGGCGAACGCGCAGTTCCAATCGCCGCAATTCAAGCGCCTGCTGGGCTTGCGCATGAACCGGGCGCGCGCCGCGGTCTATGTCATGGAGCGCACGCACTGGACCCTGAACCGGCGCGAGGCGTGGGCCGGAGCGCAGTCGCTTGGCCCCGATCGGCGTCAAGAAGATCATCTGGGAGCACGAGCGCGAGGAGCTCGACGGCGACCGCGAGCGCGGCCTGCCCGACCATTACGAGCTCTCCATTCGCGAGGGCGAGGCGATCGGCTTGACGCGCCAGGATTTCGCGAGCGCGCGAGCCGAGCGACGGTTGCGTCACGTGCTGCTATGCGTGGCGCTATCTCGCCTTGAACAGCCCGTGGCCCAAGGCGGTGGCGGCGGCCGGCTGCCTCGAGGTCAGCAATTCCGACGAGATCGTCAAGGGCGGCGGCATGGCCCACCGCATGGCGCACAAGTTCCGCGACGAGGCCGGCATCTCGTTCAAGGAACAGCCGTCCAACGTCGAGCACATGGCGGCCGACGTGCGTCACGCCAATTTGCTGTTCGACGTGATCGAGCGCCACGCCACGAGCGAGGCGCAGCGCCAGCTCATCCTCGAGGGCGCGCGCGAAAGCTGGATCCTCGACCGCGTGTGGAAGGGCCAGTTGGCCGAAGCGATCGCCGCCGTCCCGGAATGATTTTCTCCCGCATCCGCGCGGCGCTCGTTTGCGGCGCGCTCGCCGCTTCGCTGCCGCTGGCCGCGCTGGCGCAGACGACGCACGTCGTGCTCGCGCTGCCGACGACGACGCTCACCTTCGCGACGGACTTTCTCGCCGCCGACGCCGGCTACTTCAAGGACGAGGGGCTCGACGTGACGATGCCGACGCTCGTCGGCGTCGCCTCGATCAACGCCGTCATCAACGGCAGCGCCGATTTCGCCGACGGCACCGGCCCCGTGTTCCTGCGCGCGGCCGCGCACGGCCAGCGCCTCCTCGCCATCGCCAATCTGATCGACCGGCCGATGGTCGAGATGGTGTTGCGCAAGGACGTGTACGACGCGCTCGACATGCCGGCGGGCCTGTCGCTGGCCGAGCGCGGCAAATACCTCAAGGGCAAGACGATCGCGATCCAGGGCGTGGGCTCGATCGTGCACGCGTGGGAGCGCTTCGTCGTGGCGCGCGCCGGGCTCGACCCGGAGAACGACGTGCGCATCGCGCCGATGGATCCGCCGGCGATGCTGCCGGCGCTCGTGACGAAGGCGGTCGACGGCTTCACCACCTCGCTGCCCTATACGACCGAGGCGGTGATGACCGGCGCGGCGATGATGTTCGCAAGCTCGCCCCGGGGCGACGCGCCCGACATCCTGCCGTTCGCCGACGGCCTCATCATGACGAAGCCGGAGACGTGCAAGGCGCCCGGCGACAAATGCCGCCACCTCGTGCGCGCGCTTGCCCGCGCCAACGCGCTCATCCGCGCGCATCCGGACCAGGCGCTCGACATGCTGCGCCCGCGCTACAAGGAGATGAAGCCCGAGCTCCTCGAAGCGGCATGGCGCGTCGTGGCGCCGGCGCATACCGAGGATCTGCGCGTCACCATGAAGGCGCTCGAGAATTCGGAGAAGGTGAACATCGAGGCGAAGCTGCTCGATCCCAAGGACAAGCTCGCCTCCTATGACGGGCTGACGAGCGACGATTACCTTCCGTAAGGGAAAAATCCCCTCCCTACGCGGGAACGACGGTATTGGGTGGTTCGATTTGATCCGATCGCGCTTCAGGCCGCGCGCTGTTCCTTCTCGAGCAGCACCGTCGCCGAGAGGATGCGCCCGTCCGGCCCCGGTTCCGGCAGCGTCAGATTCATGTATTTGACGTAGGTGTCGTCGATCATCCCGGTGAGCTCGTTGAACTCCGGGCCTTCCCTTTTCGTGCGCAGCATGCGCGCCTGCACCATCAGGGCATAGTCGGTATCGGGACGCGCCAGGACGTTCAGCCCCTCGACCACGCTCGTATCGAAGCCGAAGCCGGTCGCGACGTGGTGCGAGATCACATTCTCGCCGTCGATGCGGAAGACGCTCGTCGTGGTGAACGCGCCCATCTCGGCGGCGGCGTGGAGCAGCTTGCCGGGCGCGGTCTTGGCGACGCGCAGGAGGGCGATCTGGCGCGCATCCGAAACATCTTCGAGCGGCAGCCGCGTGACCTGCCACGGCATGCGCCGGATGCGCACGATGAACGCCGCCTTGCCGATGGCGAAGGACGCGGCGTGCGCGGTCGAATGCTCGGCCTCGACCCACTTGCCGTCGACATGCACCATGCGCCGCACGCGCGCGGCCTTGTCCTCGCGATCCTCGAGCCATTCGCACGCGCGCTCGGCCGCCAGCGCCGAAATGCGCCGGCTGTCGTGGCGGACGATGATGGTGCCGTCCGAGCGCTCGACGACGCCGATCCAGCCCAGCACGCGCGTCGCATAGTCGATGAGATTGCCGGCCGGCGACGCCAGGTTGAGGACGCGGCGCACATATTCGGCATGACCCGCCGGAGCAGCCTCGAAGGTACCGTCCGCGGTAAACCAGCTCTGCGTTTCCGCCGTGGTTCTGACATCGACCTTGCCCGAAAGGACGGCGCGGACGATCGCCAGGGCCGTCGCTTCGTCGAACGAGGCTGACGGCTCCTGCGGCGACAGCTCGCCGAACAGCTCGGGCAAAAAGCCGCGATCGCCGCGGCGATGGAAGAAATGCGCGAGGTTGGCCAGATCCTCGCCCAGGACTCGCGTCTCGCCGCGCCACCACCGCGCCACCGTATTCTCGGCGCGGCCGACCCCGACGGCGATCTCCTTCAGATGGAGATTGGCGTTGGGATAGAGGCGCCGCCGCAGGGCCTCGCTGAATCTCGCCTGGAAGTCCTTCACCCCCAAAACCCCAATGCTGGCGGACGCGACACCAGTTCTGACGACCTTAATGAGGCATTTTCGCTCTTAAGCGCCGAAGGCGCAATGCCCCAGTCGGTCGGCCAAGGCGCTCGTGCCGACCCGGCGTCCGGGGGCGCGAGGAAAGAATGGCAATTTCGAAAAGAAAGAAACGGTCGCTGCCCCTCGACGACGCGGACGACCGCCAGCTCCCTGTCGCCGACCGCCGCCTCATACGGCTCTACCAATATTGGCTGCAAAAACGCGGCGCGCGGCGCATGCCGTCGCGCGCCGACATCGATCCGCTCGACATGCGCTTCATCCTGGGCCACCTGATGCTCATCGACGTGCGCCATCCGGGCCCGGAATTCCGCATCCGCCTGCAAGGCAGCGAGCTGACCTGGTGGATCGGCCAGGAGCTGACCGGCACGAATCTCGAGTCCCCGCCCCGCTCCGAGCTCGAAGCGCTCGCGTGGCGGCAATTCCTGCGAGTCGTCGAAAGCGCCACGCCGCTCGGCTGGATGGGCAACGATTCGCTCGACGGAATCAGGCGGCATTACCAAGCCGTCATCCTGCCCCTCTCGACCGAGGGCGTATTTGTCGACCTTCTGATCGCCGCGGTCAGATGCGGCAATGGCGAGCCCGGGATTTGAAACAAATCACGCGCAAAAAAGGACGTAAAGGGCGAGGGATTTTCGCACAATAGGCCGATCCTCCCGGCACTGGGGCCGCGCGGGAGGACACTGATGGAAATTGGCCCCCGCGAGCCAACCATGAAAAACATCCACCTCGTCCATGACGATCGCGACGGCTTCGACGGAAGCCTCACCAACTATATCGACGATTTCGATCCGCTCGAATCGATCCCGTTCGATCGCGTGCAGATGGCCGGGATGCATGTCATTCCGCCGCTCATCGCCGCGCTCGAGACGCGCAACCTGCGGCCCATGATCGGCCACAAGCTCGCCACGGTGGCGAAGCTGCATGGCGCGAGCGGCGGCCGCATGCGGCGGCTCATCCAGACCAACGATCACCGCTACCACCCGAGCGCCTCGCCGGCCGATACGCTGGTGCTCGCGCTGATGCGGGACGGCGAGCCGAAAGGCTGCATCGCCTCGCGCCTCTTATGGTGCGAGGGGACGCTCGCGGAAGAGATGGAGAGCGGCAGCTTCTGGGCGACGCGGCCGGGGCTCTGGGGCAAGGCCGACAAATGCATCGTCACCGCCAACATCGCCCGCACCATCCGCGCCTGCCACATCGTCTTCACCGGTTCGGTGTGGCTGGCGCAGGACGTGACGGGCGGGCCGACGCTCGCGGCGATGATCCGGCTGCACCATCTCTGGGTCATCTGCCATTGGCGCTGGACCTGGCTCGTCGGCATGCTCGAGGGGCAGCTCGCGCGCCGGCACGCGTTCGACGTGTATGGCGGGATGGCGCTCGATTTTGGGTTGTGGCGCACACGGCCGGGCGAAGACGACGAGCTGCACGAGTACGAGCTGACCTCGTGCGAGCGCAGCGCGTCGATGGAGCGATGGCTCCGGCCCGAGATGGGCGACCTGGCGTTCCCGATCGGGCGGCCGAGCCCCAGCCGCTGCGGCTTCGACAGCCGCCGCGCGGGATAGCGCGCGCCGCCGTCATTTCGCGGCGGTTGCGTGCGCCGGGAACGAAATTGGGCCTGACGCGAGCCGCGGCCCGATGCTATCCTGCCGTCAACGAAGACGAGGGAGGAGAGGATGAAGGGCAGCCGCGACCGCATCATCACGAGCCATGTCGGCAGCCTGCCGCGTCCCGATGACCTGATCGAGGCCAATCGCCGGCGCGAGGACGGAGAAGGCGGCGACGAGCGCGCCTTCGAGGCCTTGCTGCAAGGCGCCGTCACCGGCGTCGTGCGGCGCCAGAAGGCGGCGCGGCGTCGACGTGCCGAACGACGGCGAATTCGGCAAGTCCATGGGACACGCGGTGAATTACCGGGCCTGGCTCAGCTATGTCTTCACGCGCTTGAGCGGCCTGCAGCACGACAATCCGCCCGACGTTCCGCCGCGGCCGGCGCAGCCGGGCGACCTGTCGCTCGCCGGCATGCCGCGGCGCCGCGACCGCACGAAATTCGCCGCCGCCTATAACGATCCCAACTCCCACATCTCGATCGGCCCGCAGCCGTTCGTGCGGCCCATCTGCATCGGTCCGGTCAAGTATATCGGCCAGGACGACATCAAGGCCGATATCGCGCATTGCAAGACGGCGCTCAAGGAAGCGGGCGTCGAGGAAGGCTTCATGACCGCGATCGCGCCCGGCGCCGCCGCGCGGCTCGGCAACATCCATTACAAGACCGACGACGAGTTCCTGTTCGCGTGCGCCGATGCCATGCGCGAGGAATACAAGGCGATCGTCGATGCCGGCCTCATCCTCCAGCTCGACGATCCGGGCATCGCCGAGAACTGGGACCAGATCGTGCCCGAGCCGAGCCTCGACGCCTATAAGCGCTTCACCATGGTCCGGGTCGAGGCGATGAACCACGCCATCAAGGGCCTGCCCGAGGACCGCATCCGCTTCCATTTGTGCTGGGGCAGCTGGCACGGTCCGCATGTGACGGACCTGCCGATGCGCGATGTCATCGACCTCATGCTGGCGATCAAGTGCGACGCCTATTCGTTCGAAGCGGGCAATGTCCGCCACGAGCATGAGTGGGACGTGTGGCAGGACGTGAAGCTCCCCTCGCACAAGGCCATTCTGCCGGGCGTGGTGAGCCACGCGACCAACGTGGTCGAGCATCCCGACCTGGTCGCGCAGCGCATCCTGCGCTTTGCCGACATCGTCGGGCGCGAGCGCGTGATCGGCTCGACGGATTGCGGGTTGGGCGGCCGCATCCATCCCGATATCGCCTGGGCCAAGCTCGAGGCGCTGGCGCAAGGTGCGGCGGTGGCAAGCAAGAAACTGTGGCGCTGATCGGCGCTCGAGCCGGAGGGATCATGCGCTTCAGCTTCTTTTCCTCGACCAGCTACATGGGCGTGGCGCCCGGCCTCGCGGTCTGGCCGATGCCGCCGCGCTTTTGCGACCGCGACACGGCCGCGTTCAGCATCGCGCGCGGGATGGATACATGCCGGCGCGCCGAGGCGTTGGGATTCGACTGGGTGAGCGTCTCGGAGCATCACTATTCGACGCTGACCTTGACGCCCAACGCGTGCGTCATGGCCGGCGCGCTGAGCCAGACGTGCAAGCGTGCCAAGATCGCCGTCCTCGGCCCGCTCGTCCCGCTCGGCAATCCGGTGCGCCTCGCCGAAGAGCTGGCGCTGCTCGATCATCTGACCGAGGGCCGCGTCATCGTCCTCTTCCTCCAGGGCACGCCCAACGAGCACCGCGCCTATGAAGCGCTCTCGACGGATGCGCGCAGCATCACGCAGGAAGGGATCGAAATCATTTTGAAGGCGTGGACCGCCGACGAGCCGTTCGCCTGGCACGGACGCCATTTCAATTTCCCCAATGTCGGCGTGTGGCCACGGCCGCGCCAGGAGCCGCGGCCCTTCGTGTTCAGTTCCGGCAACAGCGAGGACTCTGCCCGCTTCGCCGCGCGCCACCGCCTCGGCATGGCGCTGTCGTTCATGGCGCTCTCGGGCGTCAAGGAGCGCATCGCCCTTTACCGCGACGAGGCGGACAAGGCCGGCTGGCGCCCGGAGGCCGATCACATTCTTTATCGCGGCCTCGGCCACCTCGCGGAGTCCGACGCCGAGGCCGAGCGCGAAGTGACCGAGGGGATGGAAGCGAAAGTGGCCGCGTCGCTGAAGCTGCAGGCGGACGAGAATTGCGCGGTCGATCCCGGCGCGCAGATCGCCGAACGCCGGCCGCTCTTCCGCCCGGTGTTCCAAGGCAGCCCGCGCGGCGTGCGCGACATCACCCGCACGTTCCACGACGCCGGCGTCGGCACGCTCGACATCGCGTTCCATTGGGGCGCCACGTCATACGAGCAGCAACTGCGCTCGATGACGCTCTTCGCCGAGCACGTCATCCCCGAAGCGCGCGCCTGGTAGAGGGCGCTAGTGCCCGATCGAGGCCGCTTGCGGCGCGATGCCCGCCTGCAAGCCGGAAAGATATGCGCCGCTCAGCGCGGCTCCGGTGCGGCGGTCGTATTCCGTGAGCAAATGCAGCACCAGGTCGATCGACTGATAGCAATCGTGCAGGATTCTCGGCGAGCTTCAGGAGCTGCAGGTCCGCGAGCGCGTCGAGGCGCGTCACATCGCGCACGAACAGCGCATCGGCCCATAGCACCTGGCTCATTCCGGCATAGATGTCGTTGTTGACCAGGAGCGGGCGAACGACCCGGCTGACCGCGGGGAAGAAGCGGTGGAACATGAAGCCTTCGCCCCTGAGGAAGCATTCCACCTCCGAAAAGAGCGGCTGCCCGACATACATCGGCAGGAATTCGACCTCGGTCTGAATGAGCAGCACATCGGCCAGGCGCCGGCGCGCATGGCTCAAGGCCATCAGCTCGCCGCCCTGGATGTCGATCTTGACGAGCTCGACGCCCTCGGTTTCGGCGATGTCGTCGAGCCGCACCGTGTCGACTTCTTCGGTCGCCACGACCCGGCCCCAATCGGCAAAGCCGTGGAAGAGGTTGAGCACGGCGGGATTGGGCTCGAGCAGCGACGTCATGCCCGGCGCTTGGCAGAAATGGAGCTTATGCCGTCTGCCGTCGCCGACCGCGTGCGGCAGATAGAGTTCGTTCGCGCCCTTCATGTCGTTGAGCCGCGCCAAGGCGGCTTCGTTGGGCTCGAACCCGACCACGTCCGCGTCGCCGGCCGCGAGCATCCGCGCATAAGGCGGCGAGCCGTCGATCGGATTGGCGCCGATATCGACGATCTTGATGCGCGGCGCCGTCTCTGTCAGCGCCGCAAACGACCGCATCGCGGGAAGGAGCCCGTCCATGTCTTTGCCTTATCCTGCGGCGCTCAAGGGGAAGGGATGGATCTTGCTGCTCTCTTCATCCGCATCGCTCGCCCATTCGGCGATCGCGTCTGCCGTCCACAGCCGGCGATCTGCGGCGATGGGATATGCCAGATGCCGGCGCGCCATGCGGCTCCGGTACATCGCGTGGTAATCGCCGGCGGCCAGAAGCTCCGTCCCCTCGTGATCGAGCTCGCAGCCCAATTCGAGATAGACGTCGAGATTGGCGACGTTCGGACGCGGCAGGTTGCCGCCAAGGAAATCGCGCCACATCTGGCGATACAAGCTCTCGAGATGGCCGACGAGCGAGTCGACGGCGAAGAGCGCGCATGAGTCCCGGCCCGCCGCGAGCCGCTCTCGCAGCCGGCGCAGCTCGCCGCGCTCGGTGCCGAGCGCCACCGCGCGTTCGACATAATCCTCGGGCGTCGTGCACACGAGCTCGGGCAGGCCCGCGCTTCGGCTCAGGCTGCCGCACACGCGCGAGGCGAAGCTGCGGCCCGAGACGGTGAGGATCGGCACGCCCATCCACAACACGTCCGCGGCCGTCACATGCGCGCCATAGGGCGACGTATCGAGGAACAGGTCGGCAAGCGCAACGCGGGCGAGGTGATCGGGGTGGGCGACCACGTTCGCGAAGATCAGCCGCTCGGGAGAAACGCCGCACCGGGCGGCGAAGCCGAGCAGATTCTTGTTGGCGACGTCCGATCCGCCGAGCAGCCACAGCACGCTATCGGGGACGCGCCGCAAAATCGTCATCCAGCGCTCGAACGTGAAGCGCAGGATCTTGTGCACGTCGTTGAAGCAGCAGAACACCATCGCGTGCTCGGGCAGCCCGGCATCCTGCCGCGACGGCCGGCGCGCGGCGACGGCGCGCTTCCGGTCGTTCGGCTGGTAGCACGGCAGGCGCAGCACTTTTTCCGAATAATAGAGCTCGTGATCCGGCGGAATGATCCAATCGTCGGCGACGATGTAGTGATGGCACGGCGTTCCCATGCTGCCGGGATAGCCCAGCCAATTGACGATCACCGGCGCCGGCCGGCGGAAGAACAATCCCGTGCGCGCTTCCTTGGTGTGGCCGTTGAGGTCGACCAGGATGTCGATCCCGTCCGCCTCGATGCGGCGGGCGGCGGCGTCATCGTCGAGCGCGCGGATATCGACCCAATGCTCGATCGCCGGCTTGATCCGCGCTTGCAGCGCGTCTTCGCTCAGCGGCCCGCAGTAATAGGCGAACACTTCGAATTCGCCGCGATCGTGCAGCCCGAAGAATTCGGCCATCAGCGCGCCGACGGCGTGATTGCGCAGATCCGACGAGACATATCCGATGCGCCGCCGGCGCGGCTGAAAATCCGCCGCCGCGGGACGGCGATTGTCCGTGAAGGGGGCCGGCAGCTCGTCGAGGCAAGAGCGCGCATAGTTCCACGCGCTCGCGAGCTGAAGCAGCGGATCGTCGGAATAGACCGCCAGCGACAGCGGCCCCATTCCCTTCATCAGCGCCGCGCGCGTGACCCCGCGCCACGGCGCCACGACCGGCCATTCGCACTGCGCCAGCCGGATGCCGAGGAAGCTCTGCGCCACGTCGGCCTGGCCGGGGTCGAGCTCGAGGCTCTCGCGCAGCATAGCCTCGGCCTCGACCGGGCGGCGGCTCGCGCCCAGGATGCGGCCCATCTGCTTCAGCGCCGTGAGCTTGTAGTCGATGGCGGTTTTGCCGACGGCGCCGAGGCGCGTCGCCAAGGCCGACCATTGCGCGAGCGATTCGCCGATCGCGCCAAGGCTCTCGAGCGCATTGCCGAGACCGATATAGGCGGGAAAGAAATCCGGATTGAGCGCGAGCGCGCGCTCCAGGTCGCGCTTGGCGCCGGCGGGATCGCCCGAATTCGTCAGCAATGCCGCGTGATTGTAGTAGGCCGCAGGGAGCTGCGGATGGTTCTCGTTGAGACGGATCCAGAGCGCATAGAGCTGCGCCGCGAGGCCGGGCGCGCCCGCGCTCTGCAATTTCTCGGCCGCCGTGATCAGTTCGACGAGCGTCAGGTTGCGCTCGGCAAGGTCCTTTACCGAGGACAGAAACGCCTCAGTTGCCATCTTCCCCTCATGTTCCCCTCATGCGGCCGGCGACTTCGATCCCGTTACCCCGCGACCGCGGCCCACGCCTGCAGCTGCGCCGCATCGAATGCATCCGTCTGCGTGGTGGTGAAGGCGTCGGCCTGAACCTGGAGTCAGGTGGGAGATCGTCGTCGTCGACAAGCGCACCGACCTGCTTCGTCGTCAGCGCGGCGATCTGCGTCGTCGAGAGCGCCTGGAGCTGGGTCGTGGTGAGCGCCGCGATCTGCGTCGAGCTGAGGCCCGCGACCGCCGTGGTCGTCAGCGCCGTCACCTCCGCCGCGCCGAGGTCATCGAGCGTACCCGCGGCCAGGATGTTGAGCTGCGCCGCCGTCAGGCCCTTGGCCTGGGTCGTGGTGAGGTTCGTCACCTCCGTGGTCGTGAGCGCGTTGGCCTGCGTCGTGGTCAAGGCGCCGACCTGGGTCGAGGTGAGCGCCCCGGCCGAGGCCGCGCTCAGGTTCGCGACCTGGGTGGTGTTGAGGCCTGCGACCGCGGTCGTCGTGAGCGACCCGACGGCCGTGGTGCTGAGGTCGTTGAAGTTGGTGGTGCTGAGCTGATTGAGCTGCGCCGCGGTCAGGCCCTTCGCCTGCGTGCTGGTCAGGCCCGCGATCTCGGTCGTGGTGAGCGCATTGGCCTGGGTCGTGGTCAGCACGCCGACCTGGGTCGAGGTCGAGCGCCCCGGCCGAGGCCGCGCTCAGGCCCGCGACCTGGGTCGTGCTGAGGCCGGCAACCGCCGTCGTGGTGAGCGCGGCGACCGCCGTGGTGCTGAGGTCGTTGAAGTTCGTGGTGCTGAGCGCGTTGAGCGCCGCCGCCGTGAGCCCCTTGGCCTGCGTGCTGGTGAGGTTCGTGATCTCGGTGGTGGTGAGAGCGCCCGCTTGCGTCGTGGTCAGCACGCCGACCTGCGTCGAGGTCAAGGCACCGGCCGAGGCGGCGCTCAGGCCCGCGACCTGGGTCGTGCTGAGGCCCGCAATCGCCGTCGTGGTGAGCGACGCGACCGCCGTCGTGGTGAGGTCGTTGAAGTTCGTGGTGCTGAGCGCGTTGAGCGCCGCTGCCGTGAGCCCCTTGGCCTGCGTCGCATTGATGTTGGCGATCTGCGTCGTCGTCAGGTTGCTCGCTTCGGTCGTCGTCAAGGCGCCGAGCTGCGACGAGCTGAGCTCGCTCGTCTGCGTCGTCTGCAAGGTGGCGATGTTGGCGCCCACCGCCGCGACCTGCGTGGTGGTCAGCGCGGCGATCTGGGTGGTCGAGAGCGCCTGGAGCTGGGTCGTGGTGAGCGCCGCGATCTGCGTCGAGCTGAGGCCCGCGACCGCCGTGGTCGTCAGCGCCGTCACCTCGGCCGCGCCGAGGTCATCGAGCGTACCCGCGGCCAGGATGTTGAGCTGCGCCGCCGTCAGGCCCTTGGCCTGGGTCGTGGTGAGGTTCGTCACCTCCGTGGTCGTGAGCGCGTTGGCCTGCGTCGTGGTCAGGACGCCGACCTGGGTCGAGGTGAGCGCCCCGGCCGAGGCCGCGCTCAGGTTCGCGACCTGGGTGGTGTTGAGGCCTGCGACCGCGGTCGTCGTGAGCGACCCGACGGCCGTGGTGCTGAGGTCGTTGAAGTTGGTGGTGCTGAGCTGATTGAGCTGCGCCGCGGTCAGGCCCTTCGCCTGCGTGCCGGTCAGGTTCGCGATCTCGGTCGTGGTGAGCGCATTGGCCTGGGTCGTGGTCAGCACGCCGACCTGGGTCGAGGTGAGCGCCCCGGCCGAGGCCGCGCTCAGGCCCGCGACCTGGGTCGTGCTGAGGCCGGCAACCGCCGTCGTGGTGAGCGACGGCGACCGCCGTGGTGCTGAGGTCGTTGAAGTTGGTGGTGCTGAGCTGCGTTGAGCTGCGCCGCCGTGAGCCCCTTGGCCTGCGTGCTGGTGAGGTTCGTGATCTCGGTGGTGGTGAGCGCGCCCGCCTGCGTCGTGGTCAGCACGCCGACCTGCGTCGAGGTCAAGGCGCCGGCCGAGGCCGCGCTCAGGCCCGCGACCTGGGTCGTGCTGAGGCCCGCGACCGCCGTCGTGGTGAGCGACGGCGACCGCCGTCGTGGTGAGGTCGTTGAAGTTCGTGGTGCTGAGCGGTTGAGCGCCGCCGCGGTGAGCCCCTTGGCCTGCGTCGCATTGATGTTGGCGATCTGCGTCGTCGTCAGGTTGCTCGCTTCGGTCGTCGTCAAGGCGCCGAGTTGCGCCGAGCTGAGCTCGCTCGTCTGCGTCGTCTGCAAGGTGGCGATGTTGGCGCCCACCGCCGCGACCTGCGTCGTGGTCAGCGCGGCGATCTGGGTGGTCGAGAGCGCCTGGAGCTGGGTCGTGGTCAGCGCCGCGATCTGCGTCGAGCTGAGGCCCGCGACCGCCGTGGTCGTCAGCGCCGTCACTTCCGCCGCGCCGAGATCATCGAGCGTTGCCGCGGCCAGGATGTTGAGCTGCGCCGCCGTCAGGCCCTTCGCCTGGGTCGTGGTGAGGTTCGTCACCTCCGTGGTCGTCAGCACGTTGGCCTGCGTCGTGGTCAGCACGCCGACCTGCGTCGAGGTGAGCGCGCCGGCCGAGGCCGCGCTCAGGTTCGCGACATGGGTGGTGCTGAGGCCGGCCACCGCCGTCGTGGTCAACGAGGCGACCGCCGTGGTGCTGAGGTCGTTGAAGTTGGTGGTGCTGAGCTCGTTGAGCTGCGCCGCCGTCAGGCCCTTCGCCTGCGTGCCGGTGAGGTTCGTGATCTCGGTGGTGGTGAGCGCATTGGCCTGCGTCGTGGTCAGCACGCCGACCTGGGTCGAGGTGAGCGCCCCGGCCGAGGCCGCGCTCAGGTTCGCGACCTGGGTGGTGCTGAGGCCCGCGACCGCGGTCGTGGTGAGCGATCCGACCGCCGTGGTGCTGAGGTCGTTGAAGTTGGTGGTGCTGAGCTGGTTGAGCTGCGCCGCCGTCAGGCCCTTCGCCTGCGTGCTGGTGAGGTTCGTGATCTCGGTGGTGGTGAGCGCGCCCGCCTGCGTCGTGGTCAGAACGCCGATCTGCGTCGAGGTCAGGGCCCCGGCCGAGGCCGCGCTCAAACCCGCGACCTGGGTCGTGCTGAGGCCCGCGACCGTGGTCGTCGTCAACGCGGCGACCGCCGTCGTGGTCAAGTCGTTGAAGTTGGTGGTGCTGAGCTGGTTGAGCGCCGCCGCGGTCAGGCCCTTGGCCTGCGTCGCGTTGATGTTGGCGATCTGCGTCGTCGTCAGGTTGCTCGCTTCGGTCGTCGTCAAGGCGCCGAATTGCGCCGAGCTGAGCTCGCTCGTCTGCGTGGTCTGCAAGCGTAGCGATGTTGGCGCCCACCGCCGCGACCTGCGTCGTGGTCAGCGCAGCGATCTGCGTCGTCGAGAGCGCCTGAAGCTGCGTCGTGGTCAGCGCCGCGATCTGCGTCGAGCTGAGGCCCGCGACCGCCGTGGTCGTCAGCGCCGTCACTTCGGCCGCGCCGAGGTCATCGAGCGTTGCCGCGGCCAGGATGTTGAGCTGCGCCGCCGTCAGGCCCTTCGCCTGCGTCGTGGTGAGGTTCGTCACCTCCGTGGTCGTGAGCGCGTTGGCCTGCGTCGTGGTCAGCACGCCGACCTGGGTCGAGGTGAGGGCGCCGGCCGAGGCCGCGCTCAGGCCCGCGACATGGGTGGTGTTGAGGCCGGCCACCGCGGTCGTGGTGAGCGACCCGACCGCCGTGGTGCTGAGGTCGTTGAAGTTGGTGGTGCTGAGCTGGTTGAGCTGCGCCGCCGTGAGGCCCTTCGCCTGCGTGCCGGTGAGGTTCGTGATCTCGGTCGTGGTGAGCGCATTGGCCTGCGTCGTGGTCAGCACGCCGACCTGGGTCGAGGTCAAGCGCGCCGGCCGAGGCCGCGCTCAGGTTCGCGACCTGCGTGGTGCTGAGGCCCGCCACCGCCGTCGTGGTGAGCGAGGCGACCGCCGTGGTGCTGAGGTCGTTGAAGTTGGTGGTGCTGAGCTGGTTGAGCTGCGCCGCCGTGAGGCCCTTCGCCTGCGTGCTGGTGAGGTTCGTGATCTCGGTGGTGGTGAGCGCGCCCGCTTGCGTCGTGGTCAGCACGCCGACCTGCGTCGTCGTCAGCGCGCCGGCCGAGGCGGCGCTCAGGCCCGCGACCTGGGTCGTGCTGAGGCCCGCAACCGCCGTCGTGGTGAGCGACGGCGACCGCCGTGGTGGTGAGGTCGTTGAAGTTGGTCGTGCTGAGCTGGTTGAGCGCCGCCGCGGTCAGGCCCTTGGCCTGCGTCGCATTGATGTTGGCGATCTGCGTCGTCGTCAGGTTGCTCGCTTCGGTCGTCGTCAAGGCGCCGAATTGCGCCGAGCTGAGCTCGCTCGTCTGCGTCGTCTGGAGCGTGGCGATGTTGGCGCCCACCGCCGCGACCTGCGTCGTGGTCAGCGCGGCGATCTGCGTCGTCGAAAGCGCCTGGAGCTGGGTCGTGGTCAGCGCCGCGATCTGCGTCGTGCTGAGGCCCGCGACCGCCGTGGTCGTCAGCGCCGTCACTTCGGCGGCGCCGAGATCATCGAGCGTTGCCCGCGGCCAGGATGTTGAGCTGCGCCGCCGTCAGGCCCTTGGCCTGGGTCGTGGTGAGGTTCGTCACCTCCGTGGTCGTCAGCACGTTGGCCTGCGTCGTGGTCAGCACGCCGACCTGGGTCGAGGTCAAGGCGCCGGCCGAGGCCGCGCTCAGGCCCGCGACATGGGTGGTGTTGAGGCCCGCGACCGCGGTCGTCGTCAACGAGGCCGACCGCCGTGGTGCTGAGATCGTTGAAGTTGGTGGTGCTGAGCTGATTGAGCTGCGCCGCCGTCAGGCCCTTCGCCTGCGTCGCCGGTGAGGTTGCCGATCTCGGTCGTCGTCAGCGCATCGGCCTGCGTCGTGGTCAGCACGCCGACCTGGGTCGAGGTGAGCGCCCCGGCCGAGGCCGCGCTCAGGCCCGCGACCTGCGTGGTGCTGAGACCCGCCACCGCGGTCGTCGTCAACGAGGCCGACCGCCGTGGTGCTGAGGTCGTTGAAGTTCGTGGTGCTGAGCTGGTTGAGCTGCGCCGCCGTGAGGCCCTTCGCCTGCGTCGCGGTGATATTGCCGATCTCGGTCGTGGTCAGACTGGTGACTTCCGTGGTCGTCAAGGCGCCGATCTGAGTCGAGGTCAGCGCGTTCGCCTGCGTGGTGCTGAGGCCC
>CAWDPP010000003.1:0-93317 GCA_963804235.1 uncultured Alphaproteobacteria bacterium
CGGCGGATCGAAATAGCCGCCGGGATAATCGGCCTTGTGCGCATAGTTCTCGCCGAACGCCTGCTTCGTGCCGGTCGTGCCGGTCGAGAAGCTGCGGTTCTGGTGGATGACCGAGAGGAACGGCGCGCGGTGGTGGCTGGCCGACCACAGCGCGGCGCTCGGCACGGCGAACTGCCAGAAGCCGTCGCCGGTGACCAGCACGACATCCTTGTCGGGCGCCGCGATCTTGGCGCCCAAGGCCGCGCCCGGTCCCCAGCCGCCGCTCGAGCCCGGATTGTGGATGTAGGAGCCGGGCTTGGAGCACTCGACGAATTCGGGAAAGCGCGGGCTGCGCAACGATTTGTCGAGCACGATGCAGTTGTCGTCGATCGCTTGCGCGATCGTGTGGCTGACGAACATCGGATCGGCCGGCGTCGTCTTCGCCTTCGCCATCGCTTCCTCGGCGAGCTTCTTGCGCCGCGTCGCCGACATATCGGCAAAGCGCTTGCCGCGGTCGGCGGCCGCGCTGCGGTCGCTCGCGCCCAGAAGCTTCTCGGCCTCGGCCCGGATCGAGCGGATCGCCAGAAGCGGGCTGGCATTGAGCCGGATGTCGGCGGTGAACTCATAGGTCGGGAAGCGGTTCTTCACGGCATCCTGTTCGATCGCCGCGATCCACGCGTTGGGGCCCGGCGCCATCTTGCCCGGCATCCACGGCACGGTCGCGTCGAGCACCAGCACCACGTCCGCGTCTTTCAAGGACATGGTGTTCTGGTAGAGCGGATGGTTCATCGGGAACGACAGGAAATGCCGCGCCGCGCCATCGACGACGGCAAGGCCCAGAAGCTCGCACAGCGATTGCAGCTCCGGCACCGTCTCCTTGTACTTGCCCGAGGCCGAGACGACGACGACCGGGTTCTTCGCCTTGATGAGCTTCTGGGCGATCTCCTTGGCGCTGTCCTGGTCGATCGCGGTCGGGCGCGGGATGCCGAGCTGGTCGGCCGTGGGGAATTTCGCCTCGCCATCCATCGGCAGCAGGATGATCTCGCGCGGGAAGCTCATATAGACCGGGCCCATCGGCTCGGACCGCGCTATTTGCAGCGCGCGGCTCACCAGCAGGCCGGGATTGTCCTGGTACTCGAGCCGCTTGTCCCACTTGGTGTATTGCCGAAGGATGCCGCCCTGGTCATAGACCTGCTGCGACCACAGATGCGCGCCTTCCTCGCGCGAGCCGAGCATCGAGCCGGTATAGGCCGAGGGCGCGCCGCCCGCCGTGATCATCACCGGCAGCCCGCTGCGCCAGGCGGTATGGATGGCGCCGCCGTAATGCTGCGTGCCGCAATCGACATGCGCCGCCGTCGCCGCGCACTTGCCGCTCACCGCGGCATAGCCCAAGGCCGCGTTGAGGCTCACATGCTCGTGCGTCACGGTGATGAGCCGCGGCGCCGGCCGGTTGTGGTGGCGCGCCTTGGCGACGGACTCCTGATAGAACGCGAGCTCCGATCCCGAGGTGAAGAACAGATGGTCGACGCCGCCCATCGCCATCGCCGCGACCACCGCATCGCCGCGATAATCCGCCGGTGACCGTCGTCCAATTCTCGGGTTCCGCTGCCATTTCCATCTCCCAATCGCGAATTCGATTCCGCTGCGACGGTAGTGGAGCGGCGGCATGGGGGCAAGACGGTCGGGCCCGCGGTCCTGTCTCAGTTTGACTTTCTACGATGTGCCAATAAGCGACATCAGCCCGCCTATTCGATCACGTCGTCGGCGGTAGCGAGGAGCGGTGTCGCAATGGTGATGCCGAGCGCCTTGGCGGTCTTGAGATTGATTGCCAGCTCGAACTTGGTCGGTCGCTGGACCGGCAGGTCACCCGGGCTGTCTCCCTTGAAGATTTTGTCGACATAAGCGGCCGCGCGCTGGAAAAGGTCTTTTTCGTCGGTGCCATAGGACATCAACCCGCCCGCCGCGGTGAAGTAGCTGAAACCGTAGACTGCCGGCAGGCGGTACCGGGCCGCGAGAGTGATGATGACGTCGCGATGCACGGCGCTAAAGTTGCCTGGCAGAACGAGCAGCCCGCAACGGTCTTTGCCCGCAAGTCCGCCATCGTTGCTTCGATCCCGGCGTCGTCGTGAACCGGCGCCTCTTGCACGGCCACGGCGAGGGATGGGGCCGCATCCGCGATGGCGCGCAGCAACGTCCCGTAGGGCGCGCTCGCGGGATCGTAGAGGATCGCCACACGAGCGACGGGCGGAGTGATCTGCGTCAGCATCTCCAGCCATTTGCCGCCTATCGGCGGATCGAAATTGCTGAAACCGGTGATGTTACCGCCGGGGCGTGTGAGGCTCGCGACAAACCCCGCGCCGACGGGGTCGCCGACGTCAACGAATACGAACGGGGTCGTGTTCGTCTGCCGCCGCAGCGCCGCCACAGACGGGCTAGATTGGGCCAAGATCACGTCGGGTTGGAGCGCGATCAACGTCTGCCGCGTAGCGCTCGAAGAGCGCGGGCTCGCCGCCGGCCCACCGCCAGTCGATCCGAAGATTGCCGCCCACTTTCCAGTTCAGTGCGCCGAGCCCTTGTGCCAAGGCAGCCGCATACGACTCTCCTGCCGAGTTGTTTGCGACAGTTTGCGACAGAACCCCAAGGCTCCGCATTCCATTGCGCGGCTGCGCGCGAGCGGCGAACGGTCCTGGCACCAGCGTCAACGCTAGGCTGGCAAGCACCGTACGCCGTGTCATCCATCGGATAGATTCCTGCTTCACGGCCTTCCTTCCTCGGCCATGACTGGGGTTGCACTTTACCAGGGGTGAGGTGATCGAGCCTATGGGCTTAAGCAGGCCGATGTCTCAAACGGGTCAGAAGCCGAAATTCAAGAGGAGACGCTAACCGGCCATGCCGTTCTGGTGACGCCGCGCCCGCCACGGGCTAATCTCGGGCGCAACGGAGGATCGCCATGGATCAATCGCAGGGTTTCGCCGGCGCTGGCCGCAACGACGTATCGAAGCTCGAATGGGCGGCGCGGGTCGATCTCGCCGCGGCGCATCGTCTCGCCGCCGCGAACGACTGGACCGACCTCATCTTCAACCATTTCACCGTGCGCGTTCCGGGCGAGCCCGATCGCTTCCTTATCAAGCGGCACACGCTGCTGTTCGAGGAGGTGACGGCGTCCAACCTCGTCAAGGTCGATAGCGGCGGCGCGCCGGCCGGCACCGACGAGGACGTGAACCCGGCCGGCTTCACCATCCATTCCGCCGTCTATCAGGCGCGGCCCGACGTCAACGCGGTGATGCACCTGCACAGCAAGCCCGGCATGGCGATCAGCGCGCGCAAGGCGGGCCTGCGCTTCCTCAGCCAGGAATCGATGCAGTTCTACAACCGCGTCGGCTACCACGATTTCGAGGGGATCGCGCTCGACACCGACGAGCGCGAGCGCTTGGGCCGCGATCTCGGGCGGCACAACGCGCTGATCCTGCGCAATCACGGGCTCCTCACCTGCGGCGACACGGTCGCGCAAGCGGCCTTGCGGCTCAGGACGCTCATCATGTCGGCCGAAGTGCAGCTCGAGATCGAGGCGACCGGCGCCGAGATCAGCGAGCCGCCGCCCGAAGTGTGCGAGCGCACGGCGCAGCAGTTCGAGAAGCTGCCAGCAGAAGCACGACCGGCGCGACGAATGGCAGGGCGTGCTGCGCGGGCTCGACCGCACCGATCCGTCATATCGCAACTGAGAAGCGGGCGCGCGATGGCCGACACGATCGGGAACGAGCCCGCCGCGGTGCGGCAGGAATTGCTGCAGCGCGCGGCCGAGCTCGCGCCGGTGCTGCGGACGCGCTCGGCCAAGGCCGAGGAAATGCGGCGCTGCCCCGAGGAGACCGTCGCCGATCTCGCCGCCGCCGGCCTCCTGCGCATCTGCCAGCCGGCGCGCTTCGGCGGCTACGAGCAGACTTGGGACGTGCTGTGCGAGGTGAGCCGCGTCCTGGCGCACGGCTGCGGCTCGCAGGCGTGGGTCGGCAACATCTACTGCGACCACACGCAGCTTCTCGGTCAGTTCGAGCTCGAGGCGCAGGCCGATGTGTGGGGCAAGGACCCGGGCGCGCGGCTCTCGGCCTCGGTCGAGCCCGTCGGCAAGGGGCGCAAGGTGCCGGGCGGCGCGCGCCTCACCGGCCGCCACCGCTATGCGAGCGGCATCGATCACGCGCACTGGCTCCTGTGCGGCGGCCATCTCGAGGAGGACGGCAAGAAGCCGCAAGGCAGCTATTTCCTCGTGCCGAAAAGCGATGTCACCGTGATCGACGACTGGCACGTCATCGGCCTGTCCGGCACCGGCAGCAAGAGCTTCGAGGTGAAGGACGTGTTCGTGCCGGCGCACCGCATCCTCGACCGCGACGCGTCGGATGACGGCGACGTGCCGGGCGCCGCGGTCAATCCCGGCATCGTCTATCGCATGCCGCGCCACGACGTCGCCGGCAGCGGCTTCGCCGCGATCGCGGTCGGCATCGCCGACGGCTTCCTCGACGAATATGTGAAATTCACTAAGCCGCGCCAGTCGCGCGGCACGCAGATCGCCGATCTCATGGGCACGCATATGGGGATCGGCAATTCCGCGGCGGAAATCCTCGCCGCCGGCCGCCTTGCGATCGGCGCCGCGCGCGACGCCATGGCGACGCTCGAGCGCGGCGCGCACCTGACGCAGGAGCAGAGGAAGCGCACGCGGCTCGCCTCGTCCTACGCGGCGCAGCTCTCGCTCGCCGCGGTGCAGCGTCTCTTCAACGCCGCCGGCGGCCGCGCGCTCTTCGTCGAGAACGCGATGCAGCGCCAGATGCGCGATCTCTATGCCGTCGCCGCGCATCGCGGCCTCGCGTGGGATTCGAGCATCGCCAATTACGGCGCGCTGCTGCTCGGAGGCGGCGCGTGAGCCTGCCGCCGGCCTCGAGCGCGCTCCAGGGCCTGACCATCATCGACCTGACGCGCGTGCGCGCCGGGCCCACCTGCGTGCGCCAGTTCGCCGATTGGGGCGCCTCCGTCATCAAGGTCGAGATGCGCGAGGAGCCGGGCAGCGCGACCCAGTCCGATTTCGCCGCGCGCAACGATCCCGATTTCCAGAATCTCCACCGCAACAAGCGCTCGCTCACGCTCGACTTGAAGCATCCCGGACGGGCAGAAGATTTTCCGCCGCCTGGTCGAGCGCGCCGACGTGGTCGTCGAGAACTACCGGCCCGACGTCAAATTCCGCCTCGGCATCGATTACGAGACGCTGAAGGCGATCAACAAGCGCATCGTCTATGCCAGCATCTCGGGCTTCGGCGAGGACGGGCCCTATCGCGACCGGCCCGGCGTCGATCAGATCGCGCAGGGCATGTCGGGCCTCATGTCGATCACCGGCGAGCCGGGGCGCGGGCCGATGCGCGCCGGCATCGCCGTGGGCGATCTCGCGGCCGGGCTCTTGGCCGCGCTCGGCATCATGGTCGCGCTGTGGGAGCGGCAGCGCTCGGGCGAGGGGCAATGGATCAAGACCTCGCTGCTCGAGGCGCTGCTCTTCATGCTCGATTTCCAGGGCGCGCGCTATTTGATGAAGGGCGAGGTGCCGCGCCAGGTCGGCAACAACCATCCGACCGGCTCGCCGACCGGCACCTTCAAGACGCGCGACGGCCATATCAACATCGCGCCGACGCCGCCGATGTGGCGCCGCTTCTGCACGGCGCTGGGGCGCCCGGCCTGGATCGACGATCCCGATTTCGCGACGCCGGCCGCGCGGCGCAAGAACCGCGAGCGGCTCAACGCCATGATCGACGAGATCAC
Organism: uncultured Alphaproteobacteria bacterium; assembly: GCA_963804235.1. Taxonomy (GTDB): domain Bacteria; phylum Pseudomonadota; class Alphaproteobacteria; order ATCC43930; family CGMCC-115725; genus DATJLY01. The sequence goes on from CAWDPP010000003.1 coordinate 5,773, forward strand.
GTGCGTGGAGGCGGGCGCGGCGCTCATCGAGAAATTCAACGCCGCCGGCATTCCGTGCGGGCCGATCTACGGCGTCGACCAGGCCTTCGCCGATGCGCAGGTGAAGCACCTCGGCATCGCGCAGCAGGTCGAATCGAAACTGCTCGGCCTCATCACGCTGATCGGCCAGCCGGTCACGTTGAGCCGCACGCAAAGCCGCCTCGCCGCCGCCGCGCCCGAATATGGCGAGCACAACGACGAGGTGCTGCGCGAGCTCGGCTACGCTGCCGCCGAGATCGAAGGCTTCCGCAAGGCCGGCGCGGTGTGAGCTACGCGTTCTTCTTCGCCACGACGCGCGTCCTGAGCGCGCCGACCGCGGGCGACTTCACTTCGACGATATCGCCGGGCTTCAAGAACCGCTCGGCCGACGGCGTGCCATCGGCCTGCAAGGGGCTCGAATCCGCGGCCGTGCCGGCGGCGGTGCCGCCGCTGATGATGTCGCCCGGATAGAAGGTCAGGTCGCGCGACAGGAACTCGAGGTACTCGCCGAACGAGAACACCATGTCCTTGGTGTTGAAGCTCTGCCGGCGCTCGCCGTTGACGAAGGTCTCGACCGGGGCGTTGAGCGCGTCGGCCTCGCCCACCGAGATGCACGGGCCCGAGCGAGCAGCAGCTGTCGAAATTCTTCTGCATGGCAAAGCGCAGCGGGCCCGGCTCCGCCACGCCGCGGATGCTCCAATCGCCCAGCAGCGTGATGCCCCAGATATAGTCCTTCACGTCCTTGGCGCGGATGTCCTTGCCTTCCTTGCCGATGACGATCGCGAGCTCGCCCTCGTAGTCGAGCCGGTTGCAGCGCGCGGGATAGATCAGCTCGCCGTCGGGCTCGACCATGTCGCGCGTGATCTTCCAGAAGCCCCAGATGCCGGTCTTGCGGATCTCGGCGGTCGGGTCGCCCGCGAACGGCTTCACGTCGCCGGTGCGGTTGCGGTTCGCCATGGCGGCGGCGTGGTCGGCGAAATTGCCGCCGGCACACGCGATGCGCGCGCCCGCGGGAACCGGCGCGTGCAGCGTCACCTCGCTCGCCGTAAGGATGAGCTTCTCGCCGTAGGTGCCCTTCTGGTGCTGCACCTCGCTGAATAGGTAGTCGAGCGCCTTTTGCGCGTTGTCGAGCGCGCGCTGGCCGCCCTCGATGAAATGGCCGAGCTCGGGCGGGCACAGCGCGTTCGCAAGCCGCCGCGGATGCCGCTCGCCCTGACGCTCCTTCAGATACTTGGCGAAGGCGAGCGAGATATCGACCACCGTCTCGTCGCGCAGAACGCCGGTGCGGCGTTCGGGACCGAATGTCACGATCTTCATTGGCAAAAGCCTCCTCGTTTGCGCCGATCCTAACGTGAAACCGGGACCCATTGGAAGATTGCGCGGGGTGCGGCTCGTTGACACCCCGTGCGACCCATGCAGAATTGCGTGCAAGACCGCGAGGATCGGCAAAGGAGGCTCGGTTGTTCCGTTCCGTGACCGATCTGTTGCGGCCGAAGACGATCGCCATCATCGGCGCGTCCGATCGCGGCGGCGACGGCTGGTCGAAATCGATCTACGACAATCTCGCTTATTGCGGCTTTCCGGCGAAGGTCTATCTCGTCAACCCGAAGCGCAGCGAGCTTTGGGGCGAGACCGTCTATCCCGATTTCGCCGCCGCTGCCCGAGCGCATCGATCTCGCGCTCACCATCATTCCCGCGCCCGGCATTCCCGATACGCTCGCCGAGGCGGCCGAGCACGGCCTGAAATGCGCCTTGATCTACGCCGCGCGCTTCGGCGAGGGCGGCGATCCCGAGGGCGAGGCGCGGGCGTCCGCGGTGCGCGCGCTGTGCGAGGAAAAAGGCCTGCGCGTCTCCGGCCCCAACTGCATGGGCTTGGTCGCGCTGCGCGAGCGGCTCTTGCTTTATCCGGCAGCGCGCGTGCGCGCGCTGCCGCTGGGCGATGTCGGCATCGTCTTCCAGTCGGGCGGCACGTTCCAGTTCTGGCTGCAGCAGGCGGCGACGCGCGGGCTTGGCTTTTCCTATGCCGTCTCGAGCGGCAACGAGCTCGATCTCGATCTTGCCGACTACATCAATTTCCTGGTCGAGGATGACGGGACGCGCATCATCGCCTGCATGGTCGAGGGCGTGCGCCGGCCCGATGCGTTCGTGGCCGCCGCGGCAAAGGCGCTCGCGGCCAAAAAACCGCTGCTCGTGCTGAAGCTCGGGAAGAGCGCGCGCGGCCAGGATGCCGCGGCTTCTCACACCGGCGCGCTCGCGGGCGACGATCGCGTGTTCGATGCGGTCTGCCGCAAATACGGCGTGCTGCGCGTGCCGACGCTCGACGATCTGATCGAGGGCTGTCTCGCCTTCGGCCCGGGCCGGCTGCCGAAGGGCAGGCGCATCGCCATCGCCGGCTTCTCGGGCGGCGCCAAGGGCCTCCTGCTCGATTACGCGAGCGAGCAGGGACTCGAGCTCGGCGACCCTCGCGCCCGCGACGGCGGCGGCGCTGCAGCCGCGCATCGATCCCGGCCTGCCGGCCGAGAACCCGCTCGATGTCGGCGCCACGACCGGGGTGCAGCCGCAGAAATTCAGCGAGATCTGCCGCCTCATCTGCGCCGATCCCAATGTCGATCTCTTCATCATGCAGGGCCAGCTGCCGATGACGGCGGACGAGCCCTATCCGATCGCGCCCGTTCCAGGAGGTGCTCGCCGCGACCGACAAGCCCGTGATCTGCTATGGCCGCACGGCGCAGAACGTGACCGACGCGGGCCGCGCTTTTCAGGCCAAGGCCGGCCTGCCCTTCATCCAGGGCCTGCCCGAGACGCTGCGCGCCGCTTCCTGCCTCGTCGCATATGCCGAGGCGCTCGAGCGCGGCATCGCACCCCTGCCGCCGTCGCGGGGCGAGGCCTCGTCGCTCGCGGGCGCCGCGTTCGAGCGGAGTCTGGAAGCGCACGGATTGAGGCTGCCGAAAAGCGCGCGGGCCAAAACGCCGGACGAGGCAGCGGCGCGGGCGGCCGATATCGGATTTCCCGTGGCGCTCAAAATCCTGTCGCCCGCCGCGCTGCACAAGACCGAAGTGGGCGGCGTGGCGCTTCATCTCGCCGATCGCGCTGCGGTGCGCGCGGCGGCGGCGGCGATGACCGCGCGCGTGCCCGGACCGCACGATGGGTTTCTGCTGCAGGAGATGGTGGACGGGCTCGAGCTCATCGCCGGCGTGCGCGAGGACGCGCAGTATGGGCCGGTGCTGGCGGCGGGATTGGGCGGCGTGCTGGTCGAGGCGCTCGACGACGTGGCGCTGCGGCTTCTGCCGGTCGATGAGGCGATGGCCGACGAGATGCTGCGGGCGCTGAAGGGCGCGAAGCTGCTCGGCGCGTTCCGCGGCCGGCGCGCGCGCGACGTGGATGCGGCGGCGCGCGCGATCGCGGGGCTGTCGCGATTGTTCCTCGACCACCGCCCGTTCCTCGCCGACCTCGAGATCAATCCGCTCATGGTGCTGGAGCAAGGGCAAGGCGTGCGCGCGGTCGATGTGCGCGTCCTCCGCCGCGACACGGCGAGGGCTGAAATGGACGAAACGCAGGGCATGAATTTCGAGCTTCCGGAAGAGCTCCGGATGCTCAAGGACACGGTGCGCAAATTCGTCGATCGCGAGCTCATCCCGATCGAGCGCGAGGCGTGCGACGGCCACAAGCTCAAGCCCGACGTGCGCCGCCATCTCGAGGCGAAGGCGAGCGAGCTCGGCCTCGGCAATTACGACGTGCCGAAGGAGTATGGCGGGTTGGGATTGGGGCTGCTCGCCAAGGTCGTGGTGTGGTCCGAGATGGCGCGCAGCATCGCGCTGCCGTCGCGCGCCTCGGAAATCTTCGGGCCCAATGTCAGCCCGATCCTCTACCACCTCGACGACGAGCAGAAGCGGCGCTTCCTCATCCCGACGATAGAGGGCGAGATGAAATGGTGCTTCGCCCAGACCGAGCCCGATGCCGGCGGCGATCCGGGCTCGATGCGCACGACCGCCGTGCGCGCGGGCGATCACTACGTGCTGAGCGGCATGAAGCGCTTCATCACCGGCGCCGACGAGGCGGACTGGGGACAGGTGTTCGCCGCGACCGACCGCGCCAAGGGCTCGCATGGCGGCATCTCGGCCTTTCTCGTCGACATGAAGTCGCAGGGCGTGAAGCTCCTGCGCGCGCAGCAGACCATGATGGACGACCGGCCGTGGGAGATCGCGTTCGACAACGTGAAGGTGCCGGTCGAGAACCGCATCGGCGCGGAGGGCGACGGCTTCAAGTTCGCGCAGAACTGGATCAACACCGGCCGCGTCCGCCACGGCGCGCGCGGCATCGGCGTGATCGAGCGCTGCCTCGAGCTCGGCACGAGCTATGCCAAGCAGCGCGTCACGTTCGGAAGGCCGCTGGCCGAGCGCCAGGCGGTGCAATGGATGCTGGTCGACGGATACATGGATTTGCACATGCTGCGCCTCATGGTCCATCACGCGGCGTGGAAGCACGACCGCGGCGAGGACATCCGCGTCGAGGCTTACATGGCCAAGATCTTCGGCGACACGAAATCGTTCGAGGCCGCCGACAAATGCATGGAGATCCACGGCGGCATCGGCCTCACCACCGATCTGCCGATCGAGAAATTCTGGCGCAACCAGAGGAGCTTCATGATCACCGAGGGACCGATCGAGATTCTCAAGATGACGCTGGCGCGGCACGTGCTGCGCAGCTTCGCCTAAACGGAGGAAGGCATGGCCGACTATAAGTACGAGTGCGTCAGGGTCGAGATCAAGGACGGGATCGGCTGGGCGATCCTGAACCGGCCGGAAAAGCGCAACGCGATGAGCCCGCAGCTCCATTTCGACATGGACGATGCGCTTGGCCGAGATGGAGACCGATCCCGCGGTCAAGGTCGTCGTGGTGACCGGCGCCGGCGGCAATTTCAGCGCGGGCCAGGATCTGAAGTTGTTCTTCCGCGCGCTCGAAGGCAATCCGCGCGGACGCAAGAAGGCGGCCGAGGCCGCCAACCGCTGGCGCTGGGCGCGGCTCTATGGCTACGACAAGCCGACCATCGCGATGGTGCACGGCTACTGCGTCGGCGGCGCCTTCATGCAGCTTCTCGCCTGCGACTTCGCGCTCGCGGCCGAGGATGCGACCTTCTCGCTGTCGGAGGTGAACTGGGGCATCCTGCCCGGCGCGCTCGTCTCGAAAGCGGTGGCGGACATGGTGCTGCCGCGCCACGCGCTCTACTACGCCTGCCTCGGCAAGCCGTTCGACGGCACCGAGGCGGCGCGCATCGGCATGGTCAATTTCGCGGTGCCGCAGGAAAAGCTCGAAGCGGCGACGGTCGAGCTCGCGCAGGAGCTGATGAAGAAAAGCCCCAACGTGCTGCGCGCGACCAAGCAGGCGATCAAGCACGTGCGCCGGATGGATGTCGATCAGGCTTACGACTATCTCGCCGAGAAGGGCAAGGCGATCCGCGTCGGCGACGAGCAGGATTCCTACAAAACCGGCATGAGCCAATTCCTCGACGACAAGAGCTACAAGCCGACCTACGAGCCGTTCAAGCTGAAGGGCGAGCGCAAGTAACAGGCGGCGCCCGCCGTTTCGGCGCAGTGAGAGGCTAGGGTGGCCGAAGACACGTTGCAGACGCTGCTCGGCCGCATCGGCGCGCGCGGTGCTGCGCCGGCGATCGTCGCTTTCGCCGGCGAGCAGGCCGCGGAAACGAGCTTTGCCGAGCTTGCCGCCCGCGCGCGGGGATTGGCGCGCGATCTCGTGCGGCGCGGCATCGGTCCCGGCGCGGCCGTGGCGCTCGTCGCGCCCAACAGCGCGGCGTGGATCGTGGCGTTCTGGGCGATCGTCGCGTCGGGTGCGACGGCAATTCCGATCGACGTGCAGACCGAGGACGGCGAGGTCGCGCACCGCCTCGACGCCACGGACTGCCGGCTCGTCTTCACGACCGTCCGAGCGCGCGCCGCGCGTCGGGCGGGACGCGATCGCGCTCGACCGCGAATTGCCGAATGTTGCCGAGGAATGCGTCGCCCTTCGCGGCGCAAAAACCCGATGACGTGGCGGTCATCCTGTTCACGTCGGGCACGACCGCCACGCCCAAGGCGGTGCCGCTCACGCACGCCAACCTTCTCTCCAACATCAACGCCATTCTGGCGGCGGGGCTCGCCGGCGCCAAGGACCGCGCGCTGCTGCCGCTGCCGCTGCATCATGCCTATCCGCTCACCGTCGGCATGATGTCGGGGCTTGCCTGCGGCACGACCATCGTGCTCCCCGCGGGCGTGTCGGGGCCCGAGATGATCGCCGCCTTGCAGCGCGGGGGCGCCACCATTCTCATGGGCGTGCCGCGGCTCTATTCGGCGCTCCTCGCCGGGATCAGGCAAAGGATCGCGGCGCAGCCGCGTCTTTCGCGCCGCGTGTTCGCGCTTCTCCTCGCTCTCGCCTTGCGCCTGCGGCGCAAATTCGGCAAGAGCCCGCGCTTCTTCTTCCGGCCGCTCCATCGCCAGTTGGCACCGTCCTTGCGGCTCCTCGTCTCGGGCGGGGCGAAGCTCGACGAAGATGTGGAACAGACTCTCGGCGCGCTCGGCTGGGACGTGATGACCGGCTACGGCCTGACCGAGACCTCGCCGATCCTCGCCTTCAATGCGCCGGGGGCAGCGCGCGCGGGCTCGGCCGGCCGCGCGCTCTCCGGCGTCGAATTGCGCATCGTCAACGCCGATGCCGAGGGCGTGGGCGAGATCGAGGCGAAGGGCGCGAGCGTCTTCGCGGGCTATCGCGGCGATGATGAAGCCACGTCGCACGCCTTCACCGCGGATCATTGGTTCCGCACCGGCGATTTCGGCCGCATCGACAAGGACGGGTATCTCTTCATCGTCGCGCGCGTCTCCGAGACGATCGTGCTCGCCGACGGCAAGAAGCTTTTCCCCGAGGCGGTCGAGGCGGTCTATGCCGACCATCCGCTCATCGCCGAGGTGGCGCTCTTCTCGCTCAAGGGCGCGCTCGTGGCGCTGGTCGTGCCGAACCTCGACACCGTCCGCGCGCAGGGCGCGGTGCGCTTGCGCGAGGCGATCCGCGACGCGCTCGCCGAGCGCGCGCGGCAGCTCCCGAGCCATGCGCGCCTCACCGGCTTTGCGCTGGCGCGCGACAAGCTGCCGCGCACGCAGCTCGGCAAGATCCGCCGCCATCTCGTGCCGGCGCTCTACGACGAGGCAATGGCCGCGCCGCCGGCGCTGAAGCCGGCCGAGCTTTCGCCCGAGGACAAGGCTCTGCTCGACGACGAAACGGCGGCCAAGCTGTGGCAGTGGCTGGGCGCGCGCTTTCCCGGCCACGCTCTCGGGCTCGACATGAGCCCCGAGATGGACCTCGGCATCGATTCGCTCGGCTGGGTCGATGTCACCCTCGCGCTCGAGCACGAAATCGGCGTGCGCCTGACCGAGCAGGAAATCGGCCGCATCGTCACGCTGCGCGATCTGCTGCGCGAGGCGGTGGCGGCGCGCGGCCGGCCGGCGCCGGCGCACGCACGCGAAGCCGGCGGCGGCGCTGCCGGTGCTCGGCCCCGCGTCGTATCTCTTGCAAGACATGCTCGCGGCGCTGATCCGGCTTCGTCATGCGGCGGCTGTTCAAGCTCGCCGCCGAGGGCCAGGAAAATCTGCCGCAGGACGGCGCCTTTCTCATCTGCCCCAACCACGAGAGCTATCTCGATCCGTTCGTGGTGGCGGCGGCATTGCCGAAGGGCCGGCACCGGCGCACCTGGTGGGCGGGCTGGACCGGCATCATGCTGGCAACGGCGCCGCGCCGCTTCTTCAGCAAGATCGTGCAGCTCCTGCCGGTCGACCAGTATCGCGGCGGCGGCGCCAGCCTCGATCTCGCCGCCGAGGCGTTCCAGCGCGGCGCGGCGGTCGTGTGGTTTCCCGAAGGCGCACTGTCGCGCGACGGCGAGTTGCAACGCTTCCAGGCCGGCGTCGGCGTGCTGGTCGAGCGCCATCGCGTCGCCGTCGTGCCGGTGGCGATCGACGGCAGCTACGAGGCGTGGCCCTATAGCGACGGTTTTCCCGGCGGCTTTCGCGGCTTTCACAAGATCCGCGTGCGCTTCGGCACGCCGATCGAGCCGGAGGCGCTGATCGCAGCGGGCGGCGGCACGGCGCAAGGCATCGCCGATGCGCTGCACGACCGGATCGCCGCGCAAAAACTCGATAAATTGGAGGGGAGTAGGACATGAAAGCGGAAGCGCTGTTCGACGTGCGCGGCCACGTCGCGCTGGTCACGGGTGCGGCGAGCGGTCTCGGCCTCGCGATGGCCGAGGTCATGGCCGAGAACGGCGCGCGCGTGACGCTCGCCGACAAGGACAAGGCTGGCCTCGCGCGCGAGGTCGCGCGGCTCGCCGCGGCCGGCTACGCGGTCGAGGCGGCCGAGGTCGACGTCGCCGATCTTGCCGCGCTGCGGCGCACGGTCGAGGACGTGGCGCAGCGCCACGGCCGGCTCGATGCCGCCTTCGCCAATGCCGGGATCAGCGCCGGGCCGAGCTTCATGACGGCGGAAGGCGCGATGAACGCCGTCGCCATCGCCAAGTGGAACGAGGTGCTGCAGGTGAACCTGACCAGCGTGTTCGAGACGATCCGCGCGGCGTCCGTGCCGATGAAGCGCCAGAACAGCGGGCGCATCATCGTCACCGCGTCGGTCGCCGGGCTCAAGGCCGAGCGCATGGTGGGCTATGCCTATGCCGCGACCAAGGCGGCCATCATCAACGTCGTGCGCGTCGCCGCGCTCGAGCTCGCGCCCTTCAACGTCATGGTGAACGCGATCGCGCCCGGCCCCTTCCTCACCAACATCGCCGGCGGCCGCCTCCATCGCGAGCCCGAAATCGTGCGGCAGTTCGAGCAGATCGTGCCGCTGCGCCGCATGGCCGACCCGAAGGAGCTGAAGGGCCTCGCCCTCCTGCTCGCGTCGCCCGCCTCGAGCTTCATCACCGGCACGGTGATCCCGATCGACGGCGGCATCAGCGCGGGATAACGAGGTTTTCGCTCGATTCCGGCCGGATGCGCTTGATCTTCGTCATGGCCGCGCTCGTCAGCGACCGTCCGCGTGTTAGCTCGGCGCTAAAAACGCGCGGCTGTTCGGCACGGAGACCGGGCATGACGATGAAGCGGAGCGAGACGAGTTACGCGGGAATCGTTAGCTTCGCCCTCGACGTTGGCGTGGACGCGCGCGGCGAGCGCGGCGGGATCGAGCTGGTGCACGCTGCCCGCTCCGGCGAGGTCGAGCGCATGGGCGGCGGCCGCGCCCATGGCGATGCACGGACCCATCACGCGCACGCTCGACAGCGCCGCCACGTCGCCGTCGATGCAGCGCCCCGCCGCGACCAGATTGTCGGCGTCGGGCGGCGTCAGGCTCGCGAACGGCACGTAATGCATGTGGTCCTCGCCGAACGGCTCCCACACCATGCCTTCGGGCCGGTCGTGCAGCTCGATCGGCCAGGCGGTGCGCGCCACGCTATCGGCAAAGCGCGTGCCGGCGCGCACGTCCTCGGCCGTGAGCTGCTGCCTGCCCACGATCCAGCGCGTCTGGCGGATGCCGGGGAAGCCATAGGTCCTGACCCGCGCCTTGCCGAAGGCGGCGGGATATTCGCGCTTCAGGAATTCGACCACCTTGTCGGCCTGGGCGCGGCCTTCGAGCGCGTTCCTCGGAGGCCGCCACCGGCTCGAGCGGCGTCTCGACATGGGTGAGGTTGACGAGCGCCGTGCCGCGCCCGGGAAAGACGAAGGCGAAGCCGTCCTGCCGCACGAGCCCCGCCGCGGCGGCGCGCTCCTTGACCCGCGCCGACAATTCCTCGCGCGAGGGCTGCGCCGCCTCGTCGATATCCTCGAGCACCAGCATCTGCGTGCCATAGATCGGCCCGTCCGCCGCCTCGCGGCACGGCAGCCCGGCGAGCCACGCGAGCGCCGCGTCGCCGCTCGCATCGACGAAGCCGCGCGCTGTCGATCGTCAGATCGCCGAACCGCGTCGCGCAGTGGAGCTTGGCGATGCGCCGCCCTTGCCACTCGACCCCGCGCAGGACCGCGCCCAGCACCGGCACGATCCGCGCCGCGCGCACCGCCGCGTTGATCCAGCGCGACAGCGCCACCTCGTCGTACATCACGACCGTGGTCATGGGGCCGCGGCGGTAATGCAGCGCGCCCTCGCGCGCCGAGCTCGCGCAGGATGTCGTCGGCGATGCCGTGCGTGAGCTGATAGCCATGCGTGCCGTTCGAGTAGAGGCCGCAGAACGTGCCGATCACCGAATTGACCGCCTGCCCGCCCAAGGCCGGCAAGCCGTCGACCAGCACGACCTTGCGCCCGAGCCGCGCCGCCTCGAGCGCCGCCGAGACGCCGGCGATGCCGGCGCCGACGACGCAGATCTCGGCTTCGAGGGTTTGTGCGGGCGGCGCGCGCTCGCGCTGCACCACCCGCGTCGCGGTGCTGACCATGCTCACTCGATCGCGATCACCACCTTGCCGAAATGGCGGCCGGTGGCGAACTCGCGATAGGCCGCGATCGCGTCGCGGAACGGGAAGACGCGGTCGATGACGGGCTTGATGCGGTTGGCCGCGATGGCGCGGTTCATCGCCTCGAACATGGCGCGGCTGCCGACATTGATGCCGCTCACCTTGAGGCCGCGCTGCAGGATCTGGCGCCGGTCGAGCTCGCCGCCCGGGCCGCTCCGCGCGCCGATGATGGCGATGTGCCCGCCGGGCCGCATCGAGGCGAGCGATTTCGCCGTGGTCTCGCCGCCCGTCACGTCGAGCACGTGATCGACGCCGCGCCCGCCCGTCGCCGCGCGCACGCGGTCCTGCCATTCCGGCACGGTCTTGGAGTTGATCGCCTCGACCGCGCCCAAGTTCGCGCGCCTTGCCGAGCTTCTCCTCGCTGCTCGAGACGACGATGGCGCGCGCGCCCGCCGCCTTGGCGAATTGCAGGCCGAAGATCGAGACGCCGCCGGTGCCGAGCAGCAGCACGGCATCGCCGGGCCTGACCCCGCCCGCCTCGACCAGGCCGTTCCACGCCGTCACCGCGGCGCATGGCAGGGTCGCCGCTTCCTCGTAAGAGAAATTCTCGGGCACATGCACGACGCCGTCGCCTTCCAGAAGCGCGTGGTCGGTCAGCATCCCGTCGGCCGTGCCGCCCAGCGCCGCGTCCTGGATGTCGGGCCGCACCGGCCCCGCGATCCAGCGCTGGAAGAAGGTGCCGCAGACGCGGTCGCCCGGCTTGACGCGGCTGACGCCGGCCCCGGCCTCGACCACCTCGCCGGCGCCGTCCGAGAGCGGGATCAGCGGGTACTTGGCGCGGCCGGCATAGCCGCCGCCGGCGATCATCACGTCGCGGTAGTTGAAGGAGGCCGCGCGAACGCGCACCAGCACCTGGCCCGGCCCGGGCTTGGGCGTCGCCCGCTCGGCCGGCTTCAGCGCCTCGAACCCCGATCCGTTCTGCAACTCGATGTATTTCATCGCCCGCCTCCTCGTTGACGCGATTGTTGGACCCGGAGCGAAGCCTTGGTCAAGGGTTCCGCTCGCCCTTCCGATGGGGCACAATGGCGGAAATCCTTCCAGGAGGTCATGCCATGGCAGACGGTGCGACGGGCGAGAAGATCGAGCGCATCCGCAACGTGCCTTCGCTCGAGGCGTTCTATCAGGAGACGGCGGCGCTCAGCATGACGCCCGGCTGGCTCCGGCGGCAGGAGACGAGCCCTCTCAACGCGCCGCAATCGGCTTTTGCGCCGGCCCATTGGCGCTATGACGAATGCAAGGCCGCGCTCGATGCGGCGGGCCGCCTCATCGACGTGGCGCTCGCCGAGCGGCGCAATCTCGGCCTGCGCAATCCGGCGCTCCAAGGCCCTGGCATGTGGACGACGCGGACGCTCGTCTCGGCCTACCAGATGATCCTGCCGGGCGAGAAGGCGCCGTCCCACCGCCACACCGCGCACGCGCTCCGCGTCATCATCGACGGCAAGGGCTCCTACTCGACCGTCGATAACGAGAAGACGCCGATGGAGACGGGCGACGTGGTGCTGACGCCGGGCTGGTGTTGGCACGAGCACGGGCACGACGGCGACGAGCCGGCCTATTGGCTCGACGGGCTCGACGTGCCGCTCGTCAGCGGCGTCGAGGCGCAGTTCTACGAGGAGAATCCCGAGCGCTACGCGACGAACGCCAAGACGGTGACGACCTCGCCCTACCGCTTCACGCAAGCCGACATCCACCGCCGCCTCGACAAGGCGACCGCCGACAACGAGGGCTTCCACGGGCCGCAGATCACGCTCGAGGCGCCGACCATGCCGACCATGCTGCTGACGGTGCAGCGGCTGCCCTCCGGCATGAAGACGCGGCGCCAGCGCTCGACCACGAACCGCGTCTTCTGCTGCATGGAAGGGAGCGGCGAAAGCCTCATCGGCGGCCGAGCGCTTCGCGTGGAGCGAGGGCGACGCCTTCATCGCCCCGCTCTGGACCTGGTTCGAGCATCACGCGGCGAGCGATGCGCAGCTGTTCGAGATGTCGGACGAGCCGGTGATGAAGTTCGCGCGCTACTACCGGCACGAGGCCAATAAAAACCCTCTCCCCGAGGGGAGAGGGTTTAGACCTAGCCCCACACCTCGCGCGCGACCTCGACGACGAGGCGGAGCTTCTTCACCTCGTCGTCGACCGTGACCTTGTTGCCTTCCATCGTGCTCGAGAAGCCGCATTGCGGCGAGAGCGCGAGCTGCTCCAGCGGCGCATGGCGCGCGGCTTCCTCGATGCGGCGCTTCAGCTCGTCCTTGGTCTCGAGCTCGGGCCGCTTGGTCGTGACGAGGCCCAAGACCGCGATCTTGCCCTTGGGCAGGAAGCGCAGCGGCCGGAAATCGCCGGCGCGCGGGCTGTCGTATTCGAGGAAATAGGCCTCGACGCCGACCTCGTTGAAGAGCGATTCGGCAACCGGCTCATAGCCCCCCTCGGCCACCCACGCGCTGCGGTTGTTGCCGCGGCAGACATGGATGCCGACCGCCATGTCCTTGGGGCGCTTCGCGATCGCCGCGTTGAGGAGGTTCGCATAGACGCGCGGCAGCTTGGCCGGGTCCTCGCCGATATTGCTCTGCACCTGCGCGCGCAGCGACGGGTCGCACAGATAGGCGTAGTTGGTGTCGTCGATCTGGAGATAGCGGCATCCGGCCGCGGCGAGCTCGGCGATCTCCTCCTGATAGACGCGCGCGAGATCGGCGAAGAACAGATCCATGTCGGGATAGGCTTTCTCGTCGACCGCCTTCCGCCCGCCGCGGAAATGCAACAGCGTCGGCGACGGGATCGTCACCTTCGGCACGCCCTTGGCGATGCCTTTCAGGAACTTGAAGGCATCGACGAAGATGCCCTTGGGGTGCGCGAGCTTGCCTTCGATGCGGAAGCCCGTGGGCTTCGTCTGGAACTCGCCCTCTTCGGAATGGAAGCGCGTCGCGATCTGGCCCTCGACCGTGCGCACGCCCGAGAACCCTTCGAGGAAATCGCGGTTCCACGAGGTGCGGCGGTACTCGCCGTCGGTGATCGATTTGAGCCCCAGCTCTTCCTGCAGCCGCACCGCCTCGCGGATCGCCTCGTCCTCGATGCGGGCGAGCTCGGCCGCCGAGATCTCGTTGCGGTCGCGCGCCGCGCGCGCGCGCAGCAATTTCTCCGGGCGCAACAGGCTGCCGACATGGTCGGCGCGGAACGGCGGCAGGGTGCGTTCGGACAAGGGTCGCCTCGCTCGTTCACTGGGTTCCGCGGAAGCACGCCGGCGCGGGGGGCAAAGACCAAGCCGCCCCCCGATGCCGGAGCGGCGCCGTCCTATTGCGTCGGCGGATGCAGCTCGTGCCAGGGATCCTTCGACGCGCTCGATAGGTCTTGATCGGCTTGTTGACCATGATGCCGTCTTCCTTGCTCGACCTTCGTCACGTAGAAGTTCTGCACCGCTTCGCGCGTCTGCGGATCGATCATGAGCGGCCCGCGCGGGCTCTGCCACGAATATCCCTTGGCGGCCGCGATCATCGCGTCGCCGTCGCGCTTGCCGCCCGTGGCCTTCAGCATGTGGAAGATGAGTCCATGCCGTCATAGGCATCGACCGTCGCGAAGGTCGGGAGATTGTCCGGCAGCTTGCTGCCGTACTTCTTGGCGAAGGCGGCGCGGAACGCCTTGTTCGTCGGATTGTCGAGGAACGGCACGTAGTCCAGCACCGAGATGAGGCCGATCGCGCGGCATCGCCCATCGACGGCAGGTCGCGCTCGTTGACGCCGCCGCCGATATACATCATCCCCTCCTTGGCCCAGCCGCGCTCGACATAGCCGTTGGCCATGCCGAGTCGACATCGGCCCGCCCGGCATGAAGACGTAGAGCACTTGCGGCTTGTGGTCGGAGATGCGCTGGAAGTAGCTCGAGAAGTCGGTCGTGCCCATCGGCACCTTGATGACGTCGAGGATGTCGCCGCCGCCCTGCTTCATGCCGTAAGTGAAGGCGTCGATCGCGTCCTTGCCCGGGGCATAGTCCGCCGACACGATGGTGCCGTGCATCTTCTTGTTGTCGGCGCGTATTTCGCGGCGATCGTGGCCGACGGCCAGAGATTGAAGGCGGGACGCACGTAATAGGGCGACTTGTCGACGACGAACGAGGTCGCGGAGTTGAAGATCACGAACGGGATCTTCGCCTGGTTGATGATGTCGGCCATCGCCAGCGTGGTGGTGGTGAATTCGAGTCCGCCGAGCGCCGCCACGTGGTCCTGCACGATCATCTGCTGCGCGAGCTGATGCGCGCGCGGCGGGTTGTCGCCGCCGACATCGCCGCTATAGATCAGCTCGATCTTGGGATTGCCGTCCTTGCCGTTGTGCTGCTCCATATAAAGGTCGACGCCCTGCTGGTAGTCGGTGCCCCAGGGCGCATAGGGGCCGGTGGTGGTGATGAGGATGCCGACCTTGATCGGCTCGTCGGCCCAGGATGAGGTGCCCGCCGCCAGGATCAGCGCCGCAGCAAGCGCGAACAGAACCCGCTTCATTTGTTTTCCTCCCGCACAGATTTTCCGGCATTATGCAGTGCTCGGCCTTAAGCCCGCAATGAAAACCGCGCGTGCGCGGGGGGCAAATCTTCGTGCGCGCGGACGCTGCCGGTCCCACCCGCCCACTCGATGGGCCATGTCCCATGCTCGTGGGCGGACCGCGCGATGGTCCTTGTCGGCGGCAATCGCCGCGTTTATTGCTGTCTATCCTGTCGCAAGGGAGAGCGACCCGGTGTTGATGCAGCTTCTCGCGACGGCGCTTGCGCTTCTTGTCGACGGCATCGCCTATGCGATGATTCTGTTTCTCATGTCGGTCGGCCTCACCGTCACGCTGGGCGTGATGCGGATCGCCAACCTCGCGCATTGCGGCTTCGCCATGATCGGCGGCTATATCGGCTTCGCGCTCGTGTCGCGGGCGGGGTTCGACCTGCTGTCGTCGCTCGCGCTCGCGGCGGCGGCGACCATGGCGTTGGGCGCCGCGCTCGAGCGCACCGTCTATCGCTGGGTCTACTCGACCGGCGAGCTCGGCCAGATCCTGATGACCATCGGCCTCACCTTCGTGATGGTCGCGACCGCGAACCTGGCCTTCGGCTCCGATCTGCACGCGATGCCGCTGCCGCTCAGTTTGACCGAGGACATGCATTTGGGCGCGATCGCCATTTCCGCCTATCGCGTCTTCATCATCGTGGTCAGCACGGTGATCGCCGTCGTTCTGTGGGCGATCCTCGAATACACCGAATTACGGCGCGCGGCTCAGGGCGGCGGTGGACAATCCGCGCATGGCGCGCTGCGTCGGCATCGACGTGCCGCGCGTGTTCTCCGGCACCTTCGCGGTCGGCTGCGGCCTTGCCGCCGTGGCGGGCTTCCTCGGCAGCCCGTTCCTTCCGCTCGAGCCCTGGTACGCGCTCGAGTATCTGGTGCCGGTCTTGATGATCGTGGCGGTGGGCGGGCACGGCAGCCTCAAGGGCTCGTTCTATGCCGCCCTTCTTCTCGGCATCGTCGATACGTTCGGGCGCTATTACGTGCCCGCCTTGGGCGCATTCACCATCTACCTCGTGGTGGTGGTGCTGCTGCTGTGGCGGCCCGTATGGCGTGTTCGCGCGGGGTCTTGCGTGATGGACGACGCGATGCACATGCGCGCGACGACGGTGCGGGACGCGTTCTCGCGCCATAAGCTGTCGTGGCTCGACGCGCTGCCGTGGGTTGCGGTGCTCGTCGCGTATGTCGTTTTTCCGACCTACCTGCCGCTCGGCACGCAGGTGATGATCGCCATCATCTTCGCCTTGGCGCTCGATCTGGCGCTCGGATATGGCGGCGTCGCGAGCCTGGGCCACGCCGCCTTCTTCGGCATCGGCGCCTATGCCGCTGGGCTGTGGGCGCTCGTACGTCACGTCCGAGCCGATCTCGGGGCTCGTCGTCGCCGCGATCGCGGGCGGCGTGGGCGCGCTGATCGCCGGGCCGCTCGTGCTCGCGCACCCGCGGCCTCACGCTCGTCATGCTGACGCTCGCGGTCGCGACGCTGCTTCAGGCCGTTGCGAACGCCGATGGTTCAAGCCGATCACCGGCGGCGCCGACGGACTTGTTCGGCTACGAGATCGCGCCGGTGTTCGGCCGCTTCTCCTTCGATCTCACCGGCCGCACCGGCTATTGGTACGCGGCCGCCGTCATGGCTGGTCGTGTTCTTCCTGTGCAAGGCCCTCGTCAATTCGCCGTTCGGCCTCACCATCCGCGGCATCCGCGAGAATCCCGTGCGCATGCGCATGCTCGGCGTGCCCGTGATCCGCCGTCTCGTCGTGCTCTACGTCATCTCCGGCGCGTTCGCGGCGATCGCCGGCGGCCGTCTCGGCGCAGGTGACGCAGCCTCGTCGGCCTCGACAGCCTCACCTTCATGCAGTCGGGCAACGTGCTCGTCATGCTGATTCTCGGCGGCATCGGGAGCCTCTATGGCGCGTTCCTCGGCGCCACTCTGTTCGTCGTGCTGTCCGACCGCGCGGCGGCGAAATCGATCCGTTCAACTGGCTCTTCGCCGTCGGCATCGTGCTCATCCTCGCCGTGCGCTTCGCGCCGCAGGGACTGGTCGGAGTGATCGAGACATGGGCCGGGCATCCGCCCCGGCAGGCGGGGCGCGGAGGCCACGGATGAGCGCGCCCGCGCTCGAGGTCGATCACGTGTCGAAAAGCTTCGGCGCGCTGCGCGTCGCGCGCGAGGTGTCGCTCGCCTTGGAGCCCGGGGCGCGGCACGCGCTCATCGGCCCCAACGGCGCCGGCAAGACCACGCTCGTCAATCTCATCACCGGGCTCTTGAGCCCCTCGGGCGGGGCGATCCGGCTCGACGGCGATGGACGTGACCGCGCTTGCGCCCGAGCGCCGCGTCGGTCTCGGCCTCGCGCGCACGTTTCAGATCAGCTCGCTTTTCCCGCAGCTCACGGTCGCCGAGAACGTGGCGCTCGCGCTCGAGGCGCGGCTCGGCGAGGACCAGATGATCGTGGGCCGGCTGCGCGCGCGCGCCGAGATCGTCGATGGCACGGCGCACTGTCTCGACAGCCTCGGCATGCTCGACATCGCCGGACGCACGATCGCCGATCTGCCCTATGGCCAGCGCCGCCTCGTCGAGATCGCGCTCGTGCTCGCGCTCGAGCCGAAGACGCTGCTGCTCGACGAGCCGGCCGCCGGGCTCGCCTCGACCGAACGGCATGCCGTGCTCGATCTTCTGCTGCGGCTCCCCGCGGCGCTCACCGTGCTCGTGATCGAGCACGACATGAGCCTCGTCTTCCGCCTCGCCGAGCGCATCACCGTCATGGTCGAGGGCGAGGTGCTGGTCGAAGGCGCGCCCGCCGAGATCCGCGCCAACGCGCAGGTGCGCGACGTCTATCTCGGGAAGCGCTCGCATGGCTGACATGCTGAGCCTCGACGGCGTCACCGCCGGCTACCGCGACACGGTCGTGCTCGAGGCGCATCTCGCTCGCGATCGGGTCCGAGGAAGCCTGCGCGCTGCTCGGGCGCAACGGCGTCGGCAAGACGACGCTGCTGCTGACCGTCATGGGTCTGACCGAACTGCGCAGCGGCCGCATCGCCTTCGACGGCGCGGACGTGACCGCGGCCGAGCCGCACCGGCGCGCGCAGCGCGGCCTCGGCCTGGTGCCGCAGGAGCGCGAGATCTTCCCCTCGCTCACGGTCGACGAGAATTTGCGCGTGGCGCTGCGGCCGGGCGAATGGACGATCGAGCGCGTCTACGATCTCTTTCCGCGCCTCGCCGAGCGGCGGCGCAACTATGGCAACCAGCTCTCGGGCGGCGAGCAGCAGATGCTTGCCGTCGGCCGCGCGCTCGCCGGCAATCCCAAGCTCCTGATGCTCGACGAGCCGTTCGAGGGCCTGGCGCCCGTCATCATCGACGCGCTCGCGGCGGCGCTCGTGCGCTTGCGGCGCGAAAGCCGGATCGCGACGCTGCTCGTCGAGCAGCAGGTCGACATCGCGCTCGAGCTGACCGAGCGCACCATCGTGCTCGACAAGGGCCAGATCGTCTGGCGCGGCGAAAGCGCGGCGCTGGCCGCCGACCGCGAAAATCTCGCCGTGCTCGTCGGATTGCAGGAGGAAAGGTGATGAAGAGAAGCGACAGGCGCATCCTGACGACGCACGCCGGCAGCCTGATCCGGCCGCCCGAGCTGCTGACCTACCTGCGCGCCAAGCAGGGCGGGCAAGCCTATGACGACGCGGCCTATCAGCGCTGCCTCAAGGATGGCGTCGCCGCCGTGGTGCGCCGCCAGGCCGAGGCCGGGGTCGACGTCGTCAGCGACGGCGAGTTCGGCAAATCGTTCTCGTGGTCGCAATACGTGCTCGAGCGTCTGTCCGGTTTCGAGCGCCGCCCGGCCAAGTCCGATCCTTACGCGAAGGGCGCCGACCGCGAGCGTTTCTCCGAATTCTATGCCGAGCTCGACGGTGCGGACCCGCGCTCCACCGTGTTCGACAGCGTGTGCGTCGGACCGGTGGCATATACCGGCCAGGCGGCGCTGCAGCGCGACATCGACAATTTCAAGGCGGCGCTCGCGGGCGCCAAGGTCGAGGAGGGATTCCTGCCGGTGGCGGCGCCGTCGAGCGTCATCCCCGACCGCAAGAACGAGCACTACAAGAACGACGAAGATCTCGTCGATGCGATCGCCGCGGCGATGCGCACCGAGTACAAGACCATCGTCGATGCCGGGCTTCTGGTGCAGATCGACGACGCGCGCGCCGCCGTCACCTTCGACCGCATGGTGCCGCCCGCCAATTTCGATCAGTACTACGCCTGGGTGCGCCGGCACGTCGATGCCTTGAACCGCGCGCTCGAGGGCATTCCCGAGGATCGCGTGCGCTATCACGTGTGCTGGGGCAGCTGGCCCGGCCCGCACACGACCGACGTGCCGCTGCGCGACATCGTCGACCTCGTGCTCCGGGTGCGCGCCGGCGCCTATGTCATCGAGGGCGCCAACCCGCGCCACGAGCACGAATGGGCGGTGTGGGAAAAGGTCAAGCTGCCGCCCGGCAAGGTGCTGATCCCGGGCGTCATCTCGCACGCCACCAACATCGTCGAGCATCCCGAGCTGGTGGCCCAGCGCATCGAGCGCTACGCCCGCCTGGTCGGGCGCGAGAACGTCATCGCCGGCACCGATTGCGGCTTCGCGCAAGGCCCGTTCCATCGCCGCGTCCATCCCTCGATCCAGTGGGCGAAGCTCGAAGCCATGGCCGAGGGCGCACGCATCGCCAGCAAGGCCCTGTGGGGGCGGTGAGCGTCAGCCCGTGCTATGATGTCGGTCAGGAGAAATCGGCTGATGGATGACGTGGTGTTGGTGCCAATCCCCGTGTCGCGCGAGGCCGCAAAGGCGCTCGCGGACGACCGCCGCCGCGCGCGCGTCGGCCAGCTCGTGAGCGATCTCCTGCGGCCGCCGTCTCCCGATCGCGATCCGTTGGCATTACTCATTGCCGAGATTAAGACGGAGGCACGCGCCGGCGGATTGACCGACGAAGAAGTCGATGCCGAGCTCCGCGCCTACAATGCCGAACGTCGTACTTGACGCAAGTTCCATCATCGGCGCCCTGTTAAAGCAAGGCTCCATCCCGGAGCAAGCGCTCCTGCTCGCGCGGACTCATGAAGACGATCTGCATCTCGCAGGCGGTGGAGACGGAAATTCGCACCGTTTTGCGGCGACCGCGTTTCGAAAAATATCTCGGAGCGGGTCGGGCGGATTACATCCTGAACCTGCTCACTACGGCGGCGCTCATCATCGCTCCGAGCGAAACTGTGACCGACTGCAGGGACGCGAAGGACAACAAATATCTCGAACTCGCGGCGGCGGCTGCAGCCGAAACGATCATAGCAAGCGACGACGATCTCCTCATTCTCGATCCATGGCGCGGCATTCGCATAGTCACTCCCGCTGAATATGTGCGGCGCTTCGAGCCCACTTCTGCGTCGTCTGCCGGACGAGATCGGACTTGACGTTCCACTTCTTCGGGAGCGTGCTATAGTCCCCTGGACGCTGTCCCTGGACCTTGGAGGAATGCGATGAAGATCGTGCAGGGCGAAGAGCTGCAATGGACGCGCGGGCTCGAGCATCGCGGCGGCATGTTCCATTTCCGCAACCTCATGGAAGGCGAGGCCGGCAGCATCGATAATTTCCAGCTCTCGCTCGGGCGCGCGGGCGGCGACTTCTACTCGCCGCGCCACCGGCACAATTTCGAGCAGATCCGCTTCCAGCTCGCGGGCGAGCTCGATTTCGCGCGCGACGGCAAGATGAAGACCGGCATGGTCGGATATTTCCCCGAGGGCATGGCCTATGGCCCGCAGTCGCAGGATCCCGACGGCGCGCCGATGACGATCGTCTTACAGATGGGTGGCGCGTCGGGCAGCGGCTATCTCTCGCGCGCCGAGGTGAAGGCCGGCATGGATGCGCTCCAGTCCGAGGGCGAGTTCAAGGACGGCGTGTTCCGCCGCCGCGCCGACGTTCCCGGCAAACGTAACGTCGATGGCTATCAGGCGATCTGGGAACACGTCAACCGGCGGCCGATGACCTATCCGCAGGCGCGCTATTCGCGCCCCTTCATGATGGACCCCGCGCATTTCGAATGGTCGGTCGCGGGCGTGCCGGGCGTCGCGGAGAAATTCGTCGGCACCTTCACCGAGCGGAAGAGCTCCGCGCGTTTCCTGCGGCTCGATCCGGGCACGAACTTTGCGGCCGAGGGACGGAGCCTGTTCGTCGCGCTGAAAGGCGCCGGTACGGTCGCGGGCGAGACGCTGCAACCGCTCACCACGATTTATCTGCTGCATGGCGAGCGCGCGACGATTGCGGCGCGCGAGCCGGTCGAGCTGCTGCATCTGGGCCTGCCCGATCTGCGCGGCATCGCGGCCGGAGAGCGCGGCATCACGGCGGCTGCGGCCGAATAAGCGGGGAGCGGCGGCGGCTGGCCTTATTCGGCCGGCGCCGGTGCCGCGCGATTTCTGAGCGAGGCCTTGGCCGAGCCCATGCAGAGGAGGCTCAAGGCCAGAAGGGCTGCCGCCATCACCAGCACGTATTCGGGATGGCCGTGATCGATCAGCAATCCGAACGGCACCGGCACGAGCGCGCTGCCCAAGGGCAATGACGCGCTGATATAGCCGAACACCTTGCCGATCTCGCCGGGCGGCGCGAAGTCCTTCAGCATGATGTCGCGCGGCGTCCGGCTGCCGCCGAGGCAGAGGCCCGAGAAGAACATCATCGTGATGGCGACGAGCCCGCCGACCGGCGTCACGCCGACCAGAAGCGTCGTCACGGAAGAGATGCTCGTCAGCGCGATGACGAAGGTCGAAAGGTGGCGATGGTTCTTGGCGCGGTCGGTCGCGAAGCCGCCCAGCATCACGCCCGTCGCCGAGCCGAGAAGGTACGCGGTCAGCGCCGCCGAGGCGAGCGCGATCTCGATCCCCTTCACCTCGTGCAGCACGGTGATGAGCCAGGCCTGGACGCCGCTCCCCGCCATCGCGCCGAGCAGATAGAATGCGAAGAACAGCATCATGGTGCGGTCGAGCACGAGGTCGCGCAGCGAGAGCCGGCTCCCCTTCTTCTTGTCGCGCCGCGTCTCGTCCTGGAGGATGGCGCTCTGCCAGATGACGCCGGCCACGACCGGCAGGCCGAAGAGGCCGATGATGAACAAGGCCTCGCGCCAGCCCATGAACAGCATGAGGCCGGCGACGACCGGGGGCGCGGCCGCGAAGCCCAAATTGCCCGTGAAGCTGTGGAGCGCGAAGGAGCGGCCGATGCGCTCCTTGGCGACCGAGCCGGCGAGGATCGAATAGTCGGACGGGTGGAACACGGCGTTGCCCGCGCCCGAGATGGCCGCGAGCGCCACGATCTGCCAATAGTGCGTCGCGAACGCCATGCCCGAGATCGCCAGCGACATAAGCAGCGTGCCGCCGATCAGGAACGAGCGTGCGCCGTAGCGGTCGACCAGAAACCCGATCGGCGTCTGCAGCGTGGCCGACATGATGCTCATCACGACGATGGCGAGGCCAAGCTCGGCGAAGCTGACGCCGAATTCGCCCTGCCACACGATGAACAATGGCGCCAGGCAGAGGCCATAGAAATGGGACAACGTGTGTCCCATCGAGATCAGGAGATTGACCCGGAATTCGCGCCGCGGCATGGCGCCATGATGTGGGACGCGGAACGCGCCGGTCAAGCACGGCGCGGGCAGGTCACCTCATGCGTTGGCGCATGGCGGCGCCCGCGTTGCCCCGTTATTGCGCCGCAGCAACGGCCGCCGGCGCGGCTTTCGCGGGCACGCGGTCGCGGAAATGCGGCAGGATTTCCGCCGCGATCGCTTCCTGGTTCGCCTTCACCATTTCGTAAGGCAGCGTGCCGAACTGCGTCTTGGTGAGCGACGTGTTGAAGCCGGCGAGGTCCTGGTACTCGGCGAGCTTCTCGCGCACCGTCGCGGGGCTGCCGACGATGACGACGCCGAGCCGCACCAGATCCTCGGCGGTCTGCGGCTTGCCGGTGGTCTTGACGGCGCGGATGCGCTTCAGCGATTCGTTGCTGGTGTAGCCCGGCGGCAGCAGCATCTCGGTCGGCATCTTGAGGAAGCGGTTGGCGAGCGCTTCGAGATGCGGCTTCGCCTCGCGCATCGCCTTCGCGTCGGTCTCGGCGACATAGATCGAGTTCGACCAGGCGAGCTGATCGGGCGTGGCCTGATAGCCCGCCTTCTCGGCCTCCTCGCGATACATCTGAAAGAAGCGCGCGACCGCGGCGATCGGGCTCAAGGTCTGGCAATAGGTGTAGCGCATCTTCGCCGCCCACTTGATCGTCGAGCTCGATCCCTGCGAGGGAATCCAGATCGGCGGATGAGGGCTCTGATAGGGGCGCGGCCACGGATTGACGTATTCGAAACGGTAATGGTGGCCGGCGTAGCGGAACGGCCCCGGCTCGGTCCAGGCGCGCACGATGAGGTCGTGCGCCTCGTTGAAGCGGTCCTGCGATTCCGTGGGGTTCATGCCGGTCGAATGGTATTCGGCGCCGATGCCGCGCACGAAGCCGGCGATGAAGCGTCCGCGCGTCAGGTTGTCGAGCATCGCGTATTCCTCGGCGACGACGAGCGGGTTGTTGAGGAGCGGCAGCGCGCGGCCGAGCACGGCGATCTTCGCGCGCTTGACGCTGCGCGCGAGCGCGCCCGCGAGCACGCCGGGCGTCGGCATCAGGCCATAGGCCGTCTGGTGATGCTCGTTGAGGACGACGCCGTCGAAGCCGAGCTTGTCGGCATATTCGAGCTCGTCGAGATAGCGGTGATAGAGCTCGGCGCCCTTGACCGGATCGTAGTTGCTGTTCGAGAAGGTGATCCAGGCCGAGCCGTTCTTCTCGATCGCATCGAGATCGGCACAGGCATAGGGCATCAAGTGGAAATTGAAGATCTTCATGGGGCGCATCCTCCACGCGCTTCCTTGCACCCGCGAGCATGACAAAAACGGCGTCCCGAGTTCAAACCCCGGGGGCGCGGGCTCGCGGCGGGTTCGGCGGACGCGGGTTGGGATTGCCGCGAGTTCGCGCCGGCGCAGTGAAACCATTCGACTCCGAACCGCGGCGCAATCGGCGCTTTCGCCTACAAAATTTTATGGTATATGAAATTCACCGCCAAAGCCTCGAGGTCCGAATCGGGCAACGAAAAAGATCGGACTCGGGAGAGGGGAACGCTCGATGAAGCATCCGACGCCAAAGCCGCGCGAATGGAGCTGGTGGTACCTGCTCTTCGTCGTGCAGTTCGTGGTCGTGCTGTGGCCGCCTTTCTACAACAAGGCTCGAACCATCCTGGAACGGCATTCCCTTTTTCTACTGGTACCAGTTGCTGTGGGTGCTGATCGGCGCGGTGCTGACCGCGATCGTCTATTTCGCCACCGAAGCCGGCCGGCGCTGAGGGAAAGCACAAGGAGGGTCGCGTGGCAGTCAACTGGACGGCGCTCGTCATCTTCGTTCTGTTGTTCGGATTCATCACCTGGCTGGGGTTCGCCGCCGCGCGCTGGCGCCGGGGCGATCTCGACCAGCTGCACGAGTGGGGCCTCGGCGGCCGGCGCTTCGGCACCATCGTCACCTGGTTCCTCGTCGGCGGCGATCTTTACACGGCTTACACCTTCATCGCCGTTCCGGCCCTGGCGTTCGGCGCCGGCGCGCTCGCGTTCTTCGCCGTGCCCTACACGATCGTCATCTACCCGATCCTGTTCCTCGTCTTCCCGCGCATCTGGAACGTCGCGAAAAAGCACGGCTACATCACCTCGGCCGATTTCGTGCGCGGCCGCTACGGCAATCGCTGGCTGGCACTCGCCGTCGCCATCACCGGCATCGTCGCCACCATGCCCTACATCGCCTTGCAGCTCGTCGGCTTGCAGGTCGTGATCGGCGCGATGGGCGTCTATGGCGAGGGCTGGGTCGGCGACCTGCCGCTCATCATCGCCTTCGTCATCCTCGCCGCCTTCACCTATTCGAGCGGCCTGCGCGCGCCCGCGGCGATCGCCATCGTCAAGGACGCGCTCATCTATCTCACCGCGTTCGCCGCCATCATCGTCGTGCCGATCGAGCTCGGCGGCTACGGCAAGATCTTCGCCGCCGTGCCGCAGGCGAAGCTGCTGCTGGCGCATCCGCCGGCCGGAAGCTGGGGCACCTATGGCGTCTACGCGACGCTGGCATTGGGCTCGGCGCTGGCGCTCTTCCTCTATCCGCACTCGCTCACCGGCATCCTGAGCGCGAGCAGCGGCCATGCCATCCGCCGCAACGCGGCGCTTCTGCCGGGCTATTCGCTGATGCTCGGGCTCTTGGCGCTGATGGGCTTCATGGCGATCGCCGCCGGCGTCGACAAGATGCCGCAATTCGCGTCGGGCTTCGCCGCGTTCAAGAACAATTTCGCGGTGCCGGCGCTCATCCTCGTGAGCTTCCCGGCCTGGTTCGCGGGCATCGCGTTCGCCGCCGTCGGGATCGGCGCGCTCGTGCCCGCCGCCATCATGTCGATCGCGGCGTCGAGCCTCTACACGCGCAACATCCACCGCGAATTCTTCCGCCCCGACTGCTCGCCCAAGGAAGAAGCGCAGATGGCGAAATGGGTGTCGCTCGTCGTCAAGTTCGGCGCGCTCGTCTTCATCATCTTCGTGCCGACGCAGTTCGCGATCTATCTGCAACTGCTGGGCGGCGTGTGGATCATCCAGACGCTGCCGGCGGTGATCCTCGGCCTCTACACGCGCTGGTTCGACGACTGGGCGCTGCTCATCGGCTGGGCGGTCGGCATGATCGCCGGGACCTATATGGCGGTGGCGGTGAACTTCGCCGCCGCTTATCCGCTCACGATCGGCGGCTTCGCCATACCGGGCTATACCGCGCTCTATACCGTGATCCTCAACCTCGTGATCGCCGCCGTGCTGACGCCGGTGTTCCGCGCGCTGGCGGGTGGCGTGCCGGCGGACGAGACGGCTGCGGCCGACTACCACGCCTGAAAGCGCGGCTCAGGCATCGGTGCGATAGCGCTCGGCCGTCGCGTCGTAGTCCGGCAATCCGACGAGCGCGGTGAGCTCGGCGAACGACAGCAGCTCGGGCATGCGCGCGGGATCGTCCTCTGCCAGCGCCGCAAGCGCCGCGCTCATGGCGCGCGCCGCCGCGTGCAGCAGCACGTTGTAGGTCACGACCTTGAACCCCATCGCCGTGCAGCTCGGCGCGGCTCACGGGCGGCGTCTTCGGCATCATGTTGGCCCACGTCGCCGCGCGGAACCCGCCGGCG
Organism: uncultured Alphaproteobacteria bacterium; assembly: GCA_963804235.1. GTDB lineage: Bacteria > Pseudomonadota > Alphaproteobacteria > ATCC43930 > CGMCC-115725 > DATJLY01. Next base: position 32,049 of record CAWDPP010000003.1, read on the forward strand.
AAGCGTTGCAATTCCTCGCGCGTCTCGAGCGCCTCGGCGAAGACGATGTCGGCGCCTTCGGCCTCGAAGTCGCGGCAGCGCGCCATCGCTTCCTCGAAGCCCATCGACGAGCGCGCGTCGGTCCGCGCCATGATCAGGATGTCGGCGCCGGCGGCGCCGCGCGCTTCGACCGCGGCGCGGATCTTCATGCGCGCCTCGGCGCGCGGGATCACGGGCCGGCCGCCGCCGTAATGGCCGCATTTCTTGGGCCACACCTGGTCCTCGATCAGGATCGCGGCGGCGCCGGCGCGCGCGAACTCCGCGACCGTGCGGCGCACGTTCATGGCATTGCCGTAGCCGGTGTCGCCGTCGGCCACGACCGGGAAGCCCGGCACCGCGGCGCACGTGTTGCGCACCTGGTCCAGCACCTCGGTGAAGCTGATGAGGCCGGTATCCGGCAGCGCGAAGCGGATGGCGGCGATGCCGAACCCGCCCAAGAGCGCCATCGGCAATCCCGCGCGCTCGGCGAGCCGCGCCGAAAGCGGGTCCGAGATGACCGGGCAGACGAGCAGATCGGGTCCCTTGAGCAGCGTGCGCAGGCTCTCGGCCGCGTTTGCCATGTGATCCTCCTCACTGACGGGCCAGGACTTTATCCCCAGCCGTTAAGCGGCCGGTAAGGATACTTCAGATAGGCTTGCCGCGATGAAGCGCCGCATCTTCATTGTCGATGACGACCGCGACCATGCCGAAAGCATCGCCGACATCCTGGCGATGCACGGGCATGAGGTCGACCTCGCCTTCACCGGCGAGGACGCGGTGCGCCGCTTCGCCGAGTCTCTATTTCGATCTCACGCTGATGGACGTGAAGCTGCCGGGCATGAACGGCGTCGAGACGTTCCTGGCGCTGCGCAAGCAGCGCGCGGACGCGCAGGTCATCATGATGACGGGCTTCAGCGTCGAGCAGCTGCTGTCGCGCGCGATCGAGAATGGCGCGCGCGGCGTCTTGTACAAGCCGCTCGCCATTCCCGAACTGCTGCGCGTCGTCGGCGACCCGGACAAGCTGGCAAAGCCGGCCTGAACCGCCTCCGCCCTTCAGCCGAGGCGGATCGAGACCGCCTCGGGGCCCTTCATTCCCTGCGCCACCTGCATCACCACGGCCTGGCCCTCGGCCAGGTTGCCGATGCCGCCCTGCTCCAGCACGGAGACGTGGATGAAGACGTCCTTGCCGCCTTCGGGCACGACCACGAAGCCGAACCCTTTGGCGGCATTGAACCACTTCACGGTGCCGCGCATCTCGGTGGTGGCGCCGACGTCGCGCTCGCGCCGTTGCGGGCGCGGGCCGCCGCTGCTGCTGCTGCTGCCGCCGCCGAAGCTGCTGCGGGCCGGCGCGGCCTGGGCCGTGCTGGCATCGACCTCGAGCACCTCGGCGATCTGGGCGCCCTTCTGACCCTGGCTCACGCGCACCAGGAGCGAGGCCCCCGGCTGCACCGGGCCTTGTCCCGCCCGTTGCAGCACGGAAAGGTGCAGGAATGCGTCGCCCGTGCCATCGGCAAGTTCGACGAAGCCGAACCCTTTCTCGCCGTTGAACCACTTGACCTTGGCGCGGGTCGGCGGCCCGCCCGGGCTTGCCTCCATCGCCGGCCGAGGGCTCGTAGCGCCGAACCGCGGGGCGCCCCGTCGCGGACCGCTGTCCGCTTCGAACGTGTCGTCATCAAAGCCCCGCTTCCGTGGCGGGCGCCAGTCATGGCCTCTACCCATTAGTCTTTCTGCTCCGGGATTTCATACCGGCCCCGCCCAACCCCTTTCTTGATCCGCGAGACGCCGGCGCAAAGCGAGCCTAGCAGAGGCGAAGGCGGAACGGAATGAGGTGCCAGGGGGGACCCGGCCGGGGCGCCCGCACGTCGCGCGAGGCGAGGGCCTTCTGCTTGACTCGCCAAACGTCTATCGCGATGTTAAGGGGTTGCGCCCGCAAGGGTGGGATCCGGCAGATCTCGGTGGCGCGGGGGATACGGGGATCCGATGCGGAGAAGGGGTGAGACGAGACTCCATGGTCCTACGCCAGGGACTTTACGATCCGGCTAATGAGCACGACGCGTGCGGCGTCGGTTTCGTCGCGCACATAAGAAACCAGAAAAGCCATCGCATTGTGCTCGATGGCTTGAAAATTCTCGAAAATCTCGCGCATCGCGGCGCGGTCGCGGCCGATCCCCTGGCCGGCGACGGCTCGGGCATCCTGATCCAGCTGCCTGACCGTCTCATCCGCGCCGAGGCGCAGCGCCTGCGCTTCAAGCTGCCGCAGGCCGGAAGCTACGGCGTCGGCATGGTGTTCCTGCCGCGTCACGCCGAGACGCGCGCCGCGTGCGAGGAGACGATCGCGCATTTCGTCGCCGCCGAGGGCCAGACCTTGCTCGGCTGGCGCGAGGTGCCGCGCGATGCGACGGTGCTCGGCGAAAGCATCAAGCCGATCGAGCCGGTCATCCGCCAGTTCTTCGTCGCGCGCGGCGCCAACTGCGCCGATGCCGACGCGTTCGAGCGCAAGCTCTTCGTCATCCGCAAGCAGTGCCACAAGGCGATCCGCGCGCGCCAGTTGCCCGAAGGCAGCGCCTTCTATATCGCGAGCCTGTCGACGCGCACGGTCATCTACAAGGGCATGATGATCGGCGACCGGCTGCAGCGCTACTACAAGGATTTGAGCGACGAGCGCACGGAGTCGGCATTGGCGCTCGTGCACGCGCGCTTCTCGACCAACACGTTCCCGTCCTGGGAGCTGGCGCATCCGTTCCGCTATCTCGCGCATAACGGCGAGATCAACACGCTGCGCGGCAACATCAACTGGATGATGGCGCGGCGCCACAACATGACGTCGAAGCTCCTGGGCGCCGATCTCGAGAAGCTGTGGCCTTTGATCGGCGACGGCAATTCCAATTCGGCGACGCTCGACAACTGCCTCGAGCTTCTGGTCGCGGGCGGCTATTCGCTGACCCATGCGCTCATGCTGATGATTCCCGAGGCATGGGCCGACAATCCGCTCATGGAAGCCAAGCGCCGCGCGTTCTACGAATATCACGCGGCGCTGATGGAGCCGTGGGACGGGCCCGCCGCGCTCGCCTTCACCGACGGGCGCCAGATCGGCGCGACGCTCGACCGCAACGGCTTGCGCCCGGCGCGCTTTGTCGTCACCGCCGACGATCTCGTGGTGATGGCGTCCGAGGCCGGCGTGCTCGACCTGCCCGAGGAGCGCATCACGCGCAAATGGCGGCTCGAGCCCGGCAAGATGCTGCTCGTCGATCTGGAGCGCGGGCGCATCATCGACGACGACGAGCTGAAGGCCGAGATCGCCGCCGCCCATCCCTACCAGGCGTGGCTCGACCAGACGCAGATCAAGCTCGAGGCGCTGCCCGACGAAGTGACGTCGATGCCGCCGCCCAAGAACGTGCTGCTCGACCGGCAGCAGGCGTTCGGCTACACGCAGGAGGATCTGCGCTTCTTCCTGAAGCCGATGGCGCTCTCGGCCGAGGACACGGTCGGCGCCATGGGCCGCGACACGCCGCTTGCGGTTCTGTCCGGCCGGCCGAAGCTGCTCTACGACTATTTCCAGCAGCGCTTCGCGCAGGTGACCAATCCGCCGATCGACTCGACCCGCGAATCGCTCGTCATGTCGCTCGTCACGCTGGTGGGCCCGCGGCCGAACCTCTTGGATCTCGAAAGCGGCGGCAAGCACCTCCGGCTCGAGATGCACCAGCCGATCCTCACCAACGTCGATCTCGAGAAGATCCGGCACATCGAGGACAATTCGCAAGGCAAGTTCCGCACATACACGCTGTCGATCTGCTATCCCGCGGCGGACGGCGCGTCGGGCATGGCGGGCGCGGTCGACCGCATCTGCCGCAAGGCGGAGGAGGCGGTCCGCGCCGGCTACAACATCATCGTGCTGTCCGACCGCGCGATCGACGCCGACACGATCGCCGTGCCGTCGCTGCTCGCGGTCGCTTCCGTCCATCACCACTTGATCCGCGGCGGGCTGCGCACGGAATCGGGCCTCGTCATCGAGACCGGCGAGGCGCGCCAGCTGCACGATTTCTGCCTGCTGGCCGGCTATGGCGCCGAGGCGATCAATCCTTATCTCGCGTTCGATACGCTGGGCGCCTTGGAGCGCGAGATGCAGGGCAAGCTTTCGCCGGGCGAGGCGCAGGAGCGCTACATCAAGGCGATCGCCAAGGGCATCCTCAAGGTGATGTCCAAGATGGGCATCTGCACGTTCCAATCCTATTGCGGCGCGCAGATCTTCGATGCGGTCGGGATTGTCGAGCCTGTTCCTCGACAAGTATTTCACCGGCACGACCTCGCCGGTCGAAGGGATCGGGCTCGAGGAGGTCGCCGAAGAGACCGTGCGGCGCCATCGGCTCGCCTTCGGCGACGCGCCCAATTACCGCGAGGCGCTCGATGTCGGCGGCGAGCTCGCCTTCCGCGTCAGCGGCGAGCAGCATGTCTGGACGTCCGACACGGTGTCGCTGCTGCAGCACGCGGTGCGCGGCAACAATTACCGCAAGTTCAAGGAATATACGCGCCGCACCGGCGAGCAGGAGGAAGGCCTCATCTCGCTGCGCGGGCTCTTGGACTTCAAGTTCGCGGCCGATCCCATCCCGCTCGACGAGGTCGAGCCCGCGTCCGAGATCGTGCAGGCGCTTCTCCACCGGCGCCATGTCGTTCGGCTCGATCTCGTGGGAGGCGCACACCACGCTCGCCATCGCCATGAACCGCATGGGCGGCAAGTCGAACACGGGCGAGGGCGGCGAGGATCCGCAGCGCTACAAGCGCCTCGCGGGCGGCGATTCGATGCGCTCGGCGATCAAGCAGGTGGCCTCGGGCCGCTTCGGCGTCAACGCCGAATATCTCGTCAACGCCGACGTGATGCAGATCAAGATGGCGCAAGGGGCAAAGCCCGGCGAGGGCGGCCAGCTCCCCGGCCACAAGGTCGACGACTGGATCGCGCGCGTGCGCCATTCGATCCCGGGCGTGGGCCTGATCTCGCCGCCGCCGCACCACGACATCTATTCGATCGAGGATCTGCAACAGCTCATCCACGATCTGAAGAACGTCAACCCGCGCGGCGCCGTCAGCGTCAAGCTCGTCGCCGAGATCGGCGTCGGCACCATCGCCGCCGGCGTCGCCAAGGCCTATGCCGACCACGTCACCATCTCCGGGCACGAGGGCGGCACCGGCGCCTCGCCGCTCACCTCGATCCATCACGCCGGCGAGCCGTGGGAGATCGGCCTCGCCGAGACGCACCAGACGCTCGTGCTGAACGGCTTGCGCGGCCGCATCGCGGTGCAGGTCGATGGCGGCATCCGCTCCGGGCGCGACGTGGTGATCGGCGCGCTCCTGGGCGCCGACGAGTTCGGCGTCGCCACGGCGGCGCTCGTCGCGGCGGGCTGCGTCATGATGCGCAAGTGCCATCTCAACACCTGCCCGGTCGGGGTCGCGACGCAGAATCCCGAGCTGCGGCGGCGCTTCACCGGCCGGCCCGAGGACGTGATCGCGCTCTTCCACTTCCTCGCCGAGGAAGTGCGCGAGCTGATGGCGAAATTGGGCTTCCGCACCTTCAACGAGATGATCGGCCGCTCCGACAAGCTCGCGATGCGCGCGCGGCATCAGCCACAAGAAGGCGCAGCGCGTCGATCTGTCGCGCGTGCTCTATCGCCCGGTGGTGCCGGCCGGCACGGCCACATATTGCTGCGAGAAGCAGAACCATCGCCTCGAGCGCGCGCTCGACCACAAGATCATCACCGCGGCCAAGCCCGCGCTCGACGACGGCGAGCGCGTCTCGCTCGCCTTCCCGATCCGCAACGTCAACCGCACCGTCGGCGGCATGCTGTCGGGCGAGGTGGCGCAGCGCTATGGCGACGAAGGCCTGCCCGACGCGCACGATCGCCGTGAAGTTCACCGGCACCGCGGGGCAGAGCTTCGGCGCGTTCCTCGCGCGCGGCGTCGCCTTCGAGCTCGAAGGCGCCACCAACGATTATTGCGGCAAGGGCCTCTCGGGCGGGCGCATCGTCGTCTATCCGCCGCGCGAGAGCCGGCTCATCGCGCGAGAAGAGCATCATCGTCGGCAACACCGTGCTCTACGGCGCGATCTCGGGCGAATGCTATTTCAGCGGCGTCGCCGGCGAGCGCTTCGCCGTGCGCAATTCCGGCGCCATCGCCGTGGTCGAGGGCGCGGGCTCGCATTGCTGCGAATACATGACCGGCGGCATCGTCGTCGTGCTCGGCGAGACCGGCAGCAATTTCGCCGCCGGCATGAGCGGCGGCATCGCCTTCGTGCTCGACGAGCACGGAAATTTCGCCGAGCGCTGCAACCAGGCGATGGTCGATCTCGAGCCGATCGCCGACGAGGACGACGCGCTCGGCGCGCTCGAGGGCCGCGCCGGCGATCTCGAAGGCCACGGCCTCGTCGATCTCTCGCACGGCATGACCGAGCGCGACGCGACGCTGCTGAAGCGCCTCATCGCGCGCCACGCCTCCTTCACCGGCAGCCCGCGCGCCAGGCTCATCCTCGCGAGCTGGGACGCATTACCGGGCGCGCTTCGTCAAGGTGATGCCGATCGAGTATCGCCGCGCCTTGCAGCAGATGCAGGCGGCCGCCCGCGCCACCGAGCGGCCCGATGTGAGCGTGGCCGTAGGCGTCTGACGTCATGGGCAATCCGACCGGTTTTCTCGAGTTCGGCCGGCGCGAGCGCTCCTACGCCGCGGTCGACGAGCGCCTCAAGCACTGGCGCGAGTTCACGAAGCCGCTGCCCGACGAGGAGCTGCGCCGCCAGGGCGCGCGCTGCATGGATTGCGGCACGCCGTTCTGCCATCACGCCTGCCCGGTCAACAATCTCATTCCCGACTGGAACGACCTCGTCTATCAGTCGGACGTGAAGGCGGCGCTCGCGCGCGCTGCATCTGACCAACAATTTCCCGGACTTCACCGGCCGCATCTGTCCCGCGCCGTGCGAGGCGTCGTGCACGCTGAACCTCATCGAGCAGCCGGTGACGATCAAGACGATCGAGCACGCGATCGTCGAGCGCGGCTGGGCCGAAGGCTGGATCGAGCCGCTGGTATCATCGCACCATAGCGGCAAGCGCGTCGCCGTCGTCGGCTCGGGCCCGGCCGGGCTCGCCTGCGCGCAGCAACTGGCGCGCGCCGGCCATGCCGTCGCCGTGTTCGAGAAGGCGTCGCGCATCGGCGGCCTGCTGCGCTACGGCATTCCCGACTTCAAGATGGAGAAATTCACGATCGACCGCCGCATCGCCCAGATGCGCGCCGAAGGCGTCGAGTTCCATCCCAACAGCCATGTCGGCGTCGAGCCTGCCGGTCGAGCGGCTGCTGCGCGAGTACGACGCCGTCGTGTTCGCGATCGGGGCCGAGCGGCCGCGCGACCTGCCGGTGCCGGGCCGCGAGCTCGCCGGCATCCATTACGCGATGGAGTTCCTGACGCAGCAGAACCGCCGCGTCGCCGGCGACAAGCTCGACGAATCGAAGGCGATCATGGCGACCGGGCGGCAACGTGCTGGTGATCGGCGGCGGCGACACCGGCTCCGACTGCATCGGCACCTCGAACCGCCACGGCGCCAAGTCGGTGACGCAGATCGAGATCCTGCCCATGCCGCCCGAGCACGAGGACAAGCGCCTCACCTGGCCCGACTGGCCGATGAAGCTGCGCACCTCGTCCTCGCAGGAAGAAGGCGTCGAGCGCGACTGGGCGGTCGGCACGAAGGCGTTCGTCGGCCGCGACGGCCACGTCACCGGCGTCGAGCTCGGCGCGGCTCGAATGGCGCATGGGCAATGACGGCCGCATGGAGATGCAGGAGGTGCCCGACGGCACCTTCCAGATCAAGGCCGACCTCGTGCTGTTCGCCATGGGCTTCGTCCATCCCGAGCACGCGGGCGCGGTCGAGCAGTTGCGCTTGGCGCTCGATCCGCGCGGCAATCTCAAGGCCGATACCGACGACTACCGCACGTCGGTCGACAAGGTGTTCGCCGCCGGCGACGCGCGGCGCGGCCAATCCCTGGTGGTGTGGGCCATCCGCGAAGGCCGCCAATGCGCCCGCGCGGTCGACGAATATCTGATGGGTCACTCCGACCTGCCGCGCTGACGCGCGCTCTCGAGGACAAGGGTGCATTAGGGTGGCGCGCTCGTTGAAACTTCTCGTCCCTGTCGCATTGGCGCTCTGCTCGTGCACCGTCGGCCCCGATTTCAAGCCGCCCGCGGCGCCGGCGGAAAGCGCGCTGACGCCCGACCATGCCGCCGAGCAGGGCGCCGGCGATCAGCATTTCGCGGTGGGGCAGAAGATCACCGGCGACTGGTGGTCGCTCTTCCGCTCCGCTGCCTTGAACGCCACGCTCGAACAGGCGATCGCCGGCAACCGCAACATCGTCGCCGCGCGCGCGACGCTGGCCGCGGCCGAGGAATCGGTCGCGCAGGCCGAGGCCGGCCTCCTGCCGCAGGTCGATCTCAATGCCGGGCCGCTGCGGCAGCACATCAACGGCACGCCCTTCGGCCTCAAGAAGCTGCCGCCGACATTCCCGCCTTATTCCAGCATCTATCGCATCGGCGCCACGGTGAGCTACACGGTCGATGTGTGGGGCGGCACGCGCCGCGCCATCGAATCGAGCGCGGCGCTGGCCGAGGCGCAGGATTACGAGCTCGACGCCGCCTATCTCACGCTCACCGGCAATGCGGTGATGGAGGCCCTCGTCCTTGCCTCGCTGCGCGCGCAGCAGGCGACGGTCGACAGCATCATCGCCGACGACGAGACCAACCTCGGCCTGGTCAACAGCGAGGTGCGCGCCGGCGTCGCGACGCAGCTCGACATCGAGACCGCGCAAAGCCAGCTCGCGAGCGACCGCACGCTGCTGCCGCCCTTGCGCCAGCAGCAGGACGTGGCGCGCCACGCGCTCGCCGTGCTCGCGGGCCGGCCGCCGGGCGACTGGGCGCCGCCCGATTTCGATCTCGACGCGCTGACGCTGCCGGCCGAGCTGCCCTTGAGCCTGCCGTCCGACCTCGCGCGCCAGCGCCCGGACATCCTGGCGGCCGAGGCGGAGCTTCATTCCGCCAACGCCACGATCGGCGTCGCGACGGCGCAGCTCTATCCCAACATCACGCTGTCGGCCGCGCTGTCGCAGCAATCGGTCACGATCGACACGTCTCTTTCACGGCGCCAGCGACGTGTGGACGATCGGCGCCGGCCTCGCCTATCCGCTCTTCCACGGCGGCGCGCTCGAGGCGCAGAAGCGCGCGCGCCGTCGACAATTTCAACGCCGCGCTCGCGACCTACGAAGAGACCGTGCTGGTCTCGTTCGGGCAGGTCGCCGACGTGCTCGACGCGCTCGAGCACGATGCCGAGCAGCTCGCCGAGCAGCAGCGCGCGCTCGACCGCGGCGCAGAACTCGCTCGATCTCACCCGGCGCGCCTATACGCTGGGCAGCGTCGGCATCGTCCAGGTGCTCGACGCGCAGCGCCTCGTCGAGCAGGCGCGGCTCGGCTTCGTGCGCGCCCGCGCGCAGCGCTATCTCGACACGGCGCAGCTCTTCGTGGCCTTGGGCGGCGGCTGGTGGAGCTGGCGCGCGCAGGATCAGGCGGCGGCGCAGCCGGACGCCACGCTCGCGCCCGCGGCGGCGCACTGACTACGGCTGCAGCAGCAGCTTCCCCAGCACCACGCCGCTTTCCAGGAGCTCGTGCGCGCGCTGCGCCTCGGCGAGCTTCAGGCGCGCGAAGATGCGCGGGTGGAGCTGCCCCTTGGCCAGCATGTCGATGAGCGCGCGCATGCCGGCGCGGCGCTCGTCTTGCATGTGGTCCCAGGCATGGATGCTGAAGGTGCGGATCGCCGGCGAGATGCTGGCCGAGCTTCCGCATCTCGGCGAGCACGTCGCCCCAGTTGCGCCCGCCGAGCCCGCCATAGATCACCAGCATCCCCATCGGCGCGAGCAGCGCGAGATTGCCGGCGACCGAGGGCCCGCCGACCGGATCGACGATGAGATCGACGCCGCGCCCGCCGGTGATGGCCTTGACGCGCGCGGCAACGTCCTCGCTCGTGCGGTTCACCACCTCGTGCGCGCCGAGCGCGCGCGCGAACGCCGCCTTCTCGGCGCTGCTGACGACGCCGATCGACCGTGAGGCCCCAGGCGCGCGCCAGGTCGATGAGCGCGTTGCCCATGCCGCCCGCGGCGGCATAGATGAGGACGCTGTCGCCTTTCCGCACGCGCGCCGCGTCGCGCAGCAGGTGATAGCCCACCTGGTAGTTGGCGAGCGCCGCCGCCGCCTCGAGATCGACGCCGTCGGGCAGCACGAAGGTCGCCTCGGCCGGGGTCGCGACATATTCGGCGTAATGGCCGCCGCGATGCGGCCGCTCGCGCGCCGAGGCAACGACATGCTGGCCGACCTTGCGCTCGCTGACGCCGGGTCCGACGCGCTCGATGACGCCGGACAGCTCGGTGCCGGGCGTGGCCGGCAGCGGCGGCATCCAGTTGTAGGTCCCGGCGCGGATCAGCGTGTCGGGAATGCCGACGCCGATCGAATGCGCCCGCACCAGCACCTCGCCCGCCTTGGGCTCCGGCACCGGCCGCTCGACGCAGCGCAGCACGCCGGGCGGGCCCGGGGTCTCGAACACGATCTGCTGCATGGCTTGCCCTTCCTCGCGGTCTTTGCCTGCGCGAGTGTAGCGCGCTATAGGACGCCACGCGTCAGGGAGACGGCGATGCCACGAGACAGCGAGCGCGAGCGCGGACGCGGCGGTGGCCAGCAGGCGCGCAACGTGCTGGGGATGCCGCTCGAGAATTGCTCGACCAAGCCGATGACCGGCTTCTTCCGCAATGGCTGCTGCGACACGAGCCCGCAGGATGTCGGCAGCCACACGGTCTGCATCCTCGCCAGCGCCGAGTTCCTCGATTTCTCGAAATCGAGCGGCAACGATCTGTCGACGCCGATCCCGGCCTATTCGTTTCCGGGCGTGAAGCCGGGCGACCGCTGGTGCCTGTGCGCGCCGCGCTGGCAGGAGGCGCTCGAGGCCGGCCGCGCGCCGCGCGTCGTGCTGCGCGCGACGCACGAGGGCGCCTTGCAGCATTGCTCGCTCGCCGACCTGAAGCGCTTCGCTATCGATCTGTCCTGACCCGTCCCCACGCCCCGCCGCGTCCCCAGCGGCGGCGCCAGGAGATGTAGGAGCGCAGCCAATATCCTGCGGCAAAGGCCGCGACGTAGCTGAGGATCACCAGGACGTCCATCCGCCATCCCCGACCGAGACGAAGAGCGAACGGCTGCGCGTGCGGATCGGCACGGGCTGACGCGCAGCGCGCATTGACGCAGGACGGCCTTGCGCCTCGGGCTCGATCGGAACCAACCGCGAATTGGAACGAAAGGGTCAAATGTCCGTTCTTGGTTCGCGGCGCGGACGGTCGTCCCAATGGGCTATCTTGGTCCTCTATCTCCTGATCGGGCTGCTCCTGGGCTGGGCCTGGAACCGGGTCGAGTTCGCCCGCACGGGGCTCGGCGGCACGCGCGCCAGCTTCGCCGCCTTCTTTCTCGCCTGGCCGCTGGTCGCGCTCTGCGCCATCGCCGTGGCGGCGATCTGGGCGCGGAAATTCGACGACGCCTATCGCTGCGAGGAGCCGGCGCCGCCGAGGACAGGCGCCCGCCGCCGCCCCGCCCGATCCGCCCGCGTTGACAGGCCGCGCCGCCGCGCATTAGCTGGTCCTTGGCTGAAGGAACGGGCGCGAAGGAAGGACCATGGCGGCGGCAACTTGGCCGGGCGGCAAGCGCATCGCCGTCCTGGTGAGCGTGCTTCTCGAAAACTGGAGCGAGGGGCGCTCGCCGACATATTTCCCGCGCACGACGCCGTTGAAGCCGGGCGCGATCGACCATGGCGGCATCGAATGGTCGCATTACGGCGGCCGCGAGGGCGTGTGGCGGCTGCTGCGCGTGCTCGACCGCGCCCAGGTCAAGGCGACGGTCTTCGCCAACGGCCGCTCGGTCGAGCTCTATCCCGAGGCCGCGCGCGCCGCGCTCGCCGCGGGGCACGATCTCGGCGCCCATTCCTATGCGCAGGACCAGTATCTCTCCGACCTGACGCCCGCGGAGCAGCAGGCCTTGATCCGCCGCGTGCTCGATATTTTCGAGCGCGCCACCGGACGGCGCCCGACCGGCTGGGTCAGCAATGTCTACAGCGCCACGCCCGAGACGCCCGGGCTTCTGGTGCGCGAGGGCATCCGCTGGTACGCCGACGCGCTCGACTGCTCGCTGCCGAAGCTCGAGGCGACGCCGGCGGGCGCGATCGTGGCATTGCCGTGGAGCGAGTTCGTCGACAACCGCGTGCTGCGCGCGAGCCCGCGCGACTTCTACGAGGTCTACAAGGACAGCTTCGATTATCTCTATGATGCCGAGCCCATGGCGCTCGTCCATCTCGCGCTGCACAGCCATTTCGGCGGCCGCCCGCTCATCGCCGCGCAGTTCGAGAAGCTGCTGCGCTATTTCGCCGGCTTCGGCGACGTGTGGATGGCGCGGCACGACGAGCTCGCGGAATGGTTCCGCGCCAACAACCCTGGCGATCTGTCTTACGCCAAACGCTTCTTCGGAGGGCAACCATGACCGAGCCGCTCAACCGGCCGCGCATGCTGACGCACGGCACGCTCGAATGCAGGAGCCTCGCGGCATCGCGCCCGTTCTACGAGGAATTTCTCGGGCTCGACTGCGTCCACCACGCGCCGCGCGCGATGATGCTGCGGAAGGGCGGCTATTGGGCGATCGTGTGCCTCGAGGCGGGCGAGCGGGTGCGCACGCTCAAGGTCGGCAACCATTGGGGCATCGACATGGACACGCGCGCCGATGTCGACCGCGCGCATGCCTTGGCGCTCGAACATAAGGAGCGCTACGGCATCCAGAAGGTGACCAAGATCACCGACAATCACGGCACCTACGGCTTCTACTTCCTGGACCGCGACGGCAACTGGTGGGAATTCCAGTATGCCGGCGAGGGCCAGGGCGGCGGCGACGGCCGCTACGACCAGCATTTCGCCCGCGGCGACATTCCCGATCAGCCGCGCCGCAAGGCGCGCGCGACGGCGGGAGAAACGCCATGAAGCTCGTCACGATCTCGGTGCCGCCGGGCGGGCGCGCCGGCGTGCTCGTCGGCCAGGACGTGCTCGATTTCGCGCTGGCGCGCGACATCCTGCCGCTGGCCGGCTGGGTCCCTGCTGCGATGCCGGATCTTCTGGCGGCGGGACCGGAAGGGCTCGACCTCGTGCGCCGCCTCGCCGACCGCGTCGCATCGGGGCGCGAGGAAGTCGCGCCGCGTCTCCGCGCAGCGGGCGCGCTCCGGCCGCTTGCCGAGGTTCGGCTGCTCGCGCCGGTGCCGCGGCCCGGCATCGTTCTCTCGCACGGCCGCGCCTACAACAGCCACCTGGCCGAGATGCAGAGCGAGGGCGAGAAGGAGCCGCACGCCTTCATGAAGAACGTGAACGCCATCATCGGCCCCGGCGCGCCCATCGTGCTGCCGCCGCAATGCCCGGCGATGGTCGATCTCGAGGGCGAGTTCTCGATCGTGTTCGGGGCACCGTGCCACAATCTCGCGGCGTCCGAAGTGATGGCGACGGTCGCCGGCTATACGCTCATCAACGACGTCTCGGCGCGCGACTGGGTCGAGAATTTCCGCGCCACGCGCGATCCCGACCTGAACCGCATGGGCAAGCAGCTTCCGGGTTTCTGCCCGATGGGGCCGGTCATCGCCACCAAGGACGAGATTCCCGATCCGCACGACGTGCGCATGGTGACCACTCTTGCCGGCAAGGTGATGCAGGACGCGCACACCTCGGACCTGATCTGGCGCATCCCCGATCTCATCGCCTTCTTCGCGCGCTGGTATCGCTTCTATGCCCGGGCGACGTCTTGACCACGGGCTCGCCCGCGGGCGTGGGCTTCGGCCGCAAGCCCAAGGTCTTCATGCAGCCGGGCGACACCGTCACGGTCACGGTCGACCGCATCGGCACGCTCGCCAACCCGGTGCGCGCCGCCGCTTAAGGCCTCAGCGCTTTTCCGCCACCATGTCGATCAAGCGCCGACATGCCGCTGTGGCCCGCGCCCTCGGCGATCCGATCGTCATGCGCGCGCAGATGCAGGATGTTCATGCCGGCGAAGGTGCGCCGCAGCCAGTCCTCGGTGTACATGTTCTCGGCATTGGGCGGCCCGCCGGTCTTGTAGGCGAGCTGCTCCGGCCGATAGCCCTGCAGCAGCAAAAGCCCGCCCGGCTTCAACGATGCGACCAGCGCGGCAAAGATCGCCTCGCGCTCGGGCGAGCGCGCGAACTGGATCATGATGGCGGCGACGATGTCGTAATGACCGGGCTCCGCCCGCCACTCCTTGAGATCGACCCGCTCGGTGCGCAGCCGCACGCCGAAGCGCGCCGCGAGTTTCTGCGCCTTCGCCTGCGCCGCGGGCGAGAAATCGAGCGAGGTCACGTCGAGCCCCTGGCGCGCGAGCCAGACGCCGTTCCGCCCTTCGCCGTCGGCCGGGACGAGCGCCTTCTGGCCGGGCTTCAGGCGCTGCGCTTCGCCCGCGAGGAACAGGTTCGGCTCGGTGCCGAAGACATAGTCGGGCGCGGCAAAGCGCGCGTTCCAGCGCTCGTATTCGGGGTCGTTCGCCGTCATCGCGGCTCCAGTGTGCTAGGGTTCGATGAGAGAGAAAAGGGGAAGCGCCATGGACAAGGAAGTCATCACGGCGGACGTACCCGAAACGAGCGGTCCGTTCAACATGTGCGTGCGCTATGGCGACATGTTCTTCATCTCCGGCCTGCCGCCGTTCGAGGAGGAGTATTGCGCCAGGCTGCGCGCGGCGCGCGCGGCGGGCCAGCCGATCCCCGCGTTCCCCAACATCCCGTTCGAGCGCCAGGTCGAGATCGTCATGGACCACATGAAGAAGCTGGTCGAGGCGGCCGGCTCGAACATGGATTGCCTCTTGAAGGTGATCGTCTGGCTCAAGGACCAGACGCAGCAGGAGAGCTTCGACCGCATCTATCGCCGCTATTTCAGCAGCAGCGCGACGCTGCCCGCGCGCACCCGCATGCAGGCCGGCCGCACGCCGATGGATTGCGGCCTCGAGATCGAAGCGATCGGCTACGTGCCGAAGAACTAGCGCGCGTCCGGCCCCACGACCGGATTGGTGAGCGTGCCGATGCCGGCGGCGCTCACCGCGACGGTGTCGCCCGCGCGCAGGAAAATCTTCGGCTCGCGGCCATAGCCGACGCCCGCGGGCGAGCCGGTGGTGATGACGTCGCCCGGCCGCAGCAGGTAGAAGTACGAATAGTAGGCGATGAGCTGCGCCACGTTGAAGACGAGGTCGCTGGTGTTGGTCGACTGCATCACCCTTGCCGTTGACGCGCGTCTCGAGCGCCACGTCGTGCGGGTCGGGGATATCGTCCTTGGTGACGAACGCCGGCCCCATCGGGCAGAAGGTCGGGAATTGCTTGCCGAGGATGTTCTTCTCCCACGCCATGATCGGGCCCATCGTGCCGGCCGCTTTGGCGATGGGCGCCACCCAGTCGCGCGCCGACACGTCGTTGACGAGCGTATAGCCGGCGACATAGTCGAGCGCGTCCTTTTCGGCGACGGCATGGCACGGCCGGCCGATCACGGCGCAGAACTCGCCTTCCCAATCGACCATGTCGGGGTTGGACGCCGGCAGACGGATCGCGGCGCCCGGGCCGATGATGGCGGCGACGTTCTTCGCGAAATGCGCCGGCGTCTCGGGCGTCGCCGACTTCATCTCCTTCAAGTGCGCGTGATAATTCATGCCGCAGGAGAGGACGAAGCCGGGATCGAGGATCGGCGCCAGCAGCTTCGCCTTGTCGCGCGGCATGAGCGCGCCCGCTTCGCGCAGTCGATCGGCGAGCGCCGCGCTGGCGCTCACCTGATCGACGATGCGGCGCACCAGCGCCATGCCCTCGCCGCCGCTGGCGATGATGCCGCGCACGGAATGCGGCAGGGCAGCAGCCGCCGGCACGGCCTCGTCGATGGCGCCGAGGTCGAGGATGTCGCTGCCGATGCCGACGGCGGCGCTGCTTAGCCCGCGCGCGGTCGCGATGGTGTAGAGATGCATTTTTCCTCCTTCAGCCGACGCGGCGGAAGCCGCGCGGGAAATCGTGCATGCGCTTGGCGCCGGCGTCGCTCACCAGCACCAGCTCGCCGGTCTGCACCCCGGCGCGATCATCGCGCGTGATGACGTTGGGCTGGATCACCATCATCATGCCGGGCTGAAGCGCGAAATCGGGAATGGGTCCGGACGGCCGGCTCTTCGAGCCCAGCACCGGCGGCAGATATCCGCCGCCATAGCCGTGCACGATGTCGTCGTTGGTGGTGAAGCCCGCCTCCTCGATGATGCGCGAGGCGGCGACGAGATCGGCCGGCTTGGCGCCGGGGCGCACGGCGGCGAAGATCGCGTCGAACGCCGCGTCGGCGCACGCGTGCAGGTCGCGATAGAGCTGCGTCGGCTCGGCGGCGTACGGCGAAGCTGCGCAGCACTTGCCCCGAATGGTCCCAGAAGGCGCCGCTGATCTCGGTGGTGACGACATCGCCAACCGCGACGCGCCGCGTCGAGGGATATTGCTGCCGGCACGGGCAGGTGCGGATCGGCCATGGCCGTGACGCCGAGGAAATGGATGACGTTGGTGCCGCCATAAGGAAGCCACGCGCCCTCGATGATGGCGCCCAGCTCGCGCTCGCTGAGCCCCGGGCGCAAGTCGCGCTCGAGCGCCGCGATGCCGAGATCGCAGAAATGCGCGCCGATGCGGAACCAGAGTATTTCCTCGTCCGACTTCACCATGCGCAGGCGGATATAGGGCTGGTTCAGATCCTTGATGCGGCCGAACGCGGCCGATCAGCGCCTCGTGCCCGCGAAAGCCCAAGGGGCCGATGACGCCGACCCGATCGCGCCTTGCGCCGCGGCGCTCGAGCTCGGCGATGGCGCAGCCGACGGCCGACTTGGTCGCCCCATTCGACCTGCGCCTCGGCCAGGCGGCGCGCCTGGTTGATGTGGTTGTAGTAGTGGATATAGAGGCAGTCGCGCTGGCCCGGCGTGTGCACGCCCGCGGCCTCGGTCAGCATCGGCCATTGCGTCAGATACTGGATGATGTTGCCGGTGCGGTTCATGCCATAGATCAGCACGTGATCGACCTCGGCTTCCGTCATGGCGCGCGCGATGGCGTCGCGCCGGCGCGCCATCTCGGCGGCGGAAAAGCGCGGATACTCGGCTTCGACGATCGCGCGCAATTCGGGCGCGAGGTTTTGCGGCGCAAGCGGGCGCTGCGCTTTCCGGCATGCTCGGTCCCTCGTGTCTCGGTGCGCACGATTAGGCGTCGTTCGCGCCCGCTTGGCAAGACGGCGGCCTTGCGGCCCTGCCGCGCGCCGCTAAGATCGCGTGCGACAAAACCCGAAATCGAGGAGCGAGATTATGGCCATCACGATGTATTCCGCGTCCGTGCCGGTGTTCGTGCAGCTCTTGGGCGGCTTGAAGAGCGTCCTCGAGAAGGGCGAGGCGGGGGTCCAGGCGAAGAAGCTCGATGCCAACGTCGTCCTCAATTTGCGCCTCTATCCCGACATGTTCACGCTCGCGCGCCAGGTGCGCCAGGCATCCGAGCATGCGCTGGGCGCCGGCCGCGCCGCGGGCGTCGAAGTGCCGAAGCTCCCCGATCTCGACAACAGCTTCGAGGAGATGAAGTCGCGCATCGACAAGACCGTCGCGTTCCTGAAGACGCTGACGCCGGCGCAGCTCGACGGCAAGGAGGACACGCAGATCACCGTCCCGATGGGCGGCCAGCCGCGCCCGTTCAAGGCGCAGAATTATCTTTATCACCTGGCGATGCCGAATTTCTATTTCCACATCACCACGGCCTACAACATCCTGCGCGAGCTCGGCATCGAGATCGGCAAGCGCGATTTCATGGGCCAGATGCCGTCGTAGGAGATTGCTTCGCTCCGCTCGCAATGACAGGTCTCTCTGTCATTGCGAGGAGCGCAGCGACGAAGCAATCCCGTTCTAATACGGGTGATTGTCCACTTTCTCGAACGTCTGGATGCGCTTGTTGACGAGCTCGCCCGTGGCCTTGTCGCGCTCGATCTGGAAGATATAGACCGGCTGCACCACGTCGCGCGTTGCGGGTTGATCGAAATCGGCCCGCGCGGCGTGTCGAAGGCAAGCGTCTTGAACACCGCCATCGCCTTGTCGCCGTCGATGGTGCCGCCGAGCTTCTGGATCACGGTGTAGATCGCCTCCATGCCGGAATAGGCCGAGGCCGACATGAAATCGGGATGGAGCTCGGCGCCGAAATACTTCTTGTAATCGGCCACGTATTTCTTGTTGAGCGGGTTGTCGAGCGTCCAGGCGTAATTCTGCACGGTATAGGCGCCGATCTCGCTGTCGCTCGTGCCGCGCGCCGCGGCGGGCGATTGCTGGAAGAGATCGGTCGCGCCGAGAAGCTTCGTGCCGGCGGCCTGGAGCCCGGTCTGGACATAGAGCTTGGCGAATTCCTCGGATTGCTTGGTGCTGGCGAGGAAGAGGAAGATCGCGGCCGGCTTCTGATCGGCGATGCGCTGCACATAGGGCGCGAAGTCGAGCCCTTGCAGCGGCACGCCCATCTCGCCGACGATCGTGCCGCCGGCCGCGGTATAGGCTTTCTTGAAGCCGTCGCCGGCGGCGTGGCCCGCGACATAATCCGACACCACGACATAGCAGTTCTTGAAGCCCTTCTCGGCGACCCATTTGCCGAACACGGTCTCGATCGACTTCGAGCGTCGAGGACACGCGCACGAAATAGGGCGACGTGCTGGTGATGCTCATGGTCGCGGCGTTCATGATGACGGACGGCTTCTTCGCAGCGGTGATGAGCGGCGCCATCGCGAACGCGGTCGGGCTGAAATCGATGCCGGCGATGAAATCGACCTTGTCGCGCACGATCAGCTCTTGCGCCAATTGCTTCGCGCGCTCGGCGTCGGGGCCCGACTGGTCGCGCTTCAGGATCTCGATCTTCTTGCCGTCGACCGTGTCGCCATGCTCGCGGATATAGGCCTCGACGCCGTTGCCGATCTGCTCGCCGAAATCGGCGAACTGGCCCGAGAACTGGTCGAGCAGGCCGATCTTGATCGTGCCGTCGGCGTGCGCGCCGGGCGCCAATGCCGCACCGGCCATGACCGCGGCCGACAGGAACAACATGCCACGCGTCTTCATCGCTTCTTCCCCCGTTGCTTCGCGAAAGCATGCGGCGATTTGCCGGCCGCATCAAGCGCCGAGATCAGCGCCAGATCGCGGCCGCCGCCTCCAGCACGCGGCCGAGCTTGCGCTCCTCATCCTCGCGCGTGAAGCGCGCGGTCGTGAAGGTGCTGGCGAAGCCGCATTGCGGGCAGAGCCCGATCCGGTCCAGATCGATGAAGCGCGCCGCCTCGTCGACGCGGGCGCGCAGCGCATCGACCGTCTCCACGGCCTTGAGCTTGGTGCTGACGAGGCCGAGGATCGCCATCTTGGGCTTCGGCAGGAAGCGCAGCGGCGCGAAATCGCCGGCGCGCGGCGTGTCGTATTCGAGCAGATAGCCATCGACGTCGAGCCGCGCGAAGACGCGCTCGGCGATCGGCTCATAGCCGCCCGACGCCATGCCCTGGCCGGTATTGCCGCGGCACATGTGCATCGTCACCGCCATGTCGGCCGGGCGCCCCTTCACGATGGCGTTCACCGCATCGACATAGAAATCGACGTTGGCGTCGGCGGATTCGCCGCGCGCCTCGACCCGCGCGCGGTTCTTGGGATCGCACAGCACCGGGATCGCGCATTCGTCGATCTGCAGATTGGTGCAGCCGAGCCGCGCGAGATCGGCCAATTCCGCGCGATAGATCGCAACGATATCGGCCATGAATTCGTGCCGGTCGCGATATGTCGAGGGATCGAGCGCCGCATCGCCGGCCTGGTGATGCGCCATCGAGGGCGACGGGATGGTGGCCTTGGCCACGCCCTTGGCGAGCGGCTTGAAGAACGCGAACTCTTCGGCGACGAGCGGCTTCGTGCGCTTCAGGCGGCCCTTGACGCGCGGCACCGGCCGCGTGTCGGTGACGGTGCCGTCGTCCTGCGTGAACTTGAACGTGCCGGGGATGGTCTCGCGCGCGAGCCCTTCGACCGATTCGCGGAACACCAGCATCCATTGCTCGCGCCGGAATTCGCCATCGGAGGTCGAGGGCAGGCCGAGCCGGTTCTGCA
This sequence comes from uncultured Alphaproteobacteria bacterium, assembly GCA_963804235.1. Lineage (GTDB taxonomy): Bacteria > Pseudomonadota > Alphaproteobacteria > ATCC43930 > CGMCC-115725 > DATJLY01. Next base: position 52,292 of record CAWDPP010000003.1, read on the forward strand.
TGGCGACGATGTCGCGGATGCATTCGTCCTCGAGCGCCGCAAGCTCGGCGTGCGGCAGCCTCCCTTGCGACCATTCCTGGCGCGCCAGGCGCAGCCGCTCGGGCCGGACGAAGCTGCCGACATGCTCGGCGCGGAAGGGCGGGCGCGCTCGCTCGCTCATGCGGCGTCTCCCGCCAGCCCGCCGGCGCGCGCCAAGGCGCGCAGGTGATGATCGGCGTCGCCGAACATCAAATCGATCATCGCCAACCGCTTCATGTAATGCCCCGCCTTGTATTCCATGGTCATGCCGATGCCGCCGTGGAGCTGGATCGCCTGCTGCGCCACGAACCGGCCGGAGCGGCCGATCTGCACCTTGGCCGCCGCCATCGCGCGCGCGCGCGCGGCATCGTCGTGCGTCATCCGCCATCATGGTCGCGAAGAGCGCCATGCTGCGCGCCTGTTCCTCGGCGATCAGCATGTCGGCCGCGCGATGCTGCAGCACCTGGAAGCTGCCGATCGGCACGCCGAACTGGCGCCGCGTCTTCAGATACTCGACCGTGAGCGCGTTCAATTCCGCCATCGCGCCGACCGCTTCGGCGGCGAGCGCGGCGATCGCGTCTTCGACGACGCGCCGCAGGATGGGAAAACCCGGGCCCGGCGCGCCCAACGCATCGTCGTCGCCGACGCGCACGCCGGACAACGTCACCTCCGCCGCGCGCATCGCATCCTGCGTCGGATAGGGCCGGCGCGACACGCCCGGCGCCTTGCCATCGACGAGGAAGAGCGCGATGCCGTCCTCGTCGCGCGGCGCCCCGCCGATGCGCGCCGAGACGACGAGGCGATCGGCCGCGTCGCCATGCAGCACCAGCGTCTTCTCGCCGTCGATGCGCCACGCGCCGCCGTCGCGCCGCGCGGTCGTCGCGACATGAGCGAGATCGTAGCGCGCCTCGCGCTCGGCATGGGCCAGCGCCAGGATCGTGCGCGCCTTGCGCGACGCCCGGCACCAGCGCCGCAAGCTGGCGCTCGTTCGCGCCGTGGCGCAGCGCGCCGCCGGCCAGCACCACGGTCGCGAGATAAGGCTCGACCGCAAGCGCGCGGCCCATCGCTTCCATCACGATCATGGTCTCGACCGCGCCGCCGCCGAAGCCGCCCTGCGCCTCGGCAAAGGGCAGGCCCAAGAGCCCAAGCTCGGCATAGCGCGCCCACATCGCGCGGCTCCAGCCGTCGGCGCTCGCGGCATAGTCCTTGCGCTTCTCGAAGCCGTAATGGTCGGCCATGAGGCGGCCGACGCTGTCCTTCAGCAGGCTTTGCTCCGGCGACAGGTCGAAATCCATCGCTCAGAGCCCCAGGATCGCCTTGGCGATGATGTTCTTCTGGATCTCGTTCGAGCCGCCATAGATCGAGATCTTGCGCCAGTTGAAATAGGTCGGCGCGATCGGCGCCGCCCAATCGGGCCCGACCGGCGGCTCGTTCGCGCCCGGCGTTTCGCTCGCATAGGGCAGCGCATAGGGGCCGACGATCTCGAGCAGCAGCTCCGACACCGCCTGCTGAATCTCCGCGCCCTTGATCTTGAGGATCGAGGAATAGGGATCGGGCTTGGTGCGGTCGCGGTTGCGCTCGCCCGCGACGACGCGCAGCTGCGTCATCTCGAGCGCCTTCAGCTCGATCTCGAGTGCCGCGAGCTTCTCGCGGAAGCGCTCGTCCTCGATGATGGGCCGCCCGCCGTCGCGCGTCACCGACGCAAGCTCGCGGATGCGGCGGATGCGCTCCTTGGAATAGCCCACGCGCGCGATGCCGGTGCGCTCGTTGCCGAGCAGGAACTTGGCGTAGTCCCAGCCCTTGTTCTCGGCGCCGACGCGGTTCTCGACCGGCACCTTCACGTCGTCGAAGAACACTTCGTTGACCTCGGCGCCGCCGTCGATGGTGACGATCGGGCGCACCGTGATGCCCTTCGTCTTCATGTCGATGAGGAGGAAGGTGATGCCTTCCTGCTTCTTGCCCTGGCGTGTCGGTGCGCACGAGGCAGAAGATCCAGTCGGCGTGCTGCGCCATCGTCGTCCAGATCTTCTGGCCGTTGACGATGTAGTGCTCGCCCTCGCGCTTGGCCGCGGTCTTGAGCGAGGCGAGATCGGAGCCCGCGCCCGGCTCGGAGAATCCCTGGCACCACCACTCGTCGATATTGGCGATGCGCGGCAGGAAGCGGCGTTTCTGCGCCTCGCTGCCGAAGGCGATGATGACCGGCCCCACCATCATCACGCCGAACGGCAACGGCGCCGGCGCCGGCGCCTGCTGCAGCTCGTCCTGGAAGATGTATTGCTGCACCGGCGTCCAGCTCTGGCCGCCCCACTCGGCCGGCCAATGCGGCACGGCCCAGCCTTTCGCGTTGAGGATGCGCTGCCAGCGCACGATGTCGTCCTTCTCGAGGCGGCGGCCCTCGACCATCTTGGTGCGGATCGATGCCGGCAGCGACGTGCGCATGAAGCCGCGCACCTCGTCGCGGAACAGCGGTCTCGTCTGGCGTGAAGCGCAAATCCATCGCCGCCTCACGCGATCTCGAACAGGCCGGCCGCGCCCTGGCCGCCGCCGATGCACATGGTGATGACGGCATAGCGCGCGCCGCGGCGCTTGCCTTCGATGAGCGCGTGGCCCGTCATGCGCGCGCCGCTCATGCCGTAAGGGTGGCCGATGGCGATGGCGCCGCCATCGACATTGAACCGCTCCATCGGAATGCCAAGCCGGTCGCGGCAATAGATCACCTGGCTCGCGAACGCCTCGTTCAATTCCCAGATGCCGATATCGTCGATCTTGAGCCCGTGGCGCTGCAGCAGCCTCGGCACGGCGAAGACCGGGCCGATGCCCATCTCGTCGGGCGCGCAGCCGGCGACGGCGAGGCCGCGGAAGATGCCCAAGGGCTGCAAGTCCGCGCCGCGCCGCCTCCTTGTCCGACATGATGACGCAGGCCGAGGCGCCGTCCGACAACTGGCTGGCATTGCCGGCGGTGATGAATTCCGCATCGCCCCGCACCGGCTTCAGCTTCGCCGAGCCCGCGATCGTCGTGTCGGGCCGGTTGCCCTCGTCCTGATCGAGCGTCACGGCTTCCTCGTGCGTCGCGCCCGTGTCCTTGTCGGTGACGAGCTTCATCGTCGGCATCGGCACGATCTCGGCCTTGAGGCGCCCTTCGCGCTGCGCCGCGGCTATCCGCTGCTGGCTCACGAGCGCGTATTCGTCCTGGCGCTCGCGGCTCACGCCATAGCGGCGCGCGACGATGTCGGCGGTCTCGATCATGGGGAGGTAGATCGCCGGCATGTTGGCGGCGAGCCACGGATCCTCGTAATTGCTCTTGTTGAGGCTCGCCTTGCACGAGGCTGATCGATTTCGAGCCCGCCCGCCACCGCGACCGGAACGCCGTCGACGATGACGCGCTGCGGCCGCGATCGCGATCGCCTGCAGGCCCGAGCTGCAGAAGCGGTTGACCGTCATCGCCGCCGCCGTCACCGGCACGCCCGCGCGCAGCGCCGACTGGCGCGCGATGTTGCCGCCGGTCGCGCCTTCCGGCAGCGCGCAGCCGAGCACCACGTCCTCGACCTCGCCGGGATCGATCCCGGCGCGCGCGACCGCGTTGGCGATGACGTGCCCGCCCATCTCGGCGCCGTGCGTCAGGTTGAAGGCGCCGCGCGTGGCGCGTCCGATGGGCGTGCGCGCGGTCGAGACGATGACGGCATCGGTCATGGCTTTCCTCCTAGCTGTACGGCCTCGGCGGCGGCGGGCGCTCTGCCAAGGCCAGCTCCCGGCGCGACACTTTTCCGACCGGCGTCTTCGGCAGGACGTCGCGGAATTCGAGCGCCGCCGGCAATTCGTGCCGGCCGAGCTTGTCGGCGAGGAACTGGCGCAATTCCTCGAGCGTGAAGGGATTGGCGCCCGGCTTCAGCTTGACGAACGCCTTCGCCGCCTCGCCGCGATAGCGGTCGGCAATGCCGATGACGGCCGCTTCCTCGACGGCAGGATGCTCGTAGATCGCGTCCTCGATCGTGCGCGGATAGACGTTGAAGCCGCCCGAGATGATCATGTCCTTCTTGCGGTCGAGCAGATAGAAGAACCCGTCCGCGTCCATGCGGCCGATATCGCCGGTGAGGAGATATCCCTCGACGAACGCGGCGGCGTCCTCCTCGGGCCGGTGCCAATATCCCGTGGTGACGTTCGGCCCCTTGATGCGCAGCTCGCCGGTCTCGCCCGGCGCCAAGCACGCGCTGCGGATCGTCGATCGCCACCACTTCGAGCGTGATGCCCGGCAGCGGCAATCCGATCGTGCCGGGCCGGTCGCAGCCGGGCGGGATGGCGGTGCCGGCGGGCGAGGTCTCGGTCATGCCCCAGCCGCCGCCGAGCCGCTTGCCGAACAGGCGCTCGATGCGGTCGGCCACTTCCGGCGGCAAGGGTGCCGCGCCCGAGCTCGGCACGCGCAGCGAGCTCAAATCGCGCTGTCTCGATGCCGGGGAGTGCCGCGAGCGCGATCCACATGGTCGGCACGCCGGGGAACACGGTCGCGCGCTTGTCCTCGATGTCGCGCACCGTTTGCGCGGCGTCGAAGCGCTCGCGCAGCAGGATGAGGTTGCCGGAAGCGAGCTGGCGCAGCAGCACGCAGGTCAGGCCATAGATGTGAAAGAGCGGCAGGACGCAGATGACGCGCTCCTCGCCCGGGCGATAGAGGTCGCTCCCGCGCGACCACGCATCGTAGATCGACACCGCGGCGGTGAGGTTGGCGTGCGTCAGGAGCGCGCCCTTGGGCGTGCCGGTCGTGCCGCCGGTATATTGGATGAGGGCGATATCGTCCTCGCCGACCTCGGGCATCGGCGGCGCCGGCGCATCATCGCGGAGGAGATCGCCGAACGGCACGATGCGCGCGTCGCCGCCTTCGATTGGCCCGGCCGCGCCGAAAGGCACCTCGTCGCCCATGATGACGCGGTCGATGAGGCCGCGCTCGAGGAGACGCCGCGCCATCGCCGGAAACCCGCCGGCATTGGTCGTGACGAGACTGCGCGCGCCGCTGTCGGCGAGCTTCATCGCCAGCGTGCGCTCGGCGTCGAGCGGCGAGAGCGGCACGATCGTCGCCCCCGCCTTGGCCGCGGCGAAGAACGCCACGGGATAGTACGGCGTGTTGGGAAGATAAAGCGCCACGCGCGCGCCCGCGCCGATGCCGTGCCGCAGGAACCATGCCGCCGCGCGGTCCGGCCATGCCGCCGAGCTCGGCATAAGCGATCTCGCGGCCGCGAAACTCGATCGCGGGGCGCGCGCCGAACGAAGCGGCGCGGTCGATGAGGCGGCCCAAGCGTCGAGGTCGCGATCGGCGCGTCCCAGCGTACGCCCGGCGGATAGGATTTTTCCCAGGGGCGAGGCCCGACGGCCGCCATCCCATACCTCGCTGTCACGATCGCCCCGAGTATAGTATTTTCGCTCGCGCAAAGAAGCTGGCGCATGACCGGCAGGCCACGGAGGGACAGGATGAAGACGTTTTACGCAGTTCACGGTTGCGATGGCGCTCGGCCTTGCTGCCACGCCGGCGCTGGCGCAGAAGCAGTACGATCCCGGCGCATCCGACACCGAGATCAAGATCGGCAACATCATGTCCTATAGCGGCCCCGCCTCGGCCTATGGCGTGATCGGCAAGACCGAGGCCGCCTATTTCAACATGATCAACGCCGAGGGCGGCATCAACGGGCGCAAGGTCGATTTCATCTCTTACGACGACGGCTACCAGCCGCCCAAGGCGGTCGAGCAGGCGCGCCGCCTCGTCGAGAACGACCAGGTGCTGCTCATCTTCCAGAGCCTCGGCACGCCGTCCAATTCGGCGATCCACGCCTACATGAACGAAAAGCACGTGCCGCAGCTCTTCCCCGCGACCGGCGCCACCAAATGGGCCGATCCCGAGCATTTCCCCTGGACCATGGGCTGGCAGCCGAATTACCAGACCGAAGGGCACATCTACGCGAAATACATCCTCGAGCACCTGCCGCAAGGCAAGATCGGCGTGCTCTACCAGAACGACGATTACGGCAAGGACCTGTTGAAGGGCCTGACCGACGGGCTCGGCGACAAGGCCAAGTCGATGATCGCCTCGCAGGCGAGCTACGAGGTCACCGATCCGAGCGTCGAGCAGCAGATCGTGCAGCTCAAGGGCTCGGGCGCCGACGTGATGGTGACGATCGCGACGCCCAAGGCGGCGGCGCAGGCGCTGCGCAAGATGGGCGAGCTCGGCTGGAAGCCGACGCACATCCTCAACAACGTCGCCAACAGCGTCGCCGCGGTGCTGACGCCGGCCGGTCCCGAGAACGCCAAGGACGCGCTTTCGACCGCCTATTACAAGGATCCGACCGATCCGCAATGGGCAGAACGGCGACGACTACAAGGCGTGGGCCGCGTTCATGGACAAGTATTATCCGGACGGCGACAAGGCCAACAATTTCACGGTCTACGGCTATGTCGTCTCGCAGCTCATGGTGCAGGTGCTGAAACAGTGCGGCGACGACCTGACGCGCGCCAACGTCATGAAGCAGGCGGCCAACCTGCATGATTTGCGCCTCGCCATGCTGCTGCCCGGCATCACCGCCAACACCAGCCCGAGCGACTTCCGCCCGGTCAAGCAGATGCAGATGGAGCGCTTCGACGGCAAGACCTGGAACCTGTTCGGCCCGGTGATCAACGGCGGCGCGGGCTCGTAAGCGGAACCGCAGTCGCGTCCTTCGACTACGCGCTCCTTCGCCAAGCTCAGGAGCGCTCCGCTCAGGATGAGGAGCTTGGTTGGAGCTTAAAGAAAGGTCCTCATCCTGAGCGTAGCCCCGTAGGGGCGAAGTCGAAGGACGCAGGGTGTGATTGCCTCGCTGCGCTCGCACCCTCTCCGCCCCCAAGGGCGGAGAGGGAAGTAGTCGCCTCAATCCGCGAGCGGGTCGGGGCGGATCTGGAAGTGGAAGACGAGCGGCGTCGAGCCCTTGCCGCCTTCCTTGAGCCACGGCACGCGGTCGCCGTTCGTGGTCCACAGGCCGCGGCCCTTCCAGCCGGCGTTCGGGTCGTCGATGCGCCCGTCGAGCCCCTTGGCATAGAAGCTCAGCGGATAGGGCACGCGCAGGATCACCCACTTGCCGTCCTTCAACGCGAGCAGCGCGTCGTTCTCGTTCCCGGTCGAGACCGGCACGTCGTTGCCGAGACCGAGCGTGTTGTGCTGATCGACCCAGCTGTAATAGCTCGCCTCGGCGCTGTTCTTGCCGATGCCGGCGAAGCCGGGGCCGGGATACTGGAAGAACGCCCAGCCTTCCTTGCATTGGTCGCCGGTGGCGTTGGGGCCGTTCAGCGGCCCCTTGCACTTCCTGCGGTCGAAGCTGCCGAGCTGGCCGCTGCCGAACGACACCCACACCACGCCCTTGCTGTCGATGTCGCCGCCGCGCGGGCGCGAAGCCCGGCATCGGCACGTGATAGAACTCGGTCAAGGCGGTGTGCGTCGGATCGGCGCCGGGCGCCACGCGCACGACGCCGCCGGGTCCGGCGAAGATGTTGACGGTGGCCCAGATCGAGCCGTCGGCCGGGTTCGGCATGATGGCGTAAGCGCCCGAGCCGCCGATGCGCTTGTCCTTGGCCGGATCGAGCGGCTGGTTCGGCTCGACATAGGCGTCGCGCTTGCCGTTGCCGTCGGTGTCGAGCACGTAGGGGGTCCAGCCCTGCGCCTCTTCGGCGGCTTTCTCGGCGTCGCCCGTCGCCGCCAGCACCTCGTCGAACTTCTTGACGTTGAGCCAGCCCATGACCGGCCCGCCGCCGCTCGTCCACAGCGTGTCGTTGGCGTCGAAGCCGAATTGCAGATGATGATCCTCGAAGCAGGTGTCGACGAATGTCATCTTCATCGTCTTCGGGTCGAGCATCGCCAGCTGGCGATGGCTCTGCTGCGAGCGGGAACACCTGCGCCGAGGGCAAGGTCGAGCCCTGCTTGCAGAAGGCCGGCTCGGTCGCGGGCGCGCGCACCGCCGCGGTCAGCCACAGGCGCCCCTTCTCGTCGAACATGTCGTTGTGGTTGTTGATCTGCTGGCTCCAGATCTTCTCGTCGCCCCAATAGGCCGAGGCCATCATCGGCTTCAAATCCGCGGCATGGCCGGGGCCGAGCGATTCCGGCATGTCGGGATCGCGCACCGGCGCCTTGAACGAGCTCACGCGTGTTGGTCTTGGGATCGAGGATCGGCAGATCCTCGGTGCTGTACTCGGTCGAGCCGAAGATCGGGCCATAGGCGTTGACGGTGGGATTGCGCTTGTCGGTCGAGATCTCGTCGTGGAGATACATGTGCTCGCTGCCCCACGCCCACTCGGTGATGACGACGTTGCGCTCGAGCCCGTGCGGCCGCGGCGGCTTGTCGTGCGGCAGCTCGCCCTTGGCGATGCGGTCGGTCCAGTCGGCGAAGTACTTGAACGGCACGCCGCCGAGGTGGCCGGCGAGCGGGTTCACCATGGAGGCCGCCGCCTGGCCCGACTGGACGCGGCGCATCCAGGCGTCGAGCGACGGCATGGTGCTGAACGCGGCCGGGATGGTGCGCGTCGCGAGCTGGCCCAGTTGGTGGCAGCCGACGCAGTCGCGGTTCTTCAGCGTGGTGAGCCACTCGACCTGGGTGATGTCCTTGGGGATGTCGCTCTTGCCGCCGAACTGGCCCGCGTCCGGGATCTTGAGCATCGAGTACCAGTAGATCGCCGGGTAATACTGCGCCGCGTCCGCTTCGTTGGGCGCCGGCACGGCTTCGAGGTCGAGGCGCTTGCCCGGCGCGCCGCGCAGCTTCGGCGAATCGACGAGGCCATAGCCCCTGACCCAGACATAGTAATCGGCCGTCGGCAGGTCGGGCACGAGATAGCGGCCCTTGTCGTCGGTGACGACGATGCGGGTGAACTTGGTCGGAAGCTCCGTTGTCTCGGCGATGACCCAGACGCCGGCCTCGGGCCCGTGCGGGCTCGTCACCACGCCGCCGATGTCCTTGGCGCCGATATGGAGTGCGTCCGCCGGCTTCTGCTGGGCGAGCGATGGGCGCGGCGGCGATAATGGCGAGGGCGATGGCAATGGTCAGGCGACGGCGAGGGCGGCTCGCGATGCGCGCATGGACATGCTCCCGTTCCTGCAACGAGCGCGCTCATTACGCACGTCCGCTTCGCCGGGTGTCAATGGCACGCCTCGCAGCACCTCTTCGCTTGCGGCGCCGCGGCCGAGGCCGGATAGTCCTGCGCGAGGAGACCGGAATGGCAAGCTCGCGACCGCTCTGCGCCGCCGACCTCGCGCGCATTCTCAAGGTCTATCTGCGCATCGTCGAGGAACTGCCGCCCGACACCGAGACCGGGTTTCTCGACGAGCACGGCCACGTGCATTTCCTGCGCGACGTCGGGCAGAAGCTGCGCGCCTCGCGCGAGGCGGCCGTCGTCCTGGCGCGCATCCAGTCGGAGGAGGGGAAACCCTAATCCCGGCGGTAGGGGAAGCAGCGCGCGCGGTCGAGCGCGATGTGGAAATGCTGCGCCAGCGCCTTGATCGCGTCGGCGTGGTCGACATAGGGATCGGCGTTGCGCGGGCCGACGATGATCGGCCGGAAGCCTTGCTCGTCGCGCCCGCGCGGCGGCAGCATCGCGGTCACGAGCGCCGTGCCGTCATCGGCCCTTAACGTCAGGAACAGCGGCATCTCGCGCTGCAAGTGCGACTTCAAGCCGATCTCCTGCTCGATATAGATGGTCGAGGTCGGCTGATAGCTCTGGCTCGCGCGCTCTTTCTCCTTGCGGAAATATTTTTCCACGGCGTGCTGCATCACGTCGGATTCCGTCGCGGCCTCGGCGTCGGTCTCGATGCCGAACCAGGTCTTGTGGCCCGGCGCGTCGCACACGTATTTCATTCTTCCTCCCCGCGCGTCGTCCGATGACTTTCGATTCCCGCGGCCGCTTCTGTCAAGGAGCAATCGGGTTAAATATTATCGCGCCAGCGCGCGGCGGCAAGCGGCGAGGAAATCGTCGACCTCGTCCGCCTTCGTCATGAACGAGGCGACGAGGCGGATGGCGGACGAGTGCGCGCCGCCCCAGCGATAGAATTTGGCGCCAGCCGCCTCGAGCGCGCCGATCGCGCGCTCGGGCAGCTCGACGAACACTTCGTTCGCCTCGGCCTCGTGGAGGAGCCGCGCGCCGTCGAGGCGCTCGAGCCCGGCGGCGAGAAGCGCCGCCATGCGGTTGGCGTGGCGCGCGTTGGCGAGCCACAGATCGCCGTCGAGATAGGCCTCGAGCTGGGCCGAGACGAAGCGCATCTTCGACAGCAGATGCCCGCCGCGCTTGCGGCGATAGGCAAGCTCCTCGCCCTTGCCGGCATCGAACAGGATCACCGCCTCGGCCGCCAGCGCGCCGTTCTTGGTCGCGCCGAACGACAGCGCATCGACGCCGGCGCGCCACGTCAGGTCCGCGGGCGCGCAGTCGAGCGCCGCCACCGCATTGGCAAAGCGCGCGCCATCGACGTGGAGCGCGAGCCCCTCCTGCGCGCGAAGGACGCCGAGCGCCGCGATCTCGTCGGGCCGGTAGACCGCGCCCGCCTCGGTCGTCTCGCTGATGCTGAGTGACGGCGGGCTGCACGTGATGGACGAAGCCGCGCGTGCCCATCCGCGCCGCGATCGCCTCGGCCGTGATCTTGCCCGCTTCGCCCGGCACGGTCACGACCTTGGCGCCGGAGAAGAATTCGGGCGCGCCGCATTCGTCGACCGCGACATGCGCCTCCTCGTGGCAGAAGATGGCGCCCCACGGCGGCGTCAGCGCGGCCAGCGCGAGCGCGTTGGCGGCGGTCCCGGTCGCGACCGGAAAGACCGCCACCTCGTGCTCGAAGAGCGCGGCAAAGCGCTCCTTGAGCCGCGCCGTGATCGCGTCGTCGCCATAGGCGGAATCGGTGCCCGCGTTGGCGGCGGCGAGCGCCGTCGAGGATCGCCGGCGAGGCTCCTGCGACATTGTCGCTGCGGAAATCCATGCCTCACCCGCCCTTGCGGAAGACGAAGGGCGCGACGCTGGCGAAGTGGCGCGCGGCGCCCGTGTCGATGAACCGGAAATCGGCGTGGCGCAGCGCCAGGAATCCGCCCGGCTTGAGGCAGCGCGCGAGGTCCAGCGACGGCGCGCTCGAAATCCTCGAACCGCGGCGCCGGATGCTGCCCGAGGCAGAAGACCGCGTCGTAGGACCGCGCCGCCTCGCCCAGCGCCGAGCCCGCCACGGCGAAGCTCATGTTGGTGTCGTTGGCGCGGGCGCGGCGCGCGGTGCAGAGCGCGATCGCCGCCGCGTCGCGCTCGATGCCCTTGATGAAGGCGCCCGGGAAATGGCGCCTGCAGTGCGAACGCGTCGCTCGATGCGCCGAACGACAGAAGCCGCAGCGCCGTCGCGCCGGCAAGCTGCGCGCGCACGAGTTGGAAGACGGGATCGCCGTCGTCTGCGCTCGCGCCGAACAGCACGTAAAGCCGCTCCCGCAATCGCAGCGCTTCTTTCATTCGACCAGCAGCACGCTCGAGCCGGTGGTGCGGCGCGCCTCGAGATCGCGGTGCGCGCTCGCCACGTCGGCGAGGCGATAGGTCTGGTTGAGCGTGATCTTGACCGCGCCGCTGCCGATCACGTCGAACACGGCGCGCGTCGCTGCGCGGTAATCCTCGTCGGCGATGGTGTAGTCGAGGAGGCTCGCCCGCGTCAGGAACAGCGAGCCCTTGTCGTGCAGCAGGTGCGGATCGATGGCGGGCGCCGGCCCCGAGGATTCGCCGAAGCAGACGAGATATCCGCGCGGCCGCAGCGCGTCCATCGAGCGCAGGAACGTATCCTTGCCGACCGAATCGAACACGGCGGCGACGCCCGCGCCGCCCGTCAGCTCGCGTGCGCGCTGGGCGAAATCCTCGCGCGTATAAAGCACCGGATGATCGCAGCCGTGCGCGGCGGCGAGCTTCGCCTTCGCCTCGCTGCCGACCGTGCCGATGACGGTCGCGCCGAGGCTTTTGGCCCATTGGCACATGACGAGCCCGACCCCGCCGGCGGCGGCGTGGACCAGGATGGTGTCGCCGCGCTGCACCGGATATGCGCGGCGGATGAGGTATTCGGTGGTCATGGCCTTGTTGAAGACGGCCGCCGCCTCGACCGCGCTCAGCCCCGCGGGGATGCGCGCGACGCGGTTCGCCTTGACCAGCCGCTCCTCGCAATAGGCCCCGAACTGGCCGGAATAGACGACGCGGTCGCCCTTCGCCAATCCGCCGGCGCCGGGACCCGACCTCGAGCACCGTGCCGGCGCCCTCGCCGCCGACGATGCACGGCAGCTTGCGCGCGCAGCGGATAGGCGCCGCTGCGGATATAGGTGTCGAGGAAATTGACGCCGCACGCTTCGTGCCGGATGAGCGCTTCGCCGGGGCCCGGCCGCGGCACCGGCAGCTCGTCCTCCTGGAACACGTCGGGGCCGCCGGTGCGGTGGATGCGCATCGCCTTCATGGCAAAGATCCTCGAGCAGCGGTCCCTTCAATCCGGCGATCTTCCTCGCCGCCAACCCGGCCGCGGCCAAGGAATTGCGGTGGATAACAGCCTCGCCCGCATACGCTTCTACGGCGAGGGTGCCTAGGAAATAGCCGCCAGACTTGGCGTACGGAGCACCATTTCTGTTCCCGGTCATACCGCAGTATGACCGCATGGCCAGATCGAAAGCTCCAAGCACCTCCACCCTCGTCTGCCGCAATGTCCGCGTCGGCGGGCGGCGTACCAGCCTTCGGCTGGAACGAGCAATGTGGGACGCGCTCTATGCCTTGGCTTCGTACAAGGACAGGCCAATTCACGACGTTGTTACCGCCATTGACCGGGGTCGCTCGGCGTCGACCCTCACCGCCGCGATCCGGACCTATCTGCTCGTTTATTTTCGGCAGCGGGCGATGCGGCTTCCGCGCCGGCCGGAATCGCTTTCGGAACGTCCCGCACGGGCGCGCGCGAAAGCAGGCCAAAGATAGCGCTTCGCCGGGCCCCGGCCGCGGCACCGGCAGCCCGTCCTCCTGGAACACTTCGGGGCCGCCGGTGCGGTGGATGCGCATCGCCTTCATGTCAAAAGTCCTCGAGCAGCGGTCCGAACCCGGCGATCTTGTCGGCGATCCCTGACGCGCGCAGCGCATGCCAATAGATCGCCGTGTTGATGGCGACGACCGGCTTGCCGAGCCGCCGCTCGGCCGCGGGCGCGAGCCGCGCCATGGCGAGGTTCGTGCCGACCTGGATGACGGCGTCGATGTCCGGCCCATCGGCCGATGTCACGGCCCGATCGAGCGCGTCCTCGCTCACATGCGCGATCAGCACGGGGCTGCGGCACTTCAATCCCGACGATCTTCACCACCTCGAACCCGGCCTCGGTGAAGAACTGCGCCACGTTCTTGTCGCCGACCGGCCAATAGGGCGTCACCACGCCGATGCGCCTGGCGCCCAATCGCTTCAGCGCCAGCTCGCTCGCCTCGGCGCCCATCGACACGGGCAGGCCGGTATGCGCCTCGAGCTCCGCCTTGAGCTTCCTCGAAATCGCATACCCGCCCCAGAACGTCTCGACCGAGATGCCGAGCACGATGCGGTCGGGCTCCGCCGTCATGACGCTGTCGACCGCCTCGATCTGGCCCGCGGCGATGTGATCGACGAGGCGCGCGAAGTCGTCGTCGTTCTCGAGCGCCATGTTGGGGATGCGGATGCGGCTCGTGTGATTGGTGACGCCCAAGGGACGCATGGCGTCGAATTCGGGCTGCACCGAGGTGTTGGTCGACGGAACGAGCACCCCGAACTTGGCCCGGTATCCGAGCGAATCCGTCACCCGCGCCCTCCCGTTTCCTCAGCCCATGATAACAGGACTCTCTCGGCGCCACCGATGCTCTATAGGTTCCTCTCCGTCACCCTCGGGCGGGTCCCGCGGATCCGGACTAGCTGTTTCTCTCTCCTCGCCGGCCGTGACGGCGGGAGAAGGGCAACAGGGAGGATCGTGATGAGGCGTAACCTTGTTATCGCTGTCTTGGCGCTCGGCGCGCTTGCCATGGGCAGCGCCGCGGCCGATCCGGTGAAGCTGCGCATCGGCTATGTCGTGCCGGGCGCGGATTCGCCGCTCCTCATGTTCAACAAGGCCGGCATCGCCAAGCACGAAGGGCAAAGCTACACGCTCGACGTGATCCGCTTCCAGGGCACGCCGCCGATGATCACGGCGCTCGCCGCGGGCGAGATCGACATCGCGCCGCTTGCCTTCTCGACGCTCTCGCTCGCGGTGCAGAACGCCGGGATGAGCGATCTGCGCATCATCGCCGACGTGTTCCAGGACGGCGTGCCCGGCTACTACACCAACCAGTACATGGTGCTGAAGGATTCGCCGTATCAAAACCGTCGAGGATCTGAAGGGCAAGATCGTCGTCTCCAACGGCGCCGGCAGCGCCGTCGACATGGCGATGCGCGCCATGCTCAAGAAGCACGGGCTCGTCGACAAGAAGAACGTCACCTTCGTCGAGGGCGCCTTCCCGAACATGAAGGCCATGCTGTCCGAGCACAAGGTCGACCTCATCAGCGGCGTGCGCCCCTTCACCGCCGATCCGGGCCTCATCGCCATCGCCCGCACCCTCTTCACGCAGAAGGAGGCGATCGGCCGCTCGCAGATGATCATCGATACGGCGCGCGAGCCGTTCCTGCAGAAGAACAAGCAGGCCGTGGTCGATTACCTCGAGGATTCGCTGCGCGCGCTGCATTGGTATTCCGACCCCGCCAACCACGACGAGGTGGTGAAGATCGTCTCCGACTACACCAAGGCGCCGGCGGCCCTCTATCAGAGCTGGCTCTTCACCAAGGGCGGCGATTTCTATCACGATCCGAACGGCAATCCCGATCTGCCGGCGCTCCAGGCCAATATCGAATTGCAGCGCAGCCTCGGATTCCTGAAGGACGATCTCGACGCGAAGAAACTCGCCGACCTCTCCTTCGTCGCGGAGGCGGCGAAGAAGGCGCGATGAGCGCCGCCGCGGACGGCGGCGCGCGCGTGGGGCGCCGCGGCACCCAACGCGGGCGCCAACCGGGCCGAGGACCAGGAGCGCTTCGGGCACTTCTGGCGCGAGGGGCGCGAGCTTTTATCGCGGCTCCCGCCGAAGAAGGGGCGCAATCCGGCCGAGGCCGAGACGGCGGCGTCCATCCTTGCCGCCTGCCGCGCCGCGCGCGAGCGGTTCCTCCGGCGCCACGCAAGCGCGCTCTATGACGAGCTGACGGCGGGCCGCACGCGCTTCATCCGCGTCGAGGAGCTGGTGCACGAGGCCGCGCGATTGCGTGCCCGGCCTGACGCCGTCGCGCGCCGAGCTGGTAAGCGAGAACGGGCAAATCCAAAGCGAGAAAGACGGAATCGAAATCGACCACGGAATTCTCCTGTCCGCCGTCCTCGCCGACCCCGAGGCGGGCGCCCATCTCTGCCACGCCATGCTGCTGCCGCGCCCGGAATCGGTCGAGCGCGCGCGCGAGTTCGCGGCCACGGGCCGGCTCGATCTCGGCACGGCGCTGGTCGAGCGGCGCGCCCGCGCCGTCCATGTGACGATGGCGAACCCGCGCTTCCTCAACGCCGAGGACGAGACCACGCTCGATGCGCTCGAATGCGCGGTCGATGTGGCGACGCTCGATCGCGCGAGCGACATCGCGGTGCTGCGCGGCGCCGAGGTGCAGCATCCGAAATGGCGCGGCCGGCGCGTCTTCAACGCCGGCATCAACCTGACCCATCTCTATCGCGGCAAGATCTCGTTCGTGTGGTTCCTGAAGCGCGACATGGGCGTCGTCAACAAGTTCGTGCGCGGCGTCGCCGAGGCGGACAAGAGCCCCGACGAGGTCGCGGGCGGCACGATCGAGAAGCCGTGGGTCGCCGCGGTCGATGGCTTCGCGATCGGCGGCGGCTGCCAGATGCTGCTCGCCATGGACCACGTCGTGGCGGCGAGCGATGCCTACATGACCTTGCCGGCGCGCAAGGAGGGCATCATCCCCGGCGCCGCCAATTTGCGCCTCGCGCGCTTCACCGGCGAGCGCCTCGCGCGCCAGGCGATCCTGATGGAGCGCCGCCTCGACTGCGACAGCCCCGAGGGCCGCCTCATCTGCGACAAAGTGGTCGCGCCCTCGGAAATCGACTGCAGAAATAGACCGCGTCGTCGCCGACTTCACGCAGTCCGGCGTCGTCAGCGCCGCCGGCAACCGCCGCGCGCTGCGCGTCGCGCTCGAGCCGCTCGATCTTTTCCGCCGCTACATGGCGGTCTATGCGCGCGAGCAGGCCTGGTGCCATTTCAGCCCGGCCCTCATCGCCAATCTCGAGCGCAACTGGAACGCGGCGCAGCGCAAGGAATAGTCAGCGCTTCGGCCGCAGATCGACGATGCGCTTGGCCTTGCCGATCGAGCGCTCGATCGCGCCGGGATCCTCGCGCCGACACCTCGACGGTGATGCCGATCAAGCGCCTTGATCCGGTGCGCGAGATTCGGCTGCGCGGCCGCCGCGCGCGCGGCTCGTCCGCCGCCTCGCCGCGCGCCTCGACCTTGACGCGCATGGCGTCGAGCCTGCCGTCGCGCGTCAGCTCGAGGACGAAATGCGGCGCAAGGCGCCGGTCCTCGAGGATCAGCTCCTCGATCTGCGTCGGGAAGACGTTGACGCCGCGCAGGATGATCATGTCGTCGCTGCGGCCCGCGATCTTCTCGATGCGCCGCATCGTCCGCGCCGTGCCGGGCAGCAGCCGGGTCAGGTCGCGCGTGCGATAGCGCACCACCGGCATCGCCTCCTTGGTCAGCGAGGTCAGCACCAGCTCGCCGCGCGCGCCGTCGGGCAGCGCCTCCCCGGTCGCGGGATCGACGATCTCGGGCAGGAAATGGTCCTCCCAGACATGGAGCCCGTCCTTGGTCTCGACGCATTCCTGCGCCACGCCCGGGCCGATCACTTCGGAAAGCCCGTACATGTCGACGGCGTCCATGTCGAACGCGTCCTCGATCTCGGCGCGCATCGCGTTGGTCCAGGGCTCGGCGCCCAAGATGCCGATCTCGAGCGAGGACGCGCGCGGGTCGAGCCCCTGCGCGCGATACTCGTCGAGGATCGCCAGCATGTAGGACGGCGTCACCATGATGATCTCGGGCGCGAAATCGGCGATCAGACGCACCTGCCGCTCGGTCATGCCGCCCGAGACGGGGATCACGGTGCAGCCGAGGCGCTCGGCGCCGTAATGCGCGCCGAGCCCGCCGGTGAAGAGGCCATAGCCGTAGGCGACATGCACCTTCATGCCGGCCCGCCCGCCGGCGGCGCGGATGCTGCGCGCCATCAAGTCGGACCAGATGTCGAGGTCGCGCGCGGTATAGCCGACGACGGTGGGCTTCCCGGTCGTGCCCGACGAGGCATGGATGCGGCTGATGCGCTCCTGCGGCACGGCGAACAGGCCGAAGGGATAGTTGGCGCGCAGATCGTCCTTGGTGGTGAACGGGAATTTCCGGATGTCGGCGAGCGCGCGCACATCGTCGGGGTGGATCTGCGCCGCGTCGAATTTCGCCCGGTAATGCGGCACGTTCGCGTAAGCGTGCGCGAGCGAAGTCTTGAGCCGCGCAAGCTGGAGCGCGGCAAGCTCGTCGCGCGAGGCGAACTCGATCGGCTCGAGCTCGTCCCGTGGCGGCGCGCGGCCAAAGCGCTTGCCCATGTTCCGCACCCCCATCGTTCCGTCGATGGCTGGGCTCGTCCCGGCCATCCACGCGTTGTTTTAGCAGAACCCGTGGAGGCGCGGGACAAGCACGCGCATGACGACTACTCTGCCGCGGGCTCGGAAGAAGAAGAGAGGCGTGGAGTGGACGAGGCGCGGCCCGAGATACGGCAGGAACCGATCTACCGCACCGAGGAGGAGCCGCGGCTCAGGCTTCTCATTCCGCTGGTGTGCGCCTGCTCGCTCTTCATGGAGGCGCTCGACCAGACCATCATCGCGACGTCGCTGCCGCAGATCGCGGCGAGCCTCGGCGAAAGCCCGCTGCGGCTCAATCTCGCCATCACGTCATATCTCCTGAGCCTTGCCGTCTTCATCCCGGTGAGCGGCTGGATCGCCGACCGGTTCGGCGCGCGCACCGTCTTCTGTGCCGCGGTCGCGGTCTTCACCGTCTCCTCCGCGCTGTGCGGCGCATCGACCTCGCTCGGGATGCTGGTCGCCATGCGCGTGCTGCAAGGCGTGGGCGGCGCGCTCATGAACCCGGTGGGGCGGCTGGTCATGCTGAAATCCTTCCCGCGCAGCCAAGTCGTGGTGGCGATGGGCTACGTCATGATGCCGGCGATGATCGGCCCGGCGCTCGGGCCGCTCGTCGGCGGCTTCCTCACGACCTACGCGTCGTGGCGCTGGATTTTCTACATCAACGTGCCGGTGGGCTTCCTCGGCGTCGCGTTGGCGCTTGCGCTACTTCGACAATTTCCGCGAGAAGAGCCTCGCGCGCTTCGATTTCGCGGGCTTCGCGCTGATCGCCGTCGGCCTTGCCGCGACCCAGCTCGCGCTCGAATTCGTCGGCCGCGTGCACGTTTCGAACGCGGTCGAGTTATTGATCGTCGCGGCCGCGGCGGCGTCCCTCGGCGCCTATTACTTCTATGCGCGCCATACGCACGACCCGGTGATCGACTTGAACCTCTTCTCCATCAGGACGTTCCGCATCGGCAATGTCGGCGGCACATTGTGCCGCATCGGCTATGGCTCGACGCCGTTCCTGCTGCCGCTCCTGTTGCAGCTTGCGCTCGGGTTCTCGGCCTTCAAGTCGGGCCTCTTCACGTCGTTGACCGCCGTCTCGTCGGTCGGCATGCGCATCGTCACGCCGCGCATCCTGCGCGGCCAGGGCTTTCGCACGGTGCTTCTCTTGAACGGCGCGATCGTCGCGGTGCTGATGATGGGCTTGGCGCTCATCACCAATGCGACGCCCTACTGGGCGCTGTGCGTTCTGCTGCTGGCGCTCGGATTCTTCCGCTCGCTCATGTACACGGCGCTGTCGAGCCTCGGCTACGCCGATCTCACCGGCGCGCGCATCAGCCCCGGTTCGAGCCTGTCGAGCGTGATGCAGCAGCTATCGCAGAGTTTCGGCATCGCCATCAGCGCGACGCTCTTGGGCATTTTCGCCGGACAAGCGCAGAACCCGCCGCAAAGCGATTTCGCCGCGGTCTTTCTCGTCATGGCGGTGTTCCCGTTCGCGGCGATGCTGTGGTTCGTGCGCCTGACGCCCGGCGACGGCGCGCTGATGAGCGGGCATCGTGCGGGCGAGCGCGCGTCCTGAACTAGGCCGCGGCCAGCGCCTGGTCGAGATCGGCGATGATGTCGTCGATATGCTCGATGCCGACCGAGAGCCGCACATAGCCGTCGGTGACGCCCGTCTGCACCTGCTCTTCGGGCGTCAACTGCGAGTGCGTCGTCGTGGCCGGATGGATCGCGAGCGAGCGCACGTCGCCGATGTTGGCGACGTGATAGAACATCTTGAGGCTGTCGATGAATTTGCGCCCCGCCTCGCGTCCCGCCTTCAGCTCGAACCCGACGAGTCCGCCGTAGCCGCCCTTGAGATACGTGTCGGCGCGGCGCTTCATCTCGCCGCTCATCGCGCCGGGGAAGATGATCTTGGCGACCTTCGGATGGCGCGACAGATGTTCCGCGACGGCCGAGGCGTTGGCGCAATGCTGGCGCATGCGCAGCGTCACGGTCTCCAATCCCTGGATGGTGAGGAAGGCGTTGAACGGCGATATGCAGGCGCCGATATCGCGCAGCAGGGTCACGCGCGCCTTGATGATGTAGGCGATGGGGCCCAGCGGCTTCACCGCCTGCGTCCAAACCGCGCCGTGATAGCTCGGATCGGGCGTGTTGAGCATGGGGAAGCGGTCGGCATGCTTCTCCCAGTCGAAATTGCCGCCGTCCACCAGCATGCCGCCGATCGAATTGCCGTGGCCGCCGATATATTTCGTGGTCGAATGCACGACGATCGCCGCGCCGTGCTTCAGCGGCTGGCACAGCACCGGGCAAGCGGTGTTGTCCATGATGAGCGGCACGCCGCGGTCGCGCCCGATCTTGGCGATCTCGGCGATCGGAAAGACCGTGAGCTTCGGGTTGGGCAGCGTCTCGCCGTAATAGCATTTCGTGCGCGCGTCCGTGGCGCGGGCAAAACTTTCCGGATTGGCCGGATCGACGAAGCGGCACTCGATGCCCATGGTGCCCATCGTGTTCTGGAAGAGGTTCCAGGTGCCGCCGTAGATGTCGGTCGAGCAGACGAAATTGTCGCCGGCGTGACAGATGTTCTGGACGGAAAAGAGCGAAGCCGCCTGGCCCGACGCAAGCGCCAGCGCGGCGACGCCGCCTTCGAGCGCGGCGATGCGCTCCTCGAGCACCGCCTGCGTCGGATTCATGATGCGCGTGTAGATGTTGCCGAACTCTTTCAGCGCGAAGAGGTTGCCTGCGTGCTCGGTCGAATTGAACTGATACGAGGTCGTCTGATAGATCGGCACCGCGACCGCGGTCGTCGTCGGGTCGGACCGGTAACCGGCGTGGAGCGCGATGGTTTCCGGATGCTGGCTGCTGGTCGGCATGGCGTGCCCCCTTTTTTGCGCGGTAAGCCTAGGCGAGAGCGAAGTGCGATTGCAACGCGGGCGCGCGCGGCTCAGAAGAACGGGTCGCTCGGCGGCCCGCCCAGCATCACCTGGCCGTAATTGAGCGCCGGCATATCCCATCCGGCGACGATATGGCCCGAAAGCGCCGTGAGGTCGCGCAGCGCGCGCTGCACCGGGCCCTGCTCGAAGATGCCGCCGCCGCCTTGCGCGCTCAGCGAGGATCTCGGTCGCGCGCTTGGCCAGCTGCACGCAATAGCCCTGGTCGCGCCGGTTCCGCACGCGAAACTCGAGCGACATGGTCTCGCCCGCCATGGCCTTGTCGACCATCTCCTTGAGCGAACGCCGATAGAGCAGTTCGGCCGCGTCCGCCAAGGCCGACGCCTCGGACAGGCGAAGCTGCACGTTGGCCTTCCGGGCGAGCGCCGAGTGGTCGAATTTCGAGGCCCGCGCCTTCATCTCCTCGATGAAGGCCTCGACCGCGCCCTGCGCCATGCCGGGCGCCGCCGACGAGATGCAGAACGGGAAGATCGCCCACACCGGCGCCTTGTAGAGCGGCGCCGGATGGATTTTGGTGCCGGGCGTGGTGCCGGTGAGGAAGTCGGAATTCTTCACCGTGCGGTACTCCGGCACGAATAAATCCTCGACGGCGCAGCTCTTGCTGCCGGTGCCGGACAGCCCCATGACGTGCCAGTCGTCGATCACCTTCACGTCGGATTTCGGGATCAGCATGTAGCGGATGTCGGGGATCGGCGGATCCTGGCTCAGCATCCCGGCGATGCCGGCCAGAAGCATCCACTGCGCATGATCGATGCCGCTGCAGAACGACCACTTGCCGCTCAGCTTGTAGCCGCCCGGGGCCGGCGTGATGCGGCCCGAGGGGGCAAAGCTCGAGGCGCTCAAGGTGCGGTCGTTGGCCCAGTATTCCTGCTGCGCCTTTTCCTCGAAGTACGCCATGAAGAGATCGTGGACGCCCATCACCGTCCACACCCAGGCGGCCGAGCCGTCGCCGCGCGACAGCACCGAGGCGAGCTCGAACACGGTATCGATGCGCACCTCGGGCCCGCCGAATTTCTTGGGCTTCAAGAGGTACCAGAGATCGTTGTCCCAGAAATCCTTGATCGTCTCGGGCGCGGCCTGGCGCGCGCGGTTGGTCGCGACCGAGCGCTCCCTGAGCCGCGGCAGGAGAGCGGTCGCACGTTCGATCAGTGCGGCGCGTGCATAGTGCGCATCGTTCCTCGTGGCCATGCCTGCCTCCCCGTTGAAGCGGTGCTTTGCCTTGGAGTATAGCATCGCCTGAACCTTTTGCTCATGCCGGAACCGCTTCGCAAAATCGTGAGCCGCTACTACGGCGAGGAGTGCCGCATCGTCGAGCATCGCCGCGCGCGGACGCAATCGCTCTTCGTCGTCGAGGCCGAGATGCGCGGGCGCAAGGTACGGCTCCTCGGCACGGTCGGGCGGACGCACGAGGTGATGGAGCATTCCGCCATGGACCTGGCCGAGCCCGAGCGGCTCGTCTTTCCTTACGAGCGCATGATGCTGCTCGCGCTCGTGCTGGCCGAGCGCTGCCAATCCGTGCTGCTCCTGGGCGTGGGCGGCGGCGCGATGCTGCGCCATCTCGAAGCCTATCTGCCCGCGGCCGCGGTCACCGCGGTCGAGCGCGATCCGGCGGTCATAGCCTTGGCGCGCGAGCATTTCCGCATCGGCGGCAGGATTCTGCGCGCCGATGCCGAGGACTGGGTCGCGGGACGGCGCGGCGAATTCGACGTGGTGCTGGTCGATCTTTACGATTCCAGCGGCGGTGCCCCCGTCGGCGACGATTTCTGGACCGACTGCGTCGCGGCCTTGAAGCCCGGCGGCTGCATGGGCGTCAACTGGGCGGGCGGCTGGACCGGAGCCGAGTTCGACGGCACGCCCTTGCAGCGCATCGCCCGCGTGATGCCGCGCCTGCCGCGCTCGTTCCTCGTCGCCGAACGAGGCCCGCGCGGCAATTTCGTGCAGCTCGTGCCGACATTGGCGGATTTCCGGCTGCCGTCCTTGGGGGCGCGCCTGGCCGAGTTCGCGAGCCGCCATCGCCTGCCGCGCGAGGACCGCGACATCCTGCAACGCTGCGCCGTCACCGCCCGCTACCCGCCGAAGAAGCAAAAGGCCAAGCTCCGCCCATGACGACCCCTTGGCACGAGATCGTGCGGCGCATGCGCGGGCTTGGCGTCAGCGACTGACCAGTTTCTGGAGATCGGGCACGGGCCGCGCCGTCCTCGGGTCGCGCGCCAGGATCGCCTCGATCGCTGCGGCCGCGTCGAGCAGGAATTTGTCGCGCCCCGCCGCCGCCGTGATCTGCAGCGCAAACGGCGTGCCCGTGGGCTCGAGGCCGCACGGGATCGAGATGGCGGGATGGCCGGTCAAGGACAGGTAATAAGTCGGCGCGAGCCAGGCATAGTAAGTGGGGAGCTTGCGGCCATCGACCTCGCGCGCGTAGCGCTCCTCGAGCGGGAACGGCGGCACGCCGACGGTCGGGCTGATGAGCAGGTCGCACTCCTCGAAGAATTTCTCGAGGCCGCGATAAATCCGCGTCGCCGCGACATGCCCCGCCGCGACTTGCGCCGCGCTCATGCCGAGCCCTTCCTCGTAATTCGCGCGCACGAACGGGCCGAGCTGGTCGCGGTGCTTCTCGTAGCGCTCGCGCTGCGCCGCCAGGAGATTCTGCGCGCGCAGCGCCGCGAACGCCTCGTCCGCGCCCGCCATGTCGGGATCGCGCCACTCGCACGCGCGGAATTGCGATGCGATGAGGGCGATGCGCTCGCGCAACGTCGCGCGCAGCCGCGCATCGACCGGCGCGCCGCCCAGATCCTCCGAGACCGCAACCCTGAGCCGCGCCGGATCGACCGGCTCCTTTGCCGCGAAATCCCGCTCGTCGGCGCGATATCCGAACGGGTCGCGCGTGTCGCGCCCCATCTCGGCGCGCAGCAGCAGCCGCGCGTCGGCGACGGTGCGGCCCATGGGCCCTAGCACCGTGATCGGCGACCAGCCGAGCGGCCGCCGCTCGCTCGGCACGAGGCCGGGCGACGGGCGAAACCCCACGACGCCGCAGAACGCCGCCGGGATGCGCAGCGAGCCGCCGGTGTCGGAGCCGGTCGCAAGCGGCAGCATGCCGGTCGCGAGCGCCACCGCCGAGCCACCCGACGAGCCGCCGCAGCTCCGCTTCGGGTCGAACGGGTTGCGCGTCGGCCCATAGACCGGGTTGTCAGTGTTGGCGCCGGCGCCGAATTCGGGCGTGTTGGTCTTGCCGACGACGATCGCGCCCGCGCGCCGGACCTGCGCCACGAGGCGGTTGTCCGCGCTCGGCACGTAATCGCGGTAGAGCGGCGAGCCGAAGGTCGTGACGATGCCCTCGGTCTCCTCGAGGTCCTTGATGCCGATCGGCAGGCCGTGCAGGAGCCCGAGCTCGCCGCCGGCGCGCACGGCCGCTTCCGCCCGCCGCGCCTCTTCCCGCGCGCGCTCGACCGCCGTCGCGGTAATGGCGTTCAACACCGGGTTCACCTCGGCGATGCGCGCGAGGCAATCCTCGAGGATTTCGACCGGCGAAAGCATGCCCGCGCCGATCAGGCGGCGCAGCTCGACCGCATCGATGTCGCAGAGCCGTTCCATCGCGCCATCTTGCGCGAAGCCGCGCGCGGCGGCAACGTGCAGGTTGAGGAGGCTCGAATGCAGCTCATTCCCCGGATCGCCAAGCTTCGCGACGAGCTGACGCGCTGGCGGCACGACATCCACGCGCACCCGGAATTGGGCTTCGAGGAGGAGCGCACGTCGGCTCTCGTCGCGGAAAAACTCGCCGCCTTCGGCTGCGAGGTGCATCGCGGCATCGGCCGCACCGGCCTCGTCGGCGCGGCTCAAGTGCGGCGACGGGCCGCGCACCATCGGCCTGCGCGCCGACATGGACGCGCTGCCGATCGAGGAGGCGAATTCGTTCGACTACCGCTCGCAGAACCGCGGGCGGATGCATGCCTGCGGCCATGACGGGCACACGACGATGCTCCTGGGCGCGGCGCGCATATCTCGCCGAGACGCGCAATTTCGACGGCACCGTCAATTTCATCTTTCAGCCGGCCGAGGAGGGCCTGGGCGGCGCCGCGGCGATGGTGAAGGACGGGCTCTTCGCGCGCTTTCCGTGCGAGGCCGTCTTCGCCATGCACAACCGTCCCGGCCTCGCCGCCGGGAAATTCGCGATCCGGCCCGGTGCGATGATGGCGGGCGGCGCATTCTTCGACATCGCCATCGAGGGGCGCGGCGCGCATGGCGCGCGGCCGGAATTCGGGCATCGATCCGGTCGTCGTCGCGGCGCACGTGACGACGGCGCTGCAGACGATCGTCTCGCGCAACGTGCGGCCGCTCGATACGGCCGTGCTCAGCGTCACGCAAATCCACGCCGGCGAAGCCTATAACGTCATCCCCGAGCGCGCGGTGATCCGCGGCACGGTGCGCGCCTTCAGCGACGATACGATGAAGATGATCGAGGCCAACATGGCGCGGGTGGCGGTGGGCGTGGCGCAAGGATTGGGCGCCTCCGCCGCGCTCGACTTCCGCTATCTCTTCCTGCCGCTCGTCAACGATGCGGCGGAGACCGATTTCGTCGCCGACGCGGCGGCCGAGATCGTGGGGGCCGAGAACGTCAACCGCGCGGGCCATCTCTCGATGGCGTCCGAGGATTTCTCCTACATGCTCGCCGAGTGCAAAGGCGCCTATATCCAGATCGGCAACGGCGACCGGCCGGGCGGCTGCGAGGTGCACAATCCCGGCTACGATTTCAACGACGAGATTCTGCCATTGGGCGCGAGCCTGTTCGCGAAGCTGGTCGAGAAAAGGCTCGCGCGCCGCATCCCCGCGTAGGAGGCGTCAGCGGGTGTGCGTCTGCGCCAGCTCTTGGCGGTTCAGCTCGTCGGCGCTGTTGTCGCCGGCCTTGCTGCCATGCTTGGCCATGCTGGCGCCGCTCGCCATTTTCTGCGCGTGCGGCTTGGCGGCCTTGGCGGGCGCTTTTTGCGCGGCGGCTGGCGGCGGGTTGCCAGGCGCCGCGGTCTGTGCCAGTGCCGGCGCGATAAACAGGGCGCCAATGAGCGTCGTGGTTGCAAAGAGGCGGGACATCGAATTTCTCCTGATTTGGTGTGCTTGGGCCTGTGCCCGAGCCGAATAATAACGCGCCGCCCGGCGGATAGGCTCAACCTCCGCGCAGAAAGGCGGGGATCGGGTTTCCGTTCCTGTCGAGGGCTCGCGTATTTTTGACGCTACGGGTGTTCTGACCGGCGGAACCAAATGACCGGAAGAGGGGGATGCGCGGTCACTACCCGCTCTTGTTCGGGCTCGGGCTCGTTGCCTGGGGCGCGGTAGTTTTTTTCGTGATCGAGGGGGCGAAGCTCGTCAGCCTGTGGTGAGGCGCGCCGAGCGCGCCTTGGGCGGCGGGCGCGTCGCGCCTGGCGAACGGCCGGTCTATAGTCCCCCGTCATGAAGGCCGTCGTCATGCGCAGCTTTGGCCCGCCCGAGGTTCTTCGCCTCGAGGAGGTCCCAACTCCGGTCCCCGGGCCCGGCGAGGTTCTGGTCGAGGTTCACGCCGTTTCGGTCAATCGCACGCTCGATCTCGTCGTCCGTTCGGGCAAATACCCGCGCGCGCTGAGCTTGCCGCACGTGCTCGGCGTCGATCCGTCGGGCGTCGTGGTGGCGCTCGGCGAGGGCGCGCGGCTGCGCAAGCTGGGCGACCGCGTCGCCTCCCACCTGCGCACCGATTCAGGCCCCGCCACCGCGAGCACGGTGATGCTCGGCGTCAATGTCTGGGGCGGCTATGCCGAGTTCGTAGCGGTGCCGGAGATTTCGACCTTCATCGTTCCAGGCAACCTCGATTTTGCCACCGCCACGATCGTTTCGCGGCACGCGCCCTTGGCCTTCAGCATGCTGCGCGACAAGGCGAAGGTCGCGCCCGGCGAATGGGTGCTGGTGATGGGCGCGGCGGGCGGCCTCGGCAGCGCCGCCGTGCAGGTCGCGAAATACCTCGGCGCAAAGGTGATCGCCGCGGCCGGATCGGACGATCGCGCTGCCGCCGCGCGCGCTCTCGGCGCCGACGCCGGCGTCAACTACCGCGCCACCGATCTCACGGCAGAGGTGCGCCGGATCGCGGGCCGGGGCGTCGATGTCGTGCTCGAGAACATCGGCGACCCCGATCTCTTCCGCCAGGCGTTCAAGAGTTCTCGGGCCGAACGGCCGGCTCGTCACCGCCGGCAGTCACGGCGGCGGCGTCGTGCCGCTCGATGTGGGCCACCTCTATCTCAATCACATCACCGTCATGGGCTGGACCGGGCAAAGCGACGCGGACATGAACGAAAGCCTCAAGGCGGCGTCCGAAGGCCGCATCCGCGTGCTCGTCGACCGCATCCTGCCGCTCGCCGATGCCGCCGAGGGCCACCGCATCGTCGCTGGGCGCGGCGGGCTCGGGAAAGTGGTGCTGCAACCCTCGGCGCGGCTCTGACCGGCGTCGGCGCTGTGGCGACGGAAGCGAACAGCACGCACGCCGAGCGCGGCCACGAGCTCATCCGCTGGATCTTGACCGACGGGCGCGAGGCGCCGAACCCGGCGCGTTTCCTCACCGCCCTCTGCACGCGCCTCGTCGAGGCGGGAGTGCCGCTTTGGCGCGTCACCATCTATGTCGCGACGCTTCATCCGCAAATCCGCGCCTATGGCTGGCGTTGGTGGCGCGGCCGGCCGGTCAGCGAGGAGGTGCGCGTGGCGCAAGGCATCGAGCGCACCGAGGAATATCTCTTGAGCCCGCTGCGCGCGACCATCGAAGAGGGGACCCAGTTGCGCCGCCGGCTCGATGCGAGCGCGGGCGAGTTTCCACTCCTCGCGGAGTTGCGCGCCGAAGGCGGCACCGATTACCTCGCCGCTCCCTTGAACCGCACGGGCCTGCGCTATCCCGCGGTGGCGTGGGCGACCGATCGCGCCCAAGGCTTCGGCGACGACGACCTTGCGCTGCTCGAGGCGGTCCGCCCCGCGCTTGCCGCGGTCATCGAGGCGATCGCGGTGCGCCGCACCGCGCGCGGGCTGTTCGCGATCTATCACGGCGAGCATGTCGGCGACCGTGTGTTCGAGGGCAATGTCCACCGCGGCGCGTTCGATATCGTGCGCACCGCCATCATGGCGACCGACCTGCGCGGCTTCACCGGAATTTCCGACCGTCTGCCGGGCGAGGACGTGATCGAGGCGCTCGACGATTATTTCGAGCATGTCGCGCTGGCGACGCACGGCGCCAAAGGCCACATCCTCAAATTCATCGGCGACGGGGTTCTCGCCGTGTTCGGGATCGACGGGATGGACGACGCTACCGCCACCGCCGCCGCGCTCGCTGCCGCGCGCGACATCGTCGCACGCCTTGCCGCCTACAACGCCGCCGGCGGCGAATCCGGCCGCGCCGAGCTGCGCGCCGGCATCGGCCTCCATGTCGGCGATATTATGTACGGCAATGTCGGATCGGCCGACCGGCTCGACTTCACGGCAATCGGGCCCGGCGGTCAATCTCGCGTTTCGGCTCGAGGACCTGACCAAGGAGCTGAAGCGCCCGGTGCTCGCCTCGCGCGCCTTCGCCGAAGCGGCCGCGGTCGCGCTCACGCCCTTGGGGCCGCATCCGATCCGTGGCTTGAGCGGCTCGGAGGACGTGTTCGGCCTGCCCGAGCACGATCGATAAAAATTCAGATAAATCAAGGAAATCTCAATCATTCGCTCGCTAGGTTGAGACTGGACCAGGAACGAGTGCTGTGTCGAACATCCTCGTCGTCGACGACAACGCGGCCGTGCGCAAGGCGGTCATGATGATGCTCGAAATGGGCGGGTACCGCGTTGCCGGCGCGAAGGACGGCGCCGAGGCGATGCGCGCGTTCGAGTCCGAGAACCCCGATCTCGTCATCGTCGACATCATCATGCCCGACAAGGACGGCATCGAGATCATCCGCGAGATGCGGCGCTTGCGGCCCGAGACCCGCATCATCGCCATGACCGGCGGCGGGCGGTTTCCCAATCTCGATTTCCTGAAAATGGCGCGCGCCTTCGGCGCTGCGGATACGGTCGCGAAGCCGATCGATCCGGACGATCTGGCGGCGCGGGTCGAAGCCTGCCTCAGGGCGTGATCGGTGCGCGAGGGTACGCTCGATCTGCTGGTCGAAGCGATCGAAACCGTCGCCGGCGGACTTGCGATCCTCGATGCTGAAGGACGCGTCATCGTCGCCAACGCGGCCTACCGCCGCATCTATCCGCTCGTGGCACCCTGGTCGGGAGACGGCGACGACGAGGGCATCGTCGAGCTCGACGGCGAGGAGCGCTGGATTCGCGTCAACGACAGGCGCATGAAATCGGGCGCGGTGCTGCGCCGCCTCGTCGATATCAGCGACCACAAACGCCGCGAAGCGGAAATGATGACGTCGCAGGTGCGGCTGCGCGAGGCGCTCGAATCGCTCGAGGAGGGGTTGGCGCTGTTCGATTGCGACGACCGGCTCGTCATGTACAACGGGCGCTATCGCGCAATGTTCACGACGGTCTCCGACATCATCGAGCGGGGCGTCGAATTCGCCACGATCATCCGCACGGCCGCCGCGCGCGGCCAGAACATGGAAATCGACGCCGACAAGTGGATCGCCGAGCGCATGGCGGCACACCACGCGGCCGAGGGCGTTTTCGAGCACCGTTTGCGCGACGGCCGCTCGATCATGGTGCGCGAGCGCAAGACCGCGGATGGCCACACTCTTGGAACTTATTCCGACATCACCGCCGTGAAGGAAGCGGCGGAGCGGCAGCACCAGTCGCAAAAACTCGAGGCGCTCGGCCACCTCGCCGGCGGCGTCGCGCACGAATTCAACAATCTCCTGACGGCGATCGGCGGCTTTGCCAAGATGGCGCTGCGCCGCGCCGAGCGCCCGGATTATGTGCGCGAGTGCGTGGAGGAAATCATCGAATCGTCCGAGCGCGCCGCCAACCTGACGCGGCAGATGCTCGCCTTCGGACGCAAAGAGCCGCTCAACGCGCAGATCGTAAGGCCCGCGGACATCGTGCGCGGACTCGACCGGATGCTGCGCTCGCTCGTCCCGGAAACGATCGAGCTCGTGCTCGACGTTGGCGACGAAGGCGCCGCGGTCGACGCCGATCCGAGCCAGCTCTCCCAAGCGGTCCTCAATCTGGCGATCAACGCGCGCGATGCGATGCCGGCGGGCGGCCGTCTCGTCATCGGCACCGGCATCGTGACGGCGCCGGCGCGTCTTGCGTCGGCCGGGAATGGTTTTGCCGGCACGCGCTGCGCCGCGATCTTCGTGCGCGACACCGGTACCGGCATGACGAGCGCCGTCCTCGCGCACATATTCGAGCCGTTCTTCACGACGAAGGAGCAGGGCAAGGGCACCGGCCTCGGCCTCCCGGTCGTGCACAGCATCGTCGAGCGCTCGGGCGGCGTGATCGATGTCGAGACCGAACCGGGCCGCGGCACGACCTTCTCGATCCTCCTGCCGCTTGCGGCCGGCGTGCCCGCGGCATCCGCCGCCCGCCCGCGCGGCAAGGCGCAAAGCATTTTCATCGTCATCGCCGAGCCGGACCTGCGCAATCTTGCCTATGCCGCGTTGACGCAATACGGGTTCCAGTGCGCCCGGGCGGCCGATCGCGACGAAGCTGTCGCCATCGTCGCGCGCATGGGCTCGGCGCCCGACCTTTTGCTCACCGACATCGCCGAACCGGGCACGAGCCGCGACATCGCCGCCGAATTCACGGCATGGTTCCCCGCGCTCAAGGTGGTTCGCCTGTCGGGCGACACCGCTCGCGCGCCGTTCTCGCCGGAGCACCTGGCGGCAACGGTACGCGCGGCGCTTGACGGGACGGAGACTCAAGAATCCCGGGCCGGTCTTCCTCGAAGCCAGTTGAGGCGCATCATCGCCTGAACAACAGATCGCTTCGATCAGCAGATCGTGCACGCGCGGGATGGAGCGGGTGAAGGGAATCGAACCCTCGTCGTAAGCTTGGGAAGCTTCTGCTCTACCATTGAGCTACACCCGCATCCCCGGGCGCTAGACTATTCCGGTCGGCGCGACGCTTCAATATCGCCGGGTGCGATCGTCGGAACCGATCGCCGCCCCATCAGGCGCTGGTGATGAACTGGCGCAGCGAGCTTGCCTCGGATTCGACCTCGTCGAGACGGTTCTTGACGACGTCGCCGATGCTGACGATGCCGGAGAGCCGTCCGTTCTCGACGACCGGCAGGTGGCGGATCCGGCGCGTGGTCATCTCGGCCATGAGGTTGGCCACCGTGTCGTCCGGGCGACACGAATAGACATGCCGCGTCATCAGCGCGGCGACCTTGAGCTCGAGCGTCCGCGCGCCCTGCTCGGCGAGCGCGTGCACGACGTCGCGCTCCGACAGGATGCCGCCGACGCGCACCCCGTCGTCGCTCACGACGACGGCGCCGATCCCCTTGCGCCGCATCAGCTCGACCGCCTCGGAAATGCTGGCTTCGGGCGCGATCGTAACCACGGCGCGCCCCTTGGTCTTGAGTATCATCTCGACATTCATGAGCGCCTCCTCACTCTTTTCGAGAAGCGGCGTTCGCCCACGCGGCCGATGCCGCCCCCACGGTTCGGAACGGCGTTGCCCGGCCGCTCCGCTACGGCACACAGTTTACGCTGGAACGCCGCTGCGGTGAACTCCCGTTCCGGGCGCCGTCATGCTAAGAAGGGGGAGCTACCAAGGAGGATGCCCATGCAGCCGACGCCGATCACGGACTCGCTCAGCGTGGCCGGACAGATCACGCGCGAAGACATCGCTGCGCTCGCGAAGGACGGCTACGGCACCATCATCAACAACCGGCCTGACGGCGAGGAGCCGGGTCAGCTCAGCCACGAGGAGGCGGCCGCCGAAGCGGCCAAGCACGGCATCGAGTATCACTACATCCCGGTGCTGACCAACACGATCTCGCGCCGCGACGTGGTGGCGCACCAGAAGGCGGTTGTGCGCGGGCGCCACAAGGTGCTCGCCCACTGCCGCAGCGGCACGAGGTCATATCTCCTGTGGGCCGCCTCGCGCGCGCTTTACGACCGCGAGAGTTCGCTGAAGCTCGTCGCCGAGGGCGCGGTCAAAGGCTTCGATCTGCGCGTGCTGCCGAGCCTCGTCGAGAAGCTCGAGGCGGAGACCGGGGACTAGGCGCGGTCCCAGTCGGGCGACCAGCCGGGCACGTCGAGAAAGCGCCTGCCGCCTTGCAGCTTGTCGATCCGCGCGCGGTCTTCCGCGTCGAGCGCGAAATCGAAGATGTCGATATTGGCCGCGAGATGGGCGCGGCTCGCGGCCTTCGGGATGGCGGCGACGCGATCCTGCTCGATGAGCCAGCGCAGCGCGATCTGCGTCGCGCTCTTGGCGTATTTCCGGCCGATCGCGGCAAGCGCCGCGTCGTTCGTCGCGCGCCCCCGCGCGAGCGGCGCATAGGCCGTCAGCATCATGCCGTGGCGCCGCACCGCCGCGAGCACGGGACGCTGCGACAGGTACGGGTGATACTCGACCTGGTTGCACAGGAGATCGGCGCCGTGCCGCTCGACCGCTTCGGCGAGGAGCTGCACGTTGAAATTGCTGACGCCGATGAAGCGCGTCTTGCCCGCGGCCTTCGAACTCCGCAAACGCGCCGAGCGTCTCGCCGAGCGGCACTTCGCTCGATGGCCAATGAATCAGCAGCAGATCGACATAGGGCAGGCCGAGCCGCCGCAAGCTGTCCTCGGCCGAGCGCTTGGCGTCGCGCGCGCGGAGCTTTCCCGGCGGCACTTTCGTCGTGAGGAAGATCTCGCTGCGCGGGATGCTGCTGTCGCGGATGGCGCGGCCGACCTCGTCGTGGTTGCCGTACATCTCCGCCGTATCGACGTGGCGGTAGCCGAGATCGAGCGCGCTGCGCACCGCCTCGTAGCAGGATTTTCCGCTGAGTGCCCATGTGCCGAGCCCCAGGGCCGGAACCTCTGCGCCTTTGACAGCGATAGGTTTCATCGACAATCTTCCCGGCATCGAATTCTACGGCAGACCCATGCGCATTCTCGTCCTCGGCGCCGGCGCGATCGGCGGATATTTCGGCGGCCGGCTCGCGGAGGCAGGCGCCGACGTCACCTTCCTCGTGCGCGGCCGGCGCAAGGAAGAGCTTGACGCGAACGGCCTCAAGGTCAAGAGCGCCGCAGGCGACATCGCGCTCGCCCCGAAAACGCTCGCCGCCGGCGCCGCGGCCGCGCCGTTCGATATCGTCCTCTTGTCGTGCAAGTCCTACGACCTCGGCTCCGCCATCGCGGCGATTGCGCCCGTCATGGCGCGGGAGACGGCGGTCGTGCCGCTGCTGAACGGGCTGCGGCACATCGACGTGCTGGCCGATGGGCTTGGGCGCGACCGGGTGATGGGCGGCGCCTGCTATATCGGCGCGACGCTCGACGGCGACGGCACGGTGCGCCACATCGGCGAGCTGCAGGCGATCGCGTTCGGCGAGCTTTCGGGCGAACGGAGCGCGCGCGCAGAAGCGCTCCTCGCGCAATTCGCCCGCACCAAGGTGACGGCCACCCTACCGCCGTCGGTCCTCCAGTCGATGTGGGAGAAGTTCGTCATGCTCGCGGCGCTGGCGGCGGCGACGACCCTGACCCGCGCCACGGTCGGCGAGCTCATGGCGGCGCCGTCGGGCGAGGCGTTCGCGCTCGGCGCACTCGCGGAGTGCGCCGCCGTCGCCGCATCAGAGGGCCACGCGCCCGCGCCCGCGGCGTTGGCGCAGTCGCGCACGCTGCTGACGACGCGCGGCTCGCCCTTTGCCGCATCGACCATGCGCGACATGCTGGCCGGGCGCCGCACCGAGGGCGATCACATCGTCGGCGATATGGTCCGCCGCGGGCAGGCGCGGGGTCTTTCCGTGCCGCTTCTTGCCGCCGCTCTCACCAATCTCGAAGTGCACGAGGCGCGCCTCGCGCGCGGCTGAGCGCGTGCCCTCTTGTCAAAAATCGCTGCAGCGGCCGTTCTGCTCCCAATCGCCGTAGCGGGTCGGCTCCGGTCCCTTCGGGCCGCCGATTTCGCGCGGCTCGTGCGGCGCTTCGGGGCCACGTCGGGCGCCTCCTTCGGCGCCTCTTTGCGGGCCGTGTCGCGAACCTCGGTCATGCGCGAATTATGATGCGCCGCCAGCGCGTTGCCTAGACCCGTCCCGGTCCTTGTGCGAGCCTTGCGCGAACCTGGAACGATGACCATCTGACGGCGTTTGCAGGCCCGCAAGTTAACGCGACTTTGGGACCGACCCGTGCCCGCACATTTTTCCGCAGCCTCCGCGCCTCCGACCGCCCGCGGCGTCGCGATCGACCTGATCGGGGCGGTGCTGCGCCGCAAGCGCCCGCTCGACGATGCGATCGAAGAGAACGGCGAGATGGCGGGATTGCCGGCGCGCGATCGCGCCTTCGCCCGGCTCCTCGTCGCCATGGTGCTGCGCCGTCTCGGCCAGATCGATGCGCTGATCGCGCACTGCCTCAACACGCCGCTACCGCCGCGCGCGGCGCCCGTGCATGACATGCTGCGGCTCGGCATCGCGCAGCTCCTGTTCCTGCGCACGCCGCCCCACGCCGCGGTCGCGACCAGCGTCGACCTTGCCGAGGTGCGCGGCTTCGTCTCGCACAAGGGCCTCGTCAACGCCGTGCTGCGCCGCCTGTCGCAAGAGGGCGCGGGGCTTGCCGCCGAGCAGGACGCCGTTCGCCTCAACACGCCGCTGTGGCTGTGGCGCGCCTGGAGCGAAGCCTATGGCGAGGCGACAACGCGCGCGATCGCGCAGGCGCACTTGAAGGAGGCGCCGCTCGATCTGACGGTGCCCCGCGATGTCGAGCACTGGCGCCAAGCGCTCGATGCCGTGCTGCTGCCGACCGGCACGCTGCGGCGCAGCGCCGGCGGCGCGATCACGTCGCTCCCCGGCTACAGCGAGGGCGCCTGGTGGGTGCAGGACGCGGCGGCGGCGTTGCCGGCGCGGCTTTTCCCGGATCTCGCTGGCCAGCACGTCATCGATTTGTGCGCCGCGCCCGGCGGCAAGACGGCGCAGCTCGCCGCAGCCGGTGCGCGCGTCACCGCGATCGACCGCTCGCCGCGGCGGGTCGAACGTCTCCATGCCAATCTCGCGCGCCTCGCGCTCAACGCGGAGTGTCTCGTCGCCGACGCGGCGGTGTGGCGCCCGCCGGAGCCCGCGCGCTTCGTGCTGCTCGATGCGCCCTGCACCGCGACCGGCGCGATCCGGCGCCATCCTGACGTGCCGCACTTGAAGGGCGGCGACGACGTGGCGCGATTGGCGGCGGTGCAGGAGCGCCTCCTCGCCGCCTCGGTCGAGATGCTGGCGCCGGGCGGCATGCTCGTCTTCTGCGTGTGCTCGCTCGAGCCGCAGGAAGGGGTGCAGCAGGTGACGCGGCTGCTTTCGCGCGGCGCGCCGCTGAAGCGCCGTCCGGTCGATCCGGCCGAGATCGGCGGCCTGGCCGAATGCGTGACCGGCGACGGCGACCTGCGCACGCTGCCCTGCCATCTCGCCGCGTTCGAAGGGCTCGACGGTTTCTACGCCGCGCGACTCGTCCGCGCGGCCTGAGCCGCAAATTTCCGGCCGGGTGCTGTTGCGGCGGCGCGGTTTCCCTGTTAGCAAGTCGGCGATGCAGCAAAAAGTGCGGATTGCGCCATCGATCCTGTCGGCCGATTTTGCCCGGCTCGGCGAGGAAGTGCGCGCGATCGCCGCGGCCGGCGCCGACTACATCCATATCGACGTGATGGACGGCCATTTCGTGCCCAACATCACGATCGGCCCGGCGATGGTGCAGGCGTTGCGGCCGCTCACGACGCTGACGTTCGACGTGCATCTGATGATCTCGCCGGTCGATCCCTACGTCGAGGCCTTCGCCGCCGCGGGCGCCGACATCATCACCGTCCATCCCGAGGCCGGGCCCCATCTCCATCGCACGATCGAGCTCGTCAAATCCTTCGGCAAGCGCGCCGGCGTCGCGCTCAATCCGGCGACGCCGCCCGATGCCGTCGATTACGTGCTCGATGATGTCGATCTCATCCTGGTGATGACGGTCAATCCCGGCTTCGGCGGGCAAAGCTTCATCGCCTCGCAGCTCGAGAAGATGGCGGCGATACGCCGCCGCATCGATGGCAGGAGCCGCAGCATCGATCTCGAGGTCGATGGCGGCATCAACGACGACACCGCGCGGCTTGCGGTCAAGGCCGGCGCCGACGTGCTCGTCGCCGGCACGGCGAGCTTCCGCGGCGGCGCCCAATCCTATGCCGACAACATAAGGCGGCTGCGCGGCGCCTGAGCGGCGGCGCTTGATCGCCGAACCCCCGCCCTCTATCGTCGCACGCGATGCCCGATGCCTCCCGCCCGATCGCGCGGGCGCTCATCTCCGTCTCCGACAAGACCGGTCTCATACCCTTTGCCCGCGCGCTCGCCGAGCGCGGCGTGGCGCTGATCTCCACGGGCGGCACCGCGCGCGCCTTGGCCGAGGCGGGAGTGGCGGTCGCCGATGTCGCCTCCGTCACCGGCTTCCCGGAAATGCTCGATGGCAGGGTGAAGACGCTGCACCCGGCGATCCACGGCGGCATTCTCGCCCGGCGCGATCTGCCGCAGCATGAGGCGGCGCTTGCCGCCCACGGCATCGGGCATATCGATCTCGTCGTCGTCAACCTCTATCCCTTCGCCGCCACGGTGGCGCGCGGCGCGCCCTTCGCCGAGTGCATCGAGAACATCGACATTGGCGGCCCTGCGCTCATCCGCGCCGCCGCCAAGAATCACGATTTCGTCACGATCGTCACCGCGCCGGACGATTACGACACGGTCCTGGCCGAGATGGCGGCGCATCAGGGCGCCACCAGCGCCGCGTTGCGCCGGCGCCTTGCCGCCGCGGCCTATGCCCATACCGCGGCTTACGACGCCGCGATCGCCGCATGGTTCGCGCGCGAGACGGGCGAGCTCTTTCCCGAGACGCTCGTCCTTGCGGCAAAGCGCGCGCAACTGCTGCGCTATGGCGAGAACCCGCATCAGGAGGCGGCGCTCTATCTCGCCGGCGAGCAAGGCGCCTCTGCCGCCGCGGCGCGCCAGGTGCAGGGCAAGGAGCTGTCCTACAACAACCTCAACGACACCGACGCGGCCTTCGCCTGCGTTGCCGAATTCGCCGAGCCCGCGGTCGCCATCATCAAGCATGCCAATCCGTGCGGCGTGGCGCTCGCGTCCGATCTCGCCACGGCTTATGCGAAGGCGCTCGCGTGCGACCCGGTCAGCGCCTTCGGCGGCATCGTCGCGGTCAACCGCCCGCTCGATGGCGCAGCCGCCGAAGCGATGGCCAAGATCTTTCTCGAGGTGCTGATCGCGCCCGCCCTGACGGACGAGGCGGCCGCGATCCTGGCGCGCAAACCGGCGCTCCGCGTCCTCGTCACCGGCGCCATGCCCGACCCGCGCCAATCCGCGATGACGCTGCGCTCGCTCGCCGGCGGCTACCTGTTGCAGACCGCCGACAGCGGGCGCATCGAAGCGCGCGAGCTCAAGATCGTGACGCAGCGCCGGCCGGGCGAGGCCGAGACGCGCGATCTCCTCTTTGCCTTCGCCGTGGCGAAGCACGTCAAGTCGAACGCCATCGTCTATGCCAAGGACGGCGCCACCGTCGGCATCGGCGCGGGCCAGATGAGCCGCGTCGATGCGGCGCGGATCGCCGCCCTCAAGGCCGAGGATGCGGCGCGCGCGGCGGGCTTGGCGCAACCGGCGACGCGCGGTTCGGTGGCCGCCTCGGACGCGTTCTTCCCGTTCGCCGACGGTCTCGAGGCGACGATCGCGGCCGGATCGACGGCCGTAATTCAGCCCGGCGGCTCGATCCGCGACGCCGAAGTGATCGCTGCCGCCGACCGCGCCGGCATCGCCATGGTCTTCACCGGGATGCGCCATTTCCGGCATTGAGGCCCGGCCGGAAGCGTAGGGGCCAAAGCCGCGCGGCCTGCGCCGCAACACTTGCCGCGGACGTTGCGCGCGCTCAGGCGTGGTTCAATCAGACGACGATATCGAGGAGGCGTCCGCGGGCGGAGCCCAAGGGCGGCGCTTGCGGATCGGCGGCGCGCGTCTCCTTGCGCGCCGGCGCGGGAGGTTGCGGCGCGGTCGAATCGGCCGGCTTCTGAATCACCGCAAGCTGCGGAGACGAAAGGGGTGATGCCGTCGGAACGGTCACGCCCAATCATCGCATCTGACCCGTTAAGCCCGAGTTTATTCCGCCAAGAGGGGGCTTACCCCCCGGCCGAGTTACATTCTGATACACAACCTCACGAAAATTTACTTCATTGGGATCACTCAACCAGCGATCCTTTGCGTGGAAGCACGGATAAAACCGCCGGGCGCGGGAAATCCGAGAAAATTCACTGAAGGGAAGAACCATGGCACGCTTCGAGCCGACGGTCGCTGCCGAAAACGCCCCGCACCAGACCCATACCGACAGCGCGATCGCCATTGTCGATCCGAGCCGCTTGCGGCGCGAATGCCTGCGCCTCGCCTTGTCGCAGCACAGTCCCGAACGGCAGGTGACCGAGGCCGGCAACGCCGACGAGCTCATCCACCTGGTGGGCGGCGGCAGCCATTTCGATCTCGTTCTGGTCGGCGCGGCGACGTCCGAGCATATCGATCTGCGCCAGGTCGAGGCGCTCCGCCGCACCCTTCCCGAGACGCCGCTCGTGGTCGTGGCCGAGACCGACAACCCGCAGCGCGCGCGCCAGATCCTGAGCACCGGGGCGCGCGGCTTCCTGCCCGCCTCGTTGAGCCTTCGGGTCCTGATGGGGGCGCTCGACCTCGTCCTCGCCGGCGGCGTCTATGTGCCGTCCTCGCTCATCGAGTTCGAGCTCGCAGCGGTCCGGCGGCTGGCAGGGCAACTCGCATTCGAGCGAGCCGTGGTCCGAGCTGACGCGGCGCCAGCGCGATGTCCTCGCCCTCATCAGCCAGGGCAAGTCGAACAAGCTCATCGCCGACGCGCTCTCGATGTCCGAGAGCACGGTCAAGGCGCATGTGAAGCAGATCATCAAGCGCCTCAACGTCGCGAACCGCACCCAGGCGGCGCTGGTCGCGACGGGGCGCGCCTATTTCCCGCCGGCCGCCCGCGCCAACGGCAACGTCGAGCCCGTGGCGGCGCGCGAGTAAAGGCTCAACGCCGCTCGTCCCCCCCTGCGGCGTCAGGGACCCGCGACGGCGCGCGGCCGTCCGGGTCCCTTTCTTTTGTTGCCGCCTCAAAACTCGAGATGAAGCCGCGTCGCGAAGACGGAGACGGGCCCGCGCGCGGAATCGAAGGCGGGATTGGCGACGAATTGGTAATCGAACGAGAGCGCCACGGGCTCGGCCAGGCTGATCTTGTAATAGGTCTCGATGATCGCCTCGGTCGCGTAGCTGAGCCTGCCGTCGCCCGCCAGGATGCCGAGCCCGCCCTCGGCAAAGTAATCCTGCGCCGGCTTCGAGAGGCCGTTCGCCGAGCCGGCCAGCGCCACAATGTCGTCGGGCCGCCCCCACGCCGTGCCCTTGAGGCTCAGGCCCGTCGCCAGGCTGTGGTCGATATCGGTGAAGGCCCAGCCCTCGGTGCGGCCGTCGTTCCAGCTCACGCGGGCAAACGCGCCGAGATCGCCGGTGATCGATTGCTCGACATTGACGGCGAAGCCCGTCTTCCAATTGTCGTGCCGGAACGGGATGGGGTTGGGCGCGGTGCCGGCGGCCAGGGCGGCCGAATCGACCTCGTCGAGCCGGCCTGCGGCGCGCGGTTGGCGAAGAGGAGGAACCTGATCTTGCCCGGCTCGCCCCAGATCTCGTGGCGCGTCTCGAGCTCGACGACGGTGCCATAGCGTTTCAGGAAGCGCGGATCGAGATTGCGCTGGTTCTGGATCTTCGGCTCGAGGAACCAGCCGCCGCGCAGCGCCCAATCCCGCTGGTTGAGCTCGACCGCGGCGCCGTCGGTATAGCCCTTGGAGTCCGCCGGATAGTCCCACGCCACGGATTCCCAGAAGCTGTCGTTCATGAAATCCGTGCGCGGATCGTGCGCATACTGGTTGTCGTCGAAAATGTCGGACGCCGAGAATTTCCCCGCGGTGACGGTGATGCGCGACACGTCCACCGTGTCGCCGAGCTGGTTCTGATCGGGATCGAGCGTTTCCTGCGCGCCGCCGAGCCCGATGATCTGGCGCACGAAAAGACGCGCGACGTTGGGCTTGGGCGTGTGGAAGCCGGCCTTCGCGGCCTCGCCGTTGACGAAGCCGTCGATGCCGAGCGTGCGGCCGATGCCGAAACCCTGGTTGAACTCGGGATCGAAGTAGCCCTCGCCGCCCTGCCACGGCAGACGCGCGCCGAGAAAGGCCGTGCCGCTCACCGTCTCGCGCACCTGCGAATTGCCGGGCAGGCTTTGCGGACCCTGGAACGGCGAATTGAACGCGGGATAGCCCTGCGCGATCGCGGTGAGCTGCGCATGCGCGCTCCAGTCCTCGGGCGCCGCGGGCGTGGCGGGTGAGGCGGGCGCCGTGTCGTCGCCGGCGCGCGCGCCTGCGGCCGCCACGACCATGAGCGCAGAGAGCGCCAATGCGGCGGCGTTGCGCATCTCAGGCACGAGCGACGGCTGTCGGGCGCTGCGGCACGGCCGGATCATGCGTCGTCGGCATGACAGGCGGATGAATTGAGGAGGCCCGGTCGAGGGCCCGGTTAGTCCGGAGGAGAACCGGTCTCGTGCGCCGCAGACCGATCGTGCCGGGTCCCGCGGTCGTGGAGGAACAGCACGCGGTGCATCGACCAGATGCCGCGGCCGATCCTTGCTCCGGCGCCGTCGTGGCGCAACGCCAAGCGGCGCCGGTGCGCGGCGGCCTGGGCGCGGCACCATTCGGCCCGTACCAGGGCGAGGGCGATCCGATCCCTCATGGTTCACCTTCCTTTCGCCGCCTGCCGCGGCGCGGGTGAACCGGGAGGGGCTAGAGAGCCACCTTCAATTCAGCTCGCGCGGGGCAGGACGCCATCGCTTCACTCACCTCCGTCGCGGCCGGAACGGCAGCTTCGGCGGTGCAACTAGGGTGGCTGTCCATCATCATCCCAAGGGTTGGCTTGATCCGCGGTCGCCCGCGAATCGGCGCCGTTGATACGCTTCGCCTTGAAGCCTTGTCAACCCGATTCGGCAGCGCATAATCCGCATCAGATCAATCCGGGAGCGAACACGATGTCGCAGGTCTTTCCGGTCTCTCCTACGCTCGCCAAGCGCGCCTGGATCGACGAGGCGGGCTATTTGAAGCTTTACGAGCAATCGATCAAGGATCCGGACCGGTTCTGGGGCGAGCACGGCAAGTGCCTCGACTGGATCAAGCCCTACACCAAGGTGAAGAACGCCACGTTCAAGGGCGATGTCGCCATTCGCTGGTTCGAGGACGGGACCCTCAAT
>CAWDPP010000004.1:0-78932 GCA_963804235.1 uncultured Alphaproteobacteria bacterium
GCCGGGCGTGAGGGTGTGGGTCGGCGGGGTGGCGGACCGCTGAAGGCCAGGTCCGAGGGCCGCGGCCGCGGGCCGAGCGCTCGGGACGGCCGCCGGACCCGCCCGCGTCCGATGACGAGCGGACGACGAGGTGGAGGGGCAGACTCTGCCGCGCAGGGTGGCGTCCGCGGCCGACGCCGGCGCCGGAGCGAGAGGAGCGTGCCATGCAGGCCAACGTCAACGGGACCACGATGCCGATCCTGGAGATGGTGCTCGAGCCGGGCGAGACCATCATCTCGACCCACGGCGACTTGTCGTGGATGACAGCCAACATGCAGCTCACCCAGACCGCAAGCACGGGCTCGGGCGGCGGGATCATGGGAGGCCTCAAGCGCATGGCCGGAGGCGGCGGTCTCCTGCTGACCCGGTACGAGGCGACCGGTGGGCAGGGGATGGTCACCTTCGCCAGCAAGGTCCCGGGGCGGATCTTCCCCGTGGACGTCAGCCCGGGCCACGGGTTCATCGTCCACCGTCATGGTTGGGTGTGCGGGACCCCGGGGATCACACCCTCGGTCGCGTTGCAACAGTCGTTCCCGAGGAGGCCTGTGGGGCGGCGAGGGCTTCATCCTGCAGAAGCTCGAGGGCGAAGGCCAGGCGTGGATCGAGCTCTCCGGTGAGATCGCCACCTACGACCTCGCCGCGGGCCAGTCGCTCCTGGTCCACCCCCGGGCACGTCGGCCTCTTCAACGACAGCGTCACCTTCTCGGTGATCCGGTTGCCCGGCATCGTCAACCGGTACTTCGGAGCCGACGGGCACCATCTCGTCTCGCTCGCCGGACCGGGCAGCATCTGGCTGCAGTCGATGCCGCTGCCGGTGCTGCACGCGTTGTCGGAGTACCTGGGCTCCAACGACTCCGGGCGGGACACGGCCGCCGGGGGCGTGGTCGGGGGGGTCCTCGGCAACGTCCTGGGGCGCCAGGTCTGAGGCGGGCCCGGCCCAGGGCTCGAACGCCCCGGCGCCCGCCACCCGCTCCGCCCGCGCCTTGGCGAGGAAGTCGCCTCTCTCGACGACGACCGCGCGTCACCTTTCCCGCCCCCACCAGTCCGGCGGCATCGGTGGCCGTGACGGTGAACACCAGTCGGCGCCCCTCCACCTTTTCGAGGGTGCACCTCGGCGACGATCGTCGAGCCGGTCCCGACGGGCGCCAAGTGGTCGAACTGGACGCGCACTCCGACGCTGGTGCGCCCTTCTCCGAGCATCCCGGCCACGGCCAGGCAGGCGGCCTCCTCGCACAGGGCGATGAGACGGGGCGTCGCCAGCACGGGCACGTCCCCCGAGCGCAGGGCCAGTGCCGTGTCGCTCTCGGCCACCACCAGGGAGACGTGGGCGCTCAGGCCGGGCTCGACGGGCACGGCGGTACGATACGAAAGACAGGCGCCGCCGGCCACACGGCCGGCGGTCTGCGCGACCAACCCGAGGGCGGGCCGGTCCGGGTGCACGAGGCCGGCCGGCGCATACCCGGGACGAGGGGTCCACGAGGGTGGTCCACGGTCATGGTCCTGCGGCCTGGACCGCGAAAGGAGAGCTGTCGGGTGAGTGAGGCAGGTTCGGGCGCAGGATTGCTCGTCGAGGCCCCCGTCATCGAGCGGGTGCTCGCTGCGGCGCTGCGCCGCGGCGGGGACTTCGCCGAGGTGTTCATCGAGGACCGCCACTCCACCTCGGCCGTGCTCGACGACGGTCGGGTGGAGGAACTGTCGTCGGGCCACGGACCGCGGGGCGGGGATCCGGGTCGTGGTGGGAGAGACCACCGGGTACGCCCACACGGCGGACCTGTCCGAGGACGGCCTGCTGGCCGCGGCCGAGGCCGCCGCCGCCGTCGCCCGGCAAGGTGGCGCCGGCCGCGTCGTGGCACTCGAACAGCGCCACGCGCAGAGAAGGAACGACGTGGTCAAGTTGCCCGAGGAGGTCCCCAAGTCTCGCAAGATCGAGCTCCTCGTCCAGGCGGACGAGGCCGCCCACGCCAGCGGGAACGCCATCTCGCAGGTGTCGGCCTCCTACGGCGACGGCCGGCGGCGCATCCAGGTGGCGAACAGCGACGGCGTCGTGGTCGCCGACGACCAGGTCCGCACACGCTTCAGTGTGTCGTGCGTCGCCGTCGGTGACACCGGCATGCAGACCGGCTACGAGTCCACGCGTTCACGGTGGGATTCGAGTTGTTCGACACCGTCGACGTCCGGGAAGTCGCCGGCACCACGGACGCCGCCGAGCGCTCGTCAAGCTCACGGCACGTCCGGCGCCGAGCGGCGAGGTCCCGCTCATCTTGGAATCGGGCAGCGGTGGCATCCTCTTCCACGAGGCGTGCGGCCATGGCCTCGAGGCGGACCACATCGCCAAGGACGCGTCGGTCTACGTCGGGCAGGTGGGCGAGCAGGTGGCCAGCCCGCTCGTCACGCTGGTCGACGACGGCACCATCGGACCGGAGTGGGGCAGCTTCGCCGTCGACGACGAGGGGAATCTGCCCCGGCGCAACGTGCTCATCGAGAACGGCGTGCTCACCGACTACATGTGGGACTACCTGCGGGCGCGCAAGGCGAACCGGGAGTCCTCGGGCAACGGCCGGCGTCGAGGCCCGCGACCTGCCCATGGTCAGGATGACCAACACCTTCCTCCTGAACGGCGACGCCGAGCCCGACGAGATCCTGGCCCAGACCCCGACCGGGGTCTACGTGGCGAAGCTGGGCGGCGGCCAGGTCAACACCACCACCGGCGACTTCGTCTTCGGCACGGTCGAGGCGTAC
Organism: uncultured Alphaproteobacteria bacterium; assembly: GCA_963804235.1. Taxonomy (GTDB): domain Bacteria; phylum Pseudomonadota; class Alphaproteobacteria; order ATCC43930; family CGMCC-115725; genus DATJLY01. The sequence continues at coordinate 2,779 of CAWDPP010000004.1, forward strand.
CTGATCGAGAACGGTCGCATCACCGAGCCCTTGAGGGACGCCAACCTCATCGGCAACGGCCCGGAGGTGCTGCGTCGGATCGACGCCGTGGCCAACGACTTCGCCATGGGCCCGGGCACGTGCGGAAAGGACGGCCAGAGTGTGCCCGTGGGGTGTGGCCAGCCCACCCTGAGGATCACCGGGGTGACCATCGGGGGGACCGCCGGTGCGACTGAGATCGCGAGCCGGGCGACCCGGGCGCCGGCGGAGGGTGAGCTCCTCGAGCTGGCCGTCCGCGTGGCGGGGGCGGCCAAGGACGGCGAAGAGCTCGAGGTCTACGTGTCACGCGGGGTGGAGACCAATGTGCGCGCCTACGAAGGCGAGGTGGAATCGGTGTCCTCGGCGGCGTCGGCGGGTGTGGGAATCCGCGTCGTGGTGGGCGGGCGCCAGGGCTTTGCGTACACGGGGACCCTCGAGGAGGCCGTGCTGAAGCAGACGCTCGCCGACGCTCGTGACAATGCCACGTTCGCCACTGCCGACGAGCACGTCGGCCTGGCCCTCCCCGACGGTGTCGCACCGGCGTCGCTCGACCTGTGGGACGACGAGGTGACCCGGATCACGAGCGCAGCCAAGGTCGAGATGGCACTGGAGCTCGAGCGCCGGGCCCGCGCCGCCGACGCCCGGGTGCGCCAGGTGGCGTTCGCCGACTACGGGGACATGGCGGCGGAAGCCGCCGTGGCCAGCTCGACCGGAATCACCGCCACGGCCAGGCGCACGGTGTGCAGCCTGGCGGTGGAGACCATAGCGGGCGAGGATGCCGACAGCCAGACCGGTGTCGGGTTCTCCGCCGCACGGGGCCCGGGAGGACTCGACTTCGACAAGGCCGTGACCGACGCCGTGGAGCGCTGCACGCGGATGCTGGGCGCCACCAAGGCGCGCTCGGGGCGGTGCGCGGTGGTGCTCGATCCGCGGGTGACCTCCACCGTGCTGGCGGTGGTGTCGTCCGCGCTCTCGGGGGAAGCGGTCACCAAGGGCCGCTCGTTCTTCGCCGACCGCATCGGCGAAGAGGTGGCGGTGCCGTCACTGGTGCTGGTCGACGACCCGACCGACCCGCGTGCCTTCGGGGCGTCGACCCACGACGCCGAGGGCCTGGCGTGCCGGCGCAACGTGCTGATCGAGGGCGGGGTGTTGCGTGGATTCGTCTTCGACACAACGGCCGCACGGCGAGCCGGTGTTGCTTCGACGGCCTCGGCGGTGCGGGGGGGCTATGCCACGACGCCGGTTGCGGGGTGCCGTGCGCTCCTGCTCTCGCCGGGGACGCTCGGGGCCGAGGAGATCATGGGCCAGGTAGGAGAGGCCCTGTTCGTCCAGTCGATCACGGGTGTGCGCTCGGGGGTCAACCCCGTGAGCGGCGACTTCTCGGTGGGGGCCGAGGGGCTCATGATCCGGGATGGCGTCTTGGCCGAGCCGGTTCGGGAGGTCACCATCGCGTCGACGCTGCAACGCATGTTGCAGTCGGTGTTGCACATCGGCTCCGACGTCGAGTGGCTCCCCGGTGTCGCCGCGGGCCAGACGGTGGCGATCGACGGGATGGCGCTGAGCGGGGCGTGAGGCATCGCCCCTGTCGCACCGGTCGAAGGCCCCGGAGAGCCGGGGCCGGCTGAGGAACGTGACTCAGGAGGCGGCGGCAGCCGAGCCGGTCGCCGTCTTGGCGTCCGATTTCGACGACGAGCCCGAACCGGCAGAGTCCGAGGGCTTGGACCCCGACGAGCTCGAGCTACCGGAGTCGGAGGAGGCCGCCACCTTCGTATCCGACTTGTCCGACTTGTCGGACTTGTCGGCCTTGTCGGCCTTCTCCGACTTCTTCGCCGCCGCCCGGCTGTCGGTCTTGTAGAATCAATGCCTCGGCCAACTGCATCGACCGGCATCTCGCCAAGCGCGCGACGCAGACCGCGATCCTGTGGGAGGGCGATGATCCGAACGAGCACCGCGCCATCACTTATGCCGAGATGCACGAGGCGGTGTGCCGCTTCGCCAACGTGCTGAAGGCGCACGGGGTCAAGAAGGGCGACCGCGTCACGATCTATCTGCCGATGATTCCGGAAGCCGCGTACGCGCTCCTCGCCTGCGCCCGGATCGGCGCCGTCCATTCCGTGGTGTTCGGCGGCTTCTCGCCGGAAAGCCTGATCGGCCGCATCCAGGATTGCGCCTCGACTTACGTCATCACCGCCGACGAAGGCTTGCGCGGCGGGCGCAAGGTGCCGCTGAAGGCGAATGCGGACGAGGCGTTGAAATCCTGCCCCGGCGTCAAGACGGTGCTGGTGGTGCGCCGCACCGGCGGCAAGACCGGGTGGGTGGAAGGCCGCGACCGCTGGTATCACGAGGAGACGGCAAAGGTCTCGGCCGATTGCCCGCCCGCCGAGATGAGCGCCGAGGACCCGCTTTTCATCCTCTACACCTCGGGCTCGACCGGCAAGCCCAAGGGCGTGCTGCATACGACGGGCGGCTATCTCGCCTATGTCGCGATGACGCACAAATACGTGTTCGACTATCACGACGGCGACGTCTACTGGTGCACGGCCGATGTCGGCTGGGTCACCGGGCACAGCTACATCGTCTATGGTCCGCTCGCCAACGGCGCCACCACCCTCATGTTCGAGGGCGTGCCCAATTATCCCGACGCCTCGCGCTTCTGGCAGGTGATCGACAAGCACCGCGTCAACATCTTCTACACCGCGCCGACCGCGATCCGCGCCTTGATGCGCGAGGGCGACGATTACGTGTCGCGCACCTCGCGCGCGAGCCTCAAGCTCCTCGGCTCGGTCGGCGAGCCGATCAACCCCGAGGCGTGGCTGTGGTATCACCGCGTCGTGGGCTCGGGCCGCGTGCCGATCGTCGACACGTGGTGGCAGACCGAGACGGGCGGCATTCTCATCACGCCGCTGCCGGGTGCCACGGCGCTGAAGCCGGGCTCGGCGACGCGGCCCTTCTTTGGCGTCAAGCCGGTCATCGTCGATGGCGAGGGCAAGGAGCTCTCGGGCCCGTGCGAGGGCAATCTCTGCATCGCCGATCCCTGGCCCGGCCTCATGCGCACCGTGTTCGGCGACCACAAGCGCTTCATCGAGACCTATTTCTCCGCCTTCCCCGGAAAATACTTCACCGGCGACGGCGCGCGGCGCGACGAGGACGGCTATTACTGGCTCACCGGCCGGGTCGACGACGTGATCAACGTCGCCGGCCACCGCATCGGCACGGCCGAGGTCGAGAGCGCGCTCGTCGCCAACACCAAGGTCGCCGAGGCCGCCGTGGTGGGATATCCGCACGACATCAAGGGCCAGGGCATTTATGCCTATGTCACCTTGAAGGCCGGGATCGAGCCGTCGGAGGGCTTGCGCAAAGAGCTCGTGCAATGGGTGCGCAAGGAGATCGGCCCGATCGCATCGCCCGATCTCATCCAGTGGGCGCCCAACCTGCCGAAGACGCGCTCCGGCAAGATCATGCGGCGCATCCTGCGCAAGATCGCGGCCAACGAGCAGGATCAGCTCGGCGATACGACCACGCTCGCCGATCCGGCGGTCGTGAGCGATCTCGTCGAGCAGCGGATGAATCGCGGATGAATCTCGCCGCGGCGGCGGCCGCGGGTGTCATCGCCTGCGCGCTGGCCTCCGGCGCCGGAGCGGACGAGAGCATCGTCATCCCGACGCGGCCGGGCATCACCGTCGAGCTGAGGCTCGTGCCCGCTTCCGGCACGCCGCGCGCCGCCGTTTTGCTGTTCCCCGGCGGCAACGGCATAGCCGGCGGGGGGAGCCAGAATTTTCTCGTGCGGGACGCGCGCCGACCTGGCTAAGCACGGCCTCTTCGTGGTTGTCGTGAACGTGCCGTCCGATCATAGCGGCGGCGTCGATCCGAATTTCCGCGCCAGCGATGAGGCCGCGCAAGACATCGCCGCGAGCATCGCCGAGGTGAAGCGCCGGGCCGACGTGCCGGTGTGGCTCGTCGGCACCAGCAACGGCTCGATCTCGGCGGCAAACGGCGCGGCCCGCATCGGCCCGCCCCAGGTCGCGGGCGCGGTGCTGACTTCGAGCGTCTGGTCGGGCGGCATGAGCAACGTCGCGCTCGAGAAGATCGCGGTGCCGGTGCTCATCGTGCACAATCGCAATGACCGCTGCCCCGCGGCTAATTTCGCCGGCGCCGAGCAGGCGCTTGTCCCGCCTCGCCGCCGCGCCGGCGAAGGAGCTGGTGCCGGTTTCGAGTACCGAGGCGAAGAGCCAACCGTGCGAGGCGCTCGCGCCGCACGGCTATCTCGGCATCGAGACACAAGTCGTCGGCATCATGGCCGACTGGATCCTCGCCCACCCGCCGGCGGAGAAGAATTGATGCGTAGCTTTGCGCTGGGTGTCGCCCTCGGGGCGGCGCTCTTCATCGCCGCCGGTCATGCCGAGGCGCAGCAGAAGAAGGCAGCGCTCGAGGAAGCGCGCACCGCCGAGCAACAGGGCCAGGCGGAATTCGCCCAGGGCCATTTCGCCGCCGCCGAAAAGCTCTATAAGCACGCGCTCGAAATCCGCGAGGCGCAGCTCGGACCGGACAGCCAGCCCGTGGCACAGACCCTGAGCGACCTCGCGCGCACTTATATCCTCGAGGCCCGAACCGACGAAGCCGAGCCGCTCATCACCCGCGCGCTCGCGATCCGCGAAAAGGCTCTGGGTCCCGACCAGCCGCCGGTCGCGCAAAGCCTCACTCAGCTTGCCAACGTCTATCGCAACGAGGGCCGCTTCTTCGACGCCGAGCCGCTCTATGCCCGCGCGCTCGCGATCTTGGAACAATCGTTACGGGCCGGACGATCCGCGCCTCGCCCCGACACTGGCCGGCTTCGCCGGGCTTTACCGCCAGGAGGGCCGTTATCGCGAAGCCGGGCCGCTCGTGAACCGCGCGCTCGCCATCATCGGCAAGACGCCCAATTCCGCCCGCGACGCCGATATGATGCGCACCGCCGCCGCGCTCGACCAGGCGCTCGGGCACTATGCCGAGGCCGAGAAGCTCGACAAGGACGCGCTCGAGCTCGAGACGAAGGAGCACGGGCCGGGCCACCCCGCCGTCGCGACGGCCCTTAACACCCTTGCCTCGGTCTATCTCGCGGAAGGCCATTTCGCCGAGGCCGAACCGCTCTTGCAGCAGGCGCTGGCGATCCGGGAAAAGGCGCTCGGCGCCGATAATCCGGTTGTCGCCGACACGGTCGGCAATCTCGCCATCGTCTACCGCACCGAGGGCCGCTATGGCGATGCCGAGGCGCTGGCCAAGCGCGCGCTCGCGATCCGCGAAAAAGCCTTGGGCCCCGACCATCCGGGCGTCGCGGCCGTCGCTCAACAGCCTTGCGCTGATCTATGTCATGGAGCGGCACTTCGCGCTCGCGGTGCCGCTCTATCAGCGCGCGCTCGCGATCCGCGAGAAGGCGTTCGGGCCGGAGCATCGCCTCGTCGCGGCCACGCTCGTCAACCTGGCGATGCTGCACCGCGCGCGCGGCGCCAACCCGCAGCAATACGAACCGCTCCTGAAACGCGCGCTGGCGATCGAAGCAGAAGGTGCTGGGCCCGACCCATCCCGAGACGGCGCGAACGCTCTCCGCGCTCGGCGCCGCCGAGCGCGACGAAGGGAATCAGGCCGACGCCGAAGCGAGCCTCAAGCGCGCCCTCGAAGTCGAACAGGCGGCGCTCGGCGCCGATCATCCGATGCTGGCGCAGACGCTCGATGACCTGGCGCTCTGCTACGAGGCGGCGGGCGATTTCGACGGCGCGCTCCAGGCGAGCAATCGCGCGGTCGAGATCCTGGTGCAGCATTTCACCAGCGAAGCGTCCGGCAAGATCGACAGCGACAATGACGCGGAGCGGCAGCACCGCCAGCCGTTCCTCCTCAATATCACGCTGGCCGAGGAGAGTGCCGCGAAGTCGCCCGATCGCCACGACGCCATGGTCAAGGCGACGTTCCGCACCGCGCAGTATGCGCAGTCCTCGGGTGCGGCCGAGGCGCTTGCCGGCATGGCCGCGCGCTTTGCCTCGGGTACGGGCGCCTTGGCCGGGCTCATCCGCGAGCAGCAGGACGCGGTCCAGCAATGGAAGACGCTCGATTCCGCCATGATCGACACGCTCGGCAAGGCGAGCGACCAGCAGAACCAGGAGGCGGAGAAGGACCTTCGCGCCGATCTCAGCGCGGCGGCGCAGAAAGTCGAGGCGCTCGACAAGCAGATCGGCCACGATTTCCCCGGCTATGCCGAATTGAGCGACCCGCAGCCGGCGGCGCTCGAGGGCGTGCAGTCCTATCTCGGCGCGGACGAGGCGCTTCTCGTCTACGTCGTCGCGGCGAAACAAAGCTGGCTCTGGGCGGTGCGTCAGCACGGCGCCGATCTCTTCGACGTCGCGATCAATGCCAAGGATCTCGCGAGCGAGGTGAAATCGCTCCGCGCCAACCTCGATCCCGCGGTGAACCAGGACTTGCGCCCCTATCCGGCGAAAGAGGCGTTCGCTCTCTACGAAAAGATCGTGGCGCCGGCGGCGCCGTTCCTTGCCGGCGTCCATCATGTCATGATCGTGCCGGACGGGGCGCTCGAAAGCTTCCCGTTCGGCGTGCTCGTCACCAAGGCTCCGGCGAGCGATCCCAAGGAGCTCGCCGACCATCGCGATCTCGCCTGGTTCGCGCGCGACTATGCGATCACCGTGCTGCCGGGCGTGAGCTCGCTGCGTGCGCTCCGCCAGTTGGCGGTGACGTCGAAGGCGACGTTGCCCTTCATCGGTTTCGGCGATCCGCTGCTCAAGGGCGGTGCGGGCGCGACGCGCGGCGTCGCCAATATCGGCGATCTGTTGAAGGGCGGGCTCGCCGACCCCGACAAGCTGCGCGAGCTGCCGCGCCTCCCCGAGACCGCGGACGAAATCCGCAGCGTCGCCGCGGCCCTGGGCGCGCCCGCCTCGTCGCTCTATCTCGAAGCGCGCGCGAGCGAGCCGCTCCTGCGCACGGCCGATCTGGCGCAGTTCCGCGTCATCGAATTCGCGACGCACGGGCTCATGTCGGGCGACATTTCCGGCCTTGCCGAGCCGGCGCTGGTGCTGACGCCGCCCGCGGCGCCGTCGTCCGACAACGATGGCCTCCTCACCGCGTCGAAGATCGCGCGCCTCAAGCTCGATGCCGACTGGGTGGTGCTGTCCGCCTGCAACACGGCGGCGGGCGACGGCACGCCGGGCGCGCAAGGGCTCTCGGGCCTGGCCAAGGCGTTCTTCTATGCCGGCAGCCGCGCCATTCTCGTTTCCAACTGGTCGATCGCCTCGAAGGCGGCGGTGAAGCTCACCACGGGCGCGTTCGAGGCGCTGGCGAAGGATCCGTCGATCGGCCGCGCCGAGGCGCTACGGCGCTCGGAACTGGCGCTGCTCGACGACAAGACTTTGCCGGCGGCCTTCGCGCATCCCTCGATCTGGGGGCCGTTCACCTTGGCCGGCGAGGGCGGCGCCGGCCGCTGAGGCCGGTCAGCTCGCGAGGAACCCGCGCAGGGCCCGCGTCGCGACGGTGAGCATGGCGAGATCGGGCGCGGGCGCGGCTTCGATCTCGCGCTCCAACGCCTCGAGGCGCGAGAGATCGCGCTCGTGGCGCGCGAGCCACGCCTCGAAATCGTGGCTTTCGGCGACCGCCTTGGCGGTCAGCTCGGCCTGTTGCGCGTAGAGGTCCTCGATCACCGCGGCCACCGCGCGCTTCTGCCACGCGGTATGCGAATCGAGCTTGCGCGCCGCGACGCGCAGCGCGTCGAGCCGGAAGCGCGAGCCGATGGCGAAGAAGCGGCGACCCAGTTCGACCACGTTCTGCCGCGTCTGCAGCGCGAGCCTGACGATGTCGACGGCGGAATGGAGGAAATCGAGCCGCGCCGCCTGCAAGGCGAGCTCGGCCGGCACGCCGTGCCCTTCGAGCGTATGGATGTGCTCCTGCATCCCCTTGCGATGCGAATCGGGCAGGATCTGGTTGATCTCCTCGGCGAGCGCGGCGATGCCGGAACGGTAGGCTTGCGTTTCTGCGGCAATGTCGAGTTTCGAGCCGCGCAGGAACCATGCGGTCGCGCGCTCGACGAGCCGTCCGGCGGCCAAGTGCATCTCGTGCTGCACCGATGCCGCGACCTTGTTGTCGAGCGCGTTGACGCCGTCCCAGAACGCGTCGAGCTCGTAGATGCGCCGCACGATCATGTAGGCGCGCGTCACCTCGCCCGGCCCGCGCCCGGTGAGCTCGCCAAGCTCGCGCTGAAAGGCGATGCCGGCGCGGTTGACGAGATCGTTCGCTGCGAACGTCGCGACGATCTCGCGCCGCAGGCGGTGGGCGAGGATGCCGGGGCGGAAGCGCTCGACCAGCACGTGCGGGAAATACGCGAGCAGATCGTCGACGAGCTGCGGATCGTCCGGCACGTCCGATTCGAGCAAATCCTCGTAAAGCGTCGTCTTCACGTAAGCCATGAGGACCGCGAGCTCCGGCCGCACGAAGCCCTGGCGCGACTGGATGCGCTCGGCGAGCGTTTCCTCGTCGGGCAGGCCCTCGACCTTGCGGTCGAGCCTGCCGGCGCGCTCGAGCTCGTGCATGAGGCGGATATGGCGGTCGAAGCGCTGCGCGCGCTCGTGCTCCTCGAGCGACAGCGTCAGGCCTTGCAGGTAGTTGTCGCGCAGCACCAGCGATCCCACCTCGTCGGTCATCGCGTGCAGCAGCTCGTTCCTCTGCTTCGTGGTGAGGTCGCCCGCCGCGACCGCGGCGTTCAGCAGGATCTTGATGTTGACCTCGTGGTCCGAGGTATCGACGCCGGCCGAATTGTCGATGGCGTCGGTGTTGATGCGCCCGCCTTTCAGCGCGTACTCGACGCGGCCCGCCTGCGTCACGGCGAGATTGGCGCCCTCGCCGACGACGCGCGCCTTGATCTCGGCGCCGTTGATGCGCGTCGCGTCGTTGGCGCGGTCGCCGGCATCGGCGTGGCTTTCGCGCGCCGACTTCACGTAAGTGCCGATGCCGCCGAACCACAGGAGATCGACCGGCGCCTTGAGGATCGCCTGGATCAGCTCCATCGGCGTCAGCCGTTCGTCCTCGATGCCGAGCCGCGCCCGCACTTCCGGCGAGAGCGGCACGGATTTGAGCGTGCGCTCGATGACGCCGCCGCCCTTCGAGATGAGGCCCTTGTCGAAATCGGCCCAGGACGAGCGCGGCAGGTCGAAAAGCCGCTTCCTCTCGGCGAAGCTCTTCGCCGGATCGGGATCGGGATCGAGGAAGATGTGGCGGTGGTCGAACGCGGCGATGAGCTTCGTGTGCTCGGACCGCAGCATGCCGTTGCCGAACACGTCGCCCGACATGTCGCCGACGCCGACGCAGGTGAAGTCGGCTGACTGGATGTCGAGGTCGAGCTCGCGGAAATGGCGCTTCACCGTTTCCCAGGCGCCGCGCGCGGTGATGCCCATCGCCTTGTGGTCGTAGCCGTCCGAGCCGCCGGAGGCATAGGCGTCGCCGAGCCAGAACCCGTATTGCGCCGAGATGCCGTTGGCGATGTCGGAGAAGGTCGCGGTGCCCTTGTCGGCGGCGACGACGAGATAGGGATCGTCGCCGTCGTAGCGCACCGTGTCGGCTGGCGGCCACGAGCTTGTCGCCGACGATGTTGTCGGTGAGGTCGAGCATGCCCTGCATCAGGAACGTGTAGCAGGCGACCACCTCGGCCTGGAGCGCCTCGCGCCCTGCCGGCGGGCGCTTCACGACGAAGCCGCCCTTCGACCCGGTCGGCACGATGACGGCGTTCTTCACCATCTGCGCCTTCATCAGGCCGAGAATTTCCGTGCGGAAATCCTCCTTGCGATCGGACCAGCGGATGCCGCCGCGCGCCACCTTGCCGCCGCGCATATGGACGGCCTCGACGCGCGGGTTGAGCACGTAGATCTCGCACATCGGCCGCGGCAGCGGGAACAGATCGATCTCGCGGCTCGCGAGCTTCACCGCGAGATAGGGTTTTTGCGGCCGCTGGTAGTAGTTCGTGCGCAGCGAGCGCGCGACGAGCGCGAGGAAGCCGCGGATGATGCGGTCCTCATCGAGGCTCGTCACCGCGTCGAGATCGGCTTCGATCTCCGTGGCGAGCGCCTCGGCCTCGCGCGCATTCTCCGGCGCCGGCGCCGGGTCGAAGCGCCGCTCGAACAGGCGCACGAGCTTCGCCGCCAAGATCGGGTGCGCGGCGAGCGTGTCCTCCATATAGGCCTGGCTATAGGCGCTGCCGGCCTGGCGCATGACCTTGGCGTAGAGCCTCAGCACCACGACCTGGCGCCAGTCGAGCCCGGCCAAGAGGATGAGGCGGTTGAAGCCGTCGCTTTCCATGGCGCCGCCCCAGACGCAGGCGAACGCTTCTTCGAAGCGCGGCTTCAAATGCGCGAGATCGATCTCGCCCGTTGCGGTGAGCGAGAAATCCTGCATCCACACAGGCTCGGCGCCGTCCGCGGGCCGCACTTCGTACGGCACCTCGGCGATCACTTTGAGGCCCATATGCTCGAGCATCGGCAGGATTTCCGAGAGCGGCACGGGCGAACCCAGCGCGGTAGATCTTGAAGCGCAGCTCGTTGGCGAGCGCTTCGAGCGGACGGTAGAGCGTCATCGCGAGCGGTGTGCCGGTGCGGACTTCCTCGATGCGCTCGACATCGGCAACGGATGCCGCGGCCGGGAAATGCTCGCGATAGTCCGACGGGAAGGCCGCGCCATAGCGACGGAAGAGCGCCGAGCCCTTTTTCTTCGCCGAGCGCCTGCGCCAGCGCTTCCTGCAAACGGTCGGACCAGCTTCGCGCCGCTTCGGCGAGATCGCGCTCGACCGCCGCCTGATCGACCTCGACCGGTCCGGGCGGCGTGGTCACGATGAAATGGACGCGCGCCAGCACCGATTCGTCGAGCTGCGTCGAGAAACTGTCGACGCGGCCGCGATAGGCTTTTTCCAGGATCGCCACGAAGCGCTGGCGCAGCTCGGTGTTGTAGCGCTCGCGCGGAACAAAGACGAAGACCGAGACGAAGCGGCGATACGGATCGCGCCGCACGAACAGCGCCGTGCGCTGGCGCTCCTGCAAGCCCAAGATGCCGAGCGAGATATCGAGAAGCTCGTCCTCGGAGATCTGGAACAGCTCGTCGCGCGGATAGGCTTCGAGGATATGCTGCAAGGCCTTCGCGTCGTGGCTCGATTTCTCGAACGCCGCGCGCTCGATCGTGCGGCGTCACCTTGTGGCGCAGGACCGGGATCGACAGCGGGCTTTTCGCGTAGGCTTGCGAGGTGAACAGCCCGACGAACAGCCGGTCGCCCACCGCCTGCCCGTCGGCGCCGAATTTCCGCACCGCCACCGTGTCCATGCGCACCGGCCGGTGCACGCTCGAGCGGCGGTTCGACTTGCTGATGCTGAGGATGCGCGTCTCCATGAGGAACGCGCGCACTTCGGGCGAAAGGCCCGCGAAATTGCGCAAGCCGTCGAACACCGTGATGGCATCGTCGCGCAGGAGGCCCTGCCCGCTGCCCGGCAAAATGTCGGGCGCGCCGCCGTTCGATCCGCCGCGATAGCGGTATTCGCGATAGCCGAGGAAGGTGAAATTGTCGTCGGCGAGCCAGTCGAGGAACTCGGCCGCTTCGGCCTGCTCCTCGGCGCCGACCGGGAGCGACGCGTTGCGCAGCTCGGCGCCGAGCTTCTGGCAGCTCTCGCACATTCCGCGCCAGTCCTCGACCGCGGCGCGCACCTCCTCCAGCACCGCTGCGAGCTTGGCCTGGAGCGCCTCGACGCCGGCGCTCGTCGGTGATCGTGCTGATCTCGACATGCATCGCCGATTCGCGCAGGCCCTTGCCGGTCTCGGCGTCGTCGAGCGCGTCGAGCCGGCCGTCGCGGGCGCGCGCGACGCGCAGGATGGGATGGATGACGAGGCGGACCGTGGCGCCCTCGCCGTTCAAGGCGGCGGTCACGGAATCGACCAGGAACGGCATGTCGTCGTTGACGATCTCGACGACCGTCGCCGGCGCGCGCCAGCCATCGACTTCGATGCGCGGATTGATGACGCGGAGCTTGGCGCGGCCGGGCAGGCGCGCCTGCGCGAACTGCCACAACGACAGCGCCGCGCCATAAAGGTCCTCGGGGCCGCGCTCGACGATGTCGGCGGGCGGCACGCGGCCATAGAACTGCTTGAGGAAGCGCTGCACCATGCCGGCGCGCGCCTGGCCGAGCCGGTCGGCGGCGAGCGCCGCCGCGGCCGCGACCGCTTCGTCCTTCAACTGCTCCGTGCGCAGGGACATTCGCCCGATCTCCCCGACATGAAACTAATGCGCTTGCCGAATTGCATTTCTTTCGCCCGGCGCTACCTTGGGGACAAGAAGCGCCGGGGGGTCCGGAAGCGGCGATGCCTATTCTACGATCGATCGCGTGAAAAGGGGATGAAGGTTGAGCGAAGCCGATAGGTTGGCGCCCGCGCTGGCGCGGCGGCGTGCCTCGCCGCGCGGCAAGCGGCGCCTCCGGCCGGAGCAGGAAGCGGCGCTCTTTCTCGCGCGCTGGCTCAAATCGCCGCAATTCATCGGCGCGGTGGCGCCGTCGAGCCGGGGCTTGGCGCGCGCCATGGCGCGCGAGGTGGCGCCGCTCGGACCGGGCTTCGTCGTCGAGCTCGGCGGCGGCACCGGCAGCATCACGCGCGCGCTGCTGGAGCATGGCGTGGCGCCTCATCGCCTCATCGTCGTCGAGCGCGACTACACGCTCGCGGCGATCTTGCGCAAGCGCTTCCCCGGCGTGAAGATCGTGCGCGGCGACGCCGGCGAGCTGTCGGCGCTGCTCGAGCCGCTGGGCGTCGTCGAGGTCGATGCCGTGGTGTCGAGCCTGCCGCTCCTGTCGATGCCGAAGGCGCTGCGCCGCCGCATCGTCGACGAGAGCGTCGCGGTCCTGGGGCCCGAGCGGGACCTTCATCCAGTTCACCTATGGCGTGGCGTCGCCGTTCCCGGCGCCTGAGTTCGGATTGCGCGGCGAGGTCGCCGACCGCATCTTCCTCAATTTCCCGCCGGCCGTGGTGTGGCGCTTCCGCCGCCTCGCGGCGCCCGACCGCCGCGTCGCCTGAGTCTAGCCGCCGCTAGCGCGCTGGCTCGAGCCAGTGCTGATAGATCTCGATCTCGATCGTGTCGGAGGCCGGGCCCTTGTAATCGGGCCACAGCTGGCGCTGCAGAAACCGCACGCGATAGAGCGGCTGCGCCGGCAGGCCGGTGCGGTTGTAGGCGAGCTCCTCGGGATTGGGGAAGGCGCCGCACAGGCGCTCGATCTCGCCGGCATGGCCGCGGATGTACCACGGCGTGCGGATATGGCCGGGCGGCGCCGCCTTCCGGACCCGGACCTTGTCGCCGGCGGCGAATTGCGCGGGCAAGGCGGCGTTCGAGGGCTGATCGGCCATCGCGCTTAGGATGCCGTCAGGACTTCGAGCACATGGCCGTCCGGGTCGCGGAAATAGAAGCCGCGCCCGCCGCGGCGATGATTGATCGCCATGTCGGCAAGCGACGTCGGGCCGCTGCCATAGACGATGCGGTCCTCCTTGACCCGTGCGTAGATCTGGTCGAACTCGGCATCGCTCACCTTGAAGGCATAGTGGTGATGCTCGAACGCGTCCTGCTGGTCGAAATCGAGCGTCAGCGCCTCGTTCACCCTGACCGGCGCGAAGTGGGCGTAGTTTCCGTTGTAGGAAAGTCCGAAGACGCGCGCGAAGAAGCGGGCCGATTTCTCCTTGTCGCGCGCCGGCACGATGGTGTGGTCGAGCATAATGGTCATGGCGGCACCTCCTCGACGCGGCCCATTATAGTTACCCGGGACCGCTTCGTTAACGCCCTCGTCTTGACACCGCTCCGGGATGGCCCAATTGTCGGACGTGGAGGTACCCATGGATACGACCAGCGCAACACCGGTGTCGGACAAGGCACGCGAGGATTTCTACGCCCGCGCCGGGACGCGCAATCTGTCGCCGCTCTGGCTCCATCTGAGCCGTCTGGTGACCAAGGAGCCGGTCACGCCGGTCGAGGCCGGCGATGTGGCACTATGACGAGATCCGCCCCTATCTCATGGAGGCGTGCAAGATCATCACGACCGAGGAGGCCGAGCGCCGCGTGCTGATCTTGGAAAACCCCGGGCTTACCGGTCAGCAGCGCATCACGCACAGCCTGTTCGGCGGCTTGCAGATCATCCTGCCGGGCGAGATCGCGCCCGCCCACCGCCATGCCGCGGCGGCGCTGCGCTTCATCATCGAGGGCAAGGACGCCTACACCGCGGTCGGCGGCGAGCGCACCATGATGTCGCCCGGCGATTTCGTCATCACGCCGTCGATGTCATGGCACGACCACGGCAATCTGGGGCAGGGGCCGATGGTCTGGCTCGACGTGCTCGACATGCACCTCGTCAACATGATGGATGCGAGCTTCCTCGATCATTATCCCGACCGCACGCACCCGGTGACGCGGCCCGAAGGCGCGGCCGACGCCGAGGTCGCCTACAACCTCCTGCCCGACGGCGCGGAATGGGAATCAAAGACGACGCCGATCTTCAACTATCCCTATGCGCGGACGCGCGAGGCGTTGGAGCGCCTGCGGACCTTCCGCGCGCCCGATCCCTATCACGCCTTCCGCATGAAATACGTCAACCCGCTGAGCGGCGATTGGGCGATGCCGACGATTTCGACCTGGATGCAGCTTTTGCCCAAGGGCTTTCACACTCAGCCCTACCGCTCGACCGACAGCACCGGCTTCGTCGTCGTCGAGGGCGAGGGCAAGAGCGTCATCGGCGGCAAGACGTTCGAATGGGGGCCGCGCGACATCCTGGTCGCGCCGAGCTGGCAGTTCCGCGAGCACGTCGCCTCGAGCGACGCGCTGATCTTCCAGTTCTCCGACCGGGTGGTGCAGGAAAAGCTCGACTTCTGGCGCGAGCAGCGCGGCAACGCCTGATCCGGCGCGCGGCCGCGCGCCGGGCCGTGCGGTACCGATCTAATGGATCGCGAACCCGGCGGCCCAATAGGACGCCCAATCGCCGTCGCTCGAGAATTGCGTGGTAACGCCGTTCACTTGGCCGAGTTTGTGAACGAAGGTCTGGTGCGACTGGAACAGGTTGCTGCCGATACCGCCGAACGACGTATCCGACGTTTGCGGCTTCGGCGTCGCGTTCGGCGCGGGATGGAAGGGCGGTGGCGGTTCCGAGATGGCCTCGGGCGGCGTTCCGCTTCCGCTCGAGCCGAAGAGCGCGCCGCCGCCGTCGTCGAGCCCGCCGGACAGCGTAGTGGATCCGCCCGAAGATGGCGGCGGCGGCGGTGGCGCGCCTCCGCCTCCGCCTGTTGCTGCCCCCAGCGTCAGACCTCCAGCGGTGGACGGCGGTGGCGGCGGTGTGATCAGAGAGGCGAGCCCCGTCCCCGCCGTCCCGGTCGGTCCCGAGGCTCCGCCGCCGCCGCTGCCGCCGCCGAATAAGCTTAGGCTCGTGACAGTATAGAACCAATTATCTCCGGCGTTCGAGACGACGAGCTCCGGTGAAGCCGGAGCCGGCCACGTTTTCCGTCACGCCATTGTCGTATCCGATATTGACGGGCGCAGAAGCCACGCCGCCCGTCACAGTGAAGTAGTTCGAAATACCGTTATCGCCGTAGTTGTTGAAGGCGAAAGACACGCCCGAAACCGGCGCGCTGAAAACGAAGACCATGTCTTCGTAAGTCGGATAGAAACTAGACCCGCCCTGGCTGTTTGAGAGACCTTCATCTCCAAGTTCCTCGGCCTCCGCGTCGAGGATACTCCCTGACGGAAAATCATCGACCAGATAGAGATTCGAAATGCCGTCCGCGGCAAATTCGGTCGGCGAGACGGCGCCTGTGGGCAGCGTCGTGAAGTCGATAGTTATAGGGCCGATGATGAGCATGTCGGGATCGAGGAGCCAGGTTCCGGCCGCGCCGTTGGGCGCCAGCGTCATGACGCTCGCCGACAGGCCGAGTCGAGCGTCTCGCCCGAGGTCTCGATCCTGCCGCCGTTGCCGCCTTCGGCGCCACCGTTGGCGGTGATCGAGCCGTTGAAGACGGTGCTGTCGTTCGACCACACCGCGACGTTGCCGCCGTTGCCGGCCGAGATCGCGTCGGCATCGATGAGCGCGCCTTGCGACACCGTCGTCGTCGAGCGCGTTCTGCTGCGGCCCGGCGCCATGGAAATTGCCGCCGATGAGCGCGGTTCCGCCGCCCGCGTCGCCCGACACGTCGACCGTGGCGCCCGACGCCGAGCGTGACGCTGTTGCCCAGCACGTCGACCTCGCCGCCGGTCTGCCCGGCCGCCTTGCCCGACGCATCGAGCGTCCCGCTCACCTCGGTGCCGCCGCCCGAGGCCACGAGCACGATCTTGCCGTCGACGTTGGCGACGCTCGTCGCCTCGATGATGCCGCTCGTGTTGATGACGTTGTCGAGCACCGATTTGGCCGACGAAGCCGTCAGCAGCACCGTGCCGCCGTCCGCCGCGATCGTGCCGGTGTTGCTGACGAGGGTGCCGTTCGCCTGGCTGACCGGCGTCGTGATGGCGAAGCTCAGCAGCTTGTCGCCCGAGAAATCGACGGCATAGGTCTTGGCGCCGCCGGCCAGCACGACGCTGCCGAGCGAGGCCTCGATCACGCCGTTGTTCGCCACCTGCTCGCCGGCAAGGATCGCATAGCCATCGGTTGCCGTGATCGTGCCGCCGTTCACCACCGCCGCGCCCGGGTCGCCGGGGACGCCGAACGTGTAGCTGCCGCCGTTGTGCGCGCTGACCGCGATCGTCGACAGCAGCACCGAGGCGGTGTTGATGTGCGCGCCCGGCGCCACCGTGATCCCGGCCGGATTGATGAGCCAGAACTGAACCGCGCCGGTGATCAGGCTGCCAGGCGCGAGATAGGAGACCGTGCCGCCCGTCACCTTGTTGATGAGCAGCGAACCCGCGATCGACGGATCGACCGTGAGCGTGAAGTTCTGCCGGCAGCGAGAACGAGGTGTAGGTGATGACCGCCTTCGGCGTCAGTTCCTGGATCAGCGCCCCGGTCGCCGTCTCGGTGATGATGGCCTTGCCCGCCACGACCTTGGCGCCGACGAGTTGCGCCTCGGACGCCGCCGTCATCGCGGCAAGAGAAAGTACCGGCGCAAGAAAGCGCAGACCCCAGTGCAGCGCCCCCCGCTTAGCCATTTAATGAACTCCAATCCCAGACAAAAGTACGCGCCGTGTTACGTAAATAATCATTGCCCGCAGCAACCCCTGCCTGCAGCGGACAATCATGATTACCCAAATCCCGGGGTTTCGCAAACTCTAACGAATCCGTGATTTTCGCTCGATTCCGCGGTCGCTGCGGCGTCCGCCGTCAGTGCTCGGCGGCGATCGCGCGCTCGACCGCGGCGAGCAGTTCCAGCGGGCGCACCGGCTTCTCAGGAACTCGTGCCGCGCAGGCGGAAGAGCCGTGCCACGACCGCGTTCGAGAGCACGGCGATCAGGAACATGACGATCAGGATCGCGTACATCTGCGGCGTCCTGAACTGCGCGTAATACTGCATCATCATGAAGCCGAGGCCGCGGTTCGACATTTTGAGCTCGGCCAGCAGGCAGGCGATGATCGCGACGCCCAACCCGATGCGCAGGCCGGTCGCGATCGGCGGCACGAGCGCCGGCAGATAGATCATGCGCACCATCTGCGCGCGGGTGAGATTGTAGCTGCGCCCGACCCGCAGCAGCACCGGATCGACGAGGCGCACGCCGGCCGCGACCGAGAGCGCCATCGGAAAGAAGCAGGACAGCGCGCCCATCGCGACCTTCGAGCCCGCGCCGATGCCGAACAGCACGAGCAGCACCGGCAGGAATACGATCTTGGGCGTGGGCGCCATGTATTGCAGATAGCGCTCATAGGCCTGCTCCGGCGAACCGGTTCGCGCCGAGCGCGAGCCCCGCGGCCAGGCCGAGGCCGCAGCCGAGCGCGATCGAGGCCGCGACCTCGAGCAGCGTCCATTCGAGATTCCAATAGAAATCGCCGTTGACGACCTCGTGCCCGAGCGCGCCCGCGATCAGGAACGAGGAGGGTGCGACGCCCTTGTAGAGAAGGCCCGACGCCGACACCGCTTCCCACACCGCCCACAGCGCGAAGAGAGTGGCGATGCGGATGAGCGCGATCGGCGGCTTCCTTTTTTGCGCGCGCGCCGCGGCGGGCCGCCGCGCCGCTCACATCGGCCTCAGCCATTTCTCCGCCTTCTCCGTCACCCAGAAGAAGCCGACGCTCGTCAGCATCACGAACAGGATCGCGCCGAACATCATCGGGATTTCCCAGCGGTCGGCGAGGTCGTCGATGAGCTCGCCCATGCCGCCGAAATTGATGAGGAACTCGACGCCGACGACGCTGATGAGGCAATAGATGACGCCAAGCCGCACGCCCGTCGCGATGGTCGGCACCGCGGCCGGGAACATGATCTTCCAGAACAGCTGCGAGCGCGTGAGGCCGAAGCTCCGCCCCACGTCGATCAGCACCGGCCGCGTGCCGTCGAGCCCCTCCTTGGTCTTGAGGACGATCGAGGTGATGCCGGTGCAGAAACTCATCGCGACGATGGTCGAGGCGTTCCGCCCGAAGATCACCAGGAAGAGCGGATAGACGAGCACGACAGGCGCCGCGGCGATGCTGGCAACCCAGGTGAAATAGGCGCGGCCGGCCCAGCGCGAGCGATGCAGCCAAAGGCCGATCGGCACGCCCGCCAGAAGCGCGAGAAGCGCCGCGGCGGCGGTTTCGCCAAGCGTTTGCAGGAAGCTCGCGGCGAGCCCTTCGTCGGCAAAGAGCGGCGCCAGGCCTTGAAAGATTGCGCTCGGCGCCGGTGCGATGAGCTTGTTCCACCAGCCCGCATCGACGCACGCCTGCCACAGCGCCAGAAGGACCGCGATGGTGACGACCCCGGCGAGCGCAGGCGTCAGAAGCGGCCGCCGCGCGCGGCGCGCCTGTGGCGATGCGGCAAGACTCGCCATGAAGCCTACGACCCCTGCTGCAACACGAGCTCGTACACGCCCTTGATGTCGTCGTGCGTCATCGCGTGCGGAATGCGCTTTGCCGTCAGCGCCTGGGCCAGCACCTGGTCCTCGCCCTTGATCGCCTCGACCTGGTCCTCGTCCTTGGTCTGGAACGTCTTGTTCGCGTATTTCACCTGCTCGAGCGGCTGGCCCGAGAGCTTCGCGTAAGCCTCGAGCGCCGCCGGGTCGGAATAGGCCCACTCGACCGATTGCTTATAGGCTTTCATGAAGCCGACGACGGCGGCGCGATGGGCTTGCAGGAAATTGAGGTTCGCGACGTTGACGCGCACCGTTTCGCTCGCCACCGCAGGCGAATCGTTGCCGAGGCCGATCATGCGGATCTCTTTCGCCTGAAGCTCCTTCAAGCCGGTCGGCGGCGTGCTCCACGAGGCGTCGATCTGCCCGGTCATCACCTGCGGCAAGCCGTTGGGCGCGGCGCCGACCGGCACGAGCTTCGCGTCGCTCACGCCCGCCTGCTGCAGGAGCGTGAGCAGGATGAGGTTGCTCGACGAGCCCGGCTCGGAGAACGACACGGTCTTGCCGTGCAGGTCCTTCATGCTCTTGATCGGGCTGTCGGCCTTCACGTACCAGAAGATGTCCGGCGCGCCCGTGGCCTCGGGCGAGATGATGCGGATCGGCGCGCCTTTCACATAAGCCGCGAGGATGCCGAGGAAGCCGGTTCCGACCGCGATGTCGACGCTGCCCGAGATCACCGCCTGCTCGTTGGACGCGCCGCCCTGGGTGTAGGTGATCTGGAGGTCGAGCCCCTGCTTCTGGAAGAAGCCTTGGCCGACGCCGAGATCGGTGAACGCGCTGTCCCACGCGCCGCGCTGCGGGATCGCGACCTTGACGGTCTCGGCGGCGCCGGCGATGGCGGGCGCGCCGGCGAGCGCAAGTGCGACGGCAATGGCGGTGGTCCTTTTCATCATGGGCTCCCCAGTGTTGGCAGGTTCATTCGTCTTTCCCGCGCGGACGCGCGGTAGGCGATTCGCTTTCGCTCAGTCCCTTCGAGGCTTCCTCGCGCAGATCGGCCCAGATCGTCGCGACCGAGCGGCCGAATTTTTCGCTGCCGATGATCTCCGACGTGCGCGGCCGCGGCAGATCGACCGTGACCACGCGCTTCACCCGTCCCGGCCGATAGGTCATCACCACGACGCGGTCGGCAAGCTGCACGGCCTCCGCGATGTTGTGCGTGATGAGCAGCGTCGTCTGCTTCAACTGCGCCTGGATCTGCAACAGCTTGTCGCCGAGGAGAAGCCGCGTCTGCTCGTCGAGCGCGGCGAACGGCTCGTCCATCAGCAGGATCTTCGGCTCGAATGCCAGCGTGCGGGCGAGTGCGGTGCGCTGGCGCATGCCGCCCGAAAGCTCGGCCGGATAGCGGTTCTCGAACCCTTCGAGGCCGACGAGGCGGACGAGCGCCTTGGCGCGCTCGAGCCGCTCGGCCTTTGGCATGCCGGCGGCTTCGAGCGGGAACACGACGTTCTCGAGCGTGGTGCGCCAGGGAAACGTCGATTCCTCCTGGAACACCATGCCGATCTCGCGGTGCGAGCCGGTGATCGCCGTGCCCGCGACGCGCACGGCTCCGTCATAGTCGTCGATGAGCCCGCCGATGACGTTGAAGAGCGTCGACTTGCCGCAGCCCGAGGGGCCGATCACGGCGACGAACTCGCCCTGGCGCACCTCGAGCGAGACGTTGTCGAGCGCGTGGATGAGCCCGCCTCCCGTCTCGAAGCGCTTCGAGATGTTCGCCACTTCGAGCAGCGGCTGGACCGCTCCCGCCGATCCGGAAGCGGCGAGCTCGGTCACACTCATCGCACTCAGGTGCCGGGCGCGCGCGTGATCGCGGCCGAGGAGGCCTGGTCGTAGCCGGGCTCGACGCGGACGTCGACCACCACGACCTCGCCCGCCTCGGCGGCTTTCACCGCCTTCTCGAGCGTGCCGGCAAGATCGCCGAGCTTCGTCACGGGGCCGAACGCCGGTCGCCCCCTGCGCCCGCGCGATCATGGCGAAATCGATCTCCGGCCCCTTCATCTGCTGGCCGATCCACTTGTTCTCGACCGGCCGGCCGCGCTCCTTCGCCATGCGCTCCTGGTGCAGCTCGTCGTTATAGAAGGAGCGGTTGTTGGCGATGACGGCGAGGAACGGGATGCGGTAATGGACCGCGGTCCAGACCGCGCTGTTGCCCATCATGAAATCGCCGTCGCCCAGGATCGCGACCGGCAGCCGCCCGGTGCCGCGCAGCGCCAAGGCCGCGCCCACCGTCGTGCCGGGGCCGGAGCCGACGCCGCCGCCGCCGTCGCTGCCGAGGTGATCGAGCGGATGCTTCATCGGCCACAAATGGCCGGCCCAGGACAGCGGATGGCGGATGAGGCTGATGGTGCGGCCCGCGACCGCCTGCTGCATGGCGCTCGCCAGCATCGGCACGGCGATCGTTCCGGCCGCGTCGCCCATCGCGACCTGCTGGCGCTGGAACGGCTTGCGGTTGGGCCATGACGGCTTCTTGCGCCCGCCCAGCTTGCTCGCCGCGGCCAGGATCGCGCTCGCGGTCGGATCGGTGTCGGCCATGATCTGCAGATCGACCGGCGGCAGGCCCTGGTAATCCATGGCCCAGCCGCGATGCAGATGCTGGTCGAGCGAGACGTTGATGATGGTCGCGCCGACCCGCTCGTTCTTGTAGGTGCTCTTGAACGTGCCGGCGGCATCGACCCAGTCGAGCAGCAGGATCGCGTCGGCCGTGCGCACGAGCTCGCCGCCGACGCCGCCCTGGAACGTGCCCGGAGGCGAGCCCAGGAGCGGATGGTCGGTCGGGAAGGCGGCCGCGAGCTTCAGGTCGGTCAGCACCACCGCGCCCAATGCCTCGGCGAGCTTGACGCGCTCGGCCCAGGCGCTTTCGCTGCGGCTGACGCGGCCCATGAGGATGAGCGGCCGCTCGGCCTCGAGCAGGATCTTGGCCGCCGCCTCGGCCTGTTGCGGCGAGGGGCCGACCGGCTCCGGCGGCAGATAGCGCTTCACCTCGGGCACGCTCGGCGCGGCGTCGAGCTTGATCTCCTGCAGGCCCACGTCGAGCACGACATATGTCGGTCCCTTGGGGCTCGTCGCCGCGATCTTGCGCGCGCGCAGGATCGACTTCATAAGCGGCGCCGATCGAGGCCGGCTGGTCGTCCCACTTGGTGAAGTTGCGGATGAAGGCGCCGTTGTCGCGCGTGGTGTGGATCCAATCGATCCACGGCCGGCGCAGGCTCGCATCTGGCCGGCCCGTTGGCGCCCAGGAGCACCAGCGGCGCGCGGTCGCACCAGGCGTTGTAGACCGCCATCGAGCCATGCATCAGGCCGACATTGGCGTGGACGACGGCGAGCATCGGCTTTTCCGTCACCTTGGCCCAGCCATGCGCGATCGCCACCGCCGCCTCCTCGTGCAGGCAGAGCAGCATCTGCGGCCGCTCGTTGCCGAGCTTGTTGACGAGGCTGTCATGCAGCCCGCGGTAGGACGAGCCGGGGTTCAACGCGACATAGGGGATATCGAGGCTGCGGATCACCTCGGCCATGGCGTCGCTGCCCCAATGGGTCTTGCCCTCGGACGGCAGCGGCTTCTCCATGCCTTGCGGCTCGTTGGCGAGATCGACCTTTTTCATCGAAGTCCTCCGCGGGTTCATTTCCCATGTATTGACGGGATATTGCCGCGCCGGCTCCTGCCCGGGAAAGGGGTTTGTTGCGGGCGGCTAAAGCTGCGCCAGGCGCACCGCGGCGTAGAGCATCATCATGCCGAGGATGGTGGCGAGGCTCGCGGCCGCCCCGGCATCGGGATGTGCGCTCGCCGCCGGCAAGAGATCGCTCGCGCCGATATAGAGAAAGAAGCCGGCGAAGAGCCCCAAGGCGAAGCCGAGCGTGCCGCCGTTGAGGCCGAGCGACCATCCGACCGCCGCGCCCAGAACCGGCGCCAGCGCATCGATGACGAGCCAGCGCCGCGCGGCGCCGTCGCCGGCGCCGCTGCGCCGCACCACCGTCACCGTGTTGATGCCGTCGCACAGATCGTGCACGACGACGCCCACCGCCACGACCGCGCCGGCCGCCGCCGAGACCTCGAAGGAAACGCCGATCGCGAGCCCATCGAGAAAGCTGTGCAGCGACAGCGTCAGCCCGCCCAACGCGCCGCGCCGCGCGCCGTGCGCGACGTTCTGATGGATGAGGTGATAGGCGGCATAGCCGGACGCGACGAAAACGAAGGTGAGGGCCACGTCGCGGCTCAATTCGAGCGCCTCGGGCACGAGATCGAAGAGCGCCACGCCGATGACGGCGCCGGCGCTGAAGGCGAGGACGAGCGCCATGTGCCGCTCGATCCTGAGCGCGAACAGCCCGCCCGCGAGCGTCACGGCGCAGGCGAGAAAACTCACGAGGATCGGCATGAAGCGAAGTCCGCACGCAGCCCGATTTTGCCGCGACCCAAACACATCGCGGCCTGTTTCGCAAGCTGCTTGCGCTAAGGCCCCGGTCGGCGCGGGAACGACGGGAGAGACCGCGCGCCTAACCCTTCTGCGGCGCGAAGGCGAGCGCGTGCGTCAAATCGCCCATCGGCTTGTTGCCGTGCGCTGCGAGCGCCTTGTCGCGCAGCGGCGAGCCCGGGCAGCAGCGGGAGATTCCAGCGCCGCGTGATGAAGCGCAGGATCGAGGTCGTGTCGTACTGCGTGTGATCGACATAGCCGCTGCCGCGCAAAGGGCGAGACGATGATCGTGGGGATGCGGTTGCCCGGTCCCCAGCGGTCGGCCTTGGGCGGAGCGACATGGTCCCAGAACCCGCCATTCTCGTCGTATGTCACGACGACGAGCATGTGCGGCCACTGCTTGCTCTTCTGCAGATGCGCGATCACGTCGGCGATGTGCGCGTCGCCGGAAGAGACGTCGGCATAGCCGCCATGCTCGTTCAGGTTCCCCTGCGGCTTGTAGAACGTCACCGCCGGCAAATTACTTTCGTCGATCGCCTTGATGAAAAGCGCGCCGTTCATGCCGCCGTCGCGCAGATGCTCGGCGCGCGCTTGTGTGCCGGGCGCCAAATCCGCCATGTAGTTGAAGGGCTGGTGGTGGAATTGGAAATTCGGCACGGGCGTGGCGTTCTTGCCGTCGAGCGCCGCCTGCCACGCGCCGGCGTACCAGGCCCATGCGACGCCTTTCGCGCGTCAGAAGATCGCCGATCGTCGCGAACGTCTGCGGCGGCAGCGTGTCGGGCTGCATCGGATCGGCGAGCGCCGGATCGCCGTCCGGCGCCGGCTTGTTGTGGCTCGGCTGATAGGGCGGCTGCATCGTGTTGACGGCATATCCGTCGGGCGTGATGTTGCCGTCCGACACGAATTTCGGAGCGCCCTCGAGCGCCGATTTCGGCGAGTTGGCGGCCACGGTCAGCGAAATGCCGTCGGCGTCGACCGCGGCGATCGCGGGCTTGGCCGGGCTCGTGGCGGCATCGGGGTAGACCGGCGCGCAGGCGCAGATCAGCATGAAGTGATTGGCGAACGAGCCGCCGAACGCGCCCTGGAAGAAATTGTCGGCGAGCGTGTAGCGGCGCGCGATCGCCCACAGCGGCAGCTTGGCGCCGCCCTGGTAATGGCCCATGACGAGCCCGCCCGAATCCGCCCAGGCCGCGAACTTGTCGTTCTTGCCGCCGTCCAGTTGCATCTGCTCCTCATAGAAGCGATGCCACAGGTCGCGGTGGATCACGTTGAGCGGCTCGTCGAATCCCTTGGCATCGTCGATCGCGAACGGCCGGTTCGGCAGGTGCGCGGTCATCGCCTCGGTGACGGGCGGCGTCACGCCCGCGGCGGTGAGCCCGCTCCAGATGCGCGGCAGCTCCGTCATCACCGTGCCGTCGCGGTCGCGCTGCACATATTTCGCGCGCGGCACGTGCTGCAATCCGTTGGCGCCCGGGAAGAAGCCGTAAAGATTGTCGAAGCTGCGGTTCTCGGCATAGATCACGACGAGCGTGTCGATGCGGTCGATGCCGCGCGGGGCAGGCGCGTCGGCGGCATGCGCCGCGCCGAGGCTCGCCGCCGCCGCGAGCGCCGCCAGAAAACCGCGCAGGACCATGAGCGACCCCTCGTTCCGCTGTCGCGGAATTTCTAGCAGCGGCTCCACGGCAGTTTCGTGACACGGGGCAGCTTTGTGACGTGGCAGTTTTGTGACAGCGCGCGGGACTGGAAGCGCGTGCGCGCCTCGTTCATTCTGGCGCCATGCGGCTTTCGCTTCTGCTTGCCTGCTGCATCGTCGCGCTGGCATCGAGCGCCGCGGCGCAAGGACTGTCGCGGCGCGGACGCCTATGCCCGCGCCGCGGCGATGAGCGCGCTCGGCCGCAAGCTGTTCTTCGAGCCCGCTCTCTCGGCCTCGGGCAAGATGTCGTGCGCCACCTGCCACGATCCGGCGCATGGCTTCGGGCCTGCCGACGCGCGCGCGGTCGAATTGGGCGGCGCCGATCTGCGGCAGAGCGGCGTGCGCGCCGTGCCGTCGCTCGAATATCTCCAGGCCGTGCCGCAATTCACCGAGCATTTCTTCGATGCGGACGATTCCGGCAACGAGAGCGTCGACAACGGGCCAACGGGCGGCCTCACCTGGGACGGCCGCGCCGATCGCGGCCGCGACCAGGCGCGCTTTCCGCTGCTGTCGCCTTACGAGATGGCGAACCGCAATCCTGCCGCGGTCGTCGCCCGCGCGCTCGCGAAGGGCTATGGCGCGCCGCTCCGCCGCATCGCCAAGGACCCGTTCGCGGCGATCCTCGTCGCGCTCGAAACCTTCGAGCAGGATGCGCCGTCGTTCTATCCCTACAGCAGCAAGTACGACGCGGTTCTCGCCGGCAAGGCCGAGCTTTCGCCCGAGGAAGCGCGCGGGCGCGCGCTCTTCGAGGATCCGGCCAAGGGCAATTGCGCCCACTGCCACATCAGCCAGCGCGGCGCCGACGGACGGCCGCCGCAATTCACCGATTACGGTTTTGCCGCCGTTGCGCCGCCGCGCAACCGCGACATCCCGGCCAATGCCGATCCCAAGCTATTTCGATCTCGGCCTGTGCGGGCCGCTGCGCACCGATCTCGCCGCGCGCAAGGAGTATTGCGGCATGTTCATGACGCCCTCCTTGCGCAACGTGGCACTGCGCCAGAGCTTCTTCCACAACGGCGTCTTCCACACCCTGCGCGATGCGGTCGCGTTCTATGCCTCGCGCGAGACCGATCCGGCGAAATGGTTTTCGCGCAATCCCGACGGAACGGTGCGGAAATACGACGACCTTCCGCCCGCATATGCCGCGAACGTCAATCGCGAGCCGCCGTTCGACCGCGCCTTCGGCGCCCCGCCCGCGCTCGATGACCGCGAGATCGACGCCATCGCCGCCTTCCTCAAGACGCTCAGCGACGGCTACCGGCCGGCCGAAGCCGCGCGATGAAAAATGGTGTAGCATCCGCGCCATGGCCGACTGGACACCCACCTTCACGCCCGACGGGCGCCTCGCCCTTTCGCTCGCGATCAGCGAATACGACCACGTGCGCGATCTCGCCTCGGGCAACGTGCGGGCCCAGGGCATCGCCTTGAACGTGCTGTCGTTCGCGGTCGAGGAAATCTTCCACCGCTTCACGCGCTATCGCGAGTGGGAAGTCTCCGAGATGTCGATGGGGAAATATTCCTCGCTCGTCTCGCAGGGCGACACGACCGTCTCCGCGATCCCGGTCTTTCCCTCGCGCGTCTTCCGTCATTCCTCGATCTATGTGCGCAAGGACGGCAAGGTGCGCGCGCCGCAGGATTTGCGCGGCAAGCGCGTCGGCTTGCCGGAATGGGCGCAGACGGCGGCGGTCTATACCCGCGGCATGCTCGTGCACGAGTACGGCGTACCGCTCGATCAGGTCGAGTGGGTGCAGGCCGGCGTCGACGAGCCGGGCCGCCAGGAGAAGGTCGAGCTGAAGCTGCCGAAGGGCGTGCGCGTCTCGGCGCGGCCCGATTCATCGCTCGACCGGATGCTGCGCGAGGGCGAGATCGACGCCGCGATGTCGGCGCACGCGCTGCGCTCGTTCGAGGCGCACCATCCCGACATCGTGCGGCTCTTCCCGGATTACCGCGGCGTCGAGGAGGCCTATTTCCGCAAGACCGGGATCTATCCGATCATGCACGTGATCGCGGTGCGGAGCGAGGTGCTGGCGCGCTTCCCGTGGGTCGCGACCAACCTCATGGAAGCGTTCGAGGCGGCTAAAGCGCGGAGCCTCGTGCGCTCGCGCGAGATCACGGCAAGCCGTTTTCCGGTGCCCTGGATCGCGGCAATCGCCGACCGCGCGGCGGAGCTGTTCGGCGGCGATCCCATGCCCTACGGCATCGCGGCAAACCGCACCACGCTCGAGGCCTACCTGCGCTTTGCGCACGAGCAGGGCGTGTGCCACAAGCTGCTGGCGCCCGACGATCTGTTCCCGCCCGAGGTGCGCACCACCTTCAAGGTCTAGCGGCGCGGCGCCGCTCACGCGGGGGCGAGCGGCCGCGCCAGCGGCACTTCGAGCGCAAAGCACGTGCCGCTGCCTTGCACCGACGACACGCGGAGCGCATGGCCCAGCGCGTCGGCGGTGCGCTGCACGATCGAGAGGCCGAGGCCGAAGCCTTCGCGCGTCGGGTCGATCTGCTCGAACGGGATGAAAATCCGCGGCAGGATGTCCTTTGCGATCCCCGTGCCGGTATCGACGACGTGGATGATCGCGCTGTCTCCGTGCCGGCGCGCACCGATCAGCACGCCGCCGCGGTCGGTGTATTTGATGGCGTTGCCGACGAGATTGCGCAGGATCGTGCGCAGCATGCCGGGATCGCTGACGATCACCGCGGTCGAGCGGACGAGCCGCAGGCGCAGTTGCTTCTCCTCGGCCGCGGGAAGCCACTCGTCCCAGATCTCGCGCAGGACATCGCCCAGGACGATCGAGCGGCGATGGACCGCTGCGTCGCCGGCATCGAGGCGTGCCACTTCGATGAGCGTGTCGAACGCCGTGTTGAGGCGGTTGAGCGCCTTCTCGGCCCCGGCGATGTCGCGCCGTTCGGCGACGCCGCCGCCGTGCAGGCCGAGCCTGCCGATGACCATCGACAGGACCTGGAGCGGCTGGCGCAGGTCGTGCCCGGCCACGGCAAGAAGCCGCGCCTTCGCCGCGGCCGCGTCCCTGAGCTCGCGCTCGCGCACGGAAAGCCTTTCGGCGAGGTCGTCGAACGCTTGGCCGAGCGCGCCGATTTCTCGGACGCGCTTTTCCAATCCGGCGCGCGCCGTGTAATCGCCCTCCTTCCATTTCGTCGCGGCTGCCGCAAGACGGCGGATCGGAGCGCCGATCCGGCGCGCCGCCAATGCCCAAGCCGCGCTCACGGCCAGGAGCACGGTCAGCAGGATGACGCTTCCGTCGCGCATCGTGTCGCGCTCGATCGGGGCGAAGAACGAGTCCTTGTCGAAACTGACCGCGACGAGAAGATCGAGCGGCGGCGATCCGGGCGGCGAATAGGCCACGATTTTGGTCTTGGCATCGGCGCCGGTCGCTTCGCCAAGGCTGTCCTGGCTGCCATGCAGGAAGGACCGATACGGCTCCTTCAATTGCTCGCCGATCGTCCGCTCTCCGCTCTGGCAGTTCCGCGAGCACCGTGCCGTCGCGGTCGGCGACGGTGATCGATCCCCAGGGCGGAATTTCCGCATTGGCGAAATATGCCGGAAGCCAGTCGAGCTTCATTCCGGCCAGGATCACCGATTGCGCCGCGCCGCCGGTGCGCAAGATCGGCGCGGCAAACGACAGGACGGCGCCGCTGCCCGCCGTTGCAGCGCGATAGGTGCCGGTGACAAAACCGCCGCGTTGCAGCGCATCGGACACGATCGACCGATCGTGGGTTTGCGCCCCGATCAGCGCCGCATTGCTCGAGCATAAGATCGATCCGCCGGAATCGGCGACGGCAAGATAGGCATATTGCGCGCGCGTTTCCCGCATCCGCCCGAGCGTCTCGCTGCACGCATCGGCCGGCAGCTCGGCCACGCGCGTCTGCGCCAGCATCTCGAGCATTTGCTGCGTGCCGCCGATGACGGCGTCGATCTCGGCCTCGGCCACCTGCAGATGGCGCATGACCGTTTCCTTGAGCTCTTGTTCGCGCCGGTCGCGCAGGTCGCTTTCCTTGACCAGGAGAAGCCCCACCGGCAGCGCCAACGTGAGCAGGACGAGCAGGAACAGATGACGCGAAAGCTGCATTTTTCCCCGGATGCGCCACATGCGTGGGAAGCGTGCCAGCCTGACACCAGCCCGCTTCCCGTGTCTATCGCGCGCTTCGATTGCGTGGATATCGCGATCTCAACCGGGAGACGATTCGCTCTTTAGGACGACGGGATCGCCGTCCCTTCGAGGATGCGCCACTGGCCGCGGAACAAGGCGACGAGGCGGCCCGCCGCGGTGACGCGCACGTCGTAAGTGGCGCTGCGCCGCGTGCGCGCGAGCTCGACCGCCTCGGCTTCGAGCCGTTCGCCGCGCTGCGCCGGGCTGACATAGGTGATGTGCGCGGTCTGCGTCACGCATTGCACGTTGCGCGTGAGGCACGCATAGGCCCCGGTCATGTCGGCGAGCGTGAAGATATAGCCGCCTTGGCAGATGCCGTGCCCGCCCACCATGCGGTCGGACACGGTGAGCGCGAGCCTGGCATAGCCGGCGCGTCCTTCGAGAAGCTCGACGCCGAGGTCGCGCCCGACGCCGTTCCTCGCGGCGATGGCAGACAGAATCTCCATCGCCTCGCTGTCGCTGCTCATGCTGCCGCTGCCCCCTGGTGCTTCCTGCGTGCACTCTAGCCGCAATGGCGGCCGGGCGCGATAATCGGCGGCGGGAGGACGACATGCTCGAGCTCTATCACCACGGCACGTCCGTGTGCGCCGCGAAGCCGCGCATCCTGCTCGCCGAAAAGGGTCTCGACTGGGTCGGCCATTATGTCGACATCATCAAGGGCGAGCAGTTCGCGCCCGAATATTTGAAGCTCAATCCCAAGCATGTCGTGCCGACGCTCATCCACGATGGGCACGTCATCCGCGAATCGACCGTGATCGGCGAATATCTCGACGAGGTCTTTCCCGATCCGCCGCTGAAGCCCGTGGCGCCGCTCGACCGCGTCACCATGCGGATGTGGACGAAGCGGCTCGACGAGGAGCTCCATCCCGCGACCGGCATCGTGACCTATGCGATCTCGCACCGGCACGCTGTCATCGCGCATGGGCCCGCCGCGGTCGAGCGCTGGGTGAACCAGGGCACGCCCGCCGAGCGCGCGCGCCGCCGCCGGCGCATCGAGGACGGCATCGACGATCCCGACGCCCAAGCCGCGCTCCGCGTCTACGACCGCTTCCTCGCCGACATGGAGACGCAGCTCGCGGCGACGCCGTATCTCGCCGGGCCATCCTTCTCGCTCGCCGAGATAGGCGTCATGCCTTACGTCAACCGGCTCGACATGCTGCAGCTTTCCGGCCTCTGGACCGAGGCGCGCCCGCATCTCGCCGACTGGTGGCGGCGCATGACGGCGCGGCCGAGCTATGGGCCGGGGCTGATGAAATACCTGCCGCCCGAACTTGGCGCGCTCATGCGCGCCAAGGGCGCCGAGGCCTGGCCCAAGGTGCGCGCAATCCTCACGGCGGCCGCATAAGGAGAAGCAAATGCTCGAGCTCTATCACGCCGGATTGACCACCTGCTCCAAGAAGTCGCGGCTCTGCCTCAAGGAGAAGGGGCTGCCGTACCGGAGCCACTACATGCGGCTCGACCGGTTCGAGCATCACACGCCCGAATATCTCAAGCTCAATCCCAACGGCATCGTGCCGACGCTCGTCCATGACGGCCGGGTCGTGATCGAATCGGGCGTCATCAACGAGTATGTCGACGAGGTCTTCCCCGAGGTGCCGCTCCGGCCCGCCGATCCGCTTGACGCGCGCCAAGATGCGCGTCTTCTGCAAGATGGCGGACGAATACGCGCTGCCGGCGACGCGCGTGCCGACCTGGGCGCGCACCAAGTCGGCCAACCTCAAGGCCATGAACGATGAGGAGTTCGAGCGTACCATCCGCTCGACGCCGCTCGTCGATCATCAGCTCAAGATGAAGGCGCTGCGCGGCGAGGGTTTCTCGAAGAAGGAATTCGAGGAAGCGTTCGGGCGCATGGACTACGTGTTCGACCGGTGCGAGACGCGCGCTCGGCGACGGGCCTTATCTGGCCGGGCGCGACTACACGCTCGCCGACATCGCCATCCTGCCCTACGTCTTCGCCTTCAACCTGGTGCGCCCGGAGCTGTTCCAGAGCCATCCGCGCACGAAGGAATGGTACGCGCGCGTCATGGCGCGGCCCGCGGTGAAGGCGACCTACGAGCCTTCCGACGAAGCGCCGGCGCATTGACAACGAAGCCGCCGGACGAAGCGGAGACTGCGCATGTGGCCTGACCGCCGCCTCACCGATCTTCTCGGCATCGCGCATCCGATCGTGCTGGCGCCGATGGCGGGCGCGATGGACTGGGAGCTTGCCGCCGCCGTGTCGGAGGCGGGCGGGCTCGGCTCGATCCCGGCGGCGATGCTCGACGCCGCGCGCCTCGCCGACCAGGTGGCGAAATACCGCGGCCGCACCGCGCGCCCGGTCAATCTCAATTTCTTCTGCCATCGCTCGCCGGTGCCGAGCAACGCGCGCGAAGTGGCGTGGCGCGAGCGGCTCAAACCTTACTACCGCGAGCTCGGCATCGATCCCGCCGCGCCCGTGCCGAGCTCGATGCGCGCGCCCTTCGATGACGCGTTCTGCGCCGTCGTCGAGGAGCTGCGCCCCGAAGTCGTGAGCTTCCATTTCGGGCTGCCGGAGAAAGCGCTGCTGGCGCGCGTCAAGGCGGCGGGCTGCCGCATCCTCAGCTCCGCCACGACGGCGGACGAGGCGAGATTTCTCGAGGATGCGGGCTGCGATGCCGTCATCGCGCAGGGCAACGAGGCGGGCGGCCATCGCGGCATGTTCCTGACCGGCGACCTCGCGGCGCAGGTCGGCACCTTCGCGCTCGTGCCGCAGGTCGCGGATGCCGTCAAAATCCCGGTGATCGCCGCGGGCGGCATCGCCGATGCGCGCGGCATCGCCGCATCCTTCGCCTTGGGCGCCGCGGGCGTGCAGATCGGCACGACATTCCTGTGGACCGCCGAAGCGAAGATTTCGGCCCTGCACCGCGCCGCGTTGAAGGACGCGCGCTCGGACTCGACCGCCCTCACCAACATCATGACCGGCCGGCCCGCGCGCGGCATCGTCAACCGCGCGATGCGCGAGCTCGGGCCGATCTCGGAGGTGGCGCCGGAATTTCCGCTGGCGGGCGGCGCGCTGGCGCCGCTGCGCGCCAAGGCCGAGGCGCAAGGCTCGGGCGATTTCTCGCCGCTCTGGGCGGGGCAGGCGGCCGCGCTCGGCCGCGCGCTTCCCGCGGCGGAAGCGATGCGGCTGCTGACGAATGAGGCGCAGGAGCTGCTGCGCGGCCTCGCAGGTCGCTAGACGTCGAGATTCGCGACGTCGAGGGCGTTCGACTGGATGAAGTCGCGGCGCGGTTCGACGAGATCGCCCATCAGGGTCGAGAAGGTCTCTTCCGCGAGATCGGCGTGCGGCACCCGCACCTGGAGCAGCGTGCGCACGTCGGGATTGAGCGTCGTCTCCCACAGCTGCTCGGGGTTCATCTCGCCCAAGCCCTTGTAGCGCTGGATGTCGCCCTGCTTCGGCCCGAGCGCGAGCACCGCCGCCAGAAGCCCGCACGGGCCGTTGACTTGGCTTTCCTTTTCCTTGGCGATGAGGCGGCCGGGTGCGGCATAAGTCTCGCCGAGCTCGCCGTGGCGCTCGAAGAGGCGCCGCGCCTCGGCGCTCTTGAACAATGCCACGTCCAGCAGCCGCTCCTCGGTCACGCCGAGGAGCGTGCGCGCGACCAGGATGCCGCGTTTCTCGACGCTGCCGCGCCAGCCGCGCTCGGACGGCGCGCTCACGGCGTCGAGCCTGCGCGCGAGCAGGTCCGCCGCTTCCTGCGCCCGCGCGGG
Organism: uncultured Alphaproteobacteria bacterium; assembly: GCA_963804235.1. Lineage (GTDB taxonomy): Bacteria > Pseudomonadota > Alphaproteobacteria > ATCC43930 > CGMCC-115725 > DATJLY01. The sequence continues at coordinate 35,821 of CAWDPP010000004.1, forward strand.
TTCGTCGAGCAGCTGCGGTTCCAGAAATCCTCCGATCGCCGCCTGCTCGACCGCATCGAGGCTGCCGGCCTTGCGCGCCAGCGGCCGCAGCAGGTTGCGCACCGTGCGCGCCTTGTCGACGAGGTCGCGCAGATCGTTGCCGGCGCGCTCGACGCCGTCGTGCTGGCGCAGCACCACGTCCTTGATGACGGAGCTGATGCAGTATTCCTCGAGCGCGGCGTCGTCCTTGAGATAGACGGCGCGTCCCTGGCCGCGCTTCACCTGGTAGAGCGGCGGCTGCGCGATATAGAGGAAGCCCTTCTCGATCAGGTCCGGCATCTGGCGGAAGAAGAAGGTCAGAAGCAGCGTGCGGATGTGGCTGCCGTCGACGTCGGCGTCGGTCATGATGATGATGCGGTGATAGCGCGCCTTGGCGGCGTCGAACTCTTCGGGCCCGATGCCGGTGCCGAGCGCCGCGATCAGGGTGCCGATCTCCTGCGAGCTCAGCATCTTGTCGAAGCGCGCGCGCTCGACGTTGAGGATCTTGCCCTTCAAGCGGCAGGATCGCCTGGAAGCGCCGGTTGCGCCCTTGCTTGGCCGAGCCGCCGGCGCTGTCGCCCTCGACGATGAAGAGCTCGCTCTTCGCGGGCTCGCGCTCCTGGCAGTCGGCGAGCTTGCCCGGCAGGCTCGCGATGTCGAGCGCGCCCTTGCGCCGCGTCAGCTCGCGCGCCTTGCGCGCCGCCTCGCGCGCGGCCGCCGCCTCGACCACCTTGGCGACGATGCGCCGTGCGTCGGCGGGATGCTCCTCGAGCCATTGCTGGAGCCCGTCGGCGACGATCCCCTCGACCACCGGCCGGACCTCGCTCGAGACGAGCTTGTCCTTGGTCTGGGACGAGAATTTCGGATCGGGCGCCTTGATCGACAGGATCGAGGAAAGGCCCTCGCGCATGTCCTCGCCGGTGAGCGGCACCTTCTCCTTCTTCGCGAGGCCGCTCTCGTTGGCATATTGGTTGATGGTGCGCGTCAGCGCGGCGCGGAAGCCGGCGAGATGCGTGCCGCCGTCCCTTTGCGGGATGTTGTTGGTGAAGCACAGCATCGTCTCGTGATAGGAGTTGGTCCACTCCATCGCGACCTCGACGGTGATGCCGTCGCGCATCGAGGTGATCGTGATCGGCGGCACGTGCAGCGCCTGCTTCGAATGGTCGAGATATTTGACGAAGGCGACGAGCCCGCCCTCGTAATGCAGCACCACGCGCTTCGGCTCGACCCCGCGCGCGTCGTTCAATTCGAGCGTCACGCCGGAATTGAGGAACGCGAGCTCCCTGAGCCGGTGCTCCAAGGTCGCGAAATCGAACTCGATGCGGGTGAAGACCTTGGGGCTCGGGTAAAAGGTGATCTCCGTGCCGGTCTTGCCCTCGACCGCGGCGCCCTCGCGCCAGCGCGCTCACCGGATCGCCGTCGTGGAACTGCATGGAATATTCGTGCCCGTTGCGCCAGATGCGCATGTCGAGCGTGGCCGAGAGCGCGTTCACCACCGACACGCCGACGCCGTGCAGCCCGCCCGACACCTTGTAGGCGTTCTGGTTGAATTTTCCGCCGGCATGGAGCCGGGTCATGATGACCTCGGCCGCGGACACGCCTTCCTCGTGATGGATGTCGACCGGGATGCCGCGGCCATTGTCGGCGACCGTGCACGATCCGTCGGCATTCAAGGTCACGACGATGCGGTCGCAATAGCCGCCGAGCGCCTCGTCGATGGCGTTGTCCACCACCTCGTACACCATGTGGTGCAGGCCCGAGCCGTCGTCCGTATCGCCGATATACATGCCCGGGCGCTTCCTGACGGCGTCGAGCCCGCGCAGCACCTGGATCGATGCGGCGTCGTATTCCTCGGGAAGGATGGGATTCGGGTTCAGCCATAACGGTCCTAGATCCTCGTCGGCACGACCGCCGCATCGGCGACCGTGAAGAATTGCGCGGCACCTTCGAGCGGCGCGAACAGCGCCGCATCGGTGCCGGTGAGCCAGGCCTGCGCCGCGATGGTGCGGAGCGCGGCGAAAAGGGCGGCGCGGCGGCCCTGGTCGAGATGCGCCGCGACCTCGTCCAGGAGCAGGATCGGCGGCGCGCCCGCGACCTGCCATTCGAGCCGCGCATGCGCCAGCACGATGGCGATCAGCAGCGCCTTCTGCTCGCCGGTCGAGCACGAGGCCGCGTCCATGCCGCTCGCCCGGTCGTGCACGACGAGGTCGGAGCGGTGCGGGCCGATGGCGGTCGTGCCGCTCTCGCCGTCGGCGCGCCGCGCCGCTTCGAGGCGCCGGCGCAGTTCCTCTTCGGCGGCGAGCGCGGGCATGGCAAGGAGCATCGCCTCGACCTCGCCCTTAAGGGTGAGGAGCGCTTGCGGAAACGGCCCCTCGGCCAAGGCGCACGCCGCGTCGAGCCGCGCCACCAGCGTCTGCCGCGCCGCGGTGATGGCGACGCCGTCCGACGCCAGCGCCTCTTCGAGCGTCGCGAGCCAGGCCGGATCGGCCGGTCCCTCGCGCAACAGGCGCGCGCGCTCTTTCAGCGCGTGCTCGTAAGTGGCAAGGCGCGCCGCGTGGCCAGTGTCGAAGCCGAGCACCAGCCGGTCCAGAAAACGCCGCCGTCCGCCGCTCCCTTCGAGGAAGAGCCGGTCCATCTGCGGCGTGAGCCAGACCAGGTGCACGAGGCGCGCCAGCTCGGCCTGGCTCTTGGCCTTGGCGCCGTCGATGCGGACGATGCGCCGCTCGCCCGACGGGCTTGCCGCGTCGCGCCCGGTTCCGACCTGCACCGTGCCCTCGGCCGTCGCCAGTCTGGCGGCGACCGCCCAGGCGCCGGGCGCGGCATCGGTCGCGCGCGCCGGCGGCACGCGCCGGTCGATCTCGGCAAGGCGCGCGCGGCGCAGGCCGCGGCCGGGTGCGAGGAACGAGATGGCCTCCAACAGGTTGGTCTTGCCGGCGCCGTTCAAGCCCGCGAGCACGACCGGCCGATCGTCGGTTTCGAGCCGCAAGGCGCCATAGCCGCGAAAATCAGTGAGGGAAAGCCGGGACACGGCCGGCCGGAACGGAGCCGCCGCCACGCCCTCTATATGGGGATCGCCGCCCCGTTCCGCCAGCACGCCGTCCGGCACCAATCGCGCCTCAGACCCGCATCGGCATGAGGACGTAGAGCGCGCTCGCGTCGGCGGTGTCGCGCACCACGGTCGGCGAAGCGGCGTCCGCCATGGCGAAGGAGGCGCCGTCGCCCTCGATCTGTTCGGCGATGTCGAGGAGGTAGCGGGCGTTGAAGCCGATCTCGAGCGGCTGGGCGGCATAGCGCACCTCGAGCTCCTCGCTCGCCGTGCCGTTCTCGGGGCTGGTCGCCGACAGCGTCAGGCTGCCGCGCTCGAGCGCCAGCTTCACCGCGCGGCTCCGTTCGTTCGAGATGGTCGAGACGCGGTCGACCGCCTCGGCGAAGGGTTTGCACTCGACCTCGAGGATGCGGTCGTTGCCGGTCGGGATGACGCGGTCGTAATCGGGGAAGGTGCCGTCGATCAGCTTCGAGGTCAGCACGGTGACGCCGAAACTGAAGCGGATCTTGGTGTCGGACAGCGCAATCGCCACGTCCTGGTCCATCTCGTCGAGCAGCTTGCGCAGCTCGACCACGGTCTTGCGCGGCACGATCACGCCGGGCATGCCGTTCGCCCCTTCCGGCAGCGGAATCTCCATGCGCGCAAGGCGATGGCCGTCGGTCGCGACCGCGCGCAGCATCGGCACGTCGTTCGACTTGGCGGCGTGAAGATAGATGCCGTTCAGGTAATAGCGCGTCTCCTCGGTCGAAATCGCAAAGCGCGTGCGGTCGATGAGCCGCTTGAGGTCCGTCGCCGACAGCACGAAATTGAACGGCAGGTCGCCCCCCGCCATGAGCGGATAGTCCTCGGGCGGCAGGCATTGCAGCGTGAAGGTCGAGCGGCCCGAGCGCAGCGTCATGGCGGCCTTGTCGCCGCCCGCCTCGAGCTCGACTTGCGCCCCCTCGCGCAACTTGCGGATGATGTCGTAGAGCGTGTGCGCCGGCACCGTGGTGGCGCCTTTGCGCGCATTCTGGCTCGTTATCGAGGCGACCATCTCGATGTCCATGTCGGTCGCCGAGAGGGCAAGCTTGCCGTCCTCGGCGCGGATCAGGACGTTCGACAGGATCGGAATGGTGTTGCGCCGCTCGACCACGCTTTGGACGTGACCCAGCGCGCGAAGCAGCGCGGAACGTTCGATCGTGAGCTTCATGGCGGGTCAAATTTTTGCGTTGGTTGCGGCGGAGGTCCCTTGGCGCGCAAGCCCCCTCGCGGCGCCCCCGGCGTCCCTCCCGCAGCGACCGGGACGGAACGGGACGGCACTATAGCACGCCCGCGCTTTTGCGAGAAGAAAAGGGGCCGATTCGAGCGGCCCCTCGATCTCCCTTCGCCTCCGGGGAGGAGGCCGGGTCCGCGGGCTTACCTCAGGTCTCGAGCATGCGCCGCAGCAGCTCGATATCCTCGGCGAGCGAGCGGTCGGCGGTGCGCAGCTCTTCGATCTTGCGCACGGCGTGCATCACCGTCGTGTGATCGCGCCCGCCGAACTTGCGGCCGATCTCCGGCAGCGAGCGCGGCGTCAGCTGCTTGCACAGATACATCGCGACCTGCCGCGGCCGGGCCACGGCGCGGGCGCGGCGCGCCGAATGCATGTCGGAGAGGCGGATATTGTAGTGCTCGGCGACGCGCTTCTGGATCTCGTCGATCGTCACGCGGCGGTCGTTGGCGCGCAACAGATCGTGCAGCACCTCCTGCGCGCCCTCGAGCGTGATCGCCCGGCCGACGAGCTGGGTATGGGCGAAGATGCGGTTCAAGGCGCCTTCCAGCTCGCGCACGTTGGACGTGATCTTGTGCGCCAGGAATTCGAGCAGCTTCGGCGGCACCGCCGTCTTCGTCTGCTCGGCCTTGGCCTGGAGGATGCCGAGGCGCAGCTCGTAGGTGGTCGGATGCAGGTCGGCGACGAGGCCCCAGCCGAGGCGCGACTTGAGACGCTCCTCCATGCCCTCGAGGTCGGACGGCGACTTGTCGGCCGAGATCACGATCTGCCGGTTCTGGTCGACGAGCGCGTTGAAAGTGTGGAAGAACTCCTCCTGGGTCGAATCCTTGCCGCTGATGAACTGCACGTCGTCGATCATCAGCACGTCGACCGAGCGGAACTGCTCCTTGAACGCCATCGTGTCCTTGAAGCGCAGCGCCCGGATGAACTGGTACATGAATTTCTCGGCCGAGAGATAGATCACGCGGCGCGACGGGTTCTCGCGGCGGATGTGCCAGGCGATGGCGTGCATCAGGTGCGTCTTGCCGAGACCGACGCCGCCGTAGAGGAACAGCGGATTGTACGGCACGCTGCGGCTCGGGCCCGCGGCGGCCTCGGCGATGCGGCGCGCGGCCGCGTTCGCCAGCTCGTTGGGCTTGCCGACGACGAAATTCTCGAACGTGAAGCGCGGATCGAGCGCGGCGCCGACATCCTTGTCGTCGCTTGGCTCGTCGGCCTTGTCGGCTTTCTCGGTCTTCGCCTCGCGCGGCGCGGGCTCGGCCGTTTCGGCGGGCGCGGCGGCCCCGCCGAGCAGCACTTCGACCGCCGTCACCGTGGCATTCTCGCTGTTCCACAAGGCGCGCAGCCGGTCGGCATAATGTTGCGCGACCCAGTCGCGCAGGAAGCGCGTCGGCACCGCGATCCTGACGCGGCCGTCGACCAAGCTCGATGAGCGTCATCGAGCGCAGCCAGTTGCGATAGGCCGGTTCGCCGAATTCCTCACGAAGTCGTGCGCGCACCCGCGCCCATTGCGCCTGCACGTTGGGATCGCGCTCGGCCTTTTGCGCCATCGCGATCATGCTCCGGCGCCGGTCGATGGAAATGAGTAGAGCCCGTTTTGAATGTTCACGCGCGTCCCCCAACTCGCACCGGACTGAGCGACGAACCAACCCGCGGCGAGAAGCTAATGAACTCCTCGCCGTCGCCTCGCGCGGACCGCGCAGCTTCGAGCATGATGCTCACGTTCTACGTGCCCGCCCGCCGCTAAACACTTGTCTGCTTTGAGCGCCTACGGCGCTCGTAAGCGCCGCGACCTTCTCCTTGTGGCCCCCCGCATTACGGCGCGACAAAAACTCTACCGTTGCCGAATAGGGAATGGCAATAAGTCTGAATGGGGAACGATTATATTTTTTTGACGCGCGTCGCAAAAGCAACGCAGCAGCGCTGCTGCTGCGAAGTCAGAGCGACTTGATCCGAGCCGACAGCCGCGACAGTTTGCGCGCCACGGTGTTGCGGTGCGCAATGCCCTTCGACACGCTGCGCTGCATCTCGGGCGCGGCCGCGGCGAACGCGGTGCGCGCCGCTTCTTTGTCGCCGCCGGCGATCGCGACCTCGACTTTCTTGACGAACGTGCGAAACCGGCTCGTGCGCGCGCGGTTCACCGCCGCCCGCTTCTCGCTCTGCCGGTGGCGCTTTTCTGCCGAAGGATGCGTTGCCATGAGGCCGCTTATAGCGGGCATCAGCGCGGAGTCAAGCGACGGAGCCGTCAGCAATCGGCTTTCAGCGCTTCGCTTTCCGAGGCGCGCCGATAGAATCTTGCGTAACTAATTTCGTCCCTGCCGACAGCTTACGGCTGATGGCTGACAGCTACTTGTTCTTGAACGCCGGCTTGCGCTTTTCGATGAAGGCGGCCATGCCTTCGCGCTGGTCCTCGGTGCCGAAGAGGGCGTGGAACAGGCGGCGCTCGAAGCGCACGCCTTCGGCGAGCGTCGTCTCGAAGGCGCGGTTCACCGCCTCCTTGGCGGCATAGACGGCGGTGCGCGACTGCGCCGATATTTGCGCCGCGACCTTGAGCGCCTCGTCGACGAGCTTGTCGTCCGGCACGACGCGGCTCACGAGGCCGCTCCGCTCGGCCTCGGCGGCGTCCATCATGCGGCCGGTGAGCACGAGGTCCATCGTCTTCGCCTTGCCGACGGCGCGCGCCATGCGCTGCGTTCCGCCCGCGCCCGGAATGATGCCGAGGGTGATCTCGGGCTGGCCGAACTTGGCGCTTTCGCCGGCGATGATCGTGTCGCACATCATGGCGAGCTCGCAGCCGCCGCCCAGCGCATAGCCCGCGACCGCGGCGACGATCGGCTTGCGGCAGGTGGTGACGCGCTCCCATCCCTTGGTGACGAAGTCGGAAAGGTAAACGTCGACGAAAGTGCGGCTCTGCATTTCCTTGATGTCGGCGCCGGCCGCGAACGCCTTTTCGCTGCCGGTGATGACGACGGCGCCGATCGCGTCGTCGTTCTCGAACGCGTCGAGCGCCGCGCCCATCTCGCGCACCAGCGCATCGCACAGCGCATTCAAGGCCTTGGGGCGATTGAGCCTGATCAAACCGACGTTGCCACGCGTCTCGACTGTAATATTGTCATAATTCATGGCCGAGGCTCCTGCTGCGGCGAGAGTGTGAATCCGACGGTGAGGTCGCCATCGCGGCCGCCGTAATCGATGCGCAGCATTTCGCCCTCGCGCCGCCAGCGATCGTCGCCGGCGGCGCTCCAGCCGAGCTGCGGCAGGGTGGCGGCATAGAAATCGCGCACCTTGGCGCGGGCGAGCGCGCCCTTCGCCTCGGCCTCGACGATGCGGCCCTCGGGCTTGTCGAACACGACCGACGTGCCGGCCACATCGGCGAGCCCCGGCATCAGCGGCACGTCCTCGGTGCCGGCGACGAAATCCGCGGCGCGCGCCGAAGCCGCTGCCGCGAGCGCCAAGGCGAGGATGAGAGCGAAGCGCTTCATGGAGACAGTCTAATCGTTGCGAAGGAGTGCTGCATCGACATCCTCGCGTCCTTCGACTACGCGCTCTCGCGCTCCGCTCAGGATGAGGTACTTTCTTGATGCCATTAAGAAAAGTCCTCATCCTGAGCGAAACCCCGTAGGGGCGAAGTCGAAGGACGCTGCCTGTCACTTCTGCCGCTTCGCACAATAAAACGTCGAGCGGCCGCCCTGGACGATGCGCTTGATCCCTTTGCCGCAATCGCATTCGGGGCACGCCTCGCCCTCCTTGCCATAGACCGCGAACTGGTGCTGGAAATATCCCAGCTCGCCCGAGGCCTGGACATAATCCCTGAGGCTCGACCCGCCGGCCTCGATGGCGCGCTCGAGGACGCGGCGGATGGCGTGCGCGAGGCGCTCGGCGCGCTCGCCCTGCACCGTGCCGGCCCGGCGCTTGGGCGAGATCCCGGCATAAAACAGAACTCTCGCACACATATATATTGCCGAGCCCGGCGACGACGCGCTGATCCAGGAGCGCGGCCTTGATCGGCGTGGCCTTGCCCTCGAGCAGCCCGGCGAGCGCCACGCCATTGAATTCGTTCGACAGTGGCTCGGGCCCGAGCGCTGCCAGAAGCTTGTGCTGCGCCAGCTCCGCCTCGCTGTCGGCCCAGTCGACGAGGCCGAAGCGGCGCGCGTCGTTGAAGCGCAGCACGGCGCCGTCGTCGAAGCTCACCACGACATGATCGTGGCGGCGGTCCTCGGCCGCCCCGTTCCCGCCCAGCACCATGCGGCCCGACATGCCGAGATGCGCAAGGAGCACGCCGCCGCCCTCGATGTGGAACAGCAGATACTTGGCGCGCCGCGCGATGCGCGAGGACGCGCTTGCCCTCGAGCCGCGCCGCGAGCCCGCGCGGCAGCGGGAAGCGCAGATCGGCGCGGTTGAGCGTGAGCTTCTCGATGCGGCGCCCGGCGATGCGGCGCTCCAGCCCGCGCACCACGGTTTCGACTTCGGGAAGTTCGGGCATCGGCGCGAGGGCGGGGTGCTGTCTTGGCGCTCTGGGAGCAGTCCTCTATGTTGCAGCACATGGGCGGCAGCGACACAAGCGGTACGGTCGATTTCGGCTTTCGCCGCGTCGCCGCGGCAGAGAAGCCGCATCTCGTGCGCCGCGTCTTCCAGTCCGTGTCGCAGCGCTACGACCTGATGAACGATTTGATGAGCGGCGGGATTCATCGCCTGTGGAAGTCGTCCCTCATCGCAAAGCTCGCGCCGCGCCCGGGCCAGGTCCTGGTCGATCTCGCCGGCGGCACCGGCGACATCGCGCTCCGCTTCGTCGCGGCGGCGCCGGGCAGCCGCGCCATCGTGTGCGACCTGTCGCCGGCCATGGTCGAAACAGGGCGCGACCGCGCGATCGACCAGGGCGTGCTCGGCGAAATCCAGTGGCTCGTCGGCGACGCCGAGCGGCTTCCGCTCGCGAGCATGAGCGCCGATGCCTGCACCATCGCCTTCGGCCTGCGCAACGTCACCCATATCGAGCGCGCGCTCGCCGAGGCGCGGCGCATCCTGAAGCCCGGCGGCCGCTTCCTCTGCCTCGAGTTCAGCCGCGTCGTGCTGCCGCTGCTGCACCAGGCTTACGATCTCTATTCCTTCGCGGTCCTGCCGCTCATGGGCCAGATCGTGACGGGCGACCGCGACGCCTATCAATATCTGGTCGAAAGCATCCGCCGCTTCCCGCCCCAGGACGAGCTCGCGGGTCTCATGCGCGCGGCCGGGTTCGAGCAGGTCGCCTTCCGCAATCTCTCGGGCGGCATCGCGGCGCTCCATTCCGGCTGGCGGCTGTGATGAGCCCGCGCGCGCCCGGTCCCTGACGCCGGCGCCGTCATGTTCGGCGCCCTGCGCGGCCCCAGAAACATCGTCCGGCTCGTCGAGATCGTGCTGACGCTGGCGCGCTACGACGCGCTCTTTCCGCTCGAGGCGGTCGCGGGTACGGCGGGCGCGGCGCGGCTCTTGCGGCTCGTGCGCCGGCGCGATGCGGCGATCGCCCGGCTCCGGCCCGGCCAGCGCCTTGCCGAGGCGCTGCAGGCGCTCGGGCCCAGCTTCATCAAGCTCGGCCAGGCGCTCTCGATCCGCGCCGACCTGATCGGCGACGAGGTGGCGAGCGATCTCGCGCTGTTGCAGGACCGGCTGCCGCCGTTCCCGGGTGCTGAGGCGCGCGCCACGATCGAGCGCGAGCTCGGCCAGCCGATCCCGGCTCTGTTCCGCTCCTTCGCCGAGGAGGCGATCGCCGCCGCCTCGATCGCGCAAGTCCATTTCGCCGTGACCACCGAGGGCGAGGAAGTCGCGGTCAAGGTGGTGCGGCCCGGGATCGAGGCCGCGTTCGAGCGCGACATCGCCCTCTTCTTCTGGATCGCCGGCATCATCGAGCGGTTCGAGCCGCGGGTGCGGCGCCTCAAGCCGCGCGAGGTGGTGCTGACCTTGGCGCAATCGGTGCGGCTCGAGATGGATCTGCGCTTCGAGGCGGCCGGCGCCTCGGAGCTGGGCGACAATTTCAAGGACGACCCTTCCTTCCACGTGCCGCCGGTCGATTGGCGCCGCACCTCGCGCCATGTCCTGACCTTGGGCCGCGTCGGCGGCATCCGCATCGACGACCGCGCCGCGCTCCTGGCCGCCGGGCACGATCTCCGCGCCATCATGGAAAAGGCGGCGAGCGCCTTCTTCAATCAGGTCTTTCGCGACGGCTTCTTTCACGCCGATCTGCACCCGGGCAACCTGTTCATCGACACCGAGGGCGCCATCGTCGCGGTCGATTTCGGCATCATGGGCCGGCTCGACCGCAAGACGCGGGACTACCTCGCGGACATGCTGCTCGCCTTCCTCACGAGCGATTATGCCCGGGTCGCCGACGTGCATTTCGAGGCCGGCTACGTCCCCTCGCACCATTCGCGCGCCGCCTTCGCGCAAGCCTGCCGCGCCATCGGCGAGCCGATCCTGGGCCGCCCGATGCACGAGATCTCCCTGGGCCGCCTCCTCGCGCAGCTTTTCCAGGTGACCGAAGCCTTCGACATGGAGACGCAGCCGCAGCTCCTGCTGCTGCAGAAAACCATGGTCGTGTCCGAGGGGGTCGGGCGGATGCTCGACCCGTCCGTCAACATGTGGACGCTGTCGCGGCCCCTGATCGAGCAATGGATGCGCGAGAACCGCGGCCCCGAGGCGCGGCATCGCCGATGCCGTGCGCGATGCGGTCGAGGCGCTGGAGCGCCTGCCGGCGCTGTTGAAGAATGTCGAGCGCGCGGCCGGCCTCATCGGCGGCGGCGAGGGGCTGTCGCTCCATCCGAGCTCGCTCGCCAGCATCGCCCGGCGCGGCGCCATCGAGTTGTTGGGGGTGCCGCTCTGGATCATCGCGCTGGCGCTCGCCGCGATCGCGCTGCGCCTCTGGTGAGCGCGCCGCCCACACCATATCTACTCGGCTGGTAGTGTACGTGTTGTCGATCGCGGCAGGAGCGCGAAGGCGACGAAGCGATCTCCGGCGACTGCCCGCTCCGAGCTCGCAATGACAGGCGGGTTAGAGGCGAGATTTCGCGAACGAAGCCAATTTTCCTTTTCATCGTCGTCCCCGCGCAGGCGGGGACCGAGGGGACGCGAGTGCAGTAACCCAGGACTAACCCGCTTTCGCGGGAGCGCCCGGACAACGGAAACCGCAGAACGAACCCAATTCCCCTTCGTCGCTTCCGCACTCCGCTCCGCCGCGCGTGAGTTGCTGACGCAAAATTTACGAAACGAAGCCAATTTCCCGAACAAAGGGCCGCTGCCGAGGTTGCACACCTGGCGTGGTGTTCTATAGTATCTATTCCGCGTCCCGGCGTGAACAAAGGAGCCCGAAATGCTCGAAGGCCGGCGCATCCTGCTGGTGATCTCGGGCGGCATCGCCGCCTACAAGGGGCTCGATCTCATCCGCCGCTTGCGCGAGCGCGGCGCCGCGGTCCGCGTCGTCATGACGGCGGCGGCCGGGCGCTTCGTGACGCCGCTCGCGGCCTCGGCGCTCTCGGGCGAACGCGTCTATGACGACCTCTTCTCGCTCACCGACGAGAGCGAGATGGGCCATCTGCGCTTGGCGCAGGACGCCGACCTCGTCGTGGTCGCACCGGCGACCGCCGATCTTCTCGCCAAGATGGCGGCGGGGCTGGCCGACGATCTCGCCTCGGCCGCGCTGCTCGCGACGACGCGCCCGATCCTGATCGCGCCCGCCATGAACACGCGGATGTGGGAGAACCAGGCGACGCGCGACAACCTCGCCCGGCTCGCCGCGCGCGGCATCCATCGCGTCGGTCCGGCCAGCGGCCCGCTCGCCGAGGGCGAGACCGGGATGGGCCGCATGGCCGAGCCGTTGGACATCGCCGCCGCCGCCGAAGAGATATTGCGCGCGTCGTCGATCCTGGCCGGCCGCCGGGCGCTCGTCACCAGCGGCCCGACGCACGAGCCGATCGACCCGGTGCGCTACATCGCCAACCGCTCGTCCGGCAAGCAGGGCCACGCCATCGCCGCGGCCTTGGCGCGCCACGGCGCCGCGACCGTGCTTGTCTCGGGCCCCACCTCGGAGGCCGATCCGCCCGGCGTCAAGATGGTGCGCGTCACCACCGCGCGCGACATGCTGGCCGCGTGCGAGGCGGCGCTGCCGGCCGATGTCGCCGTCTGCGCCGCCGCGGTCGCCGACTGGCGCGCCGAGGAATCGTCCCAGAAGATCAAGAAGAAAGGCGCGCCGCCGGCGTTGAAGCTGGTCGAGAACCCGGACATTCTCGCGCGCCTCTCGGCGGCCGGAAACGCGCGCCCGCGCCTCGTCGTGGGCTTCGCCGCCGAGACCGAGAACCTCATCGACAACGCGCGCGCCAAGCGCGCCAAGAAGGGCTGCGACTGGATCCTCGCCAACGACGTCTCGGCCGCGGGCGGCGTGTTCGGCGGCGACGCCAACACCATCCACCTCGTCTCGGCCGACGGCGTCGAGGACTGGCCGCCGCTGTCGAAGCGCGACGTGGCCGAGCGCCTGGCGCAGCGCATCGCCCGCTTCTTCGCGCCGAGCGCGGCGCCGTGAGCGCGCTCGCCGTTCCGATCCGCGTCCTGCCGCATGGCGCCGGCCTCGGGCTCCCGTCCTACAAGACGGCGGGCAGCGCCGGCGCCGATCTCGCGGCGGCGGTCGAGACGCCGCTCGTGCTGGCGCCGGGCGGGCGCGCGCTGGTGCCGACCGGCGTCGCGGTCGCGCTTCCCTCCGGCTTCGAGGCGCAGGTGCGGCCGCGCTCGGGATGGGCGCTCGAGCGCGGCGTCACCGTGCTCAACAGCCCCGGCACGATCGACAGCGACTATCGCGGCGAGATCGGCGTGATCCTGGTCAATCTCGGCGCGGCGCCGGTCACCATCGCGCGCGGCGACCGCATCGCCCAGCTCGTCGTGGCGCCGGTGCGGCAGGCCTCGTGGCACGAGGTCGCGGAGCTCGGTCCCTCGGCGCGGGCCGCGCGCGGCTTCGGCTCGACCGGGTGAGCGATGCTGCGGCTGTCGAAAAAGCTCATGTTCGCCATCGAGGCGGTGCTCGACATCGCCTATAACGCCGGCGACCTGCCGGTGCAGTCGGGCGAGATCACGCGCCGCCAGGGCATTCCGCGGCGCTATCTCGAGCAGGTGCTGCAACAGCTCGTCCGCGCCGGCGTTCTGGCTGGCGTGCGGGGCCCGCGCGGCGGCTATCGCCTCGCACGCGAGCGGCGCCGCATCACGCTGGGCGAGATCGTGCGCGTGGTGCAGGCGATCGAGGGCGCCGACAACCCGCTCGAAAGCGAGGCCGGCGCCGAGCTCGGCCGGCGCGTGGTAAGGCCGCTGTGGCTCGAGCTTCAGGACGAGGTCATGGGGCGGCTCGACGGCATCACCATCGACGAGCTGTGCTCGCGCGCCCACCGCGCCGGCATTCCGGGCGACTACGCCGCAAGGCTCGATTTCTCGATCTAGGAGGGCGGCAATGGGCGAATTCCGCGGACGGGTCTACGACAGCATCATCGAGACGGTGGGCGCGACGCCGCTCGTCCGCCTGTCGCGGCTCATGGCCAAGCATGGCGTCACGGCCGACATCCTCGGCAAGTGCGAGTTCTTCAACCCGCTCTCCTCGGTCAAGGACCGGATCGGCGCGGCGATGATCGAGGCGGCCGAGCGCGACGGCCGCATCAAGCCGGGCCGCACCGTGCTGGTCGAGCCGACCTCGGGCAATACCGGCATCGCGCTTGGCCTTCGTCGCCGCGGCCAAGGGCTATCGCCTCATCCTGACCATGCCGGACAGCATGTCGACCGAGCGCCGGCGCATGCTGAAGCTGCTCGGCGCCGAGCTCGAGCTGACGCCGGCGGCGCAGGGCATGCGCGGCTCGATCGCCCGCGCCGAGGAGCTGTTGGCCTCGCTGCCCGACGCCTTCATGCCGCAGCAGTTCCAGAACCCGGCCAACCCGGAGGTGCACCGCCGCACCACCGCCGAGGAGATCTGGCGCGACACCGACGGCAAGGTCGATGTCGTGGTGAGCGGCATCGGCACCGGCGGCACCTTGACCGGCGTCGGCCAGGTGCTGAAGCCGCGCAAACCCGGCCTCAGGATGATCGCGGTCGAGCCCGAGGACAGCGCCGTGCTCTCGGGCGGCCCGCCCGGCCCGCACAAGATCCAGGGCATCGGCGCCGGCTTCATCCCGGCCATCCTCGACGTGAAGCTGATCGACGAGGTCGTGCGCATCGGCAACGAGAGCGCGCTCGCCTTGGCGCGCGAGGTGGCGCGGCTCGACGGCATCGGCTGCGGCATTTCCTCGGGCGCGGCCCTGGCCGCCGCGCTCGAGGTCGGCGCGCGGCCGCGGCATGGCGGGCAAGACGATCGTCGTCGTGCTGCCCGACACGGCCGAGCGCTATCTCTCGACCGCCCTCTTCGACGGGATCTGAGCTTGGCCGAGGCAGCCTTCACCGAGGCCCAGTTCGAGCGCTATGCCCGCCACCTCATCCTCGACGAGGTCGGCGAGGCGGGCCAGGCGCGCCTCATGGCGGCGCGCGTGCTGGTCGTGGGCGCGGGCGGATTGGGCTCGCCGCTGCTCCTTTATCTTGCGGCGGCCGGCGTGGGCCTGCTCGGCATCGTCGATGACGACACGGTCGATCTCTCGAACCTGCAGCGCCAGATCGTCCATCCGACCGCGCGCATCGGCCAGCCCAAGGTGGAAAGCGCCAAGGCGACGCTGGCCGAGATCAATCCCGAGGTGCGGGTCGTGCCGCACGCCGTCCGGCTCGATGAGACCAATGTCGAGGCGCTCATCGGCGCCTACGACATCGTCGCCGACGGCAGCGACAATTTCGCGACGCGCTATCTCCTCAACGACGCCTGCCATCGCGTCGGCCGCACCCTCGTCGCGGCGGCGCTGTCGCCGTTCGAGGGGCAGCTCTCGACCTTCAAGTCGTATCTCGGGCCGCCGCATCCGTGCTACCGCTGCCTGTTCCCCGAGCCGCCGCCCGCGGGCGCCGTGCCGCGCTGCGAGGAGGCCGGCATCCTGGGCGCGGTCGCGGGCGTCATCGGCACATTGCAGGCGACCGAGGTGCTGAAGGAGCTGCTCGGCATCGGCGAGAGCCTGTCGGGCGCGCTCCTCATCTATGACGCGCTCCGCTCCGACTTCCACCGCATCAAGCTGCCGCGCGACCCCGATTGCCCGACCTGCGGCAGGGGTTAGGCGCCATGCTCCCCAAATCCCAGCGCCAGGTGCGCCTCAAATCGCGGCCCATCGGCATTCCCGAGGCGCAGCATTTCGAGATCGTGGCGGCGCCGGTGCCCGAGCCCGGCGAGCGGACCTTCGTCGTGCGCAACGAGTTCCTGTCGATCGAGCCGGCGATGCGCGGCTGGGTCAACGCGGCGCAGAACTATTCGCGCCCCGTGGCGATCGGCGAGGTGATGCGCTCCTACGCCGCGGGCGAGGTCGTCGGCCTCGCGCCATCCCGCCTTCAAGGAGGGCGACAAGGTGATGGGCCAGCTCGGCTGGCAGGACTATGCGCTCTCGGACGGGGCCGGCGTGCGCCGCGTGCGCGAGACCGATCTGCCGCTGTCGCTCTCGCTCGGCGTGCTCGGCTTGAACGGCCGCACCGCCTATTTCGGCCTCCTCGACCTCGGCCAGCCGCGGCCGGGCGACACGGTGGTGGTCTCGACGGCGGCGGGATCGGTCGGCTCGGCGGTCGGCCAGATCGCCAAGATCATGGGCTGCCGCACGGTCGGCATCGCCGGCGGCGCGGAGAAGGTGCGGCTCTGCCGCGAGCTGTTCGGCTATGACGCGGCGCTCGACTACAAATCCGAGCGCGCGCTCGGCGACGGCGGTGGCGGCTGCGTGCCCCGGCGGCCTCGACATCTATTACGACAACACCTCGGGCGCGGTGAGCGACGCGGTCCTGCCGCACCTCGCCGTCGGCGCGCGCGTCGTCATCTGCGGCACGGCGTCGGTCGCGTCCTGGGACCCGCCGCCCTTGGGCCCGCGCGTCGAGCGCCATCTGCTCGTCAAGCGCGCGCGCATGCAGGGCTTCGTCGCGTTCGATTTCGAGCATCGCACCGAGGAGGCGGTGGCGCGCCTTGCCGCCTGGGTGCGCGAGGGCAGGCTGCGCTATCGCGAGGAGATTCTCGACGGCATCGAGGAATGTCCGGGTGCGATCGCCGGGCTCTATCGCGGCGAGAATCTGGGCAAGCGCATCGTCCGCCTTCGCACTTGAGGCGAGGGCTGGACTTGCGCGCGGCGGAGGAGAAGAATCCGGCCTCTGGAGGAGAATGGCGATGCTCACCCGGGAAGAGAACGAGCGGCTGACCAGGGTCGGCGCGGGAACGCCGATGGGCGAGACGATGCGGCGCTATTGGATGCCCGTGCTCATGTCGTGGGAGCTGCCCGAGCCCGATGGCGCGCCCGTGCGCGTGCGCATCCTCGGCGAGGATCTGGTCGCGTTCCGCACGAGCGACGGGCGGATCGGCCTTCTCGACGAGTTCTGCCCGCATCGCCGCACGTCGCTCTGGCTCGGACGCAACGAGGAGAACGGCCTGCGCTGCGTCTATCACGGCTGGAAGTTCGACGTGACCGGCCAGTGCGTCGAGCAGATGAACGAGCCGCGCCAGTTCTGCGACAAGGTTCGCACGACGGCCTATCCGACCTGCGAGCTTGGCGGCATCGTGTGGGCTTACATGGGTCCGGCGGACCGCCAGCCGGCGCCGCCCAAGTTCGAATACATCCAGGCTCCGGAAACCCACCGCGAGGTCAGCAAGGTCTGGCAGGCGTGCAACTGGCTTCAGGCGGTCGAAGGCGGCATCGACACTTCGCACTTCACCATCCTGCACCGCGCGCTGAAGCGAAATGCGCTGCAGCCCGGCGTCCCGATCGACAGCCCGGGCGTGCGCGGCGGCGCGCCGACGCTCGAAGTTGACGTGACCGATTACGGCTACCGCTATTTCGGCGTCCGGCCGCTGGGCGACGACCAGCAATACGTGCGCGGCTATCACTTCGTCATGCCGTTCACGCAGCTCCGTCCGCCCGGCCCCGACATGAAACAGGTGCACGGGCATTTTTGGGTGCCGATCGACGACGAGAACTGCATGGTGTGGAATTTCTATTACGCCTATGGCGACGAGGCGGTGCATCACCGCTCCGCCGACAGCGGCAACGGCTATGGCACGCACGTCGATCCGAACAACGATTTCCGCCCGGTCCGCAACCGCGCCAACGACTGGATGATCGACCGCAAGATGCAGAAGACCGAAACCTTCACCGGCATCGACGGCATCAACCAGCAGGATCGCGCGATACAGGAAAGCATGGGCCGGATCGTCGACCGCACGCGCGAGAATCTGGGTCCTGCCGACCGCGCCGTGGTCGCGACGCGGCGGCTGCTGCTCGAGGCGGTCGACACGGTCGAGCGCGGCGGCGATCCGCGCGGCACGGGTCCCGAATATTACGAGGCGCGCGCGGCCGAGGCGGTGCTTCCGCGCACCGCCGATTGGCGGCGCGAGTTGATCCCGCTCATGCACCCGCAGACGGGCGGCGGCGGCGCGCCGGTGCGGCGCATGCCCAAGAGCCTCGAGGCGGCGCTCGGCGACGACGACTGAGGCACCGCCGTCCCTGTCGTTGCGCACGAAGCGAAGCGATCCCGCGGGATCGCTTCGTCACCTGGACGGCGCATTAGCGCCTCGCAGCAATCCCCCGCCGCGCCAATTTCCTTGACATATGTACGTAAATAGGATACGTATACGTGCATCGATGCGGGGCGCCGGTGTGGCCCGTGTACGCGTTAGCGCGGTCGGATCAGTTTGAATCGTCGTCCCCGCGCAGGCGGGGACCCAGGGACAAGCGACGTGCCGATGGTCCTGGACCCCCGCTTTCGCGGGGGCGACGGAAGCCGGTGGACCTGAACCGATCACACTCAAAAAGGGCCAAAAGTGATTGGAAGTGGCGGAAAGGCGATCTGGAGCGGGCATGCGAAGCCTGGGATTGAACGTATTTTCCAGTCATTACAGGACGTTGCGCTGGGAAGACGCGCTCGCGCCACGCAACGATGGGCATGGATGGGCATTTGCCGCCAATGAAGCCTCGTTCGCCGCCGCGCGGCGCTCGGCCTCGAGAGGCTCATCCCTCGCGGCGGAAACGTCTAGCTCGAGAGCACGCGGTCGGGCGGGCGGTGCCCGTCGGCGAAGGTCTTGATGTTGATGATGACCTTCTCGCCCATGTCGATGCGGCCTTCGCGCGTGCCCGAGCCCATGTGCGGCGTCAGCACGACATTGTCGAGCCGCCGCAAGCGCGCGCTCACCGCCGGCTCGTGCTCGTAGACGTCGAGCCCGGCCGCCGCGATTTCGCGCTTCGCCAGCATCTGAGTGAGGGCCGTCTCGTCGATGATGCCGCCGCGCGCGGTGTTGACGACGACCGCGTGCGGCGGAAGGAGCTTCAGCCGGCGCGCCGACAGGAGATGATATGTCGCGGGCGTGTGCGGGCAGTTGACCGAAACGATGTCCACCCGCGCCAGCATCTGGTCGAGGCTCTGCCAATATGTGGCCTCGAGCTCGCGCTCCACATCTTCGGCAATGCGGCGCCGGTTGTGATAGTGGATCGCGATGCCGAAGCCGCGCGCGCGCCGCGCCAGCGCCTGGCCGATCCGGCCCATGCCGACGATGCCGAGCCGCTTGCCGCCGAGGCGCTCGCCGAGCATGAAGGTGGGCGACCAGGCCTTCCATTTGCCGTCGCGCACCAGCCGCTCGCCCTCGGAGAGCCGGCGCGACGCGGCGAGGATCAAGGCCATGGTCATGTCGGCCGTGTCCTCGGTCAGCACGCCCGGCGTGTTGGTGACGGCGATGCCGCGCGCCTGCGCCGCGGCAAGGTCGATGTGATCGACGCCGACGCCGAAATTGGCGATGAGCTTCAAGCGCGGGCCCGCCAAGGCGAGAAGGCTCGCGTCGATCTGATCGGTCACGGTCGGGACGAGAACGTCCGCTTCGGCCACTGCGGCCGCAAGCTCGTCCCGGGTCAGCGGTACGTCGCTTTCGTTGAGGCGCGCGTCGAACAGCTCCATCATCCGCGCCTCGACCGGTTCGGGCAGCTTGCGGGTGACGATGACGAGCGGCCGCTTCGATGGCATGATTTTGCGCTTAGCAATAGCACTTCTTCCTGTCCAGCGCGGCCTCTTGCCGAGTCGCTGTTGCGCTTGACCCGCGCGCGCGCACGGGATTAGAGCAATGCCCGTGCGCTTCTTCCTGTCTCTCCTCGCCATCGCAATCCTCGTCGCCGCGGGCAGCGCACGCGCGGAAGAGAAGCTGCCGCATTACGCCGCGCTGCGCGCCGACGACGTCAATCTCCGCACCGGCCCGGGCGAGCGCTATCCGATCGCCTGGGTCTATCACCGCAAGGGCCTGCCGGTCGAAGTGACCGCCACGTACGACGTGTGGCGCAAGGTGCGCGACAGCGATGGCACCGAGGGCTGGGTGCACGAGCACATGCTCTCGGCCGAGCGCAGCATCGTCGTCGCGGGCGGCGAGCAGACGCTCTTGGCCGATCCAGCGCCAAGCGCCCAGCCGGTCGCGCGGGCGGAGCCGGGCGTCATCGCGCGTCTCCTCGAATGCCGGGCCTCGTGGTGCCGCATCGAGACGCAGGGCATCAAGGGCTGGCTGCCCGAGGGCGACGTGTGGGGCGTGGCACCCGGCGAGACGGTGCAATAGCGCGATCGCTTACGGCTCGACCGCGCCGCACCAGCCGGGCAGGTAATCCGCGCTGCTGCCTTTTGCGAGCTCGAGCGCCTTCGCCAGCGAGGAGGCGAAATCCTCCTCGATCCGCTTGCGCTTGATGTGGCGGCGCAGGAAATCGGTCCAGATGAATTCGCTGAACGGCAACACGTCCTTGGCATAGCCGCCGGCGCGGCGCAATTCACCGGCGAGGCTGCGGTAGGGATCGTCCTTGAGCTTCGCGATCGAGGACGGAATGGCAGCGAAATCGCGCCGTACGCCTTTGTCGTCGTACGGGTGGCACCAGCCGCGGTGGTCGAGCACGACCCAGAAGGACTCCTTGTGAACGGCGCTCAAGTCGGCGATCACATTCACCAGCACGTCTTTCACCCCCTCCTCGTGCAGCGCGCGCACGAGGTGATGGTGGTCGATGACGTAAGGCCGGTCCTTCGGGCCGAGGATGACCGGGATCATATGCCGGCCGAGGAAATCGGATTTGTTCTTGCCGGCGCGCCGGTGCCATTCCTCGCGCTTTTCTCGAACCTCGCGGAATCCCACGGTGATCTGGGTCGGGTGCAGATCGCCGATCGTGACGGGTTGAAGGTACGGTTCGCGCGCGCTCATCGCCCCACTCTATCAGCGCCACAAGGCCGGTGGATAGATCGATAGCGCCAGCTCGGCGACGATGAGCGCGAGAATGTACCACTCGACGCGCAGCGAGCTGCGGTTCTGCAGGATGCTCAGCAGCGTTTCTGCCGTGCGCGAGATCACGTCGAACTTCCGGTCGAGCGCGCGGTCGCGCTCGCGCAGCTCGTACTCTTCGGCAAGCCGCATGTAGAGCCGCTCGAGCTCGGGATGCTCCCACAGCAGCTCGGGCTTCTCGCCGGTCTCGACGCGGCCCACCATCTTGTGCTGCGTCGCCAGCACGTCGCCGAGCTGGCGCAGCAGCTCGCGGCCGCTCGCGGCGCTCCGCCCGGTCGCGCGGAGCGAGGCGGCGAGCGGCTCGATCCGGTCGAAGATGCCGGCGACGCTCGTCTCGTAATGCGCGAGGACGAGGCTCTTGGCGAGCACGTCGGCGACGAGCTGCAAGCGTGCGACCGACGCCTCGTGCAGGTAGATCGTGCCGGAAAGATCGACCGGCTCCTCGGCTGCAGGCACGACCTTGATTTGCGTCTCGTCGATGTCGCGCACCGGCAGGGGCTCGATCACGAAGGGCGCCACGCGCTCGAGGAACGAAGCCTCCTCGGCCGGTGCGACATTGAGGAGAACGGCGACGCCATAGCGGAACAGGACGGCGAGCCCGTCGCCCGGAAGACGCAGCGTCAGCGGCGACAGGGACAGCGAATCCTTGCGCTCGAGCCCGCGCAGGTCGAGCCGCTCGCCGAGAACGAGTGTCCGCACCTCAAGCGTGCCGGGCCGTGCCTCGTCCGCCATCGCGCCGCCGCGCTGTGTCGTTGCCCGGGAAATGATACCGGCGCCGCGCGCCGGCCGCCATCGGCCTTAAGCGAGGTCCTCGGCGAGTGCGGCGCGCACCGCTTCCGGCAAGACCGACATGTGGCCGTAGTTCGGGTGGTCGATGCCGCACAGAATGCGCGCGCCGGCCACGCGGAATTTCGCCTTCTGCGCGGACGACAGCGGGAAATGCACGAACTGCACGGACGAGGCCTTGCCCTCGGGCGAGGTGTTCTCGCGCGAGGCGTCGGCGACGGCGCTGACGCGCTCGCCGGCGATGTCGAGATAGAGGTTGTGCTCGATGCCGCCCAGGCGCATCAGCTCGCGCTCGCGCCGGGCCGCGTCCTCGATCTCGAACATGACCGTCGCGACCAGCTCGTCGCCCTGCGGGATGAGCGGGTTATAGGCTTCGAGCTCGTCCGCGATCTGCTGCTCGCCGCCGCGCTCGATGTAGAGCATCTCGTGCACCTGGTGCCACATCGTGTCGTAGTTCTCGAAATAGAATGTCGCGAATGGGCCGACCTCGACGCGGCGCTTCGCCTTCACCGCGGCGATCTTCTGCTTCAGCTCGCGCCGTTCGCTGGCATAGCGCTCGACCGGCAGGATGTCGGCGCGGGTGATTGCGCGCTTGGCTGTCATTTCGTCCTCATCGCGGCGCCGGCTGCGGCACGAGCCCGTAGGCGAGCGCCATCAATTCGATCGGGTGGTGCGGTTCGGGCGGGGTCTTTCCCTGCGCCTCGATGCCTTGGGCGATGTGAACGCCCGCGAGCGGGCATTCCGAGGCGAGATATTTCTTGCCGCTGCCGGCGGCCTGGCGCGCGACCGGGCGGCCCACTTTGATGGCGGTCGCGAAATTCTCCTTCATCACGCCCCACGAGCCGCCATGGCCCGAGCAGCGCTCGATCACGTGGATGTCGGGCTGTGGCAGAAGGCGCAGCATCTCGGCCGCCTTCTGCCCCATGTTCTGCGCGCGCGCGTGGCAGGCGATGTGCAGGCTGACGCCGCCTTCGAGCGCCTTCAAACCGGGCGCGAGCCCTTCCTTCTTGGCGATGCCGACGATGTATTCGCTCACGTCGAAGACGGCGCCGGCAAGCCGCGCGATCTTCTCGTCGCCGGGCAGGATGAGCGGCCATTCGAACTTGAGCATGAGCGCGCAGCTTGGCACGAGCGCCACCACCGCATAGCCCTGCTCGACGAGCGGCAGCAGCGCTTCGGCGGTCTTGCGCGCGCTTTCGGCGACCCGCGCCAGGTTGCCCTGCTCGAGCTGCGGCATGCCGCAGCAGCCGGGATAGACCACTTCGGTCGCGACGCCGTTATGCGCCAGGACCGCGCGCGTCGCTTCGCCGATCTGCGGGTTGTTGTAGTTGACGAAGCAGGTCGCATAGAGCGCGGCCTTGCGGCCGAAGGCGGGCGCCTTGTCGTTCACCGCGGGCGCCGCTCCGCGCGCGCGCATGGTGAAGGTGCGGCCGTGGAATTTCGGCAGATCCGCGTTGCGATCAACGCCGGCAATGGCTTCGAGCGGAACCCGCGTCAGCTTGTTCGCCCGGTCGGACGCCCAGTTGGCGAGCGGCGCCACCTTGCCGGCGAGGCGCCCGTTGCGGTCGGTCTCGACCAGCTGGCGTGCCATGAAGGGTGTCTTGCCGGATGCAAGCTCGGCGGCGCGGTGGCGCAGCATGACATGCGGGAAATCGACATTGAACGGATGCGGCGGCACGTACGGGCACTTCGTCATGTAGCACATGTCGCACAGCGTGCAGGCATCGACGACCTTGTGCAGCTCGGACGAGGGCACTGCTTCGACGCTCTCGCTGTCGGTGCCGTCGATGAGGTCGAACAGGCGCGGGAACGAATCGCACAGATTGAAGCAGCGGCGGCAGCCGTGGCGGATCTCGAAGATGCGCCGCATCTCCGCCTCGACCTTCGCCGGGTCGGCGAAGTCGGGGTTCTGCCAGTCAATAGGATGGCGCTTAGGCGCCTCGAGGCTGCCTTCCCGCGTCGTTTGATCTGTCATTTGACTCCAATGACGCCGGGCCCGCTTGCCATTTCCGGGCAGGCGGGCCGGCGCTAGCGCTCAAAGCGAGTTCGAACGCCTTCTGGAACCGGCCGGCATGCGACTTCTCGGCCTTGGCGAGCGTCTCGAACCAGTCGGCGATCTCGTCGAAGCCCTCCTGGCGGGCGGCGCGCGCCATGCCCGGATACATGTCGGTGTATTCGTGCGTCTCGCCGGCGATCGCGGCCTTGAGATTGTCGCCGGTCGGGCCGATCGGCTTGCCGGTGGCCGGATCGCCGACCTCCTCGAGATATTCGAGATGGCCGTGCGCATGTCCGGTCTCGCCCTCGGCGGTCGAGCGGAAGACGACGGCCACGTCGTTGAAGCCCTCGACGTCCGCCTTCTGCGCGAAATACAGGTAGCGGCGGTTCGCCTGGCTCTCGCCGGCGAACGCATCCTTCAGATTCTGCTCGGTTTTTGTACCTTTGAGAGACGGCATTTGTCCCCTCCTCGATGGACAAGGAAAACTGTTGGCAGGGTTAAGATATGTCCCTGCCTGGGCGCCTGTCAATATAGTTTTGAAAAATTCTAATCTAGCGATCCGGCATCGTTCTCGACGCGGATGATCACGTCCACCCGGCGGATCGAGGCGCCCTCGGGCGGCTTCGGCAGCGCCGGTGATGCCGATACGCTCACCGGGAATGTCGAGGAGCCGGCCCGACTGCTCGAAGAAGAAGTGGTGATGGTCGCTGATATTGGTGTCGAAATAGGAGCGGCCCGGGCTCACCACGACCTCGCGCAGAAGCCCCGCTTCGATGAACTGGTGCAGCGTGTTGTAGACGGTCGCAAGCGACACCGGGATCGCGGCGGCCACCGCCTCGCCGTGGA
Source organism: uncultured Alphaproteobacteria bacterium (assembly GCA_963804235.1). Lineage (GTDB taxonomy): Bacteria > Pseudomonadota > Alphaproteobacteria > ATCC43930 > CGMCC-115725 > DATJLY01. The sequence goes on from CAWDPP010000004.1 coordinate 60,143, forward strand.
GCTGCTCGGCGGTGACGTGGCGATCGCCCTTTTCGAACAGCAGCCGGGCCAGCGCGAGCCGCTGCCGGGTCGGCCGCAGCTTTGCCGCGCGGAGCAGTTCAAGCGCGCCGGTATAGGGGCGTGGCGTCGTCATTAGAACCAATATAGGGAGTTTTGCGGCCGAGATCAAAAGCCCGAGGGCTCAATCTCCGGTCTTCAGCCGGTCCACCAGTTCGCGCACCGACGGGATGAAGCCGTTGGCGTAGAACGGGTCGCTGGCGAAGCGGTAGGCATTGTGTCCGGCGAACATGAGCTGGTTCTCGACATCGTCGGAATGCCGGATCGCCTGCAGCGTCTTCTGGATGCAGAAGCTGCGCGGGTCGGCTTTCTTGCCGGTGCTGCCGGCCTCGTTCTGCGCCCAGTTCGAGAACTGGCAGGCGCTGAGGCAGCCCATGCAGCCGATCTGGTCGGTGCGGATTTCGAACGCCTTTTCCGGCGCGACGAAGACGAGCGTGGAATCGGGCGTGCGCAGCGCCTCGGTGAAGCCCTGGCTGATCCAGATGAGCGCGCGCTCGCGGTCGTGCGGCGTGAGATAGACGACGCGCTTCCTGGCGCCGATCTCGAGCGGCGCCAAGTGATCGCCGACCGGCTCGATCGAATAGGCCACCTGCCGTTCCGAGCGCTGCTGCAATTCGTTGAGGAAGCGGTTGCGCACGGCCGAGGAGTAGAAGCCGGTCGGGCTGTAGCGGTTGAGATGAACGTCGCCCTCGCCGAGCGTGAGCAGCTTGCGCTTCCACGCGTCGGAGATCGGGCTCTCCTTGGTGAGCAGCGGGCGCGTGCCGAACTGGAACGCGATCGGCCCGAGCTCGGGATTGCCGATCCAGTCCTCCCATTCGCGCAGGTACCACACGCCGCCGGCCATGAAGATCGGCGTCTCGGCAAGGCCGAACTCGCGCATCAACGCGCGCAATTCGTGGACGCGCGGATAGGCCGGCTCGGGATGCTCGGGATCCTCGGTGTTGGTGATGCCGTTATGGCCGCCGGCGAGCCACGGGTCCTCGTAGACGACGCCGCCGAGCCATTCGCGGAACTTGTGATAGGCGCGCTTCCACAGCGCGCGGAAGGCGCGGCCGGACGACACGATGGGGTAATAGTGGACGCCGTAGCGGGCGCAGATTTCGGCGATGCGATAGGGCATGCCGGCGCCGCACGTGACGCCATTGATGAGATCGCGCGCGCCTTCGAGCACGCCGTTCAAGATGCGCTCGGCCGCGGCCATCTCCCACAGCACGTTCATGTGGATGCGGCCCTTGCCGCCCGAGCGCTCCCAGGCGACGCGTGCCTGCTCGATGCCGCCGGCGATGGCGTAGCGGATCAGCTCCTCGTGCCGCTCGCGCCGCGTGCGGCCGTGATAGGTCTGCGGGATGGCGCAGCCGTCCTCGCCATAGCTGTCGGCGTTGACGCCCGAGAACGTGCCGACGCCGCCGCTGGCGGCCCAGGCGCCCGAGCTTTCGCCGTTCGACACGGAAATGCCTTTGCCGCCCTCGACGAGCGGCAGCACCTCGCGTCCCGAAATCACCAGCGCGTTGAGCGGCCTCACTTCTGCGAGCTCCCCCGTGGGCTGGTTTCGACCGGCCCGCCGGACCGGTGGCCGACGGCGGAGATTATCACATCGGGGCAATCCGTGAACACCGCTGCCACGCCCCACCCGAACAGCGCTTCGGCCCGGGCTGGCGCGTTCACGGTGTAGACGCGCAGCGGAATCTTCGCCGCAACCATGGCGATCGTGCTTTCGCTCAAGCCGCGATCGCCGGCGTGGAGCGCCGCGCAGTTGAACCGCGCCAGCCGCGCCTCCCAATCGTTGGGGACCCGGCCGACGCCGAGCGCGCGCGGCACTTCCGGCTTTTCGGCCGCCGCATACGCCAGCGCGGCCTCGTCGAAGCTCGTCAGCGTCGCCGGAACGCGAAGTTCCATACCGTCGAGCACGCGCAGCACGGCCGCCATCGTGCGCGGCCCGTCGCCGGGGCCGGCCTTCACCTCGATCATCGCGCCCACGCCTTCCTCGCTGAGAAGGCCGAGCGCGCGCACGAGCGACGGCACGCCCTCGCCGCAAAAGCTCTTATCGAACCACGATCCGGCGTCCAGCTTGTCAAGTTCGTGCATCGTGCGTTCGGCGACGAAGCCGCGGCCGTTGGTCGTGCGCTCGAGCCGTGCGTCGTGCATCAGCACGGCCATGCCGTCGCGCGTCGCCTGGACATCGAACTCGACCCATTGGGCGCCCAATTCCTTCGCTTTCCGGAATCCCGCGAGCGTATTCTCGGGCGCATACATTGCCGCGCCGCGGTGACCGATGACGCGCGGCGCTGGAAATTCGGCGATCATGCCTCGTCAGGTCGCGGCTTTCACGTCCTCGCGGTCGCGCCGCCCACGGCGCTCCTCGTCGAGCTTGCGCCGAGATGTCCTCGCCGGTCGCCTGGTCGACCTGCTTCATGCTGAGCTTCACCTTGCCGCGATCATCGAAGCCCAGCACCTTGACCTTCACCTGGTCGCCGAGCTTGACGATATCGGTCACCTTGCCGACGCGGTGCGGCGCCAGCTCGCTGATATGGACGAGCCCGTCGCGTGCGCCGAGGAAATTGACGAAGGCGCCGAAATCGACGGTCTTCACCACCTTGCCGGTGTAGACGACGCCGACCTCGGGCTCGGCGACGATGCCGCGGATCCAGTCGATCGCCGCGCGCGAGACTTCGGCATCGACCGCCGCCACCTTGACCGTGCCGTCATCCTCGATATCGATCTTGGCGCCGGTCACCTCGCAGATCTCGCGGATCACCTTGCCGCCCGTGCCGATCACCTCGCGGATCTTGTCCTTCGGTATGGTGATGACGGTGATGCGCGGCGCGTTCTGGCTCACCGCCTCGCGCGAGGCCGAGATCGCCTTCGCCATCTCGTCCAGCACGTGCATGCGCCCGTCCCGCGCCTGCGCCAGCGCGATGCGCATGATCTCCTCGGTGATGGACGTGATCTTGATGTCCATCTGCAGCGAGGTGATGCCCTGGTCGGTCCCGGCGACCTTGAAGTCCATGTCGCCCAAATGGTCCTCGTCGCCGAGGATGTCGGACAAGACGGCGAAGCCGTTCGGCTCCTTGATGAGGCCCATGGCGATGCCCGCCACCGGGCGCGACATCGGCACGCCCGCATCCATCAGCGACAGCGATGCGCCGCACACCGTCGCCATCGACGAGGAGCCGTTCGACTCGGTGATCTCCGAGACGACGCGGATGGTGTAGGGGAACGATTCCTTCGACGGCAGGAGCGGATGGACCGCGCGCCAGGCGAGCTTGCCGTGGCCGATCTCGCGCCGCCCGGGCGCGCCCATGCGGCCGGCTTCGCCGGTCGCGTAGGGCGGGAAATTGTAGTGCAGCATGAAATGCGAGCGGTATTCGCCCTCGAGCGCGTCGATGATCTGCTCGTCCTGGCCGGTGCCGAGCGTCGCCACGACGAGCGCCTGCGTCTCGCCGCGGGTGAAGACGGCGGAGCCGTGCGCGCGCGGCAGCAAGCCCACCTCGCACGAGATCGGCCGGATCGTCTTGGTGTCGCGGCCGTCGATGCGCGGCTGTCCGGCGATGATGGCGCCGCGCACGATCTCCTGCTCGAGGTGCTTCAGGAGCTTGCCGGCGAGCGTGCGGTGCGGCTCTTCGGGGAAGAGCTCCAGCGCCTCGGTCTTGATTTCGTCGAGCCGGGTCGAGCGCACCTGCTTGCCTTGCTCGGCATAGGCGGCCTTGAGCTTGTCGCTGAGCGCGTGCCTTAGCCGCGCCTCGACCTCGGCCGCCTCGGCCTTGGTCGAAGGCAGGTTCCACGGCTCCTTGGCCGCCGCCTCGGCCAGTTCGATGATCGCCTGGATCACCGGCTGGATCGCGCGGTGGCCGAACATCACGGCGCCGAGCATCACGTCCTCGGACAGCTCCTTCGCTTCCGATTCGACCATCAGCACGCCTTCGGTCGTGCCGGCGACGACGAGGTCGAGCGCCGAGACGTCGTTTTCGTCGATCTTGGGATTGAGCACGTATTGCCCGTCGATGTAGCCGACGCGGCAGCCGGCGATCGGCCCGAGGAACGGAATGCCCGAGAGCGTCAGCGCCGCCGACGCGCCGACCAGGGCGACGACGTCGGGATCGTTCTCGATGTCGTGCGACAGGACGGTGCAGACGACTTGCGTCTCGTTGAGGAATCCGGGCGCGAAGAGCGGCCGGATCGGCCGGTCGATGAGGCGCGAAGTCAGCGTCTCCTTCTCGGAGGGGCGTCCCTCGCGCTTGAAGAAGCCGCCCGGGATCTTGCCCGCAGCGAAAGTCTTTTCCTGGTAGTTGACGGTGAGCGGGAAGAAATCCTGTCCCGGCCTCGCCTGTTTGTTGGCGACCGCGGTGCACAGCACGGTCGTCTCGCCGTAGGTTGCAAGGACGGCGCCGTCAGCCTGGCGGGCGATGCGTCCGGTTTCGAGCGTGAGGCGGCGGCCGCCCCACATCAGATCCTTTCGGTATACGTCGAACATCTTTCTCTCTTCTCTGCTTCTCTCTCTGGGGGAATGGGTACGCGCGGCGCGCGGCGCATGAGCGCCGCGGCAAAGCCGACGCGAATTCGGTGTTGCGATGGGTGAAGCGGCGGGGCGCCGCGAGGGCCGAGCGCGCTCAGCGGCGGAGCCCCAGCCGCCCGATCAGTGTCTCGTAGCGGGTGCCGTCCTTGCGCTTCAGATAATCCAACAGACTGCGGCGCTGGCCGACCATGACGAGGAGGCCGCGGCGCGAATGGAAATCCTTCTTATGGGTCGACAGATGATCCGTCAGGTTGCGAATCCGCTCGGACAGGATTGCAACCTGCACTTCTGGCGAGCCGGTGTCGCCCTGCTTCAAGCCATATTCCGCGACAAGCTCCTGCTTGCGCGGGCCGGTTATCGACATCGAAATCTCCTTCTACTCCAGGTTAAGCACGCGCACCGGCCTGAGCCCACCCGAATCGACTTCAGCGAGTGCCACGAGCTTTCCCCCGCTCGTCGCACAAACCGTCGCGCCTTCGCCGATTTGATCGATGCGCGCCCGATCGGATGGGCGCAGCGGCGTCACGGTCTGGCCGCAACGCAGGGCTTGGGCTTCCGCCTCCGTCAGGGCGAGCGCCGGGATGTCGTCCAGCGCCGTCTCAACCGGAAGCAGGTGCTCCGATAGCGCCACACTATGCCCGAGCGTGGCAAGATTATCCAGGGAAATCGCCTGTTCCGCCCGGAACCGCCCGACCGCGAGGCGCCGCAGCGCCACCACGTGCGCGCCGCAGCCGAGCATCGCGCCGAGGTCGCGCGCCAGGGCCCGCACGTAGGTTCCGCGCCCGACGCGCGCGCAAAAGCTCGCGTGATCGGCGTCCGGCATCGCCAGGAGGCGGAATTCCTCGACCGCGACGGGCCGCTCCTCGAGCGTGACCTTCTCGCCGCCGCGCGCCAGCTCATAGGCGCGCACGCCGCCGAGCTTCAGCGCCGAGTAGTCGGGCGGGCGCTGCAGGATCGTGCCGGTGAAGCGCGGCAGCGCCGCCTCGATCTCGTCCCGCGCCGGGCGCTCGGCGCTTTCGGCGATGACGGCGCCGTCGGCGTCGTCGCTGTCGCGCACTTCGCCCCAGCGCAGCGGTGAACTGGTATATTTTGACCCCCTCGATCGCCCAGGCGACCGTCTTGGTCGCCTCGCCGAGCGCGATCGGGAGGACGCCGGTGGCGAGCGGGTCGAGCGTGCCGCCGTGGCCGGCCTTGGCGGCGTCGGTGAGGCGGCGCACCCGCGCCACGGCATGCGCCGAGGTCATGCCTTGCGGCTTGTCGAGCACGATCCAGCCGTGAATCGGGCGTCCGCGCGCCTTACGCGCCATCGCCGTCCTCGTCGGGCTCGCCGTCTTCGCCGGGCGCGGGCGCGGCCAGGTCGCGCTCGACCTCGGGGCGGTGGAGCGCCGCCTCGATGCGGCTCGCGTGCTCGAATGCGGTGTCGAGCGCGAACGCTATATGAGGGGCGTAGCGCAGCTCTACTTCGCGCCCGATCGCGCGCCGCAGATAGGGCGCCGAGCGGCGCAAGGCGCCCATCACCTCGGCCTCGCGCATGCCGGCCAAGGGCATGACGAAGGCGGTGGCGTTCTTCAGGTCGGGCGAGACCTGCACCTCGGTCACCGTCACGGTGACGCCGGCCAGGTCCGGATCGCGCAGCTCGCCGCGCTCGAAGATGCGCGCGAGCGCATGGCGGATCTCCTCGCCCACGCGCAGCGGGCGCTGACCGGGCGCGCGCTTCACACTTCGCGCCATGTGCTCAGCACTCCCTCCCCCGTGAAACGGGGGAGGGTTGGGGAGGGGGCAATGCCGCAGCGATGGTCTGAAGAACGCCGTCCCGATTTTGCAGAACGTCGTTGTTCCAAAATCGCATGATTCGCCACCCTTTGGCGCGCAGGAAATTGTCGCGGCGGTCATGTTCGCCGGGCTCCGCGTGTTGCCCGCCGTCGACTTCGATGACGATCCGCGCGGTCACGCATGCGAAATCGGCGAAATAGGGCGGGATGGGATGCTGGCGCCGAAAATCCCAACCGAGTTGTCGTCCGCGCAAACCGTTCCAGAGATGTTTCTCGGCCTCCGTGGCCGCGATACGCAGCGCCTGTGCTCGCCGGGTACCGGATCGTCCCGCTCTCACCGGCCCCCTCCCTGCCTCCCCCGCTTTGCGGGGGAGGGGTTCTCGGCGCCTAGAGCGCGCGGGCGACTTCCTCGACCTCGAAGCACTCGATCACGTCGCCCGCTTGGATGTCCTGGTAGTTCTCGAACGCCATGCCGCATTCGAAGCCCTCGCGCACCTCGCGCACCTCGTCCTTGAAGCGCTTCAGCGTCTTCAGGCTGCCCTCGTGGATCACGACGTTGTCGCGCAGGAGGCGCACCTTGGCGCCGCGCCGCACCATGCCGTCCGTCACCATGCAGCCGCCGACCTTGCCGACCTTGGTGATGTTGAAGACCTCGCGGATCTCGGCGTTGCCGAGGAAGCGCTCGCGCTTCGTCGGCGACAGCAGGCCCGTCAGCGCCGCCCGCATGTCGTCGATCACGTCGTAGATGATCGAGTAGTAGCGGATCTCGACGCCGTCGCGCCGCGCCAGGTCGCGCGCCTGCGGATTGGCGCGCACGTTGAAGCCGATGATGACCGCGTTCGACGCCTTGGCCAGGATCACGTCGCTCTCGTTGATGCCGCCGACCGCGGCGTGCAGCACGCGCACCGCCACTTCGCTCGTCGAGAGCTTCTCGAGCGAGCCGGTGATCGCCTCGAGCGAGCCCTGCACGTCCGACTTGACGACGACCGCGAATTCCTTCGCCACGCCGGCGGCGATCTGCGAGAACATCTGTTCGAGCGTGCCGCGCGCGCCCGCCGTCGCCTGCTGCTCGCGCCGGCGGCGCTGGCGGTAATCGGCGATGTCGCGCGCGCGCCCTTCGTTCTCGGCGACGACGAAATCGTCGCCCGCCAGGGGCGTGCCGTTGAGGCCCAGCACCTCGACCGGCTCGGCCGGACCCGCCTCCTTCAGGCGTTGCCGCGGTCGTCGACCAGCGCGCGCACGCGGCCCCATTCGCTGCCGGAGACGAAGATGTCGCCGACGCGCAGCGTGCCGCGCTTGATGAGCACGGTCGCGACCGGCCCGCGGCCGCGCTCGAGCTTCGCCTCGATGACGACGCCGTCGGCGGGCCGGTTCGGATTGGCCTTCAGATCGAGGATCTCGGCCTGGAGCAGGATCGCCTCCTCGAGCTGCTCGAGCCCGGTCTTCTTGGTGGCGGAGACTTCGACGTCCAGGACCTCGCCGCCCATCTCCTCGACCACGATCTCGTGCTGCAACAGTTCCTGGCGCACGCGCTCGGGCTTGGCGTCGGGCCGGTCGATCTTGTTGATGGCGACGATGATCGGCGCGCCGGCCGCCTTGGCGTGGCGGATCGCCTCGATCGTCTGCTCCTTGACGCCGTCGTCGGCGGCGACCACCAGCACGACGATGTCGGTCACGACGGCGCCGCGCGCGCGCATCGCGGTGAAGGCCTGGTGGCCCGGCGTGTCGATGAAGGTGATGCGCTGCCCGCCCTTCAGCGTGACCTGATAGGCGCCGATGTGCTGGGTGATGCCGCCGGCCTCGCCGCCGGCCACGTCGGTCTGGCGCAGCGCGTCGAGCAGCGAGGTCTTGCCGTGGTCGACATGGCCCATGACGGTGACGACCGGCGGCGCGCGGCACGAGCGCTTCGGGATCGTCGGCCTCGCCGCCCAGGCCGATCTCGACGTCGGCCTCGGAGACGCGGCGGATCTTGTGGCCGAACTCGGTCACCACGAGCTCGGCGGTGTCGGCGTCGATCGTCTGGTTGATCGTCGCCATCACGCCCATGCGCATCAGCGTCTTGATCACGTCGGCGCTGCGCTCGGCCATGCGGTTGGCGAGCTCCTGCACGGTGATGTGCTCGGGCACGACCACGTCGCGCACGATCTTGCCCGGCTCCTGGAGCTGCTGCAGCGCGCGCAGCTTCTCGCGCTCGCGGTGGCGGCGCACCGAGGCGAGGCTGCGCTGGCGCTCCTCGTCGTCGTCGTTCAGGACCTTGGTGATGGTGAGCTTGCCGGTGCGGCGGCGCGGCTCGTCGCGGCGCACCGCGGCGTCGGCACCTTCTTGACCTCGACGCGGGGTCCGCGCTTGGCCGCGGCTTCTTCCTCGGTCTCCTCCTCGACCTTCATCTTGCCGGCCGCGGTCAGCGCCGCGACCTTGGCGGCGGCCGCCTTGCCGGCGCGCTCGGCGACTTCGCGGCGGCTTTCCTCGGCCGCCTTCTCCGCCTTGCGCCGCGCGTCCTCGTCGCTCCGGCGCGTCTCCTCGTCGGCCTTGCGGCGCGCCTCTTCCTCGGCCTTGTGGCGCGCCTCGTCCTCGGCCTGCTGGCGCGATTGCTCCTCGCGGCGGCGCGCCTCGAGCTCGCGCTCGTGCTCGACCTCGATCTGCGCCTGGCGGCGCGCTTCCTCGTCGGCCCGGATCGCGCCCTTCAAGGCGCGGGCGCGGTGCGCGCGCTCCTCGGCGGTGAGGCCGTGCGGCAGCACGACGGCGCGCCGCACGACGGGCGCCGCGGCCGGCGCGGCGGGCGCCGCCGGGGCCGCTTCCTTGGCGGCTGGCGGGCTCGGCCTTCTCGCCCGGCCCGGGCGTCACGGCGCGCTTCTTGCGCACCTCGACCTGCACGGTCTTGGAGCGGCCATGCGGGAAGCTTTGCCGGACCTGGCCGGTCTCGATCGGCTTGCGCAATTCAAGCTTCGCGCCGGGCCGTTGCCAGGCTCAACGGGCGCTTTTCTTGTTCGGCGTTATCGGTCATCGTGATCCGGCACCATTACGAGATTCGAGGTTCGCGCGTCGCGCGCGCCGCGCGAAACCCGGCCAGGCGCGCCGCCTCCGCCACGAACGACCGCGCGAGCCGCCCGGGCATCAGCGCCGCGTGCACGACGTGCTCGCGGCCCAAGGCGGCGCTCAGCTCGGCGCAGGTCAGGAGCGCGACGACCGGAATCCCGGGCGCCAGCGCCTCGAGCTTGCCCCGGCTGTCGGCGCCGCCATCGGCCGCCTCGACCAGCACCGCCGCGCCGTTCCCGGCGGCGAGCGTACGCACCTTGACGAATCCGGCGACCGCCTGCCCGGCCCGCCGCGCCAGCCCCAGCGCCTCGCAGCAGCGTTCGGCAAGCAGCCGCTCGACCCAATCCGCCAAGCCGTCATCGACGGCGACGCTCGCCCGCGCCGCCCGCGCAAAGAGCCGCTTCGTCACCGCCTGCGCCACTATATCGCGCCGCGCCGACAACCACAAACCCCGCCCGGGCAGCCGTCCTGCGACATCGGGCACGATGCGATCCTCGGGACCGACGACGAAGCGCACGAGCTCGTGCTTCGGCCGCACCTCGCCGGTGACGATGCAGCGGCGCGCCGTCTCGGCGTCGCGCCCGCGCCGGTCGTCCTCGCTCGGCCTCGTCGCGGCGCTCGCCATCGCGCTCCGTGCCTCACTCCGTCTCGGTGGCGTCGGCCGGCTTCTCGTCGTCGGCGAACCAATGGGCGCGCGCCGCCATGATGATGGCGTTGGCTTCCTCCTGCTCGAGCTTGACGCGGCTCTGCGCCGCCTCGATCAGCTCGTCGGCGGCAAGATCGGCGAGATCGTCGAGCGTCTTCACGCCCTTCTCGCCCAAGCGCCACCAGGAGCGCCGGCGTCACGCCCTCGATCGCCGCGATCTCGTCGCTGACGCCGAGCTCCTGGCGCCGCGCCTCGTCGCGCTCGGCCTGTTCCTTCAAGAAGCTGCGCGCGCGCTGCTGCAGCTCGCCGGCGATGTCCTCGTCGAAGCCCTCGATGCCGGCCAGTTCCTGGATCGGCACGAAGCCCACTTCCTCGACCGAGCGTGAAGCCCTCGGTGACGAGCAGATGCGCGATCACGTCGTCGACGTCGAGCGCCTCGATGAACATCTTGCTGCGGGTGCGGAATTCCTCCTGCCGGCGCTCGCTTTCCTCGGCCTCGGTCAGGATGTCGATGTCCCAGCCGGTGAGCTGCGAGGCGAGCCGCACGTTCTGGCCGCGCCGGCCGATCGCGAGCGAGAGCTGATCGTCCGGCACCACCACCTCGATGCGGCGCTGCTCCTCGTCCATCACCACCTTGGCGACTTCGGCGGGCGCCAGCGCGTTGACGACGAAGGTCGCGGGATCGGCCGACCACGGGATGATGTCGATCTTCTCGCCCTGCAGCTCGGCCACGACCGCCTGCACGCGCGAGCCGCGCATGCCGACGCAGGCGCCGACGGGATCGATGCCGCTGTCGTTCGAGATGACGGCGATCTTGGCGCGCGAGCCCGGATCGCGCGCGACCGCGCGGATCTCGATGATGCCGTCGTAGATCTCCGGCACTTCCTGCGCGAACAGCTTGGCCATGAATTGCGGATGGGTGCGCGAGAGGAAGATCTGCGGGCCCGCGCACCTCCGGGCGCACGTCGTAGATGTAGGCGCGCACGCGCTCGCCCTGGCGGAAGCTTTCGCGCGGCAGCAGCTCGTCGCGCCGCAGGATCGCCTCGGCGCGGCCGAGATCGACCACGACGTTGCCGAACTCGACGCGCTTGACGAGGCCGTTGACGATCTCGCCGACGCGGTTCTTGAACTCGTTGTACTGGCGCTGGCGCTCGGCGTCGCGCACCTTCTGCACGATCACCTGCTTGGCCGTCTGCGCGGCGATGCGGCCGAAATCGATCGGCGGCAGCGGATCGGTCAGGAAATCGCCGACCTCGGCCTCGGGATTGAGGCGCTTGGCCTCGGCGAGCGGGATCTGCGTCGCCTCGTTCTCGACCGGATCGGCGACCTCGCGGAAGCGCATCAGGCGGATCTCGCCGGTCTTGCGGTCGATCTCGGCGCGGATGTCGTATTCGAGCCCGTATTTCGAGCGCCCGGCCTTCTGCACCGCCTGCTCCATCGCCTGGAGCACCTCGTCGCGGTCGATGCCCTTGTCGCGCGCGACGGTTTCGGCGACCTGCAGGAGTTCGGGATTGGGGATGCTGGACATGGTCGGCATGGCGGCGCCTTGGATCTAGCTGCGATGTTGCGGGGTGGTGGCGGCGATCAATTCGTCGGTGAGGACGAGCCGGGCCTTGGCGATCGCGGAAAGCGGCAGAAGCACCTGGCTCGCGCCGAGATCGAGCTTCACGGCATCGCCCTCGCGCCCGCGCAAGGCGGCCGCGGAAGCGGCGGCGTCCTTCGTGCGGGCGCGCTCAGTTCGAGCTTCGCCTCGAAGCCGGCGAAGCGCTCGTAATCCTCGCGGCCGCACGAGCGGGCGGTCGATGCCGGGCGAGCTCACTTCGAGGTCGTAGGCGGCCTCGATCGGATCGGCGACGTCGAGGATGCGCCGAGATCGTGTGGCTCACGCTGCGCGCAATCGTCGACCGTCATGGCGGCGTCGTCGCGCCGCTCGGCCATCACCTGCAGCGTCGGGCGCCGGCCGCCGGTGAAGGCGACGCGCACGATGCGATAGCCCATCGCATCGAGCGCGGGCGCGATCAGGGATTCGATGCTCGCCGTATCGAACAAGGCGTTCCAGCTCGCTCCTAAAACAAAAGGTGGGCCGCCGGCCCACCCTTTCTTCCGATCCGGCAACATGCCGGACCTATGGGTTTTGTCGAAATATAGTCGATCTTGGCGCGGCGCAACCCCCGACCGGAACATCACTTTCGGCGCGCGCGCGGCGCGCGAAGCGCAGATAGATCGGCGTCCGTCCCGCGCGAGCGCCTTCTGCTCGTAGCGCGTCGGCGGCCAGTCGTGCGGCGCGCTCGCGCCAGTCGCGCGGGCCCCGTCGCGAGCCAGCGGAAATGCGCGATGATCGATGCGCCGCTCCAGCATCGCGCGCGCGTAATCCATGTCGTCGGTCGCGAGCCGCAGTTCGCCGCCGTCTGCCATCACGCGCGCGAGCTCGTCGAGGAGCTGTGCGACACGAGCGCCGCTTCTTGTGCCGCTCCTTGGGCCAGGGATCGGGAAAGAGGATGAAGGCGCGCGCGATGCTCGACGGGCCGAGCGCCGCGACCAGCGCGCGCGCGTCGTCGGCGAAGATGCGGATGTTGGCGAGCCCGCGCCGCTCGACGTCGCGCGAGCGAGCTTGGCGATGCCGTTCTCGAACACTTCGGCGCCGATCATGCCGATCGCGGGATGCGCCGCCGCCTGCGCCGCCAGATGCTCGCCGCCGCCGAAGCCGAGCTCGAGCCAGACGGCTTCGACCGGCGCCGCGAACAGCGCGCGCGGATCGAGCGGGCCGCTGTGCCGGAAGCTCGAAGCGGAGCTGCGGCAGCCGCTCCGCGACGAGCCTGCGCTGCCCGGACGAAGCGCGCGACCGCGGCGCCGGCCATAAAGAAGGAGCCGTGCTCCGTCTTCGTCCCGTGTGCTCATGATCGGTGGATGCGGCGCGGGGCCGCGTCGGCGTCAAGTGGGATCGAGCGGGGAAATACGCGTCGGCGATCGCCTTGGCGAGGTCGAAGAGGCGCCGCCTGACTGCGGAATCGGAGATGCGCTGGTAGAGCCGCACGAGCTCGAGATTGTCGCGGTCGAGGGGCGGCGCGACAAAGGTTGCGGCCGGCCGCCTCGCCAAGCCCGCTCGGGCCGGCGCCGCGTCGCGGCTGATATCCTCGAAGAAGAACCCGACCGGCACGTCGAGCACGCGGCTCAGCTCATAAAGCCGGCTCGCGCCGATGCGGTTGGCGCCGCGCTCGTATTTCTGCACCTGCTGGAAGGTGAGCCCGATCGCGTCGCCGAGCTTCTCCTGACTCATGCCGAGCAGCTGCCGGCGCTGCCGCAGCCGCGAGCCGACATGGATGTCGACCGGGTGCGGATGCTCGGAACGACGGCGCCGACCACCCCTGCCGCTGGAATCGAAGCTCATCAACTGGATCGCGTGCTTCGCCAACTGCACGCGATGGTATGCGACATAACCCTTAAGTACAATGGGGATTGTCGGCCGGAAACCGCGTCCTTAGCGCGGCCGAACGGCGCCGCCCGCGCGGCAGGCGCGGCGCCGCTGCAAAGGCGAGAAGCGCTAGAAGCAGGCCGGCAAAGCCCCAGTCGCCGATCTGCGCGTAGAGCGTCGGCGGCAGCTTCGCCGGCAGCGGCGCGTCGAGCACGCCGACGCCGTCGAGCGCGAACTTGCGCACGATCCGGCCATAGGGATCGACCACGCCGGAGATGCCGTTGTTGCCGTCGCGCACCAGCGGCAGGCCCTCCTCGACGGCGCGCATGCGCGCGATCGCGAAATGCTGGAACGGTCCCGACGTATAGCCGTACCAGGCGTCGTTGGTGATGTTGAGGAGCCAGTCGGGCCGGTCGCTCTCGTCCACCACGGCGCCCGGGAAGATCGCCTCGTAGCAGATGAGCGGGCTGAACGGCGGCACGCCGGCAAGCGCGATGGTGCGCGGCCCGGGCCCGGCCGAGAAATCGATCGTGCCGGGCGTGATCTTGTTGATCGGCAGGACGCTGCGGAGCGGCACGTATTCGCCGAACGGCACGAGGTGCGACTTGTCGTAGGAGGCGAGGATGTCGCCCTTCGCGTCGATCGCCTCGAGGCTGTTCCAGACATGCTCGGGCTGCAGCGGCGGCGGATCGGTGCGCACCGTGCCGACGAGCGCGATGGCGTCGCGCGGGATCGCCGCGGCGATGGCGCGGCGCGCCGCCGCGTCACGCTCGAGGAACGGCGGCGCTCCGGCTTCGGGCCAGATCACGAGCTTCGGCGGCACCGCGGCGGGCGAGCCGGTGAGCGCCAGCATGGCGGCGGAAATTGGCGGCGTCGGCGGCCGGATCGTTCCGGAGCGTCTGCGGGATCGAGGGCTGGACGAGACGCAGAGTTCATGCCCGGCACGATCGGCGCCCTCGTCGTGGCCGAGCCGCACCGCGCCGCCCGCCGCGAGCGCGGCGACGAGCACCACCGCGACGTAAGGCGCGTATTTCCGCTCGCTCGAGAGGTCGCCGAACCGCGCCGGCAACGATGCCGCCAGCACGGTGAGAAGGCTCAAGCCGTAGATGCCGACCGAGGACGCGGCCTGCAGCACGAAGAGGCCGCCGGGAAAATCTCCGGACCAGGCATAGCCGATGAGATTCCACGGGAAGCCCGTGAGGACGTGGCCGCGCAGCCATTCCGCGGCCGCCCAGCACGCGACCAGGACCAGAATGCGCGGCGTGCCGCCGACATTGAGGCGGTCGCACGTGACGTGGCTCGCCAGCAGCGCCAGCGCGGTGAAGATCGCGAGCCCGGCCGGCACGCCGAGCACGGCGAACGGCAGGAGCCAGCCGAACTGCGCGACATCGACGAGGAGCGCCGCGCCGATCCAGTAAAGCCCGGCGACGAAGAAGCCGAAGCCGAAGCTCCAGCCGAGCGCGAAGGCGGCGCGCGTCGGCGCTGCCGTCCTCGAGCCAGACCAGGCCCGGGAACGCGACGAGGAGCACGGGCGCGAAATCGAACGGCGGCAGCGACGTCGCCGCAAGCGCGCCCAGGAGGATCGCCGCGAAATGCCGCGCCCATCCCTCGAGCCCGGCGGTGACGAGCGCGATGCGCTGCACCGGGTCGAGCGGCCCGGCGGTGCGGAGATAGCCCGGCGCGGCGGCCTCACGCAGCTTGGTCATGCCCGTCCCCGGCGGAAGGCCGCGCACGCGCAGGCGCTTCACGCGGCGCGGATCGGCGTCGAGCACGTCGAACTCGAGGCCGGACGGATGCTTGATCACCTCGCCGCGCGCCGGCACGCGGCCGGCGAGCGCGAAGACGAGCCCGCCGAGCGTGTCCACCTCGTCATGCTCGGGTCGGCCGCAGCGGCCGCCGCGCGCGCTCCTCGAGCGTCTCGATCGGCATCCGCGCGTCGGCGATGGCGCTGCCGTCGCCGCGCTCGATCAGCTTCGGCCGGTCGGCGTCGTCGTGCTCGTCCTCGATCTCGCCGACGATCTCCTCGATCACGTCCTCGATCGTGACGAGCCCGTCGATGCCGCCGAACTCGTCGACGACGAGCGCCATGTGGACGCGCGACAGCCGCATCTGCAGCAGGAGATCGAGCACCGGCATCGACGGCGCCACGAACAGCACCTTGCGCACGAGCTGCGCGAGCGGCACGGCGCGGCCGTCGACCGCATAGGGCAGAAGATCCTTGAAGTGGATCATGCCGATCGCGTCGTCGAGCGTCTCGCGGAACACCGGCACGCGCGAATGGCCGTGCTCGGCCATCGCGCGCGCGGCCTCGGCGAAACGGCGTGTCGACCGGCAGCGCCTCGATATCGACGCGCGGCACCATCACGTCGGCCGCGGTCAGCTCGTGCAGCTTGAGGATGTTGACGAGAAGCCGCCGCTCGTGCGGATCGATCGGCGCTTCGTCTGCGCGTGCTTCTCGTCGCCATGCTCCTCGATCAGCTCCTCGAGCTCCTCGCGCAGGCTCGGCTCGCCCTCGCGCGCGCGGCGGAACTGTCGCAGCCAGTTGACGAGCTGCTGGAACGGGCCCTCGTCCTTGTCCTGCGGTCCGCCGCCTTCGGCCGCGCTCAGCCATGCGCGGCCTCCCGCGCGCGATAGGGATCGCCCATGCCGAGGCGCGCGAGGATGCGCCGCTCGAGCCCCTCCATGCGCCGCGCCTCGGCGTCGCTTTCGTGATCGAAGCCGAGCAGATGCAGCACGCCGTGCACGACGAGATGCGAGAGATGCGCCGCGAGCGTCTTGCCTTGCGCCTCGGCCTCGCGCGCGACGGTCTCGTAGGCGAGCACGACGTCGCCGAGCAGCAGCGGCCCTCGCCGCCCGCCGTCGCCGTCCGGCGGGGAAGGACAGCACGTTGGTCGCCCGATCGCGGCCGCGCCAGCGCCGGTTGAGGCTGCGCACGAGCGCGTCGCCGCCGAGCACGAGCGAGAGCTCGGCGCGCGCCCGCGCTCGCGCCGCGCGCTGGCGCGCGCAGCGCGCCGCGCAGCGCGCCCGCGCCGCCGCCGTCGCCACTGCTCGACATCGGGCAGCGCCTTGCGCCACGCCGGCACGGCACGCGATCGCGATCTGCCACGCCGCGACCGCGGCGGGACGAGGACGGCATGCGGTTCGCGAGACGGCGCGCGCGGCCAGCTCACGCGTCGTCCTTCTTGCGCCGCTGGGCGGCGCGCTGGTCGCGCCGGTCGTAGGCGGCGACGATGCGCGCGACGAGCCCGTGGCGCACGACGTCGGCTTCGGTGAAATGGACGACGGCGATCCCCTCGACGCCCGTCAAGCGTCTCGAGCGCGTCGTGAGGCCCGAGCGCGTGCCGCGCGGCAGATCGATCTGCGACAGATCGCCGGTCACCGCCATGCGCGCATTCTCGCCGAGCCGCGTCAGAAACATCTTCATCTGCACCGGCGTCGTGTTCTGCGCCTCGTCGAGGATCACGTAGGCGTTCGCCAATGTGCGTCCGCGCATGAAGGCGAGCGGCGCGATCTCGATCTCGCCGCTCTCGATGCGGCGCACGACCTGCTCGCCCGGCAGCATGTCGTAGAGCGCATCGTAGAGCGGGCGGAGATAGGGGTCGACCTTCTCGCGCAGATCGCCGGGCAGGAAGCCCAGCCGCTCGCCCGCCTCGACCGCGGGCCGCGACAGGACGATGCGCTCGACCGCGCCGCTCATCAGCATGTCGACCGCCATCGCGACGGCGAGATAGGTCCTGCCGTGCGCCGGCGGAGCACCGAGGCCGAACACCAGGTCGTGCGCGCGCAGCGCGCGGATATAGTGCGCCTGCACCGGCCCGCGCGGGCCGATGCGGCGCCGGCGCGTGCGGATTTCCTCGCCTTCCTCGACGAGCGCGCCGGGCTTGTCGCCGCGCGCCTGCGCCAGGCGCAGCGCGGCATCGACCGAGGCGACATCGACATCGAGCCCGCGTTCGAGCCGCTCGTAGAGCGATTGCAGCGCGGTGCGCGCGATCCCGGTGAGCGCGCTCGGCCCGGAAATGGCGACGCGATTGCCGCGCGGGACCACGGACACGCCGAGCTGGCGCTCGATGCGCTCGAGGTTGCGGTCGCGCTCGCCGAACAGCTGCGGCAGCAGCGCGTTGTTCTCGAACTGCAGGTGGATGCGGCCGTCGCTCCCGTCGCGCGATGGGGCGTACTGCTCAAGCGCTTCCTTCGGCGGCAAGGACTCCGCTCAGGCTGTTGGGCTCGGCGCCTAGGATCGCGACCGGCGCGATGCGCCGACGAGCGCCGCCGGTGCCGCGGCATGGACGGGCTGGAGATAGGGGTGCGACCGGCGAGCTGGCCCGCGTGCCGCCCGGGCTTCTCGAACAGCACCGGCACGGTCGTGCCACCATGCCGGCGTCGAAGCGGCGCTGCTGCTCGGACAGCAGCGCCTGCAGGTTGAGCCGCGCCGACTTCACCTCCTCCGGCACCTGTTCGGGCGAACGGCGGCGGGCGTGCCGGCCGCCGGCTGTACTTGAACGAGAACGCCTGCGCGAAGCCGACTCGCGGACGAGCGTCAGCGTCGCCTCGAACGCGGCTCGTCTCGCCGGGAAATCCGACGATGAAGTCGGACGGAAGCGCGATGTCGGCGCGCGCCCCGCGCAGCCGATCGACGGCGCGCCGGTAATCGTCGGCGCGGTAGGGCGGTTCATCGCCTTCAGCACGCGGTCCGAGCCCGATTGCACCGGCAGATGCAGGAACGGCATGAGCTGCGGCACGTCGCGGTGGGCGGCGACAAGGCTCTCGTCCATGTCGAGCGGATGAGGTGGTGTAGCGGATGCGCGCACGCCTTCGATCTCGGCTATCGCGCGGATCAGTTGGCCGAGGCCCCAGATTCCTCCGTCCGAGCTGCGCCGTGATAGGCGTTGACGTTCTGGCCCAGGAGCGTGATCTCGCGCGCGCCGCGCGCGACGAGACGCCGCGCCTCGGCGAGCACGTCTCCGCGGGCGCGAGAACTCCGCGCCGCGCGTATAGGGCACGACGCAGAACGTGCAGAACTTGTCGCACCCTCCTGGATCGAGAAAGGCCAGACGGCAAGCTCAGCCGCCGGCTCGGGCAGGAGATCGAATTTCGGCTCGGCCGGGAACTCGGTGTCGAGCACGGCCGCACCTTCGCGCGCGACCCGCGCCACCATCTCGGGCAGGCGGTGATAGGTCTGGCCGAGCACGATGTCGACATGGGGCGCCCGCGCCAGGATTCCTCGCCTTCGGCTTGCGCGACGCAGCCCGCGACGGCGGAGGAACTGCCCGCCGCGCTTTTCCTTGCGCGCTTTCAGCGGCTTGAGGCGGCCGAGGTCGGAAAACACCTTTTCCGACGCCTTCTCGCGGATGTGG
>CAWDPP010000005.1:0-180658 GCA_963804235.1 uncultured Alphaproteobacteria bacterium
TTGGGGCGCCTTGGATTTAGCTGCGATGTTGCGGGTTGGTGGCGGCGATCAATTCATCGGTGAGGACGAGCCGGGCCTTGGCGATCGCGGACAAGCGGCACGAGCACCACGGCTCGCGCCGAGATCGAGCTTCACGGCATCGCCCTCGCGCCCGCGCAAGCGGCCGCGGAAGCGGCGACGGCCTTCGTGCGGGCGCGCTCAGTTCGAGCTTCGCCTCGAATCCGACGAAGCGCTCGTAATCCTCGGGGCGCACCAGCGGGCGGTCGATCCCGGGCGAGCTCGACTTCGAGGTCGTAGGCGGCCTCGATCGGATCGGCGACGTCGAGGATGGCCGAGATCGCGTGACTGATCTGCGCGCAATCGTCGACCGTCATGGCGCCATCGTCGCGCCGCTCGGCCATCACCTGCAGCGTCGGGCGCCGTCCGCCGCTGAAGGCGACGCGCACGATGCGATAGCCCATCGCATCGAGCGCCGGCGCGATCAAGGATTCGATGCTCGCCCTATCGAACAAGAGGCGTCCGCCCGCTCCTTAAAACAAAAGGTGGGCCGGCGGCCCACCCTTTCTTCCGATCCGGCGACATGCCGGACCTATGGGTTTTGTCGAAATATAGTCGATCCCCGTCGCGGCGCAACCCCCGGCAGGACCTCATTTTCCGCGCGCGCGGCGCGCAAAGCGCAGGTAGAGCGGCGTGCGCCCTTGCGCGAGCGCCTTCTCCTCGTAGCGCGTCGGCGGCCAGTCGCCCGGGCCGCGCGCGCCAATCGCCGGGACCCGCCGCCAGCCAGCGGAAATCGCGATGAGCGATGACGCGCTCCAGCATCTGGCGCGCGTAATCCATGTCGTCGGTGGCGAGGCGCAGCTCGCTCTCGTCTGCGAGCACGCGCGCGAGCTCGTCGAGGAGGTGCGCTGCCACGATGCGCCGCTTCTTGTGCCGCTCCTTGGGCCAGGGATCGGGAAAGAGGATGAAGGCCCGCGCGATGCTCGCAGGCGTGAGCGCCGGCGACGAGCGCGCGCGCGTCGTCGGCGAAGATGCGGATGTTGGCAAGCTCGCGCCGCTCGATGTCGCCGACGAGCTTGGCGATGCCGTTCTCGAACACTTCGGCGCCGATCATGCCGATCGCCGGATGCGCCGCCGCCTGCGCCGCCAGGTGCTCGCCGCCGCCGAAGCCGAGCTCGAGCCAAACGGCGCCGACGGGCCGCGCGAAGAGCGCGCGCGGATCGAGCGTCCCCTGTGCCGGAAGCTCGAAGCGGAGCTGCGGCAGACGCGCTTCGACGAGGCGCTGCTGGCCCTTGCGCAGCGCGCGCCCGCGGCGCCGGCCGTACAGCAGAAGCCGCGCCCCGTCTTCGTCCCGTGCGCTCATCGGTGCTGGATGCGGCGCGGAGCCGCCCGGCGTCAAGAGGGCTCGGCGGGGAAATAGGCGTCGGCGATCGCCTTGGCGAGGTCGTAGAGGCGTCGCCTGACGGCGGGCTCGGAGATGCGCTGATAGAGCCGCATGAACTCGAGATTGTCGCGGTCGAGCGGCGGCGCGGCAAAGCTCGCGGCCGGCGCCTCGGAAAGCCCGATCCGGCCGGCGATCTCGCGGCTCATCTCGTCGAAGAAGAACCCGACCGGCACGTCGAGCACGCGGCTCAGCTCAAAGAGCCGGCTCGCGCCGATGCGGTTGGCGCCGCGCTCGTATTTCTGCACCTGCTGGAAGGTGAGCCCGATCGCCTCGCCGAGCTTCTCCTGGCTGAGGCCGAGCAATTGCCGGCGCTGCCGCAGCCGCGAGCCGACATGGATGTCGACCGGGTGCGGATGCTCTGAGCGACGGTGCCGTGCCCCCTTGTCGCGGGAATCTAAGCTCATAAAGCGGGTTCGCGTGCCTCACCAACTGCACGCGATGGTATGCGACATGATCCTTAAGTACAACGGGAATTGGTTCGGCCGAAGTGACACCTCTCAGCCGGCCGGGCGCCGCCGGCTCCGCGCGACAGGCGTGGCGCCGCGGCACAGGCCAGAAGCGCCGCGAGGAGGCCGGCGAAGCCCCAGTCGCCCCACTGCGCATAGAGCGTCGGCGGCAGTTTCGCCGGCAGCGGCGCGTCGAGCACGCCGACGCCGTCGAGCGCGAATTTGCGCACGACCCGGCCATAGGGATCGACCACGCCGGAGATGCCGTCGTTGCCGTCGCGCACCAGCGGCAGGCCTTCCTCGACCGCGCGCACGCGCGCGATGGCGAAATGCTGGAACGGGCCCGAGGTATAGCCGTACCAGGCGTCGTTGGTGATGTTGAGGAGCCAGTCGGGCCGGTCGCGCTCGTCCACCACGGCGCCCGGGAAGATCGCCTCGTAGCAGATGAGCGGGCTGAACGGCGGCACGCCGGCGATGCGGATGCGTGCGCGGGCCCGGGCCGGCCGAGAAATCGATCGTGCCGGGCGTGATCTTGTTGATCGGCAGGATGCTGCGGAGCGGCACGTATTCGCCGAACGGCACGAGGTGCGACTTGTCGTAGGAGGCGAGGATGTCGCCGTTGGCGCCGATCGCCTCGAGGCTGTTCCAGACATGCTCGGGCTGCAGCGGCGGCGGATCGGTGCGCACCGTGCCGACGAGCGCCACCGCGTCGCGCGGGATCGCGGCGGCGATGGCGCGGCGCGCGGCCGCGTCGCGCTCGAGGAACGGCGGCGCCCCGGCTTCCGGCCAGATCACGAGCTTCGGCGCGACCGCGGCGGGCGAGCCGGTAAGCGCCAGCATGCGGCGGAAATTGGCGGCGTCGGCGGCCGGATCGTTGCGCAGCGTCTGCGGGATCGAGGGCTGGACGAGACGCAGGTTCATGCCCGCCACGACGGCGCCGTCGTCGTGGCCGAGCCGCGCAGCGCCGCCCAGCCGCGAGCGCGCCGAGCAGCACCACGGTGAAGTAGGGCGCGTATTTGCGCTCGCCCGAGAGGTCGCCGAACCGCGCCGGCAACGATGCCGCCAGCACGGTGAGGAGGCTCAGCCCGTAGATGCCGACCGAGGACGCCGCCTGGAGCACGAACAGGCCGCCGGGAAAATCGCCGGACCAGGCATAGCCGATGAGATTCCACGGGAAGCCCGTGAGGACGTGGCCGCGCAGATATTCCGCCACCGCCCACCACGCGACGAGGACGAGGATGCGCGGCGTGCCGCCGACATTGAGGCGGTCGCACGTGACATGGCTCGCCAGCAGCGCGAGCGCGGTGAAGATCGCGAGCCCGGCCGGCACGCCGAGCACGGCGAACGGCAGGAGCCAGCCGAACTGCGCGACATCGACGAGCAGCGCCGCGGCGATCCAGTAAAGTCCGGCGACGAAGAAGCCGAAGCCGAAGCTCCAGCCGAGCGCGAAGGACGCGCGCGCGTCGGCGCTGCCGTCCTCGAGCCAGACGAGGCCCGGGAACGCGACGAGAAGCGCGGGCGCGAAATCGAACGGCGGCAGCGACGTCGCGGCAAGCGCGCCCAGGAGGATCGCCGCGAAATGCCGCGCCCATCCTTCGAGCCCGGCGGCGACGAGGGCGATCCGCTGCACCGGGTCGAGCGGGCCGGCGGTGCGGAGATAGGCCGCCGCCGCGGCCTCACGCAGCCTGGTCATGCCCGTCCCCGGCCGGAAGGCCGCGCACGCGCAGGCGCTTCACCCGGCGCGGATCGGCGTCGAGCACGTCGAACTCGAGGCCCGAGGGATGCTTGATCACCTCGCCGCGCGCCGGAACGCGCCCGGCCAAGGCGAAGACGAGCCCGCCGAGCGTGTCGACCTCGTCGTGCTCGCTCGGCCGCAGCGGGCGGCGCGCGCGCTCTTCGAGCGTTTTGATCGGCATGCGCGCGTCGGCGATGGCGCTGCCGTCGCCGCGCTCGATCAGCTTCGGCTGGTCGGCATCGTCGTGCTCGTCCTCGATCTCGCCGACGATCTCCTCGATCACGTCCTCGATCGTGACGAGCCCGTCGATGCCGCCGAACTCGTCGACGACGAGCGCCATGTGGACGCGCGAAAGGCGCATCTGCAGCAGGAGATCGAGCACCGGCATCGAGGGTGCCACGAACAGCACCTTGCGCACGAGCTGCGCCAGCGGCACGGCGCGGCCATCGACCGCATAAGGCAGAAGGTCCTTGAAGTGGATGATGCCGATCGCGTCGTCGAGCGTCTCGCGAAACACCGGCACGCGCGAATGGCCATGCTCGGCCATGGCGCGCGCGGCCTCGGCAAACGGCGTCTCGACCGGCAGCGCCTCGATATCGACGCGCGGCACCATCACGTCCGCGGCGGTGAGCTCGTGCAGCTTGAGGATGTTGCCGAGAAGCCGCCGCTCGTGCGGATCGATCGGCGCTTCGTCCTGCGCGTGCTCCTCGTCGCCATGCTCCTCGATCAGCTCCTCGAGCTCCTCGCGCAGGCTCGGCTCGCCGTCGCGCGTGCGGCGGAACTGGCGCAGCCAGTTGACGAGCTGCTGGAACGGTCCCTCGTCCTTGTCGTGCGATCCGCCGCCTTCGGCCGCGTCAGCCATGCGCGGCCTCCTGCGGGCGATAGGGATCGCTCATGCCGAGCCGCGCCAGGATGCGCCGCTCGAGCCCCTCCATGCGCCGCGCCTCGGCGTCGCTTTCATGGTCGAAGCCCAGAAGATGCAGCACGCCGTGCGCGACGAGATGCGAGAGATGCGCCGCCAGCGTCTTGCCCTGCGCCTGGGATTCGCGCGCGACGGTCTCGTAGGCGAGCACGACGTCGCCGAGCAGCAGCGGCCCGGCGCCGCCCGCGTCGCCGCCCGCCGGGAAGGACAGGACGTTGGTCGCCTGGTCGCGCCCGCGCCAGCGCCGGTTGAGGCTGCGCACGAGCGCGTCGCCGCCGAGGACGAGCGAAAGCTCGGCCGCGCGCCCGCGCCCGCGCGACGGCGCGGCAAGCGCGCCGCGCAAGGCCGCCTGCGCCGCCACCGTCGCCACATGCTCGACATCGGGCAGCGCCTTGCGCCACTGCCGGCACGGCACCGCGATCGCGATCTCCACGCGCGCGCGTGCCGGCGATGATGCACGTTGCGCGAGGCGGGGGCGCGCGGCCATCACTCTTCGTCCTTCTTGCGCCGCGGCGCCGTGCGCTTGTCGCGCCGGTCGTAGGCCGCGACGATGCGCGCGACGAGCCCGTGGCGCACGACGTCGGCTTCGGTGAAATGGACGACGGCGATCCCTTCGAGCCCGTCAATCGTCTCGAGCGCGTCGGTGAGGCCCGAGCGCGTGCCGCGCGGCAGATCGACCTGCGACAGATCGCCGGTCACCGCCATGCGCGCATTCTCGCCGAGCCGCGTCAAAAACATCTTCATCTGCACCGGCGTCGTGTTCTGCGCCTCGTCGAGGATCACATAGGCATTCGACAATGTGCGTCCGCGCATGAAGGCGAGCGGCGCGATCTCGATCTCGCCGTTCTCGATGCGGCGCACGACCTGGTCGCCCGGCAGCATGTCGTAGAGCGCATCGTAGAGCGGGCGGAGATAGGGGTCGACCTTCTCGCGCAGGTCGCCCGGCAGGAAGCCAAGCCGCTCGCCCGCCTCGACCGCGGGCCGCGACAGGACGATGCGCTCGACCGCGCCGCTCATCAGCATGTCGACCGCCATCGCGACCGCGAGATAGGTCTTGCCGGTGCCGGCGGGACCGAGGCCGAACACCAGGTCGTGCGAGCGCAGCGCGCGGATATAGTGCGCCTGCACCGGCCCGCGCGGCGCGATGCGGCGCCGGCGCGTGCGGATCTCCTCGCCTTCCTCGACGAGCGCGCCGGGCTTGTCGCCCTTGGCCTGCGCCAGGCGCAGCGCGGCATCGACCGAGGCGGCATCGACATCGAGCCCGCGTTCCAAGCGCTCGTAGAGCGATTGGAGCGCGGTGCGCGCGATCCCGGTCGAGGCGCTCGGCCCCGAAATCGCCACGCGATTGCCGCGCGGCACGACCGACACGCCGAGCTGGCGCTCGATGCGCTCGAGGTGGCGGTCGCGCTCGCCGAACAGCTGCGGCAGCAGCGCGTTGTTCTCGAACTGGAGCTGAATGCGGCCGTCGCCGCCGTCGCGCGAGTGGGGCGTGCTGCTCAAGCGTTTCCTTCGGCGGCCAAAATGCCGCTCAGGCTGTTGGGCTCGGCGTTGCGGATGACGACAGACGCGATGCGGCCCAAAAGCGCGTCGGGCGCCGCGGCATGAACCGGCTGAAGATAGGGGCTGCGGCCGACGAGCTGGCCCGCGTGCCGCCCGGGCTTTTCGAACAGCACCGGCAGCGTGCGTTTCGACCGTGCCTTCATTGAAGCGGCGCTGCTGCTCGGACAAGAGCGCCTGCAATCGTTCGAGCCGGGCCGACTTCTCCGCTTCGGGCACCTGGTGCGGCAGCACCGCGGCGGGCGTGCCCGGCCGCCGGCTGTACTTGAACGAGAACGCCTGCGCGAATCCGACCTCGCGCACAAGCGCCATCGTCTCCTCGAACTGCGCCTCGCTCTCGCCGGGAAATCCGACGATGAAGTCGGACGAAAGCGCGATGTCCGCGCGCGCGGCGCGCAGCCGCGCGACGGCGCGCCGGTAATCGTCGGCGCGGTAGCGGCGGTTCATCGCCTTCAGCACGCTGTCCGAGCCCGATTGCACCGGCAGATGGAGGAACGGCATGAGAAGCGGCACGTCGCGATGGGCGGCGAGAAGATCCTCGTCCATATCGAGCGGATGCGACGTGGTGTAGCGGATGCGCGCCAATCCTTCGATTGCGGCAACGGCGCGGATGAGCTGGCCGAGGCCCCAGCTTCCTGCGTCCGCCGCGGCGCCGTGATAGGCGTTGACGTTCTGGCCCAGAAGGGTGATCTCGCGCGCGCCCAAGGCGACGAGCTGGCGCGC
The DNA here is from genome assembly GCA_963804235.1 of uncultured Alphaproteobacteria bacterium. GTDB lineage: Bacteria > Pseudomonadota > Alphaproteobacteria > ATCC43930 > CGMCC-115725 > DATJLY01. The sequence continues at coordinate 6,825 of CAWDPP010000005.1, forward strand.
TTCGGCGAGCACGGCGGCGACCGGCCGCGAAAACTCCGCGCCGCGCGTATAGGGCACGACGCAGAAGGTGCAGAACTTGTCGCAGCCTTCCTGGATCGAAAGGAAGGCCGAGACGGCCGAGCCGTGCGCGGGCGCGGGCAGGAAGTCGAATTTCGGCTCGGCCGGGAATTCGGTGTCGAGGACGGCACCCCCTTCGCGCGCGACCCGCGCCACCATCTCGGGCAGGCGGTGATAGGTCTGCGGGCCCAGCACGATGTCGACATAAGGCGCGCGCGCCAGAATCTCGTCGCCCTCGGCTTGCGCGACGCAGCCCGCGACCGCGAGCAGGAATTGCCCGCCGCGTTTTTCTTTCCGCGCCTTCAGCGGCTTCAAGCGGCCCAGTTCGGAGAACACCTTTTCCGCCGCCTTCTCGCGGATATGGCAGGTGTTGAGGATCACCATGTCGGCGTCCTCGGGCGCGGCGGCGGGCGCGTAGCCGAGCGGCGCCAGAACGTCCGCCATGCGCGCGGAATCGTAGACGTTCATCTGGCAGCCGTAGGTCTTGATGAAGAGCTTCTTCGCCACGCCCGGCTCACTCCACGTCCATCTCGGCCATCACGTCCTCGCTGGTGTCGGCCAGGTCCGGCTCGTCGCCCGGACCGCGCCCGGCGAGCGCCGCCGCGAGCGCGCCCGAAATCACCTTGTAGCAATGCACGGCGAGCAGCTTGCGCGAGCCGAACTGCTCGATCGTCACGGGCGGATGGAAGATGACTTTGACGGTGATGGCGCCCAAGCCCAGCATGGTCCAGAGATGGGGCGCCACCGTCATCGAGCCGTACCACGACACGAACGGGCGGTAGAAGCGGCCCAACGGCATGCCGTCGAGACGGACATAGGCCACCGTCACCGGCTGCACGACGAGCGGCGCGCCGAGCGGGCGCAGCTCGGCGACGCTCAGCAGCGCGCTCTTGAACGGCAGCATGTGGATGCCGTCGCCGCTCGTCGATTCCGGAAAGATGATGAGGTCGTCGCCGGCCTCGAGCCGCGCCGTGAGCATGTCGCGCTGCTTCGCCGACGAGCCCGGGCGGCGGTCGACGAAGATCGAGCGCTGCAATTTCGCGAGCGTGCCGAAGAACGGCCAGTTGGCGATCTCGGCCTTGGCCACGAACGAGCCGTCGATCAGGCCGCCGAGCACCGGAATGTCGAGATACGAGGCATGGTTCGCAACGAAAAGCGTCGGGCGGGTGGCCGAACGCTCGCCGCTCAGCTCGATGCGGAAGCCCAGAATGCGGGTGCAGAGCCGGTGGTAGATCATCGGGAAGCGGCGCGACCACGGGCTCCTCACGAGCAGCAGGACGGCCTGGATCGGCCCGGTCGGGATCGTCACCAGCACGTAGAGCGTCGCGCGCCACAGGCGCAGGAAGAAGCCGCCGTCCGTCATTGGCCGGTCGCGTCCTCGCGCGCCTGGCGTTCGTAATGGCGATAGTATTTTTCCGTCACGAGGTCCGTCTGCACCAGGACGCACACGTCCGTCGTGTTGAACTGCTGATCGATCACGGCGCCGTCGCCGACGAAGCCGCCCAAGCGCAGATAGCCTTTCAAAAGCGGCGGCAGCCCGGCGCGGGCGCGCTCGGCATCGAATTCGTGCGGCGCCAGGCGCGCCATGTCGATGAAGCGGGAGGCCAGCGCGCGCGTGCGCAAAGGGGGCGGCGCCAGGTGCTGGTGATGGAGATAGGAGAGCGGCACGGCCAGCGCATCGGGCTCGGTCCCGGGCAGGCTCGCGCAGCCGAACATCAGCGGCACGCGATGGCCGAACACATAGGCCGCGATCGCGCGCCAGAGCAGCTGCATGGTCGGCCGGTTGCGGGCGCTCGCATCGACGCAGGAGCGGCCCAGCTCCATGACCTCGCCGGGGTGCCGCTCGAGCGGCGACAGGTCGAACTCCGCCGCCGAATAGAAGCCGCCATGCCGGCGCGCGACGCTGCGGCGCAAGAGCCGGTAGGTCCCGATCACCTGCCCCTGGCGCGCGTGATCGAGGACGAGAAGATGGTCGCAATAGCCGTCGAAATCGTCGAAGTCGCGGCGCGCGCGCGCCAGCGCGGCCGAAGGCTTCGCGCCCATCTCCTCGTAGAAGACGCGGTAGCGCAGCGCTTGCGCCGCATCGAGATCGCGCACGGTTTCGGCGAGCCGGGCTTCGAGCGCGCCCGACCATACGTCGACCCTCGGTTCCGCGGCGCGCACGGACGCGACGTAGGTCTCGGCGTTGCTCACGGGGCCCTGCGGCGATCCTTCATTTCTTGCCGCCTTCGCGGCCCTCGACCGGAACGGCGTAGAGTTCGAGCCGATGATCGACGAGATTGTAGCCGAGCCTGGCCGCCACTTCGCGCTGCAGTTTCTCGATCTCCTCGTTGCGGAACTCGATCACGCGGCCGCTTTGCAGGTCGATGAGGTGATCGTGATGGTCGAGCGGCATCTCCTCGTATCGGGCCGGACCCTGCCCGAAATGATGGCGCGCGAGGATGTTCGCCTCCTCGAACAGGCGGACGGTGCGATAGACGGTGGCGATGCTGATCTTCGGATCGATCTCGGTCGCGCGGCGATAGACGCTCTCGACATCCGGATGATCGGCCGATTCCGAGAGCACGCGAGCGATGACGCGCCGCTGCTCGGTCATCTTGAGACCCTTGTCGATGCACAACTGCTCGAGGCGCGACGGCATTCCCTGAGACGGTCAGCAGTTTCGCGGGATGAGTATAGCGTAAACGCGGCAAGGCGCCAGGGAGTGCCGCTCGGCGGACGCGCCGCGCCCTCGCCTCAGGCCGCGCCGCTGCGCCGTCCGCGCGTGCCGAGCCCGATCTCTTTCGCGAGGCGCGAGCGCTGGCGCGCGTAGTTCGGCGCAACCATCGGATAGTCCGGCTGCAACTGCCAGCGGTCGCGATATTCCTCGGGCGTCATGTTGTACGCGGTCTTGAGGTGGCGCTTCAGCATCTTGAGCTTTTTGCCGTCCTCGAGGCAGATGATGTAGTCCGGATGAACCGAGCGCTTGACGCTGACCGCGGGCTGCGGACGCTCGGACGACACGGCGGGGCCTTGCCCGATCGTGGCGAGCGACTGATAAACCTGATTGATGAGGGTCGGAAGATCGTTCACGGACACGGTATTGTTTGACACATGGGCGGCGACGATTTCGGTCGTCAAGCCGAGCAGGTCGTTTGAATGCGACTGTTCAGTCATTGCTTGCACATTCCTCCACGCGTCTCGAATTGGATATTAGTTATTTTTGGACGGGAAGCAATGCGCAAGTGGCACGACAGATGACTTTTTTGAATCGACGGCGGGGATTGAACAAACCTGGACGCGAACACCGGCGCTATTGCGCGCCGACTTGGCGCAACCGGGTTCCGGCAAATCGACCGCGAGACTAGACCGGGTCAGTCGAGCACCCGCCGCAGCAGCCAGGCATCGACCGCGGGGCCCCGCTCGCGCTGGTAGTAGGCATGGCGCAATCCCGACGGTGCGGAACCCTTCGGCCTCGTAGAGCGCCAGCGCGGCGGCATTGTCGGCCGCCACTTCGAGCACGACGCGGGTCGCGCCGAGCGACCGGGCGCGGGCATAGAAGCCGCCGAGCAGCGCGCGCGCGACGCCGCTCCGGCGCTGCGCGCGGCGCCACGCCGAAGGTGAGGATCTCCGCCTCCTCGCGCAGCACCGTCGCGAACAACAGGCCGATCGCGGCGCCATCCTGCTCGGCCAAGAGGGATTCGGCGCCGGCCATCGCGAGCACGCTCTCGAGCGCCGCCACGTCCCAGGCATCGTCCGGGAAACATTGCGCATGGATGCGCGCGAGCGTTTCGAGGTCGCGCCGCGCGACCGGGCGCAGGACGACGCTCATCGCCGGCCCGCGCGCTGCGGCAGAGTGGTGTCGGGCGCGCGCAGATAAAGCGGCCGCGGCAGCGGCGGCCGCTCGCCCGGACGCCACTGCGCCGCGGCAAGGCGCGCGATGGCGCCCGGATCGGGCCGGCTGGCGCCGGGCACGATGCGCGCGCGGCCATCGAGCCATGGCGCGAGCAGCTCGGCCGCATCGCCGGCAAGCCACAGCAGCGCGCCCTGCGGCAGCGTTCTCGCCGCCTCTTCCGGGCGCAGCATCGCGGGCGCGTCCGCCTCGTCCTCGGCGCGAAAGCATTGCAGGAAGATCTCGTCGCGCCGGCTGTCGAGCGCGACGGCAAGCGGCCGCAGCCCGGGCGGCACCGCAGCGGCCACCGCGGCAAAGCTCGTGACGCCGATGCACGGCAGCCCGGTCGCGAGCGCCAGGCCGCGCGCCGCGGCAAGCCCGATGCGGATGCCGGTGAAGGAACCGGGTCCGACCGTGACGGCGATGAGGTCGAGATCGGGAAAGCGCGCGCCCGCCTCGGCGCACACCTCTTCGATCATCGGCATCAGCCGTTCGGCCTGGCCGGTGGGCGCCGCATCGCTCCGGCTCGCGGCGACGCGGCCGGACGAGCACCACCGCAACGGCGGCGCCGCTTCCGGCGCAATCGAAGGCGAGCACGTTCACCATGGCGGCAGCGATGCTACACTCGGACGGCCAGTGCCGGGAATTCCATGCCGCTCGTCGAGATCAGCGAAACGCAGCACCGGGTCGTCATCGCGCTCGCCTACGCGACCGCGCAAGAACCTGACCGGCGCGCCGGTCTATCGCAACGCGATCTGCTATTTCAACGAGGAGGCGGCCGGTCTGCTCGCGCGCGCCGTGGCATTGGCCGAACCGCTCGGCTTGCGCCTCAAGATCTTCGATGCGCTGCGCCCGAGCGAGGCGCAGTGGGTGCTGTGGAACGCCAAGCCCGATCCCGATTTCCTCGCCGATCCGCGGCGCGGCTCGCCGCATTCGCGCGGCGCCGCGATCGACCTGACGCTCATCGACGGCAGCGGCGCGGCGCTCGACATGGGAACGGAGTTCGACGCCTTCACGCCCTTGTCGCATCACGGCGATACCGCGATCCCCGCGGCGGCGCAGAGGAATCGCCTCCTGCTGCTCGGCCTCATGTCTGCGGCCGGCTGGGACTTCTACCGCAACGAATGGTGGCATTATCAGCTCTTCGACGCGCGGCGCTATCCGTTGCTCGCGGACGCCGATCTTCCGCGGCCGATGATGGCGTGACCTAGACGGCCTCGACCGACTGCACTTCGGGCACGTAGTGGCGCAGCATGTTCTCGATGCCGGCCTTCAGGGTCGCGGTCGAGCTCGGGCAGCCCGAGCACGAGCCCTGCATGTGCAGATAGACGATGCCGTCCTCGAAGCGGTGGAAGATGATGTCGCCGCCGTCTTGCGCGACGGCCGGGCGCACGCGCGTCTCCAACAGCTCCTTGATCTGCGACACCACCTCGTCGTCCTCTTCCTCGTCCGCCTTCGCCTCGCCGACGAAGATGGGCGCGCCCGCGGTGAAATGCTCCATGAGGGCGCCGAGCACGGCCGGCTTCAGGCGGTACCAGTCGATCTCGTCGTCCTTGGTGACGGAGACGAAGTCGGAGCCGAGGAACACGCCCTTGACGCCCTCGATGCCGAAGAGGCGCACGGCAAGCGGCGAGGATTGGCAGGACTCCGCGTCCGGATAGTGCGCGGTCCCGACTTCCATCACCGTCCGTCCCGGCAGGAACTTCAGGCTCGCCGGATTGGGCGTCTGCTCGGTCTCGATGAACATATCTCGCCTCCCAGTACCACCCCTTAGCTTGGGCTTGGCGCGCCCGGAGTCAACCCATTGGCTCCCCTGTCTTTCCCGGCCGATCCGGGACATGCTGGGGACGATGGGGGGACGGGACAATAATTTCGATGCGTTAAGGCTCGCCGCGGCGGTCTCGGTCGTGCTGACGCATGCGTTCTTGCTGGGCGAGGACCGGCTCGGCCCGGACCCGCTGATGCGCCTTACGGGCGGGCAATGCACCCTGGGCGTCGCCGGCGTGTTCGTGTTCTTCACGATCAGCGGCTATCTCGTGACGCAGAGCTTCGAGATGACGGGGCGGATCGCGCCGTTCCTGGCCAAGCGCGCGCTCCGGATCTATCCCGGGCTTGCCGCCTGCGTGCTGCTGCTTGCGTTCGTGGTCGGGCCCGCCGTGTCGCGCCTGCCGCTTGGGGCTTATTTCGCCGATTCCGGGAGCTACCGCTTCGTCGTCGCGAACCTGAGTTTGAACATCGACGTGCACGGCCTGCCCGCCGTGAACTTCACCGGCCTCGGCAATGGCTGGGTGGTGGACGGGCCGCTGTGGAGCCTGCCGTGCGAAGTGCTGATGTATCTGATGGTGGCGGGCCTGGGCGGCGCGGGCCTCGTGCGCGGGCCGGTATTGGCGGCGCTGTTCGCGGCCGGCATCGTCGCGACGGTGCTCGACACGTCGTCGAGCGACATGCTCATCGGCAGCGCCGCGTGGCTGCTGCCGTTCTTCGCCGCCGGCATGGCGCTTTATAAATTCCGCGATCTGCCGCTGCTGCGGCTGCGCTACGCGCTCGCGGCGCTCGCTGCCCTGGCGCTGGCCGCGCGCTTCGGCGGGTTCGTACCGGTGTTCGCGGCGTGCGGCAGCTATCTCGTCATATATCTCGCCTTTGCCGGGCGATGGCGCTTGCGCGCGGCGCGCTTCGGCGATCTGTCCTACGGGCTTTACATCTATGGCTGGCCCATCGAGCAGCTCACGGTGCGCGCCTTGGGCGGTGCCGCGCCGTGGTGGGAAGTGTTCGCGATCGCACTCCCGGCGACGGCGGCCGTGGCGTTCCTGTCGTGGCGTCTCGTCGAGGCGCCGGCGCTGCGCTTCAAGCCGCGCGCGGCCGCCGCCCGTGCCGCGTTCGATCAGTATCCCTCGCCGGCGCAGCGCGTGGCGTTGAAGTCGCTGCCGCCGGGAAAGTTCTGATGCAGGAACGTCGCCGTGCGGCCGCTGGCGCAGCCTTGGAGCGCACGCGTCTCGGGTGGCGCGCCGGCGGGCGCGGCGTCGCTGCAGGCGGCGAGCGCCAGAAGGACCGCGGCGGCGAGGAATCTCGGCATGCGCCCGGTAAACGCCGCGGACGCGCCGCCGGGTCCGGCGCTTGACGGCGCCCGGCGCGGGCGCGACAAATTCCGCGGCGCGGCAATGAATGGCCGTGCCGGGAGGACGCCGATGGCGGACGGGGCAGCGCAAGGACGCCCGGAGACGGCGTTGCCGCGCAGCTACAATGCGGCCGTCGATCTGATCGAGCGCAACCTCGCGGCCGGCCGCGCGGCCAAGGCCGCCTTCATCGACGATCGCGGCACCTTGACCTATGGCGAGCTCGCCGAGCGGGTCGATCGCTGCGCCAACGCGCTGCGCCGCCTCGGGCTCGAGCCGGAGCAGCCGCATCCTGCTCTGCCTGCTCGACACGGTCGATTTCCCGGTCGCTTTCTTGGGCGCGATCAAGGCCGGGATCGTGCCCATCCCGGTCAACACGATGCTGACCGCGTCCGATTACGAATTCATGCTCGCCGACAGCCGCGCCCGCGCGCTCATCGTCTCGGACGCGCTCTACGATCGCCTGGCCCCGGTGCTGCCGCGCCTGCCGGCGCTGCGCCATGTCATCGTTTCGGGCGGCGAAGGGGTAAGCGGCCGGCACCAGTTCGCAGGCCTCCTCGCCGAGGCCGAGCCGCGCGCCAATGCGGCCGACACCTCGCGCGACGATCCGTGCTTCTGGCTCTATTCCTCGGGCTCGACCGGGACGCCCAAGGGCGCGGTCCATCTCCAGTCGCATCTGGCCTTGACGGCCGAGCTTTACGCCAAGCCCATCCTCGGCATCGCCGAGAGCGATGTCGTCTATTCCGCGGCGAAGCTGTTCTTCGCCTACGGGCTCGGCAATTCGCTGACGTTCCCGATGGCGGTGGGCGCGACGACCCTGCTGCTGGCCGAACGCCCGACGCCAGGCGCGGTCGCGCGCATCCTCGCCGACAAGCGGCCGACCATCTTCTATGGCGTGCCGACGCTCTACGCCGCGATGCTGGCGAGCCCGGACCTGCCGGCGCGCGGCGCGGTCGCGCTCAGGCGCTGCATCTCGGCGGGCGAGGCGTTGCCCGAGGATATCGGCCGGCGCTGGAGCGAGCGGTTCGGCGTCGAGGTGCTGGACGGGCTCGGCTCGACCGAGATGCTGCACATCTTCCTCTCGAACCGCCCGGGCGCGGCGCGCTACGGCACCAGCGGCGTGCCGGTGCCGGGCTACGAGATCAGGCTCGTCGACGACGACGGCAAGCCGGTCGCCGACGGCGAGATCGGCGAGCTGCACGTCGCCGGTCCGACCAGCGCCGCCTACTACTGGAACAACCGCGAGCGCTCGCGCAGCACCTTCCTCGGGCCGTGGACGCGGAGCGGCGACAAGTACGTGCGCGACAAGGACGGCTATTACACCTATTGCGGCCGCACCGACGACATGCTGAAGGTCGGCGGCATCTATGTCTCGCCGTTCGAGGTCGAGGCCGCGCTCATGACGCACGACAAGGTGCTCGAGGCGGCTGTCGTCGGGCACGAGGACGAGAACCGCCTCGTCAAGCCGCGCGCCTTCGTCGTGCTGCGCGACGGCATCGGCGCCGCGCCCGCGCTTGCGGCGGAGCTGCAGCAGCATGTGAAAGCGCGGCTCGCGCCCTATAAATACCCGCGCTGGATCGAGTTCGTGCCCGAGCTGCCGAAGACGGCGACCGGCAAGATCCAGCGCTTCAAGCTGCGCCAGACCTAGGAGGACGAGATGGACGGAGCCAAGACCAAGGCAGCGGTTCAAGGGCCGGCGAAGCTCAAATCCTTCGCCCATGTCAGCGTGCCGTGCCGCGATCTCGACGAGGGCAAGGCGTTCTACCGCGACGTGCTCGGCGGCGAGATGCATGTCGATACGCCGACCTTCGCCTCGTTCCGCTTGGGCGGCGTCGATGTCGGCATCGGCACGGACGGCTGCTCCTTCATCGCGACGAGCGCCGAATACCCGCATTTCGCCTTCTTCGTCGGGCCCGGCCGAGCTCGCGCATATGCGCGAATGGCTCGCTTCGTGCGGCGTGCCGACTTCGAACCTGTGGACGCGGCGCGGCATCGAGGCGCTGATGTTCTTCCGCGATCCCTCGGGCAACGTGATCGAGCTCTATTGCGAGGAAGGCTTCGCCGGCGCCGACAAGCTGCCGAAAGGGCCGCCGCGCGGGCACGGCACGGCGGTCGATATCGACGCGCTGCGCTACGACCGGTGGCAGCTTCCGGCGCCGCGCCGATAGCGCACATTCCCCTCAAATTGCCGGCGATTTCCCGGGCGGGGACGGCCGCGCTTTAGATTTGAGTAAGGTGGCGCGCGGGAAACTCGCATCCGGAGCCTGTTGCTCCGGAGGGTCGAACATGACGGCCGACCTTGTTACGAGCGATGACGGCGCGCGGCGGATCTATGCGCGGTCCCGGATGAACGTGGTGTTCATGCTGTGGGCTGTCGCCATGCGCTGCTTCCGCCAGCTCTAGACCGCGATCACGTCCGCGCCCGGCGGCTCGCGATAGAGCTCGGCGACGCGCGCCGCGCGCTCCCTCAGCACGGCGCGCTGGTTGATATATCCCTTGTCGGTGATCTCGCCCTTGTCGATCGACGGCGGCTCGGCCAGGAAGATGGCGCGCGCCACGCGGTGCGAGGAGCCGCCGGCTTCCTCGTTGTGCCGCGCAGCCCCGCGCGCAACGCCGCGCGCAATTTCGGATGGGCGACGAGCGCGGCCAGCGTCGCGTCGGGCCCGAGCTCGGGGCAGAGCGAGCGGCAGCCGGCAAGGCTCGGGAAGACGAGGAGCCCGATCGCGTCGCGGTCGTGCCCGGCGATCACCGCGTCCTCGATCAGCGGCGCCGCCGCGGCGATGACGGCGATGCGCAGCGCGCCGACCGTGACCCACGTGCCGGAGGTGAGCTTGAAATTCTCGCCGATGCGGCCGTCGAACACCAATCCGCGCGCAGGATCGTCCGGGTCCTCGAGCCGCGCCGCGTCGCCCGGGCGATAGAACCCGTCCGCGTCGAACGCGGCCGCGGTCAGATCGGGCTTGCGCCAATAGCCCGGCGTGACGTTCGGTCCCTTGACGCGCAGCTCGAGCTTGTCGCCTTCGGGCACGAGCTTGATGTCGGCCCCGGCGACCGGCAGGCCGACATTGCCGGCGCGCTCGATCGCGTAATGCACGATGGTCGCGCACGGCGCCGTCTCGGTCGTGCCCCAGGCGGAAACGAAGGGCGGCTTGCGCCCGGTCTGCGCCACGGCCAAGCGCCTCGAACCGCTGCCACAGGCTTTGCGGCAAGGCAGCACCGGCATAGCAGAGGAGATCGAGCTCGGCGAAGAAGAGGCGCGCCAGCTCGGCGTCCTGCTCGAGATGATCGAGCACGAGCGCATAGCCGCGCGGCACGTTGAAATAGAGCGTCGGCGACACGGCGCGCATGTTTTCGACGGTGCGCGCGACCAGCGCGGGCGTGGGCTTGCCGTCGTCGATCCACAGCGTGCCGCCGTTGAAGAGCGTCATGTGGAAGGTGCTGTTGCCGCCGAAGGTGTGGCTCCACGGCAGCCAGTCCATGATCACGGGCGGCCGGTCGGCGAGGAACGGCCAGGCCTGGAGATATTGCGCCTGGTTGGCGCAGATCATGCGCTGCGTGTTGACGACGCCCTTGGGCTCGCCGGTCGAGCCCGAGGTGAACAGGATCTTGGCGACCGTGTCGGGCCCGACGCGGTGAAAGGCGTCCTCGAGCGCCTGGCGCGGATGCGTCGCGCGCATCACGCCGATCGAGGTCGTCTCCATCCCGGGCGGCGGATTGCGCGAGACGGCGACCGCGGCGCCCGTGCTCTTGATGGCGTCGAGTGCCGCGGCATAGCGCGCCCCGTCGTCGGCATAGACGAGGCCGGGCGTGAGTTGCTCCGCGACCGAGCGCAGCTTGGCGAAATCGCGCGAGACGAGCGAATAGGCCACCGATACGGGCGCCACCGGCACGCCGACATAGAGCGCGCCAAGCGCCAGCAGCGCGTGATCGATGGAGTTGTCGGAGAGGATCATCACCGGCCGCTCGGGCCCGAGGCGGCGATTCAGAAGCGACTGGCCGATCGCGCGCGCCGCCTCGTGCGCCTCGTGATAGGTGACGCGGCGCCAGCCCGCGCCCTCGCGCTCGGCCAGGAACACGCGGTGCGGCATCCACGAGGCCCAGCCGGCGAGCTTGTCGCCGACGGCGCGCGCGCACGCGCCCAAGGGCTGCGGCGAGCGCAGGATCATGCCGCCGTCCGGCAAATCCTCGCGCTCCACCTCGGCCGGCGCGAAGCGCGGCAGGCGGCGCTCGCCTTCGGGCATGGTCCTCTCTTCCGTTGCGCCGATCATAGCTCAGAGCCCGATATAGGCGCGGCGCACGCCGTCATCCGCCAGAAGCTCGGCGCCGCTGCCGCTCATCACGATGCGCCCGGTCTCGAGCACGTATGCCCGATGCGCGAGCGTCAGCGATTGCGCCACGTTCTGCTCGACGAGGAGCACGGTGAGGCGGTCCTCGAGGTTGAGGCGGCGGATGGTGGCGAACACGTCCTCGACCACGAGCGGCGCCAGGCCCAGCGACGGCTCGTCGAACATGACGAGGCTCGGGCTGCCCATGAGGCAGCGCGCGATCGCCACCATCTGCTGCTCGCCGCCCGAGAGCGTGCCCGCGAACTGGCGCCGCCGCTCGGCCAGCACCGGGAACATCGCGAACATGCGCTCGAGGCTGCGGCCTTTCTGCGCCCGCGCGTGCCGCACCACGGCGCCCATCTCGAGATTCTCGAGCACCGTCATGTTGGGAAAGATCTGCCGGCCCTCGGCGACCTGACCCAAGCCCATGTCGCAGATGCGATGCGGCGGCTCGCGCGAAATCTCGGCGTCGCGGAAGCGGATCGAGCCGCTTTTCGCCCGCGCCATGCCGAAGATGGCGCGGATGAGCGAGGTCTTGCCCGCGCCGTTCGAGCCGACGATGGCGACGATCTCGCCCTCGGCGACCGCGATCGACACGTCGTCGAGCGCCTGGGCGTCGCCATAGAAGAGCGAGAGGTTCGCCACCTCGAGCATCACTGCGCGCTCCGGCCGAGATAGCACTCGATGACGCGCTGGTCGCCGGCGACGTGCTCGGGCGTGCCCTCGCAGATCTTCTGGCCGTGATGGACGACGACGATGTGGTGCGAGAGCGCCATCACCGCGCGCATGACATGCTCGGTGAGCAGGATGGTGAGGCCGCTCTCGCGCGCGAGATCGGCGAGCGTGCCGACCATCGCGTCGACCTCGACCGGCCGCAATCCCGCCATCGCTTCGTCGAGCAGCAGCAGCTTGGGCTCGGTCGCGAGCGCCTTCGCCACTTCGAGCCGCCGCCGATCGGGCAGCGTCAGCCCGTGCGCCGGCGTGTTCGCCTTCTCGGCCAGGCCGAGCCGCTCCAGCACGGCGCGCGCGCGCGTTTCGGCCGCGGCCGGATCGGCGCTCACGCGGAAGGCGCCCACCATCGCGTTCTCGAGCACGCTCAAGGCGCCGAACGGGCGCGCGATCTGGAACGTGCGGGCGATGCCGATGTGGCACAGCACGTTGGGCTTCAAGCCGGCGATGTCGCGCCCCTCGAACAGGATGCGGCCGCCGTCCGGCCGGAAGACGCCGGCGATGAGATTGAAGATCGTCGTCTTGCCGGCGCCGTTGGGGCCGATCAATCCGACGATCGCGCCCTGCGGCACGGCGAAGCTCACGCCATCGACGGCGAGGAGGCCGCGGAAGCGCTTGCTCACCTCGGCGAGCTCGAGGAGCGCGCTCATCGCCTGTCCCCGCCAAGCCCGAGCCGGTCCCTGAGCCACGGCCAGACGCCGGCCGGCTGCAGCAGGACGATGGCGACGAGCGCGCCGCCGTAGAGCCATTGCTTCAGGCCCGGCACGCCGAACGCGGCGCCGAAATCGGTCATCGCCTCGCCCATCGTCGTCAGCAGGAAGGCGCCGACGATGGGCCCGAACAGCGTGCCCATGCCGCCGATGATCGGCGCGGTGATGATCTCGACCGAGCGCGAGGTCGCGAAGATCGTGTCGGGATAGAGGTTGTTGTCGTAGAACGCGATGATGCCGCCGCCCAAGGCCGTGAGCGCGCCCGAGAGCGTCACCGCCGCAAGCTTCATCCAGAACGTGTCGATGCCGAGCGCCGCCGCCGCCGGCTCGTCCTCGCGGATCGCGAGCCAGTAGAAGCCGATGCGGCGGCGCAGAAGCGTGCGCGAGAGCCACAGCGCGCCCGCCGACAGCGCCAGCATCAGGTAATAGAACATGCTCGGCATGCCGCGCAGGTGGAGGAGGTCGGTGGCATGGATCTGCGCCACGTGCAGGAACAGGCCGGCGCTGCCGCCGACCCACTCGAAATGCTCGAACAGGATGCGGGTGAACTCGTTGAAGGCGATGGTGAGAAGGGCGAAATAGACCCCGGTCACGGCAAAGCGGAAGGACAGCGCGCCGATCGCCGCCGCGGCGAGCGCCGCCACCGCCATGCCGGCCAGCACGCCGAGCCACGGCAGCGTGCCGAAATGCGAGAAGAGGGCGGCCGCCGTATAGGCGCCGAGGCCGTAATAGAGCGCATGGCCGATCGAGAGCTGACCGGCGAAGCCCATCATGATGTTCCAGCACTGACCGAGATATGCGGCGACCAGGAACACGATGAGGACCGAGAGCAGATAGGGGCCGACGAACAGCGGCGCCGCGACGAGGAGCGCGCCGACGAGCGCCAGCGCCAGCGCCTGCCGCCTGTTCATGCCCTGCGGCCCATCAGCCCTTGCGGCCGGATCAGCAGCACGAGAATGAGCAAGCCATAGCTGAACAGGCTTTTGAGCGACGGCTCGACGAAGTATGACGAAAGCCCTTCGGAAACGCCGATCAGCAGGCCGCCCAAGAACGCGCCCGGCATGCTGCCGAGGCCGCCGATGATGACGATGATGAAGGAGAGCAGCGTGTAGTCGGCGCCGAGATAAGGCTGCACGTCGACGAGCAGCAGCAGGAACGTGCCGGCCGCCGCGACGCACGCCGCGCCGATGCCGAAGGCGGTGGCGTAGAAGCGGCTCACGTCGAGCCCCGCCACCGCCGCGCCCGTGGGATTGTCGGCGCACGCGCGGATCGCCTTGCCGGTGCGGCTCAGGCGGAAGAAGGCCCACAGCAGCGCCATGCACAGCACCGCGCCCGTCGCCGCGAACACCCGCACCTTGTCGAGGATGAGCGAGCCGATCGCGTAGGAATCGAGCTGATAGGACGTCTCGACGCTGGCCGCGTCCGGCCCGAACACCATCAGCATCGAGCTCGTGAGCAAGGCGGCGACGCCGAGCATGAGGATGAACTGCTCGTGCTCGGGCCGCGAAATGAAGCGGTTGAGGAGCCCCCGTTGCAGCGCGTAGCCAAGCGCGAAGAGCACAGCCGCCACCACCGGCAGCGCCACGAACGGATCGAAGCCCGCCCAGTGCTGCAGCAGGATCACGCCGTACATGGCCAGCATCATCATCTCGCCGTGCGCGAAATTGACCACGCGCACGACGCCGAAGATGACGGAGAGACCAAGCGCCATCAGCCCATAGACCGCGCCGGTCAACAGCCCCGCGATGACGAAATTGACCCAGCCGGGCATGCGCCGCCCAAGCTTCTATCCGCGCTCGGACCAGCCCGGCATGGGGAAGATCGGCTTCGCCTGGGCGTTCGCCTCGGGCAGCACCACCATCGGCTTGCCGTTGAGGTTCTCGGTCGCCGCCGACGGCAGATTGACGTTCTGCCCGTGGTCGTCGAAGGTGATCGCGCCGCCGAGCATCACCCGCTCGGTGATGTGCGTCGCCTTCAAGGCTTCGACCAGCGCCTGCGGATTGGTCGAGCCGGCGCGCTTGGCCGCATCGGCGCAGATCAGCACGCCCTCGAACGTGAAGCCGATCTCGAGCGTCATGTTCTGATCGGGATGGGCCTTCTCGTAGGCCTCCTGGACGCGCGCCGCGAGCGGCTGCTTCGGGTCCATCCAGGGCTGGTTGGTGATGCAGTAATCGGCGTATTTGCCGAGCGACTTGAAGAACTGCTTGAACTGCATGCCGGGGCTGCCGGGGCTGATGATGCCCATCGGCTGATAGCGCTGCTTCACCATCTCGCGGATCATCAGGATGATGTCGTTGAGGCGGTGCACGACGACGAGGAGATCGGCATTGGCCGACTTCGCCTTGGCGACTTCGGCCGAGAGGTCGTTGGTCTGCGGCGAATAGCCGATGTTCTCGACGATCTTGAACGGCAGCCCGACCCGTTGGTCATAGCCGTCGATGCCCTTCACCATCGCCTCGCCGAACGTGTCGTTGACATGCATCAGCACGGCCGTCTTGGGCGCGGTGTGGGTGACCTTGAACAGCTCGGCGAACAGCGCGAGGCCGTTATTGCCGAGCATGATCGCGGTCGGGAAATTGCGGAACACGAACTTGAAGCCCTGGTTCGTGATGGCGGGATCGGCGGCGATGTCGGCGACGAAGGGGATGCCGTTCTGCTCGCACACCTGGGCGATGGCCAGCGTCTGGCCCGAATCGAACGCGCCGAGCAGCATGTGGCAGCCGTCGTGAATGAGCTTCTCGGCCTGGGTGCGGGCGGTCTCGGGCTTCGATTCGGTGTCGGCGTCGACGACCTCGAAATCGTAGCCCATGTCCTTCACCATGGTCTTGGCGAGGTCGATGCCGCCCTGGCAGAACTGGCCGGTCAGGGCCTCGAAGCCCGAGGTCGGCAGGAGATTGCCGATGCGCAGGCGGCCCCCTTGCGCGCGCACGATGGCGGGCGCGGCGAGGATCGCGCCGGTGGCAGCAGCGCCCATGCCGAAGCGGCGCCGGTCGATTGTCCTGGTCATGCGAGCCTCCCTGTTTCCGTTTCTGCGCCTACCATAGCCGAGCCCGATGCCACGGCAAAGAACGTGCCGCTTGTTGCGGTCGTGCGCTTCTATTTTTACACTGCGCGCATGTACCGCCAGGACCTCTATCCGCCGCTCGAGCCCTATACGACCGGCATGCTGCCGCTCGATTCCCACCACACGATGTATTGGGAGCAATGCGGCAACGCGCAGGGCGTGCCGATCCTGTTCCTGCACGGCGGTCCGGGCGCGGGTGCGACGCCGACGCATCGCCGCTTCTTCGATCCCTCGTACTACCGCATCGTGATCTGCGACCAGCGCGGCGCCGGCCGCTCGCAGCCCTTGGGCTCGCTCAAGGACAACACCACCGCGCAGCTGATCGCCGATCTCGAGACGCTGCGCCGCCATCTCGGCATCGATCGCTGGGCGGTGTTCGGCGGCTCGTGGGGCTCGACGCTGGCGCTGGCCTATGCCGAGGCCCATCCGGACGCCTGCCGCGGGCTCGTGCTGCGCGGCATCTTTCTCTGCCGCCGGGCCGAGATCGACTGGTTCCTCTATGGCATCCGCACGGTCTTTCCCGAGGCCTGGCGCGCCTTCTCCGGCTTCATCCCGGAAGGCGAGCGCGGCGATCTGCTCGCCGCCTATCACCGCCGCCTCGTCGATCCCGATCCGGCCGTGCACATGCCGGCGGCGCGCGCCTGGAGCACCTATGAGGGCGCGTGCTCGACCCTGCTGCCGAGCCCCGACACGGTCGCGGCCTTCGGCGAGGACCGCATGGCCTTGGGCCTCGCCCGCATCGAGGCGCATTTCTTCCGCGCCGAGGTGATCGGCCCGGACAACGATCTGGTCGCGCGGATCGGCCGCATCCGCCATCTGCCCGGCGCGATCGTGCAGGGCCGCTACGACATGGTGTGTCCGATCGTGACCGCCGACGAGCTGGCGCGCGCCTGGCCCGAGGCCGAATACATCGTCGTGCCGGACGCCGGCCATTCGGCGATGGAGCCCGGCATCCGCAGCCAGCTCGTGGCCGCGACCGAACGCCTCAAGAAGAAGTTCTGAGCGGCCCCGAACTCGGTTGAGTGCTTGCCAGAAGCGCCGGCCGCGCCCAAGATGCGCGGGGGCGTTCGAGGGGGAATGAGTATGGTGTGCGCGAAGAACCTTGGCGCGGCTCTCTTGGCCGCGGGCGCGCTTGTTGCTGCGCCCGGCGCGCGCGCCGACATGGCCGATCTCACCAGCCCCGCCAGCGATCCCTCGCTCATCGCCTTGGGCGCCGGCGACATCGATTTCGATCACAAGGAGCCGGCCGGCGAGCTGCGCGGCGAATACCGCTTCGCGCAGGGATTTTATTTCGTCAAGCCGATGATCGGCGCGTTCGGCACGACCCGGCATCAGGTCTATGTCTATGGCGGCTTTCGCCTCGATTTCGTCTTTCTCGACCATTACGCCGTGACGCCCAACGCGGCGGTCGGCTATTACAGCCGCGGCAACGGCAAGGATCTGGGCTCGCCGGTCGAATTCAAGACCGGGCTCGAGCTCGCCTACCGCTTCGACAACGCGGCGCGGCTCGGCATCGCCTTCGACCACATCTCGAATGCCGGCCTGACCAAGCTCAATCCCGGCACCGAACAGCTCCTCCTGGTGCTGTCCTGGCCGGTGCCGTGGTGAACGGAGCGGTAAAACCCGCATTAACGTCCGCGCAACCGGCGCCTGCTAGGCTCCGCGCCGCCTTGACCAGGTTGGGAGGCGCGTAAGATGCGGCAGGGCGAGCGAAGCGTTCTGGTTGTCGACGACTACAGCACGATGCGGCGCATCATGCGCAATCTTCTCGGCCAGATCGGCTTCCAGAACATCGACGAAGCCGAGGACGGCGAGAGCGCGCTCAAGAAGCTGCACGAGAAGAGCTTCGATCTCGTCATTTCCGATTGGAACATGATGCCGATGTCGGGCCTCGAGCTGCTGCGCGAGCTGCGCGCCGACGCGCAGTTCCACGACATGCCGTTCATCATGGTCACGGCCGCCAACGAGACGAAGGACGTGGTCGCGGCCAAGGAGGCCGGCGTCCACTACTACATCGTCAAGCCGTTCACGGCCGAGACGCTGCGCAAGAAGATCGAAACGGTCCTCAGCGCCGCCTGAACCTTGCGTCCGCGCCCGGCGGCCGGCGCGCGACGACCCGCGCGGCCCTGCGGCTGGCGAAATCGGTCATGATCATGTCGGTGACGAGATAGAAGCTCGCGAGCGCGGAGCCCCATGCGATGGCCAGCAACCAATTGCTCATTCGAATCCCCAAGCGTTGGAACGAATGTAAGGTGCTGCCGGTCGCCGAAAAGTACCGGGACCCATAAAAAGGCCGGCATGGTTAAAATCGTGTTAACGCGCCCCCGTTGACAGGCGCTTCCCCGGCACGCGATAGGGAGGCATGGCGGCGCCCCCCTATGACGAGATGCTGGCGCGGGCGCGGGCGCTCGTGCCGGCGCTGCGCGCGCGCGCGCAAAGCGCCGAGGCGTTGCGCCGCATTCCCGACGAAACCATCGCCGATCTCGGCGCAGCGGGCCTGTGGGCGGCTTTTCGCCCGGCGCGCTATGGCGGCGCCGAGGTCCCGGCGCGCGGCTATGTCGAGCTCGGCGCGATCCTGGCGAGCGGCTGCGCCTCGACCTCGTGGGTCTACAACAATCTCGTCAGCCACAACTGGATGCTGGGCTACTGGCCGCCCGAGGCGCAGGACGAGATCTGGGGCGCCGACCCCGAGGCGCTCATCGGCTCGGGCCTCGTCATGGCCGAGGGCGAGGTGGCGCGGGCCTCGGGCGGCTGGCGCCTGACGGGCCGCTGGCCGTTCTCGAGCGGCATCGATCCCGCGACCTGGGTCATGCTCGGCGGCCGTGTCGCGGCGCAGGACGGCGCCGCGCCCGAGCCGCACCTCTTTCTCGTGCCGCTGGCCGATTACCGCGTCATCGACACCTGGTACGCGATGGGGCTCGGCGCCACCGGCAGCAAGGACGTGACGGTCGCGGACGCCTTCGTGCCGGCGCACCGCGCGGTTCCGGTCGCGGTCGGGAATGGCGGCCCGCATCCCGGCAGCGCCGTCAATCCGGGGCCGCTCTTTCGCCTCGCGTGGTATTCGATCTTCTCCTTCGTCAATGCCGGCACGCCGCTCGGCATCGCCGCGGGCGCGGTGCGCGATTTCGCCGAGGCCGTGCGGGCGCGCGCCGCGCACATATTCCGGCAAGGCGCTCGCCGAGCTCGCGACCCTGCAGATGCGGCTCGCCGAAGCCGCGACGCTGGTCGACGCGGCGATGACGGTGGCGCTCAAGGATTGCGACGAGGCGATGGCGCTTGCCGAGCAGGGCGTGGCACCGCCGCTCATCGACCGGGCGCGCTGGCGCCGCGACGGGGCTTATGCGGCGCAGCTTGCGGCGCGCGCGGTCGACATCGTGTTCGCCGGCGCCGGCGGCGGCGCCATCCACGAGGCGCATCCGCTGCAGCGCGCGCTGCGCGATGTTCATGCCGCGAACGGCCATATCGGCGTGAGCTGGGACCTGAACGGCGGCATTTACGGCCGGGTGGCGTTGGGCCTCGCGCCGGATTTCCCGCTTTAGTCTTACAGGTTTTTAACTGTTGCGGGCCACTAACCCTGCGCTAAGGTGCCGCCCCGCCGAACTCGGGCCAAGAATCGCGGCCGCACGATAACGTGCCCAACCGTCCCCGGGACGCACGAGGGAGAATCGCCACGATGCACCGCGCATTTTGGATTGCAGCACTGTTCGCGCTCCTCGCAGCGCCGGCAACGCGCGCCGCCGATCAGCCGCCGGCCGCGCCGGCGCACGTCAAGGGGCTGTTCCTCACGACCGACTATCCCGCGGTCGCGGCCCGCGCCGGCGAGACCACCACCATCAAGATGAAGCTGCAGAACTACGATCTGCCGCCCGAGCGCGTCGGCTTGAGCGTCGATGGCGCGCCCAAGGGCTGGACCGCCGTTCTGCTCGGCGGCAGCACGCCCGTCACCGCGGCGATGCCGGCCACCAACGAGAACGTCGCCGTCAATCTGCGCGTCGATGTGCCGGCCAATGCGCCGGCCGGGACGCAGCATCTCGTCGTCCACGCCAAGGCCGCCGGCGCCGCCGCCGACCTCGCCATCGACATCACCACCGGCCAGGACCTGCCGGCGCAGCTCGGCATCAAGGCGAAGCTGCCCTCGCTCAACGGCACGCCGACCACGAGCTTCGAGTATCAGTTCACCGTCACGAACCAGAGCGACAAGGACCTGCTCGTGAAGCTCGCGGCGCAGGCGCCGCCAGGGTTCCAGACCTCGTTCATGGAAGCCTACGGCACGCAGGAGCTGAGCTCGATCCCGATCGAGGCGGGCAAGGACAAGGACCTCAAGGTCAAGGTCACGCCGCCCGCGAGCGTCACCGCCGGGACATATCCGGTCGCGGTCCAGGCCGCGTCCGAAGGCGCCTCGGCCGACACGCAGATGCAGATGGTCATCGCCGGCCAGCCGAAGCTCAAGCTTGCGGGCGAGGATGACCGCCTCAACGCGCAGGCCGAGGCGGGAACGGCGACGCCGATCAAGCTCGTGGTCGAGAACACCGGCAGCGCGCCCGCCAACGACGTGTCGCTCTCGGCCTCGCCGCCGTCCGACTGGAAGGTGACATTCCAGCCCGACAAGATCGAAACGCTCGCGCCCACTCAGAAGCAGGAAGTGCAGGCGCTGCTGACGCCTTCGGCGAAGGCGATCGCCGGCGACTACATGACGACCTTCCGCGCCAATGGCGGCGGCGATTCGACCTCGTCCGACTTCCGCATCACCGTCGCGACCTCGAGCATGTGGGGCATCGTCGGCATCGCCATCATCGCCATCGCGTTCCTCGTGCTGATCGGCGCGGTGGCGCGCTTCGGACGGCGATGAACGACATCGTCATCAGCGCAACGGGCCTGAAGAAGCGCTACGGCACGGTCGCCGCCGTCGACGGCATCGAGCTCGCGATCCGGCGCGGCGAGATCTTCGGCCTGCTCGGCCCCAACGGCGCCGGCAAGACGACGACGATCCTGATGCTGCTGGGCCTCACCGAAGTGACCGAGGGCACGATCGATGTCGGCGGCTTCAATCCGATGCGCGATCCGCTCGAGGTGAAACGCCGGGTCGGCTACCTGCCGGACAGCGTCGGCTTCTACGACAACCTGACCGCGCGGCAGAATTTGGGCTACACGGCGCGGCTCGCGGGCTTCTCGCGGCGCGACGCCGACCGCCGCATCGCCGACGCGCTCCAGCGCGTCGGCCTCGGCGCGGTCGCCGATCACCGCGTCGGCACCTATTCGCGCGGCATGAAGCAGCGCCTCGGTCTTGGCGAAGTGCTGATGAAGGGCGCCGAGGTCGCGATCCTCGACGAGCCGACCTCGGGCCTCGATCCCGAGGCGACGTTCGAGCTCCTCGACATGATCCGCGGCATGAAGAAGGACGGCACCGCCGTCCTCATCTCCTCGCACCTGCTCGATCGCGTCCAGGCGGTGTGCGACCGCGTCGCGCTTTTCAACGAGGGCCATATCGTGCTCGAAGGCACCGTGCCCGAGCTGGCGCAGCGCGTCCTCGGCGGCGGCTACATCTACGAGGTCGAGGCGCAAGGCGAGATCGAGAGCGTGCTCGCCGCGGTGCCGGGGGCGCAGAAGGTGACGCGCGAGGGCCGCGCCTTCCGCGTGCTCGCCGAGCGCGACATCCGCGCCGATCTGGCCCGCGCGGTGGTGGCCTCGGGCGCGTCGCTCCTGCGCCTTTCCGACCTGGAGCCGAGCCTCGACACGGTCTATCGCCATTATTTCGAGGGGCGCGCCCATGGCACGGCGTAGCGGCTCGGCCTTCACGGGCACGGGCACCGTCTTCCTCAAGGAATTCGCCGATCACCTCGGCGGCGCGCGCGTCCATGTGCTCGAATGGCTCGTCATCCTGACCGGCGCCGGCGCCGTCTATACCGCGATCCAGGACCTGAAGACGACGACCGGGCAGGACCCGTTCCTGTTCCTGCGCCTTTTCACCCAGGCGCGCGACCCGCTGCCGTCCTTCGTGCTGGTGCTCGATTTCCTGGTGCCGCTCATCGCGATCGCGCTGGCGTTCGACAGCGTCAACGGCGAGTTCAACCGCCGCACGCTCTCGCGCATCCTGGCGCAGCCCATTTATCGCGACGCGCTGCTGCTCGGCAAATTCCTGTCCGGGCTCGCCGCGATCGCGGTCACGCTCTTCACGCTGTGGCTCCTCATCATGGGGCTCGGGCTCCTGACGCTGGGCGTGCCGCCCTCGGGCGAGGAGGTGCTGCGCGGCTTGGCCTTCCTCGTCGTCGCCATCGCCTATGGCGGCGTGTGGCTCGCGGTCGCGATGCTGTGCTCGGTCGTGTTCCGCTCGGCCGCGACCTCGGCGCTGACCGCGCTCGGCATCTGGCTCCTCGTCAGCGTGCTGTGGCCGCAGGTGGTGCAGTTCATCAGCACCGAAGTCTATCCGCCGACCGTCATGCAGATGGTGTTCGGCCAGCCCAATCCCGACCAGCTCCAGCTGCAGCAGACGCTGTCGCGCCTGTCGCCCAGCACCCTCTTCGGCGAATCCGTGCTCGGCATTCTCCATCCCGCGACGCGCGCTCTGGGCCTCGTCTTCATGTCGCAGCTCGAAGGCGCGGTGATGGGAACGCCCTTGCCGCTGGCACAGAGCCTCCTCCTCGTCTGGCCGCAAGTGACCGGGCTCGTCGCCGGCGCGATCATCCTCTTCGTCATCGCCTACGTCGTCTTCCAACGCCAGGAAGTCAGGGCCTAGCGGCGCTGCCGTGCTAGACTGGCCGCTTCGGGGGAGGCGGCGTTGGCAAGCCACGCCATGCGCAAGATCGCGGCGATCCTCGCGGCCGATGTCGCAGGCTATAGCCGCCTCGTCGGCGCCGACGAGGAAGGCACGTTGGCGCGCCTCGATGCGCTGCGCGCCGAGCTCATTCGCCCGGCCATCGCCAAGAACCGCGGCCGCATCTTCAAGACCATGGGCGACGGCGTGCTCATCGAATTCGCGAGCGTGGTCGATGCCGTGCGCTGCGCCGTCGAGGTGCAGCGCGGCATGGACGCGCGCAACGCGGGCGTGCCCACCGAGCGCCGCATCGAGTTCCGGGTCGGCATCAATCTCGGCGACGTTGTGGTCGACGGTGACGATCTCCTGGGCGACGGCGTCAACGTCGCCGCGCGGCTCGAGGGCATCGCCGAGCCGGGCGGCATCTGCCTGTCGCATTCGGCCTTGGAGCAGGTGCAGGACAAGCTCGATTTCGGCTTCGAGGACATGGGCGAGCAAAGCCTCAAAAACATCGCGCGGCCGGTCCGCGCCTATCGCGTTGCGCCGCCTTCCGCGCCGCGCGGCGCCCGCGGCGAAGGGTGCGCCGCGCCTGTCGATCGTGGTGCTTCCGCTCGCAAATCTTTCCGGCGATGCGGCCGAGGATTATTTCGCCGACGGCATCACCGAGGACATCACGACCGACCTTTCGCGCATTCCGGAAAGCTTCGTCATCGCCCGCAACACCGCCTTCACCTACAAGGGCAAGGCGGTCAATGCGCGCGACGTGGGGCGCGAGCTTGGCGTGCGCTATGTGCTCGAAGGCAGCGTGCGGCGCGCCGGCAACCGGGTGCGCGCCAATGTGCAGCTCATCGACGCCGAGACCGGCGCGCATCTTTTCGCCGAGCGCTTCGACTGCGACCGCGCCGATCTCATGGAGGTGCAGGACGAGATCACCGGGCGCATCGCCGGCGCCGTCGGATCGCAGCTCATCGACGCCGAAAGCCGGCGCTCGTTGAAGGAGCGGCCGGCCGATCCCGACGCGATCGATCTGACGATGCGCGGCTGGGCCGTGCTGCATCGGCCGCCCTCGCGCGAATCGCTGGCCGAGGCGCGCGGCCTGTTCGAGCAGGCGCTCGCGCTCGACGGCGCCGCCGTCGATGCCATCATCGGCCTCGCCTATGTCTACGCCCGCGGGATCAATTCCGCCTTCAGCAGATACCGTAGACGATGATCTCGCGCGCGCACGCGGAGCTGGTGAAGCAGTCGCTTGCCCTCGCGCCCGACCGGGCGCAGGCACATTGGGTGCAGGGCCTGCTCCTCCGCCGCCTGAGGCGGTACGACGAAGCTGCTGCCGCCTTCGAGACGCGCAATCGCGCTCGACCGCAATTTCGCGCCGGCCTATGGGTCGCTCGGCGATGTCGATGACTAGGCTCGGCCGGCCCGAGGAGACGATCCGTCTCAACGAGCAGGCGATGCGTTTTCGCCGCGCGATCCGCAGCTCGCTCAATTGGCAGTTCGATATTGGCGTCGCGCACCTGTTTTTGGAAGATGACGATCAGGCGCTATCGTGGATTTTGCGCGCGCGCGCCAGCAAATCCGCATCTCGCGATTCGTCTCGGCTGCGCTCGCCGTTCATTTACTTCGACGCAGGGTAAACTCGACTCGGCGGCCGCGGAGCTTACAAATGCTCGGCAGGCCATCCCGTGGCTCACCAGCGTCGCAAATTTGCGCGCCGTTCTGCCGGCGACCGATCCAAAGATGCTGGCGCTTCTTGAGCAAGTGGTACCACGCCCTGGTGGAGTTGGGCCTGCCGGAGGAGTGAGTGATGTCGAAATCCGTAGAGCACGTGCACTGGCCCGATGCGCCGAAAATGTGGATGCCGTATGCGCCGGCGATCAAGGTCAGGGGCGGCACCACGATCTATCTCGCCGGCGTCACCGCGGCGCCGGTCTATCACCACCATCCGCACCGGCCGGAGGAGTTCGACCAGATGCCGCGCGACATGGCGGGCCAGGCGCGCGCAGCACTCCTCAACCTGAAGCGCGGGCTCGAGGCGGTGGGCGCGACCTTCGCCGACATCGTCACGGCCGACCGCTTCGTCACCGATCTGACCGACCAGGACGCGCTGAACCGGGTCTGGGCCGAGTTCTTCGGCGATGCCAAGCCCGCTACCACGACGGTTCAGGTCGTGCGCCTTGCTACCGACCCGCGCTGCCTCGTCGAGATCAACGCGGTGGCGGTGATCGACTAAGGGGCACGCGCGGCCATTACTGTAAGTGAAGGCGAGGGCTCGCCAAATGATCCGAATTGGCGCTGCGGCGGCGAAAAGACGATTTTCCGTACTCGTTGAGCAAGTCGCGAAGGGCGAGGAAGTGTCTATCACCCATCGCGGTAAAGTCATCGCCAGGGTGGTACGCGTAGCGAAGCTCAGCCGAGGAAACACCAAGGCCGCAATCGCCGAAATTAAGAGACTTCGCGAATACGCTACGCCAGGACGCCCTTCTCGCAGCTTACGCAACGCGGGGCGCAGGGTCTGAGCGCTATTTCGCGGCCTTCATCTCGCGCTCGAGCCGGTCGAGCGTGGCCATCGCGGGCAGGCTCTGGGCGAGCGAGGAATTGGGCTCGCGCTTCTCCTTGATGGCGGCGAAGAACTCGCGGTCCTCGAGCTCGATGCCGTTCATCGACACGTCGACCTGCGACAGATCGATCTTCTTGTTGTCGCCGTCGGACAGGTCGTCGTAATAGGCGAGATATGTGCCGTTGTCGCAGATGTAGCGGAAGAAGCTGCCGAACGGCCCCTTGTTGTTGAAGCTCAGGGAGAGCGTGAGGATCGCGCCCGACTTCGCCTTCAGCAGAATCCCCATGTCCATCGCGATCTTGAGCTCGGGATGGTGCGGCCCTTCGATCGCGTGCGCGATCGTCGGCAGCTCCCCGGTCTGGTACTGGAACAGATCGACCGTGTGGCAGGCATGGTGCCAGAGCAGGTGATCGGTCCAGCTGCGCGGCTGGCCGGCCGCGTTCATGTTGGTGCGGCGGAAGAAATAGGTCTGCACGTCCATCTGCTGGATCTTGAGCTCGCCCGCCTTGATCTTCTTGTGGACGTACTGGTGGCTCGGATTGAAGCGGCGCACGTGGCCGGCCATGGCGATGACGCCGGTTTCCTTGGCGATGCGCAAAAGCTTCTCGCTGTCGGCGAGCGTGTCGGCCATCGGGATCTCGATCAGCACGTGCTTGCCCGCGCGCATGCAGATCTCGCCCTGCTCGCAATGGATCTGCGTCGGGCTGGTGATGATGACGGCTTCCACGCCCGGCTGCTTCACGCTCTCGCGGATGTCGTTCGTCCAGTGCGGGATCTTCCATTTCTTGGCGAATGCCTCGGTCGATTCGCGCCGGCCGCCGGTCAGGCTCACGACCTCGATGCCGGGAATG
The DNA here is from genome assembly GCA_963804235.1 of uncultured Alphaproteobacteria bacterium. Lineage (GTDB taxonomy): Bacteria > Pseudomonadota > Alphaproteobacteria > ATCC43930 > CGMCC-115725 > DATJLY01. Next base: position 32,853 of record CAWDPP010000005.1, read on the forward strand.
TTCTGCACCGCCTCCATGTGGCGCGTGCCGAAGGCGCCTTGGCCGGCCAGAGCGATCTTCATGTCTCGTCCCTCATCGGTTCTCGAGGATCATGTGGCCGACCGCGGTGTTCGACGCCGGCACATGATAGAAGCGGTAGATTTCCTTGGCGTCGACGTCGAGCGCGCCGCGCATGATGAGCCACATCACGAGCTCGATCCCTTCCGAGCCCGCCTCGCGCACGTATTCGACATGGCCGATCCGGGTCAGCGCCTCGGGGTCGGTGGCGAACTTGTCGAGGAAGCGCGCGTCGAACGCCTTGTTGATGAGCCCGGCGCGCGGACCCTGGAGCTGGTGCGACATGCCGCCGGTGCCGAACACGACGACGCGCAAATCCTGCTCGAACGAATCGATGGCGCGGCGGATCGCCTTGCCGAGCATGTAGCAGCGGTGGCCCGTGGGCGGCGGATACTGGATCACGTTGACGCACAGCGGGATGACCGGGCACGGCCATTCCTTGGGCTGCCCGCACAAGAGCGACAGCGGCACGGTGAGGCCGTGATCGACTTCCATCTTGTTGACGATGGTGAGGTCGAACTCGTCGAGGATGACCGACTGCGCGATGTGCCAGGCGAGATCGGGATGGCCCTTCACCACCGGCACCGGGCGCGGGCCCCAGCCCTCGTCGGCGATCGCGAATTCCTCGGCGCAGCCGAGCGCGAAGGTCGGGATCACTTCGAGCGAGAAGGCCGAGGCGTGATCGTTGTAGACGAGCAGGATGACGTCGGGCTTCACCTGCTTCAGCCATTCCTTCGAGCGCTCGTAGCCCTTGAAGAGCGGCTGCCAGTAGGGATCCTCCATGCGGCCGCGGTCGATCGCGGCGCCGATCGCCGGCACGTGCGAGGTGCTGACGCCGCCCACGATCCTAGCCACGCTTCGCTTCCTTCTTGCTGCGGTTGCCGTCGGGGTTGCGGCCGCCTTCGAGCATCATCTTGGCGTACTGCTCCTGGGTCGAGCCGGTCATGATCGCGGCGATGTTCTGGAAGGTGAGCCCGTCGGTCGCCGCGAGCTTCGAGGTGTAATAGATGTTGCCGCCAAGCCGCAGCATGACGTTCCAGTCGCGCTCGAGCATCGCCTGCTTCTGCGCGTCCGTCATCGGCCAGTGCGCGAGATAGGCCTTCTCGTCGCGCTTGAAGGCCTCGCGGTTTTCCGCCTTCATCAGCGACATGCAGAACATGTTGAGGTGATAGCCCTGGCGCGAGCGCTTCGCGTCGAACACGGTGGTGCCGGGAATGTCCTCGTATTCGGGCTCTTTGACCGGGTCTGCCATCCTGCCTCACTTCGCCCAATAGAGCCGCATCGGGTTGTCGACGAGCAGCGCCTTCCGCTGCGCCGGATCGGGCGCGAAGCGCGGGATCATGTCGACCAGCGCGCCGTCATCCGGCATGTGCGTCGTCATGTTCGGGTGCGGCCAGTCGGTGCCCCACAGCACGCGGTCGGGAATGCGCTCGACGAGCGCGCGCGCGAACGGCACCACGTCGTCGTAGGGCGGGCCCTTGGCCGAGATGCGCTCGGGGCACGTCACCTTGACCCAGATCTTCGGGTGCTTGCGCGACGAGGTCGAGATAGCGCCGGAAAGCCGCGTCGTCGGCGCCCTTCTTCGCGTCCGGCACCGACATGTGGTCGAGCACGATCGTCGTCGGCAGCGCCTCGAGGAAGGGCGTCATGGCGTCGAGCATCGGCATCTCGAAATAGACGACGGTGTGCCAGCCCAAGGGCTTCACGCGCTCGGCCATGCCCAGGAACGCGTCCTTCGGCGTCGCATCGACGAGGCGCGGCAGGAAATTGAAGCGGATGCCGCGCACGCCGGCGCGGTCGAGCGCTTGCAGCTCCTGATCGCTCACCTTCATGCCGACGACCGCCACGCCGCGCGCCTTGCCGCCGGAATTCTCGAGCGCATCGACGAGGGCGCGGTTGTCGCTGCCGTGGCAGGTCGCCTGCACGATCACGTTCCGCGCAAATCCCAGGAAGTCGCGCAGCGCGAACAGCTTTTCCTTGGGCGCGTCGCACGGCGTGTATTTCCGCTCGGGCGCGTAGGGGAACGCGGCTTCCGGCCCGAACACGTGGCAATGCGCATCGACCGCGCCGGCGGGCGGCGCAAATCGGGGCTTCGATGGGTTGGGGTGGAAGGGGATGTAATTGGCGTCCATCGTCATCTCTCCCGCGCCTGATATAGCGCCTTGGCGCGCCACTTGCCACGACCCTGCCTGCTTGCCACGATGCGGCAAAATCCGCACGAGGAGGATCGCCATGGCGCAACGCACGACGCCGCCCTTTCGCGCCGATCACGTCGGCAGCCTGCTGCGCCCGCAGCGGCTTTTGGATGCGCGCGAGAAGAAAAAGCGCAACGAGATCACCGCCGCCGAGCTGACGCGCGTCGAGGACGATGCCATCCGCGAGGCGGTCAAGCTGCAGGAGGATGTCGGGCTCGAAGCCATCACCGACGGCGAGTTCCGCCGCACCTTCTGGCATCTCGATTTCCTCGAGCAGTTCCAGAATGTGACCGTCACGCCGCCGCGCATAAAGGCGCGCTTCCACACGCACGAGGGCGACATCGAGTTCGCGCCGCCCGGCATCCGCATCGACGGCAGGCTCGCGCGCACGCATCCGATCTTCGTCGATCATTTCAAGTTCGTGCAGGCGGCGACGAAGAAGACGGCGAAGCAGACCATCCCGTCGCCGAGCAACATGCATTTCCGCGGCGGGCGCGGCGCCATCGACCAGAAGGCCTATCCCGACATGGGCGAGTTCTATGCCGATCTCGCCCGCGTCTTCAGCGAGGAGGTGAAGGATCTGGGCGCGGCCGGATGCCGCTATCTGCAGATCGACGAGGTGAACTTCGCCTATCTGTGCGACCCGAAGTTGCGCGAGCAGGTGAAGACCATCGGCGAGGACCCGGCGACGCTTGCCGCACACCTACGCCAAGCTCATCAACGATTCGATCAAGACGAAGCCCAAGGACATGGTCGTCTCGATGCATCTCTGCCGCGGCAATTTCCAGAGCGCGTGGGTCGCCGAAGGCGGCTACGAGCCGGTCGCCGACGCGCTCTTCAACGAGGTCGGCGTCGACGGCTATTTCCTCGAATACGACGATCCGCGCTCGGGCGATTTCCGGCCGCTGCGCTTCCTGCCCAAGGGCAAGATCGTCATCCTCGGCATCGTCACGACGAAGCTGCCGCAGCTCGAGACGAAGGACGCCGTGAAGCGCCGCATCGAGGAGGCGGCGAAGCATCGCGCCCTTGGACCAGCTTGCGCTGTCGCCGCAATGCGGCTTCTCGAGCACGGTCGAGGGCAACAAGATCACGCTCCAGGACGAGATCGCGAAGCTCCGCCTCGTGGTCGAGGTGGCGCGCGAGGTGTGGGGCTGACCGGAGCGCCGCCCATGCTGCGCCACCTGAGGTGGGCCGCGCTCGCGCTCATATTCTTCGCCGCGACCGCATCGGCGGCCGAGCCGCAAAAGGTCAAGATGACGATCACGTCGGTCGCGGCCACGTCGGCGCCCTATTTCATCGCCATCGACAAGGGCTATTTCGCGCAGGAGGGGCTCGAGGTCGAGATCGTCAATGCCGGCGGCGGCGTCGCCATTCCGGCCCTCATCTCGGGCTCGGTCATCGTTCAGCATGTCGGCCGCGGTCTCGGTCGGCGCCTCGATGCGCGGCGCCGAGCTCCGCGTCATCTACACCATGGCGGACCGTCCGAACTATCAGCTCTGGACGATCGACCCCGCGATCAAGACGCTCGCCGATCTCAAAGGCAAGCAGGTCGGCATCATCAGCCGCGGCGACACGTTCGAGCTGGCGATGCGCATGGTGCTGCGCGAGCAGAACCTGCCGCAGGACTTCGTCGGCTATACCGCGCTCGGCGCCGGGACGAGCCCGCGCCAGGCGGCGCTCGCCTCGGGCGCGCTGCCGTCGTGATCCTGTCCGCGGGCGACGTTCTGCCGCTGAACGGGACGCCCGCCTTCGCGAAGGCGCACCTCGATCGTCGACCTGGAGAAGACGATCCGCATGCCCTACACCGGCATCGCCACGTCCGAGCATCTCATCCAGAGCGACCCGGCGCAGGTGAAGCACTTTCTGCGCGCCATGCGTGAAGGGCGTGCAGTACATGCGCGCCTTCAAGGACGAGACGGTGGCGATCCTGGCGAAGGCCGATCCACGCAAGACGAGCGAGGCGCTCGGCGGCCGACTGGGACGATCTCATGCCGACGCTCACGGCCGACGGCACCGCGCCGGACGACCTCATCCGCAACGATTTCGAGGTGCGCGCGGCAATCCTCGACATGCCCGCATCGAGCATCCCGCCGATCGAGCGCGTCTACGATTACGGTCCCCTGCGCGAGGTCGAAGCCGAGCTCGCCAAAAGCGGCTGGAAGCCGGAGCGGTAGGCGGCTACTGCGCGGCCGCGCCGCGCGTGACGCTGCCGAGGCGGCGCAGGAGGTTCTGGCGCTGCTGCTCGAGCTCGGGCGGAAGGCGCGTGCCGAACTTGTCGAACAGCTCCTCCTGGTCCTCGGCCTCGAGCCGCGCTTCCTGCGGATCGATCGCCATGAGCTTGGCGAATTTCTCCTCGGGATAGGCCAAGCCCTGCCAGTTGAGGTCCTGGTAGTGCGGCATGAGGCCGAACGGGCTTTCCACCGGCTTCGGCGCGCGGCCGTGGATGCGATCGACGATCCATTGCAGCACGCGCATGTTCTCGCCGAAGCCGGGCCAGGCGAACTTGCCGCTCTCGTCCTTGCGGAACCAGTTGACGCGGAAGATGCGCGGCAGGCGCTTCACCCGCTTCTCGAGCGACAGCCAGTGGTTCCAGTGGTCGGCCATGTTGTAGCCGCAGAACGGCAGCATGGCGAAGGGATCGCGCCGGATCGCCGCCTGGTTGTCGGCCGCGGCGGTCGCCTCCGAGCCCATGGTCGCGGCGAGATAGACGCCGTGGCGCCAGTCGAACGATTCGAACACGAGCGGGAAGGTGCGCGACAGGCGCCCGCCGAAGATGAAGGCCGAGATCGGCACGCCGGCGGGATCCTCCCACGCCGGATCGATGCTCGGGCATTGCGCCGCGCTCACCGTGAAGCGCGCGTTGGGATGCGCCGCCGGACGGCCGCAGCCGGGCGTCCAGTCCTGGCCCTTCCAGTCGATGAGATGCGCGGGCGGCTCGGCGGTCATGCCCTCCCACCACACGTCGCCGTCGTCGGTCAAGGCGCAGTTGGTGAAGATCACGTCGTGGCCGAGCGTCGCCATCGCGTTCGGATTCGATTTCACGTTCGTGCCCGGCGCCACGCCGAAGAACCCGGCCTCGGGATTGATCGCGCGCAAGGTGCCGTCCGGCTGCGGCTTGATCCAGGCGATGTCGTCGCCGATCGTGCGCACCTTCCAGCCGGCAAATCCCTCGGGCGGCACCAGCATGGCGAGGTTGGTCTTGCCGCACGCCGACGGAAAGGCCGCCGCGACATAGGTCTTCTCGCCCTTCGGGCTCTCGACGCCGAGGATCAGCATGTGCTCGGCGAGCCAGCCCTGCTCGCGCCCGAGGATCGAGGCGATGCGCAGCGAGAAGCATTTCTTGCCGAGCAGCGCATTGCCGCCATAGCCCGAGCCGAACGAGACGATCGAATGCTCCTCGGGGAACTGCACGATGTATTTGTGCTGCGCGTTGCACGGCCAGGCGACGTCCTTCTCGCCGTCCTCGAGCGGCGCGCCGACCGAATGCAGGCACGGCACGTAATCGCCGTCGCCGAGGTGGTCGAGCACGGCCTGTCCCATGCGCGTCATGATCTGCATCGAGGCCACGACATAGGGCGAATCCGTGAGCTGCACGCCGATATGCGAGATGGGCGAGCCCAACGGCCCCATGCTGAACGGGATCACGTACATCGTGCGCCCGCGCATCGCGCCCTCGAACAGGCCGTCGAGCGTCTTGTGCATCTCGGCGGGCGCGACCCAGTTGTTGGTGGGTCCCGCATCTTCCTCGCGCGCGGAGCAGATGAAGGTGCGGTTCTCGACGCGGGCCACGTCGCTCGCGACCGAGCGCGCGAGGAAGCAGTTGGGGCGCTTCTTCGGATTGAGCGGAATGAGCGTGCCCTGCGCCACCATCTCGGCGCACAGACGCTCGTATTCCTCGTGCGAGCCATCGCACCAATGCACGCGGTCGGGCTTGCATTTGCGCGCGATCTCTTCGATCCAGCCGAGGAGCTTGCGGTTGCGCGTGCGCGCGGTGGTCGTGCTCATGCCCATTCCTCTTACCTCCGCGTCAGCCCGAATGGGGCCGCGCGACTGAACCGGCCGGGGAATGCAGCGCCTCCTCCCACCGCGTTCTGCAATGGGCCGGATCGATTCGAATTCTCGTCCGCTGCTTGCGGCCTGAACCGGTGCAGCGAGGCGTCAAGGCGCTTCCCCATCGCTATTGTACGAACGCGAGCGGCGCCCGAGCAATAACGTCCTCACATTCTGATAGTGCAGTGCGGTATCGCGATTAACCTTTACGCGCCCGCAGCACGGCTTCGCGCAGCCTGTGCGAGCCGCACGAATTCGCGTCTCACGCCCTCGGCGTCCAGCGCAGGTGCAGCAAATTCGAGGCGCGCCGCTGCGGCGTCTCGTCGCAGGTCGGCCCCGTCCGGATCGACCCCGGTCAACCGCCAGCCCTGACCCGAAAGGCCGAGGAGGCGCTCGGCATAAAGATCGATGGTCGCCGCGTGGTCGCGGTTCATGTGCTGCAGGATGCCGGGCTCCGCCTCGGCGAGCGCCTGTGCCGCCTCCGGAGGCGGCAGAAGTGCCGCGGCCTCGATCCAATGGATGCGGCCGAAGCCGGCCACGAGATGGGCGCGCTCGGGCGTGAGCCGCCACAGGGCGAAATCGCCGAAGCCGGCATAGCCCGCGGCCGAGGGATGGCGCGCCAGATAGCGCGCGAGCAGCCGGGCCCGGTCTTCGCCTTCAACGCGCGCCATCTCGCCGAGCACGGTGACGCGCGCCCCGGCCAGCGGCTCGGCCAGCCCCGCCGTCGCATCGATGAGGAGCGAGGCGCGCGCATCGCGCTTGAGGTTCTTGGTGTGCTCGGCGAGATCGGAGATCAGCAGCAGGGGCGATGCATCGGTGTCGAGCGCGACCAGCACCAACGAGGCATAGGGCCAGGCGTCGCCGCGTCCGGCGTTTCCCTCGAGCAGCGTCGCGAGGCTTGCGCGGTCGGCTGCCCGCATCAGGCGGCGCGCGCTCCGGCCCGGGCTTTCGCTCACATCCTGCGCCATCGCCCACCCTTAACGCCTCGCCGCCCGGTTTCGCAATCGCGGGCCGCTTCTAGGCACGCTTCGCCCGTGCCGCCCTATATAATGGGGTGGCCGTCCGGCGCGGCCACATTCGCGCCGCGAAAGCGCCACACTGCGCGGCGAGACTGCGCAACCGGCGCGTGGGCGGCATGAGGTGTGCTGTGGCCAACACGATTGCTCTCGTCGACGACGATCGAAACATCCTCACCTCGGTCTCGATGGCGCTCGAGGCGGAAGGCTTCGCCGTGCGCTGCTACAGCGACGGCGCCGAGGCGCTGAAAGGCTTGGCGCAGCATCCGGTCGATCTCGCCATTCTCGACATCAAGATGCCGCGCATGGACGGCATGGAGCTGCTCGGCCAATTGCGCAAGGACAGCGCCATGCCGGTGATCTTCCTCACCTCGAAGGACGACGAGGTGGACGAGGTGCTGGGCCTCAGGATGGGCGCCGACGACTACATCAAGAAGCCGTTCTCGCAGCGCCTCCTGGTCGAGCGCATCCGCGCGCTCCTGCGCCGCGGCGAGCTGATGCGCGACGCGGGATCCAGCGAAGCCGAGCCGGTGATCCAGCGCGGCGAGCTGATGCTCGATCCGAGCCGGCACCAGTGCGCCTGGAAAGGCGAGAATGTCGATCTCACCGTGACCGAGTTCCTGATCCTCAAATCCCTTGCGCTTCGCCCCGGCCACGTGAAGAGCCGCGACCAGCTCATGGACGGCGCCTATGGCGAACATATCTATGTCGACGACCGCACCATCGACAGCCACATCAAGCGCCTGCGCAAGAAATTCAAGTCCGTCGATTCCGAGTTCGGGCAGATCGAAACTCTCTATGGCGTCGGGTATCGCTACCGCGACCGCTGAGCAGGACGCCGTCAAGAAGCCGGCGGCGCAATCGGCGCAACCAGCGGAATCGCTTGCGGCGCAGCGGCGGCGCAGGCGGCGCCGCCTGTCGCCGCTGACGCGCCGCATTCTCGCGGTCAACGTGCTGGCGATCGCGCTCCTGGGCTTGGGCCTGCTCTATCTCGGCGAATATCAGCAGAGCCTCGTCTCGACCGAGCTCGAATCGTTGCGCACCGAGGGCCAGATCTTCGCCGCCGCCTTGGGCGAGGGCGCGGTCATCGACGTCGCCGGCGAGGGCGAGGCGCTGGTGCCGGAATTGGGCCGCGACATGATGCGGCGCCTGGTCGAGCCGACGCACACGCGGGCGCGGCTGTTCGACGGCCAGGGCGCGCTCGTCGGCGACACCAGGGTGCTGCGCGGCCCGGGCGGCACGGTGCAGGTGCAGGAATTGCCGGCGCCGGGATCGGCGGACGTGTGGGACCGCATCGACGCCGTGGTCTCGCGCGTCTTGAGCGGCACGCTGCCGTGGCATTCGAGCTACCGGCCCTATCGCGAGCGTCCGGAGGAAAGCGCTGCGGACTATCCCGAGGTCGGCCGCGCGCTCGCCGGCGATATCGCCAGCCAGGTGCGCGAGGAGCGCGAGACGGGCGGCCTCCTTCTCACCGTCGCCGTACCGGTGCAGCGCTACAAGCAAGTGCTGGGCGCGGTGCTGCTGTCGAAGGGCAGCGGCGAGATCGAAACGGCCGTGCGCGCCGTGCGCTTCGAGATCCTCAAGGTCTTCATCATCGCGCTCGGCGTGACGGTGCTGCTGTCGATCTATCTCGCCGGCACGATCGCGCAGCCGGTGCGGCGGCTCGCCGCCGCGGCCGAGCGCGTGCGGCGCCTGCCCGGACGCCACGTCGCGATCCCCGATCTGACCATGCGGCGCGACGAGATCGGCGATCTGTCCGCGGCGCTGCGCGACATGACGGCCGCGCTGTGGCAGCGCATGGACGCGATCGAGCGCTTCGCCGCCGACGTCGCGCACGAGATCAAGAATCCGCTCACCTCGCTCAAAAGCGCGGTCGAGACCGCGGCGCGGGTCGAGGATCCGGTCAAGCAGCGCAAGCTCATGGCGCTGGTGCAGGAGGACGTGGAGCGGCTCGACCGGCTCATCACCGACATCTCCGACGCCTCGCGCCTCGATGCCGAGCTGTCGCGCGGCGAGACCGAGCCGGTGGCGATCGACCGCCTGCTCGAAACGCTGGTCGAGGTGCATCGCGAGACCGCGCCCGCCGGACGCGCCGCAGCTCGTCCTGTCGCTGCCCGAGGCGGCCGGGCGCAGCGCCGAGCTGGCCGTGCTCGGCATCGACAGCCGGCTCGTCCAGGTGTTCCGCAATCTCATCGCCAACGCCGTCTCGTTCAGCCCGCCGGGCGGCATCATCCGCATCGCCGCGGCGCGGCGCGGCGAGCGCATCGAGGTCGTGGTCGAGGACGAAGGCCCGGGCCTGCCCGAGGGCAAGCTCGAAGCGATCTTCGAGCGCTTCTACAGCGAGCGGCCCGCGGGCGAGAAATTCGGCACCCATTCGGGCCTCGGCTTGTCGATCTCGAAGCAGGTCGTCGAGGCGCATCGCGGCACCATCAGCGCGGAAAATCGCGTGGCCGCCGACGGCGCCGTTCTGGGCGCGCGCTTCATCGTGCGCCTGCCCATGGCGTGAGCACCGCGGCTTCCGCTGCAAAGCAATATGAAAGGCGCTCCGAACCTAGCCGTGGTGGTGGATCGGGCCCCGTCAACTAGCGGTTGAGCAGAATTGTCCACAACCGTACGGTGCACCGCGAGACCATTGACTTTAACCTTGGGGCGGCGCACCTAAAGCGCCCTATGACCTGCCTTTATGGCACTTCGGTTGCAATCGGGGGCGCAGGCGTCCTGTTGCAGGGGCCGTCGGGCAGCGGGAAATCCGACTTGGCCTTACGCCTCATCGACGAGGGCGCCCGGCTCGTGGCCGACGACCAGACCGAAGTGCAGCGCAGCGGAAACGATCTGGCGATCAGCGCGCCGCCGGCGCTGGCGGGCCTCATCGAGGCGCGCGGGCTCGGCATCATGCGCGTGCCGCATGTCGCCGCGGCGCCGCTCCGCCTCGTCGTCGAGCTCGCCGCCGAAGGCGCGATCGAGCGCTTGCCGGAGGCGCGCATGCGCACGATCGACGGCGTCTCCGTTCCGGTCATCGCGCTCGATCCGCAGGCGGCATCGGCGCCGGCGAAGCTCAGGCTCGCCATGAAAGCGCTTTCGGCGCCGCCGCTCGCGGGAGCGCTCGCGCTGCCATGAGCGCAGAGCGCCGCCCCGCCCGGCATCGCGTGCTGGTCGTCACCGGCATGTCGGGGGCGGGACGTTCGACGGCGTTGAAGGCGCTCGAGGATATGGGCTACGAGGCGGTCGACAATCTGCCGCTGTCGCTCCTGCCGAGTCTCGTCGACGCGCAGGCGGCGCGCGCGCCGCTCGCGGTCGGCATCGACGTGCGCACGCGCGACTTCACGGCCGCCACGCTGAGCGAGGCGCTCGACCGTCTGGCCGAGCGACGACATCGATCTCAGGGTCATCTTCTTCGATTGCGCCGACGAGCTGCTCGAGCGGCGCTACACCGAGACGCGCCGCCGCCATCCGTTGGCGCTCGAGCGCCCGGTCGCGGACGGCATCCGGCTCGAGCGCCAGCGCATCTGGCCGCTGCGCGGCCGCGCCGATCTCATCGTCGACAGCTCGGCGCTGACGCCGTCCGACCTGCGGCGCGTGCTGCACGGCCACTTCGCGCTCGACGAGGCGCCCGGCATCGCCATCTTCGTCACCTCGTTCGCCTATCGCCACGGCCTGCCGCGCGACGCCGATCTCGTGTTCGACGTGCGCTTCCTGCGCAATCCGCATTATGTCGACGCGCTGCGCCCGCGCGACGGGCGCGACCCCGATGTCGGCGCCTATATCGAGCAGGACGCCAATTTCCGCCGTCTCTTCGACCGGCTGTGCGGCTGGGTCGAGGACGTGCTCCCGTGCTACGAGCGCGAGGGGCGGAGCTATCTCACCATCGCCATCGGCTGCACCGGCGGCCGCCATCGCTCGGTGTTCTCGGCCGAGCGGCTCGCGGCCTGGCTCAGACGCAAGGGCCGGCGCGTCGAGGTCGCGCATCGCGATATCGACCGCGCTTCGGAATCCGCGGCGGAACTCGCCCGGACGCCGGCCCAGCCCGTGAAGGATATCGCATGATCGGAATGGTTCTCGTCACGCACGGCCGGCTCGCGGCGGAATTCATCGCCGCCCTCGAGCATGTCGTCGGACCCCAACGCAACATCGCCGCCGTCTGCATCGGTCCCGACGACGACATGGAAAAGCGCCGCCAGGACATTTTGCGCTCGGTCGGCGAGGTCGACGACGGCAGCGGCGTCGTGCTGCTCACCGACATGTTCGGCGGCACGCCGTCCAATCTCGCCATCTCGATCATGGACAAGGCCAAGATCGAAGTGATCGCCGGCATCAATCTGCCGATGCTGATCAAGCTCGCGAGCCTGCGCCAGAGCGAGACGCTGGCAAACGCCGTGCGCGGCGCGCAAGAGGCCGGGCGCAAATACATCAACGTCGCATCGCAGCTCCTCGCCGACGTGCGTTGATGGACGAGCCGCCCGCCGCGGGGGACGCGAGCGCCGAGCGCAAGGTCACGATCTGCAACCGCCGCGGGCTGCACGCGCGCGCCGCCGCGCGCTTCGTCAAGCTCGCCTTCGAGTTCGCGGCCGAGGTCACGGTGGCGAAGAACGGCACCACGGTGTCCGGCCGCTCGATCATGGGCCTGATGATGCTTGCCGCGGGCCCCGGCACCGAGATAGAGCTTCATGCCACGGGCCCCGACGCCGAGCGCGCGGTGGCGGCGCTCGCGGCGCTCATCTCGGGCGGCTTTGACGAGGAGTAACGGCGCACGGCAAAGGAAGAACGGGTACTGCAGGGACTGGCGATCTCGCCCGGGATCGCCTTCGGACCCGCCTTCGTCACCGAGGACACGCACATCGTCGTGCCCGAATACCGCATCGAGGCGGGCGGGATCGAGGCCGAGCTCGCGCGCTTTCGCGGCGCGGTGCAGCTGTCGCTGAAGCAGCTCAAGAAGCTCAAGACGAAGTCGGCGGCGGTGCACGGCGCCGCGGCCGAGGAGATGGGCTATCTGCTCGATGCGCATCTCGCCATGCTGTTCAACTCGCGCCTCGTGCGCGGCGTCGAGCGCCGCATCGAGGAGGACCGCATCAATGCCGAGCGCGCGGTCCAGTCCGAGATCGGCGAGATCGGCGTGGGCTTCGCCGCCATGGGCGACGCGTACCTCGCGGGCCGCGTCGAGGACGTGCGCGTCGTTGGCTCGCGCCTCCTGCGCAACCTCACCAAGACGCCCTACGCCGCGTTCCAGAAACTCGCCGAGGGCACCGTCATCCTGGCCGAGGAGCTGACGCCGGCCGACACCGCGCTCCTCGATCCGCGCCGCATCGCCGGCTTCGCGACCGTGCTGGGCGGCGCCGAAAGCCATACCGCGATCATGGCGCGCGCCTTGAATTTGCCGGCCGTGCTCGGCGTCGCCGAATTGCTGGCCGGCGTCGACCCGGGCGAACCGGTGCTGATCGACGGCGGCGCCGGCCTCGTCATCCTCAATCCGGCGCCGGCCACGGTCGAGCGCTACACGCTCGAGCGCGACGCGCTCGAGCGCGAGCACCGCCGCCTGCAGCGCCTGCGCCGGCTCCCCGCCGTGACCCGCGACAACGTCGAGATCGTGCTCCAGGCCAATCTCGAGCTGCCGCGCGAGCTCGATCAGGCCTTGGCCGCGGGCGCGCAGGGGCTCGGCCTCGTGCGCACCGAGTTCCTCTACATGAACCGCGAGGACCTGCCCGACGAGGACGAGCAGTACAAGGCCTATGCCGAGCTCGTGCGCGGCATGGAAGGAAAGCCGGTCACCATCCGCACGCTCGACATCGGCGGCGACAAGCTCGCGGCGCCGCTCAGCTCGGTGATGGAGAGCGAGGGCAACAATCCGGCGCTCGGGCTGCGCGCCATCCGGCTCTCCTTGAAGGAGCGGCGCCTGCTCGATGCGCAGCTCGCGGCGATGCTGCGCGCGGCCGCGCTCGGCCCGGTGCGGATCCTGCTGCCGATGATCTCGAGCGTCGGCGAAGTCCATCGCGTGCGCGAGGCGATGGCGCAGACGGTGCGGCGGCTGCGCCGGCGCGGCGTGCGCGTGCCGCATCCGCTGCCGCCCCTTGGGCGTGATGATCGAGATCCCGGGCGCCGCCCTTGCCGCCGATGCGCTCGCCGGCGTCGCCGATTTCTTCGCGATCGGCACCAACGATCTGATCCAGTACACGCTCGCGATCGACCGCGGCGACGAGCAGGTTGCGCATCTCTACAACCCGCTGCACCCGGCGGTTCTGCGTCTCATCCAGTTCGCGGTCGAGGCGGCGCTGCGCGCGCGCAAGAGCGTGAGCCTGTGCGGCGAGATGGCGGGCGATCCGCGCTTCACCGCGCTCCTCCTCGGCCTCGGCATCCGCGACCTGTCGATGGCGCCCTCCAACATCCCGCGGGTCAAGGAGCGGATCCGCCGGCTCGACCTCGCCTCGGCCGGGCACCGCGCGCGCGCCATCATGGATCAGCTCGACGACGGCCGCATCGCCGCCCTGCTCGACGACTACAACGCCCTCGCCTAACCGGCGGTTGCGCGGCGCCGACCGCATTTTTTGCCTGCGCCGAACGGCAGCGGCGGTCATAATTACCCATCCTGCAAGCCCGCATCGCAAGGAGGGGTAGCGCGTGCATCGGTGGACGTGGCTCGGCCTGGCCGGGGGAGTGGCGCTCGCCCCGTCCTCGGCCCATGCCGCCGACGTCACCGCGCCAGGGACGCTCGCCGGCGCTGCGGTCGTAACGATGCTGGCCGTGGCGGCGGCCGTGCTCGCGCTCCGCTCCCGTCAGACCCGCGTCATCGCCGCGCTCGCGGCGGAAAAGCGCCGCATGGCCGAGTCGCTGGCCGAGCGCGAGGCGGTCCTCGCCGCCGTCCCCTTGGCGCTCTACCGGCTCGCACGGCGAGGACGGCAGCCGCCTGACCGCCGGGCCGCCGGGCGGCGCGCCGGCCGGCGACCGCCTCGCCGATCTCCTCGCCGGCCTCGATCCGCCCTCCCGGGCGGCGCTCGCGCCGGCGCTCGAGCGGCTCCGCCAGGAGGGCGCCGCATTCTCGCTGCCGGCCCAACTCGCCGCTGACGGCAGGGGCATTGCCGTTTCGGGCCAGCCGATCCGCGGCGGGGACGGGGCTTCGGCGCTCGTTTCGGTCGCCGATGCGGCGCGCGAGGCCGCGGCGCTCAGCGCGCGCGACAGCCTCAGGCAGTTTCTCGACCAGGTGCCGCGTCCGGTCTGGCGCCGCCGCCGCGCCGATCTCGCGCTCGTCGACTGCAACCGCGCCTATGCCGAAGCGGTCGATGCGACGGTCGCGGAGGCGCTTGCCGAGGGCCGCGAACTGGGCGCCGGCGTCGTGCCGCAGGGCGGGCGCGGGCTGGCGGCGCAAGCGCGCCAGAGCGGCGCCGAGGCGTCCGGCACCTATCACATCGTGATCGCGGGCTCGCGCCGTTTCGTCGAAATCCGCGAGCGGCCCTTGGGCCCCGACGGCGACATCGTGGGATTTGCGCGCGACCTCACCGACCTCGAGAACAAGGAGGCGGAGCTCGCGCGCCACATCGCGGCGCATGCCGAGGTGCTCGAGAACATCGCCGTCGCGATCGCCATCTACGGCGCCGACACGCGCCTTACCTTCTTCAACACCGCGTTCGCGCGCCTGTGGAATCTCGAGGAAGACTGGCTCGCGACCGAGCCGACGCTCGACGAGATTCTCGAGCGCCTGCGCGAGCGGCGGCGGCTCCCCGAGCACGCCGATTTCCGCTCGTTCAAGAAAGATCAGCGCGCGATGTTCACCTCGCTCCTCGTGCCGCAGGAGGAGCTGCTTCATCTGCCCGACGAGCGCACGCTTCGCCTCGTCGTCAGCCCGCATCCGTTCGGCGGTCTCATCTTCGCCTACGAGGACGTGACCGACCGCCTCGCGCTCGAGCGCTCCTACAACACCCTCATCGAGGTGCAGCGCGAGACGCTCGACAATCTTTACGAGGGGATCGCCGTCTTCGGCAGCGACGGGCGCTTGAAGCTGTGGAACCCGGCCTATGCGCAGATGTGGCGGCTCGAGGCCGAGGACCTCGCCGGCGAGCCGCACATCGCCGACGTGATCGAGAAGATGCGCCGCTTCTACGACGACGGCAGCGACTGGGCCGATCGGAAGCGCCGCATCATCGCCCGCATCACCGCGCACGAGGAGACGAACGCGCGGCTCGAGCGGCGCGACGGATCGGTGCTGAAGGCGGTGACCGTGCCGCTCCCCGACGGCAACATCTTCCTGTCCTACCTCGACGTCACCGATTCGACCCGGGTCGAAGAGGCGCTGCAGGGAGCGCAACGAGGCGCTCGAGACCGCGGGCCGCCTCAAGAGCGAGTTCATCGCCAACGTCTCCTACGAGCTGCGCACGCCGCTGAACGCCATCATCGGCTTCGCCGAGATCCTGACGAACCAGTATTTCGGCGAGCTCAACCCGCGCCAGCTCGACTACAGCCGCGGCATCCTCGACAGCTCGAACCGGCTCCTGTCGCTCATCAACGACATCCTCGACCTCGCCACGATCGAGGCCGGCTACATGCAGCTCGAGACGCACGAGGTCGATATCCACGCGCTGATGTCGAGCGTCCTGACCTTCACGCGCGAGCGCGCGCGCAACCAGGGCCTGAAGCTGCGAGTTCGATTGCCCGACCGACGATCGGCACGATCTCGGCCGACGAGCGGCGCTTGAAGCAGGCGCTCTTCAACCTCGTCTCGAACGCGCTCAAATTCACGCCCTCGGGCGGCACCGTGACGCTCGCCGCATATCGCGAGCGCGAGCGCGTCGCGCTCGTCGTCGCCGATACCGGCGTCGGCGTGCCGCGCGAGGACCAGGCGCGCATCTTCGAGAAATTCGAGCGCGGCAATCCGCAGGCGCGGCAGTCGGGGCCGGGCCTCGGCCTGTCGCTCGTCAAGAGCTTCATCGAGCTGCATGGCGGCGAGGTCGAGCTGCAATCGCACCCCGGCACCGGCACCACCGTCACGTGCTGGCTCAACGACCGCGTCGAGGTGCAGGCGCTGCGCTCGGCCGGGGAATAGCTCAGCCCCGTCCCGGCACGCCCTTCGTCGTCGAATATTCGAAATGGAGCGCCTCGCCGGGGTGGAGCAGCGGATGGATCGCGTGCGCGGCGAGCGCGGCCTCGGCGAAGCCCGAGAGGATGAGCTTGAGCTTGCCCGGATATGTCGCGATGTCGCCGATGGCGAAAATCCCGCGCGCCGACGTCATCGCGGTCGCGGGCTCGACCGCGATGTGGTTGCGCTCGAGCGCCAGGCCCCAGTCCGCGATCGGCCCCAGATTCTGCGACAGGCCGAAGAACGGCAGCAGCACGTCGGCCTCGAGCCGCCGCGTCTTGCCGTCGAGATCGGCCGCGACGACGGCGGAGATTTGCCCGCCCGCGCCTTCGAGCGCGTGCGAGCTGATAGGGGACGACGAGCTCGATGCGGCCTTCTTCGGCGAGCGCTTCGAGCCGGCGCGCCGATTCGGGCGCGGCGCGGAATTTCGCGCGGCGGTGCACGACCATCACGCGCGCGGCGACGCCGGCCAGCGCGAGCGCCCAGTCGACCGCCGAATCGCCGCCGCCGGCGATGACCACGCGCTTGCCGCGCAATTCCTCGCGCCGCGTCACCAGGTAGAAGACGCTTCTGCCCTCGAATGCCTCGATGTCGGCGATGGGCGGGCGGTTCGGTCCGAAGGCGCCCACGCCGGCGGCGATGATGACGGCGCCGGCCTCGATCGCGACAGCGCGCGTCGCGAGCCGGAACCCGCCGCCGGGAAGCGGCTCGAGCCGCTCCACCGCCGCGCCGAGGTGGAACGACGGCCGGAACGGCGCCGCCTGCTCGGCGAGCCGGTCGATGAGGTCGGCCGCGTCGATCTCGGGATAGCCCGGAATGTCGTAGATCGGCTTCTCCGGATAGAGCGCGGCGCATTGCCCGCCCGGCCGGTCGAGCACGTCGAGGACGGCCGCGCGCATGCCGAGCATGCCGCACTCGAACACCGCGAAAAGCCCCACCGGCCCGGCGCCGATGATCGCCACGTCGGTGCGTTCCGTACGCTCGGCCATGGCCGCACCATGACGGCTCGCCGAGCCCGAGGCAACGGCGCGATCCTCGTTGCGGAAGCGCGGCGCTCCGTCCTAGAAACTTCGGCGTGAGAATGCCCTCTGCCCTGGCGATCGAGCTTCCCGGCGAAGGCGCCACGGCGGCGCTCGCCGCGCGCATCGCCGGGCTCGCGCGGCGCGGCGACGTGGTGGCGCTGCGCGGCCCCTTGGGCAGCGGCAAGACCACGCTTCGCGCGCGCCTTCATCCGCGCGCGCTTCGCCACGCGCGAAGAGGTGCCGAGCCCGACCTTCACCCTCGTCGAGATCTATGGCGCCGCGCCGCCGCTCGTCTGGCATTTCGATCTCTTCCGCCTCGAGCGCGCCGAAGAGGTGTGGGAACTCGGCATCGAGGACGCGTTCGCCGACGGCATCAGCCTGATCGAATGGCCGGAGCGCCTGGGCGAGCTGCTGCCGCGCGAGCGGCTCGACATCGAATTGGCATTTGGCGCCGCGCGCCGACGCGCGCACCGCGATCCTCGCGCCGTCCTCCGGCTGGGCTCGCGCGCATGGGGGAATTCCGTGTCTGAGCGCGCGGATGCCATCGCCGCGTTCCTGCGCGCGCGCCGGGTGGGGCGATGCGACGAAGGCGCCGCTCGCCGGCGATGCGTCGTTCCGCCGCTATGTCCGGCTCGGGCGCGGCCGGGAGCTCGGCGATGCTGATGGACGCGGCCCCGCCCAAGGAGGACGTGCGGCCCTACTGCGCGGTGGCGCGGCTCCTCGTGGCACTCGGGCTCTCCGCGCCGCGCATCCTCGCCGAGGATCGCGAGCAGGGCCTCCTGGTGATCGAGGATTTCGGCGACGACACCTTCACGCGCCTCCTGGCCGCGGGATCCGACGAGGCGGCGCTTTACGCGCTCGCCGTCGATTGCCTCGTCGCGCTCAACCAGCGCTTCGCGCGCGCGCCTGCGGTGGCACTTCCGCCTTACGACGACGCGCGGCTCTTGGCCGAAGCGGCGCTGCTCGTCGATTGGTATCTGCCGGCGGTCGCGGGCCATCCGCCGGACGCATCGCTGCGCGCCGAATATCTCGAGCTGTGGCGGAGCTTGCTGGCGCCCGCGCGCGACGTGCCCGAGACGCTGGTGCTGCGCGATTATCATGTCGACAATCTGATGCGGCTGCCGCGCCGCGACGGCATCGCCGCATGCGGCCTGCTCGATTTCCAGGACGCGGTGCTGGGGCCGATGAGCTACGACCTCGTCTCGCTCCTGGAGGACGCGCGGCGCGACGTGCCCAGCGCGCTCGCCGAAGCGATGCGCGAGCGCTTCCTCGCCGCTTTCCCGGCGCTCGACCGCGCCGCCTTCGCGCGCTCCTATGCGCTGCTGGGCGCGCAGCGCAATGCCAAGATCATCGGCATCTTCACGCGGCTTTGCGTGCGCGACGGCAAGCCCGGTTATCTCGCGCATATTCCGCGCGTGTGGCGGCTCTTGGAGCACGATCTGCGCCATCCCGCGCTCGCGCCGATGGCGCGCTGGCTCGACCGCCACATTCCCGCCCGAGGCGCGGCGCGTCCCCGCCTCTCCGAGCGCGGCATGAACGCGCCGCCGCGCTCCGCGATGGTGCTCGCCGCGGGGCTTGGGCTGCGCATGCGGCCCTTGACCGAGGAGCGGCCGAAGCCGCTCGTGCCGGTCGCCGGCAAGGCGCTCATCGATCACGTGCTCGACCGGCTCGTCGCCGCGGGCGTGCGCCGCGCCGTCGTCAATCTCCATTACAAGGCGGCGATGATCGAGCAGCATCTTGGCAGCCGCCGCGACCTCGAGATCAAATTCTCGCACGAGGAGGCGCTGCTCGACACGGGCGGCGGCGTCAAACAGGCGCTGCCGCTCCTCGACGAGACATTCTTCGTCGTCAACAGCGACGTGGTCTGGCTCGACGGCAAGACCGCGGCGCTCATGCGCCTGACGCGCGCCTTCGATCCGGAGCGGTACGACGCGCGGCTCATGTTGCAGCGCACGACGCGCGCAGTCGGCTACGACGGGCAGGGCGATTTCATGCTCGATCCGGCGGGATATCTGCGCCGCCGGGACGAGCGCGAGATCGCGCCCTATCTCTTCGCCGGCATCCAGATCCTGCACCGGCGCCTGTTCGACGGCGCGCCCGAGGGCGCGTTCTCGCTCAATCGCCTGTGGGACGATGCCATCGCGGCGGGCCGCATCAAGGCGCTCGTCCATGACGGCGAGTGGTTCCATGTCGGGACCAGCTCGGGCCTCGCCGCGACCGAGGCGCGGCTCGACACGCGGCGGATCGAGCGCTGAGACATGGCGCGGGTTTTTACGATCCCGCCCGATCAGCCGTTCCTCGACGCGCTCGCGACGGGGCTGTTGCGCGAGAGCGGCGGTGATCCGGCCGCGCTCGCGCGCCACACCATCCTGCTGCCGACGCGGCGCGCGGTGCGCGCGCTGGGCGAGGCGTTCCTGCGCGCGAGCGAAGGGCGGGCGCTGCTGCTGCCGCGGCTCATGCCGGTCGGCGATCTCGATCCCGACGAGCTGTCGCTCTTGGGCGACGAGGGCGAGGACGCCGACATCGACATCGCGCCCGCCGTGCCGGAGCTGCGCCGCGTCCTGATGCTGGCGCGGCTCGTGCTGCTGTGGGGACGGCGAGAGGAAGTCGGGCCATTGACGCCGGGCCAGGCGGCGCCGCTGGCCGCGTCGCTCGCGCGGTTTTTGGACGAGGTGCAGATCGCGGGCGGCAAGCTCGACGAGCTCGAAAACCTCGTGCCCGAACGAGCACGCCGATCATTGGCAGAGCGTCATCAAGTTCCTCGAGATCGTGCGCCGCCATTGGCCCGATGCCTTGGCCGAGATCGGCTGCCTCGATCCGGCCGAGCGCCGCAACCGCGTGCTTGCGGCGCAAGTTTCGCGCTGGCGCCGCACTCCGCCGTCGCACGGGGTGATCGCGGCCGGCATCACCGGCGGCGTGCCCGCCGTGGTCGAGCTCGTCGCCGCGGTGGCGGGTCTGCCGCAAGGACGCGTCGTGCTGCCCGGCCTCGCGCAGAATTGCGGCGCCGAGGAGTGGGGCGAGATCGCGGCCGATCCCGCGCATCCGCAGCATCTGCTGGCGCAGCTCCTGCGCCGGCTCGAGCTCGATCCCGCCGAGGTCGCAGCCTGGCCGGCCGCGCTTTCGCCGGGCGCGCCGCCCGAACGCACGCGGCTGGTGTTCGAGGCGATGCGTCCGGCCAATTCGACACATTCCTGGCGCGAGCTGCCGCCGTTCTCGGCGCGTGCGCTGGCCGGATTGCACCGCATCGACTGCGCCGGCGCGCAGGAAGAGGCGCTCGTCATCGCACTCCTGCTGCGCGAGGCGGCGGACGACGAGGGCAAGACCGCGGCGCTCGTCACGCCCGATCGCGATCTCGCGCGCCGGGTCGCGGCGGAATTGCGGCGCTGGGAGATCGAGATCGACGATTCCGCCGGCGTGCCGCTGCATCACACGCCGCCCGGCGTGTTCCTGCGCCTGCTGCTCGACGCCGTCGCCGGCGAGCTGGCGCCGGTGCCGCTGCTCGCGCTCCTGAAGCATCCGCTCGCCGCGTGCGGCCTCGCGCCCGAGGCGTGCCGCGCGCTGGCGCGGCGCCTCGAGATGGCGGTGTTGCGCGGGCCGCGGCCGGCCCCGGGTTTTTCGGGGCTGCGCGCGAAGCTCGGCGAGAAGGACGCGGCGCGTGATCTCTTCGCCTTCGTGGCGTCATTCGAGGCGGCGCTCGCGCCGCTCGTTGAGGCGCTTGCGGCGAAGGACGCGGGACTTGCAGCGCTGGTCGCGGCGCATGTCGCGGCGGCCGAGGCGCTCGCGCGCTCGGATCGCGAAGCGGGCGCCGAGCGGCTCTGGCGCGAGCCCGCGGGCGAGGCTGCGGCGCAGATGGTGAGCGAGCTTCTGGACGCGGCCTCGTCGTTCGAGGCGCTCGACGGGCGCGATTATCCGGCGCTCTTCGAATCATTGCTTACCGGGCCGGTGGTGCGCCCGCCCTATGGCCATCCGCGGCTTTTCATC
This sequence comes from uncultured Alphaproteobacteria bacterium, assembly GCA_963804235.1. Lineage (GTDB taxonomy): Bacteria > Pseudomonadota > Alphaproteobacteria > ATCC43930 > CGMCC-115725 > DATJLY01. The sequence goes on from CAWDPP010000005.1 coordinate 54,232, forward strand.
TGGGGCCTCCTGGAAGCGCGGCTGCAGCATGCCGACCGGCTCGTGCTCGGCGGCCTCAACGAGGGCATCTGGCCGCGCGAGGCGCAATCCGACCCGTGGCTGTCGCGCCCGATGCGGCAAAGCTTCGGCCTGCCGCCGCCCGAGCGCCGCATCGGCATCGCCGCGCACGATTTCGCGCAAGCGATGGGCGCGCGCGAGGTGTTCCTGACGCGCGCGGCGCGCGGCGAGGGCACGCCGACCGTGCCGTCGCGCTGGCTCCTGCGCCTCGATGCGGTGCTGCACGAAAGCGCGCTCGGTCAATATTTGTCCTACGCGGCAGGCGGCTGGGCGAGGATGATCGACCAGGCCGATCGCATCCAAGTGCGCGAGCCCGCGCCGCGCCCGCCGGTGCGCGTGCGGCCGCGCCGTCTTTCGGTCACCGAGATCGAGACCTGGATGCGCGATCCTTATGCGATCTATGCAAAGCATGTGCTGAAGCTCACGGCGCTCGACCCGCTCGACGCCGATCCCGGCCCGGCCGAGCGCGGCATCTACATCCACAAGGCGCTCGACCGTTTCCTGCACGCCTTTCCGGGGCCATTGCCGGCCGATGCGCGCGACCGCCTCATCGCGTTCGGGCGCGAGGCGTTCGGCGCGGCGCTCGACCGTCCGTTCGTGCGCGCCTTCTGGTGGCCGCGCTTCGAGAAGATCGCCGAGTGGTTCGTCGCAGAAGAACGCGCGCGCCGCGCCGGCATCGCCGCGAGCATCGCCGAATGCAAGGGCCGCCTCGTCCTTCCGGCCGCACGCGCGCCGTTCGAGCTCATCGCGCGCGCCGACCGGATCGATCGCCTGAAGGACGGCGGGCTCGCCATCATCGACTTCAAGACCGGCACGGTGCCGCGTGGCGCTCGAGATCGCAGCAGGGCTTCGCGCCGCAGCTTCCGCTCGAAGCGGCGATCGCCGAGGCCGGCGGATTCGAAGGCGTGCCGCCGGCCAAGGTCGAGGAGCTTGCGTTCTGGCAGCTCTCCGGCGGCGATCCCGCCGGAAAGATCACGCCCGTCGCCGAGTTGCGCGCGCGCGTCACGGAGGCGCTCGCCGGGCTCAACAACCTCATCGCGCTGTTCGATGACGAGACGACCCCCTATCGCTCGCAGCCGCGCCCCGAACGGGCGCCGCGCTACAGCGACTACGCGCATCTCGCGCGCGTCGAGGAATGGTCCTCGGGCGGAGGCGGCGAATGAGCGGCTCGCTCGCCGACGAGGCGCAGCGCCGCGCCGGCGCGCGCGACACGTCCGTCTGGGTCGCGGCCTCGGCCGGGAGCGGCAAGACCAAGGTCCTGACCGACCGCGTGCTGAGCCTGCTCCTGGGCGGCAGCGATGCGCCGCGCATCCTCTGCCTCACCTTCACCCGCGCCGCCGCGGCCGAGATGGCCAATCGCCTGCACGAGCGCCTCAAGCTGTGGGCGACGATGCCCGACGGCGAGCTCGCGCAGGACCTGCATGACGCTTGTGCCGCGACATGCCCGACGCGCGGCTGCTCGCGCGCGCGCGCGCTCTCTTCGCGCGCGTGCTCGACGCGCCCGGCGGCATGAAGATCGAGACGATCCACGCCTTCTGCCAATCGCTCTTGCGGCGCTTTCCGATCGAGGCGGGGATCGCGCCGCATTTCGAGGTGATGAGCGAGCGCGATGCCGCCGAGGCGCTGCTCGATGCGCGCGACCGCATGCTGGTCGCGGCGCGGCTCGGCGCCGACCGGGAGCTTGGCGATGCGCTTGCGGCGGTGACGGCGGTCGCGCGCGAGGAAGCGTTCGACGAGCTGATGAAGACGCTCGTCGGCGAGCGCGCGCGGCTGCAGCGCGCGCTGGGGCAGGGGCTGGCTGCGTTCCGCGCGGCGCTCGCGCGCCTCCTCGGCGTCGCACCCGGCGAGACGCCGGCAGGCATCGTCGCAGCCGCGTGCGCCGACGGCGCCTTCGATGCATCCGCTTTGCGCGGGGCGGCGGCGGCGCTCGGCAGGAGCAAGAACATCAGCGACCAGCGCGCCGGCGCCGCGATCGCTTCGTGGCTTGCGGCGGCGGACCGCGCCCAGGGCTTCGATGCCTATGTCGAGGTGTTCTTCACGCAAAAAGGTCAAGCCAAGAAAAGGCTCGCGACCAAGGCCGTCGCCGATGCCGCGCCCGACGTGCTCGCCGTGCTCGAAGCGGAATGCCAGCGCATCGCCGCTGTGCTCGAGCGCCGCGGCGCGGCCGCTCTCCTTGCGGCGACGCATGACTTGGCGGCGCTCGGCGACCGCATGCTCGCGCTTTATCGCGGCTATAAGGAGGCGCGCGCGCTGCTCGACTACGACGACCTGGTGCTGAAGGCGCGCGATCTTCTGTGCGGGCCGGGCGTGCCGCCGTGGGTGCTGTTCAAGCTCGATGGCGGGCTCGATCACATCCTCATCGACGAGGCGCAGGACACCAATCCCGAGCAATGGGAGGTGATCGAGAAACTCGCCGACGAATTCTTCGTCGCCGGATCGGCGCGCGCAGATGAAGCGCACCGTCTTCGCCGTCGGCGACACGAAACAGTCGATCTTCAGCTTCCAGCGCGCCGACCCGTCGGCATTCGCGCGCATGCACGACCATTTCGCGGCGCGCGCGCGCGCGGCGCAGGAGAAATTCGAGCCGGTGTCGCTCGACGTGTCGTTCCGCTCGACCGAGGCGGTGCTGGCGACGGTCGATGCGGTGTTCGCGCCGCCCGAAATTCGCGCCGGCGTTTCGGCGGAGCCGATCCGGCACCGCGCGCACCGCACGGGTGCGGCCGGACTGGTCGAGCTGTGGCCGCCGGTCGTGCCGCTCGACCCCCCGCCCGGCGCGCCGTGGCAGCCGCCGATCGAGCAGCATCGCGCGCAAATCGCCGAGCTGCGCCTGGCGCAGGCGATCGCCGCCACCATCGGCGGCTGGATCGCGCGCGGCGAGCATCTGCCCTCGCGCGACCGCAGGATATCCCCCGGCGACGTGATGGTGCTGGTGCGCCGCCGCACGCCCTTCGTTGCGGCGCTGGTGCGCGCGCTCAAGGATTGCGGGATCGAGGTTGCCGGCACCGACCGCATGCATCTCGTCGAGCAGCTCGCGGTCGAGGACATGATGGCGCTGCTGCGCTTCCTGCTGCTGCCGGAGGACGATCTCACGCTCGCCACCGTGCTCAAGGGGCCGCTCGGCGGGTTCGACGAGGATCATCTCTACGCGCTCGCGCAAGGCCGCGGCGAGAACGTCGGACTTTGGCCGGAGCTGCGCCGGCGCGCGGGCGAGAACGAGGTCTTCGCGCGTGCCCATGCGCTCCTCGGCGAGCTCCTCGGCCGCGCCGATTTCGCGCCGCCGTACGAGCTCATGGCCGAAATACTCGGCGCGCGCGGCGGACGGCGGCAGTTCCTGGCGCGGCTTGGGCCCGATGCGGCCGATCCGCTCGACGAGTTGCTGGCCGCTGCGCTCGCCTATGAGCGCCGCCACGGGCCCTCGCTCCAGGGCTTTCTGCAATGGCTCGAAGCGGGCGACATCGAGGTGAAGCGCGATCTCGACCAGCGCGGGCGCGAGGAAGTGCGCATCCTGACGGTGCACGGCGCCAAGGGGCTCGAGGCGCCGATCGTCTTCCTGCCCGACACGCTGCAACTGCCGAACCAGTTGCCGCGCGTGCTGTGGAGCGAGGACGGGCTGCCGCTGTGGGCGGCGGACGACGAGTGCGCGGCGCCCGCTCATGATGCGGCGAAGGCGGCGGCGCAGCGCCTGCGCGCCGAGGAATATCGCCGCCTCCTCTATGTCGCGATGACGCGCGCGGCCGACCGGCTTTATGTGTGCGGCTGGCAGATGAAGAACGAGCCGCGCGAGGGCAATTGGCACGCGCTCGTCGCGTCCGCGCTCGCCGGGATGGCGGGGGTCGAGCGCTTCCGCTTCGTCGCCCCCATCGCCGGCGGCTGGGACGGCGAAGGCCTGCGCCTCACCAATCCGCAAACGGCAAAGCCCGAGGATGACGGCACCAAGGCGCAAGTGGCGCAGATCGTGACGCTGCCGGATTGGGCCACGACGCTGCCCGCGCCCGAGCCCGTTCCGCCGCGCCCGCTTGCGCCCTCGCGGCCCGAGGGCGTCGAGCCGGCGCCGCGCTCGCCGCTCGGCGCCGATCGCGGCGCCTCGTTCCGGCGCGGCATCCTGCTTGCACCGGCTGCTGCAGACGCTGCCGCTGGTCGAGCGCCCCGCGCGCGAAGCGGCGGCGCGCCGCTTCCTCGCCCGGCCGGTGCACGGCCTCGCCGAAGCGGAGCAGGCGGCGCTCCTGGCCGAGACGCTCGCCGTGCTCGACCACCCGGATTTCGCCGCGCTCTTCGCGCCCGACGCGCTCTCCGAGGTGCCGGTGACGGCGCTCGTCGGCGGGCGCGTGGTGGCGGGCCGGATCGACCGGCTCGTCGTGCGCGCTGATGAGGTGCTGATCGTCGATTACAAGACGCTGCGCCCGGTGCCGCCGAGCGCGGCCGAGATCCCGCCGCTCTATGTGGCGCAGCTCCAGGCATATCGCGCCGCGGTGGCGGAGGTCTATCCCGGCCGCGCCATCCGCTGCGCGCTCTTGTGGACCGACGGGCCGAAGCTCATGGAGGTGAGCGTCCATTGACGCTCCGCCGCGCGCTTCCTAGATTCCGGTGGCGACATTCCGGAGAGGTCCATGAGCAGCACAAAGGTCACCGATCAATCCTTCGAGACCGCCGTCCTGAAGGCGGAGGGGCCGGTGCTGGTGGATTTCTGGGCCGAGTGGTGCGGCCCGTGCAAGATGGTGGCGCCCTTCCTCGAGGACATCGCCACGAGCCATGCCGGCCGCGTCACCGTGGCCAAGCTCAACATCGACGAGAACCCGCAGACGCCGATGAAATACAACGTGCACGGCATCCCGACCTTGATGCTGTTCAAGAACGGCCAGGTCGCCGCCACCAAGATCGGCGCCATGCCGAAGAGCAAGCTCGTCGAGTGGGTCGAATCGGTCCTCTGAGCTAACCGTTCTCCGCCAAAACCCGGCCCGCGAGGTAGAGCGAGCCGCAGATGAGCGCGCGTCCGCCGGGCGCGGCAGCGCGCGCGACCGCGGCGGCCAGATCGGGCGCGGGCGAAGCGTCGATGCCGAGGCGCCGCGCCGCCTCGGCAAGCTCCTCGGGCGGCCGCGCGTTGGGCTCGCCCGGAATTGCGACCGCGGCAAGGCGCGCGACGAAGGGCGCGAGCGGTTCGAGAAAACCCGCGGGATCGTGCGTGTTCAGCATGCCGAAGACGAGGCTCAAGCGGCCGCTCGCGCCATGCCTCGGCGACGCGCGCGAGCGCCGCGCCCCCGGCCGGATTGTGCGCGCCGTCGAGCCACAGCTCGGCGCCCTTCGGCATGAGCGACGCGAGCGGCCCGCGCCCAAGGCGCTGCAAGCGCGCCGGCCATTCCACCTCGCGCAGGCCGCGCGCCAAGGCGGCGTCCGGCACGGCGAATCCGCCGAGCTGGTCGATACAGGCGATGGCCGTGCCGGCATTCTCGTATTGGTGCGGCCCCAAGAGGCCCGGCGGCGGCAGCGAGCGCTCGCGCCGCCCGCGATAGACGAAGCCGTCCTTCGTCGCGCGCCGCGGCCCATTCCCGGCCGCTGCGCGCGAGCGGCGCGCCCACGTCGCGCGCGCGCGCTTCGAGCACCGCTTCGGCCGCCGGCGACTGCGCCGCCAGCACGGCGGGCGCGCCGTGTTTCAGGATGCCGGCCTTCTCGAACGCGATCTTGGCGATCGTGTCGCCGAGGAAATGCTGATGGTCGAGCGATATGGGCGTGATCGCCGTGACCGCGGGATGGGCGATGACGTTGGTGGCATCGAACCGTCCGCCCAATCCGGTCTCGAGCAGCGCCACGTCGGCCTTCGTGCGCGCGAAGGCGAGGAAGGCCACGGCCGTCGTGATCTCGAAGAAGGTGACGGGCGCGCCGGCATTGACGCGCTCGCATTCCTCGAGCAGCGCCAAGAGCGCGTCCTCGGCGATGAGGTGTCCCGCCACCCGGATGCGCTCGTTGAAGCGGACGAGATGCGGCGAGGTATAGACGTGGACGCGGTATCCCGCCGCCTCGAGAAATGCCCGCAGGAACGCCAAGCGTCGAGCCCTTGCCGTTGGTGCCGGCGACATGCACGACCGGCGGCAGATGTTCGTGCGGATCGTCGAGCGCATGGAGGAGGCGCAGCACGCGGTCGAGCGAGAGGTCGATCAACCGCACATGGAGCGACTTCAAGCGCTCGAGGACGAGATCGCTCGTCACGTCTCCGCCGCCGCGCCCGCCGCCTCGCGCCGCATGAGGAGGCCGAGGATGCGCGCGAGCGTCGCCGCCAGATCCTTGCGGTGCACGACCAGATCGACCATGCCGTGCTCGAGCAGATACTCGGCGCGCTGGAATCCCTGCGGCAGCTTTTCGCGGATCGTCTCCTCGATGACGCGGGCGCCGGCAAAGCCCACGACCGCGCCGGGCTCGGCCAAGGTCACGTCGCCGAGCATGGCGAAGGACGCCGACACGCCGCCCGTGGTCGGATCGGCGAGGACGACGATGTAAGGGAGCCCGCGCTCCTGCACCATCTCGACCGCGAGCGTGGTGCGCGGCATCTGCATGAGCGAGAGAATGCCCTCCTGCATGCGCGCGCCGCCCGAGCTCGGCACGATGACGAGCGCGGCCTCGCGCTCGACCGCGCGGCGCGCGGCCGTGACGATCGCCTCGCCGACGGCAACGCCCATCGAGCCGCCCAGAAATTCGAAGTCGAACGCGGCGACGACGCAGGCGATGCCGCCGATCTTGCCCTCGGCCACCACCGCCGCGTCGCGCCCGCGGTTCTTCGCCTGCGCCTCCTTGAGCCGCTCGGAATAGCGCTTGCGGTCGCGGAATTTGAGCGGGTCGTGCGCCACCTTGGGCAGCGCGACCTCGGCGTAGGCGCCGTCGTCGAAGAGCAGCGCGAGGCGCAGCGCGGGCGGCAGGCGCAGATGATGGCCGCAGCTCGAGCACACGTGGAGCGCCGCCGCGAGCTCGCGGTGGAACAGCATCTGGCCGCAGCCCGGGCATTTCTGCCACAGATTGTCCGGCACCTCGCGCTTGGCGACGACGGCGCGGATTTTCGGCAGGACGAAATTCGTGAGCCAGTTCATGCGCGCGCCCGCGCGGTGCGCACGCCTTGGCTCAAGGCTCGCACCTGAGCGAGAAGGCGCGCGACGAGGCTCATCCTGGCCGAGCGATGCCGCCACCGTCTCGACCAGCGCCGAGCCCACCACCGCGGCATCGGCGACGCGCGCCACGTCGGCCGCCTGCGCCGGGGTCTTGATGCCGAAGCCCACCGCCACGGGGAGCGTCGAATGGCGCTTCAGCCGCGCGACCGCGGCGCGGACGCCGTCGATCGGCGCCGATTTCGTGCCGGTGATGCCGGCGATCGAGACATAATAGATGAAGCCCGCCGTGTGCTTCAGCACCGCGGGCAGGCGCGCGTCGTCGGTCGTGGGCGTGGCGAGGCGGATGAAGTCGAGCCCGCATTCGAGCGCGGGCAGGCACAGCTCGTCGTCATGCTCGGGCGGCAGATCGACGACGATGAGCCCGTCGACGCCGGCCGCCTTGGCATCGCGCAAGGAACCGCGGCACGCCATAGCGGTAGATCGGGTTGTAATAGCCCATGAGCACGATCGGCGTCGTGTCGTCGCTGCGCGCGGAATGCGCGCACGATGGCGAGCGTCTTCGCCAGCGTCATGCCGGCCGTGAGCGCGCGCAGGCTCGCCGCCTGGATCGCCGGCCCGTCCGCCATCGGGTCGGAGAACGGCATGCCGACCTCGATCAGATCGGCGCCGGCGCCGGGAAGTGCCGCGAGGATGCGCGCGAAGGTCTCGGCGTCGGGATCGCCGCAGGCGAGATACGTGACGAGGCCGGCGCGGCCCGGCGCGCGCGAGCTCGGCAAAGCGCGCTGCGATGCGCGTCGCGCTCACGCCGATGTCCCCCGGGCGCGCGCCACCGTCTCCAAATCCTTGTCGCCGCGGCCGGACAGGTTGATGACCATGAGATGGCCCTGCGGCAGCTTCGGCGCGCGCGCCATCGCCGCCGCCACGGCATGCGCCGATTCGAGCGCTGGAATGATGCCTTCGAGCTTGGTCAGGCGCTCGAATGCGTCGAGCGCCTCGTCGTCCGTGATCGGCGACGTATTCGACCCGCTTCATGATCGTGCAGCCACGCATGCTCCGGGCCGATGCCGGGATAATCGAGCCCGGCCGAGATCGAATGCGCATCGACGATCTGCCCGTCCTCGGTCTGGAGAAGATATGTGCGGTTGCCGTGCAGCACGCCGGGCGCGCCGCCGTTGAGCGATGCGGCATGTTTCCCCGTCGCGATGCCGTGCCCCGCGGCCTCGGCGCCGATCATGGCGACGCCCGGATCGTCGAGGAACGGATGGAACAATCCGATCGCGTTCGAGCCGCCGCCGACGCAGGCGACGAGCGAATCCGGCAAGCGCCCTTCCTGCTTCTGCATCTGCGCGCGCACCTCCTCGCCGATGACGCACTGGAAATCGCGCACCATCGCCGGATAGGGATGCGGGCCCGCGACCGTGCCGATGAGGTAGTACGTGTCCTCGACATTGGCGACCCAGTCGCGCAGCGCCTCGTTCATCGCGTCCTTGAGGGTCGCGGTGCCGGACGTGACCGGGCGCACCTCGGCGCCGAGCATCTTCATGCGGAAGACGTTGGGCTTCTGGCGCTCGATGTCGGTGGCGCCCATGTAGACGACGCACGGCAGGTCGAAGAGCGCGCACACGGTGGCGGTGGCGACGCCGTGCATGCCGGCGCCGGTCTCGGCGATGATGCGGCGCTTGCCCATGCGGCGCGCGAGCAGGATCTGGCCGACCGTGTTGTTCACCTTGTGCGCGCCGGTGTGGTTCAAATCCTCGCGCTTCAGATAAATCTTCGCGCCGCCGCATGTGCGCGTGAGGCGCTCGGCGAAATAGAGCGGGCTCGGCCGGCCGACGTAATGCTCGAGATAGCGCCCCATCTCGCGCGCGAATTCGGGGTCGCGCCGCGCCTCGTCATAGGCGCGCTCGACCGCGAGCACGAGCGGCATCAGCGTCTCGGCGACGAAGCGGCCGCCGAAATCGCCGAACATGCCGCGCTCGTCAGGACCCCGGCGAAAAGTGTTGGGCGCTGCCATCAGCCCTTGTTTTAGAGCATCGCGGCGTTCGGCTCAAAGCGCCGCCAGATGCGGCATCGCCGCGGCCGCGAAGTGGCGCATGGCGCGCTCGGCCACATCGACCGGCATGGTCGAAGGCACGACGTGGAGGGACGCGCTTTCGAGCCCGCCCACGTCGGTCGCATAGGCGCGCGTCATGTCGATCACGTCCTTGGCCGTGCCGACGAGGCCCACGCCTTTGGCGACCTGGTCCTCGAACGTCTCCTTGCTGACCTGGGCGATCATGCGGTCATAGCCGGGATAGTCCTTGGTGCTGGCGCCTTGCGCCCAGCCGATGGCCGCGGCGGCAAGGCCTTGCAGATGGCCGTTGGTCGGCGCGCGCGCGAGCTCATAGGCCTCTTCGCGCGACGGCAGGCAGCACATGATGAAATTGCTCATGACGGTGCCGCGCCCGGGATGGCCGGCCGAGCGCCAGGCGTCGCGATAGATCCCGATCAGCTCATGCATGCGCTTGGGGTCGAGCGGAATGGTCATGATGCTGTAGCCGGCGCGGCCGGTCGTGGCGAAGGTCTCGGGCGTGCCGGTCGCCGCGACCCAGATCGGCGGATGCGGCTTCTGCGTCGGGCGCGGATAGGAGGTGACGTTGCGGAACGAATGAAATTCGCCCCTTGACGTGACGTTTTCCTCCGGCGAGCAGCAGCTTCACCTGCGCCAGCCCTTCGTCGAAGCGCCGGCGGCTCTCGTCGAGGCTGATGCCGAAGCGCTCGAACTCGTGCGGCAGGAACGCGCGCGCGAAGCCGGCGTCGAGCCGCCCGCCGGAGATGCCGTCGAGCATGCGAGCTCGCCCGCGAGCTTCAGCGGATTGTTGAAGGCCGGCAGCACCGCGCCGGTGACGAGCCGCGCGCGCCGGGTTCGCTGCGCCGCTGCGGCCAGAAACACGATGGGGTTGGGGCTATAGCCGCCATAGGGCGTGAAATAATGCTCGACCTGGCGGATGTGGGTGTAGCCGAGCTCGTCGGCGAGCGAGATGAGGTGCATCGCCTCGTGGAAATACTGCGCGGCCGGTTTCTGCTCCGGGCTGACGCAGGGAAAGAAATTGAGGCCGAACTGCATGAGCCCCTCACAGCGACTTGGCGCGGGCGAGGAAGAGGCGGATCTTGGCCGGGTCCTTGACGCCGGGCGCGGATTCGACGCCCGACGACACGTCGAGCGCCGGGGCGCGCGTCACCGATGCCGCTTCCGCGAGATTGTCGGGGTCGAGCCCGCCCGACAGCATCCACGGCACGGGCCAGCGCCGCGCGCTGAGGATGCGCCAGTCGAAGGCGCGCGCATTGCCGCCGGGCATGGCGCTCTCGTCCTTGGGCGGCTTGGCGTCGAACATGAGCCAGTCGACGACGCCGAGATAGCGCTTGGCGGCATCGGGATCGCTCGCGCTCGCGACCGCGATCGCCTTCATGACGCGCACGCGGAAGCGGTCCTTGATGGCGAGGACGCGCTCGGGCGTCTCCTTGCCGTGCAGTTGCAGCATCTCGAGCGGCACCTTGTCGAGGAGGCGGGCGAGAAAATCGTCCGTTGGATCGACCAGGACGGCGACGCGCGCGATGCCGGCGGGCACGCTCCGCGCCAGTTCGCGCCGCGCGCTCGATCGACAGGTTGCGCGGGCTCGGCGGATAGAACACGAAGCCGACGAAGCCGGCGCCGCCGGCGATGGCGGCCGCGAGCGAAGCGGGCTCGCTGAGGCCGCAGATTTTCACCGCGACGCTCATCGCAGTTCTCGCGGCGATCGCACGCGCGGCGGCCGCGGGATCGGGTGCGGCGATGATCGGCCGGCCGATGACGAGATAATCCGCCCCGGCGGCGAGCGCCTCGCGCGGCGTCAGCACGCGTTTCTGGTCGCCGGCGCTGGCACCGGCCGGGCGAATCCCCGGCACGACCAGCAGAAAATCCTTGCCGCACGCCGCGCGCAGCCGCGCCACCTCGTGCGGCGAGCACACGACGCCGTCGAGGCCGCTGTCGCGCGCCAAGAGCGCAAGGCGGAGCGCCTGCTCCGCGGCCGGGCCGCTCTGGCCCAGGCGCGCGAGATCATCGTCATCGAGGCTCGTCAGCACGGTGATGGCGAGAATTTTCGGGCGCCGCCGTCCTTCTGCAGCTTCTGTCGCCGCTTCGACCGCGGCGCGCATCATCGCCGGCCCGCCCGCCGCGTGCACGGTCAGCATGAGCGGCTCGAGACCGGCTGCCGCGCGCACCGCGCCCGCCACCGTGTTCGGAATGTCGTGCAGCTTCAGGTCGAGGAAGAGGGGAACGCCCGACGCGATCTCCTTGACCGCCTTGCGGCCCGTTCGCGGCGAAGAATTCGAGGCCGAGCTTGATGCCGCCGGCCACGCCCGCGACCGCGGCGGCAAGCGCGCGCGCCACGGCCGGATCGGGCGTGTCGATCGCCACGAGAATCGGATTGCGCGCGCTCATCGCTCAGCGCCGCTCGTCGGCGCGCACGAGATTGGCGGCAGGTGGGGCGCTGCGGCTGCGGCGGTGGGGCGAGGTTCGCCTGGGTCGCGGCAAGCTCGCGCTCCAAGGCGGCGATGCGCCGCATGCGCTCGCGCGCGAGGCGCCGCGTGCGCCCGGCGGTGAGCCACGCCGACCAGCTCGCCGAACAGGAAGCCCAAGACCAGCGCCAGCAGCACGACGAGATAGAGCGGCGCGTCGAGCACGTCCGGCAGCGGCCACAGCCCTACCGACACATGCTCGCGGTTCGAGACCGCGAAGAGCGCGGCGGCAACTGCCGCCGGCGCCGTGACGATCCAGTGGACGGGCCTCAAGGCACCTCCCGCGCACTCACGCTTCTTCGTTGAGCCGCTCGCGGAGCTGCTTGCCGGTCTTGAAGAAGGGGATGTGCTTTTCGCCGACGCTGACCGTGTCGCCGGTGCGCGGATTGCGGCCCTGGCGCGCCTCGCGCCGCTTCACCGAGAAGGCGCCGAAGCCGCGCAACTCCACCCGGTCGCCGCGCGACAGCGCCGCCGTGATCTCGTCGAAGACGGTACTGACGATGCGCTCGACATCGCGCTGGTAGAGATGCGGGTTACGTTCGGCCAGGCGCTGAATGAGCTCGGACTTGGTCATGCGACGCCTCTTCCGGGCTTCGGCGGAAGGAGCCTGCCAAACCCCGGATGGCGCGTCAACAGCTTGTTCCAGCGACTATTTTTCGTCCTTTTCCGGCCGCTCCGGCTTGTCGCCGCGGGCGCGGATCGCAGCACCCAGTATGTCGCCCAGGCTCGCGCCCGAATCCTGCGAGCCGAATTCGGCCATGGCGCGCTTCTCCTCGTCGAGCTCGCGCGCCTTGATCGAGAGCGAGGCGCGCCGCGTGGCGCGGTCGAGCTGCGTGATCTTGGCGTCGACCTTTTCGCCCACGGCGAAGCGGTCGGGACGCTGCTCGCCGCGGTCGCGCGACAGCTCGGTCTTGCGGATGAAGCCGGGCAAGCCGCTCGACAGCGTCACCTCGACGCCGCTCTCGGTGATCGCCGAGACGGTGCAGGTGACGACATCGCCCTTCTTGACGGCGGCGAGGCTCGAATTCGAGCGGATCGGATTCGAGCTGCTTGATGCCGAGGCTGATGCGCTCCTTCTCGACGTCGATGTCGAGCACGCGCACGCGCGCCATGTCGCCCTTCTTGTATTTCTGCAGCGCCTGCTCGCCCGGCTGCTGCCAGTCGATGTCGGACAGATGCACCATCCCGTCGATGTCGCCGGGCAGCCCGACGAACAGGCCGAACTCGGTGATGTTGCGCACCTCGCCCTCGACCTCGGTGCCGATCGGGCATTTCTCGGCGAACGCCTCCCACGGGTTCTGCATCGTCTGCTTGAGGCCGAGGCTGATGCGGCGCTTGGTCGGATCGACGTCGAGCACCATCACCTCGACCTCCTGGCTGGTCGAGACGATCTTGCCGGGATGCACGTTCTTCTTGGTCCAGCTCATCTCGGACACGTGCACGAGGCCCTCGACCCCGGGCTCGAGCTCGACGAAGGCGCCGTAATCGGTGATGTTGGTGACGCGGCCCTTGAAGCGCGCGCTGGCCGGATATTTGAGCTCGACGCCTTCCCACGGATCGGCCTCGAGCTGCTTCATGCCAAGCGAGATGCGCTGCGTCTCGGGATTGAAGCGGATGACCTGGACCTTCACGGTCTGGCCGATATGGAGCGCTTCGGACGGATGGTTGATGCGGCGCCAGGCGATGTCGGTGACGTGCAAGAGGCCATCGACGCCGCCGAGATCGACGAACGCGCCGTAATCGGTGATGTTCTTGACCACGCCCGAGAGGATCTGCCCTTCCTTCAAGGACGCGACCAGCTCCGAGCGCGCCTCGGCGCGGCTCTCCTCGAGCACGGCGCGGCGCGAGACGACGATGTTGCCGCGCGAGCGGTCCATCTTGAGGATCTGGAACGGCTGCGGCGAGCCCAGCAGCGGCGTGATGTCGCGCACCGGGCGGATGTCGACCTGGCTCCCCGGCAGGAACGCCACGGCGCCGTTCAGATCGACGGTGAAGCCGCCCTTGACGCGGCCGAAGATGGTTCCCGTCACGCGCTCGTTCGCCTGGAAACTCTTTTCGAGCTGGGCCCAGGCTTCCTCGCGCCGCGCCTTCTCGCGCGAGATCTGCGCCTCGCCGTTCTTGTCCTCCATGCGCTCGAGATAGACCTCGACCGTGTCGCCGGCCTTGATCTCGGTCGCCTTGCCGGGCGGCGAGAATTCCTTCAAGGGCACGCGCCCTTCGGATTTCAGCCCGACATCGATCAGCACCATGTCGTTCTCGATCGCGATCACGGTGCCCTTGATGACGGTGCCTTCGAGGCCGGCACTGGCGCCCAGGGATTCATCGAGCAGCGCGGCGAAGCTCTCCTTGCCGGGCGCGATTGCGGTTTCGGTTGCGACGGCCATCAAATCTCCACTCGCCCCAGGCTTGCGTCGCGCCGCCGGGGACGCGCGGCAGCGAACGGCCGCCGCAGAAGAAGGGCGCGGGCGGCGGAGACCCTGTCGTCCGGCAGGCGGCGCTCTCGGGCCCTAGCGGGCGGCGAGCTTCCGCGCGATGAAGTCGATCGCCGCCCGAAAGGCGGCATCGGCGTCGAGCGCGGTGGTGTCGAGGGCGAGGGCGTCGGCGGCCCGTTGCAAGGGCGCCGTCGCGCGCCCGCTGTCGCGCGCGTCGCGTAGTTTCATGTCCTGCAGGACGCGCCCGTATATAGACCCCGAGTCGGGTCCCTGCAACTCCCTCGATCGGCGCTCCGCCCGCGCCTCGAGCGAGGCGGTGACGTAGAGCTTGGCATCGGCCTCGGGGCACACGACCGTGCCGATGTCGCGGCCGTCGAGCACCGCGCCTTTGGCGCCCCCGGGCGGATGCCGGGCGAAGTCGCGCTGCAGGTCGAGCAGCGCCGCCCGCACCGCCGGGATCGCCGCCACGACCGAGGCCGCCTCGCCCACGTCCTCGTCGCGCAAGTGCGGGTCGTTCACGTCCTCGAGCCGCACCTCGCGCGCGGCCGCTGCCGCGACCTCGGGATCGCTCGGGTTGCCGCGCCGCAAGGCGCGCAAGGCCGCGGCGCGGTAGAGCGATCCGGTGTCGAGATAAGCCAGGCCGAAATGCTGCGCCAGGCGCTTGGCGAGCGTGCCCTTGCCGGCCGCGGCCGGCCCGTCCACGGCGATGATCAAGCCCGCTCCTCGACGATCGCGGCGCCGAGCCCGTTCATCAGGGCGGGAAAGCCCGGGAAGCTCGTGGCGATGGTGGCGCCGTCGTCGATCCGCACCGGCTTTTGCGCGGCCATGCCGAGGACGAGAAAGGCCATGGCGATGCGATGGTCGAGGCGGGTCGCGATCGCGCCGCCGCCCGCGGGCAGCCCCGTTGCCCGCGACCGCCAGCGTGTCGCCCGCGACCGTCACCGCGGCGCCGCACGCGGCGAGCCCCTGGGCGATGGCGGCCAGGCGGTCGCTTTCCTTGACGCGCAGCTCGGCGAGCCCGTGCATCACCGTCTGGCCCTCGGCAAAGGCGGCGGCGACGGCCAGGATCGGATATTCGTCGATCATCGAGGGCGCGCGCTCGGCCGGCACGGACACGCCCTTCAGGCGGCTCGCGCGCACCACAAGGTCGGCGACCGGCTCGCCGCCCTCGACGCGCTCGTCCGCATAGGCGATGTCGGCGCCCATCTCGCGCAAGGTCGTGTAGAGGCCGGCGCGCAGCGGGTTTAAGCCCGACGCCTTCGATGGTGATCTCGGATCCCGCGACGATCAGCGCCGCAACCGCCAGGAAGGCGGCGGCCGAGGGATCCCCGGGCACGACGAGATCGGCGGCCGCAAGCTCGGGCTGGCCTTCGAGGCGGATGCGCCGGCCGCCGTCGTTCAAGGGCTCGACCAGCACGCTCGCGCCGAAGTGGCGCAGCAGGCGCTCGCTGTGATCGCGCGTCGGCAGTTTCTCCTCGACCACCGTCTCGCCCGGCGCGTTGAGCCCGGCCAGCAGCACCGCCGATTTCACCTGGGCGGACGGGACGGGCACGCGATAGGTGATCGGCATCGGGTGCTGCGCGCCGATCACGGTCATCGGCAGCCGCGCGCCGTCGCGCCCGACGAAGCGCGCGCCGATCGCGCCCAAGGGCTCGGCGATCCGGCCCATCGGCCGCCGGCGCAGGCTCGCGTCGCCGGTGAAGACGCAGGTGAAGGGGTGCGTCGCCACGGCCCCCATCAGGAGCCGCGCGCCGGTGCCGGAATTGCCGAGATCGAGCACGTCGTCGGGCTCCGACAAGCCGCCGACGCCGGCGCCGGTGACGGTCCAGACGCCGTCGCCGCCGCGCTCGACGCCGGCCCCCATCGCGCCCAGCGCCGAGGCCGTGCGCAGCACGTCGTCGCCCTCGAGCAAGCCGGTGACGCGCGTGCGCCCGACCGCAAGCGCGCCCAGGATGAGGGCGCGGTGCGAGATCGACTTGTCGCCCGGCACGCGGCAGCGTCCGGCGAGCGGGCGCGCGGTGTTCGAGACGAGCGGCATCGTCCTGGCATGGGGCATGGGAGCGCCCATCTCTAGCACGCGGCGGGGGCTTACAAAAGCCGCGCGCCGCGCCGATTTAGTTTTTGACAGGGCGGGTGGTTTCTGGCAAACGGCCCGCTGCCTGCTCCCGTGGAGGCGGTCATGGTGAAGGCGGACTGGGGAACGAAGCGCACGTGCCCGAATTGCGGCACGCGCTACTATGATCTCAATCACGACCCGATCGTCTGTCCCGAAATGCGGCAGCGCGTTCGATCCCGAGGCGTTGCTGAAGACGCGCCGCACGCGCGTCCCGGCCCCGGTCGAGGAAGTCGCCGAGCCCGTCGCCGAGGAGGAGATCGAGACCGAGGTCGAGACCGAAACGCCCGAGCCCGGCGAAGCCGAAGAGGAAACCGAAGGCACGCCGGCCGAGGGCGAAGAGGAGGAGGAAGAGGAAGAAGAGGTCATCGAGGACGCCTCGGAGCTCGGCGAGGACGAGGACGACATGGCCGAGGTGATCGAGAACGTCGAGGACGAAGAGGAGCGCTGAGGCTTCGCACGGCGAAGCGAGCGCGCTAAAATAAACGCGCCGCCCGACGGGGCGGCGCTCTCTGGGGTCATAGCTCAGTTGGGAGAGCGCTACAATGGCATTGTAGAGGTCCGGGGTTCGACTCCCCGTGGCTCCACCAATCGAAGGAGGGCCTGACCGGCGGCGGTCAGGCCCTCGTGCTTTTCGCGAGGATGAAATGGCGGATGCCGAGCTCTGGCCGGGCCTGCCGCTCGAAGACTGGCGCGACACTTACGCCACGCTGCACATGTGGACGCAGATCGTCGGCAAGACGCGCCTGGCCGCGGCGCCGATGGAGAACCATTGGTGGCAGGTGACGCTCTACGTGACGCCGTGCGGCCTCACGACCGGGGCGATGCCGCACGGCAGCGGCACGTTCGCGGTCGCGTTCGATTTCGTCGCGCACCTGCTGTCGATCGAGACCAGCGACGGCGCCGCGCGCGTGCTGCCGCTCGCGCCGCGCACGGTCGCCGACTTCTACGCCGACTATCGCGCGGCGCTCGGCGCGCTCGGGATCGAGCTGGCGATCGTGCCGCGGCCGGTCGAGGTCGAGACATCCATCCCCTTCGCCGAGGATCGCGCGCATTGCTCGTACGACGCCGATGCCGTGCGCCGGTTCTGGCGCATCCTGTCGCAGGCGGATCGCGTGCTGAAGCGGTTTCGCGGCCGCTTCCTCGGCAAGGCGAGCCCGGTGCATTTCTTCTGGGGCAGCTTCGATCTGGCGATGACGCGCTTTTCCGGGCGGCGCGCGCCGCGCCATCCCGGCGGCGCGCCCAACACGCCCGATGCCGTGATGGTCGAAGCCTACTCGCACGAGTGCAGCAGTTGCGGCTTCTGGCCGGGCGGCGGCGCGGTCGCGGAGCCGGCGTTCTACGCCTATGCCTATCCCGAGCCGGCGGGTTATGCCGAGCGTGCGGTGCGTCCCGCAAGCGCGCGCTATAGCGCCGAGGCGCGCGAATTCATCCTGCCGTACGCGGCGGTGCGGACCGCATCCGCGCCCGAGCGCGACGTGCTCGAGTTCCTGCAATCGACCTACGAGGCCGCCGCCGATCTCGGCAAATGGGATCGCGCCGCGCTCGAGCGGCCGCCGGCGGAGTGGGAGCGAGGCTGACGCGCCGCAATCACGCCCGCCGTTCGCCCATCGCCATCGCGGCGAAGGCCACGAGATAGAACAGCGCGCCGAGCCGCGGCACGTCGAGCGGGCAATCGAAGAGCGCGCTCGCGAGCACGGCGGCGAGCGAGGCGGCAAAGGCCGGCGCCATCGTCGCGCCGGCGCGGATGGCGCGTCCGGCGCCGCCGAGCCCCGCGAGCGCGACCGCGAATAGCGCCGCCATGCCGAGCGCACCGCCCTCGAAGAACGTCATCAGGTACTGGTTCTCGATGCGCCACACCGTGTGGTCGTCGTCGGTCACGAACCAGCGCGCGAGGCCCTGCTGGAAATTGCCGTTGGCAAGCAAGCTCGCGCCCGTCGGGATCGCTGAGCGAGATGTCGGCGAGCCCGGCATGCGTCCCGGGATCGAGCAGGGTGAAGGAAAGCTCGAGCGGCCGGTGCAGCACGCCGAGCCGCAGCACGCGCAGCATGCCGGTGGTCGGGATCGCGCCGGCAAAGCGCCGCCACGTGCCGTCGGACGGTGCCTCGACATCGATGTCGACGCAGTTCGACGAATAGAGCAGCATCTTCTCGCACAGCGAGGCTTCGATGGTGCCGCCATCGGGCGAGCGCAGCGAGAACGCGATGCGGTAGATGCGGTCGGGCGCAAGCGCCACCTTTTGCCCGAGATAGAGCGGCAGGCCCGCCTCGAGCGCGAGCATGCGCCCTTTGCCGTCCTCGCGCAGGACGAGGTTCCCGGCGCGCTGATCGGGCGCCATCGTCGCGCGCAGCAGGCGCGCATAGGTGCCGCTGCCGCTGCCGAGCAGCGCCGCCGCGACGCCGGGCCGGCGCGTCGCGAGGCCCGCGCTCCACAAATCCTCGCGCCACGCCAGATCGGGCACGAGTTGCGCCAGGCGCTTTTCCATCGCGCGCGCATCGGCCGCGGCGAGCGCGATGACGCCAAGCCCCGCGGCGAGCAGCGCTGCCGGCAGGGCGAGCGTGAGCGACGGCGCGCCCTTGCGGCGAAGCGCGAGCCAGCCGAGCGCAACCACGATGCTCGACACGATGGCGCTGCCATAGGCCGCGCGCGCGAAGGTGACGACGAGCGTATAGACCCCGCCCGCCGCCGCCCCGGCAGCGATGACGCGCGCGAAGCCGCGGCGCGTCGCGAGCGCGAGCGCGAACGGCAGCGCCATCGCCGCATAGGCGCCGACATAGCCGCCGCCCAGATGCATGCTCGAGAAACTCGCGACGATGCGATAGGCCGTGTCGAAATTGAGGATGCCGGTGAAGACCGCGCGCTCGGCCAATGCCGCCGCGGCGACGAGCGCCAGCCCCGCCGTCATGCCGGCGGCGAAGAGGCGCGGCGCATCCCCGTTGAGCGCGATCTCGCGGCGCAGGAACGGCAGCAGCAGCAGCGCGAACGCCAATCCCTTGGCGATGCGCAGCGCGTTCTCCGGTTCGAGCTCGAGCAGGTCGGAGCCGCCCGGCACGCCCGGCAACAGAAGGCCGCGCACGACGCCGACCGAAGCGGCGACGATGGCCAGCGCCACCGCCATGCCGGTCCATCCGCCGAGCGCGAAATCCGCGCGCCGCGGCGGCGCGCGCAGCGCCAGCACCGCGATCGTCACGAGCGCGAAGAAATCCGGCTCCTCGACCGCGACCCAGCCGGTCCACGGCGCGAGATCGAACGACGGCAGCGCCGCCGGCAGCGACGACGAGCCATGCTTGCGGAAAGCGCCACAGCGCCGCGCCATAGAGCAGCAGAACGGCCGCAAGGAGCGCCGGCGCGAGCGGATACCCGAGCACGCCGGCGACGACGAGGCCGAGCGCCAGGGCCGCAACCGTGACCCGCGTCAGCCGTGCCGCGCGGCCGGAAGATTCGGACCGAGCTTCGGCGAGGATGGGTTCGGCCGGGCGGGACATGGGCCGGCACCTTCTATCGCGCAGGTGGAAGACCCGGCAAGCGAGCAGAACGCCGGCGGCAGCCATCCCGTGACATCTTTGTGGCCGCGGCGCCGCTCGCGCGCGACGCGGTGTTATCCCTCGGTGATGTGCCGGGAGGTTGGGCATGAGTGCGGACCATTTGTCGATGCGCGGGCCGGGCAACGGCGTCGCGCACGCGGATGAGGAACTGGCCGTGTCCGCCGCGCCAGAGCCCTCATCCGACGGCAAGGATGCCGCGCGCGAGGTGCTCGAACCGCTCGTCGCGTTCGACTTCGCGGTCCATGTCGGCATGCGCTATCACGCCAAGCGCCGCGCCTGGTTCGATTGGCTGCATCGCGTCGCCATGGTGATCGCGGCCTTGGGCTCGAGCGCGGCAGCGGCGGCGCTTTACGGCGGATTGGTCGGCGCCGCCGAAGGGCTCGTCACCGCGGTCGCGGTCGCGGCGGCGTGCGAATTGGCCTTCGGCCTCGCCGAGCGCGGGCGCAGCGCCGACGCGCTCTATCGCCGCTACACCGCGCTCGCCGCCACCATCGCCGAAGCGAAATCGGTCGATCCCGACCTGCTGCGCCTGTGGGAAAAGCGCCGTCTCCTGATCCGCGCCGATTGCGAGGAGCGGCTCCTGGTGTTGCACCGCATCTGCTACAACCTCGAGGCCGAGGCGCGCGGCTACGATTCCGACGCGCTCTACAGCGTGAAGCCGTGGCAACGTCTGCTCGCGCATCTCGTCACGCTGCCGCCCTACCATCCGGTGCGCCGCGAACGCTGATGCTCCCCCGCTTATGGACAAACCGGGCCCGAACGCGACATGCTGCGGGCTCGCTTCGTTCGGGAGGAGTGCATGGCGCAAACGCACAAGCGCAGCTTCGTCAAGCGGGACCAGGCCCAGACGCGGGCCTATTCGCCGGCCGTCATCACCGAGGGCGGCCGCATCGTGTGGCTCGCCGGGCAGACCGGCGGCGAGGACGCGAACGGCCGCTCGCTCACCGGTGATTTCGAGGGCCAGTCGCGCGAGACTTTTCGCCGCCTCGGCAAGACGCTCGAGGAAGCGGGCGGCAGCCTCAAGGACATGGTCACGATGACCGTGTTCATCACCGATGCGCGCTACGGCACGCGCCTCACCGAATTGCGGCGCGAGATCTTCGGCGACAATTTCGCGGCGAGCGCCCTCATCACCGTGGCCGGGCTCGCCCGGCCCGAGCTTCTGATCGAGATCCAGGGCATCGCCGTCATAGGCTAGCCGCGCCTTGCTCGATCTCGGCCGCACATTTCTCGGAAGCGCCGAGCGCAGCCCCGGCGCCGAGGCGATCGTCGACGGCGCGCGCCGCCTCGATTATCGCGCTTGGGCGCGCGAGATCGGCGCAGTGGCGCACGGGCTCGCGCGATTGGGGCTCAAGGCGCGGCGACCGCCTCGTCATCGTGCTGCAGAACCGGATCGAGATGGCGAGCCTCCACTGGGCGTGCCAGATGGCGGGGATCGTGGCGACGCCGCTCAACTGGCGCGCCAAGGCCGACGAGGTCGATTTCTGCCTCACCGATGCCGAGGCGACGGCGGTCGTTTGCGAACCCGTGTCCGCGGCGGCGGTCGCGGCCGCACCCGCGGCGCAAAGATTGCCGCGGATCGGCGTCGGCGGGGCCACCGGCACGGCGGCGTTCGAGGAGCTGCGCGCCGACGCCGCCGATCCCGCGCCCGCCGCGAGCGCCGAGGATTTCTCGCTGATGCTCTACACCTCGGGCACGACCGGGCGGCCCAAGGGCGTGCCGCGCCGCCACCGCGCCGAGCGCGCGGCGGCGGTGGCGCATGTCGCGCAGAACCTTTACGCGCGCGGCGAGCGCACCTTGGGCGTCATGCCGCTCTATCACACCATGGGCGTGCGCTCGCTTCTCGCCATGGCGCTCGTCGACGGCTGCTTTATCGCCGAGCGGCGCTTCGATGCGGCGGAAGCCCTGCGCCTCATCGAGCGCGAGCATGTGAGCGCCCTCTATCTCGTGCCGACGCTCTATCACGATCTCCTGGCGGCGGATGGATTCGCGCGGGCCGATCTTTCGCGCTGCCGCAAATTGGGCTTCGCCGGCGCCGCCATGCCGGACGGGTTGCTGCAGCGCGTCGTCCAAGGCTTCCGGCCCGACCTCTTCGTCAACCATTACGGCTCGTCCGAGATTTACACCTTCACGATCGAGCAGAACGCGGCCCAGAAACCCGGCTCGGCGGGGAAGGCCGGCATCAACGAGCGCATCCGCGTCGTGCAGCTCGACGCCGAGCGGCCCGGACCGGCCCTGCGCGCCGGGCGAGGAAGGGCAGATCGTGTGCGAGCTCGCGAGCGACGAGGCGTTCGAGGGCTATTGGCGCCGGCCCGACGCCGATCAACGCGCGCTCCGGCACGGCTGGTATTTCACCGGCGACACCGGCTATTTCGACCGCGACGGCGATCTGTTCGTCACCGGCCGCGTCGACGACATGATCATCACCGCCGGCGAGAACGTGTCGCCCGGCGAGATCGAAAGCGTGCTGTCGCTGCACGCCGGCGTCGCCGAGGTCGCGGTCGCGGGGCTCGCCGACGAGCGGCTCGGCCAGAAGGTGACGGCCTTCGTCAAGCGCCGCGGCGCGGTCGGCGAGAGCGAGCTCGACGCGCATTGCCGCGCCTCCGCGCTCGCCGATTTCAAGCGGCCCCGCGCCTACGTCTTCGTCGCCGAGATTCCGAAATCGCCGGTCGGAAAGATTTTGCGCCGCCTGCTCGTCAGCGGCGCGTTCGAGCGCGAGGCCAGCCCATGATCCCCTACGACTTCGCGCCGTCCGATCCGGCGGCCGCGCCCGATGGGTTCCGCGTCCTTTGGGACGAAGCCGAGGCGCGCGCCGACATCGTGCTCGACCGGCCGCCCTTGAACGTCGTCTCGATGGCGGAGCGCGCGCAGCTCGCGGCGGCCTTCGCCGCGCTCGACCGCGATGCGCGCGTGCGCGTCGTCGTGCTGCGCGGCGAGGGCAGGAATTTTTCGAGCGGCGGCAACATCGCGGGCTTCCTCGAGGCCGAGCCCGAAACCCTCTCGCATCTCGCCGACAACGTCGCCGCACCCGAACGCTGCGGCAAGCCGGTGATCGCCGCCATCCGCGGCTATTGCTTCGGCGTCGGATTCGAGCTGGCGCTTGCCTGCGATTTCCGCGTCGCGTCGGCGAGCGCCGAGTTCGCGCTGCCCGAGATGCGGCTCGGCATGATCCCGGGCTCGGGCGGATCGGCGCGGCTCGCAAGCATGATCGGCATCGCGCGCACCAAGGAGATCGCGATGCTGGGCCGCCGCATCGCCGCTGCGCGCGCACTCGACTGGGGCATCCTCACCCAATGCGTCGCCGACGATGCGCTCGACGAAGCGGTCGCGGCGCTGGTGGCGGAGCTGCGCGGCTTCTCGCCCCTGGCGCAACGGACGCTGAAGCGCGTCCTGAACGAAGGGCAGAACATGCCGTTGGCGAGCGCGATCGAGCTCGAAGGCCAGGCCTACGGCCGCCTCAGATCGTCCGCTGATTTCAAGGAAGGCGTCGCCGCGTTCCAGGAAAAGCGCAAGCCGCAATTCCGCGGCGCGTGAGCGGCCGGTCGGCCGCAATTCGCGCAAATACAGATTACTCAAACTCTATCAATCCTTAACACGCACTTCACTTGCGCGGCGCTATCCATTCGCTCGGTCCGACCAACCCATGGAGCGTTTGATGTCTCGTTTCATCCGTTACCTTCTGCGGGACGAGAGCGGCGCGACGGCGATCGAGTACGGCTTGATCGCGGCGCTCATCTCGGTCGCCATCATCTCCGCCGTCACCGCTGTCGGCGGCAACCTCACCTCGACGTTCAACAGCGTCGCCAGCGCGCTCTAAGACGCGTTCGTTCTTACTTCGGTGAAGGATCACGGCGCGCCGCCCCTTCTGCGCAGGGGCGGCGGCTCTTGATTTTCGGCGCCTAGCTCTTGTCCCGCGCCGGCGTGAACATCGGCACGGGCGGCCCGCCCTCGCTCGGCTTCATGACGAGCGCGACGCGCTGGCCCACGGCAAGATCATCGAAATCGCAATCGACGATGTTCGTCATCATCGTCACGCCCTCGTCGAGCGTGACATAGGCGATGGCGTAGGGAACGGGCGCCCGCCGCATGACGCTGAAGGAATAGAGGACGCCGGTCCCCCGCGCTTCGATCCATTCCGTCGCGCCGAGACAGAAGGGGCAGAGCGCGCGCGGATAATAATGCGCCGCGCCGCACGCGCGGCAGCGCTTCAGCATGAGCTTGCCGCGCTCGGCGGCGTCCCAAAAGGCTTGCGTCTCGGGATCGGGCTTGGGCGCCGGAATGGGTCGCTCGGCCATGTCTCACTCGCGCTCGAGAATGACGGTGGCGCTGGTGTGGCGCGTCGCCAGCGAGCCGCCGATGCCGCTCGCGGCCGCGAGATCGCAATTCGCCACCTGCACCTTCGGATGCGCCTCGCCGCGCAACTGCCGCACCGCCTCGATCACCTTGGTGAGGCCGCCGCGGTTCGAGGGATGGTTGTTGCACAAGCCGCCGCCGTCGGTGTTGAACGGCAGGCGGCCCTGGCCGGCGATGAGGTTGCCGTCGGCGACGAAGCGCCCGCCCGCGCCCTTCGCGCAAAATCCCAGATCCTCGAGCTGCATCACGACGGTGATGGTGAAGCTGTCGTAGATCGAGGCGTACTTGATGTCGGCGGGCGTGACGCCGGCCTCGGCGAAGGCGGCCGGCCCCGACCAGCGCGCCGCGCTGAACGTCAAGTCGATGCGCCCGCCCGACTGATGCTTCGAGGCTTCGGCCGCGCCGAGAATTTTCACGCGCGGGCGCGCCAGGCTGCGGGCGATTTCCGGCGCCGCGACGATGATGGCGCCGCCGCCGTCGGTGATGACGCAGCAATCGAGCCGGTGCAGCGGCGAGGCGATGACGGGCGAGGCGAGCACGTCGGCGACGCTCACCACGTCTTGCAGCATCGCGTTCGGATTCCACTGTGCGTGATGCGATGCCGCAACCTTGACCCAGGCAAGCTGCTTCCGAGGTGGTGCCGAACTCGTGCATGTGCCGCATCGCCGCCATCGCGTACATGTTGGCGGTGGCGGGGGCGTAGGGATTCTCGAAATGATATTCGGGCGAGGCGGCGTTCTGCGCGCGCATGGTCGCGCCGAATGCCGGATCGCTGCGCGGGCGCCCGGCCAGCGTGATGAGCGCGACACGGCATTTCCCCGCCGCGATCGCCTCGGCCGCGTGGCCGACATGGAGGATGTAGGACGAGCCGCCGCAATCGGTCGTGTCGAGATGCTTCAGCCGCAATCCCATGTAGTTGGCAAGCGACAAGGCATTGGGCCCGTCGCCGGCATAGAAATAGCCGTCGATGTCATCGAGCCCGAGCCCGGCATCGGCAAGCGCGCCGCGCGCCGACTCGGCATGAAGCTCGGACACCGACTTGTCCTTCGCCTCGCGCGTCGGATGCTCGTAGATCCCGGCGATATAGGCCTTGCCGCCTATGCTCATGGCGCGGAGATTAGGGCGAAACGGCGCCGAATTGGACTCTTGATCGCGCGCCGGCGCAATCCCAGATTACGCGGGAGGCGATCGCATGGGATCGCCCGCGGTGCGCCGGGTGCCCGATCGGGGCCCGCCGCCATCGCCTCGCTCGCTTCGAGGAGGTCCGATGCCACGCCTGTCGCTGTTCAATTCGCCGTTGCTCCTGGGCTTCGACCAGCTCGAGCGCGCGCTCGACCAGGTGAGCAAGGGCACCGCCGAAGGCTATCCGCCCTACAATGTCGAGCAATTGGGCGACAACGCGCTCCGCATCACGCTCGCCGTCGCGGGCTTCACGATGGACGATCTCGCGGTCCAGCTCGAGGGCAACCAGCTCGTCGTGCGCGGCCGGCAGAGCGACGAAAAGGACAAGGTCTATCTCCACCGCGGCATCGCCGCGCGCCAGTTTCAGCGCTCGTTCATGCTCGCCGACGGCATCGAGGTCGCGTCCGCCTGGCTCGAGAACGGGCTCCTCAACATCGATCTCGCGCGGCGCTCGCCCGACATGACGGTGCACAAGGTGACGATCGCGAAGGGCCGCCCCGGCAACGGCAAGACGATCGAGCGCTGAGTCCGCTCAGGCGGCGTGGCTTGCGGTGCGGTCGGTGAGGAGCGCGTAGAGCGCGTCGGCGCGATCGGTGCCGCGCAGCTTGGCGCACACGGCGCGGTCGCGCAGCAGGCGCGACACGCGCGCCAGCGCCTTCAAGTGATCGGCGCCGGCGGCATCGGGCGTCAGCAGCAGGAACACGAGATCGACCGGCCGATCGTCGACCGAATCGAACGGGATCGGCTTTTCCAGCCGCGCGAACAGGCCGAAGATGCGCGGCAGATCGGCAAAGCGCCCATGCGGCACGGCGGTGCCGCCGCCGATGCCGGTGCTGCCGAGCCGCTCGCGCTCGAGGAGCGCGTCGAAGATCGCCTTTTCGTGCAATCCCGTAAGCGGCGCCGCGCGCTTTGCCAGCTCCTGCAGAAGCTGCTTTTTGGTGGCGACGTTGAGGCTCGCCACGATCCGGTCCGGCGATATGAGTTCGGCGATGTCCATCATGGCGTCTTCGCTGGGCGCGCTGTGTTGAAGTTGCGGCGCGCGGCCGCTCCGGCGCTCGCGCTCGCGAGGCCGCTCGTCGCGCGCATCGAGAGACCCGCCTTGTAACGGCGACGCCCGCGGCTCTGCGGCCACGTGCGCTTCGGTTGCCTTTCCGAACGAATGTTCGACGATCAGCGAGGTCGTTGCGACGACGTGGCTGCGAAGCGATTGGCCCATCTCGAACCGCTCGCCCGTGACCGACACTTGCATGGGCTCGCCTTCCCCGCCGCCGTCGGAATTAACTTCCGCGCGGCAGCTTCACGCGCAGCGCAGACGATATGCATCGCGTGGCGCGAAGTCAAGTGAGCCCGGCCCTCATCGCGCGCTCGCGGCGGCGCTGGACCGAGGAGGGAATGTGCATCGCTTCGCGGTATTTCGCGACCGTGCGGCGCGCGATGTCGATGCCGTCGCCGACCAGAATCGCGACGATCTTATCGTCCGAAAGGACATCCTCCGCCTCGCCGTCGATGAGCGCCTTGATGCGGAAGCGCACGGCCTCGGCCGAGAATGCATCGCCGTTGCCGGCCGATCCCGAGATGGCCGAGGTGAAGAAATATTTCAATTCGAAGATGCCGCGCGGCGTCATCATGTATTTGTTCGAGGTGACGCGGCTCACGGTGCTCTCGTGCATGCTGATCTCCTGCGCGATGTCGCGCAGCACGAGGGGGCGCAGGTGCTGAATGCCGTGGCGCAGGAATCCGTCCTGCTGGCGCACGATCTCGCGCGCCACCTTGAGAATCGTGGTGGCGCGCTGGTGCAGCGCCTTGACGAGCCAGTTGGCCGACTGATAGCGCTCGGCCAGGTAATCGCGCTCGTCCTTGTTGCGCGCGCCGCGCTTCACCTCGGCGTAATAGCGGTTGTTGACGAGGACGCGCGGCAGCGTATCGGAATTGAGCTCGACCATCCAGCCGCCGCCCGGATGCGGCTGGAGAAAAATGTCCGGCACGAGCGGCTGCGCCTCGGTCTGGTCGAACACGAGGCCCGGCTTCGGGTCGAGCGCCTTCAGCTCGGCGATCATCAGCGACAGATCTTCGGCATCGACGCCGCAGACGCGCAGGAGCTGCGGCACGTCGCGGTTGGCGAGGAGCGGCAGATTTTCGACGAGCCGCTGCATCGCCGGGTCATAGCGGTTGCGCTCGATGAGCTGCAGCGCCAGGCATTCGGAAAGATTGCGCGCGAAGATGCCGGGCGGGTCGAAATGCTGCAGCCGCTTCAGCGTCTCCTCGATGCGCTCGGGGCTGCAATTCAGGATGCGCGCGACGCCCTCGATCTCGCCCGTCAGATAGCCCGAACTCGTCGACCATCTCGATCAGGTGCGCGCCGATGAGGCGGTCGGCGGGCTCGTGCAGCTCGACCGAAAGCTGCGCCAAGAGATGGTCGCGCAATGTT
Organism: uncultured Alphaproteobacteria bacterium; assembly: GCA_963804235.1. Lineage (GTDB taxonomy): Bacteria > Pseudomonadota > Alphaproteobacteria > ATCC43930 > CGMCC-115725 > DATJLY01. Next base: position 81,969 of record CAWDPP010000005.1, read on the forward strand.
TCGGGACGCACCAGCGTCTGGTCGAGTCCCGGCAGGTCGCCGCCGTCGGTCGCCGCCCCGCGCGAGCGCCATGCCTCGGGATCGCCGGCAAGATCGAGCTTGCCGTCACCCTCGCTGCCGGCCTCCTCGTGCCACTTCTCGCTCTCCTCGGGCTTCTCTTCGGGCGGCGCCGGCGCGGGCGCCGCGTCCGCCGCCGGGTCGTCGCGCTCGAGCAGGGGATTTTCCGCAAGCTCGCCCTCGATGTAGGACGCAAGCTCCAGGTTCGACAATTGCAGCAGCTTGATCGCCTGCTGCAATTGCGGCGTCATCACCAGTGCCTGGGTCTGGCGGAGATCGAGCCTTTGGGTCAGCGCCATGGGCCGACTCTACGCCGAAGCCGGTACGACATGCAAACTTCGTACCAACGTAGCGTTAACGCTTGGTAAATCTTAACTTCCGGCTGCCTCGGCGCTAGCGGCTGAAGCGCTCGCCGAGATAGACGCGGCGCACGTCGGCGTCGTTGACGATCTCGTCCGGCGCGCCCTCCATGAGCACGCTGCCCTCGTGCAAAATGTAGGCGCGATCGACGATCTGCAGCGCCTCGCGCACGTTGTGGTCGGTCAGCATCACGCCGATGCCGCGATCCTTGAGATGCGCCACGAGATCGCGGATGTCGGCGACGGCGATCGGATCGATGGCCGCCAAGGGCTCGTCGAGCAAGATGAAATTGGGCCGCGTGGCGAGCGCGCGCGCGATCTCGACGCGGCGCCGCTCGCCGCCCGACAGCGCCAGCGCCGGCGCCCGGCGCAGATGGCTGATCGAGAATTCGGCGAGGAGCGAGTCGATCGTCGCCTCGCGCACCTCGGGCTCTTTCTCCGCCACCTCGAGCACGGCGCGCAGATTCTGCTCGACCGTGAGGCCGCGGAAGATCGAGGCCTCCTGCGGCAGATAGCCGATGCCGAGCCGCGCGCGGCGGTACATCGGCAGATCGGTGATGTCCTCGCCGTCGAGCGCGACGGTGCCGACGTCGGGCTTGATGAGGCCGGTGATGATGTAGAAGCAGGTCGTCTTGCCGGCACCGTTGGGACCCAGGAGCCCGACCGCCTCGCCGCGCTCCAAGGCGATGTTGACGTTGCGCAGCACCGGGCGGCGGCGAAAGCTCTTGCCGAGATTGTGGCCGACGAGCCCGGCATTGTCGGCGATGAGCCGCGGCTGCGGCCCCTCGGCGCGCGGCGCGGGCGCCGCGGCGGCTTGCGCCGGCGCGGGCGGCGGCGGCCGGCGTTTCGACGGGCGCGCCGCCATCACTGCGTCCCCGGCTTCTGCCGCGGCACGATCAGCCCCTCGACGCGGCCCGTTCCGGCCGCGAGCTTGGCGCCGGGCGGCCCCGGCAGAAGCTGGCTCACGTTGGTGTTCATATCGACCACCGCGTAGCGCCCCTTCAATTCGTTGTCGCCGCGCGTCAAGCGGACCCGGCCGGTGAGCGTGACGATCCCCGTGTCGAGATCATAGACCCCGGCGTCGCCGCGCGCGATCTGGCCGGGCGAGGACACGACCACGTCGCCGTGCGCGTCGACGCGGCTGATGTGCGAGGCGCCGTCCGGCTGTTTCGCCACCCGCGCGGTCAGCACGTCGCCGCGCACGATGCGGTCGCCGCGCATCGCGACGGCGTTGCCGCGCGCCACGCCGATCTGCTGCGTGTCGTACCATTCGAGACTGTCGCGCGCGGTGATGATGTCGGTCGGGGTCACGATCTTGAGCCCCTTGCCGGTGACGACGAGCACGCTCTTGTCGACGTCATAGACGGCGTGATCGCCGAACATCGTGTCGGTCGGCGAGCGGAACACGACATGGCCGTCGGCGTCGAGCCGGTAGATCTCGGTCGAGCCGCCGCTGCCCAGGAGATCGCCGCCGCTCTTGCCGGCGGGGGGCGGCGGCGCGCCCGCCACCGGGCGGTAGAAGGCCTTGAGCGTATCGGCCTTGACGGTATCGTCGCCGCGCGTCGCCACGGCGTTGCCGCGCGCGATATAGACGCGGTTGTTCTGCTGCCACTCGATGCCGTTATCGGCCTCGATCGCGATCGGCTTGCCGTTGTTGCGATCGCCCAGGCCCGGCACCGGCGCACGCGGCGCGGCGGCGCCAGCCGCCTGAGCATGCGCGGGAGCGGCGGCAGATGCCCGAGGATGAGCCGGCTTGGCGCCGGGCGCCGGCGCATGGGCGGGCTTGGCCGGCGGCTTCGCATGCGCGGGTTTGGGGCTCGGCGCCGGCGGATAAGCGGGATTGGCGCTCTGCGCCTGGGCAGGAGCGGCGCCGGCACATGAGCGCGGCGAACGTCAGGGCCAATGCCAGCAGCCTCACCGCGCCAGCCCTTGGCGCGGTGCCATGTCGAGCCGCGCGTGGCCGGTGAAATAGATGATGTCGCCGCGATTGAGGATGCGGAAGCCTTGCGCCGTCACGTTGCCGAACGGGCCCTGGCCGGTCACCGGATCGTCGCCCTCGGCGGTGCCCGCGTTCATGTCGAGATGCGCGCTCGTCGAGTGGAACTCGTTGCCCTTGTCCTGGTACAGCGCGACGTTGCCGAACAGATCGAGCAGCTGCGGCTGCGGCTGGTAGAAGCCGGTATCGCCCGACAGCTCGAGCCAGTTGCCGTTCAGGGTGGTGAGGTCGCCTTTCGGGCGCTCGAGCGTGATGAGGTCGTCGAGATTGGGTTTCTGGCGCGCGATGTCGGCGGTGATGACGAACGGCCGGTTCTGCGCGGTCGATGCCGGTGTAGCGCGCCTTCACCATGTGCAGGTCGCTCGCGTCCGACAGGTCGATGCGCGGCAGGCGGAGCCGCACGCTCTCGAACGCGCCCTCGACGCGCGGCCATGCCGCCACCAGCAGCAGCAGCCCCAACGCGAGCGCCGGCAGGGCGAGCTTCGTCAGGTGGACGAAGCGGCTGTAGCGGCGCGCGGCAAGATCGACGCGCGGGCGCGTCCGCCGCGGCGCGAAGGTTTCCGCGCGCGCCTTCACGCGACACCCGCCCTGAGGCAGTCGTGAATGTGCAGGATGCCCACGGGCTTTCGCGCCGTGTCGAGCACGAACAGGCTGGTGATCGCCTGCGCGTTCATCTGGCCCAGCGCTTCGGCGGCAAGCGCCTTGGCGCGGATCGTCTTGGGCCGGCGGCTCATCACGTCCTCGACCTTGGCGCGCAACAGCGCGTCGCCCATGTGGCGGCGCAAATCGCCGTCGGTGACGATGCCGTCGAGCCGCCCGTCGGCATCGAGGATGCCGACGCAGCCGAAACTCTTGTTGCGTCATGACGAGGATCGCCTCGGCCATCTCGGTGCCGCGCGGAACGAGCGGCATCGCGTCGCCGTCATGCATGATGTCGGTGACGCGCAACAGCAAGCGGCCCAACTGCCCGCCGGGATGGAGGCGCTGGAAATCGCTTTCGGAGAAGTCGTGGCGCTCCAGCAGCGCCAGCGCCAGCGCGTCGCCCAGCGCCATCATCATGGTCGTCGACGTGGTCGGCGCCAATCCCATCGGGCAGGCCTCGACCGTCGCCGGCAGGCGCAGCATCACGTCGGCGGCTTCGGCGAGGCCGCTCCCTTCGTTGCGCGTCATCGCCACGAGCGGGATGCGGAAGCGCCGGCTGTGCGCGAGCACGTCGGCCAATTCCGCCGTCTCGCCCGAGTTGGAGAGCGCGAGGATCGCGTCGTGCCGGCCGATATTGCCGAGATCGCCGTGGCTCGCCTCGGCGGGATGGACGAACTGCGCCGGCGTGCCGGTCGAGGCGAGGGTCGCGGCGATCTTGCGCGCGACATGGCCGCTCTTGCCCATGCCGGTGACGACGACGCGGCCCGCCACCGTCGCCAGGAGGTCGACGGCCCGCGTGAATGCCTCGTCGAGTCCGGCCGCAAGCGCCTTCAAACCGGAGATTTCGGTCTCGAGCACGCGCCGGGCGACGGCGATGTCCTTGGCCTCGTTCAAACGGCGCAAAACTGATCCGTTCTTACGCATGTCCCCCCGGGCGCGAACTCGCCCGTTGTAGGGCACGACTATGGCGATCCATCCCTCCCGGGTCAAACGGAACGGGACCGGAACTCAATGTTCGAAGATGTCCACGTCGGCGAAGCCGGCGAGGTCGAGCTGGGCGCGGATCGGCAGGAAGGCGAAGCACGCGAGCGCCAGCTCGAGCCGCCCCTCGCGCGCCAGCATCGCGTCGAGGCGCTGACGCAGCGCGTGGAGATAAAGCACGTCGGACGCGGCATAGGCCAACTGCTCCTGCGTCAGGTCGGGAGCGCCCCAGTCCGAGCTTTGCTGCTGCTTCGAGAGATCGACGTTCAAGATCTCCTTGCACAGATCCTTGAGCCCGTGCCGGTCGGTGAAGGTGCGCGCGATCTTCGACGCGATCTTGGTGCAATAGACCGGCGAGGACAGCACGCCCAGATGCTGGCGCAGCACGGCGATGTCGAAGCGGCCGAAATGGAACAGCTTCAGCACGTTGGGATTGGCGAGGAGCGCCTTGGCGTTGGGCGCGGCATAAGCGTCCGCCGCGAACTGCACGAGGTGCGCGTTGCCGTCGCCGCCCGAAAGCTGCATCAGGCACAGCCGGTCGCGCGCCGGATTGAGGCCCATGGTCTCGGTGTCGATCGCGACGACGGGGCCGAGATTCAATCCGGCCGGCAGATCGCCGTGATGCAGCGTGACGGTCACCGGCGCTCTCCCGGGAAATGAGCGGCAGGAAATGGTGCCCTGGAGAAGACTCGAACTTCCACGGCCTTTCGACCACTAGAACCTGAATTTAGCGCGTCTACCAATTCCGCCACCAGGGCCCGGGGCTTGATTAGCGGAACGGGTGGCGCGGCGTCAATCGCACGAGGGGCCCGTTCTTGGCGCGCGGCGGCGAAAGCGCGTAAGCTCGCTGTCTCGCGCTGGAGGATCGCATGACCATCGGTCGGCTGACGGGCGCGTTCATACTGTCGCTTGCGGCGCTGCTGCTGGCGCCGCGTCCTGCGTCCGCCGACGATGCGGCCAAGCTTCCGCACATCGGCCTCTTGGGTCCCGGAGCGCCGGGTCCGGGCGCGCTCGGGCCGGCGCTGTTCGCGGCTTTCGCGCGGCACGGCTATGTCGCCGACAAGAACATCGTGTTCGTGGCGAAGGGCGCGCAAGGCCAGGTCGAGCGTTTGCCCGCGCTGGTGGACGAACTGGTGGCAAGCCATGTCGATGCCGTCATCACGACGAGCTATCCCGCCGCGCTCGCGGCCAAGGAGCATGGCGGCGCAACGCCGATCGTCTTGGCTCTGGCGGCCGATCCGGTCGCGACGCACCTCGTCGACGGCCTGGCGCGGCCCGGCGGCAACATCACCGGACTCTCGGAGGTTTCGACCGAACTCTCGGCCAAGCGCCTCCAGCTGTTGAAGGAGGCCGTGCCGTCGATCCGCACCGTTGCGGTGTTGTGGAACGAAGACGATCTCGGCATGACGCTGCGCTATCGCGCCGCCGAGCAGGTTGCGCCGCAGCTCGGCCTCACCATCGTTCCCTTGGGCGTGCGCGCGCCCAACGACTTCGAAGCGGCCTTCGCCGCGATGACGCAAACGCCGCCCGACGCGATCCTCATGGTCACCGACATCCTGACCGCTCTCAATCGCCAGCGCGTCATCGAGTTCGCGGCCGCGCACAGATCCCTTCGATTTTCGAATATGATTCGCTCGCGCGCGATGGCGGAATGATGGCCTATGGGCCCGATCTCGACGACATCTCCGATCGGGTCGCGGCGCTGACCGACCGCATCCTGCATGGCGACAAAGCCGGCCGATCTGCCGCTCGAGCTGCCGACGCGCTTCCAATTCGCGGTCAACCTCAAGACCGCGAAGGCGATCGGCGTCACGCTTCCGCCGGCGATCCTGGCCCGCGCCGACGACGTGATCGAATAGGCCGGGCGTTTGCGCTAGACGGCGCCCAGGAGGTCACATGACCGAGCCCGTACTGCTGGAAGTCTTCTCCGACTACGTCTGACCCTGGTGCTATCTCAGTACCGTGCGCACCGTGGGTGGGCACGGAAAACCGCTACGAGCATCGGCTCTTTCGATGCCCGTAGGCGTCCCGCGATTTGAGCGTGTGTGGTAGGCGTGTGTGGAATCACGCTGACAGTGCGCTTATTGGCTTCTCCGATGCTTCGGGCGACGACGACGCGGATGACTGCGCCCACGTAAAGTCTCAATTAAGTGCTGGACTGCACCCCTCGCCTGAGACAGTAAAAATCGGTGACAGGCTGGCCGTCGCCAGTTTGCCAGTGCCCGCTTGCGTTGCGGACGCTGCCTTATGGCTAGCGGCTACCCCAGCAGAACGCTATCGTTCACGCCGATTCTTGGTCATCAGGGGAATGTCGGATAAAGGTGAGCAGGTGAATTGACGCGCCTGGATGGGGGTACAATCGAAGTGACCCTGATGAAGGAGTTGGTTGCTGTCTCGTTGTTGTCATTAACACTGGCAGACTGCACGACAGCGGCTCACCAGACGCAAGCTGATGCAGAAACCGCGCAGCGTCTTCTGCGAGATGGACCTTCAGAAGGCTTTGCGCGTCTTTACTTCTTTGATGGACCCTACATACACACAGACGGAACAACGATAGGCTGGCTCAACGGGATGTGGAGTGCCGACGAAGTTATCGATGGAGTTACGGTCGGTGGCTTGAATGGTCATGACATTCTCGTTGTCGACATACCTGCTGGCAAACACGATCTAGTGTGGCGCGAGCGTTCTTCTCATTCTCCTTCCTCCACGCCCATTACCGTAGTGTTGCAGTCAGGGCAGCGCGTCTTCGTGTCGAATGACTGGCGAAAGCAAGAGCAATCATCCCCGCCCAATTTGGACCTTCAAGGGTTTGGCGCGGTTGGCGCGCTTACCGAAGGATGGTGGCAATGATTGCCCTTGCTTCGCAAGATGACGGCTCTTCTGGACCCGTAATGACGTTGCGTGCCGATGGCGAAGAGATGTCTAGCGGCTACGCTGTGGTGCTGCCAGATGCTGCGGCGGTCGCGCAATTGGCAAACCAGTCTCGACGATGAACGTGATCGGCGCGCGAAACTGATCTAGACTGCTGCTTTGGAGCGTGGAGCGACATCGATGGCCGAACCGGTGCTGGTGGAGATCTTCTCCGATTACGTCTGACCCTGGTGCTATCTCAGTACCGTGCGTACTGAAAAACTGAAGCGCGAATACGACATCGCGGTGCGGCTCGTGCATTTTCCGCTGCATCCCGAGACGCCCGCCGAAGGGCAATCGATGACGGCGCTCTATGCCGGGCGCAATCTCGATCCCGAGGCGATGTATCAGCGCATGAAGGCCCTGATGGACCAGGAGGGCCTGCCCTACGGGCGGCGCACCCACACTTACAACAGCCGGCTCGCGCAAGAGCTGGGCGCGTGGGCCGAGGCGGAGCATCCCGGCAGCGCGCTCAACGACGCGCTCTACCGGGCCTATTTCGTCGACGCGAAGAACATCGGCGATCCCGCCGTGCTGCTTGGAGATCGTTGCCGCGGTCGGGCTGCCGGTCGAGGCGGCGCGCGCGGTGCTGTCCGAGCGGCGCTTCAAGGACGCGGTCGATGCCGATTGGGCGCGCTCGAACGAGGCGGGCGTGACCGGCGTTCCGACCTTCGTCGCCGGCGGCTACGGCGTCGTCGGCGCGCAGCCCTACGAGGTGCTGGTGCAGCTCATGGACGAGGTCGGCGCGAAGAAGCGCGGCTAGGGCAGGCCGAGCGCCGCCAAGGCCGCCTTCGCCACCTCGACATCCTGCTCGACCTTGGCGCCGCCGGCGGCGACCGCGCCCACCACTTCGCCCGCCACCGCGATCGGCAATCCGCCGGCGACATTGGTGAAGTCGCCGTCCATGCGGATCTGCATGCTGACCTCGCCCTCCTTCGGGAAATAGCCCGACGGCAGGCGCTGCGAGGCCGACGTGATCGCCTTCTTGATCGTGGCGCGGCCCGAGAAGAAGCGCGCGCCGTCCATGCGCAGGAAGGCGATGAGCGTGCCGCCGTCATCGACCACGGCGAGGCTCACCTTGCAGCCGAGCTCGTCGGCCTTGGCGACGCCCGCGGCGATCATCTTGCGGCAGGCTTCGTGCGTGATGCGGTGGGTGGGCGCGAAATCGGCCATGTCGTTCACCAGTAGGCGCGGGCGTTGTCGGCGAAATACCGGCGCCAGTCGGATGCCGCCGGCAGCACGGCGTCATAGGGCCTGACGTCGCGGAAGCTCGCCGCGTCGCTGCCGCGCGGCGCCTCGCCGCGCGCGACCGCGTGCGTCGCATCGAGCAGCAGCTTGCGCATCACGACGATGGCGCGGTCGGACGTGCCGAGGAATTCCTTGCTGCGGTCGACGATCGCGCCCATGCCTTCCTGGAGCGCCATGTCCTGCGTGTTGATGCCGCTTATGCCGGTGAAGGATTCGCGTCTTCTGCACCGCGCGGTCGATGAAATAGTCGTTGGCGAGATTGGCCTTGAGGCTGAACGTGCCGGGAATGTAGTCGTGCTCGCCGCGGCCATAGCCGGCCTCGATCGTCTCGACATAGTCGGGATCGAGCGCGCAATCGGCGTCGGCGCCGCACATGAAATTGTAGACGAGCGTGTGCTCGTCATCGACCGGGACCCAGATATGCCCGTCATAGCGCGGCACGCGCGAATTGTTGGCGACGTTGCTGAAGACGATGTTGGGCCGCATCTGCTGGAACGGCATGATGTACTGATAGAGCCGCACGAAATTCTTCTCGCCGTCGAACTTGCGGTGCGAGACGTAGCTGTAGCCGTAGGGCGTCTCGTACACCTCGATCTTGGGCGCGCCGTCGCGCACGAAGTAGTTGCTGCGGTCGCCGAGGCGGTTGTTGTGCAGGTACGACACGTGCGCGGTGTCGAGCCCGCCCTCGAGCGCCTGGAGGTAATTGCTCGTCTGCAAGGCTCTTCGACACGGTGCGGTGCGTTGCCGGCGCGCGCGTCCATTCGAAGTCGGGCGCCCCCGGCCGCTTGTCCGGCGGACCGAGATAGGCCCACACCAGCCCGCCGCGCTCGACCGTCGGATAGGATTTGATCTTGGCGCCCTCCTTCAACGGCGAGTCCGCGGGCTCGCTCGGCATGTCGACGCACGTCGCCGTCCACGTCGAACTTCCAGCCGTGATAGACGCAGCGCAGGCCGCACTCCTCGTTGCGCGCGAAGAACAAGGGCGCGCGGCGATGGCGGCAATAGGCGTCGAGCAATCCGACGCGGCCCGTGCTGTCGCGGAAGGCGATGAGGTCCTCGCCCAAGAGCCGCACGCGGATGGGCGCGCCGTCGCGCTCCGGCAGCTCGCGCGTGAGCGCCGCGGGCTGCCAATAGCGCCGGAACAGCTCGCCCGCCGGCGTGCCGGCCGCGACCCTGACCAGGCGTTCGTTCTCCTCGGGACGCAGCATGGCGAGGCTCCTTCGTGCGACCGTCGCGCGAGGCTAGCAGAGGCGCCGCCCGCCGCCTAGAATCGCCGCCATGCGCAACCGGCGGGTCACGGTACTGGGCGCCTCGGGCTTTGTGGGGCGCTACATGGTGAAGCACCTGGCAGAGGCGGGCGCGGTCATCGCCGCGGTCGGCCGGCATGCGACGAGCGCCGGCTATCTCCGCCCGATGGGCGATGTCGGCCAGGTGGCGGCGATCGACGCCGACGTGCTCGACGACCGCGCGCTCGACGCCGTTTGCGCCGGCGCCGAGATCGTCGTCAACGCGGTCGGCATTCTGTACGAGCGCGGGCGCCAGAAATTCGCCGCGCTGCACGCGCGCCTGCCGGTCCGTATCGCCGCCGCGGCGCAGCGCGCCGGCGCAAAGCAGATCCTGCATGTCTCGGCGCTCGCCGCCGATGCGCAATCGACATCGTCCTATGCGCGCAGCAAGGCCGCCGGCGAGTCCGAGCTGCGCGCGGCGTTTCCTTCCGCGATCGTGTTCCGGCCCTCGCTCGTGTTCGGGCCGGAGGACGATTTCTTCAACCGCTTCGCCGCCTATGCCTGCTTTGCCCCGGCGCTGCCCTTGATCGGCGGCGGCCGGACGCGGTTCCATCCGGTGTTCGTCGGCGACATCGGCGCGGCCACCATCGCCGCGCTCACGCGCGAGGACGCGGCGGGAAAAATCTTCGAGCTCGCCGGGCCGAAATCCTACAGCTTCCGCGAGCTGATGGAGCTCATCTTCGCCGTGACCGGGCGGAAGCGCGCGCTCATCAGCATCCCGTTCGGGCTCGCCGAATTCGAGGCGATGTTTCTCCAGCTCCTGCCGAAGCCGCCCTTGACGCGCGACCAGGTGCGCCTCCTCGAGCACGACAGCGCGCCCATTGGAAACCTGCCGGGCCTCGCCGATCTCGGCATAACGCCGACCGCGCTCGAGCTCTTGCTGCCGACCTATCTCGACCGCTTCCGCCGCGGCGGCCGCACCTTGCGCGCGCGGCCCGCCTGATCAGTAGGACGCGGGCGGCGCTCGCCAGGAACGCTTCCTCCTCCGCGGTCGATTGCCGCCCGAGCGCCGCGTTGCGGTGCGGGAAGCGGCCGAAGCGCGCGATGACGACGTGGTGGCGGCGCGCGTAGTCGAGCTGGAGCTCGCGATACTCGCCCTCCGGCAATCTCGCGAAGAGCCGCAGCGCCTCCTCCTGGTCGGCCAGATCCTCGCTGTGCTCGAACGGCAGATAGAGGAACTGGCGCCGGTGCGGCGCAAGATCGCGGTCGAAGAAGCGCGCGATCGCCTGGCGCGCGGCCCAGCGCGCCTTCGCGTCGCTGGCGAAGGCCAAGGGCCCGCCGCGATGGACGTTGCGCGGCATCTGGTCGAGCAGGAGCACGAGCGCCAAGGCTCCGTCCGCGGTCTCGCACCAGCGGTCGAGCGCGCCTTCGCGCGCGCGCGTCAAAGCCGCCAAGAATTTCTGGCGGCAGGCACCGTCGAAATCGCCGCTCGCCTTGAACCAGATTTCGCGCGGGCCGGCGCATTCCGCCGTGCCGGGCGCGCCGAACCAGAAATCGAGAACGTCCTGCGGCTCCGCCATCGCCGCAGTATGGCGCGCGGGCAAGCGCGGTTCACGGGGGATGATGATGCGGATGGGGATGATAGGACCAGTCGCGCACCGGACCGGTGTCGACATGGACATAGTGGTCATAGGCGCCGACGCCGCCCTGGCGCAAATCGACCGCCATGCGGTGCAGGTGCGCGACGCTCACCCCCTCGATCGCGATGTCGGCGGCGCGCGCGACCAGGTGCTCGCTGTTCGAAGCCGCCGGCATGCCCTCGCGCCGGAGCGCCGTGTTCGTCTCGCGCGTGCGGAAGCCGGAAAAGACGCTCACCGGTTGCCGGGCCGCGAGCCCCCCGGCGATGCCGTACATCAGATCGATGAGGCGCGGATCGATCGCCGCGACCTTGTTGCGGTGGAAATCGCGCATCAGCCAGTTGATGCGGGAAAACGCATCGGGAACGTAGACGCCGTGCGCCCAATAGACGCCGTCGAAGCGCTCGCCCGTTTCGGGGCAGAGGAGCCGGATGGCGCGTTCGCCATGCGCCGCGCGGGCGAGGCGCGGCAGCGCCGCCACCGCCGCCGCGGCGCCCAGCGCCGCCACGACCCAGCGCCGCGCGAGTCGGCGGGCTTCATTGCTGCGGTCCAATGCCATTTCCGTTTGCCGATCCGGCAACGAGCAAACCGCGGGCTCGGTTCCGCCGGCGCGCGACGGGGCTTCATGGCGGCAGTACCGCTTTGATATGATCGGGGCGGATGCGCATCCTCTATCATTTCTGGCTCTCGCCCCTATCGCGCAAGTTGCGCGTCGTCCTCAATGAGAAGGGGCTCGACTGCACGTTGAAGGTCGAGAAATGGTGGGAGCACCGCGCGGAATTCCTGGCGCTCAACCCGGCGGGCGAAGTGCCGGTGCTGATCGAGCCCGACGGCACGGTCCTGGCCGATGCCGCCGCGATCACCGAGTTCCTGGACGAGACCTACCGCGACAAGCTTCTGCTCGGCCTCAACTCATTGGATCGCGCCGAGACGCGCCGCCTCGTCGGCTGGTTCGACGGCAAGATGAACCGGGAGGTTACGGAACCCATCGTTTTCGAACGCCTGATGAAGCGGCTGCTCGCCGCGGGCGAGCCCGATTCGGCCGCGCTGCGCGCCGCCAAGGCCAATCTCGGCGTCCATCTCGACTACATCACCTATCTCGCCGAGCGGCGGCGCTGGCTCGCCGGCGATCATTTCTCGGTCGCCGACATCAGCGCCGCGGCGCATCTCTCGACGCTCGACTATCTCGGCGACGTGCCGTGGGACGAGCACGAGCCGGCCAAGGACTGGTACGCGCGCATCAAGTCGCGCCCCTCGTTCCGCCCGCTCCTGGCCGATCATCTGCCCGGCACGCCGCCGCCCAAGCACTACGCCGATCTCGATTTCTGACCTTCACTGCGCCGGCGCGAGGCGCGCGAGGTTCTCTTTGGCCGCCGCCGCCGCGGGCGAGTCGGGCGCGAGTTTCGCCACGCGCTCCCAATCCGCGCGCGCGCCCGCCGGATCGTCCTGGAGCCGGCGGATGTTGCCGCGCTCGAGAAATCCCGCGACGTCGTCCGGCACCTCTTTCAGCGCCGCTTCGACATCGGTCCGCGCATGCGCCAGGTCGCCGAGCTGACGGTAGGCGGAGGCGCGATAGATCAACGCCTCGGCCCGCCCCGGCGCGAGGTTGAGCGCCTGGTCGAGATCGGCGACGGCGCCGGCGAAATCCTTGGCCTCGGCTTCGGCGCGCGCGCGGTCGACGTAAAGATCGGGATCGTTGGGCGTGAAATGGAGCGCGGCGTCGAACGCGGCCTTGGCCTTCCTTGCGTCGCCGGCCAGGAGCCAGGACTGCCCCGCCTGTTCCATGGCGCCGGCGCGCAGCTCGCGCTTTTCTTCCATCATCGCGCCGCCCAAGGCCTCGAACGATTGTGCCGCCTCGGCATAGCGGCGTAGCGCGAACAAGGCGACCGCGGCGCAATGGTCGGCGGGAAAGCCGCCGCCGCCGTTCCTCCAGTCGCGCGCCTCGTCGAGCCCTTTTTGCGGCGCGCTGCGCGCGTCATCGAGGCAGCGCTGATAGTGCGCGCTCGCCTCCTCGCTCCGCGGCGCCGGAAGATCGGCCGCCCGCGCGCCGGCCACAGAGAGGAAAGAAAGCGCCGCGGCGACGGCGACGCGCAACCTACTCGCCCGCTTCGTGCGCCACGCCCGCGCCGCGGCCGGCGCCCTCGGCTTCCTCGCGCGGGCCGCGCAAGAGACGGCCCGCCACGGCGCGCGCGTGCTCCATGTAGATATAGATGACGGGCGTGATGAAGAGCGTGAGCGATTGCGACACGACGAGGCCGCCGACCACAACGAGGCCCAAGGGCTGGCGCAGCTCCGAGCCCGCGCCCCACGCCACCGCGATCGGCAGCCCGCCCATGATCGCCGCCATCGTCGTCATCATGATCGGGCGGAAGCGCAGGAGGCAGGCCTCGAAGATCGCGTCCTCGACCGGCATGCCGTTGCGCTGCCGCTCGAGCGCGAAGTCGATCATCATGATCGCGTTCTTCTTGACGATGCCGATCAGCATGACGATGCCGATGATGGCGATGACGCTCATGTCCTTGTGGAAGAGGAGGAGCGTCGCGAGCGCGCCCAGCGCCGCCGCCGGCAGGCCCGAAAGAATCGTGATCGGGTGGATGAAGCTCTCGTACAGGATGCCGAGCACGATGTAGATGACGAGCACCGCCGCCGTCAGCAGCAGGCCCTGGCCCTGGAGCGCCTGCTGGAAGATCTGCGCGTTGCCTTGATACCCGGTGGCGATCGTGATCGGCAGGTTCACCTCGCGCTGGGTGCGCGCGATCTCGCTCACGGCCGTGCCGAGCGAGGTTCCCGGCGTCAGGTTGAAGGCGATCGTGACCGAGGGGAGCTGGCCCTGGTGATTGACGCTCACGGGGCCCACGCCCGATACGATATGCGCGACCGCGCCCAACGGCACCGACGCGCCCGACGCGCTCTTCAGATAGAGCGTCGAAAGATCGGTCGGCGACGTCTGGATACTTCTTCTCGATCTCGAGGATCACATAGAAGCTGTCGGACGGCTCGTAGATGGTCGAGATCTCGCGCGAGCCGAACGCGTCGTAGAGCGTCGTCTTGATCTGCTCCATCGTGATGCCGAGCTGCGCCGCCTTGTCGCGGTCGATGGTCGACGATGGCGAGCCGGTTGTGGAGCTGCAGGTCGGAATTGACGTCGAGCACGCCCGGAAGCTTCGCGATCCGGTCCTGCATGATCGCGGCATAGCGGTAGAGCTCGTCGGTGTCGCTGTCCTGGAGCGTGTACTGATAGGCGCTCTTGGCAAGACGCCCGCCCAGATTGATGTTCTGCAGGCTTTGCAGATATGTGGCGATGCCGGGAATGCGCGCGAGCTTGGGACGAAGCTCCTGGATTATCTGGTCGGCCGAGAGCGGGCGCTGGTCGCGCGGCTTCAACTGGATGAAGAGCCGGCCGATGTTGAGGGACGGGCTCGAATTGACGGCGCCGATCGCGGCGTTGACGTCGGCGATGTTGGGATCGGCGAGAAGCAGCTTCGAGACGGCGAGCTGGTGCTCGGACATGGCTTTGACGGAAATGTCCTGCGCCGCCTCGGTGAAGTCCGACGATCGCGCCCGTGTCCTCGCTCGGGAAGAACCCCTTGGGCACGATGACGAAAAGATAGATCGCCGCGGCGATCGACAGGATCGTGACGAAGAGGATCGCGCGCCGCCAGCGCAGCACGAACGGTAAGCCCGTAGCGATAACCGGCGAACAGCTTGTTGAAGCCGCCGTCGGCCACGCGATAGAAGATGTTGTGGCGCTCGGCTTCGCGATGCGGCTTCAGGAGCCGCGAGCACAGCATCGGCGTCAGCGTCAGCGAGACGAAGCCCGAAATCAGGATCGTCATGCTGATCGTGACGGCGAACTCGCGGAACACGCGGCCGACGACGCCGCCCATGAACAAGACCGGAATGAACACGGCGACGAGCGACAGCGTGATCGACAGGATGGTGAAGGCGATTTCGCGCGAGCCGCGGAAGGCGGCGTCCATCACGCGCTCGCCGTTCTCGATGTGCCGCACGATGTTCTCGAGCATGACGATGGCATCGTCGACGACGAAGCCGACCGACAACGTCAGCGCCATGAGCGACAGGTTGTCGATCGTGTAGCCCATGAGCTCCATGCCGGCGAAGGTGCCGACGATGGAGACGGGCAGCGCCAGCGCCGGGATGATGGTCGCGGTGACGTTGCGCAGGAAGATGAAGATGACGAGCACGACGAGGCACGCCGTCAGCCCCAGCGTGAACTGCACGTCGTTGACCGAATTGCGGATCGAGACCGAGCGGTCGAGCATGACGTGCATCGAAACCGAGGCGGGAAGCTGCGCCTCGAAGATCGGGATGAGCGCCTTGACCGCGTCGACCACCTGGACCGTGTTGGCGTCCGGCTGGCGCTGGATCGCGAGCATGATCGCCGGCTTGCCGTCGAGCCAGCTCGCGACCTGGTCGTTCTCGACGCTGTCGACGGATGGTCGCCACGTCTTTCAAGCGCACCGGCGCGCCGTTCTTGTAGGCGATGATGAGCGGGCCGTAATCGGCGCCGTGCTGGAGCTGGCCGTTCGCCTGCATGGTGAAGGATTTTTCCGGGCCCTGGAGCGTGCCGACCGGCGTCGCCGAGTTGGCGGCGACGACGGCGCTGCTGACATCGTCGAGCGTCAGGCCCTTGGCGGCGAGCGCCTCCGGGTTCGCCTGAACGCGCACGGCGAAATGCTGCTGCCCGAAGATCAGCACCTGCGCCACGCCGCTGATCGTCGAGATGCGCTGCGCCATCATCGTCTCGGCGAATTCATCGACGGTCGAAAGCGGCACCGTCTCCGACTGCAGGTTGATGAACAGGACCGGGAAGTCGGCCGGATTGACCTTGATGAAGAACGGCGGCGTCGTCATCTGCACGGGCAGGTGCCGCGCCGCCGTCGTCATCGCCGACTGCACGTCGAGCGCGGCGCCGTCGATGTTGCGGTCGAGGTCGAACTGCATCGTGATGCTGGTGACGCCCTCGCCGCTCGACGAGATCATCGAGTTGAGGCCGGCGATCGTCGAGAACTGCTTTTCGAGCGGCAGCGCCACCGAGGACGCCATCGTCTCGGGGCTGGCGCCCGGGAACTGCGCCGAGACGACGATGGTCGGGAAATCGACGCGCGGGATGGCGGCCACCGGGCAGAAGCCGGTAGCTGAACATTCCGAACACGACGAAGGCCAGCATCAACAGCGTCGTCATCACCGGACGACGGATGCACAGCTCCGGGAGGGTCATGACGGCTCGGCCGCTTTCGGCGTCTCGGCGGAACGAATGTCGACGCGCGTTCCGTTCGAGAGACGCATCTGCCCGTCCACCACCACGCGGTCGCCGGGCTGGAGGCCCGTCTCGACGACGCTCTCGCCGTCGATCGTGCGGCTCACCTTGACGGTGCGGATCTCGGCGGTGTTGTCGGGCTTCACGACGAAGACGTAATCGCCGCCCTGCCCGATCTGCACGGCCGCCGGCGGCACGACGATGGCATTGGCATCGGTGCGCGTCGTCACCGAGACATTGACGAACTGCCCGGGCCAGAGCCGCTCGGTGTCATTGGCGAAGGTCGCGCGCACGCCGATCGTGCCCGACGTCGTGTCGACCGCGTTGTCGAAGAATTCGACCGTGCCGCTGAGCGGCTCGCCCGGGTCGCCCGCGGGCTTCGCGCTGACGACGACCTTGGCGTTCGCCATCGCCGCGCGCAGCGCCGGCAGCTCTCCCTGCGGCAGGCTGAATTCGACATAGATCGGCTTCACCTGGTTGATCGTGGCGAGCGGCACGTCGTTCGCCTTGATGCTGTTGCCGGCCTTGATCGCGATCGTGCCGACGCGCCCGTCGATCGGCGCCGTGATCGTGTCGTAGCTCAAGAGCGCCTTGTTGTTGTCGATCATCGCCTGGTCGGCGGCGGCCGAGGCTTCGAGCGCCTGTGCCGTCGTCTGATCGGTGTCGAACTGCTGCTTCGACATGAAGTCCTTGCCGACGAGCGGCGTGTCGCGGCCGACGTTGCGCTTGGCGTTGGCGAGCTGCGCCTGGTCGCGCGCGAACTGCGCCTGGGCTAGCAGCACCTGCGCCTGGGCCGCGCGCGCATCGAGCTCGAACATCACGTCGCCGGCCTTGACGTACTGGCCGTCATGGATGAGCACGCGGTCGATGTAGCCGTCGATGCGCGATTTGATCGAGACCATGGCGATGGTCTGCACCGTGCCGATCGTGTCGATGCGCACCGGCACGGCGCGCCGCTCGGCGGTGGCGACGACGACGGGAACGCCCGCGCCCTGGCGCGGTCCTTGCGGCGCCCCCTGCGAGCGCGCGGGCTCGAGCCACGACTGGTAGAGCACGCCCCCGGCCCCGGCCAGGACCACAAATGCCGCTGCCCACCAAACCCGCTTCATCGAAAATCCGTCTCCGCCCGCACCAATCCGGGGGCGTCCATAGGATACCATCCGGCCAGGCTTTACAATACGAGCCCGCCGGGGCGATTTATCCCCACGGCGAAGCGCTGCGGTTATAGCCGCCGTGCTGCGCCTTGTACACCGGCGCGGCGGCGGCTTTGATATGCGATTGCGGAAGGGGCAAGAATAACTGTGGCGGATCCGGGGTCGCGGGCGGGCTTTCACAATGTCGTGCGGGCATTTCGCATTCGCAACTACCGCCTCTTCGCTACCGGCAATTTCATTTCCCAGATCGGTTACTGGATTCAGCGGGTGGCGCAGGGCTGGCTCGCCTGGCAATTAACTCATTCCGGCACTTGGCTCGGCCTCGTCGCCGCCGCCGACCTCATCCCCAATGTCGTGATCAGCCCGTTCGCAGGTGCGGTAGCCGACCGCTTCGACCGCGTCCGCGTCATCCGCCTGACGCAGATCGTCGCCATCATCCAGGCCTGGGTGCTGGCGATCTTGAGCTTCACCAGCGCCATCACCGTCGAGGAGCTGTTCCTCCTGATCTTCGGCCTCGGCTGCTTCAACGCCTTCAACCAGCCGGCGCGCCTCGCGCTCATCCCGAGCCTCGTCGATGCCGCGACGCTGCCCTCGGCGGTCGCGATCAATTCGCTCATGTTCAACATCGCGCGCTTCATCGGCCCGGCCATTGCCGGCATCGTCATCGCCGAGGGCAGCGTCGCGCTCGCGTTCGTGCTGAACGCGTGCTCCTACGTCGCCTTCAGCGTGGCGTTGGCGCGCGTCGATGTGCCGCCCGAGCGGCTTGCGCCGCAGCGCCATTTCCTGCGCCAGTCGTTCGAGGGCTTGATCTATGCCGTGCGCCATCCCGGCATCGGCCAGATGATGGTGCTGTTCGCCGTCACGACGGTCGGCATCCGCGGCTACAACGAGTTGTTCCCGGGCTTCGTCGACGTCGTGTTCCATCGCGGCGCGCTGGGGCTCGCGTGGCTCACCGCGACGATGGGCTTGGGCGCCATCGTCGGCGGGCTCAACATGATCCGCCGCTCGCGCATCGCCGGGCTGACCGCGCTCGCGATCAACCACACGCTCGTCATGTCGCTGTGCGTCTTGGCGTTCGGCGTCGTCAACTCTTATTGGATGGCGCTTGTTGCCGTGTTCTTCTCCGGTTTCGCCATGACGACGAGCGGCATCAGCGCGCAGACCCTGGTGCAGACCGCGGTCGATCCGGTGCTGCGCGGCCGCGTCATGGCGTTCTACGGCATGGTGTTCCGCGCCGGGCCCGCCTTGGGCGCGCTGCTCGCGGGGTTCGCCGCGACGCGCGTGGGCTTTCACCTGCCGGTGATCGCGGGCGCCATCGCCTGCATCGGCGCGTGGGCCTGGGCGCGGCTCCGGCTCGGCCAGATCGAGCACGCGCTCGAGCCCGCGCGCGACGGGCTCGCTCGCCGAATGAGCCGGCTGTTCTGCTTCGGCCTCGGCTACAGCGCCGCGGTGCTGGCCGAAGCGCTCGCGGCAGAGGGCTGGCGCATCGCCGGCACCGCGCGCGCGGACGGGGATTGCGCAGCACTCGCCGCCTTGGGCTACGACATGCACCTCTTCCGCCGCGACCAGCCGCTCGACCCTGCGGCGCTCGCCGGATCGACGCACGTCCTTCTCTCCGTGCCGCCCGACGAAGCGGGCGATCCCGTGCTCGACGTGCACGGCGCGCATCTTGCCGCGCTGCCGGAGCTGCGCTGGGCGGGATATCTCTCGACCACCGCAATCTATGGCGACCGCGGCGGCGCGCTCGTCGACGAGGCGACGCCGCCGGCGCCCGCGAACGAGCGCGGCCGGCGCCGCTTGGCCGCCGAAGCGTCGTGGCAGGAGCTCGCGCGCCGCGCCGCGCTGCCGCTGCACATCTTCCGGCTTGCCGGCATCTATGGGCCCGGCCGCAGCGCGCTCGATGCCGTGCGCGCTAGGCCGCGCGCGGCGCATCGAGCTTCCCGGCCACGTCTTTTCGCGCATTCATGTCGCCGACCTGGCGCAGGTGCTGCGCGCCTCGATCGCGGCGGCCCAATCCCGGCGCGATCTACACCGTCGCCGACGACGAGCCCGCGCCGCAAGCCGATGTCGTGGCTTACGCGTGCCGCCTCCTCGGCCGCGCCGTGCCGGGCGCGGTGCCGCTCGCCGAGGCGGGCCTCTCGCCGCTGGCGCTGAGCTTCTACGACGACAACAAGCGCGTCGCGAACCGCCGCATCAAGGACGAGCTCGGCGTGCGCCTGCGCTATCCGACATATCGCGAGGGCCTCGCCGCCATCCTCACCGCAGCGGCGCCGGCGTCTCGCTCATGATCTCCCAGGTTCCGTCACTCGCCTGACAGGCGAAGCCGCGCACCTCGCCCGCGCTGCCGAGCACGCTCGTGCGCGCGCTGAAGGCGCGGCAGCTGCGGTGGATGAGATTGACGATCGGCTGCACCGGCTTGCGCCTCGGGCGCGGCAGAAGGCGGCGGCGGCAGCGCCATCGTGGCGAGCGCTCTCTGCGCGTGCGCCGGCCGCGGCGGTTGCGCTTTCGCTTCCGCCTGCGGCGGCGGCGGCGGCGCGGCAAGCGCGACGCTCGGCAGCGGCGGCGCATCGGGCGCCGGCGCGTCGGCGAGCCGCACTTCCGGCGGCGCTGACGGCGCGAGCGCCACGGGTCCGGGCCGGGAGAGAGGCGGCGCGCGCCCGGCGACGAGCGGCAAGTGCGGCGGCGCCGGCAGCGGCGCCGCGGCGAAGTGCGGCGCGGGCGGCGCGATCGCGACCTCGAGCGCGGGATGGCGCTTCGGCGCTTCGACCGGGAGCGACAGAAACGCCAATCCGAACAGGATGAGGCTTGCGAACGCGGCCACCGTCTGCCAGCGCGGCATGCGCGGCGCGAGATCGCGCCACGGCTCGGCCGCCGGTGCGGGAGCGTCGTCGTCGGCGCTCGCCGCGCCGGCGAAATCGGCATCCTCCGCGTCCGCCTCGGGCAGCGCGGTCGCGATCGCCGGCGCGCCGAGCCATGTCGTGCGCGCCGTCTTCGCGCGCGCCAGCGCCGCCACCGCGTCGGGCCATTCGGCGTCCGCGATCGTGAGCGGCGGCAGGGTTGCGAGGGCATCGTCGAGCCGGCGCTCGAGTTCGCGCGCGCCTTCGGGCGCGAGCACGACGTGTACGATCGGCAATTCGCCCGGAAAGAAGCGGAAGAAGGCTTCGCTTTCCAGAAACGCGCGCGCCGCCGCGACCGGATCGTCCGGCCGCGCCGCCGGGTCGACGAGCGCGATGCCGCGCCGCGCATGCAGTACGAGGTAATCGGCCGCGGCCGCGCCGAGGCGGATGTCGGCGAGCACGGTCCAGCCCCCGTCGAGGTCGAGCAGCGCCGCTTCGAGCGTGGTGCGGTCGTCTCGGGCGGAGATCATCGCGAATTCCTAGCGCCGCGACGACGGCATCAGGATCCACGCGCCGTTCGCGTCGCGGCACACGTCGCCCCACGCGAGGACGCTTTGCCCGGCCATCGTGACGGTTTCCTGCACGCGGCGGCACGGGCGCCCGTCCGCTCCGGCATAGGCCGATGTCACTGCGATGTTGGGCGCGGCATTGCCGGACGCGACGCGGATCGCCTCCGGCGCATCGAGGAAGGCGCGGATCGCGTCGAAATCCATGCGCGTCAATCCGGCGCCGACGACGAGCGCCGGCGGATTGCTCGCGCCGGCGCCGATCGCCGCCGCGGGACGCGCGGGGGCCAGGCTTGCGGTCGCCGGAGCGCCGGCCGTCGTCGGCGTAGCCGGCCGCCGCCGGAGCGCCGGCCGCCGCGGGCGGATCGGCGGTTGCCGTCGTGCGCCCGGCGCTCGTGCCGCTTGCCGCCGACGGAGCCGAGCGCTCCGGTCGCGCCAGTGGTGCCCGCCGCACCGGCCGCGCCTGTCGCTCCCGTAGCGCCCGCCGCGCCTGTCGGCGCCCGTGGCACCGGTAGCCCCTGTGGCACCAGTCGCACCCGCGGCGCCCGTCGCACCGGTTGCCGCTGTGGCACCTGTAGCGCCGGTCGCTCCGGCAGCACCTGTCGCACCCGTCGCTCCTGTAGCGCCCGTTGCCCCTGCGCCGCGCACCTGCGGCGCCGGTGGCGCCTGCCGCGCCCGTTGCGCCTGCGGCACCCGCGGCACCTGTCGCGCCTGCGGCGCCCGCGCCGCGCCCGTCGCACCCGTCGCGCCCGCGGCACCGGTCGCGCTTGTCGCACCCGCGCCTATGGCACCGGCGGCGCCGGTCGCGCCCGTGGCGGCGCCTGCGGCCGGCTTGGCGGCAGCCGCCGCGCCAGCACCGCCGCCGCCGGGCGCGGCCCGCGCATCCTCTGCTGGAACGAAGCCGAGGCACACCAGGGCGAGGCAAACAACCGCGAATTGGCCCGGATGAATCTTGCCGTGCGGCATGAGGTTTCCTCGGCGATCCGGTCAACCCTTTGACGCAAAATGAGTTCCGAGCGAAGACTGGCGCGCTTGTTCGGGCCGCGCGCGGACGCCTTTTTTGGCGAGCGCCGTTTCTTCCGCCGCGCCGTTCACCGACGACGCGAGGCGTCGTCAGGCGGGGAGCGAACATGGATGCGATGCGGCGTGCGGGTCTGGCGCTTCTGGCGGTGGCGCTGCCGGAAGTCGCCGCGGCGGACGGGAGCACGTTCTACGATCGCGACGGCCAGCCGTTCGAGGTCGCCCAGTCCAGTCCGACCGTGCAGCAGCAGCGCGGCCAGCAGCAGGCGCCGCCGATCCTGGCGCCCGAGCCGCAGCGCTGGTCGATCGCGCTGGGCGGGCTCTACACCGAACGCGAGGGCGAGACCGCCGGCTGGCTGCCCAACGTCGAGGTGAATTACGTCGCGACCGACCGGCTGCAACTGCACGCCATGCTGCCTTATTCCTTCGACCGGTTGAGCGGCGGCCCGACCCATTGGGGCATCGGCGATTTCGAAACGGGCGTGCGCTATCGCTTCATCGACGACGATCCGAATGGCATTACGCCGGCGATCGCCGCCTATCCGCTGGTCGATTTCCCGAGCGGCAACAAGAACGAGAATCTCGGCACCGGCAGCGTGCACGCGTTCCTGCCGCTGTGGTTCAGCAAGAGCCTCGGCAGCTGGACCCCCTATGCCGGCGGCGGCTACTGGATCAATCCGGGCACCAACAACAAGAACTGGACCTTCTTCGCCGCGGGCGCCGTGAAGACGATCAATCCGACGCTGTCCTTGACCGGCGAGATCTTCAACGCGACGTCGAGCAAGGTCGGCATCCCCGGCCAGACCGGCCTCGATTTCGGCGTGCGCATCAATTTCGACAGCAACAATCACTTCGTGCTGACGCTCGGGCGCGGCATCGTGAATACGCGCGAGACCAACCGCTTCACGGGCTTCGCCGCCTACGTCTATACCTTCTGATGCGGCGCGAGCAGCGGCTCGAGCGTGCGCAGGAGAAGGGCGAGATCCTGCTCGCGCGACAGGCGGTGGTCGCCGTCCTTCACCAGGATCACCTGCACGTCGTCGGCCGCGATCTTGGCCGCGAGCTCGAGGCTCGTGCGCCACGGCACGTCCTCGTCCGCCATGCCGTGCAGGAGGCGCACCGGGCAGGAGATGCGCAGATCGGCCGGCAACAGGTGTTTCTTCCCGTCCTCGATGAGGGCGCGGGTGATGAGATAGCCTTCGCTCGCATAGGCCGACGGCACGCGCGCCGCGCCCTCGCGCAGGATCGTCGTCGCGCAGCGATTGCGGAAAGCGCGGCCACATCAGCGCCTCGGTCGCGTCGGGCGCCGCTGCGATGCCGACGAGCGCCGCCACGCGCCCGGGCCGCGCCAGCGCCGCCAGCAGCATGAGCCAGCCGCCGATGCTCGATCCGACCAGCGCGAGCGGCCCCTCGGTCAGCCGGTCGATGACGGCGAGCGTGTCGTCCTTCCAGCGCCCGACCGTCGCTGCGGCGAAATCGCCCGACGAGGCGCCGTGCCCGAAATAGTCGAAGCGCACGAAGGCCTGGCCGCGCGCGGCGCAGAATTCATGGAGCCGCGCCGCCTTCGTCCCGCTCATGTCCGACATGAAGCCGCCGAGGAACACGACGCACGGCGCTTTTCCGGCGCTCCGCCGGTAGGCGATTGTGGCGCCGTCCTCGCGTGTTAAGATGGAGGGCGCTTCGGCAACGAGACTCAATTCGCGCACTCCTCTCATCGCACCATGAACGAGGCCGAGACTATCACCGCTTCGGCCGAGGCGGAACGCCGCCCGCCCCGCGTGCTGCAGGTGCTGCCGGCGCTCGTCACCGGCGGGGTCGAGCGCGGCACGGTCGATCTCGCCGCGGCGCTGGCGTCGAGCGGCTGGGACTCGTTCATCGCGTCCTCGGGCGGCGCGATGGTGCGCGAGGCCGAACGCGCGGGCGCGCGCCACATCGAGCTCCCGCTCGCGTCGAAAAACCCGTTCGTCATGCGCGCCAACGTCGCGCGCCTGGCCGCCGTCATCGCGCAGTACGGCATCGACATCGTGCACGCGCGCAGCCGCGCGCCGGCGTGGAGCGCGCGCGCCGCGGCGCGGCGCACGGGCGCGCACTTCGTCACCACCTTCCACAACGCCTACGACGCG
Source organism: uncultured Alphaproteobacteria bacterium (assembly GCA_963804235.1). Lineage (GTDB taxonomy): Bacteria > Pseudomonadota > Alphaproteobacteria > ATCC43930 > CGMCC-115725 > DATJLY01. The sequence goes on from CAWDPP010000005.1 coordinate 106,006, forward strand.
AGGACGGCGCTGAAGCGGCGCTACAATTCGGTGATGGGCACGGGCGAGCGCGTGATCGCGATCTCGGAGTTCGTGGCGGCGCACGCGATCGCGACCTACGGCATCGATCCGGCACGCGTCCGCGTCGTTCATCGCGGCATCGACACCGAGCGCTTCGATCCCGAGCGCGTTTCGCCCGAGCGCATGATCGCGCTCGCGCGGCAATGGGGCCTGCCCGACGGCCATCCGGTGGTCATGCTGCCGGGGCGGCTGACGCGCTGGAAGGGGCACGAGGTGCTGATCGCGGCGCTGCGCCGGCTCGGGCGGCGCGAGCTGCGCTGCCTCATCGTCGGCGCCGGCAGCAGCCGCTACCGGGCATCGCTCGAGGCGGATTTGCGCCGCAATCCGCCGCCCGCGCCGGTGGGCTTCGTCGAGGATTGCCGCGACATGGCGGCGGCCTACATGCTGGCCGACGTCGTCGTCTCGGCCTCGACCGAGCCCGAAGGGTTCGGGCGCGTCATCGTCGAGGCGCAGGCGATGGGCCGGCCGGTGATCGCGACCGCGCATGGCGGCGCGCTCGAGACGGTGCGGCCGGGCGAGACCGGGTGGCTCGTGCCGCCTTCCGACCCGGCGGCGCTCGCCGCAGCCATCGCGGAGGCGCTCGACCTCTCGCCCGAGGCGCGCCTCGCCTTGGCCGAGCGGGCGCAAGAGCATGTCCGCCAGAACTTCACGGTCGGGCGCATGACCGGGCAGACCATCGCGATCTACGAGGAGCTGCTCGGCATCGATGCCCGCGCCCTCGGGTCCGTGGCGGCGTGAGGCGCATCCTCGTCATCAAGCTTGGCGCGCTCGGCGATTTCGTGCAGGCGATGGGGCCGGCCGCGGCGATCCGCGCGCATCACGCGGGCGCCGAGATCACGCTCCTCACGTCGGCGCAATTCGCGGGCCTCGCCGCGGCCGCGCCCTATTTCGACCGCGTCTGGATCGACGCGCGGCCGTCGATCCTCCATCCGCTCGCGTTGTGGCGTCTGCGGGACAAGCTGCGCGGCCAGAATTTCGCGCGGGTCTATGATCTGCAGACCTCCGACCGCTCGAGCTTCTACTTCCATCTCATGCGCCCCGATGCGCCGGAATGGTCGGGGATCGCGAGGGGCGCGTCGCACCCGCACGCCAATCCGGCCCGCGACGCCATGCACACGATCGAGCGCCAGACGGAGCAGCTGCGCGATGCCGGCATATCGTCCGTGCCGCCGCCCTCGCTCGCCTGGGCCGCTTCCGATGTCAGGCACTTTGCCCTGCCGCGAGCGCTTCGTCCTGCTGGTGCCGGGCGGCGCCCGCACCGGCCGGAAAAGCGCTGGCCCGCCGCCAACTACGCGGCGCTCGCGCGCTTGATCGCCGCGCGCGGGGCGGCGCCGGTGGTCATCGGCGGCGCGAGCGAGGCCGCGCTCGGCGCCGAGATTGCGCGCGCGGCGCCGGGCGCCATCGACCTCACCGGCAAGACCAGCTTCGGCGACATCGTCGGGCTTGGCGGGAACGCGATGCACGCCGTCGGCAACGATACCGGCCCCATGCATCTCGTCGTCGCCGCGGGAGCGTCGGCGACGGTGCTCTATTCCGCCGCCTCCGATCCCGCGCTCACCGCCCCGCGCGGGCCCCGCGTCACCATCCTGCGCCGCGCCGATCTCGCCGCGCTCGCGGTCGAGGAGGTTGCCGCGACGCTGCCCTTCGGGTAAATCGCCGCTGATGAGCGCTGCGCAAATCAGGGTCACGCTGCCGGACGGCACGCCGCGCGAATTCGAGCGCGGCGTCACCGGGAGCGATATCGCGCGGGCGATCGGACCCGGGCTCGCCAAGGCCGCGGTCGCGATCCGCATCGACGGCGAGCTCAAGGACCTCTCCGCCGCGATCGACCATGACGCCAAGATCGCCATCGTCACGCGCGACCAGCCGGCGGCGCTCGAGATCATCCGCCACGACGCCGCGCACGTCATGGCCGAGGCGGTGAAGGAGCTTTATCCCGAAACCCAGGTCACCTTCGGCCCCGCGACCGAGACCGGCTTCTACTATGACTTCGCGCGCGACATCCCGTTCACGCCCGACGACCTCGAGAAGATCGAGGCGCGCATGCACGAGATCGTCGATCGCGACGAGGCGATCACGCGCGAGGAATGGGAGCGCGACGCGGCGGTCAATTTCTTCGCCGGGCTCGGCGAGAACTACAAGGCCGAGTGGGTCCACGAAATCCCCAAGGACGAGGCGATCAGCCTCTATCGCCAAGGGGGCTTCGTCGATCTCTGCGCCGGCCCCCATCTGCCGAGCACGGGCAAGCTCGGCCACGCCTTCAAGCTCACCAAGGTGGCCGGCGCCTATTGGCGCGGCGATGCGCGGAATGCCCAGCTCCAGCGCGTCTACGGCACCGCGTGGGCGAGCGAGAAGGACCTGAAGCAGTATCTCTTCCAGCTCGAGGAGGCGGAAAAGCGCGACCACCGCCGCTTGGGCCGCGAACTCGGCCTCTTCCATCTGCAGGAAGAGGCGGCCGGCAGCGTGTTCTGGCACCCCAGAGGCTGGACGCTCTACCGCACCATCGAGAACTACATCCGCGGCCGGCTCGAGCGCGCGGGCTATGTCGAGGTGCACACGCCGCAGCTGGTCGACCGCTCGCTGTGGGAAGCCTCGGGCCATTGGGAGAAATTCCGCCAGCACATGTTCACCATCGCCGACGAGGACAGCGGGCGCGTCCTCGCCGTGAAGCCGATGAGCTGCCCGTGCCACGTCATGATCTTCCGCCAGCAGCTTCACTCCTATCGCGAGCTGCCGCTGCGGATGGCCGAGTTCGGCGCGTGCCACCGGAACGAGCCGTCGGGCGCGCTGCACGGCATCATGCGGGTGCGCGCCTTCACCCAGGACGACGCGCACATCTTCTGCACCGAGGACCAGATCACCGGCGAAAGCATCGCCTTCTGCGATCTGCTGCGCAGCGTCTATCGCGATTTCGGCTTCACCGACGTGACCGTCAAATTCTCCGACCGGCCGGCCGTGCGCGCGGGATCGGACGATGTGTGGGACCGCGCCGAGGCCGCGCTCAAGGCCGCCTGCGATGCGGCGCGCCTCGATTACACGCTCAATCCCGGCGAGGGCGCGTTCTATGGCCCGAAGCTCGAATTCGTGCTGCGCGACGCCATCGGCCGCGACTGGCAGTGCGGCACGCTCCAGGTCGATTTCGTGCTGCCCGAGCGGCTCGACGCGAGCTATATCGGCGAGGACGGGCAGCGCCACCGCCCGGTCATGCTGCACCGCGCCATTCTGGGCTCGTTCGAGCGCTTCATCGCCATCCTGATCGAGCATCATGCCGGGCGCTTCCCGCTGTGGCTCGCGCCGGTGCAGGCGAAGGTGCTGACCATCACGTCCGATGCCGACGCCTATGCCGGCGAGGTGATGGCGGCCCTTGCCGCCGCGGGCCTCCGGGCCGAGGCCGACCTCGCGAACGAGAAGATCAATTACAAGGTGCGCGAGCACTCGCTCGCCAAGATACCCGTGCTGATCGTCGTCGGCCGGCGCGAGGCCGAGACGCGGACGGTCGCGCTCCGCCGTCTTGGCGGCAATGCGCAAGAAACCATTGCGCTCGAAGGCGCCATCGGTAAATTGAAAGCGGAGGCTGCGATCCCCTCCGGCTAAGGCCGGGCGGGGGCGTCAGCGTTAACAGTGAAGGAGGTGCCATATCGCCAGAACCATGCAGCCGGCGACGCCGTCCCGCGACGGGCCGCGCGTCAATCAGGAAATCGCCGCCCTCAAGGTGCGGCTCATCGACGAGCGCGGCGAGATGATAGGGGTCGTCAACCGCAACGATGCCCTGACGCGAGCGAGCGAGGCCGGGCTCGATCTCGTCGAGGTGGCCGCCGCGGCCGACCCGCCGGTCGTCAAGATCCTCGATTTCGGCAAATTCAAATACGAAGAGCAGAAGAAGAAAAACGAGGCGCGCAAGAAGCAGAAGATCATCGAGGTCAAGGAGATCAAGCTGCGCCCCGGAATCGACGATCACGACTACGACGTCAAGATGCGCAGCATGCTGAAATTCATCGAGGAAGGCGACAAGGTCAAGGTGACCATGCGCTTTCGCGGCCGCGAACTGGCGCACCAGGAGATCGGCATGAACGTGCTGATGCGGGTGCGCGACGACCTCGACAAGCTCGCCAAGATCGAGCAGCACCCGCGCATGGAAGGCCGCCAGATGACCATGGTGCTGTCGCCGAAATAAGAGCGCTTTCGCTGTCCTCGCGTCCTGCGACTGCGCGCTTCGGGTGCTCCGATTGGAGCACCTCGAGAGGGGCGAAGTCGAAGGACGCACGGCGCTTATTCGCCCGCCCTTTGACAGGAGCGGCCGCCATGCCAACATGCTCCCCCAAGGAGAAGCATCATGGCCAACGCCGTCGTCCGGATCGCCCCCAACAACCCGGTGTTCGACCTGCCGGTGCTCGTCGGCATCGAGGAAGGGCTGTTCCGGAAAGCCGGGCTCGATGTCGCGATGTCGGCGACCTACGACGATCGCGAGCGCGACACGGCCGAGAGCAAGATCTTCGAGCGCCTCAAGGAAGGCATGTTCGAGCGCGGCTCGGCCGACAGCTACAACGTGTGCGAATGGGCCTCGATCGACCGGGTCGAGCGCGGCTCGCGCGGCGGCAAGCTCGCGGCGCTGCGCGCGGCGGTGGCGGCGCAGGCGATCGTCACGTTCGACGCGGGCCTCCAGGTGCCGCGCGACTTGGCCGACGTGCCGGTCGCGGTGCAGGAGCACACCGGCTCGCACTTCACCACGTTGCAGATGCTCGAGGGCGCATTCGGCCGCGAGCATGTGCAGATCGCCAAAGCCGGCCTGCCGCAGCTGCGCTGGAAGGGCTTGAAGGACGGGCAGTACCGCGCCGTCACGGTGATGGAGCCGTTCATCAGCCTCGGCCTTGAAGGAGGGCGCGCACATCGTCGCGGCCGAGTTCTATCGCGGCGGCGAGGTGATCGCGCCGCATCTGACGCCGGAGCAGCGCGACGCCTATTACGCCGCCGAGAACGAGGCGGTCGATCGCATCAACGCCGATTTCTACCGCTATGCCCATCACGTCGCGGCCCATGCCAAGGGCGCGCTCGCGCCCCATGAGCTGCTGCGCGCCTTCGTGCGCTACAAGCATGTCGACATCTACGAGCCCGCGCTGTTCCAGCGCACCTACGAATGGATGAAGTCGTGGGGCTTCACCGAGGGACAAAGCGAGCACGGCGCGCTCGTATTCTGAGGAGGACAGCATGATGTCGCCGGTAAAGATGTCGCACTACGTGTTGCAGACGAACCGCATCGCGGCGATGCGCGACTGGTATCTCGCCGTCTTGGGCGGCGAGGTGGTGCATGAGAACGAAAATCTCTGCTTCCTCGCTTATGACGACGAGCATCACCGCATCGCCTTCCTCAATTACGGGCCGCTCGAGGAGCGCACCGACCGCCATGTCGGCTTGAATCACGTCGCCTTCGGCTTCGATCGGCTCGGCGACCTGTTGGGCGCGTACGAGCGCCTGAAGGCGCGCGGCATCGCGCCGCATTGGTGCGTCAATCACGGGCCCACGACCTCGATCTACTATCACGATCCCGACGGCAACGGCGTCGAGCTCGAAGTCGAGAATTTCGCCACGCTGGCGGAGTGCACGGCCTATATGCGCGGGCCCGATTTCGCGCGCAACGCCCGCGGCGTCGAGTTCGACCCCGACGCGATGCTGAAGCGGCTCCGCGGCGGCGCGCCCGAGCGCGAGCTCCTCGACCGCGCGCGGCTCGAGCAGGCGACCGTCGCCTGAGCTTGCAAATCGGGCCGCTGGCCCGCTATAACCCGCGGCCTTGAGAGTGGCGGTCGAGGCGAAGGGCATGCCTGCCCGCCCAAAAACTCCTGCGAGAGGATGGAAATGCCCAAGCTCAAGACCAAGAGCGGCGCGAAGAAGCGCTTCGGGCGCACCGCGTCCGGCAAGGTGAAGGTGGCGAACGCCTATAAGCGCCACCTCCTCACCAACAAGTCGAAGCGCTCCAAGCGCAACGCCAAGGGCACCGTCACCCTGCAGAAGGGCGACGCCAAACTCGTGCTCTCCTACATGCCGTACATGAGGGGCTGACATGGCGCGCGTCAAACGGGGCGTCACCGGGCACGCACGGCACAAGAAGGTGCTGGACCTCGCGACCGGCTATCGCGGCCGCTCCAAGTCGAGCTTCCGCGTCGCGATCGAGAAGGTCGAGAAGGGGCTGCGCTATGCCTATCGCGACCGCCGCAACAAGAAGCGCACGTTCCGCGCCCTCTGGATCCAGCGCATCAACGCCGGCGCGCGCGGCGAAGGCCTGACATATTCGCAGTTCATGAACGGCCTGAAGCGCGCCGGCATCGAGCTCGACCGCAAGGTGCTGGCCGATCTCGCCATGCGCGAGCCCGAGGCGTTCCGCGCGGTCGTCGCCGAGGCGCAGGCCGCGCTCAAGGCGTGACGGGCGCCCCCCGCGAGCGGGCGGCGAGCGCACCATGAGCATCGAGGAACTCCGCGACGAGATCCTGCGCGGCGTGGCGGCCGCCAAAAGCCGCGAGGCGCTCGAGGACGTGCGCGTCGCATCCTTGGGCCGCAACGGCAACGTCACCGCCTTGATGAAGGAGATCGGCACAGCTCCCCGCCGACGAGCGGCGCGAGCGCGGCGCCGCCTTGAACCGCTTGAAGGGCGAGATCGAGGCGGCGATCGCCGAGCGCCGCCGAGCGCCTCGAAGGCGCGGCACTGGCCCAGCGCCTCAAGACCGAGCGCATCGACGTCACGCTCCCGGTCAAGGGCGAGCCCGACGGCCGCATCCATCCGATCAGCCAGACCATCGACGAGGTGGTGGCGATCTTCGGCGAGATGGGGTTCGCGGTCGCGGAAGGCCCGCACATCGAGGACGATTTCCACAATTTCACCGCGCTCAACATCCCGCCCGAGCACCCGGCGCGGCAGGAGCACGACACGTTCTATCTCGCCGGCACGGATGCGAGCGGCGCCCGCAAAGTGCTGCGCACGCACACCTCGCCGGTGCAGATCCGCACGATGCAGACGCGGAAGCCGCCGCTGCGCATCATCGTGCCCGGCCGCACCTTCCGCTGCGACCACGACGCCACGCACTCGCCGATGTTCCACCAGGTCGAAGGGCTCGTCGTCGACCGCTCCTCGCACATGGGGCATCTGAAGGGCTGCCTCATCGAATTCTGCCGCGCCTTCTTCGACATCGGCGAGCTGCCGGTGCGCTTCCGGCCGAGCTACTTCCCGTTCACCGAGCCGTCGGCCGAGGTCGATATCGGCTGCTCGCGCGAAGGCGGCGGCTTGAAGATCGGCGCCGGCGCCGACTGGCTCGAGATTCTCGGCTGCGGCATGGTGCATCCGAAGGTGCTGGCCAATTGCGGCATCGATCCGGGCGAGTATCAGGGCTTCGCCTTCGGCATGGGGATCGAGCGCATCGCCATGCTGAAATACGGCATCCCCGATCTGCGCACGTTCTACGAGAGCGACCTGCGCTGGCTCCGGCATTACGGCTTCCTGCCGCTCGATCAGCCCTCGCTCGTGATGGGCCCGGCGCGATGAAGACGACGCTCGCCTGGCTCAAGACGCATCTCGAAACGGCGAAACCGATCGACGAGATCGCGGCGACTCCTGGCGATGCGCGGCTTCGAGGTCGAGAGCATCGAGAACCCGGCGCGGCACTTGGCCGCCTTCCGCGTCGCGCGCGTGAAGAAGGCCGAGCCTCATCCCAACGCCGACAAGCTGAAGCTGTGCGTCGTCGATGCCGGCCAGGGCGAGGTGCAGGTCGTGTGCGGCGCGCCCAACGCGCACGAAGGCATGCTCGGCGTCTTCGCGGCGCCGGGCGTCGTCATCCCGCGCAGCGGCCAGGCCTTGAAGGCCAGCACCATTCGCGGCGTGCAATCGAACGGCATGCTGTGCTCGGGCTGGGAGCTCGGGCTCAGCGAGGACCGCGAAGGCATCATCGAGCTGCCGGGCGATCTCAAGGTGGGAAGCTCCTTCGCCGAGGCGATGGGGTTGGACGATCCGGTCATCGACATCAAGGTGACGGCGAACCGCGGCGATTGCCTCGGCGTGCACGGCATCGCGCGCGATCTCGCTGCCGCCGGTCTCGGGCTCTTGAAGCCGCTGGCATCCGCGCCGGTCGCCGGCAAATTCCCTTGCCCCATCGCCGTCCATCTCGCCGGGCCGGACGAGAAGGCGTGTCCGCTGTTCCTCGGCCGCCTCGTGCGCGGCGTCAAGAACGGGCCGAGCCCCGCCTGGCTTGCCGCCCGGCTCGAGGCGATCGGATTGCGCCCCATCTCGGCCATCGTCGATATCACCAATTTCATCACCTACGATCTGGGCCGTCCGCTGCACGCCTTCGATGCCGAGAAGACTCGACGGCGACCTCGCCGTGCGCGGCGCGCGGGCCGGGCGAAGAACTGGCCGCCTTGAACGGCAAGAGCTATGCGCTCGACGCGGGCATGACGGTGATCGCCGACAATTCCGGGCCGTTGAGCTTGGGCGGCGTGATCGGCGGCGAGAGCACCGGCTGCACCGAGGCCACGACATCGGTCTTTCTCGAGGCGGCCCTGTTCGATCCCGTGCGCACCGCCGCGACCGGCCGCGCGCTCAATCTCCAGACCGACGCGCGCTATCGCTTCGAGCGCGGCGTCGATCCCGAATTCGTGCGGCCCGGCCTCGAGATCGCGACGCGCCTCATCCTCGAACTCGCCGGCGGCGAGGCGAGCGAGATCCGGCAATCGGGCGCCGTCCCGCATTGGCGCCGCGAGCTGCGCTTCGACCCCGCGCGCGTCGAGACCTTGGGCGGCCTCGCGCTCGAACCGGCGCGCGCCAAGGAAATTCTCTCGTCGCTCGGCTGCGAGATCGCGGACGGGATCGCCGTGGACCGTCGTGCCGCCGTCCTGGCGCCCCGACATCGAGGGCGAGGCCGATCTCGTCGAGGAGGTGCTGCGCATCGCGGGCTTCGAGCACATTCCCGCCGTGCCGCTCGCGCGCGAGACGCCGCTGCCGAAGCCCGCGCTCGATGCCGCCGAGCGCCGCACCGAATTCGTGCGCCGCACGCTCGCGTCGCGCGGGCTCGTCGAAGCCGCGACCTTCTCGTTCCTGTCCTCGGCCGAGGCGCGGCTCTTCGGCGGCGGTGCCGATGTGCTGCGGCTCGCCAATCCGATCAGCGCCGAGCTCGACCAGATGCGGCCGTCGCTCTTGCCCAATCTCCTCGCCGCCGCGCGCAGAAACGCCGATCGCGGCTTCCCCGACTGCGCGCTCTTCGAAGTGGGCGCGCAATATCGCGACGACACGCCCGAGGGGCAGCTCCAGATGGCGACCGGCGTGCGCGCCGGTGCCACCGGGCCAAAGCGCTGGGACGATCCGGGCCGCGCGGCCGACGCCTATCTCGTGAAGGCCGATGCCGTCGCGGCGCTCGCTTCGTGCGGCGTCGGCGCGGACTCGCTGCAGGCGGGATCGGAGCCGCCGCCCTGGTATCACCCCGGCCGCGGCGGCACCTTGCGCCTCGGGCCCAAGCTTTTGGCGGCCTTCGGCGAGATCCATCCGGCGATCGTCGCGCACTACGAGCTGAAGGGCGCCGCCGCCGGGTTCGAGGTTTTCCTCGACGACGTGCCGCTGCCGCGCGCCCGCGGCCGCGCGCGCCCACTTGCTGAAGCTCTCGCCGTTTCAGCCGGTCGAGCGCGACTTCGCCTTTCTCGTGCCGGCGGATCTGCCGGCCGAGACGTTGCTCCGCACCGCGCGCGGCGTCGACAAGAAGCTCGTCAGCGACGTGCGGCTGTTCGACGTCTATACCGGCGCCGGCGTCGATCCGGGCTGGAAATCGCTCGCCATCACCGTCGTGCTCCAGCCCGACGACGCGACCTTGACCGACGCGCTCATCGAAGGTTTCTCGAAGCGCCTCGTCGGCGCGGTCGAGAAGGCGACCGGCGGCAAGCTGCGCGGCTAGAGCGCTTCGCCCAGGAGCTTGCCGAACTCCTCGATCTTGTAGGCGCGCGAGGTGGTCGTCCGGGCGTTGCCTGACGCGTTGATCCCGATGGTGACCTTGGTCATGGCCTCGCCGCTCGGCATGTCGGCGATGAGCGCGACGTCGTACTGCCCGGTGATGACATAGCCGCCGAGCAGCTTGCCGCCGTTCTTCTCGATCTGTCCCTTCACCATCTCGGACCGCTTCGGTCCGTCTTTGATGTTCTTCGCGCCTTGGTCGGTCCAGTTGAGGAATACGATGAATGTCGGCATGTGCCTCTCCCTCGTTGTGCGTTGACGTAATAAAGCGTGTTCCGGCGCAAACGCCGGATGCCCTCGTTCTTGTTGGCCGATTGGCGGCATTTAGCTTAAACCTTAATCGTTGCCGATTGAAGTCCGCCCGCGTGCCGTGGCCTTATTCAAAAAGGCGCACAGGCGGACGGCGCGCGATGACCGACGGGTTCAAGAGCTTCATGGTTTTCGTGGCGGCAGGCATCGCCTGCTGTGTCGGCTATTCCTATGCGATGGGCGCGACGGAGCGCCGAGGACGCGGCGGTGCACCAGTGCATCAACCGCGAGATCGCCGCCGGCACGCTCACCATCGACAGCGAACAGGTCTGCCGCGCCACCATCCGCCGCGAGCGACAGCTCTCCTGATAGGAGCGCGGCGCTCCGTTTCCCGGGCGCGTCACGTCCTTCATATCCTTGCTGCGTCAAATTTTGCGACTGTCTCGCGTCCGTCGCGGAACTGCGATAGCATCGCCCCGTTCCAACGTCCAAAGGGGGAGGTTTCCATGCCAAAGTATCTTGGAAAGGTCACGTTTGGCGCCGAGGCGGTGCAGCTTCTGCGCAAGGAGAAGGGCTCGGGCCGCCGCGCCGCCGTGACGAAGGCGATCGAGGCGGCGGGAGGCAAGGTCGAAGCCTTCTACTTCGCTTACGGCGAGGCCGACACGATCATCATCGCCGACTATCCCGATACGATTGCCCCGCTGGCCGTGTCGTTGCTGGCCAATACGCCCGGCTTCGTGCGGGTCAGCATGACGCCGCTCATCACCGTCGAGGAGATGGACCGCGCGGTCGACAAGGCGGCTTCGCTGCCTTCGCCCGCCGGACCGGGGCGTTGATCCCGCCGCGGTGAGGCCGGGTGCCGTCGTTCCCGCGCGCCAGGGGACGACGGCATGCGCGTCGTGATATAGAACAACGATAGAAACGCAGGCTTCGCGCCGGGTCGACCCGGCAGCGGGCCGGGAGGAACGCCATGAGGGTCGATTACGTCATCGTCGGCGCCGGCACGGCCGGCTGCGTTCTCGCCAATCGCCTGAGCGAGGACGCCGGCACCAAGGTGCTGCTGATCGAGGCGGGCGGGAGCGACTGGAACCCCTTGATCCATATCCCGGCCGGCTTCACCAAGCTCTTGGACCATCCGACCGCGAGCTGGCGCTTTCGCGCCGAGCCCGATCCCGGCACCGCCGGCCGCGCCATCCTCTATCCGCGCGGGCGTGGCCTGGGCGGCTCGAGCTCGATCAACGGCCTCATCTATGTGCGCGGCCAGCCCGAGGACTACGACCATTGGGCGCAGCTCGGCAATCGCGGCTGGTCGTGGGACGACGTGCTGCCCTATTTCAAGCTCACCGAGAACTGGGACGGGCGAGGGCAACGAGTGGCGCGGCAAGGGCGGGATGCTCTCGACCTCGCACATGGCCGACATGCCGCCTCTGTGCCAGGCCGTGGTCGCGGCGGGGCAGGAAGTGGGGCTGCCGTTCCGCGCCGACGTCAACGCGCTGCCGCATGGCGGCATCGGCTATTGCCAGCAGACGCGCGGCGGCCGCCGGCGCATGAGCGCGGCGCGGGCATATCTGCGCCCGGCGATGAAGCGCCCCAATCTCACCGTCGTGCTGCATGCTCTCGTCCACGGTGTGCTGTTCGACGGCAAGCGCGCGACCGGCCTCGAATACGAGAAGGGCGGGCGGGTCGAGCGCGTCGAGGCGGACCGCGAGGTGATCCTCGCCGCGGGCGCCATCGGCACGCCGCACATCCTGCAGCTTTCGGGCGTTGGCGATCCCGAGCATCTCGCCAAGATCGGCGTCCCCGTGCGCCATGCGCTCCCCGGCGTCGGCCAGAATCTGCAGGACCATTACATCGTGCGCATGACGCATCGCGTGACCGGGCTGCCGACCGTCAACGAGCGCTCGCGCGGCCTGCCGCTCGCCGGCGAGGTGCTGCGCTATATCGTCAAGGGCGACGGCATGCTGACCTACAGCGCCTCGCTCGTCGCGGCTTCGGTCAAGGTGCTTGGAGGAATCGGCGACGCCGGATGTGCAGTGCTCGTTCGCGCCCGGCAGCTTCAAGGAAGCGCAACTGGGCGCCTTCGAGGACGAGCCCGGCGTCACCGGCGGCATGTGGCAGATGCGGCCCCTATCGCGGGGCTATGTGCTCGCGAAATCGGCGAACCCGGCCGCGGCGCCGGCGATCAACCCGCGCTACCTGAGCCATCAGACCGATTGCCGCGCCGTCGCGGGCGGGCTCAATTTCCTGCGCCGCCTCTTTTCGGCGCCCGCCATCAAGCAGTACCTGGGCGTGGAAATTCTGCCGGGGCGCGACGTCACGAGCGACGACGAGCTGGTCGATTACGCGCGCAAGAACGGCTCGACCGTCTATCACGCGACCTGCACCTGCAAGATGGGCAGCGACGCGATGGCGGTGGTGGACGATCAGCTACGCGTGCGCGGATTGGAGCGCCTGCGCGTGATCGACGCCTCGGTCATGCCGACCGTGACCTCGACCAACACCAATGCGCCCACCTTCATGATCGCCGAGAAGGGAGCCGCGATCGTGCGCGCCGCGGCGCGCGTCAGCGCCGCGGCGTGAGGCACGATCCTCAGGCGTCGTATTCGGCCGAGATGTCCTGGCCGGTATAGTCCTTCAAGAACGCGGTCGCGATGATCGAGATGACCGCCGTTATCAGGATGTAGATCGCGATCGGCGTGCCGGAATGATATGCGGCGAAGAGCGCGGTCGCGATCAGGGGCGCGGGTCCGCCGGCGGTGATCGACGCGAGCTGGTAGGAGATCGACGCGCCGCTATAGCGCAGGCGCGGCGTGAAGCTCTCGGCGATCAAGGCCGCCTGCGGCCCGTACTGCATGTCGTGCGGGATGAGCGACAGCACGATGGCGATGAAGATGAGCACCGACGAAGCGGTGTCGATGAGGCCGAAATAGATGAAGCCGAACACCCCCATCGTGGCGCTGCCGATGATGTACATCTTCTTGCGCCCGATCTTGTCGGAGATGTGGCCCGAGAACGGGATCGTGAAGGCCGAGAGCAGGGTCGCGCACAAGACGCCGGTCAACAGAAGGTCGCGTGAGGCGTGCAGCGTCGTCGTGCCATAGGCAAAGATGAAGGCGGTGAAGATGTAGAAGGGCCCTTGCTCCGAGGTGCGCGCCAAGGCGCCGAGGATGATCGTGCCCCAATGCTTCTTGCACACTTCGGCGATCGGCGCGCGCTCGATCTTGCGCTCGGCGACGAGTTTCCGGAACACCGGCGTCTCGAGGATGCGCAAGCGGATCCACAGGCCGATCGCGACCAGGATGATGCTGAGCGCGAACGGGATGCGCCAGCCCCAGGTCAGGAATGCGTCGCCCGACATCTGGCTGAAGGCGAGGACGGCGAGGTTGGCGAGGAACAGCCCCGCCGGACCGCCGAATTGCGGCCATGAGGTGAGGAAGCCGCGCTCGTTGTTGCGCCGCGCCCATTCCATCGTGAGCAGCACCGAGCCGCCCCATTCGCCGCCGACGCCGATGCCCTGGAGCGCGCGCAGCACGGTGAGGAGGACCGCGCCCCACATGCCGATCGATGCATAGCCGGGCAGGAACGCGACGAGGAAGGTCGAGACGCCCATCAGCAGAAGCGTGGCGATGAGCGTCGATTTGCGCCCCAGCCGGTCGCCGTAATGGCCGAAGATGAAGGCGCCGACCGGCCGCGCGAGGAAGCCCACGAAATAAATCCCGAAGGCGTTCAAGGTCGCGGTGAGCGGCGTCAGCATCGGGAAGAACAGCTTGCCGAACACGAGCCCGGCCATGGTGCTGTAGAGCAGGAAGTCGTACCACTCGATGGTGGTGCCGACAGTGGCCGCGAAGACCGCGCGGCGCAGCTCTCGGGTGTGTTGGTCGGGGGTCAGCCCGACGGCTGTGTCGGTAACTGAAACCATTGGTGTTCCCTCCTATTTCGCCCGGTCGCTTATCGCCGGGTCGTTATCGCGGAGGAGGAAACCACTTCACCGGCGGCGCGACAAGCCGGTCGCGCGTCAGCCGCCTACCACTTGCAGACGAGGCCCTCGGCGAACGTGTCACGCCAGTTGCTGCCCGGCGGCACGACGCCCGTCATAGGGCCTGATGTCGCGATGGGTCGCGGGATCGATGCCGGGCGCCTTCTCGCCGCGCTCGACCGCGGAGATCGCGTCGAGCAGCACGTTCCTGAGCGTGACGATGGCGCGGTCGCTCGAGCCGAGATATTCCTGGCTGCGGTCGACGATCGGCCCCATCCCTTCCTGGAGCGCGAAATCCTGGGTGTTGATGCCCTCGATGCCGGTGAAGGTCTGCGTCTTCTGCACCTGCCGGTCGATCAGGTAGTCGTTCGCCAGGGTGCGCTTCGGCGTGAAGGTGCCGGGGATGATGTCGTCCTTGCCGCGGCCCGACATGTGCTCGAACGCCTCGCTGCATCTCCGCGCTGATCGGCACGGCGGGATCGGCGCTGTAGCCCCAGTTGTAGACGTTGGTCTCGCCGTCGTCGATCGGGACCCACAGATGCCCGTCGAGCTTCGGCACGTCGTTGCCGCGCCCGATGCCGTTCAAGCCGCCGCGCATCTGCTGGTACGGCAGGACGTAGTGGTAGAGCCGCACATAGTGGCCGTCCTCGCCCGCCTTGCGCGTCGAGACGTAGTAATAGCCGTAATCGGTGCGCACCACGTCGAGCCGCGGCGCGCGGTCGCGCTGGCGCAATTGCGTCGTGTCGCCGAGCTTCATGTTGTGCAGGTATGAGGAATGCGCCGTGTCGAGCCCGCCCTCGAGCGCCTGGAGGTAGTTGCACGCCTCATAGGTCTTCGAGACATAGCGGTGCGTTTCGGGCGCGCGCATCCATTCGTAATCGGGGGGATGCCGGCATCTCGTCCTTCGGGCCCATATAGGCCCACACGACGCCGCCCTTCTCGAAGGTGGGATATGCGGCAAGGCGCGCGTCCGCCTTCATCGGGCTGTCGGCGGGCTCGGTCGGCATGTCGACGCACTGGCCCGCGACGTTGAACTTCCAGCCGTGATAGACGCAGCGCAGCCCGTGCTCCTCGTTCCGGCCGAAGAACAAGGGCGCCCGCCGGTGCGGGCAGAAGGCCGCGACCAGGCCGATCTTTCCGCCGGTGTCGCGGAAGGCGACCAGATCCTCGCCCAGGAGCTTGACGCGCACCGGCGCGCCGTCCTTCTCGGGCAGTTCGCTCGACAGGCAGGCGGGCTGCCAATAGCGGCGCAGGAGTTCGCCCGCGGGCGTGCCGCGGCCGACCCGGACGAGACGTTCGTTCTCTTCGCGTGTGATCATGGGCTTATCCTAAGCCCGCGCGGCAAGGGCCGGCAAGCCCATGCCCCCGCCTAGCGCGCCTGCTTGGTGAGCTGATCGGCGCGCGCGACCGTCGCCGGCGGGTAGGCCAGGATGCGCGTGATGAGGGCAGCCATGTCCTCGCCGGTCATGGGATCGATCTCGATGTTGAGCTTCTCCGCCTCGGCGAGGAAATCCTTGTCCTTCATGGTCGCGTCGAACGCGCGCCGCAACGCCGCGAGCCGCTCGGCCGGCAGGTCGGGCGGGGCGATGAACGGCCAGGCGAAGCTCTGCGGCGCGAAGATGAGGTCGAGCGCCTGGCGGTCCTCTTCGCTCTTGGCATAGTCGAGGATGAAGGGCGTGTCCGGCAGGTCCGGCGCCTTCTTCAATCCCTGTTGCAGGATGATGTTGATCTTGTGCCCCTCGAGCCAGGGCCGCGCGCGGCTCTTGATGCTGCCCCAGGACCAGCCGAAGCGGCCATCGACCTCGCCCTTCTCCATGGCGTTGGTCACGTCGTTGCCGCCGGGATAGCCCATCACGAGCGCGATCTTGGCCCCGGTCAGGTTCTGCGCCAGCAGCGCGAACCGCCCGGTGTCGTCGAGCAGGCCGGTCGCGCCGAACGTCGCCTTGGTCGCGAGCAGGTCGGCGAAGGTCTTGATCGGCGTCGTGTACCACGTCACCGCGACCGAGACCTCGCTGCTGGTGGCGCCGATCGGGTTCAAGCGCAGCGGGTCGTATTTGCGCGAGGCCGGATTGAACAGCGGATCGATCGGATACGAGCGCGCCACCATGCCGATGACCGAGCCGTCGCGCGCGGCGGTGGTGTAGAGGTGCAGGATCGTGGTGATCGAGCCCGCGCCCGGCATGTTCTCGACGACGATCGTGGGCTTGCCCGGGATGTGATCGCCCAGGTGCCGCGCCACAAGCCGCGCCGTGATGTCGTAGAGCCCGCCCGGCGAATAGCCGACGATGAGGCGGACGTCCTTGCCCTGGTAGAACGATGCGACCGCGTCGTCCGCTTGCGCGCGCGCCGGGGCGAACGCGGCGAGGGCGAGCAGGATCGCCGCTGCGATGGCGCGCTGGTACATCATCGCGGCTACATCCGCAAAAATTCGCGCGCGTTGGCGTAGAGGATCTTGTCCTTCTGCTTTGCGGTGATGTCGCCGCGCGCCTTCAGCTCGTGCACCGTGCCGGGATATTCCGAATCGAAATGCGGATAGTCCGACGCGAGCAGCACGCGGTCCTCGCCGAACTCGGCGAGCGAGCGCGACAGATCCCGCTCGTCCGCCTCGCACGTCACATAGCAGTTGCGCTTGCAGTATTCGGACGGAAGCCGGCGTCACCTTGGGCGCGAAGCCATGCACCATGCGCTTATAGTCGTCGTCCATGCGGTGCATCCAATAGAGGATCCACTCGGCGCTGCATTCGAAGAAGGCGACGCGCAAGCCGGGGAAGCGCTCGAAGATGCCGCCCGTCACGAGCGCGATGAGGCCGGCCGTGCAGTTGAAGGGACGCCCCAGCACATGCATCGCGAAGAAATTGTCGAAGCGGTTGATGAGCTCGCCGAAGCTCGCCGGATGCAGCATCAGCGGCACGCCGAGCTTCTCCGCCTCGGCGTAGAACGGATAGAACACTTCGTTGTCGATCGTGTGCTGGTGCGAATAGGGCGTGCAGTGGATCGTCTTGTAGCCGAGATCGGTCACGCAATGGCGCAACTCGCCGACCATGCCGGCGGGATCGCCCCACGGCACGATGCCGACCGGCCAAAGCCGCTCCTCGTGCCCTTTGACGAGCCGCTTCACCCAGTCGTTGTAGGCGCGGCACAAGGCGGTGCCGAGCGCGCCCTCGGTGTAGGTCGGAATGCTGAGCTGGGTCGGGAACAGGAACTGGTAGTCGATGCCCTCGGCGTCGTTGTCGGCCAAGCGCCGCTTCATGTCGTAGCCGCCGACCTGGCGCCGCGCCACCTCGCCGCCGTTCCAGTTGGCGGAGACGTCATAGACGATGTTGTGATTGAAATGCTCGCTCGCCTCGCGCGGCCAGGGATGGAAATTGTGCCGGAACTTCGTGCGCACGTTCCTGTCGTTGTCGAGACGCACCGGCGTCTCGGCGGCGAATGCGCCCTCGAGCTTATAGACCTCGTCGAGGAAATATTCCTCGCGCAGGTGCGAATCCATGTCGAAGACGGGCATCGAAACCTCCCCTTATCCTTGGCGCCAGCATAGCACGCAAACTCACACGCTCGGGATCGCCTTCAAGGCCGGCAGCAATTCGCCGATGAGGCTCGGCGGCCACGGGATCGCGAGCAGGCGATCGAACAGGCCGTAGATGAAGAGCGTCATCGCCGCCGCCATCGGCACCGTCAGCGACCAGCGCTCGCGCCCTTCGATCCGCATATAGGCGACGATGAAGATGGGCACGGTCGGGATCAATCCGAGCGTCGCCATCGAGCCGAGGAAGGCCGCGATCCAGCCGAAGAACATGCCGCCGCGCGCGAACTTCACGCGCGCCGGCAGGTGCGCCACGTGCGACGCGATGTCCATGTGGATCGAGCCGCCCGCCATCCCCGCCGCGCCCGCTGCCGCGCCCGCTGCCTCGGCGCGCCGGAACAATTCGGCGCACGCCGCCAGGATGCCGAACAGCAGGGCGAGGCCGCCGACGATCACCGGCACGATCTTGGCCGGCGCGTCCCACGACGACGTCTCGGCCAGCATCGCCGCGAACAGCAGGACGAGGCCGGCCGGGAACAGCGCGCGCGCCGTGAAGCGCGGCCGGGCCAATCCCGTCAGCGCCGCGCCGAAGCCGCGTTTGCGCAGATCTTGCAGCATCGGCCGCAGCAGGCTCATGAGCGTCAGCGCGAAGAGGGCGAGCACCGCCGGCCGCAGCATCCAATACGCGCCGTAGCGCGCGATCGAGATGAAGAGATAGCGCTCCAGCACCTTGCCCAGGATGAAGCCCAGAACGAGCGGCGGGCGCGGCCAGCGCAGATGCTTCATGCCCCAGCCCAAGAGCCCGAAGCACAAGAGCGAGTAGAGATCGCCCCATTGCCGCGTGCCCTCGAACGCGCCGATATAGATGAGGCTGAGGACGACCGGCAGGATGACCGTGTGGCGCAAGGTGGCAAGCCGCGCGAGCAGTCCGCTGAAGAGAAAGCACAGGCCCGAGCCCAGGATGTTGGCGATCGCGATCGACCACACCATCGCGTAGGTCACGTCGAGATTCTTGCCGAGCATGTCCGGGCCGGGCACGAGCCCGTGCATGAGGAAGGCGCCGAGCAAGATCGCCATGCCGGCGCTCGCCGGCACGCCGAAGGCGACGGTCGGCACGAGCGCGCCGCCTTCGCGCGCGTTGGTGGCGCTCTCGGCGGCGATGACGCCGCGGATGTCGCCCTTGCCGAAGGTCTCGCGCGCGCCCTTCTCGGTCTTGAGCGCGTGGCCGTAGGAGAGCCAGTCGATCACCGAGGCGCCGATGCCGGGAATGGCGCCCGCCGCCGCGCCGAGCCACGAGCAGCGCAGGATCAGGAACCAGTTGCGGAAGCAATCATTGACGCCCATCAGCATGCCGGTCTTGGTGTCGAGCCGTGCGCTCCCCGACACGACCGGCGTGCGCGAGATGGCGAGATCGCACAATTCCGGCAGCGCGAAGATGCCGAGCGTCAGCGGCACCAGCGGCAGCCCGTCGTAGAGATAGAGGCTGTCGAGGGTCCAGCGCGGCGTGCCGGTCTGCGGATCGGTGCCGATCATCGACAGCATGACGCCGAAGCACGCGCCGGTGAGGCCCTTCAATGGCGCGTTGCCCGACAGCACCGCCACCATCGACATGCCGAAGACGGCGAGCGCCAGAAGCTCGGGCGAGCCGATGCGCAGCATGATCGGCCGAGCACCGGCAGGGTGAAGCCCAACAGCGCCGCGCCGAACAGGCCGCCGATGAGCGCCGCCATATAGGAGGCGCCCAAGGCGCGCCCCGCCATGCCCTGCTGCGTCAGCGGATAGCCGTCGAGCGTCGTCGCGGCGGAAGCCGCATGGCCCGGCACGCCGAACAGGATCGCGGTGATCGGGTCGGCCGTCGTGGTCGAGGCGCCGAGCCCCAGGAGCAGCGCGAACGCGGTCGGCGGATCGAGGCTGTACGTGAACGGCAGCAGCAGCGCCGTCCCGGCCACGCCGCCGATCCCCGGCAGAATGCCGAGCCCCAGCCCCATGCACACGCCGGCGAAGAGATAAAGGAGCCGGTGCGGGTCCATGATGATGAGGAGCGCGTGATAGGCCGCCCCCAGAACCGTCACGTCCATGGGCGCGATGCTATGCCGCGGGCGCCGGGCCGACAATGCGCGCGTCCTCGCATCCTTCGACTACGCGCTTCGCGCTTTGCTCAGGATGAGGACTTTCCTTTTATTCCCTCCCCCTTGAGGGGGGTCGACCGCATGCGGTCGACGGGTGGAGGGTGTGGCCGTTGCCTTGATGCGATCATGGCCCGCACATATCATCCGGCTGCAACCAACCGGGCGCGCCAATGGAAACCACGCTTGCCGCCAAGGTCACGCCGCTCTCGCCGGCCTGCGGCGCCATGATCGAGGGCGTCGATCTCGCCGAGGATCTGCCGGAATCGACGATCGCACTCATCAAGGACGCCTGGGCGAAGCATCTCGTCCTCGTCTTCCGCGGCCAGGACATCACGCAGGAGCAGCAGCTGCGCTTTGCCGCGCGCTTCGGCGAACTGGGCGAGCGCAAGGTGGCGCAGGCGCGCGAGGAGCTGCGCTCGCGCGCGGAAGGCGTGCTGCAGACCGATCCGCGCGTGATGCTCGTCTCCAACATCAAGGTGGACGGCGCGCCCGTCGGCGCCTTCGGCGACGGCGAGATGTGGTTCCACATCGATTTCGGGATATTCGGCGCGGCCCTACAAATACACGTTCCTCTATGCCCAGGCGCTGCCGTCCACGGGCGGCAACACGCGCTTTGCCAACATGTACAAGGCGTACGAGGCGGTGCCCGCGGAGTTGAAGGCGCGGCTCACGGGGGCGAAGGCGCTCCACATCCACGAATACAAGCGCACGGCAAAGGTCGACGTGCCCGACGACCTCTCCAAGTCGCTGCATTATTTCCACCCCGTCTTCACCACCCATCCCGACACCGGGCGCAAGACCCTCTTCGTCGA
This sequence comes from uncultured Alphaproteobacteria bacterium, assembly GCA_963804235.1. Taxonomy (GTDB): domain Bacteria; phylum Pseudomonadota; class Alphaproteobacteria; order ATCC43930; family CGMCC-115725; genus DATJLY01. The sequence continues at coordinate 126,731 of CAWDPP010000005.1, forward strand.
CCGGCTGATGACGGCGCGCATCGAGGGCGTGAGCGCGAGCCGAAAGCGGCGCGATCCTCGAGCAGCTTTATGCCTTGGGCGAGCGGCCCGAGTTCATTTACGAGCATGTCTGGCGCCTGGGCGACGTGGTGATGTGGGACAATCGCTGCACCATTCACGCGAGGACATGGTTCCCGCCCGAGGAGAACCGCCTCTTGCGCCGCTGCACCGTCGCGGGCGGGCCGCTTTCGGAATGATTGCGGCGTTCGAGCATTTCCTCGCCGAGCTGCGCGCGATCTGGTCGCGCGAGCCCGACATGGGGACCCGCATGGCGCTGGCGCAGCCGCTGCTGCAGCGCCTCGTGCTCGATCCCGCGCTCAAGGAAGCATCATCGCGCGTGGCCCTCGACCGAGGGGCGCAAGAACCTGCTGCTTCATGTCGATGACGCGCACGGTTTTGCCGTCAACGCCGTGGTGCGCGCGCCGGGCCGCGTCGGCGGCGTGCACGATCACGCCCATGCCTGGGTGCTCTACGGCCTGCTCGACGGCAGCGAGAGTCTGGAGCGCTACGACCGGCTCGACGACGGCACGCGGCCCGGGCTTCGCCGAGCTGCGCCTCGCCTCGGTCACGACCGGCGCGCGCGGCAAGGTCGATCTCGTGCCGCCCCATGCGATCCATGCCGAGCAGGGCGGGCCCGCGCGCTCCGTCGCCATCATCCTGCGCAGCCAGCGCCTCGGCGAAGGCACGGTGCTGCAGCACGCTTACGATCCCGCCGCCAGGACGGTGAGCGAGCGCTGGGGCCCGACGCAGATCCCTTACGACATTTCCGGCGGCGCCTGACATGGCGCTCGATCTTCGACCGCTGTCGACGACCAGCATCGGCAGCTTCCCGCGCCCGTTGTGGCTCGCGACGACCGAGCGCGGCCACGCGCATTTCCGCCTCGAAGGAGCGGCGCTCGCCGAGGCGAAGGACGATGCGACGCTCATGAGCCTGCGCGAGCAGGAGGAGCTGGGCCTCGACATCGTGACCGACGGCGAGCAGCGCCGCGAACGCTTCATCTATCACGCGATGCAAAGCTGGGACGGCGTCGATTTCGCCAATACCGCGACCAAGACGGCGTTTCGCGGCCGCACCAATTATCCGCAAGTGGTCCCGCGCATCATCGGCCCGTTGCGCCGGCGCGCGCCCGCCTGCGTTGCCGACGTGCTCTTCGCCAAGGCGCATACGGATCGCCCGGTGAAGCTCGCGGTGCCGGGGCCGCTCACCATCGCCGACAGCACCGCCGATCAGTTCTATAACGATGAAGCGGCGCTCGCCATGGACGCGGCGGTCGCGCTCAACGCCGAGCTCCGGGACCTGCAAGCCGCCGGCTGCGACATGCTGCAAATCGACGAGCCGGCGATGACGCGCTACCACGACAAGGTCACGGCATTCGCCGCGCGCGCGCTCGACCGCTGCCTCGACGGCATCACCGTCCCGACCATCGTCCATCTCTGCTACGGCTATCCGGGCGGCCCCGATCTGCAGCATCACATCGCATATCCGCGCCTCCTCGACGCGCTCATGGGCACGCGCATCGGCGGCGTCTCGGTCGAGTTCGGGCGCAGCAGCTTCGATCCCGCAGTGCTGGCGCCGTGCCGCGACCGGCTCATCCTCTATGGCTGCGTCGATCCGGGTGCGGCGCCCGCGCCGAGCGTCGATCAGGTGAAGCGCCGCGTCGCGGAACTGCTGGATCGCGTCGGCGATCGACCCGCGGCGCGTTGCTGCTCACGCCCGATTGCGGCCTCATGACGATCGGGCGCGAGCTCGCGCGCGCCAAGGTCAGGGTCATGGTCGAAGCGGCACAAGAATTGCGGCGCGGACTTTAAGCGCCGAAGGCGAGGGGAGGGCGGAATGCGAATTTGTGCGCGCCTTGCGCTGTTCGTGCTCGCGTCGTTCTGCGAGCGTTGTTCCCGCGCACGCGGACGATTTCTACAAGGGCAAGACGCTCACGATCATCGTCGGGTTCTCGCCGGGCGGCGGCTTCGACATCAATGCGCGGCTGCTGGCGCGCTATATCGGCCGCTACATCCCCGGCGCTCCCGACGTCATCGTCGAGAACCTGCCGGGCGCGGGCTCCATCACCGCGATCGTCCGCCTCGATAGCGATCTGCCGAAGGACGGCACCGTCATCGACACGTTCAATTTCGGCCGCATCGGCGATTCGCTGCTGCAGCCGGACCAGACCAAGATCGATTTCCGCAACTACGCCTGGATCGGCAGCATCAGCGAAGATCTCACCACGTGCTATCTGTGGCGCGACAAGGGGCCGAAGACGCTCGCCGAGATGAAGGCGGGCGGACATTATTATTTCGGCCTCGCCGGCGTCGGCACGTCGGAGGACCTCAACACGAAGATCCTGAAGAACATCTTCGGGATCAATATCGACCAGGTCGCGGGCTATCCGGGCAGCGCCGAAATCCGCGTCGCGATCGAGCGCGGCGAGCTCGACGGCGATTGCGGCGCGTGGAGCAGCATCCCCGACGACTGGACCAAGAGCGCGAAGTTCCATCCTGTCTCGCGCTCGGGCCGGACCGCGCCGCCCGGCATGCCGGCGAGCGTCCCTTATACCGTCGACGCCGCGCCGAGCGATGCCGCGCGCAACATCGTCCGCCTGCTTCTGGCCGACAGCGAAGTGGGGCGGCCGTTCATCGCCTCGCGCGCCGTGCCGGCCGAGCGCATCGCAATCCTGCGCACGGCGTTCGACGCGGCGGTGAAGGACAAGGATTTTCTCGCCGAGGCGGCGAAGCTGCGCCTGCCGGTGCAGCCCAGGACGGGCGCGGATGCGGCGAAGATCGTGGCCGAGCTCTATGCCGCGCCGCCCGACACCGTCGCGGCCGCGCGCAAGGTGGTGGCGCAGTAGCTAGAGCGCTCTTCCACGCGCCGATGGCGGGGCGCGGCAGGCGCAGATTCTCGCGCAAGGTGGCGCCCTCGTAATCCTCGTGGAATAACCCGCGGCGCTGCAGTTCCGGCACGACGAAGCGCACGAAATCATCGTAAGCCCCCGGCACGTGCGTCGCACCCACGACGAACCCGTCGCACGCGCGCCCCAGGAACAATTCCTCGAGCCGGTCGGCGATCTCCCTTGGTCCGCCGACGATCGCGCCGGCGACCCGGCCGCGATTGTTGAAGCGGATGAAGTCGCGCACCGTCGGGTTCTTCTTGCCGCTCGTCCGGACGACGCCGTCGCGGATCGACAAGAGGCCGGAAAACCCCGCGAGTTCCGGTCCGACAGCGGCTCGTCCATGCCCTTTTCGGCGAAGTCGAAATTCAGTCCCTCGGACAGGAGCGCGAGCGCGTCGATCTCGAGCGGCAAGGTTTCGAGCAGCGCCATCTTGTCCTCGGCCGCCGCCTTCGTCTCGCCCGCGACGCAGGTGAGCGAAAGACAGATCGACATCGCATCGGGATCGCGCCCGGCGCGCTCGGCCTCGCCCTTCAAGGCGGCGTAGCCCTCCTTGCCGTGCGGCAGGCTCGCGGCGGTGGCGAAGATCACCTCGCCCCAGCGCCCGGCAAAGCGCCGGCCGCGGCCGCTTTGTCCCGCCTGGATGATGACGGGATGGCCCTGCGGCGTGCGCGGCACGGTGAAGGGGCCGCGCGAGCGGAAATATTCGCCCGCGTGGTCGAGCCTGCGCACCTTCGCCGGATCGGCGAAGCGGCCGCTTTTCTTGTCCACTTCGATCGCGCCGTCGTCCCACGAATCCCAGTGGCCGAGCACGACCTCCATGAACTCGTCGGCGCGGTCGTAGCGCAGATCGTGCTCCATCACCGCGCCGCGCCCCATGTTCATGGCCTCGCCGTCGTTGAGCGAGGTCACGACGTTCCAGGCCGCGCGCCCGTTGGTCATCAGATCGATGGTGGCGAAGAGCCGCGCCACGTGGAACGGCTCGTAATACGTGGTCGAGTAGGTCGAGCCGAGGCCGAGCCGCGTCGTCGCCGCTCCCATCGCCATCATGACCGGGATCGGGTCCATCTTGACGCAGCGTATGCCGTGCTCGACCGCGGGCCCATGATCGGCGCCGTAGCGGTCCGGCATGGCGAGGCGGTCGTCGAAGAATGCGAGATGGAATTTGCCGCGCTCCAAGACGCGGCCGATCTCCTGGTAATAGTCGGGCGCGCAGAAATCGGTGCGCGATTCGGGATGGCGCCACGAGGCCGGCAGGTTGGTGCAGTTCTGCGCCTGCAGGAACCCGACCAGCACCATCTGGCGCGGCGGCATCAGGCAAATCCCAGTTGCGCCGAAAGCCCGTAGGATTCGGCGAGGCGCCTGAGCTGACCCCACGTGGTGTCGTCGATCGCGATGCCGGTCTGGCTCCGCTCGCGCTCGCGCACGTCTTCGATCTCGCCCGGATAGAACACGCCGGCGCTGCCCTCGGCGGGCGCCGTGTTCTTGAGGTAGCGCGCGAAGTCGGCGACCTCTTTCTTGAACTCGGCCAAGGGCCGGAACGCTTCGACCTTGAAGACGGCGAGGAAGCAGCCGTCATTGTGCCGCCCGGTCGGCTCGATGCCGAAGCCGAGGCCGGTCAGCAGCCCGCACAAGATTTCGACGATCGCGCCGAGCCCGCTGCCCTTGTAGCCCTCGCCCCCGCCCAATGGCAGCAACACGCCGCCCTTGCGGAACTCCTTCGGGTCGGTCGTCGGCCGTCCGTCCTTGTCGATGATCCAGCCCTCGGGGATGGCGCGCCCCGCCGCCGCCGCGAGCGTCACCTTCGACAGCGCCACCGCCGAGGTCGCCATGTCGAGATAGAGCGGTGCCGCGAGATCGGACGGCACGGCGATGCAGATGGGATTGGTGCCGAGCCTTGCCTCGCGCCCGCCGAACGGCGCCACCGCCTTGGGCGAGCGGCCGGAGTCGGCGGTCAGCAATCCGATCATGCCGGCCTCGGCCGCCATCAGCGGATAGACCGCGAGCCGCCCGATATGGCTTTGCCGGAACACGGTGGCGGCCGCGACGTTCGACTTATCGGCCTTGGCGATGGTCATGCGCATGACGCGCTCGGTCACGACGTAGCCGAAGCCCCAGTTGCCGTCGACGACCGTGGTGGTCGGCGATTCCTGCACGATGACGAAGGGCGCGCCGGGCACGATCTCGCCGCGCTTCATGCGCTCGACATAGCCCGGGATTTGCAGGACGCCGTGCGAATCGTGGCCGGCGAGATTGGCGGCGGCGCAGCGCCGCGCCACGGTCTCCGCCTCCTCCGGCGCGCGCGCCCGCGGCCAGCAGGATCGCTTCGCCGATGCGCTTCAGTTGCTCCGCGCTGACGGTCGGCATCGCTCAGACCGCGGCTTTGCGCAGCGCCGGTATGACGTGGCGCGCGTAGATTTCGAACGTCGCCATGCGCGTCTCCTTCGGTGCCGAGCGATCGACGTTGCTGAGGAAATGGCCCGGCGCCGACCTTGCGGCATTGCGCGATGATCTCTTCGGCGGCGCGCTCGCCCGTGCCGGCGATGAACTCGTCGTCGCCGACCGAGAAACTGTGCGTCGCTCCGGGCGCGTCGGGCACGGGCGAGTCGGTGACGCGCGGATCGTGCCGCAACGCCTCGCGATAGAGCCGCAACTGCGCGCGCGAGGCTTCTTCGGCCTCTGCCTGGTCGTTGGCGAGCGAGATGTTGCGGCGGATCGCGAGATCGTCGGGCCCGACCTTGCGGCCCACGCGCGCCGCCTCGTCGCGATAGGCGTCGAAGATTTCGCCGATGCGGGGGGTCGGATGGAACCCGGTGCAGAGCTTCGAGCCGCGCCGGGCGGCCTTGCGCGCGGATTCGATGCTGACGACCGTCGTCCATTTGGGCGGCGCGGGCTGCTGCAGGCAGCGCGGCTCGATGCGCAGATCGTCGAAATTCCAGAACTTGCCGTGATGCGAGATGATCGGGCTCGCGAGCGCCTTGTCGAGTATCTCCTGCGCCTCGGCGTTGCGCGCGTTCGCCTCCTCGACCGAGAGCCCGATCCGCTCCATCTCCTGCGGAATGCCGCTCGCCGTGCCGATCTCGAGCCGCCCGCCGGTCAGGTGGTCGAGCATGCCGATCTCCTCGACGACGCGCCACGGCTGATAATACGGCAGCACCACGCCCATGACGCCCAGCCGCATCGTCTTGGTCAGCTTCGCCATCGCCGCGATCAGCAGATTGGGCGACGGGCTGTAGCCCAATCCGAAATGATGCTCGCTGAAGAAGATGCCTTCGAAGCCCCAGCCCTCGGCGCGGCGCCACAGATCGAGGTGCCAGGCGAAATGCTCGGCCGCGACGCGCGGCTCGACCGGCGGGCCGCTGCGTCCGCCCGGCGTGCCGAACAGTTCGAAGATCCACGGCTTGATCATGCTACGCGCCCTTGGTCGAATTTCGGCGGATCGAACGGATCGATCTCGAGCCAGTTGGTGCCGCGCGGGAAGCGGATGGCGAGCGCGCGGATGCGGGCGTACTGCGCCGCGCCGTCGAGCCCGAACGGCAGCTTGCCGTCTTCATGCTGATGCAACGCGTCGAACAACATGCGCCGCGCGCGCACGATCACCTGGTCGCTCGTGCCGAGGTATTCGCGCGTGCGGTCGGCGACCGGGCCCATCGATTCCTCGATGATGAAATCCTCATACGTGAAATTGCGCATGAGGCCGCTCCAGTGGCCGTCCTTCATCGCGCTGCGGTCCTGGTGCCAGACATTCCCGGCATTGCCGCGGTCGGCGGCGTAGTCGTCGGAATCCTCGCCCGTGCGCCACAGCATCTGCTGCGTATAGGCGTCCGGCACGGGGCCGAACGGGTTCATGTAATAATACCAGTGCGCGCTCCACTCGTCGTCGATCGGCACCACCACGACGACGAGGCGCGGCTCGCCGTGCTCGCCCGGAATGAAGGAATAGTACGGGAACACGACCTCGCGGATGCGCGCATAGACGGTGCCGTCGTCGAGTTCCCGTGAGCGCCGCCTCGCGGAAGCCATAGGGCGTTTCCAGGAATTCGAAGCGCGGGCTCGTGTTGGCGACCGAGAAGCGCACCAGCGCATTGTCGCCGCGCCGCGCCGCGCCCGGCGAGATCGAGCTGCGATGCAGCATGCCCAGATGCGCCGAATCGAGCTGCCCCTCGAAGCCCTGAAGCCAGTTGCCGTGAATGACGGCGCGGCGCACGAGCGATTGCGCGGGGGGCGCATGGAACTCGAAATCGAAGAAGCGCGGCGGGCTCGCGCGCCGGCCGAGATAGACCCACACCAGTCCGCCCGCCTCGCGCGCGGGATAATGATGCACCGGCACGCGCGCCGCGAATTCGGCGCGCCGCTCGGGCGGCTCGGACGGGCAATCGACCACCTTGCCCGACACGTCGATCTTCCAGCCGTGGAAGATGCAGCGCAGGCCGTTCTCCTCGTTGCGCGCCAGGGACAGCGAGGCGCAGCGGTGCGGGCACGCCTCGTCGAGAAATCCGACGCGCCCGTCGCTCGCGCGGAACGCCACGAAATTCTGACCCAGAAGCCGCACGCGCCTGCGGCGCGCCGTCGCGCTCGAGCGATGCCCCGCGCAGCGCCGGCGTCCAGAACTCGCGCAGCATCTCGCCCATCTTCGTGCCGGGGCCGACCCGCGTCAGGAGCTCGTTCTCGGCTTGCGTCAGCACCGAACCCTCCCTCGCCTCATTGCGTGACGAGCGGCTGGACGTAGCGCATGTCGATCATCGCCTTGCCGTCGGCGTCCTGCGGCAGCATGTTCTGCGACTTGAACCAGGCGATCTGGCGCAGCACGTCCTCGATGTCGAGCCGCGCGTCCGGGTCGTCATAGGAGATGCCGTCTTTCAGCTGCTCGGCCGGCTGGCCCAGATGCTTCGCGATGAGCGCCAAGGTCGCCGCCGCGGTCGGGCCGTCCTTGCGCTTGCCGTCGGGGCCGGTGAAGGCGTCGTAATAGTCGCGCGCGCCCTTCTTGTAGGCGCGCAGGAAGCGCTCGACCAAGGCCTGCTTCTCGTCGGCCGTCTTGGTCCCGGCAAGGATCAGCGTGTTCTGCCACGGCGTCTCGTCGCCGACCCAGGCGAGGATATGCGCCTTGCCCGCGTCGCTGAGCTTCAAGGCGATGGTGCTCACTTCCATTCCCGCGTCGACTTGTCCGCCGGTGATGGCCGAGGCGAGCACGGACAGGCCTTGCAGCGGCACGAGCCGCATCGATTTCACGTCGACGCCGTATTTCTCGGCCATCAGCACGGTCTCGTAATGCACCGGGCCGCCGACCTGGACGATGCCGATCGTGCGGTTGCCCAAATCCTTGGGCGACTTGAGCCCGCCGTCCCAGGCCTTGTTCGAGACGAGCAAGGCGGCGCCGTGAAAGCCCGGCACCTCGCGGCCCTGGCCGCCGATGACCTTGAGATCGCCCTTGGCGGCGAGATTGTAGGCGGCGGCCGTGGCCGCGGTGGTGCCGAAATCCAAGTCGCCCGCGACGATCCCTTGCGCCACCGATTGCGCGGCATCGAAGCTGATGGCTTCGGCCGAGAGTCCTTCGGCGGCGAAATAGCCCTTGTCTTGCGCGATGAAGATCGGGCCGACCCCGGTGACGGGGCCGATGCCGATCTTGATCGCCTCGGCCTGCGCGGGGCTTTGGCCGGTGGCGAGCGCGAGCGCCGCCATGACGGCAAGCGCCGGACCGAGCCGCGCCGCGCGCGAGTTTCCCATCTTTTCCTCCCGGCCCGATTTATCTGCGCGACAATAGCGCGGACCGGGGCTCGCAATCCATCGGGCGCGGGAAGGGCGGGACGCTACAGGCTGCCGCTCACGATCGCGTGCCGCATCAGCTCGTACTCGGCCGGCGTGATGAGCCCGCCGGCGCGCAGCTCCTGCAATTTCTTGAGCCGCGCTTGCGCCTCCGGCGGCAAGGGCCGGACGGAAAGAGGATCGGCGGCGCTCGCAGCCGCAGGCGTGGCCGCCGGCGTGGGCGCGCCGGGCGTGGCGGCGGCCCGATCCCGCTCCAGCTCCGCGGCGCGCGCCTTGACCTTGCTGCCGAAATCGTCGCCGCTCCCGTCCGTGACGACGGGAATGGCGGGCTGCGCCGCCGGCGCGGGCGCGAGCGCCGGCGCGGCGTCGGCCTCGGCGGACGCGAGCTTCAGCGTGCGGATCGAAGTGAGGAACTGCGCCGCGCGCGCCGCGTCGGCCTCGGGCGCGATCGTCGAAAGCCGCATCGAGCACTGTCCGCGCCAATAGGTCCTGAGCGTCATGATCACCGGCGCCGGCGCGGGCGAGGAAGCGACCAGCTCGCTGAAATTGCCGAGCGCGCTGCCGCCGCCTTCGACGAAGGACGAGCGCAGGATGCGCATGCGCGCGCTCTCGGTCAGGTGCTTGGCCGTCTCCGCCATCGCGGCATCGGCGGCGGGCTCGGTGGTCTGCGTGAGGTCGCCGGTCTTGGCGCAGAAGCACTCGGCCACTTCGCGGTAATCGCCGTCGCTGAGCGCGCGCGCCTCGTCGAACGAGACCGAATTCGACAGGCTCACCTCCATGGCCTCGGCATGGCCGCCGAACGTGACGGCAAGGTCGGGGCATTTCTGCGACGACCAGTCCTCGCGCAGCGGCAGGTCGAGCGGCGGCAGGGCAAGAGCGCCGGCGGCCACCGCCGCTTTCGGCGCGGGGTTTTGCGCTGCGGGCGCGCCGGCGCGCGGCGCCGCGGGCGGCAGCGGCGGCGGCGCGGCATAGGGACCGTAGCCATAGCCATAGCGCTGCGTTGCTCCCGGCTCGACACATCCGGCAAGGCTCGCCGCGCACAATCCGATGAAGGAAAGAGCGATACGTTCGCGCATGATCCATCTCCCGCAAGCGGCAGGGGGATCGCGCGCCGCGAAGAACTGCACTGGCCTCGCCGCGCGGCCTCTCTGCCGCGTGGCAAACGGCGCGGGAACGGCCGCGCGACGGCACCACCCGGAATTTCGCGCGCGCGACGCCCGCTGGGGCGAAGCGGGCTCGAACATCCGGGTCCTCAGAAGCCTATGATGGCGCCCGGCCTTGTCATGCGTCCCGAGGAGCGCCGCGCTTGGAGAACGCCGTCCCATTCGAGGCTCCGGACGTGCGCGGTTTCCTGCATCGCCCGGAGCGGCCCGATGGCCGCGGCTTGGTGCTGACGCACGGCGCCGGCAGCACTTGCGATGCGCCGCTCCTGGTCGCGCTCGCGCTCGCGTTTTGCGCCGCGGGATTCACGGTCCTGCGCTGCGATCTGCCGTTTCGCCAGCGCCGGCCCGCCGGTCCGCCGTCGCCGTCGTCCGCCGCCGCCGACCGCGCCGGCTTGCGCAGCGCCGTCGCGTCGTTGCGCGGCGTGGTCGCGGGCGACGTGAGCCTCGGCGGCCATTCCTATGGCGGGCGCCAGGCCAGCATGCTCGCGGCCGACGAGCCCGCCATCGCCGCGTCGCTGCTGCTGCTCTCCTATCCGCTCCACCCGCCCGCGCAGCCGGGGCAACTGCGCACGGCGCATTTTCCGCGCCTCGCCGTGCCGGCAATTTTCGTGCACGGCACCAAGGATCCGTTCGGCACGATCGCCGAGCTCGACGCGGCGCGCGCGCTCATCCCGGCACACGACGCGGCTCATCCCGGTCGCAGGCGCCGGCCACGACCTGAAGCGCGGGCGCTTCGATTTGGCGGCAATCGTCAGCGCGCTTTCGTCCGCGCGATGAGCGCCTCGGCCGCGGCGGGGGCGCGCTCCTTGGCGCCGGCGATGACATAGACGAAGGCGTCGCCGCGCTTTGTCCAGGCGCGGGCCGTCTTGGCCCAGCGCGCGATCTCGGCGGCGGGATAGCCCGATTTCACCCCGGCGCGCGAACGCATGAGGCGCGCATAGGTGAAGTCGGCCGTGGCCGCCTCGATGCGCGGGTACTCGTCGTGGTCGGCGAGCACGATGGCGGCGTTGTGGCGGCGCGCGAGTTCGATGAAGCGCGGCGAGTTGAAGCTGTCGTGGCGCGGCTCGAGCGCGTGGCGGAGCGCGCGGCCCCCGACCTCGCGCGGCAGCAGCGCGAGGAAGGCAGCGAACTCGCCCTCGTCGAATTTCTTGGTCGCGGCGAATTGCCAGCTGATCGGGCCGAGCCGGTCGCCGAGCTCGGCGAGGCCCTGGTTGACGAAGCGCGCGACCGCTTCGCCCGCGCTGCCGAGGTCCTTGCGGTTCGTGCAGTAGCGCGAGCCCTTGACCGCGAACACGAAGCCCGCCGGCGTCGCGTCGCGCCACTTGGCCCAGCTCGCGGGCTTGAAGGTCGAGTAATAGGTGCCGTTGATCTCGATCGAGGTGAGCTTGCGGCTTGCGAATTCGAGCTCCCGCGCGTGCGGCAGCTTGGCGGGATAGAAGAGCCCGCGCCACGGCGCGTAGGTCCATCCGCCGATGCCGATATGGAGCCTGCCGCCCATGCCCTCGCGTCCCCGGCTGCGCGCCCGCGGCTCTTGGCGCGCGCTCCGCCCTGCCGTCAAGGGTCTGGGCGGCGACCCCTTGTGGCGGCTTGTGATAGAATTGGCGGAGTGGCCTTGAGCAAGGAGGGAACGATGGCGAACGCGACGGAAGCGGAGCTACTTGCGGCTCGACGACGAGAGGACGCGCGCGATGATATCGTGCGACACCGCCACGCTCGAGCGGCTGATGTCGGACGATATCGTCTACACGCATTCCTCGGGCCGGCTCGACAGCAAGAAGAGCTTCATCGCCTCGATCGCAAGCGGCACGGTCAAATACCGCCGCGTCGCCCGCAAGGAGGTGGCGGCGAGCGTGCGCGAGGGCTTCGCCTTCCTCACCGGGTCGGTCGAGATCGATGTCGAGACCGGCGGCAGGGTGCTGAACCTCAATTTGCGCTTCGCCAACGTGTGGGAGCGCGCGGGCGGCGGCTGGCAGCAGATCGTGTGGCAATCGACCCCGATCGCGCCGCGCTGAGCGGTCGCGCGGCCAATTCTATCGCTCGCGGCTTGTTTCATGTATTACAGCAATGAAAGCCGCGCGCGACGACAGGTTCGCTTGATCGTCGCCGCGGCGTTCGGGGGGATTGGATTGGAAAGGAAGGCGCCGATGCCACGTCCATTGGGGATCGCCGCACCCTTTGCGGCGCTTGCGCTTGCCGCCTGCGCAGTGCCGCCGCCGGTCGGGCCGACCGTCGTGGCGATGCCGAGCAAAGGCAGGAGTTTCGAGGCGTTCCAGGCGGACGATGCCGCCTGCAAGCGCTTTGCCTCGACTCAGATCGGCGACGAGGCGCAGGCCGATCGCAGCCAATCGAAACGCCATCGGAACCGCTTTGATCGGCGCCGCCTTGGCTGGCGCGGAGGGCGCCGCCATCGGGGGCGCCCTCGGCAGCCCGGCCACCGGCGCCGCGATCGGCGCGGCAAGCGGGTTCTTTCTCGGCGGCGAGGCTGGGCTCGCCGCCGCGCCGCCGTCGGGCGGTCCGCCGCAGCTCCGCTACGATATCGGCTACGTGCAATGCATGGCCGCCAAGGGCGAGGACGTGCCGACGCATTTCGTCCCCTTCCGTTACTATCGCGAGTGGCCGATCCCGGCCGATTTTCTCGTCGGCGGGTATTTCTACTGAGGCGGCCGTAGTCGCGCCCTAGGCGGCAATGCCCAACAGCTTCGCCGCGGTGCCGCCGAGCATCGCCACGCGGTCGGCATCGCTCAATCCCGGCGTCGCCAGGATGTGGTCGACCGAGGTCCGCGTCCAGGGAAAGGGATAGTCGGTCCCCATGACGATCTGGCCCGGGCCGGTCTCGGCGACGAGGTGGCGCAGCGCCTCCGGCGTGAAGACGATCGAGTCGAAATAGAGCTGCCGGAGATACTCCGTCGGCTTCTTCTTGGGCGGCGGGCCGCCTCGGTCGGGGAAGGTGACGAGGCCCGCATCCGAGCGCGCGGCATAGGACGGCAGATAGCCGCCGCCATGCGCGGCGCAGATCTTGAGCCCGGGAAAGCGATCGAGCGTGCCCTCGAAGATCATGTGCGAGAGCGCGATCGTGGTCTCCAGGGGATTGCCGATGACGTTGTCGAGGACGCCGTTGCCTGTGAGCCTGGCGCTCAATTCGGGCGTGCCCTGCGGATGCATGAAGACGAGCACGCCCAGTTCCTCGGCCTTGGCCCAGAACGGGTGAAATTTCGCCGCCGCCAGTTCTTCGCCGTTGACGCTGCCGCCGACCGAAACCCCGCGCAGGCCGAGCGTCTTGACCGCATGCTCGAGCTGCTCCGCGGCGAGGCCGGGATGCTGCAGCGCCACGGTCGCGAATGCGACGAACCGGTCCGGCTGCGCCGCGCAGATTTCGACGAGCTTGGTGTTCTGGACCTTGATGATCTCGGCGGCCAAATCGCGCTCCGCCTTGTACCAGAACGGGTTGATGCTGAGCGCCTCGACATCGATGCCCTGCTCGTCCATGGCGCGAATGCGGTCGGGCGCCTGCGACATCAGCAGCCCCTCCTGCGCGATCTTCAATCCCATCAGCGCCATCGCCTCGGGTATGGAGCAATGGGCATGGACGTCGACGGTCTTCACGCGCTTGCCGTTGATCACGACCTCCCGGCGTCGCGCGCCCGGCCGCGCGGCTGCCGGCGGCAGCAGGCTGCAGCCGACGAACGTGACGCCGGCGATCGCGGCGGCGGCAGTGAGAAAATCGATGTGCGCGGCCATGTTCGCTCCCCTCGGTCATGACGCTTTCCGTCGCGCGACGGTATCACGGCGCGATGACAAATTCCCCTCTCTGCCGCCTGCGGGCAGTGCGCCCAAAGGGCACTACGATTTCGCCAGGCAGTTGGCGATAAACTGGTGGCGCTGGAATCCGAACAGCCTTTGCGTGCTCGCCTGGGCGTTGCACCGCTGCGTCTTCTGTTGCGGATTTTCTCCCGCGGCCGAAGGGTTTGCTTTGAGGCAGTTCGCCACGAAGCGGTCGCGTTCATCGCCTGTGAGACCGCCGGCGTCGGCGTTGCAGGCCTTGGCTTTGTCCTGCGCCTGCTGCGCCAACGCGTGAATGTTCGGCGCCGTGAGCGCCAAGAACGCTGCAACGGGGATAAAGCTGGCGCGCATGGCGGTCTCTCCGGGTGTCGCGCCGTGAAAACGAACGGATCGACCTTGCCGGTCCCACAATCTTCCTGAAACAGGCCCGGATTTCCTTGAGCTTGACGCTGCGAAACGAGATACGGCCAATGCGCCTGCCGGTGTCATTGGACCGTCGCAATACGTTTCGTCTGCGTCGGGTGCGCCCTCGTTGGAATGCCGCACCAGGGTCATTTGTTTCTCTGCCCTGGATCAGGTGTTCAGCCAATTCCAGCTGCACCCGGCTTGAAACATCATCGCGCTCGATCCCGCCGGATCAGGATGGAGTACGCGCAATGGCCGATCTCGTAGAAATCGCTTTCCCGACCGAGACAAAGGCGGAGCAAGTCCGGCAAAAACTCCTCGACATGCAGAAGGAATATCTGATCGAGATGAGCGATGCGGTCATCGCGGTGAAGCAACCGAATGGCCGCGTCAAACTGAATCAGCTTTTCAGCCCGACGGCGGCCGGCGCCATCTCCGGCACGTTCTGGGGCGCTTTGATCGGCTTGATCTTTCTCATGCCGCTGCCAGGTGCCGCGATCGGCGCGGCGTCGGGCGCCCTTGCCGGCAAGTTCGCCGATGCCGGCATCAACGATCGGTTCATGAAGGAAACCGCGCAAAGCCTGCAATCCGGCCAGGCGGCGCTGTTCGTGCTCATCCGCAAGATGACCGCCGACAAAGTGCTCGTGGCCTTGCAGGGCGAAGGCGGAACCGTGGTTCGCACATCCTTCGATGAAGCCAAAGAGGCGGAACTGCGGAAAGCTCTTGCAGCCTGAGTCCGGCGCGCGACCCGGGTGTTGGCGCGGCTGACATCGCTTGCACTGATCCTCCTGGCGCTTATGAGCGTGGCGGCGTCCGCCCAACAGGGCGGCGCGGCCACCGTCTATCTCGACGGCCGCCCGCTCTTTCGCGTCGGCCCCGATGCCGAGACGCCCTACGCCGACGACCGCGCGCGACGTATCGAGGAACGGCTGCAGACTTTACTGCAAGACCCTGACCACATCGGCCCCACCGTCGTCCAGCCGCACGGTGCGACGGAGCGCACGATCAGCTCGGCCAACGCGCCGATCGTCACGGTTACGGAGCGCGATGCGGAGGATCACCTCGTCGGTCTCGACGAGCTCGCAGCGCAATGGGCGAGCGAGATCGAGAGCGAGCTCGAGCAGGCGCGCGAGCGCCGCTTATCGGCGGAAGGGCGCTTCGTCGCCGATACCACCGCATCGGCGCGCGCCGCTCTCGGGCGGTTTCTCGATGCCGCCATCCTGATCGTGCCGCGTGCGCTCGCGGCCCTCCTCATGGTCTTCGCGTTCTGGGGGGTCGCCGTACTCTTACGATGGGCCGTGCACGCCGTCTTCCGGCATACCGCGCTCGACCGTACGGTCGAGAGCCTGGTCAAACAGCTGACCTACTATGCCGTCATCGCGATCGGCTTGATCGTCGCCGCCGACGTGCTTGGCTTCTCGCCGCAGACCATCATCGCCGGCCTCGGACTGACGGGTTTGGCCGTCGGCTTCGCGATCAGGGACGTCATCTCGAACTTCGTCAGCGGAATATTGATCCTCTGGCTGCGCCCGTTCGAAATCGGCGATCAGATCGTCGTCGGCGCAACCGAGGGCACGGTCGAGCGCATCGAACTGCGCGCCACGCGGATCGGCACTTATGACGGGCGAGTGGCGGTGGTGCCGAACGCCGAGCTCTTCAATTCGACCATCATCAACAACACCGCGCATCTTTTTCGCCGCGGCACCATCGTGCTTCACCTCAGTTATGATACCGACCTGCGGCGCGCCGCCGAAACGATCGCGCAGGCGGTCCGTACGGCCGACAACGTCTTGCCTGACCCGCCATCGGCCGTGCGCATCGTCGAGCTTGGCGCCAACGATCTCTCGCTCGAGGCAACCTTCTGGACGGATTCGCGCGCGCTGAGCTTTGTCAACGCGGACACCGCTGTCCGTCACGCCATTCTGGACGCGCTGCGGCGCGCGGAAATTCGGCTGCCCAGCCCCGAGGTTCGACGCATCGAGATTTACGACGCCGCCACGGCCTCTGCGTTGCGCTCCCGCAAATAAAAGTTCATTGCGCCACGCGCATGGCCGTGCCGTTCCGAGGCCCGCATCCCGTTTGCGCGACCGTCACTTGACCCTTCCCGCCGCCCAGCTTGCCGGTAACGGTGAAGTTCTCCCACGTCGCGTTCAGAGATCCGTCCGGCTCGACCGTGCCGGTGATCGGCGATTGACTCGAGCCGGCGCCGCCCTCGGAGCGCAGGGCGCCGCTCCCCGTTCCGGGGGACGCTCTTCCAAGCGAACCCGAAATCTGGTTGTCCGTGATTTGCGCAGGAACCCGGAACGCCGGACACCTTTGCGCTCCGACATTCCCGCTTTGGATTCCCCCGACCTGCGGAAAGTCGAAGACCCAGTTGCCGTCATTGCTTCCCGCCGCCGATACGCGAGATGGGGACAGAAAAAGCAGTCCGGTCGCCGCTACGCCCATGATGGCAAATCTCGAAATCAGCCGCTTCATCGCCGGCTCCTCTTGTCAGATCGCTCGAGCAACCATCGTGGAGTGCGGGCGCGCGCACTATCCGGAGAATACTGGAGGTTCGCTGGATTCTGCCCGAGCGGCGTAAGGCTGGCGCTCAGAACCTGCCGCTATATGGCTCTTCATCGCGAGCTTGTTGCGTCATCCGGTTGTGCGCATCGATCTCGACGTCGATGCGGGCGCCCAGCAGGACGACGAAAGCAAAAAGGTAGAGCCACATGAGGAGGAGCATGACCGCTCCGAGCGCGCCATAACTTTCGTCGTAGGAGGCCCATCGAGTTTACGTAATACGAAAACCCGGCAGAACCGAGGGCCCACACCAGCGCGGCCGAAACGGCGCCCCAGCTCAACCATCGCCGCGGCCTATCCGCGCGGCACGGCGCAAAGCGGTAGATCGAGGGCAGCAGGACCAGGAGCACCGCGCCGAGGACCGCCCATCGGATCATGGATATGACGGTTTTCCCGAACTCGCCGATCGGCAGCCGGTCGAGGATCGCAGGCATCACCGCGACGAGGGCTATCGTGAGCAAGGCGAACAGAACCATCTCCGCGGCCAGAGTTATCACGATGATCTGACGCTTGATGAAACTGCGTGTCTCCGTGGCGCCGGAGGCCAGGTTGAAAGCCGTGACCATCGAGGAGCCGCCGGAAATGAAACTCCACACGTCGACGGCGAGGCCAATGAGCAAGCCGATGCCCAGCGTCTGCCGGGAATGGGGGTCGGACAAGAGCTTTTCCGCGTCGAAGGGAAGTATCTCTCCCACCGCGCCAACCAGGCGTTGCATGTGGCTTCGGGTCGAGGAGGAGACCGCACAGCGACACCACGACGGCGATCGTCGCGGGGATGGCCAGAAATCCATAGAAGGCCGCGCCGGCCGCTATGAACTGCAGGTTTTTGCGCGACAGATCATCCTTGATCCGCAGCAGTATGGCGAAGACGCCCGGCTTCGCGGTCACCTGCGAGCGAGCTGCCGCTTGGGCACGATCAACGGGTTTGGGATGAGGACGCTGTTGCGGCGAGTGCGACTGTCCTGAGCTCATCGTCGGACTGGGCTTGGCGGCGCACGAATGTCTACAGCGCGTCAACACTCTTCCGGGGCGAACGATCCTCTGCGCTGCCCGGCTGCGGCCCCGGCATCGCGCGGGCGCAATTCGCAGGAACGCCGTCGAGTTGAACGCGCTCGGGCGCGAGCAGGCGCACGGATCCATCCGGCCGCGCGGCAATCGAATGCACGTAGAAGTAGGATGGCGTGTCGTTGGGTCCTTCCATCACCGGCGATGGCGCGGAGACAATCGCCAAGTCGCCGCACATGCCGATCCAATCGATGTGCCGATGGCCGTGCATGACGACAATCCGGCCGGCCTCCTTGCGGAACCGCCGCACGAACCAGGTGCCGTTGATCAGCGTCGTGCCGATCCGTTCGGAAAGCGCCTTGGCCGGCTTCGGATATTCCACGAGATGATGGTGGAGCGCGATGATCCATGCGGCGTTTGGATAGGCTCCGGCGACGGCCATGACCCGCGCGGCCTGTTCCGCGCCCAGGAAACCGAGCGCATTCGTGAATGAGAAATGGGTCTCGGCGTTGGAGTTCAGAAGCATGATGCCGAGCCCGCCGCCGGGCGGCGGCGGTACGACCAGCGGAAAGCTGCTTTCCCAAACCTCCGCCGCAGCGCCGGTGATGCGCCGCGCTCGGCCATCCGCGAAGGCGGCAAGGGCGTCGCGATGCGGGGCGAGCGCGCCGGAGAGCGTCGGCCCGATCCGCCCGGCCTCGTCCGCGATGTGGACGCGGCCTCCTTGCACCGCCTCCAAGGCCGAAAGCATCCGCACGTAACGGAGGCGCTTGGCCGGGCTCGTCGGCAGCTCGAGACGGGCCGGGTTGGTGCGGTCGACGACGTTGATGTCGTGATTGCCGGGCAGGATCAGCAGCCGTTCCGCGAGGCGAGGGAACGGCCGCATCGCTTCAAAGAACTCGGCCCATTCCGAAGCAAGGCCGGCGTCGGTGACATCGCCGGTGACGAGCACCGCGTCGAGCGGTGCCGCTTCATGGATGGCGTCGAGCCGGGCGAGCGCCTGGGCCAGCCGTTCGTTCCCGCGCGGACCCGACCGGCCGCACTCGATGCGATAGCCCCAGCGCGTGCCGACGACATGAAGGTCCGAAAGATGGGCGACGCGGAACACTCGGCCTGACGAGGCATCGGGCTCGAACGCCTCGAGATCGGCCGGTTGCGCCATCGTTCCGTCGGCGATGCTCCACACGATCGCCGCCCCGGCGAGATATGCCGAGACGATGACGATGCTATTGGCGAGCGCGAACAGCACGAGATGGTGGACCGCGTCGACATTGGCGATTTCGACGGTCCAGTGCGTCCACGGCCACGCGAGCGCCGCCACGCCGATCGCCAAGACGCAGACGAAAAGGCCCGACGCGAAGGAGGTGATTGCGCGCAGAGGCCCGCGCCGTTTCGGTGCCGCGCCGATCAGCATATGCTCCAGCAGGTGGCGCCAGACCTCGCGGCAAATCGCATAGATGGGCTGCACCACGATCGCGTTGAGAGACCAGAAGCTCGTCTCGGCCGCGCGAAGCAACGGCCGGCCGCCAAGCCAACCTATCGCCGCAATGAGTGCGAGCAGGAGAACGGGCCAAACCCCGTAGAGCAGAGCGGCGGAGACTTGGCCGTGCGCCAAATTGAACCACGCCGAAACCGCGACCGGGAGCAGGCCGAGAATGAGGCCGGGAAGGACGATGAGCAGCAGCGCGGCGAACACGAACTTGGGCAGGCTGACTTCGGCGAGCAGGCTCCCGGCAAGAGCGAGCATCGTTCGCTGCTTCGTGCTCGAGACGTCGTCCTCGAAGTCGCCGCGGCGGGGATCGACGATCGGCATGCGGCAGGCGCGGACGGAAAGCGTCAAAAGGTCGGTTGCAGTTGCGCGAGCGCGGGACTCGTATCGAGCAAGGGGCGGGCGGCGAAACCCTCGCGCAGCGGCAGGAGCGGCGAAAGATCGACCGTCGACTGTTTGCCGACGTCATCGAGATGCGCCTTCAGCCAGTTGTCGGCGGCATTTCGGCCGATCGCGTGCAGGCGGTGCAAGAAGCGCGGATCGTTGTTCATCTTGCTCGAAGCGCCGAGCTGCGCCAGCGATCCGTAATCCTCGATCTTGTGAATCAGCAGGCGTTTATACCGGCCGGCTTCGATGGCGGCCTCGTCGATGAGGTCATCGATGAAGGCGATCGCCGCCAATTCCAGCATGAAGGTCGAGTTGAAGCTGATCTCGTTCACGCGGTTGACGATCGCGCGGGCGTCTTTCGGCACGGTCTCGCGCAACAACGGATTGATGCCGAAGATGACGACGTCGGTCGCCTCGGTGCGCAAATAGAGCGGGCTGAGGGCCGGATTGGCAGCTGTAGCCGCCATCCCAGTAGGGCTCGCCGCCGATCTCCACCGCCTGGAACACGTCGGGCAGGCATGCCGATGCCAGCAGCACGTCGACCGACAGTTCCGCGTTGGTGAAGATGCGCCTGAGGCCGGTGCGGACATTCGTTGCGGCGATGAAGACCCGCGCGGCAGCGGGATCGCTTCGCAGCCCTTCGAAATCGATGTGCTCGAGCACCGCGCGAAGAGGGTGATAATTGAGCACGTTGGTCTGGTAGGGCGACAGGACCCGGTTGAGCAGATCGAGCCAAAGGTAGATTGGCGAATAGTCGAAATGCCAGACGCGCGTGCCATGCCCGAATTGCGGTCCCAGCAGGCTTGCGAGCCCGGGCAGATTGCCGACCTCCTGCCAATAATCGCGCAGCGCCGCGCGTGCTCCTTCGTGTCCGCCGCGCCGCAACCCATCGGCCAATACGGCCGCATTCATCGCACCCGCGCTTGTCCCGCTGATGCCGACGATCTCGAGGCTCGGCTCCTCGAGCAGGCGATCGAGGGCGCCCCACGTGAACGCACCATGCGAGCCGCCTCCCTGCAAAGCCAAAGCGATCCGGCGCCGCTCTCGTCCATTGCCGCCATTGCCTCCATCGCCGCGCGGCCGCGATCGTGTCCTCCAAGCTCTGGCGAGATTTCGCGTCCGACGACACTTTTGCCATAACCCTCATCTCCTCTACGAGATCGATTGACGTTTCGCGCGTCGATTCGAGGATGCGAAAGCCTGGCGCAGCACCGCCTCTTCTGCGACGTGATCGCGCATCGATCCGGATCATGTACCGACCCGCGCTGCGGCGGAAAATTAGAGGAACACCTGACCCGCGGTGGAAAAACCGATTAGCTTGTCCACGAGGTTGCGGCGCCTGTGATGGCGGCCGACCCGCGATGGCGGCAGACGGATCGTCATGTGCGGCCGGCGCCCGCGAGGCGATCCATGAAGGTCAAGAGCAAGGCGGAGATGACGAAGGTCAGGTGAATCACGACGAGCAGGATCAGCTTGTCATTGGGGATTTCGTCCACCCCCATGAAACCTCTGAGCAGCTGAACCGAGGAGATGGCGACGATCGATGCCGCGACCTTGAGCTTCAATGTCCCGGCATCGAGCTTGCCGAGCCAGGCGATGGTCGTTTCCGTCTCCGCAATCTGCAGCCGCGAGATGAAGTTTTCGTAGCCGCTCAACATGACCATGACGACGAGCCCGGCAATGAGCGCAATGTCGATGAGGGTGAGCGCGCCGAGGATGACGGCCTCTTCGCGCTGCGCGAAGGCGGCCGCCGCGACATGAGCCAGCTCGCTGAAGAACAGGACACAGAATGCGATAAGAAGGAGGCCAAGCCCGACATAGAGCGGACAGAGCAGCCATCGGCTCGCGAAGAGTGTCTGCTCCACGTAGCGCTCGATCCTCATGCGGGCCCCTTATGAGCGAAGCTCCGATCGTGCGCCCGTGGTCAGCGAACGGATGGCGACATGCGCAGGCCTGACTGTTTCGCAGGCCGCTGGTTAGGAGATAGCTTGGCCCTGTTGCGCACTCTGCGATTGAACGCACCCATCGCGACAATGCAAACCCCAAGGATTGTGGCCGCTGTAAACGCCGAAGACCTTGTAACGATCCGTCTCATGGCTCCGCTCCTTCGCCGCGATACCGACGGCCCTCATCGGCGAAATCCTCGTATCTGAAGGCGCATATCGACGGCGCGATCGTGCGCCCGCGAAGAACGTGCGCATATCGGGGAGATTTCGTATTTGCCGACTTGGCGGGGCCGAGCCGCGCCGTCGCGGCAAGTCGTTGCGGCGCGAGCCGCACGTCAATGCGCAATTTCGCATTCCGAACGCTGCGACGATTCCGTTCACGCGACGTTATGCAGTGATTGCGGCGTGTGTTTCGTGTTCGCGCGAACCGCCGCGCATCAGACGCAAAGAAGGAGACATGGCATGACGGAGACCCGGCAAAGGGCAGAGGGGGGGATTGACAGCAATCCGTTTGCAATCGACTGGATGGTGAGCGGGATGCTGTCGCCCGCGGCTACGAAAGGTGCGACCAGGTTGATCGAAGCCGAAGCGGATTTACTGTCGGATATCGACAGCATAACGAATCGCTGGCTGCAGCGGCGCCGGCAAGATGTCGATGCCGCGCGCCATTCGCTTGCGGAAATGTCGGACGCGCACGAACCGGGCGAGATCCTGCGCATTCACCAGGCGTGGCTGAACGGCTCGTTGCAAAGGCTGAGCGGGGACATCAACGACTTCTGCCAAATGGCGCTGACCGCGTTTTCGCGGACCACGAAGAGGTTCAGCGAGACCGGGCGCGAACTCGGCGAGGAGGTTTCGCGGCAAGAGCGCGCATTCGCTCGGACGGGAAGCGAACGAACCGAACGGACCGCGGCCTGAGCTCTTGGCGCTGATGTCGCACACGAGCGCGACGACCGCGGGCGCGAACGCGGCTGAAGGGGGCTCTAGCGGAGCGAGTGCAGCATCCATGTACTCGCTGATCGGGAGCGCAAAGCTCAATGGGCTCGATCCTCAAGCCTACCTCACCGACATCCTCGCGCGCCTGCCGACCCATCCCGCAAAGCGCATCGCCGATCTGCTGCCCTGAAACTGGACGCCGCCAACGGTGGCGCGTCACGCGCCCCGCCAATCGCACCGGTCGCATCGTGGCGATCCCGATCCTCGGCGGCCTCCATCATCAATATGTTCGGATTTGATTTCCGGTAGGCACACGGGTCTACTTCTTATCGTCGCCGGCATCGGTGATCGACTTTCCGGCCGCAGACATGTCTTCGCCAAATCCTGCATAAGTGTTGCAGGCGCTCAACAGGGCTGCCGCACCCGCAAGGACGAAAAAGCTGAGGAAGGCCATAGCCAAGGTTCTGCGCATCGGACTCTCCATTGTTGTTCGCTTGGTCGCCAAAGCTGAACAGTTTCGGGCCGCGATACCGACATGGCCTAAGAGCATTCAACTGAGAATATCGACAATAGCAGGCAGCGAATCGGTGGCGATAGGGTCGGAAAGTACTCATCTCATCTGAAGCGGGCTACGGCCCGTTGGGGGATCGGATCTCACCTGCGACTGAGAGGGCAATCTTTCGAAGCAAGGAACCAGCGAGTTCAGCTAGCAGCTCAACACCATGTTAGCGTGAATCTGGTTCGACCTGATTCAACAGCGGAAAATCCGCAAAGGCAGTGCAGAGGGCATTCGCAAGCCGATACGAAAGCGAGGATACCCGTAGCGCAGGTGGGCGAGTTCAATCGTCAGCGGCTCGTATTGATGTAAGCCGGCTTGCCGATCGTGGGACAGAGATGGTCACCAAACGGGTTCTCAGTGGGCTTGTGGATCGCCTCCGGGGAAAACGGTAGAGCCAAACATCGGTTGTGGGTTGAGACATTCGACGTATAGTGTCTTCATGTAATTATGCCGACAAGTTGCAGAACGCCCGGAGCGGGGGCTAACTTGCCTCGCGACAGCCGTATTGGCCGTTTATCCGGGCAATCTCGGCTCATGGCGATCGTTGCTCATCCGCAGGATGGCGGCTTTAAGCGGTGGTGTAATCGTGATTTGTCGGCTACGCGGTTCGGGCTATGGGCGGGGAAGCCGGTAGCACGACCAAAGTTGTGTGCGATTGCGCTCGCGGTCTGCCTGGCCCTCGCCACCACAGGCGCACTAGCGGACGACGTCAAACTTGCAAACCACCAACCGGTATCGCCCGGGTACGTGCCGGAGCCTGGCTCCCTCACCCTGGTCTATGACGTGGAAGTGATCGGCATTCCAGTCATGATGGCGCGCGTCGATATCGGTTTCCGGGCCGCCGCCTATGACATGTCGGACGCCTATGACATATCGCTCGTGCTACGTGCGGTTGGCTTGATCGACTTTTTTACAAACTGGAATATGAGTATGAACGCTCAAGGTATCCTGACGAACACTGCGATCATTCCAGAACACTACCGCGAGGTTCAGCGCAAGCGTGCACTGGAAATTGTTTATGCGGCCGGGAAGATCGTGTCCGCTCCCATGACGCCACCGTCGGTGCGCAGCCAGCGCGAGGAAGTCGCGGAAGCCGCTCGGACCGATGCCGCCGATCTTCTTTCACTTACGCTTGCAGCGTTGCGATCGGCCAACGAAGGTCGCGGCTGCAATTACCGCGGTATTTTGTACGGCGGGGATCAGCTCTATGACCTGACCGTCACCCCCTATGCCGGCATCAGCGGCTCAACCCCGCCACTTGTCTGCGCGTTCGAGTTTCAAAGGCGCGCTTATCAGAATCAGCAAAGCGATCCCGGCAAAGTGCTTCACGACCACGATCCTGAGATCTACCGAGTTTGGCTCTCCCAGATATCCGCCAATGGCCCAATGGTGCCGATCAAATTGGTTTTCGACCTCGATATCGGCGTTATGCGCGCCACTCTGAGGCAACCGCGCTGAGAGCGAAGGTGTGAAAACGCGACCAACCGCGACCCCTGTCGAAAGCGACACATGTAATTTGATTTATCCAATTAATCGACTTCCCTGATGGGGGTCACGTTTCGCGCGAAAGATGACCCCGCGCGATTTCCATATTTTCGAACGGAATCATTTGCTGGGTTGATTTCCGCGGTGGGGTCAATGTTGCGCGCGTATTTACAGTCCGCACTTGCGTTCACGCCCGCGAAGATCGACCGCCGTGCCGAAAGAAGTGGAAACCTTCGACCCATTGCCAGATGAGTAGGCCCGGCACTCCCAACGCAATCTCTCGTACCCGCTTGGAGAGAGAAATCGCGAGGGCCGTATCCGCGGATAATCCGAACAGTGCGCAGAATACAATGTAGCTGCCTTCGAGCACGCCCAACGCACCCGGCACCATGAACGCGGCGGCGCGTACGCCGGCGCCAAGGCTTTCGAGGATGAAAGCGTCGATCCCATCGATCGGCCGGCCCAGGAACCGTGCGACGAGCCAGATTCTCGCCTGTGCCTGCGGCCCAGCCAACGAGACGGAGCGTACTGGCTCGGCAAAGGGCAGAACGTTCGCGATAGATCGACACGACGGCATCGTCGATCGCCGAAGCGCCGCCGGCGGCCCCTGAGATGCGGTCGTTGCGAAACAAGGCGCCCGCCAATCGAGCGGAGACGGCGAACATGCCGCGATGCTGAAGCCGCAGGAAGATCGCGATGGCGACGACGAACAGACCAAGGCCGATCAACACGAGCTGCGCCACCGCGGCCACAGCGGGTCCGGAGGATCGAGTTCAGCAGCAACAAAGCCACACCGATGGCGACGAACAGCAGCTGCGTAGCCACGCCGACGGTAACGTCGACGACGGTGCTCGCTGCCGCTTGCGGGGCCGGAACTCCGCGCATATAGGCGAGGCGCGCGCCCACGAGACCCGGAGAGTGGGCCCGCCGCTCCCTTGGGAAAAAGCAATGTCAAATCTATCCTTCGCGCTTCCGCAGGCGCCAGGTCGAAGTAATTGTCTCCGTACTTCACGAGGTAGGGCACCCTCGACGACTCACCGTCCCATTCCACCCGCAGGTGCACCAGGCGTGCGTATCTGTCTCCATTCGTCAAGCGGAGTGTGAGGTGGCCCTCGTTATCCGAAATGCCTACAGGTGAAATTACTTCCGTCTTTACAGCCGCCGGGGAAAGATCCTTCAGCGTTTCAAAGAGCGGCTTCTCATGTGCGGCCAGGATCGCCGCGTAGGGTGTCTGGGGCGTTTTGCCAGTCGCAGCGGCGAGCAATTCCATGAAGACATAAAAGTAAGCTTTGGTAATAGGATCCTGGTAAAACTCCTGGTCGGGGAGATATGGGAAAATGACCTTCGGGTCCCACTCGGCCGCTCGCTCGGTGTAGGGCGGTGTGAATCCCGTGAAAGCGACCGTGCGCCCTTGCCCGTAGCGTCCCGTGACGAAGAGCGGCCGACCGTTGATCGCGAAGATCTCCTTGCTGCCCGCTTTGAGCCGGGTGTCGTTGAAGCCGGCGAGCCCGTATTCCGCCAGCCCTCCCTCGGTGAACGAGGGTTCTGCGCCGGCGCCCAGGCGAATTTCCTTCAGGGGCGGGAATTTTGAGAACATCAGCGTGGGTTCGATGGGTTGAGCGAGAACCAGGTCATAGCGATCCTGGACCTCAACAGGCAAAACCTCTGCCAGGGGAGTAAAATCCAGGCAGGAACCTTCTCCGAACCCGCCGTGGAAGCTTCCGCGCCCGCCCGTGTGAATGAATCCCGTGCCCTTCTCGATGGCATGGCGCAAGCCCTCCGCCTCGCTCTTATCCAGCAATTTCCAAAGGGAGTCGAAGGAGGCGAGCCATACCACATCAAACTTCTTCCGCAGTTCCTCGCCGTCGCGCAGCCCGGCGAGTTCCGAGAATGAACGTTCATCGATAACATCCACATTTGCTCCCATCCCACGAACCAGCCCGGCGATGGGAAGGCTGTACTTTCGTTGGCCGATGAGCAGGACGTTGAGCCACTGCGGGAAGAGCCGGGGCGTTACCTTGATAAAAGCCGCGCTAGAGGCTTGGAGTTCGCCCCCTGGTGTCACAGCCTCCCCTCTCAAGACGTAGACGCCCGGGGCGTCCGGAGTAACCCAATCGACAACGCCCATTTCCTGCCTGCTATCTGCCAGAACTGACGCTTGGAAGTCCCGGGTCCACAACACGCGGCCTGCCAGGTCCGTGATTTGGCAATGCAGATTAACGGGCGCGTCGTGGGGATGGTCATTGATGATGTAAGCGGGGATTTGCAGACGCTTCCCGGCAACCTGCGATTCCAGTGCCTCTTCGTAAGCGAAATTCACGGCAAATCGCGCCTGAGCCGCTTTTAGGTAGTAATAACTCATCTTGGGAACACGAAAATAGTCAATCACTCCCCAGCGAATTCCGGGCCACACCTCACCATAGTCCCAAATGCGCGTGCCGTTTATAGGATCGTACTTTTTCCGCCGGTAGGCCTCCGTCGCGTATTTCATAAGGAATGCCTGGTAGAGTTGCGAGCCGTCAACGAGGTCACGCGCGGACCTAATGTGGCGGTCCACATACTGGTTCACCCGGTCGAGCAAACTCGCGACCCCGTCGTAGTCGAAGCTACTGAGATAAGCGTATGCCGAGATATTGATGGGCAGATTGGACCAGCGGGGCAGGGGGATGTTTTGCTTCGACCACATATCCTCTGGCGAAAGCTCCAGCTTAAGACTTTCGAGGGTGGGCAGCGAGAGCGAGCCGTATTCCGACACGAACCCGGTATGGGCGTTAAAGTGCTCGTTGTAGCTGCCTATAGTGCCCATACCCGCATTCCCCATCCAGAAATGCTGCTCTCCCATGTCACAGAGGCTGGGATGGTAGATCGTTCCCGGATCGAGCTCGGCGACCAGCTTTCCGATGGCTTCAGAGTAGGGGCCGTATCCGTACTGTTCAAAGTCCCACTTTCCCACCCCCCAGTCACCACCCTTGGCGTGGGCCTCGGCAAACGCGGCCCATTCGATGATGGACGGGTGGACGCGGAGATCCAGAATAATTTGGCGGACTTGACTCAAGGACTCCTCGACGAAGGCCTCGCGGCGCGGGTTGGAAAAAGAGAGGACGTCGATCGGGCCATCTTGGTTGTAGGGAAGCTCGAGAATCACCAGTATTCCCAACCGATCGCAGAGGTCATAGAAGGCCGTCTGCTCCACGACCGTGAAGTTGACAATGTGATTGAGGTTCGCACTCTTATAGAGCTCCAAGTCCCTCCGGAAGATCTCTCGGGTCGGTTTGCTTCCATAATAATCCGCCATCGGATACCAAGCGCCCTTCAGGAAGAGCCGTTTGCCATTCAACCAGGTGCTCATGTCGGGCTTGACCGCAATCGAGCGGATTCCAAACACAACATCGCGGCCATCGCTCGGGCCACCCGTCGAACGGAGAAAGGGCGCTGATTAGTTTGTAGAGATGGGGCTCACCCAGGTCCCATGTCCACCAAAGGTGGGGATCCTTGACGTCGGTCTCAAAGCGGAAGGCATTTTCCCCGGGATGGAGACTGAGATTTTGCTTGGGCAGGGCGAGCGCCGCGCCCGCAAAGTTCTCTGGCTGGATTTTCAGGTCCAGAAAGGCGCTCAGATCCTCGTCACTGTAATTCTTGATGGTCCCCGAGATTTCGAGCCTAGCGCTGCCATCAGCATGCAGGGCTTTCGTGGAAACAAACAGGTCATCCATCACTGACGACCCGGAGCCCACCAAACTCACATCGCGCCAAAGGCCCATGGGAAAGGCCGCGTTCCCATCGGCCGGAATGGCGTCCCAGTAAGGACCTAGGAAGAAGGGCGGCTTGTCGATATGCAATTGGTTATCGGGATCGATCGTCGTCCAATCCCCTTTCATATACTCCAGGAAGCCTCGCCCTTTCACAATCCAAGGGCAGGTGACTTTTACCACTAGCACATTCTCCGCCCCGTAGCGAAGCTTGTGGCTAACGTCGTAGGAAAAAGGTACGTAGCATCCCTCGTGCTCTCCCAGCTTCTCGCCGTTTAACCAGACCGTCGCGAAATAGTCCACTCCCTCGAACATCAATCTGAAGAGCTTGCCCTCCTCGCCCTTGCTAACCGTGAATCGCTTTCGATACCACCATTCCTTCTGGTTCACCAACGTGAGTGCCTTGCTTTGATAATAGAGGTCCATGCCTTTGAGCCCAATTTGTAGTTGCACCTCACCCGGAACCTTGACGGTTCCAAAACTTCGGTCGTCGAAGTCAGGAAGAAACGCTCTGCCCTTCTCCCCGTCACCCATCTCGAATGAACCCAACTTCCAATCATTCCCGCTCAGGAGGATTTGAGTGGATTTCGCAATCCCGGGCGGCCGCAGCGCCGTCTGCGCAAACCCCTGATGAGGGAGCACTCCGGCCGCGAGCGTCGCAATCCAGGCAAGCCTGTACAACCCATGTACGGTTGAAACTCTTGAGCGCATGTGGGGATCTCGATTCTGCGAGGAGATGTGAGGTAGGGAAGCGACCCGGCACGTGTCAGTTATTCTCGATGCCCAAGGCTCTCGATGTGCCCGAGGCGTCAGCGCATGAGTGCGGGGAGTCGCTTCCCAACCGATGTCCTCACTCGCCCCCTTCAGTGTGGGGGCAATCTAATTATGAGCGAATTGTTCGAGGAAAACCGGTAATCCTTTTTTGCTCTGAGTGATGGCGATCACTCCGTTTCTCTGCCTACAACTCCCCGCGCTCAGAATAGGTCAGTGAGTTCACGAAGGCTCGTGATGGTGGCCTCAGGCGCGGTTCCCAACTCGTCGGGGGTCGCCTTGGAGCGATTGAGCCAGAACGCCGGAAAACCGAAGGCGGCGGCGCCCGCCGCGTCCCAGTAATTTGAAGACACGAAGCCAATCTCGCTTTTCTTCAACTTCAACGCCTCCACGGCCAATTGGTAGACGGCGGGGCTGGGTTTGTAGGTCTTCACCTTGTCCACGCTGAGCAGGATGGTAAACGCCTGTTTCAGCCCGGCGTGCTTGACCACTGCCTCAAGCATCCGCGGCGAGCCGTTGGAGAGGATTGCCGGGCATTGGCTCCGGAGGGCCTCGAGCCCCACAGTCACATCGGGATAAACCTCCAGGCACAGGTATTCCTGAATCAATTCCTCTTGCTGTGTTGCCTCGCAGCGCAAGCCCAGATTGCGGCAGGCATAGACCAGAGCTTCCCGCGTGACCTGCCAGAAATCCGCGTAATGGTTCATCAGCGCTCGCAGCCAGGTATATTCGAGTTGACGCGAGCGCCAGAGTCGGCTCAGAACCTCGCCCCGACCAGGGAAGATCCTCTCCGCTTTCCCCTGAACAGAGAAAGGGTCGAACAGGGTTCCGTAAGCGTCGAAAACCAAGGCCTTAATCTGAGTGTGCATAGGATTAGCCCGAATAACTCCTTTCGGCACGTCCTGGCCTCATTTCCCCGGCGTGCATCTGCCGGTTTCTGTGAGCGAGGGTGTGGCAGCCGTCACGGGAGCCGCAAGGTATGCCGATGGGGGCGCCGTCTTGGAGGCCTTGATGTCGCCGAATATGATCGTGCCTCCTCCGGTGCCGCTGACATACAAGCTCACCAGCTTGATGTTGCTCAGATCGATGACACCATCAGCCTCCGCGCCCGTAAACCAACTTGGACGGTGGAAGTATTCCTTCGTCAACGGGATGACGATGGTCTGGCCAGCGGTACTCTTTGGCGTGAAGCTGGCCTCCCAGAATTCGCTCTGGATGGCTTCCATAAACTGGAACGTGATCGGATCGCTGGTGTTCGAGGGCCTCACCCACATGGAGAGGTAGCCGTACGGGCTCAGATCCAATGACGTATTCCGCCGCAATCTCCCGGAGGTTCCCTTGTCACCCGCGGCATAGCTGAACTTCATGGCGTACTTGCCTTCGCTCTTTTTGACGGGATCGAGGGAAATACTGGACTCGTTGCCGCATGGCAAGACCCACCACGCGGAGTTCAATTCGCCATCGCTCGCGTACTCGAAGTCATCGACAATTCGCGTGGGAAGCACAGGAGGAGCGGGCGGTGCCGGTGGAAGAGGCGGGAGCGTGGCTGTCCGAGCGGGTGGCGGCGCAGGCGTGCCGCCCGGCACGATGCTAATGTCCCCCGCATTTGGCACAGCCGAATATTACACCACTTCTGCTTCCACAGCATACGCCGTGGAGTTGCTCCCTTGCGTGACCCTGCAAGTCTTCCATCCCGGAGGCACTTCAGTCCTTAAGGTAATCGGGTAATCGAACATGCCCTTGGAGGTATCCAGACCCGACATGAAAGCGAGACTGATCCGGCTGCTGGAGGCTTCCTTGGTTGAAACGCTGGAGTTATCCCGTTCCTCCACGTACTTATAGATTCTGGTGAAGGTGTCGCTCCAGACGAGACCTCTCTTCTGGACGAGATAGTCCAGCAGTGCTACGAATGCGTCCCCGTCGGTTTGCCCTCCCCACTCCGCGTTGGGACCTATGCCGTGGAATATGATTGTGTGGTAGCCCCCGTCCTTGATTGCGGCATCGACAAAACTCCGCAACTCCGCGGCGGAATGATTGATCTGCCAGGCTGGACTATCGACGCTGGGTGCTCCCCTTCCATGCACGCAACGGTACTTAGCCAGGACCTGCTCTATCTGGTCTTTCGTAGTATCCCAGACCGTTCCTCCGCCCCTCTCGAAAAGCAGTATTTTGGTTTCTGGCTGGATGGCCCAGATCCGGCGCGCGTTCTCGCCGATCTCCCATTCGGCATCGCTTGCGTCACGGGCTCCTCCCGTGTGATGCAAGGTGTGGTTGGCAAGATCATGCCCCGCTTTGACGGCTGCGGCCCAGTAGGCCTGGTCGTCGATGAAATCAAAGCCGAGTTCGTTGTGCCCCCGCCCCGTATTGACCCACCAGGTACCATAAATCCCCCGCTGGGTCATCAGTGGAATGGCGAAACGGATCTGACTCCGCAGCGAATCGTCACCGCCGACGGAAAAGGCGGCAATCCTGTTGTCTTTCCATTTACAGATGTGCGTGTCACCTGGTGCTCCCCACGTAGGGGCGCTGCCCAGCGATGCGGCGATGGCCAGAAAAGCGATGGTCTTCTTCATGGCATGACCTCCGTGCGTAGACACGAATCGAAAAAACTAATGCGTGATTTCAAACTCGGCGTGGTTGCCTTCCTTGGAGTTCGGCCCGATCCAGGCAGTTACGTGAGACGGCTCGACTACTTCCTTTATGTCAATGTCCCAGAACCTCAGATCATCTCTTCCCAAGGTGAATTCCACATGTTTGGTTTCTCCTGGCTTCAACGTAATCCGTCGGAAGCCTTTCAGTTCCCGAACCGGCCGGGCCACACTTGTTCCTTGCTCGCGGATGTAGAACTGGACAATTTCATCTCCGGCGTGGCGGCCTATGTTCTTCACTTCCGCCGATACCCGAAGGGGTTCGGCGTTGCCTTCATTGAGCGCGCGGGCGCTGAGCTTCGTCGTGCTGAGCTTCAGGGGCGAATAAGCGAACTTCGTGTACGACAACCCATAGCCAAACGGGAACAGCCGGGAATTCTGTTCATCGATATAGCGTGAGTGCCAGCGATCGTCCTCTTTCACGGGCGGATGACTCAGGTCAACGCCCTCGGAGGGTCGGCCGGTACTAAGCGCGTTGTAATAGAGCGGCTCCTGGCCGACTGCGCGCGGGAAAGTGACCGTCAGCTTCCCGCTCGGATTCACATCGCCGAAAAGAGTCCGGACCAGTCCCGGACCGGCCTGCACCCCAGGAAACCAAGCCTCGAGAAGGGCCGCCATGTGCGGAAGGGAGGCAACCAGTGTCAGCGGACGTCCGCTAAAGAGAACTACCACCACCGGCTTACCGGTGGCGGAGACCGCGTCGAGCAGTTGTTCCTGATTTCCCGGCAAACTTAAGTGAGCTCGCGAGCCTGCTTCACCACTCGACTCGGCATCTTCACCCAGCGCCATCACCACCAGATCAGTTTGCCGGGCCGCAGTCACGGCTTCGGCAAATCCAGCTTTCGATTCTCCCCAGATGTTGGTCCCCTTCGCGTAAAGCAGCTTAATCCCGTTCTTCCCTGCACGTTCGGCCCGCTTCGCCCCTTACCCCTCCCACACCGTCCGCGTAGTGCGCCGCGGTGGTGGAACGTCAGCCGTGGCCGGAAGCCGTCACTGCGTTTTCAAATCCTCCGGCTCGTCTGTAAGGCTGCCCAGCATTTCGTATATGCGGACCAGGGCCTGATTCATCATGCGCTCGCCGGCTCCCACCGCGATGTAAGTGTCGGAGTCGGCGGCGCCGTAGCCGCCCTCCGAGGCCGCTTTGATGGTGGGGAAATAATCATAATAGCCGTTCGCGTAGCCGACAAAGAAGGCACTGCTTACAGGGCAGCGGTCGCGCCAGTTGATTTGAAAATCCACGAAGGGCTCCCCGGGCATGCCCATCAGGGCAATCTTCTTGTTCAGCAGAACCGTCGTCACCGCCAGCGCCAGCTCGCGCCGAGGTGAATCACTGTTGAGAAGGTCGGCGTGGTCCTCATATATTTTCGGGCCGTACTTCGCGAGCATTCCCTGTCGGAATTTTTGGGCATCCCAGCGCACGGGAAACGTCAGATAGTCCTCCGCAAACTGTAGGCTGGGCGCTTGAACGGGTTGGGTGTGGATGGTTTTCGCCACGCGGGCGGCCTCGACGCCGAGTTGCTCGCCAGTCCACTCGCGCTTTTTAATGGCGTCATCGGCGCGGCGCGTGGTGGCGTAGTAGGGATTGATGTCGCCATCCGCGCCCTGCAGGAAGAAACACAACGGCCCGCCACTCGTGGCCGCACCCCAGGATTGCTCGACCGTCCGGGTCATGACGCCAACATAATCCGCCGAGTACTCGAGATTATCCGGCCCAAACACCACGGGGTGACACGCGTAGTTCACCAAGATGGCCAGAGGCTTGCCGTCCGCCGTGTCGACGCGCAGGATCGAGACGGTGGGATCGAGGGGTGATGTCGGAACCTTGTCGGGATTCTGCCAGAACATGGTGACCGTGCCGTCCGGCGAGACGCGGCGCCGGTTGTAGCCGATGTACACCGAGCCGAAGCCGGTCCCAAGCTGAGCTTGCACCTCGCGCTGGCGAGCGTCCTCCGCGCCCTGCGCGATCTTGTCGAGGTCGGCGGTCTCCCAGGCCGGGGTCTGATTGGAAGGATACTCGTCCAGGATATTGGGCCCGGCATGAGTGTGCGAGGCTGTGATGAGAAGATACGAAATCCCGCTTCTCTGGGCCAGTTGCTTTCGCAGTTGGGCGAGAGAGGCCGGTCCGAAGGTTCGACCCAGATCGAGTGTGATC
This sequence comes from uncultured Alphaproteobacteria bacterium, assembly GCA_963804235.1. Classification (GTDB taxonomy): domain Bacteria; phylum Pseudomonadota; class Alphaproteobacteria; order ATCC43930; family CGMCC-115725; genus DATJLY01. The sequence continues at coordinate 160,452 of CAWDPP010000005.1, forward strand.
AGCGCCAGACGCTTTCCTCCCACCTCGATGACTAGGATGCGTGCGTAGAGCGGGTCCAGCGTACCTGTGGAAAGCTGGGTACGATCGAAATAGCCGTACATCGGCAAGCCCGGCGGGGGCGTGATATCTACTTTTGAAACACCGGCCTTGAAGCCCCCTCCCCCGGCGAGTCCTGTGGCCGCCCAGAAGAAGAGCGCCATTCCCAACGCGTGTTTCCGTCCCATGGGTCACCTCGCTTGAGATGTGCCTTTGCCGCCATCGCCACCTGGCTGACTGTTCCAAACCACACTCCTGGCTTTGACTGCATGTAGGCCACCAATCGGCCGAGCGCTGCCAGCCGCGAGCGGTGCCCGGTTACGAACGGGTGCATGGTAAGCAGAAACAACCTCCCCTCTTTATATGCCCGGTCGAACTCACCTTCGTAGATCTCGTAAACGTCGTTGTCGCCCACGCGGTTGTAAGCGTTCGCCCTCACGTCGTAGCTGTAGTAAGCGTAGTCGTCGAGAATCCACTCAACCGGCAGCTCGACGAGGCCCGTGGGTTTTCCTTGGGCGACGATTTCATTGGACATCGCCGAGGACGTTCTGGGGGCCCTAAAAGCAGCTAAAATCCCTTCCCATGCGCTCGGCCTAAATCGCTCAACTGAAGCGAGTAATCAAAGAAAACCGCCTGCAGCACCCTCGGTCCGTGGCGGCTTAGCAAGACCCTGCGATCTGTCAAGCCCTGCCGAAAGCCTTCATGGATGCGTTCCGCTTTGGTCGTCCATAGCTGCGGCGCATTGCGCATGTACCGAAGCGTCTGCTTGCACTCAGCGATGGAGTTGGCCGCTGGCCTGCTCATGCACGTGAATAATCTATCACGCCGGTTTGTCGTTTGGGGTGAAATGTGTCCTGGCAGGTTGTGTCCAATGCACCCTGGATTGGGAACGATAAACGTTAGTGCTGTAAAACGTTAGTGCTGTATCGGAAGCGCGCCGACGAGAAAGCGGTCGGGCAGCGGGAGGGTCCCAACGGCGCGCTTTCGATACAGCCGTTTGAACGAAGCCGCGGCCCCTACGCTATGGGATTTGAATGGGATTTAGTCCTCTGGGTGCGGGGGGAAGGGGTGCGGCCATGGTGGCGAACTCAGGTGGGAGGGGTGATTTGAGTGTAGATCGAGCTGGATGGGAAACGAGGGGGCGAGAATAAGTGTGTAGTGTGGGGCCAAAAAGAGACACGTGGGGTGTGGGCACTGAAGGCGCTGAGCATGGTCGGAATGAAAACGAGCGTTTCATGAGGCCCTCGCGACAGGAAGTGGTGGAGAACGCAGAGCGATCTGAGCTGCGGTCAGCCGCTGCAAGATGATCATGGGGCCGCCGCATTGAGGACAGGCCCAGGGAGAGGTGGAAGCCGGGGTGGTGGATGGAACCTCACCGTTCCCTGGTGTTGGGGGTTGAGCGAGAGCCGAACCGGTCGTTGATTCCAGGAGCCGGAAACAGAGGGGTAGAAGTGGGGCGCGACAGCGATGCGCCAGGAAACCGAAATGGCGGATGCGCACGAACCCCAGGGGAAGCACGTGGAGGAGAAAGCGCCGCAAGAACTCCTCCACCGACAGGGTCAGGAGGCGTTGCTGGTTCGCGTGGGCGGAGTCTCGCCAGCGAAAGGTGACTTGCTCACCGACCAAAGAGACGAGGCGATGGTTGGAGATGGCAACGCGATGGGTGTAGGCGCCCAGGTAGTGAAGGACGTACTCGGGGCCCCCGAAAGGCGGCTTGCAGTAGACAACCCAGTTCTGGCGGAAGAGGGGGCGGAGGAAAGATGCCAAGGCCTTCGCTTCTGCCAGAGGCTTGAGGTCCCCGTAGAAGCCGAGCTGGCCGTTGGCGAAGGCACGCTGGAGACCAGCGACGAACTTGCCACGGAAGACTCGACGCAGAACCTTGACGGGGAGAAAAAAACGATAGCGGGGCTGAATCCAGCGCCGGTGATCGGGTGAGAGTCCGCCGGCGGGAACGAGGCAATGGACATGGGGGTGGTGCTCCAACTTCTGATTCCAGGTATGGAGCACACTGAAGAAGCCGATTTCCGCGGCGAGATGTTTCGATGACCGAGCCACTTCGAGCAACGTTTCTGCGCAGGTCCGGAACAAGAGATCGTAGATGACCTTCTTATTCTGCAGGGCCAGAGGGGCGAGCCGATGAGGAAGAGTGAAGACGACATGGACGTAGCGAGTGGGCAAGAGTTCCTGGCGGCGCGCCTCGATCCAACGGTGGCGGGCGTTGGCTTGGCACTTGGGAGAGTGCCGATTTCTGCAGGAGTTGTAAGAGATGACGCGATGCCCGCAGCGGGAACACTCATCCAGATGCCCACCTAGTGCGGCGGTGCGACAGCGCTCGATGGCTGCCAGGACCTTGAGATGCTGCCCGGTGAGCCAGTGGCGGCTGCGCTCGATGAATTTCCGTCCCGCGGCGCGGATGAGATCGGCCACCTCCAGGGGTGGTCGATTCATCTAGGCGTCCCGAGGCGATTCCTTTTTCTTCCCAGCAGGCGACAGCACCAGGCCATCTAGAGGGCTGGCGGTGGCGCTGAGATGTCGGGTAGAAAGGTGCAAGTAGACCGTGGTCTCTTTCAGATTGTGATGGCCTAACAGGATCTGGATCGTTCGCAGGTCGGCACCGGCTTGGAGGAGATGTGTTGCAAAGCAGTGGCGAAGCGTGTGCGGGTGCACAGGTTTGTTGAGGCCCGCAGCCTGAGCCGCGAAGTGGCAAGCGTGCCAGACGGTCTTGGTGCGGATGGGCTGCGCGGCGGTATGCCAACGATCCCCGGGGAAGAGCCAGACTTTTGGCTTGAGCCGGCTCCAGTGATCGCGTAAGGCTTGGAGCAGGACAGGACTGAGCATGACATCGCGATCTTCACGGCCCTTGCCGCCTCGGATATGGACAACCATGCGCTGGCTGTCAATATCGCGGACTTGGAGTCGCGCCACCTCGGCGCAACGCGCCCCGGTGGCGTAGAGCGTCATCAACAGGATGCGATAGAAGGGGGTGGGAGCAGAGTCGATGAGCTGGGCCACTTCTTCCTGGCTGAGAACGGTGGGCAGGCGACGCACCTTCTTGGGGTAGGGAGTCTCGTCGATGCCCCAGCGTTTCTTGAGAGTCTTGAGGAAGAAGAAGCGGAGTGCGGCTAAGCGCTGCGTCACACTGCCCGCATCCAGCTTCCGTTCGCGGAGCAGATAGGCTTGGTATTCACGAACGTGCTGGGGGCGCAACTGGTCCGGCGAGCGATGGAAGTAGCGGGCGAAATCAGCGACCGCACGCAGGTAACAGCGTGTGGTACCCTGAGAGTAATTACGACGCTCGAGTTCTTCGAGCATCATTTTGCGTAAACGGGTCATAGGGAACCTCCTTATGACCCGACAATAACCTAGCTCAGCGCTACCACCTCCACTTCCACGCACGCGAAGCGTCTGCCGCGCCAGCGGCTTCGTTCAAACGCCCTTCCCTGAAACTGGAGGTGACGACGGCCTGGTAATCGGAAACCTGCAACCCGATTTCTCCCGGGTGACGGCGCGCTGGGGAGAAATCTTGGCACTCTTGGGGGAGCGGGCGCTACTGGGCCGCGTAACGCGCTGCCCGCTTAGGCCTCGTTTCAATTTGGGTTGGCTCGCTGCCGGGAAACACCACAGCGCAGCGCGGCAGCGCCGCAACCAAATGATCAGGCTTCCCCAACCGCCACCGCAGGTTGTCAGTCTGGCTGCGGTCGCCGCCACCAAGTTCCCCGAAGGGGAACAACATCATTAGCCGTGGGTGGAACCCACGGACCGGGACCCCCAACGAAAATGCCTGTCGACTCCGAAGGAGTCGAACCTTTTCCTGCCCACTGGACGCCAAACCACGTTCAACCCCTTCGGGGTTGGGAATATGTCCCGGGCATCGTTTCCGTGGGTTCCACCCACGGCTAATGACATTGGACCTCTTCGAGGTCCCCCGTGACAGCGGGTAGCACCGCTCGGTGATGTTCGTGGCGGAGTTAACCGCGCTTATTCCCGTAATACCTCAGATAGCATCAAAATCTTGTCAAAAAAACAAGAATTCACGACCTTGCAATGCAGAGCCCGGCCGTTTCGAACTCTGCGGCACTTTTACCTCGAACCAGCGAAAACTCTCGGCAGGCTTCCGTTCAATCTGGCAGGCTGGCGCAGGCCACTGAATTTTGCAGTCTGGGATTTCCGTCAGCCGACGGACTCGCAAGCGGGATGATTCGTCTCTCCCTGTGGGAAATCCGGCTTAATGGAGGGTCGCCAGACCATCGGCGTCGAAATCGCTCAAGGGGACGAGGGAATTCCTCCGGGACTGGACCTTCACCTCCAACGTTTGAGACGGTTCCAAGCCGTCGGCGGTGACGCGAATGGTGATGGGCAAGGTCGATGCCTTGCGCGTCTGGACGTAAAAGGCGATGCGCCCCCCTTCGAGATGAATCGGGCTCTCCCCAATGAAATTCCCATTACTTACCTCGATGAAAATCCTGCGATCCTCCGTCGGCGCCGGCGTGCCCTGCTCATCCACCGCCGTGGCCACCACGCGCGTTATATCGGCGCCGTCGTCGATCAGTTCCGTATCATCGGCGCGCAACACCAGGCGGCGCGAGCGCCCGGGAGTGCGGACGATGTCCGTGGCCACGACCTTGCCGCCCATGCAGGCACGAGCCTCGAGTTCGCCAGGCTGGTAAGTGCCGACCTTGAAAAGAAACAGGGAATGCGGGGCGTGCGGAAATTCCGTCGGCTTGGCGCGCCCCAGAGGTTTTCCGTTCACCGCCAGTTCAACCTCCGGGGCGTTGCTGGCGACATAGATTTTGCCCCCGCCGTTGTTCCGCCAGGCACTCAGGATCTTTACCATGGGCCCGTAAATCGAAGCATCGCCAGCGCTAAACGGCGATGAACAGGTTCTCTGCGAATGCCCACTCATTGTCCACCCATCGCGCCACGCACTCGAACCCGGTCCGTTCGGCCATCTCCGGGGCCTCTTGCCGCCCGTACTTATGACAGCTCTCGGTCCAGATGGTCTCATCGCGCTGGAGCGTGGTGCGGAAATTTGCCCCTTCGATGGAGACCGTCTGGCTTTCAACCGAGCGGAGGTGCATCTCGATGCGCCGCTCCGGGGCGTTGTAGAGCGCGACGTGCTCAAATCGGGACAGGTCGAAGTCACCTCCGAGCTCCCTGTTGATGCGGGCCAGAAGGTTGCTATTGAACACCGCCGTCACTCCGAGAGAGTCGTCGTAGGCGGGAATGAGTTGGGCCAGGGGTTTTTCCAGGTCCGTGCCTAGCAGCAGGGCATCGCCAGGCTCGAGCGCCTCGCGAATCTTGCGCAGGAAGTCCTCGCCGGGCCCGCGATCAAAGTTGCCGATCGAGCTACCCAGGAAAAGCACCACGACTCCCTCACCGGGTCCGCGGCGCGCCACCGCCCTGCTCAGACCATCCAGGTACTCGGTCTCGAATCCCAGAATGCTGACCTGGGGCAAATCATCGAGTTCGCGCTCACAGCTCTCCAGCGCCGTCGAGGAGATCTCAATGGGACAGTACGTCGTAGGCTGATGGTGGGCGAGGGCTTCCAGTATCCGACGCGTCTTCCTGCCGCTGCCGCTGCCGAGCTCAACGACCATCCCATGCGAAGCGAGCCGCTCCGCAATGGCCTCGGAGTGTCGCCGCAGAATTCTCTCCTCCGCCCTCGTCAGCCCGTATTCAGGAAGCTTGGTGATCACTTCAAACAAGGCGGAGCCGACGTCGTCGTACAGGTATTTTGACGGCAACTCCTTCTGCCCCGATCGCCCGAGCCCGTCACGCACGTCTTCAGCGAACGAGTTGACAGCATAGGTTACGCCACCACGGATCACCATATCGGCTCCCTTCAGTTGCTCACACAGCGGAAGGATGCGTAAACGAATGGATAGTGCGCCTGGAACCAGTTGCGGAACGAACGGCGCAGCATGCACGCCCCAGTGCGCGGCGAGGCTCCTTTCATCACATAATGCTTTCCGTCGAAGAAGTTCGCCGAGTAGCCACGGTAAAAGGGAAAAGGCTCGAAGCCAGGGAAGGGCTCGAAGAGGGAGGAGGTCCACTCCCAACCGTTTCCGAGAGTATCGTCCACTCCGAAAGCGCTACGGCCGCCGGGATAGCATCCCCACCGCGACCGGATCCCAACGCTGGAAGTCGAAGTTGCCGCGCCCAACATCGGGGCGCGCGTCACCCCAGGGATACGCCCGCTCCACGCCCTCCGTCGTCCCGTAAGCTGCGCGATGGAATTGGGCCTCGGTGGGAAGAGACTTGCCAACAAAACGGGCGTAAGCCGAGGCCTCCGCGTGGCTGACATACACCGGCCAGCCCAGTGGCAGCGGCACCTCTTCGAACATGGCCTGGTAAAACCATTGACCTTGGCGCTGGCGCCAAAAACGTGGATGACAGATGTTCTGTTCCTTGATCCAGGCCCAGTCCGCGTCGCTCCAGAAGCGCCGATCGTCGTATCCGGCTTCGCGCATGAACTTGAGAAACTCGCCGTTCGTGACTTTGTAGGCGTCAATCGCGAATGCCGGCACTTGAACTGAATGAACCTCAAACTCGTTGTCCCAGCCAAACGATTCGCGTCCTTGCGGAATCCCGAGCGTCACAGTCCCAGCCGGTATGTCGACCATCCGCGCAAGGATCGGCGGGCCGGGCTCGGAGGACCCCGGAGCACGATGGCTCGGCGGTGCAATCTTCCGCTCGGCAGGCAACTGGTGCAGCATGTACGCCAGGGTTTCTGCGTGCATTAGCCGATGCTCAATCGCCACGTTCAGGATGATTTCGGGCGGATACTGCCAGCGGCCCGCCGAGGCCTGCGACCTGTCGCTCAAGATCCGGTCAAGTTCTTGGCGAACGCGAAGGTCATAGGCGTTGATCTCGGCAAGGCCAGGCCAGTCGGAGGGTTGGTCCGTTGGAAGGCCGCCGCCGACTGGATCGATGCCGAAGGCAAAGAGGCGATCGAATTCCTTGTGAGCCGGTCCCAGGCCCAGCGCCTGGTCTGCGATCAGATTCCAGTCGAATGCCTCGAGGTGGCCAATATAGAAGACAATTCGGTGCCTTTCAGGAATTGGCTGGTCATACAATGCTTTCGTGTGCACTATTCGAAATAAGTCATCGGTCATCGACCGCGAATCAGCCAGGCGAACCAAAAGCTGGTCCCGATTGTCCAGTTGGGTTGCCGTTGCTTCCATTTGCGATTCTCCCCTTTCGACTCCGGGGCTTGAAAGGCGCGTCTTAGCCCCAATAGTGTTCACATAAAATTTGTCAAGGAGACTGTTCCCTGTTCGACCCTGGAACCCCTCACCCCCGGCCCCTCTGATCGATACCTATGAGATCGCGTGAGCGGAGGAAAAGCGTTCGGCTGTGGCGCCCGTGCGCCATTACCGGCCTTGACACTCACGCGAACGGCTCGATCATGACCTCGTCGATGTAACACCATCCCCAGTTCTCTCCCGGCTCAAGAGATCGCATGATCGGGTGCTTGGTCTTCCGGAAGTGCTTCGTGGCGTGTTTGTTCTTCGAGGAGTCGCAGCAGCCGACGTGACCACAAATCTCGCAGAGGCGCAAATGAACCCACGAATCGCCCATCTTTAAACACTCTTCGCATCCATCGGTTTTTGGCGATGGGTTGCGAATCTGGTCAAGGTGTGAACAAGTTTCCTGCATCATCTCCCTCCTCTGTCGATGTCTGGGCTTTCGGCTGAGTGATAGGCAAATAAACCTGGAATCGAGTGTCGCCCGGTTGCGAAGAAACACGAATCTCACCATGGTGGTTCCTTACGATCCGGCAAACAGTATCCAGTCCCAGACCCGTCCCTTCGCCGACTCCCTTGGTGGTGAAAAAGGGTTCAAAGATGTGCGGCAGAACATCGGGCGGGATTCCGGGTCCGTTGTCTCCAATCTCGACGAGCACGCGGTCGAGTTCACGTGCGGTCCGCACCCGCAGCTCACCCTTCCCTTGCATGGCCTCGATGGCGTTGGCCATCAGGTTGGTCCAAATCTGATTGAGCTCACCGCCAAAGGCGCAAATTCGTGGGAGGTTTTCGTCGTATTCGCGGACTACTTTTATTCCGCCTTTGAGGCGGTGGTGGAGAATCGTCAACGTATTCTCAAGCCCCTGATGCAGGTCGATCTCCTGCATGGCAGCCTGGTCCATGTACGAGTACTCCTTGATCGCTCGGACCAGATCCGAGATGCGTTTGGTGCTGATCTCAATCTCGCCGATCAGTCTCGCGATCGTGAGTAGCGAAGCGATGCGGACGAGTGCATCGCCCAGCACCTTGTCGCCCACCTGGGCAGCCAAGCCTTCTAACTTGGGTATTTCCACGCCCGCGTCGGCGAGGGCCGGTGCGATCTTCCAGGCATCCGGCACCTGGCGTCCTTCCAGCCACGTGGTGATGCGCTCTTCGCGATCGCTTTGGGCCAGGGGATCCGCGGGAATCGTGGCGGTATATTGCCCAGCCTCGCGCTCGAAGCGGGTGATCATCTCGCGCTGCTCTGGGGAGAGGGCGTGGCGGGCGAGCCGGATGCTGGCGTCGCGCACCGTCTCGAGCGTCTCGCGGAGGCTTGCTGTGGCCCGTTGGGCCGCGGCGGCCGGGTTGTTCAGTTCATGCGCCAAACCCGCGGACAGCTTACCGAGCGCCATCAGCTTATCGCGCTGCGTCTCGAGCTTGGTGGTCTCGCGGATGCGGTCTGCCATGATGGCAACCAAACGCTGGCCGAGCTGGGGCATTCGCTGCAACATTTCAGGAAAGAGGTTTTTGTGGAGGCGCACGATACGGGTGGGAAGCACGGCTTGGCCTGTGCCGGGGTAATGCGTCAGCCGCGAGTACGGGAGCACGCCGGCAACCTGGCCGGCAAACACGGTGTAGACGGGCGCATCCGGGCCGCTTCCCCGCTGTACGCGAATCTCCCCCTCGAGGATTACGGTGAGATAGTCCAAGGGTTCACCCTCCCGAGCAAAGATCTCTCCCGGCTGGAAACGAACTTCCTCAAACTTTTCCGCCAGCCAGGCGAGGTGTTCTTGGGGCAGGTCAGAGAAGACCTCGATCTTGCGCAGGTCGTCGATCAAACTCCTGCCCGTTTCGCTCGTAAGGTTTTCCGCCATGTCACACCGCACTGAGGTACTGATGAATGAACTGCACTGCAATCGAGCCTTCGCCCACGCCCGATGCAACCCTCTTCACCGAACCGTGGCGGACGTCGCCCGCGGCGAAGATGCCGGGGACACTGGTTTCCGTCCAATATGGGTCGCGGGCCAGCGGCCATCCCTGGGGTCGCTTTCCGTCGCGTAGGAGATCAACTCCGGTGAGGATAAAGCCGCGTGCGTCGCGCTCCACCACGCCCGCCAGCCAATCCGTATTGGGCTCTGCGCCAATGAAGACAAAGAGCGAGTTCGCGGGTACCCTTTCAGTTTCGGCGCTGTCCCCGCAGTGAATGGAAAGGGCTTCGAGGCGTTCGTCTCCGAAGACTTCCACCACCCGGGCGCGCGTTTCCACCTGGATGTTCGGCGTATTTATGATCTGGTCGATCAGGTACTGCGACATTGAGGCGGAGAGGGACTCGCCCCGGACCAGCATGACCACTCGGCGCGCATACTTTGAGAAATACATCGCAGCCTGCCCGGCGGAGTTCGCGCCTCCGATGATGTAGACGTCTTCATCCTTGCACGCCATTGCCTCCGTCATTGCCGAGCCATAGTAGACGCCGCACCCTTGCAGATGCTCCGCACCGGGCACGTTCAGCTTGCGGTAAGAAACGCCCGTCGCGATCAGCAACACTTTGCAACCGATTTCGCTTCCCTCCGCTAACTTGACGACCCGCGATGGGCCTTCCACGCGGACGGCGCTAACCTGCTGCGGGGTGAGAATTTCGACTCCGAAACGCCTGGCCTGAGCTACGGCGCGCCGCGCCAAGTCACCACCGCTCAATCCGGAAGGAAAGCCGAGATAGTTCTCAATGCGGGAGCTCATCCCCGCCTGACCGCCAGGCGCTTCCATTTCGACGAGCACCGTGCGGAGGCCCTCCGATGCGCCGTAAACGGCCGCCGCCAAGCCTGCCGGACCGCCGCCTACGATTACCAGATCGTAAAACGCCATCTCGGGCCGCACGCTCAGCCCAAGTTTTTCGGCCAATTGCGCCGTGCTCGGGTCAGCTAAAGATGAGCCATCCGGGAAGAGCACCATCGGCAAACTGGAGGCTTCTACCCCAACCGCCTTCACAAGGCGGCGCACCTCGGCGATTTTTTCCGCCGTCTCAACATCGATCCATTGGTAAGGCGCCTGATTGCGCGTTAGAAAGTCTCTGATCGCGTAAGAATGTGGCGACCAGCGAGTGCCGAGAACTCGAACCCCTTCGAAAGGAGGCCGGAACGTTGCCATCCAATCCTCCAAGAGGTCATCGAGCACCGGGTAGAGGTGTTCCTCCGGTGGGTCCCAGGGCTTCAGCAGGTAGTGATGGATTCTGGCGTTGTTGATCGCGTGAATCGCCGCATCGGTGTCGGCGTAGGCCGTGAGCAGGACGCGCTTGGCGTTGGGGAAAAGCTCCATCGCCTGTCCGAGGAATTCTACTCCTGTCATCTGAGGCATCCGCTGATCTGCCAGAAGTAGCCCCACCGAATCGTCTCGCCTCTTGAGCCCTCGCAGCGCCTCCAGGGCGGCCGCGCCGGAGTCAGCGCGTAAAACTCGGTAGCGCTCGCCATACCGGCGCCGTAGGTCACGCTCGACAGCGCGCAGCACCTCAGCATCGTCGTCCACGGTAATGATCACCGGTTTCGCCATAAAGCTCTCCCCTCCGCGAACCGCAACCCGGTGCGCTGAGGTCCTGAAGATGGTTTTTGTCGCCCTATTTGATATTACAACGGGATCAAGAAAATATCTCTAAGTTAGGAGGGCCTGGAATTGGTGTCATTTGCGAGACCTAGTCATTCCCCAGAAAGCGGGAATCTAATCCGCAAACCCTTGGAAACGTGCCGTCGTCGGACTGGATTCCTCCCGCAGAGCGGGACGGGAATGACCGGCGGCTCAAGTGGATCCCCATTCCAAATGACGCGAGCACCGAGGGCCGCGCCTCCACTCTCTTAATAAATAAACGAAGCCCTCCCGGACCCCATTGCGGGCTATCGCGGCAACGACGCGATCAGCGCGCTCTTTGCTGGAGGCGTTGTTGACAACAACCGCTGCGCCTTCAGCTACCAATTGCTTGGCGATAGAGGCACCGAGGCCTTTTGACGCTCCAGTGACGAACGCCAGTTTGCCCTTCAGTTCTTTCGCTTGGCAATTACCGGACGCGTCTTCCTCCACGAGACGTTTCCGAAAGCACTGCCGGGAGATGTCCAATTAAGCTGAACGGACCTGCTCGTCGCGGAATCTGATCGCCGCCAAAACCGTAAGCAAGGCGAAAAGCACTAAAGCGAAAAGCTGTGCGACCTTAAAGGGCGATTCGGATTGCGTCGGAGCCATCGCCTTCAGAGCTGGTACTTTCTCGAAGAGCTGCACGATCAAGACGAAAACATTCAGATAGAGGGCAATCGTGGCGGTGACCACGTAGGTCCGATGATTTGTTTTGCCTCTCCCGCAGTCGTTCTCCGGGATATCAGTTTTGCTACTGGGCTGCGAGATTGTTGCCAAGTCTAAGCTCAAAATCGCTGCGTTGTTGCAAGCCGCGTTCGATTATTGAGGCCACGCGCGCTTGCGTTTCAGGCCATTTCAAGGCCTCAAAGAACTTGCTTTGCGTTGCGGCCAGATCAGCGGGCGGAACAAGACCAGCTCGCTGGTTGATAATTCCCTTGGCTGCGGCGAACGCCCGTCGGTCGAAGCCGGCGACACGGGTGGCAAAGCGCTCGACAAACCCGTCCAGCTCCGCGTCGGGTATCGAGCGGTTGACCCAACCGTCGCGTTCTGCTGTATCGGCATCGAAGTCTTCGCTACCGATGATGACTTCCATGGCCCGGGCCCGTCCGATCAGCCGGGGTGGCCTGTCAAGCCCACCTCCACCAGGAATGACCCCCGTGCCAACCTCGATTTGCGAGAGTATGGCTCGTTCACGGCTGGCGAAGCGGATATCCATAGCCTGAAGAAACTCACTGCCCACTCCTCGAGCCCGACCGCGCACCAGGGCGACCGTGATGAACGGAGCTTGCTCCAGCCGTCGCGCGACGTCGGGCCATGGTGACAACCCGGTCGGGCCAGGCTTCAAATCAAGCTCCCCGGCGCGGGCAAGATCGAGGTGGGCAATGAAGTAATCGGGATCAGCGCTGTCGAAGACAACGACCTTGACATCGTCGTCGCGTTCCAGCCGCTCGATGAGCGCTTGGAGACCGGCGACCATCTCGGGGTCGAAGAGATTGATGGGCGGATTATCCAAGGTCACACGCCAATAGGCAGCACTGCGCTGGTTGACGACGACCGGTGTTTTCGACTCCGCCGGTATCGTGTCAGTGGCGACTTGCTTGGGATTGTGGGTCATGATGATCGCTCCTTTGTCGCAGTCTGAAATGTCGGCCACGCCGACGCTTGATTACTACTCCTTGAGGAACGCCAGCAAACCCGCGTTGACCTGGTCCTTGAGGGTCGAGCACATGCCGTGCGGCGCGCCCGGAATGACTTTCAGTGTGGCGCCTTTGATAATCTTGGACGAGAGAAGGGCAGAGGTGCCGATCGGTACGATCTGATCGTCGTCCCCGTGGAGCACGAGCGTTGGCACGTCGAACTTCTTGAGGTCTTCGGTGAAATCCGTTTCGGAGAAGGCCTTGATACAGTCGATGACGGCCTTATGTCCGGCCAGCATCCCCTGGAGCCAGAACGAGTCGCGCAATCCTTCGGAGACTTTGGCGCCCGGCCTGTTGTAGCCGTAGAACGGCATGCTGAGATCCTTGAAGAATTGCGAGCGGTCGGCGAGGACGCCGGCGCGGATTTGGTCGAACGCTTCAATCGGCAACCCGCCGGGATTGGCGGGCGTCTTGAGCATCAGCGGAGGCACGGCGCCGATGAGCACAGCCTTGGCGACGCGCTTCGTGCCGTGGCGGCCAATGTAGCGGGCGACTTCGCCTCCGCCCGTGGAGTGACCGACATGCACTGCCTCCTTCAGGTCGAGCGCTTCGACGAGCGCCGCAAGGTCATCGGCGTAGGTGTCCATTTCGTTGCCGTCCCAGGGCTGGCTCGACCGGCCGTGACCGCGGCGGTCATGCGCGATGCAGCGGTACCCGTGGGCACCCAGAAATACCATCTGGTCTTCCCAGGCGTCCGCGCTCAGAGGCCAGCCGTGACTGAAGACTACGGGTTGCCCCTTGCCCCAGTCCTTGTAGTAGATCTGCGTTCCGTCTTTGGTCGTAATCGTTGTCATGCGATATCCTCCTTGGTAAAAAATGGGCGATGTCAAAGACACAGCCGAGAGGTCCGACGAACTACTAACAATTTCTGACAAGAACCACGTGCGGCGCTCGCTTTCGTCAATCCAGTTCTCAATCAGGTTGGCGGTCGCCACATCGTTGTGTTTTTCGCAGACTTCGTGCGTCAAACGCAAAAACCTCGTCAGTTCCCGGTTGTCGGTACGAAGCTCTGTCAACATATCCTCCGGAGAGGTGGATTCTTTTTTGTTGTCTTTGAGGCACTGGTGCCGGGAAATGTCGCTGATCGAGCGAAGAGTGGTTCCGCCGATTTTGCGCACGCGTTCCGCGACGTCGTCCGTCATGGCGAAGATTTGCTCGGCGTGTTCGTCGAGGAGCAAATGGTAGTCCCGAAAGTGGCGCCCGGTCATGTGCCAGTGAAAGCTCTTCGTCTTCAGATAGAGCGCGAAAACATCAGCAAGCAACCGATTGAGCGCGCTCGAGATCTCCGCGACGCCCTCACGGCCGAGATCAGCCGTTGGCCCGTGAGGGCCTTCGACCTCTGTCTTCACTTGAGTTGCACTATTCTTTTCCATTGCGAATGCTCTCGTTTGTGCCGTTGGGCAGATTTACCGTTTGAACAACCCTTCATGGCGATAATCCTGAAGATCAAAACCGCCTTGTATTGGGCTGTAGCGGAAATATCCCGTCGGGCACAGCGCTGTCGTTCAACACATGACCCTGTTAGCTACGCGCTCGCCGCGGCACCGGATTTGCTCGATGCGTGGCTCACCGCCCAGTCCAGGGCGTAGTCGGCGACCTCTTGCCAGCCGGCCTGGCCGAGCGTGTAATGCGTGCGCTCCGGGAACTCCTTGTAATCCGTAATTGCCTTGGACTTGCGATACAGATTGAAGTTCGCCTTGAGGACCGAAGGCGGTGCGATGTGGTCCTTTCCACCCGCGATAAGCAGAAGCGGTGCGCGGGTATCGTTGTGAAAGTTGACCGCCGTGGCAGCGTGCGGATTAAAGTTTGCGAAGGCGGCTTGAAATAACACATGGTCCGGGCCCGGCACTGCATACCGCTTGAAGACCTCGAGTGATTCTTCTGCGCTCAGAGTATTCGTGAACGCATAATGGAACTGCTCGGGGGTCAGCGGCTCCGCCTGGTGGTTGTGGGCCGGATTGCTTAGTGCAGGGAGAACCACCTTGATCGTCGAGAACGGTAACAGCAGGATGCCTTTAACGGGCGCGGAGGCGATGGCGACCCCCGCGGCCCCCAGGCCGCGGTCAAGCAGGATCTGCGTCATCAACCCTCCGAACGAGTGCCCCATGATGATCGGGGGACTGTCCAGCCCGCGAATGATGGACTCATAGTGGTCGACGATCTCGGTTACGCCGAGTGTTGCGATCGGCGACGGATCGCGGCGCAGTTCCTCGATGTCGCGCTCCATGCCCGGCCAGCTTCTTGCAATGACGCTATAGCCTTTGTCGGTGTAGTGCTTGACCCAGTGCTCCCAACTGAGAGGCGTCATCCATAGCCCGTGGATCAGAACGATGTTTTTCGCTTTTTGATTCATAAAGCACATCCTCCTTTTTTGTGGTCAGAAAATTGAGTAAATTGGTTTGGGGGAATATCCCCCCTGAGCAATTCTGCCGCTCCAGCAACCCTTCACAGTTGTGACTCTTAGGACCAGTAGCGACCTTCTATTGGGCGGCTGCCGTTAACAGCGCCTCAACTTTGGCGTCCAATTCCTGCGCTACCCTCAATGCGTCCGAATTTCCATAAGGGGCCAAAAAACTGGCCATCCGGTCATAGGACAAGTGCACGCCGTCCGGTCGCTCATCAATCAGAATCGTCACCGGTGCATAGGAACCGGCATCGGGCACTAGCTTGGCCATCTGTTTCATGATGAGTGGGTTGCCGACGACCAGACGCACATTCTGGGGTGCTTGCCCCACGTGTTGCTTGCGCATGACCTCGCCGAGGTTGAAACGGATGAACTCCATCAGCCCCGAAGGACCAATGGCACCGTGGACCACTCTTTCCAGTTCAGCTTCCGTCTGTGCCGCGGTGATATTTTTCTGAAATTCAGCCATATCCGGATGGCCGACCGCCGCCTCGATCCTGGCAATAACCTCGTTGAAGGGCCGGGAAGAAGTCACGCTGAATCGCTGCACGTTAATTTGACGTGTTGCCATGTGTTTACCACCTTCTGCCGCTGCCCCGGTGCGTCAGCCGATAGCCGGGAAAAGTCCAGAGCTCGCGGCCACGGATGAATTACCGTGTACTTCTCCTCGGTTGAGAAACCAACGGAAATACCGCAGTGCCTCTGTATGCTTACCTTTGGAAAACTGGTTAGCCCTGAGCTGTTACTCGCACTAGCCTTTTGCTTCTTCGTTGCGTTCTTGGGAAATCCACTGCCGTATGTAGGGTGGGCAACGAAGGACCCTGACCCCTTCTCCTTCACAGGTCAGTAGGAATCGGATTACTTCCACGTCCACCAGGCTCACCTCGTCCAAGTCCAACGCAATCCTCGACCCGCCGCCCTCGATTTGCGCCTTCAATTCCCCCAGATGCTCCGAGCGAATTCGGCCAATCAGCCGAAGAATCGTCCTGTCCCCGTCGGCAATCCATTCAATCTTCAGTGTCATCTTCGTTTTGCCCGATTCGCCATGGCCTTAGTGTAAGCAATCAACAGGCCATTCGTACTTTGTTGAATAATCCGCACTTACCTGTGGAATCGCGTGCTGTATTTTCAGAAATCGCTGAATACTCAGCGCCGCTGCGTCAAGTGATGAGCGCCGAGCAAACAGCACCTGAAGAGTCCTGGTGACTTCTATCCTCCGAACCGAGTCGTCGGCAACCTAATGGGTCTTGAACTGATGTTTGTTAATTCGCAGAGCTCTGATTTTTGAATCGAGCGTCTGCCGCGGAATTCCCAGCTTTGCGGCTGCGCCGAAGGGGCCTGAGATTCGACCGTGGCACTCCGCCAACGCGGCTTCGATCATTTCCCTTTCGCGGTCAGCAAATTCTCGTTCGCGCTCGGCGAGGGTGGCCACAAAAGGAACAGTGGGGCCCGATCGCTCATTCGGTTCCCGTTTCATCCACGTCTCGTCAACCGAGAACGTTTCGCCATCGCATAAGATCACGGCCCGCTCAACTACGTTTTGGAGTTCACGAATATTTCCGGCCCAATTGTAGGCTTGGAACAGCTCCAACGTCTTCTTTTTGATATGTCTGATCTTCTTCCCGGCTTTTTGGGCATAGCGCTCGATGAGGTACTCCACCAGCAAAGGAATATCGTCCACGCGTTCACGTAGTGGGGGTATTTGGATGGGGAAAACATTGAGCCTGTAGAACAAATCCTGGCGGAAGGTGCCTGCGGCCACGGCAGCGTTCAGGTCGCGGTTCGACGCGGCCAACACTCGCACGTCTACCGAAATGGGGTGGCTACTACCAACTCGCTCAAATTCCCGCTCTTGGAGCACTCGCAGCAGGGCGACCTGAGTCTCGGCCGGGAGCTCACCGATCTCGTCCAGAAAAATCGTTCCGCCATCGGCTGATTCAAAGCGGCCCAAACGCCGCTGCAACGCCCCCGTGAAGGAGCCTTTCTCATGCCCGAACAGTTCGGAGGCAATCAGCGAAGACGGAATCGCCGCGCAATTCACTCGGATAAAGGCGCGTGTCGAACGGTTTGAACGGTTATGAATCGCGCGAGCAATCAGTTCTTTTCCCGTTCCGGTTTCACCCAGAATCAGAACCGTGGAATCCACGGGCGCTACTTTGGCGACTTGCAGCAGTACTCTGCGCAGGGCTTCCGAAGACCCAACAATCTCCTCGAACATCGAATTGCGATCGATTTCTTCGCGCAACGCCAGATTTTCGTTTCGCATCCTCTCTTCGGCCTGTTTGCGATCGTCGATGTCGGTTCCTGTCGCATACCAGCGAATGATCTCGCCTTGTTCATCCCGCAGCGGGTTGTAACGGAAAAGGAACCACCGATACTGCCCATCTTTGCGACGTGCTCGTTGTTCGTTTTCAAACGGGATGCCCCGTGAAAGCGCTTCCCGGCGCTCCTCCCGCATCCTCTCCACGTCTTCCGGATGAAAAACCCTTGTGCGAAAGTCATCCGCAATAACGTCTTCTAAGCTCAGACCGGTGTATTCGAGCACGAGCTGATTCGCATAGAGAACCTTTCCATTGGATCCCAGGACAGCAATGAGCTGAGGTATGGCATCCGTGATCCGCCGAAGCTCCATCTCGTCTCGTCGAAGCTTATCCTCTGCCCGCTTTCGGTCGGTAATGTCCGTCGAAATGCCACTGGCACGGTACGGCTTTCCTTGTTCATTGAGGCCGAGCACTCCCCGCTCGTGAATCCATCGTATGGCGCCGTTCGGCTGGATGATGCGAAACTCAACGTCGTGATAACTGACCTCCTCACCGGATATCCACCGTGTGAAGGTGCTGGCTAATCGTTCACGGTCTCCTGGATGAATTGTCTCCGTCCAGAGACGGGGATTCTGGTAAAGATCGCCAACCGACAGGCCCCAGACGCGTTCAAAGCTCGGGCTCACATACAAGACCTTTTCTGGCTCCAAGGCCGTAATCCACATCACTTCAGGGAGAGTGTCGGCCATCCGGCGAAAGCGATCTTCGCTCTCCCGCAGCGCCTCCTCGGTACGCTTGCGCTCAATCGCAATCAGGGCGATGTGTCCCGCTCCCTCGATCAACTCCAGATCGTTGTCGCTGGGGCTTCGGGCCTCCGCGTAGTACAAGCAGAAGGTGCCCAGAACTTCGTTATTCCTCGAAATAAGCGGCTGGGACCAGGCGGCGCGCAATCCATGGCTGAGGGCGACATCTCGATAGACAGCCCATAACGGATCGCTGGAGATGTCTGAAACGATCACCGGTTTCTTCAGAAATGCAGCCGTGCCGCATGAACCTACGCAGGGGCCGATCGGAACCGGCGCAATGGCCGCAATGTAGCCGCCCGGAACTCGGCTCCCAGCCGCCGGCCACAGTCGTTTCCCGTCCGGATCCATCAGGAGAATCGAGGAAATAGCATCGGGAGTCTGAGCATCAATGGCGGTGCACAGATTCGCCAGGATGTCGGTAAGGCTCGCACCGCCTGCGATCATTTCCAGCGTTCGCTTTTCTGCGGCTAAAAGAGATTCCGCACGCTTGAGATCTTCAATATCAGTGGTCGTCCCATACCATTTTTCGATATCAGTACTCGTTCCATACCATCGGACGATTTTTCCGTGCTCGTCGCGCACCGGCACAGCGCGAAATAGGAACCAGCGATATTCTCCATCGAAGCGTCGGAGGTGGGCTTCCTCTTCACCCGGCTCCCCGGAAGCAAGGAGACTTGGCCAGGTGTTCATTAACTTCCCTAGATCGTCGGGATGAACCGCGGCTTTCCATCCCCAGCCGAGAGACTCTTCCAGTGAGAGGCCCGTATAGTCGAGCCACCGTTGGTTGAGGAACTCGGTAGCGCCATCCGGCCCACAGGTCCACGCCAGCGTGGGGATCGTGTCGATCATCACCCGCAGTTGTTCTTCCGAGTGGTTCATTTCTTCGAACGCCTTCCCCAATGCTGTTCTAGCCCCATCGCTGGTCTGTAGTAACCTTAGTATAGCTCAAAATGGACACGCCGCGGAGTGCGGTAATCTGCGATGTGGTTCGCTATCATATCCGTTACGGCCGCTTCGAACTCTGCGGCACTCTTACCTGGAACCAGCGAAAACTCTCGGCAGGCTTCCATTCAATCTGGCTGCCTGGCGTAGACCGCTGATTTTTGCAGTCTGGGATTTCCGTCAGCCGACGGACTCGCAACCGGGATGATTCGTTTCTCCCTGCGCGAAATCGCGGACTCCTTGCCACCCGAAACCTTCCGGCCCGGCCAATGCCCAAAGGCTCGCGTGATCTTCCCATGGGGACTACTCAAACAACTCCTCCGACCTGCATAGGGGTCTGTGCGTGGTAAGCGGCGAATGCCGCTGGCTGTCTGAGGGATTGCGAACAATGCACAGCGACGATGACACAATGTCCTTGGCCGCCATCCCATCTTTCCTATCGTGAGCGTTAACCATATTTGTTTTCAATAACATTCCCGCCTTAAAGGGCTAAGTGCCTTTGTTTTCATACACATTCCGGCTTTACCTCCGAGCTTCGCACAGTGGTCCTTTGTTTTCATAGACATTCCCGCATCGTTCCGTCAAAAAAAGAATCCTTTCTTTAAATTCCTGCACCGTTTTGACCCAAGTGACAAATTGAGCGAGTGATGCTGTCACGCGTCGGCGGCGTGCAGGCCTTGGTCCCCCACCCCCAGTCTCCAGTCCCAAGCCCCCGTTTTTTCCTTCCCCACCTACCACATACCACATACGACATACCACCCACTCTTGTTTTCATAGACATTCCCGCGTCGCTCGTTCATTTTTTAAAGTTACTGTGCTCGTCGTGGCAAAGGGAGGCAGTGACATGCTGTCGGTTCGGAGAGAAGGGCGGGGGAGTCATCCGCGGGGTCTCTCGGATCATGGCAGGACAGCCGGGCATCATTCACTAGGCTACTTTATTAAACATAGTCTGTCAAGGGTCTTTTTTGAGGCAGGGTCGTCGCTCCGTCGCGGTTGGTGTGGCTCCGACAGTAATACTCATCGGTGTCAAGCTGAAAGCTGCAGAGGGGGTGCGCGACGTAGAAGTGGAGGTCAGGGCATTTTTCTTGATTTGTTGCACGGTTCTGAACGTACTCGTACGCAAGGGCAAAGGCCCGGAGGGCCGAAAGGACTTAGCCCAGGGCGGCAGCTTTGGGTCTGGAAGGCCCTCTTGCTCCCGGGAGCCCCAGCGGGGCGAA
>CAWDPP010000006.1:0-120551 GCA_963804235.1 uncultured Alphaproteobacteria bacterium
GCGCACCCGCCGTTCGCCGAGCTCGCCGCCGCGCTCTCCGCGCTGCTGGCGTCGATCGACGCGCGGCTCCAGGCGATCGAGGCGGAGCTCGCGCCCGCGGCCGAGCAAAAGGCCGTCTGACATGGCGAGCGAGAAGGCGCGCCCCGCCGAGCTCGGGCCGATCCTGTGCCTCGTCTGCGGGGCGCACCCTCTCGCGAAGGTCGATGCCGGCGGGCATGTGTACTACCGCTGCGACGGCAACGACGATGCGAGCGGCAAGGCGTGCGGCTCGCGCGTCGTGTTCGGCAAAACGCACAGCGAAAAATTGAAACGGAAAGCCCATGAGCGAGCGAGCACCGCTGACCCTGGACGAGAACCCGCTAAGCCCGGCGAGCCCGAACCCGCCGCCGAGCGATCGTTCCTCGACCGCATCTTCGGCTGAGGCGCCGGCGCATCTCGACGCCGCGCTCGCCGCCGCGACCGGCGCCGAGCTCGAGCTCGACGGCGGCGCCGCGAAGTTCATGCCGCGCGACGAGTGGATCACCATGTGGCTCACGACGCACCGCATGGCGGGCTCGATCGCGGGCCTCGGCGCGCTCGAGACGGCGCCCGATCGGCCGGGCGCGCCCGACGCCGCCGGCGCGATCTATGACAGCGCCGCCGAGACGCCCTCGCTCCATTGGCTGATCGAGCCGCAGAACAAGTGGTTGCAGCGCGCGCTGGTGATCGGCGCGTTCTACGGCCCGCTCGGGCGCGACACGATCCGCGAGGTGAAGGCGCGGCGCGCTCGCATCGCGCCGCCGATCAATCGCCGCGTCGCATCCGCCGTCGCGGCCGGGGCGCTCGATCCCGAGCTCGCCGCCGCGCGCGACGCGCAAGGGGTTCACTGATGGGCGTGCATCTGCGCGACGGGAGGGCGGTCGCCGCCGCCATGCGCGAGGACGCGCGCTGGCTCGACGACATGGCTAACGCGGCCGACGACAACGGCGATCTCGCGCAGGCGCTCGATTACCGTCGCCGCGCCGAGGGCGCGCGCCGTGCCGCGGCCGAAATCGAGCGCGCGATGGCCGCGCCATGACGCCGGCGCCGTTCAACGAAAGCGTGCTCGTCCGGCTCGACGCCGTGCGCGAACGCTACATCGAGCTCGCGCTCAATGACGCCTATTGCACCGAGGAGCGCGAAGCCTATGCCGCCGTCACCGAGACGCTCGCCGAGCATCTCAGCGAGCTCGCGGCCAAGCTGCGCGCGGCGACGCCATGACGCGCGCCGGGCTCTATCGCAAGGCGGCCGAGCTCGTCGAGATCGCCGACGACCTCCGCTGGCTCGGCAACGCGAAGCGATCGGCCGATTACGCCGACCAGGGCGCCATCCTCCTCGCCGCGGCCTCGCTCGCCGAGCGCCTCGCCTGCGCGCTCGCGCTTTTCGCCAACGCAACGATCCTCCCGTGAAGGACGCGCGCTGCATCGCGATCTACGGGCGCCGCGGCACCGGCAAGACGACGCGCGTGCAAGAGCTCCTCGGCGACTGTCACCGCTGCATCGCGTTCGACCCGCTCGGGCAGTACGGCCGCGAGCTCAAGTGGCGCCCTTTCGTCCAGAGCATCGGCGAGCTCCACAACGCCGTGGCGCAAGGCTGGGCGCGCGGCTTCAGATCGCCTACACGCCGCCCGGCAACCACGCGAAGGCGCTGCATGAGCTCGCGATCTATCTGTGGCACGCGCAGGCGCCCTATCTCAACGGCCGCGACAAGCGCAAGGTGACGCTGATCGTCGAGGAAATGAATTCGGCCTCCCGTCACGAAGCTGCCCGAAACGCTGCGCGGCTTCGAGCGCCTGGTGCTGCAAGGGCGCCATGCCGGCGTCGAGATCATCGGCGTGACGCAGCGCCCGGCGCTCGTCTCGGCCGACTTCCGCGGCAACGTGATCGAGACCTACTGCTTCGCGCTCGCGTTCGACGAGGATCAGCGCGTCATGGGGCGCCGCTACGCGCCGTCGATCGCCGCGCTCGCCGGGCACAAGTACCTGCATTTCCGCGACGGCGCGATGATCGAGGGGAGGGCGGGCGATGAAGGGCGCGCGGCTCAAGGCGGAATTCGAGCGGCCGCGGTCCGAGCGGCGGCGGCCATGCGCGCCATCGGCCGCGGTCCAAGGCTGATCCTCGTCCCGCGCGCGAAGCGCGGCTCGCGGCGACGGTTCGAGGAGCTCGCGCGGGATCATGGCAATCAGCGGCCTCGACCGGCTGCGGATATCGAGGCCGCGAGTCGCAACGGAAGGAAGCCCCGCGGGCGCGATCAATGCTCGCCGCGGTCGCCGGGTACAAGCTGCGCTGACATTGCCGCGACGGCGCCATGATCGAGGGCACGCGATGAAGGGCCTCGTCCTTTCGCTCTTTCCCGGCATCGGCCTCCTCGATCGAGCGTTCGAGGAGGAGGGCTTCACAGTCGTACGCGGTCCTGATCTTCTGTGGGGCGGCAACATCAAGCGTTTCCACCCGCCGCCGGCGCGCTTCGATGGCGTGATTGGCGGCTCGCCGTGCCAGTGCTTCTCGCGCCTCGTTCACATCGTGCGCCACAACGGTTACGAGGTCGCCGAGAACCTCGTGCCCGAGTTTGAGCGGGTGATGGCGAGGCGCAGCCCGCCTGGTTCGTCATGGAGAACGTGATCGAGGCGCCGTGCCGCAGATCGACGGCTACCTCATTGACCCTTCCGTGCTCGACAATCGATGGCTCGGGCAGGTGCAGTCCCGCAAGCACCGCTTCTCCTTCGGCACGCGGGACGGGCGCCGGCTCCGATACGAGACCGCCGCGCTCGAAAATATCGACTGGGACTACCGCGTTTGCGCGAGCGATTGGCGCCGCACGCCGGTCAAGAAGCTCGCCGGCGGCAAGGACAAGCGGACGCGCAAGGGCTCGCTCGTCGTCGCGTGGCCGCGCCCGAAAGCTCCCCGAGGCTTTGGAGCTCCAGGGCCTGCCGCGCGACTTCTTCGATCACTCGCCCTTCACCGTCGCCGGCAAGCGCGAAATGCTCGGCAACGGCGTCCCGATGTTCATGGGACGGGCGCTCGCGAGGGCCGTGGCGCGGGCCGTCGCTGCCTGATCCCATACGTACGTATAGATCGCATTTTGCATTTGACCTTCCCCTGGTGACACGCGCAGCTTCGCCCGAACGCTTCACCAGGGCCGAGGGCCCGATCAATGCGCAGCTTCGTCACCATGCCGGGCTTCAATGGCGTCGCCGCCGGCCAGACCGCGACCGTCACGCTGCCCGTCGGCACCATGACCTACCACAAGCTGATGATCGCGTATTTCTGCACGAACGCGAGCAACGGCAACCAGACCAACACCGAGGCGCACCTCACGCAGATTCGCATGAAGGTGAACGGCAAAAATCAGCGCGTCTTTTCCGCGGCGCAGCTCGACAGCATCAACGCCTATCATGGCACGGCGTTCTCGCCAGGCCGGCTCGACCTCGGGCTACGTCGAGATCTTTCTGTCCGAGCCGTGGCGGCGCACGCCGCGCGCCGAGGACGCGCTCGCGTGGGGCACGGCCGATCAATCGACGTTCCAGATCGAGGTGGACATCGCCGCCGCCGCGACCGGCGCCGACGCTCACCGGGCATATGGAGGTCGAGTATCGCGGCCAGAACATGGGGCCGATCAGCAAGTGGAACAGCTACACGCAACCCGTCTCCGCGACCGGCCTGATCACCAACAACACGCTGCCCGAAGACCGACGCCTTCCAGGCGATCCATGCGTTCTCGGCCAACGTCACCGACATCGAGGTGGACGTGGATCAGGTGACGCGCCTCAAGGGCGTGCTCGCGGACCTGACGGACCTCTACACGCACTACTATTGGACGCCGCAAGCGTCGATGTTCCATATCCATTTCGACCGCACCGCCCGCGTCAGCGACGCGCTCGCCGATGCAGTACGCCAACGCCAAGGGCCAGGCGACCGGCGCCGTGCAGGACTTCCGCGTCGATCTGGGACATGAGCGCCGCCACGAGCTTCTCGTTCGTGACGCTCAATCTCGGGATGCGCAACTAGCGAGGCCCGCCGTGGACGACAGCGACGCGCTCGACGAGCTCACCGGGCTCGACGAGGCCGACGACAGCAACGACCCGACGCTCGGCGACGACGATCCGCTCGGCGCCGCCGATTTGAGCCTCGGCAGCGACGGCACCAGCGCCGCGCCGCAGAACAACGCCGTCACCGCCAACGGCCCGAGCTCGCACCGACAGCGGGCCTCTCCGGCCTGTTCAACGACGCGCTCGGCGCGTTCGGCCTCGCCACCGACTACACGATGACGCAGCAACGGCTCACTTCGCAACAGCAGGCGCAGTCGTCTCGCAACACTCTCCTTGCCCGCTCGGCCTTGTCAATAGTGCGACTGGACAGATTTCGAGCCCGTTCCTGCTTCTCGCCGGAGCCGCTGTCCTGATCCTGATGTTGCGGCATGATTGGGCGGGATCGCCGAACCTCCCGGTTCCGCTTAACTTCTCCGCGCCGGGCGGCTCGGCCGGGCCGAGCACCGTCCGTCGGGCACGAAGGCGCGACCGGCACGTCGGGCTTCACCGATGGCGCCGATCATCATCGTGGGCTCGCCGGGGACGACCGTGAGCGGCTCGCCGAACTAGCAAAGCGCGGCGCCGCCGCCGGGCTTCCCCGACGCCTACACCGACACCGCGGGGCAACTCGAGCTCGTCTCACCAGCGTCCCGATGCTGCTCATCGCGGCGCCGCCGTGCTGCTCTTCTTCATGCTGCGCCACCATGCCTAAGGCGCTCGCGCTCGCGCGCGCTTCTCGCGCTCGCCGCGTGCTCCGGCAACTGGGGCGAGCGCGAGGCGCGCCATTGCCTCATGGTGCGAACAGGACGCGCTCGGCTTCGTGTGCGTCATGCCGGGGGACGAGTGATGGGCGTTCCGCTGCGCGCCGTGCGATCTCCAGAGCGAGCGCACCGTGCAGAGCGCGCGCGAGCTCGACGTGGCGCTCGGCCTGTTCGCGCCCGAGCTCGCCCCGTGGTTCCGCGGCGAGTTGGCATATCAGCGCCTCACCGCGTGGCGCGTGACGATCGCGGGCGCGCCTGTCGGCTGGGTCTTGTGGCGCATCGAGCACGACGCCGGCCGCCGCACCTTCGTTGTCGTCGCCGCCTTCGGCGCCTCGCGCGCGTTCGACCTGACGCATGCCGTCTATCCCGCGATCGAGCTCCGCGCCAAGGCGCTCGGCTGCGTCATGGTGCGCGTCGCACACCTTCCGGCTCGGCCTCGTCGCCAAGCTGCGCGATCACGGCTTCGGCGCCGCCGAGTGGGTCTTGCGCAAGGCGATCGGGCCATGAGCGCCTGGCGGAACGTCGCGCTCTTCGGCGAGGTGCCCTGGATCGAGGGCGAGCCCGCGCGCGGCTGTTTCGGCGGCGGCGGGAGCTCGCGAAGCTCGTCGAGCTCGACGACGACCGAGACGAGCACGCAATACGAGGAACAGGCGACCACCGAATACGGCCCGGCCGCGAGCGCGGGCTCGACCGCGAGCGAGACGAATTATATCACCTCGCTCGACCCTGACGTGCTTGAGGAGGCGGTCACCGCCGAGAGCCGATCAGGCGGCGGCGGCGGCGACCGCGGCCAACACCGCGATCGCGACCAACGACGCGCAGCAGCACGTCGATCGTCGATGCCGCGCTCGCGACCGAGGAGAACGTGCTGACCGGCGCGCTCGGCCTCGCCAGCGACGTCGCGACCAGCTCGATCGCCGGCGAATACCACAGTCGCCGAGAACGCCGAGCCCGAGACCGATACGCAAAAGCTGATCTTCGCCGGCGCGCTCGTGCTCATCGTCTACTTCGCCTTCGTCCGAGGTGCCGCATGAGCTCGCTCCCGTTTGACACCGTAGCGCCGCAACCGGCGCCGTCGCTCAATGCCAATCCCGCGCAGGCGCCCTCGGCCGGCGCCGCAGCGCCGCCGCGCGTGGTGAAGCCCGTCATGGGCATGAACGCGCGCGATGCGTTCTTTACGCGCACGGTGCTCGTCGCCGCGGGCGCGACCGCCGTGCTCGACGTGACGGGATCGTGGCTCACTTGCCTGCGCTGCAACCTCGCCGGCTTCGGCATCGGGCTCGACAACGCACCCTCGGCGCAAGGCCAGTTCACGCAAGGCATGACGGTCTATGCCCTGCCGGGTAAACCGTTCGGGCAAGTGCTTATCGACAATTCGGCCAATACGAATGCGCTCTCCGCCATGCTCGCGTGGGGCACCGGCAACCGCTTCGACAATGACGTGTGGGGCTACGACTGGAACGCGCAGCGATCCTTGCTCAAGCAATCGTTCCTCGGCGGCGCGTCGCTGCCGACCGTGGCCGCGGACTTCGCCAACATCATGCTGTGGAACCCCGTCGGCTCGGGCGTGATCCTGATGGTGCGCGGCATCAATTTCGGCCTCGCCGCGGCGGCGACCGTGCAAGTCGGGCCGGCGACGGCGATCCTTTCGGGCGCGCCCGCGAGCGTGCATGGCGCCAACAAGTATATCGGCGGCGCGGCGAGCGCGGCGCTGATTTACAGTCTGAACGAGACGACGCAGAACGATGGCGCCGGCTCGACCTTTTTCGAGTTCGGCATCGTCTCGGCCAACATGGACATGGCAATGCCGTTCGCCGGCGCCGATCGTCGTGCCGGCCGGCAACGGCGTCGGCTGTTGGCCGCAGACCCGTCGACATCGGCGCGCGCGCCTCGTTCGATTGGGACGAGGTGCCGGGATGATCCTGCGCACGCTCCTCGCCTCGGCGGCATCGCTCCTTGCCATGGCGGCGGCGCCGGCCGCACCGCCGCCCGTCATCGGCGCGGAAGCCGCGAGCGCGATTGCCGCCACGACGCGCACCGTCGCCGCCGGGCAAACCTCCTATATCGACGCCAACGGCTCCTTCGTGGTGTGCCTCTACTGCAACCTCGCGACCTTCGGCCTGTCGATCGACGGCGGCCCGAGCTCGTATTTCATCCAGGGGCTCAAGGCGAGCGCGCCGAACGGCCTGCAATTCGGCTCGCTCCTGATCGACAACACGGGCAACAGCAACGCGCTCAAGGTGACGCTGATGTGGGGCTTCGGCGACGCCGATCCCTCGGCGCTCGCCAACAGCGACGCGGGGCTTCTCGCGGCCCTGCAAAAGCAGAGTTTTTGTAGCGGGCAAGAAATCCTCATGGGCGCGGGCGACCCGAGCATCATGCTGTGGAACCCGTCCGGCTCGGGCGTGATGCTCGAGCTGCGCACGATCTTCCTCTTTACGGATCAGTCCGGGGTTTTCCTGATCGGGCCGGCGGCTTCGCCCTTCGGCGGCACGCTCGCGACCGGCATCAACAAGTTCATCGGCGGCGCCGCGGGCAAGGGCGGCACGCTCAACAATTCTGGCGGCGGCGCTGGCGGCACCGGCATTTTCGCGGGCGCGCTCGGCGCCAACCAGCCGTTCATCTACGCGCCCGCGCGCCCGCTCGTCATTCCGGCCGGGAGCGGCGTCGCGGCTTCGGGCCAGGGCATCACCGGCCATGTGTATGTCGATTACGACTGGGACGAGGTGACGGGGTGACATGGATGGCGATGACGCGCTTCTCCTCGTCGGCCTTGGGCTCCTCGCCTATGCCGCGTTCGACTATCTCGGCCTTGGCGCCGATGAAGGCGGCGACGGCGGCGACGAGACGCCGCCCGTCTCGACCGATGAAGGCTCCGACGTGTTGACCGCGCCGGAAATCTACGAGCTCGCGCAGGGCACGCTCGCCAGCATGGCGATCGAGGACGTGACGCCGCAGATGGTGACCACCATCGCCATGATCGAGAGCTCGGGTGACCCCGGCGCCGTGCGCCAGGAACCCGCGCTCGGCGACGAGAGCGTGGGCCTGATGCAGACGCTCACCGGGACCGCCGCGTGGCTCGCGAACAGCATGGGCTATAGCGCCTATCCGTCAGACGCCGCGACGCTGGCGACGCCGCAAGCCTCGCTCTATTTCGGCATCGCCTACCTGCACTGGCTGCGCAACTACGAGGGCCAGGTGCAAAGCGACGAATGGGTGATCGAGGCTTACAACGGCGGCCCTGGCAACGCCGGCAGCGCGGCGACGCAGAATTATCTCGCCGCCTACGCGACCATGGCCGGCAATCTGGGGTACGCCTGACATGCCGCTGATCCCGCTCCTCGGCCTTGGCTTCCTCGCCGCCTATGCGTGGTTCAACCCGCCGGCCGGGACCGCGTCCGATGGCTCCTCGTCGCCTTCGATCGGCGACACCATTTCCAGCGGCTTCAGCGAGCTCGCGACCGCCTCGATCGCGACGGTCGCGATCTATGCCGGGCTCAAGATCGCGAAGGTGATTTGATGCTCGACGCGCTGCGCCATCTCCTCGGTGCCATGTGGCGCGAGCTCGCGCTGCTCGGGCTCGCCGTGTGGGCCTATGTCGGGCCGTGGTTCACGCCGGACGTGCTCAAGCCGGCCGAGGCGTTGCTGCATTTTCTCACCATGGCGCTGGCGTTCGCGCTGGTGCTGATCCGCGTCATTCGTCTTTTGCGCGGCAAAGACGACATTGATTTTTCAGCGCCGCGCTGACCTAGGAGGAAGCGATGAATTTCATTCCGCTGTTGATCGAGGGCTTGCTCGCCGAGGGGCCGCAGCTTTTCTCCGACATCGCCACGGGCGAGGGCGGCCTGACCAAGATCGCGAAGGTCGAGAGCGACCTGGCGCAGATGCTCGGGCTTGTGCAACAGGCGAAGGCCGCCGCCGCGCCGCCGCCGCCGCCGCCCGCGTCGTGAGGCACCGCACGCGCAGCGCCCGCTCCGGGCGCTTCGTCAAGAAATCCGGCTCACGCCGGAAGCGCCGCCGGGCGCGCTGAGCCCGGTAATGAAGGAGGGTTCCATTGGGCAAGCACCACTGGATCATGCTCGGCCTGGCCCTGGTTGTCGGCTACTACATGGGCGCCAACCAGACCCTGAGCACGCTTCCCGGTCTTCTCGTCGATCACGACGAGCTAAGCGCGGGGCGCCAGGACGCGGCGGGGCAGGGGCTCCTCTCCCGCCGCGCCTGGTGATCGCACCATGAAAAGCTATCAGATATTCGGCCTCGCCATCGCCGCGCTCGGCGTGTGGTACTGGTTCACGCAGACCGGCGCCGCGACGGGCTCGACGAGCTCGGGCTCGACGAGCGACCCGAGCGCCTCGGCCGCCGCCGCCGCGCTCGACAGCGGCGACATCTTCACCGACTACGGCGCACTCGCCCGACTATGGCGGCGCCGCCGGCAGCGGGACCAACGCGGCGAACGAGGATCAGACCTTCTCGCTCGATCCGTCCTTTCCCGACTAGGAGGCGCGCACCATGAGCGATGAATTTTTCCTCGGCTTGATGCTCGGCATCGGCATCGGCTTCATTCTATGGGGACCGAGCGCCGCGAGCTCGAGCTCGAGCTCGATCCTCTGGGACATCCTCTCCGACTTGATCGGCAGCACGCTCGGCACGCTCGACTGAGCGCAGATCCCGCGTCATCGTCGCGGGCGACGCCGGCAGGCCGTTCCGGGTGAGCTCGGCGCGCGATCTCCGCGTCCCCATCCCCTGATCCCTGAGCTCGGCGCACGCGCGCGGCGCGCCGGGCGCGCAGGCGGCGCAGCGCCGCGGGCAGCGCCAGCGGCCGACGGCCTCGGCTCGACGCTGTGCGAGGGTCGCGGCGCGCTCGCAGCGGCCCATTCTCGCGGCTCGCCGCGCGCGACCTCGGAAGCGGCCGAATTGGCCGCGGCATTGACCCTCAAAAGGCGGTTCCTGAGCTCGGCCGAGCGTTTCGGATGGCGGCGATCGGCGCCGCGCCTCGAAATCGAGGCGATCGGCGAGCTCGCGGTAGTGCGCCGCGGCGCGCTGCAAAAGCTCGGGCGGCAGGAGCGCGAGAAGCTCGAAAAAAGGGGAGAAATTCGATCATTTTGGCGTTTATTCCGCCCCCGCGGGAGCGACGTAGAAGCCCGCGCCATGCGTGGCGCGCATGGCAGCTAATCATTTCCCATAATACATATTATGCGATATTTGGACCGAGCACGAGAACGACCGAACGAACCCAATCAGGGTGCCGGAAATGACCGAACGAAGCCAAATCGACCGCCTCCTCGCCATCATGGCGCAGCTCAGGGACCGCGATTCCGGCTGCCCCTGGGATGTGGCGCAGACCTTCGCCACGATCGCGCCCTACACGATCGAGGAAGCCTATGAGGTCGCGGAAGCGGCCGAGACCGGCGACCCTGAGGCGCTGCGCGAGGAACTCGGCGACCTCCTGCTCCAGGTCGTGTTCCACGCGCGCATGGCCGAGGAAGCGGGCAGCTTCGATTTCGAGGGCGTGGCGCGTGCCATCTCGGACAAGATGGTGAAGCGACACCCGCACGTGTTCGGCACCGCCTCGGTCGCGGACGCCGCCGCGCAGACGGTCGCCTGGGAGGACCAGAAAGCCGAGGAGCGCCGCGAAAAGGCAGCGGCTTCCGGCCAGCCGCCGAGCGCGCTCGACGGGGTCGGCGTCGCCCTGCCCGCGTTTCTCCGCGCCGTGAAGCTGCAGCGCCGGGCGGCGCGCGTCGGGTTCGACTGGCCCGATGCCGCACCGATTTTCGACAAGATCGCCGAGGAGATCGCCGAGCTGATGGACGCGATCGCCGGCGGCTCGCCCGACCGCATCGAGGACGAGTTGGGCGACCTGCTGTTCGCCGTCGCGAATCTCGCGCGCCGCCTCGAGACCGATCCCGAGCAGGCGCTGCGCCGCGTCCTCGCGCAAGTTCGAGCGCCGCTTCCGCGCCGTCGAACAGGCGCTCGCCGCGCGCGGCGTCAGAGCGCCTCGCTCGACGAGATGGAGGCGGAATGGCAGCGCGCGAAGGCGGACGAGCAGGACTCGTAACGGTACCCTGCCCCACAGACCAAAACCATTCGTCCTCCCTGTCATTGCGAGCGGAGCGAAGCAATTCCGGCGGATTGCTTCGTCGCTGGCGCTCCTCGCAATGACAGCGTGATTCGGACTGGTCGGATCAGGCTTACGGCTTCGCCAGCAGGTGAATGAGGCTCGACGTGTCCCAGCGGCCGCCGCCGCGCGACTGGACCTGCTGATAGAACTGGTCGACCAGCGCCGCGACCGGCAGCGCCGACTGGTTGCGCCGCGCCTCGGCGAGGCAGATGGCGAGATCCTTCCGCATCCAGTTGACGGCGAAGCCGAACTCGAACTTGCCCTCGAGCATGGTGGTGGCGCGGTTGTCGAGCTGCCACGATTGCGCCGCGCCCTTGCCGATCACGTCCGCGACCTTCTTGCCGTCGAGCCCGGCGCGCTGCGCGAAATTGAGGCCTTCGGAAATCCCCTGGACGGTCCCCGCGATGACGATCTGGTTCACCATCTTGGTGAGCTGTCCCGATCCCGCCGGCCCCATCAAGGTCACGGCCTGGCCGTAATGGCGCATGACCGGCTCGGCAGTGCGGAACGAAGCTTCCTCGCCGCCGACCATGATGGTGAGGCGGCCGTTGACCGCGCCCGCCTGTCCGCCCGAGACAGGCGCGTCGAGGAATCCGAGGCCCCTGCCCTTCGCTTCGCCTTCGAGCGCGCGCGCGATCTCGGCCGACGCGGTCGTGTGATCGACCAGGATGGCGCCGCGCTTCATGCCGGCGAACGCGCCTTCGGGTCCTGTCGCGACCGCGCGCACGTCGTCATCGTTGCCGACGCACATCAGCACGATGGCCGCATCGCGCGCCGCCGCGGCCGGGCTTGCGGCGCGCGCGCCGCCATGCTCCTTCACCCAGCTCTCGGCCTTGGCGGATGTGCGGTTATAGACGGTGACGTCGTGCCCTGCCTTGGCGAGATGGCCCGCCATCGGATAGCCCATGACGCCCAGTCCGAGAAACGCCAGCTTCATCGCTCACCTCATGTTGCTCAGAGCTGCACCGATGCCGTGAACGGCTTGCCGCCGCGGTCGAGCGCGAGGCTCACCGTGCTGCCGGGCGCGATCCCCGCCATGATGCGCGCCAAGTCGCCCGACGCGCGCACCGGCTCGGGTCCGATCGCGTGCAGCACGTCGCCGGGCTCGATCCCGGCCGCCGCCGCCGGCGAGGACGGCACAATCGCCACCACGATGACGCCTTGCGGCGGATCGGCAAAGGGGGTTGCGGAGGCCGCGATCACGCCGATCCCCAGATGCGGCGCATTGGCCGGCGCGCGCGGGATCGCAGCGTCGCCCTGCACGAGAGTGTCGACCTCGGTGAGCTGCTTTGCGAGCAGCGCCGGCGCGAGGCTCAGGATGATCGGGTCGCCGTCGTTCGGCGTCACCTTGACGCGGTATCCCTTCACGACATGCGCGCGCAGCGCCGCATCGGGCACCGGCACGGCGATCGTCTGTTCGCGTCGTCGTGCAAGTCTGGTCGCCGAAGCGGCATTTCGCGTCGACGATCGGCACGACGGGAAGCGGCGTGGCCGTGTCGTCGTTGGCGAAGCGGTAGCGGATGGTCTCCTCGGGGACGCCCTTGGTCAGCAATCGCGGCGGGCTCCTGAGCTGGATCCACACGAGGAGCCGGTGCCCGACCGCGTGCGGCGCCTCCTTGCCGACCATGCTCTGCAATTCCCATTCGGCGTCGGGCCCGAGCAGCGAGGCGTCGGTCGCGTGCGCGCTGTCGATCGTGACATGGTCGCTGAACTCGTCCGTGCGTGCTCCTTGCGGGGCGCAGGATGCGAGGACGGCGACGAGCGCGCAGGCGAGGAGCCGGTTCATGCCGGGCCGAAAGTATGCGCCCGCGCGGCCCCGCGCAATCGCCGGGCACCCGGAAGTGGCGCTGCGGCGGAAGCCGCGACGTGATACTCTTGCCGCCATGCATCGTCTCGGGATCGCCGCATCGACCTTGGCGCTGACGCTGGGCTTGGCCGGCGCAGCGGCGGCCCAGGCGGTCGTCGTCAGCAATTCGGCCGATATCGGCTTCGCCCGCGGCACGGAGATCGCCGACGGCGCGGCCGTGCGCGTGCCCGACGGCCACACCCTCTCGCTCATCGACGCGAACGGCAAGGGCATGACGATCCGCGGCCCGTTCGACGGCAAGCTCGGCGGCGGCGGATCGGCCGCGCC
The DNA here is from genome assembly GCA_963804235.1 of uncultured Alphaproteobacteria bacterium. Lineage (GTDB taxonomy): Bacteria > Pseudomonadota > Alphaproteobacteria > ATCC43930 > CGMCC-115725 > DATJLY01. Next base: position 13,059 of record CAWDPP010000006.1, read on the forward strand.
CGCCGATGCGTCGGTCTTGAGCGCGCTCCATCTCATCCTCGTCGACCAGAAACAGACCGAGACGGGCGCCGTGCGCGCCGCGGGCGAGACGCCGCAGCCGCCCGACGCGCGCCTCGTCGATCTGAGCGACAGCGCGACCTTCTGCGTGGCGCCGGGGCAGAAGCCCGAATTGTGGCGGCCCGAGCCCGCGGCCGCATGCGACCCTGACCCTGATGCGGCTCTCGAACGGCACGCGCGGCGAGGTCGATTGGCCGGCGAGCCAGGCGACGGTGACGTGGCCCGATGCCGTGCCGATCGTCGATGGCGAGAGCTACCAGGCGCTGCTGCCGGGCGCGCTGACGCGGCCGCGGCTCATGCTCAAGCTCGTGCCGCCCGGCATGCCCAGCATCGCCGCGGCGCAAAAACTGTCGCAGGCGGGATGCGGCAAGCAGGCGGTCACGATGCTCGAAGGCATCGCCGCGGCGGGCGGCGCCAAGCCCTGACGCGCCGCCGTCAGTTGGCGGTGGCGGCGTGCGGCCGCACGAACACGAAATCGCCGGCCTCGTGCCCGGCCATCTTGATCGGCGCGTATTCCGGCACCTGGTGCATGTCGCGCTGGCTCATGCGGGTCGCGACCGCGGGCTCGATCTCCTGATAGACCTCTTGCGTCGCGACCGCGCCCGAATTGGCGCGCAGCGCCTTGATGAAGAGGTCGGCGAAGAGCGAATGGCCGCCGCCGCCGCTGTCGGCCACCGGCTCGAGCCCGCCCGACGTGAGCGCCACGCGCGACGGCTTCGAGATCATGATCTTGTACCAGTCGGCGCGTTCGCTCTCGGTGCGGGCGCGGCCGATCGCGGTCACCACATCGCGCGTCAGCGTGCCGGAATAGCACGAGTCCGCGACCACCAGGATCTGCCGCGCCGCCATCGCGTTCAGCATGTCGGTGATCTGTATGTTCGAGATCCAATTCGCCGGGTTGTCGGACTCGGCATCGACCGGCATCCAGTTGCCGCGCTGGTTCACCGTATCGAGCACGCCGTGCCCGGCGTAATAGATCAGCAGATTGTCGTTGTCGGTGAGGCTCTGGCGGAACTTGTTGAGCGCGTCGAGGATCGTGTAGCGGTCGGCATCGACGAGCATCACGACATCGAAGCCGTAATCGTCCTTGAGCACCTGCGCCACGGCCTTGGCGTCGTCGACCGGAGTCTTGAGCGGCGGCAGGAAGCGGTAATTGTCGATCCCGATCACGAGCGCGTGGTAGTGGCCGAACTGCGCGACCGGAATGGCGATGGGCGGCGGCGGCGCGGCGGCGCCGCGCTCTTGCGGCGCGGCGTCGATGTGCGCGACCTGCGTCTGCAACTTCTTGATCTCGTCGTCCTTGGCGGCGATCGCGGCCTGCCGGTCCGCGACCTCGTGCTCGAGCTTCTGCTTCAGATCGGCTTCGCGCGCGGCGCTTGCCGTCTGCGCCGCTTGCATTTCGCGGCGCAGCTTGTCGGCATCGCTCTGCTGCGCCGACTGCGCCGCCTGCGCGCCCGCCAGATCATGGCGCAGTTTCGCCAGCTCGTCGGGATCGACCGCGGCGAGCTTCGTTTGCAGCTCGGCGGTCGCCGCCTTGGCGCGCTGCAGTTCCTGGTCGCGCGCGGCCAGCGTCGCGCTCAGTTCTTGCGTCTTCGCGTCCTGGCCCGCCGCACCCTGGCGCGCCGATCGAGCTCGGCGCGGAGCTGATCCGCCTCGCGCTGGCGCGCCGCCGTGGCGGCCTGGCTTTGCGCAAGCTCGGCGCGCATGCGGTCGAGCTCGGCGGGCGGGACGGCAGGCGGCGCGGGCTGCGCCTGCAAGGCAGCAAGCCGCGCCTGAAGGTCGGCGACGGCGCTCTTGCTGGTGGCGAGCTCGCGGTCGCGCTCGGCCAGCGTTTGGCCCAGCGTTTTCGCCTTCGCCTCGGCGGCAGCCGGGTTCTGCGCCTGCGTCTTCGCGACCTGGTCCTGCAACGCCTTGAGCCGCGCGCGGTCCTTGCCGACGTCGTCCTCGCGCGCCTTGAGCTGCTGCTGCAACCCCTCGATCTGGCGCTGCTGCTCGCTGACCTTGGTGGACAGCGCATCGTTCTGCGAGCCCGGTCCCGGCGCCGGCGCCGCATCGCCCGGCATGTCGTCGGGCAGCCCCGCGGCGCGGCGGAACAGCTTGGCCGCGAGCGCCGGATCCTTGGGCGTGCCGAGCCCCTGCTCGACGAGCGCGCCGAGCGCGATGAGGGCACGCGAGAAATTCTGGTCGGCGGCGCGCTTGTACCAGGTCGCCGCGGCGGCATAGTCGGGCTGGCCGGCAAGGCCGCGCTCGAAAATCTCGCCGACATAGGTTTGCGCCTGGGCATCGCCCTGTTGCGCCGCGGGCAGCCACATGCGCAAGCCCGCAGGCCCGCCGGCGTCGCCGCGCGAGAACTCGCCGCCGCGCACGGCGCAGTCGTGCGCGGTCGCCTTGATCGCCTTGCGCGCGGCAAGGAAGGTCATGTTCTGGCCGAGCTGCCGGATCTGCGCCGGCAGCAGGCAATCGACGATCAGGAAATCGTCGGCATTTCCCGAATCGGCGCGCGCCGTGCCCGCCACGCCAAGGAGCGAAGCGAGCGCAAGCGCGCCGGCCAATGTTCTGCCGCGCGGTCCGAGGACGCTTCGCCGAGCGCAGCCTTTCGCGCGCACCCGAGACTCCTTCCGACAGCCTTGCCAGTATAAGTCGCGCCGTCCGGATCGCCTATATCGCCGAAGCAAGCCGGACGCGGTTTCATCCTATGGATCGTTTGCTCTAGCTATGCTATGAGAGAGCCGGGGTCTATCGGGCGAGGAAGCGCTCGCTGCAAGCACGTTGGGGGGATCTATGGGTCGCACCGTACTGTGGGGCGCTGGCGCGCTTGCCATCGTGGCTTGCGCCAGCATCGGGATCGAGCCGGCCAACAGCCAATCCTTGAGCCAGTCGATCGAGAATGCGCTCGCCAATAATTGCGCGGCGTTGGGCGGCCCCGCCTCGCCGCTCGGGCCGCAATTGGCGTGCGCTGTGCGGTTCCATCCCCGTCTTTCGCAGCGTCACCGCGCCCATCGGCGGCAGCCCCGAGGGGCTGTCGAGCGAGGCGCGTCCAGAGCGAGCAAAACGAGGTGAAGAAGCGGCTCCAGGACCTGCGCGACCAGAAGGCCGGGCTGCCGGTCATGACGCAGTACGCCGACGCGACCGGGTTCGGGCGGGACCTTCGACCTGCCGCAACTTTCGGCCTACTTCAATTTCGACTACCAGAACGTGTCGAAGGAGACGACCTATTTCACGCCGGGCTTCACCTCCAACCGCTACCAGGGCACGTTCGGCGCCGACCACTCATGGGATAATCTCGTGCTCGGCGCCGCCTTCGCCTATGCCCATACCGACGGCGACTTCAGCAGCAGCGGCGGGAATTTCGACACCGACCGCTATGCCGGCACGCTCTACGGCAGCGTGACGCCGGCGCCGAACTGGTTCTTCGACGGCGGCGCTCGGCTTTGCGCACGAGGACCTGACCGATCAACCGCGCCGTATCGTTCACGCGAACGCCGGCAACCCGTTCACCGTCGCCGGCACGGCGACCGGCACGCCCTCGGCCGACGAATTTCGCGCGAGCCTCGACGGCGGCTACGATTTCTCGTACCAGAATTTCACCTACGGGCCGCGCTTCGGCATGGCGTGGGCGCACCGGCGGCTCGATGCGTTCAGCGAGTCGGGCTCGACCGGGCTCGAGCTGCGCTTCGGCGACGAGGATTTCGAATCGATCACCTCGACGTTTGGCGCGAAGGCGAGCATGGCGATCAGCACCAGCTTCGGCGTGCTCGTGCCGCAGGCCGAGGCCGACTATATCCACGAGTTCGCGAATAATCAGCAGACCTTCACCGCGAGCTTCGTGCAGGACCTGAAAGGGAGCCCCACGCCGCTCGTGTTCCAGACCGACAATCCGCACCGCGACTATGCCGGCCTGGGCGTTGGCGTCGTGCTCGGACTGCCGCACGGCATATCGTCGTTCCTCAACTATCGTGCGCTCGTCGGCAATCCGCTCGCCACGACGCAGACCGTCACGGCCGGCGTGCGCTTCGAATTCTAGCGCGCCGAATTCCCTCGTCGGGCGTGCGCGCGTCCTTCGACTGGTCCGGCTCCGATCGTGCGGCGGTTAAAGCGTCACTGCGATCGTAGCGAAGCTCCGAGGGGCGTCGTCGATGCGCTCAACGCTGCGATGGTCGCGGCATCGTGGGCGCGCCGTACGGGAAAGCGAGGCGCTTGAAGGCGCGCGCGAACTCTCCCATCCTCATGGGCGCGGGCCTCGCGGCGCGTTGCCAGGGGCGCAAGTCGAAGGATGACATCAGCATGACGACACCGGTTCATCTCGTCGGCTCCATCGGTCTCGACACGGTCGGTGACGTGTTCTCGACCTGCGGCAGCCTGCTCGGCCCGTACTTGAAGCGCATGCCGGATGGCGAGCCGGGCGGGCGGCGCCTGTGGATCAGCTGGCAGTTTCCGGTGCTGCGCGCCAATCCCTATCTCGAGGCCGATACCTCGACGCACCGGTCGGGCGGCATGGGCTTTCACCCGATCAGGCTCGCGCAGGGCGTCAAGCCGGAGGACGTCCGCTTCGGCGAACTTGGCTATGCGCGCGAGGCGCGCGGCTCCGTATCTCGATTTCGTGGCGGCGCGGGAGAAGGGCATCCTGCCGCGCGGCGTGCGCTTCCAGGTGTGCTTTCCGACGCCGTTCGCGGTGATCGCTCCGTTCTGCGCTGACGAGGCGCGCCAAGCGATCCTGCCGGCCTATGAAAAAGCGATGCTGGCCGAGGTCGCGGCGGTGTGCGCCGGGATTCCGCATCAGGACCTCGCGCTGCAGTGGGACGTGTGCATCGAGATGGTGATGTGGGACGGGCGCTGGCAAGGCGGGCGGCAGTTCCCCGGCATGGACAACGTATTCGCCGACACGTTCGCGCGGCTCGCGGCCCCCGTGCCGGACGACGTCGAATTAGGTTTCCATCTCTGCTACGGCGATCTCGACGCGAAGCATTTCATCGATCCGGTCGACGCGACGAAGATGGTCGAGCTGGCGAACCTCATCGCGGCAAGCGTCAAGCATCCGATCGCGTGGATGCACATGCCGGTGCCGGTGGCGCGCGACGATGACGCGTTCTTCGCGCCGCTGCGAAGCCTGAAGCTCGGCAGCGGCACCGAGCTTTATCTGGGCCTCGTTCATGCGAAGGATGGCGTCGCCGGCACGATGCGGCGCATCGCCGCGGCGCGGAAATTCGCCGGCCCGTTCGGCATCGCGTCCGAATGCGGCATCGCCCGCGCGCGTACGCCCGATGTCGTGCGCGAACTGCTTGCCGTACATGCCGGTGCGGCGAAGGCGGCCGGCTGAGCTTTAGCCCGCACGGCGGCGAAAACGCGCGAGATCGGCCGGGGTGAGGCGCACGTCGAGATGCGCGTCGCTCTCGTCGTCGGCGCGCTCCAGAATCTCGCCATGGCGATAGAGCCAGGCAAGCGTTGCGCCGTCCGTCAGCGGGACGCTGAGGCGCACCGCGCGCCGCCCGCCGTCGAGCCGCTCGTCGAAGAGCTCGATGAGCTCGTCGCACCCCTCGCCCGTCGCGGCCGAAACCGGCACCGTGTCGCGATTGCGCCGCGCCTGGTTCTTGAGCGCGGCGCGCTGCTCGGGCGCGAGCAGATCGATCTTGTTGAGCGCCTCGACGAGGCCGCGCTCGACCGTCTCGCCGAGGCCGAGATCGGCGAGCACGGCGTGCACGTCTTCGCGCTGCGCCTCGCTGTCGGGATGGTGCACGTCGCGCACATGGACGATGAGGTCGGCCTCGGTCACCTCCTCGAGCGTGGCGCGGAACGCGGCGACGAGATGCGTCGGCAGATCGGAGATGAAGCCGACCGTGTCGGACAGGATGGCGCTTCGGCCCGAGGGGAGCGCGAGCCGCCGCATGGTCGGATCGAGCGTCTCGAAGAGGCGGCTTGCGGACGCGACCTCGGCGCGCGTCAGGCGGTTGAAGAGCGTCGATTTGCCGGCATTGGTGTAGCCCACGAGCGCCACCACGGGATAAGGCACGCGCTTCCTCGCGTCGCGATGGAGCGAACGCGTGCGGCGCACGGTCGAAAGCTCGCGCTTCAGAAGCGCGATGCGGTCGGTGATGAGGCGGCGGTCCATCTCGAGCTGGCTCTCGCCGGGGCCGCCCAAAAAGCCGAAGCCGCCGCGCTGGCGCTCCAAATGCGTCCACGAGCGGACGAGGCGCGAGCGCTGATATGTGAGCGCCGCAAGCTCGACCTGGAGGCTGCCCTCGTGCGTCCGCGCGCGCGCGCCGAAGATCTCGAGGATCAAGCCGGTGCGGTCGATCACCTTGCATTTCCAGGCGCGCTCGAGATTGCGCTGCTGCACCGGCGTGACCGCGGCATCGACGATCGCCACGGTCACGCCCTGCTCCGCGATGGATTTGCCGAGCTTCTCGACCGTGCCGCTGCCGAACAGCGTGGCCGGCCGCGCGCTCTTCAGATTGACGATCTCGGTCGCGGCGATTTCGAGCGCGATGGCGCGCGCGAGGCCCACCGCCTCCTCGAGCCGCGCCTCGGGCGAACGCTCGGCCTCCTTGCGCCCGCGCGACGCGAGGCGCAGCACCGGGTGAACCACCAAGGAGCGCCCGACCGGGCCGTTGGCCTCGTGCCGCCGCTCCTCCATCCGATCAGGCTTCGTCGGCGTCTTTCGCTTCGAAGAGCTGGATCGGCTGCGCCGGCATGACGGTCGAGATCGCGTGCTTGTAGACGAGCTGCGAATGCGCGTCGCGCCGCAGCAGCACGCAGAAATTATCGAACCAGGTGATGATGCCTTGGAGCTTGACCCCGTTCACAAGAAAGACCGTGACCGGGGTCTTGTTCTTGCGGACGTGGTTCAGGAACACGTCCTGCACATTCTGAGATTTTTCCGACGACATGGGGAGACCCCTTTTTTAGAGTTCTTGTCGGTCGGAGCCTTCCACGACAGCCTGCTCGTCGGCCTTTCTCATAAAATAGACGAGCAAAGCCACCTAACCATCTGATCTATAGTTATTACCTCCATAGATCAAATGCGAAAGACACACTCAACGCAGGGGCGAGACCGTCGCGCGCTCACCGAAATAAATAGCAAAATTGGCACGGAAAGGGAAATCACAAGCCCTTCAGATGGCGCGCAAGTGCGGCGCAGGCGGAAAATTGCAGGGCCGGCGGAAAACGTGCGAAATCGGCATCGGCCGGGTCGAGCGCGCCCACAAGCACGCCGAGACAGCCGGCATTGGCGGCGCATTCCATGTCGAGCGCGGTATCGCCGATATACCAGGAGCCGGACGCAGTTAGGCCCGTCCCTTCGAGCGCTTTGCGAATCGGCGCGGCATCCGGCTTGTCGGCCGACGCGTCGCCCGCGCCGACGAGCTGCGCGAAGAATCGGGTCCAGCCGAGATGCGCCGCCTCGCGCCGCAGCACCGGCCCGGTCTTGTTGCTGACGACGGCGAGGTAGTGGCCCCGCGCCTGAAGCTCGCCCAAGAGCTCCGCCGCGCCGGGAGCGGGTGCGATGCGCTCCAAGTGGGTCGCGGTGAAGGTGTCGAGATAGAGTTTCCGCGCCTCCTCCCAGCGGTCGCCGAAGAGCGCCGGGAAGGCATCGCGCAGGCTGCGGCGCACGCGCGCCTTCGTCTCCGCGAGCGACCACGGCTCGTGGCCCATCGCGGTGAAGGTCACGACGAGCGCATGGTGGATCGCGTCCCAGCTTTCGACGAGCGTGTTGTCCCAATCGAAGATGAGGGCTTTGGGCGCGCTCATCGATCTTGGCCGCCTGCGGCGGCATAGCGCGCGTAAGCTTCGGCGAGGCGGCGCGTTATCGGCCCGGGCCGTCCGCTGCCGACGGCGGCGCCGTCGATCCGCACCACCGGAATGAGGAAATTGCTGGCGCTCGTCAGGAATGCTTCGGGCGCCGATTTTGCCTCGGCGAGGCTGAACGGGCGCTCGACGAGCGGGATCTTTTCCTCGGCGATGATGCGCAAGAGGCCGCGCCGCGTGACGCCGTTGAGGATCGACTGGTCGGCCTGACGCGTCACTAGCTCGCCCGACGGACGTGACGATCCAGGCATTGCTCGACGTGCCCTCGGTGACGAAGCCGTCGCGATCCAGTTGCCACGCCTCGTAGGCGCCCTTCTGTTTCGCCTGTTCCTTGCCGAGGACGTTGGGGAGGAGCGAGACCGATTTGATGTCGGGCCGCGCCCAGCGTATGTCGGGGATGGCGATGACGCCGACCCCGGTTTCGCGCAGGCGCGGATCGGCAAGCGCGCGGGCCCGCGCGGTGACGACGAGGGTCGGCCGCGCGGCCTTCGGAAAGGCAAAGTCGCGCGGCGCCGCGCCGCGCGAGATCTGCAGATAGACGATCCCGTCGTCCACCGAGTTGCGGCGCACCACCTCGTGCAGCACCGCGGCGAGCGCGCGATCGCTCATCGGCGGCGCGATCGCGAGCGCAGCGAGCGAGCGGTGGAGGCGCGCCAGATGCAGCTCGGCATCGACGAAGACGCCATCCTTCACCGCCACGACTTCATAGACCGCGTCGGCGAACTGGTAGCCGCGGTCCTCGATATGGACGGTGGCGCTCCGGTGCGGAACGTAGCGGCCGTCGACATAGGCGATGCGCGACACGTGGCCCACCGCCTCAGGAATCGAGCTTGGGCGGGCGTTCGCCGTTGCCATTGAAGAGGCCCAGCGACTTGAGCTTGCGATGGAGCGCCGAGCGCTCCATGCCGACGAAGGCGGCGGTGCGCGAGATATTGCCGCCGAAGCGCGTGATCTGCGCCAACAGGTATTCGCGCTCGAACATCTCGCGCGCGTCGCGCAGCGGCAGCGCCATCAGCTCGCCGCCGCGGTCCCATTTTACGACGGCGGGCGCGATCGCCCCGATCTCGGCCGGCAGCATGTCGGCGCGGATCGGCTCCTTCGCCTCGCCCGGCGACATGATGAGCGTCCAGTCGATCACGTTCCGAAGCTGGCGCACGTTGCCGGGCCACTCGTAGGCCTGGAGCGCGGCGAGCGCGTCCTCGCCGAGGTCGCGCGGGGAAAGGCGCGCGGCCTCGGCGCTGCGCGCCATGAAGTGCCGCGCCAGCGCCGGAATGTCCTCGACCCGGTCCTTGAGGCGCGGCACGTGCAGCGGCACGACGGCGAGGCGGTAGTAAAGGTCCTCGCGGAAGCGGCCGGCGGCGATCTCGTGCGCGAGGTCGCGGTTGGTGGCGGCGATGACGCGCACATCGACCTTCACCCGGCCGCCGCCGAGGCGCTCGAACGTCTGCTCCTGCAAGGCGCGCACGATCTTGCCCTGCGTCTCGAGCGGCATGTCGGCGACCTCGTCGAGGAAGAGGGTTCCGCCGTGCGCCTGCTCGAACGTGCCGACCTTGCGCGGGCTGTCGGGATCGGCGTCGGCCTCGGCGCCGAACAGCTCGAGCTCGAACCGGTCGGGCCGCATCGTGGCGCAGCTCAAGACGACGAACGGGCCCTTGGCGCGGCGCGAGCGCTGGTGCACGAGCCGCGCCGCGACTTCCTTGCCGACGCCCGGCGCGCCGGTGACGAGGACGCGGCTTCCGGTCGGCGCGACGCGGTCGATCTGACCGCGCAGCTGGTTGATGGCGTGCGAGGCGCCGATCAGATCCTCGTCGCCGCCGGCCTTCAAGCGCAGTTCCTCGTTCTCGCGGCGGAGCCGCGAGGCCTCGATCGCGCGCTCGCAGACGAGCAGAAGCCGGTCGGCCTTGAACGGCTTCTCGATGAAGTCGTAGGCGCCGATCTTGATGGCGGCGACGGCCGTCTCGATGTTGCCGTGGCCGCTGATCATCACGACCGGGAGGTTCGGCAGCTCATGGCGGATGATCTTCAGGATCTCGAGCCCGTCGAGCTCGCTGCCCTGGAGCCAGATGTCGAGGATGACCAGGGTCGGCTGGCGCGAGCGCATCGCCGCCAAGGCCTCGCTGCTCGTCCCGGCCTCGCGCGTCTCGTAGCCCTCGTCGTTCAAGATGCCGCACATCAGCATCCTGATGTCGGCCTCGTCGTCGATGACGAGAATCTCATGCGCCATAGCTTGCCGCTTCCGCCGGTTCCCCGCGCTCGGGCTGCGCCGGAGGCAGCGCCTCGATCTCGTGGAATACGAGGCTCACCCGCGCGCCGCCGCCCTCGGCGTCCTCGAGCACGAGCTCGCCGCGATGGTCTTCCATGATCTTCTTCACGATCGCGAGGCCGAGCCCGGTGCCCTTGGCACGCGATCGTGACGTAGGGCTCAGTAAGGCGCTCGCGCCCTTCCTGCGGCAGGCCGCGGCCATTGTCCTCGATCGCGACGATCGCGTCGCGCCCCTCCGCGCGCGCCGAAATACGGATGCGCCCGGACGGCGCATCGGGCTCGCGCGACTGGATCAATTCGGCGGCATTCTTGACGATATTGACGAACGCCTGACTGACCTGCCGCGAATCGCACGGCACCGAGAGCGGCAGCGCCGGCAGCGACAGCTCGACCGCGATGTCGGGCGTTGAGGTGCGTTGTAGGAAGGCCGCTTGGCGCAGCAATTCGCCGAGATCGACCGGCCGGATCACCGGCGCCGGCATGCGTGCGAAGGACGAGAACTCGTCCACCATGCGGCCGATATCGCCGACATGGCGGATGATCGTGTCGGTGCAGGTGACGAAGGTTTCCGGGTCGTTGTCGATCTCGCGCAGGTACTTGCGTTTGAGGCGCTCGGCCGAGAGCTGGATCGGCGTAAGCGGGTTCTTGATCTCGTGCGCGATGCGGCGCGCGACGTCGGCCCAGGCCGCCTTGCGCTGCGCCGACAAGAGCTCGGTCACGTCGTCGAACGTGACGACATAGCCCTTCACCTCGCCCTCGCCGCGCTCGGCGGCAATGCGCAAGAGGAGCGTCAGGGTCTTGCCGTCGCGCCCGATCTGAAGCTGCTTTTGCGCGAGACGGTCGGGCCGGCGCGCGGCTTCGGCGAGAAGATCGGCCGCTTCCGGCACGAGGTCGGCGAAGGGCTCGCCGATATGCTGGTCGAGATCGGCGGCGAGCAGCACCGAGGCGGAGCGGTTCGGCAGGTTGATGCGGCCTTCGTGGTCGAGCCCGACGACGCCGGCGGAGACGCCCGACAGCACTGCCTCGCTGAAGCGGCGGCGCTGGTCGAGCTGGCGGTTCGCTTCGACGAGCTCGCTCTGCTGCGATTGCAGCTGGTGCGTCATGCGATTGAAGGCGCGCGAGAGGGTGCTGAACTCCTCGTCGTGCGCGCCGACTGGCACGCGCGCGGAAAGATCGCCGCCGCGCACGCGCTCGGCCGCGGCGACGAGCCAGCTTATCGGCCGCGCCATGCGCGAGGCGAAACTCAGCCCCATCCACACCGCGCCCGTCAAAAGCAGCACGCCCACGCCGAAGAACAGCATCGAGAACGCGATCTGGTATTCCGAGCGCTCGCCCTCGAGCTCTTCGTATTCCGCCACGGCTTTCTGGGTGCGCTCCATGCGGCCCAAGACCATCGGATCGACGAAGCGCCCGACATAAAGATAAGCGTCGTTGAACCCGCTGAGGCGGATCAGCGCGCGGACGCGATCGTCGCTGTTGCTGGTGAGGATCGCGACGTCGCCGGCGCGCGCCTGCTGCAAGGCCCAGTCGGGCACCGGCTGAAGCTCGAGCGCGAAGCTGAAGCCGGTGCGCGCCAGGATGCGGCCCTCGGCGTCGAACACCAAGGCCTCGTTCAGCGAGCGCAGCTCGGCCTGCGCCGCAACGATCTGGTTCAAGCGCGCGGGATCGATGCTGAGGAAGGCCGCAGTCGCGGTCGAGGTCGCTCGCCATGCTGATGACGTCGGCGCGGATCGCCTGCTGGTGCTCGTGCAGATAGGCTTCGGCAACGGCGAGCGATTCCGAAAGCGAGGTGCGCACCCGCTCGCTGAACCAGGCCTGCACGCCGAAGGTGAACAAGAGGTAGGAGAAGACCGCGACGATGATGGTCGGGATGACCGCGAGCAGGCTGAACACCAGGACGAAGCGCACGTGGAGCTGCGAGCCGGCCAGGCCGCGCCGCCGCTCGGTCCAGACCTGCACCAGCCGCCACGCGACAACCGCGAAGAGCGGCAGGACGAGAACGAGGTTCAAGAGAAGATAGAGCGCGTCGAGATGGGGGCGCGTATCGAACGGCGGCAGGCCCTTCAGCGCGGCCCAGGTCGCCGCCGCGGACAGCGCCGCCGCCACGGCCAGCGCAAGCGCGAGCTTCCGGCCGAGACGGATCCGGCTGGCCCAAACAACGAACTCGCCCCTGACACTCATCGGTTTTTTTGAACCGGATTCGCCCTGTCCTGGCGATTATTTTATGCCGCGCCCGACCTCAATGTCCAATTCGCGAATCTTCTTGCGCAGCGTGTTGCGATTGAGGCCGAGAAGCTGGGCCGCGCGGAGCTGGTTGCCGCGCGTGGCGCCGAGCGTCAATTGGATGAGCGGGCGCTCGATTTCGCGCAGCACGCGGCCATAGAGCCCGGCCGGCGGCAAGCCGCCCTTGTGCGCGGCGAAATAGTCGCGCAGGTGGCGCTCGGCCGCGCCGGCGAGCCCCTCCCCGTCCGGCTCGTCGGCGCGCTCGGGCAGCGCCGGCTCGGCGAGCTCGGCCTCGATCGCGTCGACCCCGATCACCTCCTGGGAATAGAGCGCGGCGAGGCGCCGCACGAGATTTTCGAGCTCGCGCACGTTGCCGGGCCAGCGATAGGCCCGCAAGCGCTCCATCGCCCCATTGTCGACCGATTTGAGCGGCAGTCCCTCGCTGGCGGCGAGCGTGAAGAAATGCCGCACCAGCGCCGGAATGTCCTCGCTCCGCTCGCGCAGCGGCGGCAGCCGGATCGGCACGACGTTGAGGCGATAGAACAGATCCTCGCGGAACAGGCCCTGGCGGATGAACTGGCGCAGGTCGCGATGCGTCGCGGCGATGATGCGCACGTCGGCGCGCATCGGCGTGCGCCCGCCGACGGTCGTGTATTCGCCCTGCTGCAGCACGCGCAGGAGCCGCGTCTGCGCCTCGGGCGGCATGTCGCCGATCTCGTCGAGGAAGAGCGTGCCGCCTTGCGCCTGCTCGAAACGGCCGATGCCGCGCGCGACCGCGCCGGTGAACGAGCCCTTCTCGTGCCCGAACAGCTCGCTCTCGATGAGCTCGCGCGGGATCGCCGCCATGTTGACGGCGACGAAGGCACCGGCGCGGCGCTTGCCGTAATCGTGCAGCGCGCGCGCCACCAGCTCCTTGCCGGTGCCGCTTTCGCCCGAGATCATGACGGTGAGGTCGGTGCCCATGAGGCGCGCGAGCACGCGGTAGATTTCCTGCATCGCCGGCGAGCGGCCGATGAGCGGCAGGGTCTCCTCGTCCTCGCCGTTCGGCGCCTGCACCGGCGGACCGGCATGGGGCGCCGTCAGCGCACGCTGCACGACGCTGACGAGCTCGCGCAGGTCGAACGGCTTCGGCAGATATTCGAAAGCGCCGCGCTCGGTCGCCTTGACCGCCGTCAGAAGCGTGTTCTGCGCGCTCATCACGATGATGCGCAGCTCCGGCCTGAGCTTCTTGATGCGCGGCACGAGATCGAGCCCGTTCTCGTCCGGCATGACGACATCGGTGATGACGAGGTCGCCCTCTCCATCCGAGACCCAGCGCCACAATGTGGCGGCGTTGCCGGTCGTGCGCACGTCGTGACCGAGCCGGCCCAAGGCCTGGCTCAGCACCGTGCGGATCGCGCGGTCGTCGTCGGCGATGAGAATGCTCGAGGTCATGGCGCAGCCCCCGCATGCGCCACCATCGGCAGGAACACGCGGAACACGGTGCGGCGCGGCTGGCTTTCGCACTCGATGACGCCGCCGTGGTCGCCCACCACCTTGGCGACGAGCGCGAGGCCGAGGCCCGAGCCGTCGCGCTTCGTCGTGACGAACGGATCGAACAGATGGCGTTGCAGATCCTCGGGAATGCCCTCGCCGTTATCGGTGACCGTGACAACGAGCGGCAACTGGATGCGGCTTTCGCTGCCGGCGACGGCGAGGCGCACGCCGTGGCGATAGGCCGTCGCGATCGCGATCTCGCCGCCCTGCTCCGGCACCGCCTCCGCCGCGTTCTTGACGAGATTGAGGAAAACCTGGATCAGAAGATCGCGGTTGCCGTCGACCGGCGGCAGCGAGGGATCGTAGTCCTCGATGAAGCGGACGTGGCGCGCGAAGCCCGAGACCGCGAGCTTGCGCACGCGCTCCAGCACCTCGTGGATATTGACGGGCTCGCGCTCGATCGGGCGCCGGTCCGAGAACACGTCCATACGGTCGACGAGGGCGCAGATGCGGTCGGTCTCGTCGCAGATGAGCCGCGTCAATTCGCGGTCGGCGGTGCTCGCCGTCTCCTCGAGGAGTTGCGCCGCGCCGCGGATGCCCGAGAGCGGGTTCTTCACCTCGTGCGCGAGCATCGCCGCCATCGCCGTGACGGAGCGCGCGGCGTTGCGGTGCGTGAGCTGGCGGTCGATCTTGTCGGCGATCGAGCGCTCCTGAAGGCTCACGACGACATACTGCCGGTCCTCGGCCAAGGGCGCCGCCATGATCGTGACGACGCGGGGGCCGAGCTTGGGCGTCTCGAGCGTCACGCCATATTCCGAGACGCTGTGCCCGGTGTGGCGCACCGATTCCACGAGCGCGAAAACCGGGCTGTCGTGCGGCAGGAAGTCGGCGAGCGAGCACTGCGTCAAGGTGACGGCGCTCGTCTCGAAGAACTGCTCCGCGGCGGCGTTGACGTAGTCCATGCGGTCGCCCTCGTCGACGACCAGAACGGGCGCGGGCAGCGCCGCGAGAATGGCATTGGGGCTCGACCACGCCGCTTGGCGCGACGCGTTTGTGCGTGCGGCCGATGACGGGGCTCATGCCGCCTCCGCCAGCGGTTCGTAGAAACGCCGGATCATGGCGAGCACCGTATTGGGATCCTCGCAGCGATTGACCGCCGCGCGGAACTCGGCCGAGCCCGGTAATCCCTTCGAGTACCAGCCGATGTGCTTCCTTGCGACGCGGCTGCCGACCGCGACGCCGTAATGGGCGAGCATCGCCTCGTAATGTTCCAGCACCGTCGCAAGCTGCTCGCGAAGCGGCGGATCGGGCTGGCGCTCGCCGGTGCTGAGGAAACGGATCACCTGCGCGATGAACCACGGCCGCCCATAGGCGCCGCGGCCGATCATGACGCCGTCGGCGCCCGAGCGCTTAAGCGCGTCATCGGCGTCCTCGAGCGTCTCGATGTCGCCGTTGGCGATCACCGGGATCGACACGCTTTCCTTGATCTCGCGGATGAAGTCCCAGTCGGCGCGGCCGTCGTAGAATTGACAGCGCGTGCGGCCGTGCACCGTCACCATGCGGATGCCGCAATCCTCGGCGATGCGCGCGAGCTGCGGCGCGTTGCGGTTGTGCTCGTCCCAGCCGGTGCGCATCTTCAACGTCACCGGCAGATCGACGGCGCGCACGGTCTCGCTCAGGATGCGGGCGGCATGGGTCTCGTCGCGCATGAGCGCCGAGCCGGCATAGCCGTTCACCACCTTCTTCGCCGGACAGCCGAAATTGATGTCGATGATCGCAGCGCCCCGGTCGGTATTAAGACGCGCCGCTTCCGCAACGGTACGCGGCTCGCACCCGGCGAGCTGCACCGCCATCGGGAATTCCTCGGGATCGTTGGCGGCCATCTGCATCGATTGCCGCGTCTCCCGGATCATCGCCTCGCTGGCGATCATCTCGGATACGACGAGGCCCGCGCCGTGCCGCTTCACCATGCGGCGGAACGGCAGATCGGTGACGCCGGACATGGGCGCCAGCAGGACCGGCGCCTCCAGCTCCACGGGGCCAATGCGGATGCTCATATTTTAAGCAGCCCGTAATTATGCCTACTATTTGCGCATAGCACGCGAATTGCTGCAATGCAACAAATTTTCGCTAGGCCATCAGCACGTCAGTGACGAATTTAACCCCGGGGTAGGCCAAGGTCAGCAGCAGATACGCCAAAAGGGCGAGGCGCGCCACGCGCCGCCCGCGAATTCCCATGACGCGCCGCGCGATCAGCAGCGCGCCGATGACGACGAAGGCGGCGAGCGACAGGACCGTCTTATGGTCGAACGGCAGCAGCGCGCCGCGCAGGAAGTGCTCGGCCGCCATGCCCGTCGCGACACCCAGCGCGAGGACGATCTCGGCGGCGCCGAGGAGCCGTACTTCGAGCGCCTCGCTCTCGGCCATCGGCGGCAGCATGCGCGTGAGCGCGGTCGGGTGCTTGCGCTTCAAGGCGCGCTCCTGCAGGAACACGGCCGCGCCCGCGACGGCGGCGATCGTGAGGAGCCCATAAGTCACGACCGCGCTGACGATGTGCGCATCGAGCCATCCGGCCGGCACCGCTGCGGGGACCGGCTGCTCCGGCGCGTTCTCCCACAGCGTGCCGATGACGCCGAGCGCCAGCATGAGCGGCGCCAAAAGCGGCGTCAGCCGCCACGCGCCCGATGTCGCCGCCGCAAGCGCCAGGAAGAGCGCCATGGTAACGGCGATGCTGACCCACAGCGACATGGCGAAGCCGGTGTGCCAGGTGCCGCCGAGCTGCGTCAGCACCCACAGCACCGGCCCGGCAAGGCCCAACACGAGCGCCGCGTAATAGAGCCAATCGCGCGCATCGTTGCGCCGCCAGCGTACCGCCAGCGGCGGCACGAGTGCCACGAGCGCGAAGATGTTGAGCGAGAGATTTATCGGCACCGCAATGTAGAGCACAACCACTTCATCGTCATGCGCGCGCTTGTCCCGCGCACCCACTGGTCG
Source organism: uncultured Alphaproteobacteria bacterium (assembly GCA_963804235.1). Lineage (GTDB taxonomy): Bacteria > Pseudomonadota > Alphaproteobacteria > ATCC43930 > CGMCC-115725 > DATJLY01. The sequence continues at coordinate 29,872 of CAWDPP010000006.1, forward strand.
AAAACATGCGGATGAATCCGTGGCTGGCCGGGACTCGGCCCGAGGCCGGCCCGGCCATGACGGCGAAGCGGTTTTGCTCTAGCCTCACGCCATGACGTCCTGCATTGCCCTCGTCGTCGCGGCCGGGCGCGGCACGCGGCTCGACGGGCCTGTGCCGAAACAGTACCGGCCGTTGGGCGGCAAGCCGCTCTTGCGTCATGCGGTTGAAGCGCTGGCATTGCATCCGCGCATCGCCGGCGTGCGCGTTGTAATCCATGCCGCTGACCGCGCGCTCTACGATAGTGCGGTCGCGGGATTGTCCGTTCTGGCGCCGGTCGAAGGCGGCGCGGCACGGCAGGATTCGGTCCGCCTCGGACTCGAAAGCCTGGGCACGCTTGCGCCCGAGTGCGTGCTGATCCACGACGCGGCGCGCCCGTTCGTCGACAGGGGCCTCATCGCGCGCGTGGTCGAAGCGCTCGACACCGACGACGGCGCGATCCCGGCGCTGCCCGTGACGGATACGGTGAAGCGGGCGGATGCAGGCCGCGTCAGCGCGACGCTCGACCGCGCTGGATTGTGGCGCGCGCAGACGCCGCAGGGCTTCCGCTTCGCCGCCATTCTGGCGGCGCATCGGGCAGCGAAAGGCAGCGATCTTCCCGACGATGCCGCGGTCGCCGAGCGCGCCGGCATGAGCGTGCGTCTCGTCGCCGGTGCGGAAGAGAATTTCAAGGTGACGACCGCGGAAGATCTTTCGCGCGCCGAGCGCGCGCTGAGCCTCCGTGGCGCCGATATCCGCACCGGGCAAGGGTTCGACGTGCATCCGTTCGGGTCGGGCGATCACGTCTATCTGTGCGGCGTGCGCGTGCCGCACGCAAAGGCCCTCGTCGGCCATTCCGATGCTGACGTCGGGCTCCATGCCTTGACCGACGCGATCCTGGGCGCGCTCGGCGCGGGCGACATCGGCATGCATTTCCCGCCGAGCGACCCGCGCTGGAAGGGCGCGCCGTCGCACCAGTTTTTGGCGCACGCCGCGGGTCTCGTCGCGAAAGCTGGCGGAACGATCGCCAATGTCGACGTGACGCTCGTCGCGGAGGCGCCCAGAATCTCCCCTTATCGTGATGCCATGGTGGTGCGCATCGCCGAGATCCTGGGACTCGAGCGCGGCCGCGTCAGCGTCAAGGCGACGACGACCGAACGGCTGGGATTTACCGGGCGCGGCGAAGGCATGGCGGCCTATGCGACCGCGACCTTGCGCCTGCCGCTTTGACCGATGGCGGCAGGCAAGGCGCAGCGTCTCTCCCGCGCGCATCCGGCGATGCTGGTCGCGACGCTCGGCGGGGTTGGGCTCGTGCCGAAGGCGCCGGGCACGATGGGCGCGCTCGTGGCGCTGCCGTTCGCATGGATGTGCGCGCGCGCCGCGGGACCGGCGGGGACTGCTCGCCGCGTCGGCCGTGCTGTTCGCGGCGGGATGGTGGGCATCCGCCATCGTGGCGCGGCGGATGGGGCCCGATCCGCAGATCGTGGTGGTGGACGAGGCGGCGGGACAATTCCTGACGCTCGCGGCGGCGCCCTTGGACCTTTGGCACTTCGCGGCGGGCTTCGCGCTCTTCCGCCTGTTCGACATAACGAAGCCCTGGCCGGTCGGATGGGCCGACCGGCACATTCCCGGCGGCTTCGGCATCATGTTCGACGACACGCTCGCGGCGATCTATGCCGGAGCGGTGCTTTATGCAGGAGGGCTGATCCTTGGACGATGAACTGAGCCGCGCGGCCGGGACGGTGCTCGCGCGCTGCCGCGCCCGGGGGCTGAAACTCGCCACGGCGGAATCCTGCACCGGCGGGCTCATCGCCGGAGCGCTGACCGAGATCGCGGGCTCGTCCGACGTGGTCGAGCGCGGCTTCGTCACTTATTCGAACGAGGCGAAGAGCGAGATGCTGGGCGTCGCGCCGCCGCTCATCGCGGCGAAGGGCGCGGTGAGCGCAGAAGTCGCCGCGGCGATGGCGGAAGGGGCGCTTGCGCGCGCGCCGGTCGCGCTCGCCGTCGCGGTCACTGGCATTGCCGGGCCGGGCGGCGCGACGCCAGGGAAGCCCGTCGGCCTCGTCTGGTTCGCCCTGGCGCGGCGCGGCGCGAACGTCGCGACCGAGCATCACGTCTTTCCCGGCGACCGCTCCGCCGTGCGGCGCGCGACGGTGCTGCGCGCGCTCGCGCTCCTGCTCGAGGGCGCGGAAAAGGCCTGATCGGGCTTATTCCGGCAATGGCGCGAACGGCACCGTGCCCTGAAGCAAAAGAGCGATCGGCGCGGCGGCGAGGGCAGCGGCCTGCGCGCGCAGATATGACGCCGCCGATGCGAGCTGCGCCTCGTCTGCCGTGGCGGTGCCGAAGAGATTGCGCATGAGCGCCTCGCGCAGGCCGGCGTCGTCGCCCGCCAGCCCCGCCGCGTAAGCGGCGATGCGGCCGTAGAATCCCCGCGCCATCTCCTTGACGTGGCGGCCGACGCCGATGTCGGTCGCGCCCATCTCGCGCACGGCGCGGTCGAGATCGGCGAACATCGTGTCGAACAGGCTTTGCGCGAATTCCTCGGTGGCGGCGCGCTCGGATTTGAGGCGGTGCAGCACCAGGAACGCGTGCAGCGCCAGCAGCTCGAAGCGCCCGTCGAGCGTGTCCGGCAGGCCCCAGCGCGCGAAGAACCAGGGGTTGCGCGCCCGCTCGACGATCGCGCGGTAGGCGGCATTGGCCGCCTGGCGCCGTTCGCGCCGGCGCGCGAGCAAGCCCAATCCTAGCGCCATTCCGCGTCTTTCCTCGCCCCTGCCCGTTCACCTGCGATTGACAGGCGCGCGCCCGGCGGTGCATGGTCGGCGCCGTGATGAAACCGATCTTGCGCTTCCTGCCCCTCCTCGCGCTCGCCGCCTGCACCAATCCGGTCGATCAGCACGGCAACCTGCCCGAGGCCGACAAGGTCTCGCAGATCAAGCCGGGCAGCACCGACAAGGCGACGGTGACGCAGCTTCTGGGCTCGCCTTCGACGGTCGCGGCGTTCGACGGCAACACCTGGTACTACATCAGCGAGAAGGTGCGGCCGGTGCCGGTTCGCTTGCCCGAGGTGCTGGATCAACAGGTCGTCGCGGTCCATTTCGACAAGGACGGGATCGTGAGCGGCGTCGACCATCGCACGCTCGGCGATGCCGAAACGGTGGTGCCGAACCCCAACGCCACGCCGGCGCCGGGGCGCGAGTTCACGCTGATGGAACAGCTCATCGGCAATTTCGGCAAGTTCACCGCCAACGACAAGAAGGACGATAGCCCCTAGCCGCCTCATCCCGCCTCAGTGTCTGATGGCGTAAAGGATGGCGAGCAGCAGGATCGCGACGATGTTCGTGATCTTGATCATCGGATTGACTGCCGGACCCGCCGTGTCCTTGTAAGGGTCGCCGACCGTGTCGCCCGTCACCGCCGCCTTGTGCGCGTCCGAGCCCTTGCCGCCATGGTGGCCCGACTCGATGTATTTCTTGGCGTTGTCCCAGGCGCCGCCGCCCGAGGTCATCGAGATCGCGACGAAGATGCCGGTCACGATCGTGCCGAGCAGCATCGCGCCGAGCGCGCTGAACCCCGCCGCGGGGCCGGCGATCACGCGCACCACGAAATAGAGCGCGACCGGCGCCAGCACCGGCAGCAGCGAGGGGATGATCATCTCCTTGATCGCGGCCTTGGTCAGCAAGTCGACGGCGCGGCCGTAATCGGGCTTGGCGCGCCCTTCCATGATGCCGGGGATTTCCTTGAACTGGCGCCGCACCTCGAGCACGACAGAGCCGGCCGCACGCCCGACCGCGGTCATGCCGAGCGCGCCGAAGAGATAGGGCAGCAGCCCGCCGATCAGGAGGCCGACCACCACGTACGGATTTTGCAACGTGAAATTCACCTGCAGGCCGGGGAAGTAATGGTGCAGGTCCTCGGTATAGGCCGCGAACAGCACGAGCGAGGCGAGGCCGGCCGAGCCGATCGCATAGCCCTTGGTCACGGCCTTCGTCGTGTTGCCGACCGCGTCCAAGGCATCGGTCGTGCGCCGCACTTCGGGCGGCAGGTCGGCCATCTCGGCGATGCCGCCGGCGTTGTCGGTGACGGGGCCATAGGCGTCGAGCGCCACGATCATGCCGGCCAGCGCGAGCATGGTCGTCGCCGCCACGGCGATGCCGAACAGGCCGCACAGCAGATACGCGACGATGATGCCGGCGCAGATGACGAGCACCGGCAGCGCCGTCGCTTCCATCGACACGGCGAGGCCCTGGATGACGTTGGTGCCGTGGCCCGTGATCGAGCTGTTGGCGATGCTGCGCACCGGGCGGTATTCGGTCGAGGTGTAGTACTCGGTGATCCAGACGATGAGACCGGTCACGACGAGCCCGGTGATGGCGCAGCCGAAAAGCTGCGTCCCGGTCAGGCTCGGGCCGCCGCCGACGACCGCCAGCGGCTCGTTGAAGCCGAAGCAGCACGTCGATGATGCCGGCGATCGCCAGCGGCCGAGAGCACGCCCGCTACGACGAGGCCCTTGTAGAGCGCCGCCATGATGTTGTTGCTGGGGCCGAGCCGGACGAAATAGGTGCCGATCACGGACGCCACGATGCAAACCGCGCAGACGACGAGCGGAAACATCAGCATCGTGTCGCGCAGGGCGCCCTCGAAGAAGATCGCGGCAAGCAGCATCGTCGCCACGATCGTGACGGCATAGGTCTCGAACAGATCGGCCGCCATGCCGGCGCAGTCGCCGACATTGTCGCCGACATTGTCGGCGATCACGGCGGGGTTGCGCGGATCGTCCTCGGGGATGCCGGCCTCGACCTTGCCGACGAGATCGGCGCCGACATCGGCGCCCTTGGTGAAGATGCCGCCGCCCAAACGCGCGAAGATCGAGATGAGCGATGCGCCGAAGCGAGAGCGAGACGAGCGCCTCGAGGATCGGCCGCGGGTTATCGGGCGGCAGGGTCGCGCGCAGGAAGAAGTAATAGAGCGACACGCCGAGGAGACCCAATCCCACCACCAGCATGCCGGTGACCGCGCCGGCGCGGAACGCAAGCGCGAGGCCCGCGGCGAGCCCGCCGCGCGCCGCCTGCGCCGTGCGCACGTTGGCGCGCACCGAGACGTTCATGCCGATGAAGCCGGCCGCGCCCGAGAGCACCGAGCCGATCAAGTATCCCAAGCCCGAGCGCCAGCCGAGCGTCGCAAACAGAATCACGAAGATCACGACGCCGACGATCGCGATGGTGCGATATTGCCGGTTGAGATAGGCCTGCGCGCCTTCCTGCACCGCGCCGGAGATTTCCTGCATGCGCGCCGTGCCGGCATCGGCCGCGAGCACCTGGCGGCTCGTGATAATGCCATAGACAATGGCGAGGACTCCGGCGGCGACGACCACCCACGGGGCGATGTTCATTGCTCCTGCCTTTTAGCTGAATTGCGCGCCCAATCGAACAGCGCGGCAAGATAGGAGACCGGCGCGAACGAGGCAACCCGGCGGCGGCGAAGCAATCTCCGCTGGGATTGCTTCGCTTACGCTCGCAATGACAGCGCGCGGAAAGCCTAGCGCCGCTGCTCGAAAAACGCTTCGATCTCGACTTCCTTGACCTCGATCGGGTCGAGGATGCGCGCGGCGGTGCCGCGCAGCAGGTCCTTCAAGGCGACCTCGCCGGTCGCATCGCCGATGCCGCCGCGCTGCTGCACGTAAGCGTAGATCGCGCCGAGGAACGCGTCGCCCAATGCGGGGCGCTTCTCCTCGACGTCCTTGGCCTGCGCGCCATCGGCGATTTCGACAGCGACCGCGATGCTCACCTGGCGCGACATGTTCTTGCTGGCGAGGACCGGCACGAACATGGGATCGAGCTGAACGAAATAGGGCTGGCCCGGCACCGGCATGGTGACAGCCCTGCGGTCGGCCGCCGAAGCCGGCGCGAGCGCCAGGACGAGCAGCAGAAACGCCGCGCCGGCGGCGCGCTCAAAAATGCTCATAGCCTTTGACCGCGAGCGCGATTTCGTGGCCCGCCTGGTCGAGGACGCGCACGCCGCTCCCTGCCTCGAGGCGCCCGATCGCCGTCACCGCTCACGCCCGTTTCGCGCGCGATTGCCGCGAGCGAAGGCGCAGCCGCATGCGGGCGCGGCGAACAGCAGCTCGTAATCGTCGCCGCCGCCCAGGACCGAGGCGAGGCGCGCCGGATCGCGCGCGAGCGCGGCTTGCGTTGCCGGAGAGAGCGGCACGCGCGCCGCCTCGATGACGCCCGCCAGCGCGGACGCATCGCACAGGTGCCCGAGATCGGCCACGAGCCCGTCGGAGATATCCATCATCGCCGATGCTATCCCGGCGAGCCTTGCTCCGAGGTTAAGCCGGGGCTGGGGCAGGCGGTAACGGTCGATGAGGAAAGCCCGCTCGGACGGCGCCGACGCCAAGGTCCTGGCCCTTCGCCGCAAGCACGCCCAAGGCCGCATCGCCAAGCGTGCCCGAGACATAGACGAGCTCGCCAGCATGGGCGCCGCTGCGCAGCACGGCGCGGCCCGCGGCCACGATCCCGATCGCCGCGACCGACAGCGTCGCCGGGCCCGGCGTCATCACGCTGTCGCCGCCGAGAAGGAAGATGCCGTAAGCGCGCCTGGTCCGCGGCAAGCCCGGCCGCGAATTGCTCGAGCCACGCCTCGTCGCGCGACGGCGGCAATGCCGTCGTGAGGAGATAGCCTACGGGCGCGGCACCCTTGGCGGCGAGGTCGGACAGATTGACGCGCAGCAGCTTCTGCGCGACCTCTTTCGGCGGATCGTCGGGCAGATAATGCACGCCCTCGACGATCGCGTCCGTCTTCAGCACGTATTGCGTGCCGGCGGGACCGTCGATGAGGGCAACATCGTCCTTGAGGCCGAGCGCGCCCGTGCCCGCGAGCGGCGCGAAGAAGCGCGCGATGCGCGCGAACTCATCGAGATGAGGCGGCGCCGCCACGGTGTTCCTCGGGCCGCAGGCCGCGCGCGAGCCGGTCGAGCACGCCATTGACGAGGCCCGGCTCCTTGCCCGCGAAGAAGGCATGAGCGATCTCGAGATATTCGCTGATGACGACGGGCGCCGGCACGTCGATGCGCGCCGCGAGCTCGTAGGTGCCGGCGCGCAGGATCGCGCGCAGCACGTTCTCGAGCCGCTCCAAGGGCCACTCGGGCGTGAGCGCTTCACCGATGCGGAGGTCGAGCTCGGCCAGGCGCGATGTCGCGCCGCGCACGATGTCGGCGAACAGCGCCTCATCGAAGGCGCCGCGGTGATCGGGATCGATGCCGTCGCGCAGGAACTCGGCAACCACGGTTTCAACGGGCGCGCCGGCGATCTCGATCTGGTAGAGCGCCTGGACGGCGGCGAGGCGTGCGGCGCTGCGGCGCCGGCCGGCGGGTTGCCTGGGCGCGGTGGCGTCGCTCGTGCTCATGGCGGGATGAGGCCGAGGCTGCGCTTGAGCTCGATCATGGCGAGGCACGCGCGCGCCGCCTCGCCGCCCTTGTCGCGTTTTTCCACCTGGGCGCGCGCCAGCGCCTGCGCCTCGTTCTCGACCGTCAGGACGCCGAAGCCGATCGCGAGCTCGTGACCCAGCGCGAGGTCCTGGAGCCCGCGCGCGCATTCCTGGCACACATGCTCGTAGTGCGAGGTCTCGCCGCGGATGACGCAGCCCAAGGCGACATAGCCGTCAAAGCGCGGGCCGGTGCCCTTCGCGGCCGCCGTCGCGGCAAAGCGGATGGCGGCCGGAATCTCGAAGGCACCCGGAACCGTCACGCGCTGATGCGTCGCCTTGGCCGCCGCAAGCGCTGCGAGCGCGCCTTTCGCCAATTCGTCGGAGATATGCGCGTAATAGCGCGCCTCGACCACCATGATGTGCGGCGGCTGCGCCATGTCAGCCGCCCGCCGGCACGGGCCGGTTGCCGACGACGTGCAGCCCATAGCCGTCGAGGCCGACGATGAGGCGCGGCATGTTGGTCAGCAGAATCATGTCGCGCACGCCGAGATCGATCAGGATCTGCGCGCCGATGCCATAGTCGCGCAATTCGAATTGCGGGCGGCCGGTCTCGAGGAAGCCGCGCACGCGCTCGGAGAGCGCGGTCCCGGTCGGCTCGCGCAGCAGCACGACGACGCCCCGCCCCGCCTCGGCGATCATCCGCATCGAGCGCTGCGAGAAGCTTGCCGCGGCCGCTCTTGCTGTTGGCGAGCGCGTCGTCGAGCACGTTCACCGCATGCATGCGCGCGAGCACGGGCTCGGGCGTCGTCACGTCGCCTTTGACGAGCGCGATGTGCTCGGCATAGGCCACCTTGTTGGTGTAGATGTGCATGCGCCATTCGCCGCCGTAATCGCTCCAGAACGGCGCTTCGAGCAGGCGTTCGACGATGCGGTCGTGGCGCCGGCGATAGGCGATCAGATCGGCGATGGTCGCGATCTTGAGGCCGTGGAACTGGGCAAAGGCCACGAGCTCGGGCCGGCGCGCCATGGTGCCGTCGTCGTTCATGATCTCGCAGATGACGCCGGCCGGGTTGAGGCCGGCGAGCCGCGCGATATCGACCGAGGCTTCGGTATGGCCGGTGCGCGCCAGGACGCCGCCGTCGCGCGCCATCAGCGGGAAGATGTGGCCGGGCGTCACGATCTCGTCGGGGCCCTTCGTCGGATCGATCGCGACCGCGACCGTGCGCGCGCGGTCGGGCGCCGAGATGCCGGTGGTGACGCCGTCCTGCGCCTCGATCGAGACGGTGAAGGCGGTTTGCAGGCGCGAGGCGTTGTGCTGCGCCATGAGCGGCAGGCGCAGCTCCTCGCAGCGCTGCCGCGACAGCGCCAGGCAGATGAGGCCGCGGCCGTACTTGGCCATGAAGTTGATCGCCTCGGGCGTCGCCATCTGCGCCGGGATGACGAGATCGCCTTCGTTCTCGCGATCCTCGTCGTCGACCAGGATGAACATGCGGCCGTTGCGCGCCTCCTCGATGATCTCCTCGATCGGAGAGATGACCTCGACGAAGCTCATGTGAGCGTCCTTCCCAAGATGCGGGCGATATAGCGGGCGATGACGTCGATCTCGAGGTTGACCTTGTCGCCGACCCCGGCGGTGCCGAACGTCGTCTTCTCCTGTGTGATGGGGATGATGTTGACGCCGAAGCGGTGGCCGCGCACCTCGTTGACGGTGAGCGAGACGCCGTCCAAGGCGACCGAGCCCTTGGTCGCGAGCGCGGTCTCGTAGCCCGGCGGCACCTCGAACGTGAAGCGCAGCGAATCGCCCTCGGGGCGGCGCTCGACGATCTCGGCGACGGCGTCGACGTGGCCCATGACGATGTGCCCGCCCATCTCGTCGCCGCTCTTGAGCGAGCGCTCGAGATTGACGCGCGTGCCGACGCGCCAGGCAGCCGAGCGAGGTGCGCGCCAGCGTCTCGGCCGAGGCGGAGACGGCGAACCAGCCCGGCCCCTTCTCGGTGACGCTGAAGCACACGCCGGCGCAGGCGATCGAGGCGCCGATGGCGGTCTCGTCGAGGTCGAACGAAGTGGCGATGCGGAAGCGCCGGTCGCCGCCGGGAATGACCTCGCGGACTTGGCCCACGTCGCTGACGATTCCGGTGAACATGGCGGCGTAAGCTAGTCCGCCCGTTCAAAGGTTTCCAGCACATCCTCGCCGACGAGTCTCGACCGAGCGGCGCTCGAATCGCGGTGCCGAATCAAGCGCCGCGAGGCCGAACGGCGCCACCGCCGCGCGGCCGTCGCCGCCCAGCACCAGCGGCGCGCGGAACCACAGCACGCGATCGACGAGATCGGCCGCGAGCAGCGCCGCGGCGAGCCCGCCGCCGCCTTCGACGAGGAGCCGCGTGATGCCGCGGCGGCCGAGCTCCTTCATCCCGTCCGCGAGATCGAGCTCGCCGGTGGCGACCCGCTTCGTCTCCAGCAGCTCGACGCCGCATTCGGCGAAGGCTTGGCGCCGCGCCGGGTCCGCGCCAGGCCCGACCAGAAGCCAGGTCGGCGGCTCGTGCGCGCCGGCGACTACGCGCGCGGTCAAGGGCACGCGCAGCCGGCCATCGACGACGATCCGCACCGGGCTCCGGCGCTCGAGCCCGCCGAGCCGGCAGGTGAGCAGCGGATCGTCGGCGACGACGGTGTTGCTGCCGACCATGACGGCATCGTGCGTCGCGCGCAGAAGATGCGCGCGGGCGCGCGCGGCTTCGCCGGTGATCCAGCGGCTCTCGCCGGTCGAGGTGGCGATGCGGCCGTCGAGCGATGTCGCGAGCTTCAACGTGACGAGCGGCCGCCCGCGCGTGAGCCGCGACAGGAAACCGGCGTTCACCTCGGCCGCTTCGCGCGCCAGCAGCCCGATCTCGACCGCAATCCCGGCCGCGCGCAAGCGCGCCACGCCCTTGCCGGCGACGCGCGGATCGGGATCCTCGATCGGCACGACGACGCGCGCGATGCCGGCCGCGACCAGCGCGTCGGTGCAGGGCGGCGTCTTGCCCCAATGGCAGCACGGCTCGAGGCTGACATAGGCGGTGGCGCCGCGCGGCGCGCTCGCCGGCGCGCGCCAGGGCCTCGGTCTCGCCGTGCGGGCGCCCGCCCGGCTGCGGTCCAGCCGCGGCCGACCACTCGGCCCGCGGCGACGATGACGCAGCCGACCGCGGGATTGGGCCAGACCGCGCCGAGCCCGCGCCGCGCCAGGCGCAGCGCCGTCCGCATATGCGCGAGATCGCTCTCGCGCGCGTCAATCGCTCTCGACGTTGGCGCCGATGCGGCCGATGAATTCGCCGAAATCCTTGGCCTCGCGGAAGTTGCGGTAGACCGATGCGAAGCGCACATAGGCGACCTGATCGAGCGACGCCAGCGACTCCATCACCAGCTCGCCGATCATGTCGCTCGGGATTTCGGTCTCGCCCGAGCTTTCGAGCTGGCGCACGATCGAGTTGATGACGCGCTCGATGCGGTCGGGCTCGACCGGGCGCTTGCGCAGCGCGATGCGGATCGAGCGCGCCAGCTTGTCGCGGTCGAACGGCTCGCGCTGCGCCGTTCTTCTTGACCACCGTCAGCTCGCGCAGCTGCACGCGCTCGAAGGTGGTGAAGCGCGCGGCGCAGTTGGGACAGTGGCGCCGCCGCCGGATCGCGCCGCGATCGTCGGTCGGCCGCGAATCCTTCACCTGGGTGTCCTCGCAGCCGCAGAACGGACAGCGCATGTGCCTCCCTCCCCGCTCGGCCCCGGCCTAGGGATAGACCGGGAAGCGCGCGCACAGCTCGCGCACCTTCGCCCGCACCGCTGCCTCGACCGCCTCGTTGCGGTCGCCATTTGCCGCCACGCCGTCGAGCACCTCGGCGATCAGCTCGCCCACCTGGCGGAACTCGGCCTGGCCGAAGCCGCGCGTCGTGGCGGCCGGGCTGCCGAGGCGAACGCCCGAGGTGACGGTCGGCTTTTCCGGATCGAACGGAATGCCGTTCTTGTTGCAGGTGATGCCGGCGCGCTCGAGCGCCACTTCGGCGACGCGGCCGGTCAAGCTCTTGGGCCGGAGATCGACCAGCATCAGATGCGTGTCGGTGCCGCCCGAGACGATGGCGAGACCGCGCTCGGCCAGCGTCGCGGCCAGCGTCTTGGCGTTGTCGACGACGGCGCGGGCGTAGAGCTTGAACTCGGGGCGCAGCGCCTCGGCCAGCATCACCGCCTTGGCCGCGATGACATGCATCAGCGGCCCGCCCTGAAGCCCGGGGAACACGGCGCTGTTGATCTTCTTGCCGATCTCCTCGTCGTTGGCGAGGATCATGCCGCCGCGCGGGCCGCGCAGCGTCTTGTGCGTCGTCGTCGTGACGACATGCGCGTGCGGCAGCGGGCTCGGATGCGCGCCGCCGGCGACGAGCCCGGCGAAATGCGCCATGTCGACCATGAGATAGGCGCCGACCTCGTCGGCGATGCGGCGGAAGCGCGCGAAGTCGATGATGCGCGGATAAGCCGATCCGCCGGCGATGATGAGCTTCGGCTTTTCGCTGCGCGCGAGGCGCTCGACCTCGTCGAAGTCGATGCGCGCATCCTCGCGCCGGACGCCGTATTGCACGGCGTGGAACCACTTGCCCGAGAGGTTGGGCGGCGCGCCGTGCGTCAGATGGCCGCCGGCGGCGAGCGACATGCCGAGCATGGTGTCGCCCGGCTGCAACAGCGCGAGCATCACCGCCTGGTTCGCCTGCGAGCCCGAATGCGGCTGCACGTTGGCGAAGGCGCAGCCGAACAGGCGCTTGGCGCGGTCGATCGCGAGCTGCTCGGCGACGTCGACGTACTCGCAGCCGCCGTAATAGCGCCGGCCGGGATAGCCCTCGGCGTATTTGTTGGTGAGCACCGAACCCTGCGCCTCGAGCACCGCGCGCGAGACGATGTTCTCGGACGCGATCAGCTCGATCTGGTCCTGCTGGCGCGAGAGTTCGCGGCCGATGGCGGCGGCGAGCTCGGGATCGGTATCGGCGAGCGATGCCGAGAAGAAGCTGTTGGAGAGAAGCGCTGCGGGGCGGGCGTTCGACATCACGTGAACCTTATGCTCGGGCCAATTTGGCGACGCGGCGGGCATGGCGGCCGCCATCGAACTTGGTCGCGAAGAAAATCCTGAGGCATTCCTTGGCGGCCTCCGGCCCGATGAGGCGGCCGCCCAGGACGAGGACGTTGGCGTCGTTATGTTGGCGCGCGAGCCGCGCGGTCAAGCCGTCGTGGCACAGCGCCGCGCGCACCGCGGGATGGCGGTTCGCCGCGATCGACATGCCGATGCCGCTGCCGCAGATCAAGAGTCCGCTGTCGGCGCGGCCAGTCTTCGATCGCGCGCGCAACCGCGTCGGCGAAATCCGGATAATCGACCGGCTCGCGCGCATCGGTGCCGAGGTCGAGGATGGCCAACCCGAGCGCGGAAAGTTCAGGCAGCAGCAGGGTCTTGAGGTCAAACCCGCCGTGATCGGCGGCAACCGCGACGCATTCGGGCATTATTCGTCCAGGAACTCGAGAATCGACGCGATTCTACCAGATTTCGCGGTCCCCCGCCAGCGGCCTACCATTCATCGCGGTTGGCGACGGCCGCGCCACGTGAAATCCCGGCCAGCGCAGAATTGGCGGGATGCGGGCCTTGGAACGACCGGCTGATCGACCGCAACGACGACCGTGCGCCGCGCCCGCCTTGGCGCCTGCAAGAGTTTAGATTGACACGATTTTTTCACGCTGCGATCATTCCTGTCCGCACCCGGGAGCTTCGCGACATGGCCGAGCTTGCAGCGAACAAGGCAGCGCCGCCGCACGTGTTGCGCATGACCACGACGGTGGTCGCGGCCTATCTGCGCAAGCATTCCCTGCCGAGCACGCAGATCGCCGACATCATCGCCGCGGTCTATCGCTCGCTGAAGGGGCTCGAGGGCGGCGAACGGGGCCGCGAGCGCGCAGAAGCCGGCGGTGCCGGTGCGCCGGTCGATCCACGCCGACTATCTGATCTGCCTCGAGGACGGCAAGAAGCTCAAGATGCTCAAGCGCCATCTGCGCTCGAGCTACAACCTGACGCCGGACCAGTACCGGCAGAAATGGGGCCTGCCGCCCGACTATCCGATGGTGGCGCCCAACTACGCCGACCAGCGTTCGGCCTTCGCCAAGAAGATCGGGCTCGGCCGGGCCGGCAACCGCAAGGGGCCGCAGCGCGCCGCCGTGCCGGTGCGGAAGTAGGACTAGCCGCTGATCTCGTTGTACTTGCCGTCCTTCCAGACATAGACGACGTAGTCGGGCCCGATCACGTCGCCCTTGGCGTTGAAGCCGATGGTGCCGAGAACGGTGTCGAAGCGGTTGGCGCGCATCGTCTTGGCGAGATCGTCGACCTTGGTCGAGTTCGCCATCTTCGCAGCCTCGGCGAACACCTCGATCGCGGCATAGGTGTAGAGCGTGTAGCCCTCGGGATCGTAGCCCTGCGCCTTGAACTCGGCGACGACGCTCTTGGCCGTCGGCATGTTGCGCGGGTCGGGCGAGAAGGTCATCAGCGTATCCTTCCCGGTGTCGCCGGTGATCTTCCAGTATTCCTCGGTCGCGAGCGCATCGCCGCCCATCAGCGTGGCATTCAATCCCTGCTCGTGCGCCTGGCGGACCAAGAGGCCCGCCTCGGTATGGTAGCCGCCATAAAAGATCGCGGCGACGTTCGCCTCCTTCATCTTGCTGACGAGCGCGGAGAAATCCTTGTCGCCCTGGTTCACGGATTCGTACATCGCCTCCGTGATGCCGGCGGCGTTCAGCGCCTTCTTCGTCTCGTCGGCGAGGCCTTTGCCATAGGCCGTCTTGTCCTGCACGATGGCGATCGGCTTGCCTTTGAAATGCGCGGCGAGATAGGCGCCGGCGACGCGGCCCTGCGCGTCATCGCGCCCGCACGTGCGGAAGATGTTGGTCCAGCCGTTCTGCGCCGCGCTCGTCGGTGAGGTGCGGGTTGGTCGAGGCCGGCGTGATCTGCAGGATGCCGTTCTCGGCATAGACCGAAGAGGCCGGGATCGACGAGCCCGAGCAGAAATGCCCGGCGACGAGCACGACGTGGCTGTTCGCCATCTGGTTCGCGACCGCGACCGCCTGCTTCGGGTCGCAGGCATCGTCGCCGACCGCGAGCTTCAACTGCTTGCCGAGCACGCCGCCATGCGCGTTGATGTCTTTGACCGCCATCTCGGCGCCGCGCTTCATCTGGTCGCCGAAAGCGGCGTCCTCGCCGGTGATGGGGCCGACGACCGCGATCGGGATGTCCTGCGCCGAAGCGAGCCCCGCCCACGCGATCAGCACCGACGCTGCGACGAGAGACCTCAATCCGCTCATGGCTCACTCCGCTGTGGCTTTGGGCAATTCTAGCATCATGCGGCGCGCGCGCCAGCCGAACGGGCCCGCGCGCTCGTACAGCCAAGGATACTGCGCGACCATACGGCGGGCTTGCGTCAAGCGATAGCTCGCACCCGCGGCGACGAGGAGGATCGCCGCGGCCGCGGCATAGCCGCCCGGCGACAGAAGCGCCGCCCCGAAGAGGGCGAAGAGGAGAAACCGGTCGGCCGCGGCAAGGAGCGCGGTATAGAACGCGACCTGCCAGAGGGGCCGCCAGTTGCGCGCGAGCGCCTGGCCGGTCATCGCCGCCGCCGCGCCGAACAGCACCACCGTCATGATGAGGAACGCGGTCACGCGCCGCCCTCGAGATAGGCCGCGCGCACCTCCGCGTTGGCGAGCAGCTCCGCGCCCTTCCCTTCGAGCACGATGCGTCCCGTCTGCATGACATAGCCGCGGTGCGCCAGCCGCAGCGCATGATGCGCGTTCTGCTCGACCAGGAAGACGGTGATCTTCCGCTCCTCGTTGATCTCGCGGATGACGGCGAAAATCTGCTTCACCACCATCGGCGCGAGGCCGAGCGAGGGCTCGTCGAGCAGCAGGAGGCGCGGCCGGCTCATCAGGGCGCGGCCGATCGCGAGCATCTGCTGCTCGCCGCCCGAGAGCGTGCCGCCGCGCTGCGCCCGGCGCTCGCGCAGGATCGGAAAGAGGCCGAAGACGCGCTCGGCGTCGTCGGCGAAATGCCGCTCGTCGGCCACGGTCGCGCCGATCTGGAGATTTTCGAGCACCGTCATGCGCGGAAAGATGCGCCGCCCCTCGGGCGCGTGCGAGATGCCGCGGCGCGCGATCTCGTGCGTCGCGGCGCGCGTGATGTCGGCGCCGTCGAACACGATGCGGCCCTCGGCCGCGCGCGGATTGCCGCAGATCGTCATCAGCAGCGTCGATTTCCCGGCGCCGTTGGCGCCGATGAGCGCCACGATCTCGCCCTCCTCGACCGCGAGATCGATCCCCTTCAAGGCCTCGACGCTGCCGTAGAACGCATGGACGCCCTCGACGCGCAGCATCAGGCGGCGTCCTCCTCGCCGAGATAGGCCTTGATCACGGCATCGTCGCGCCGGACATCCTCGGGCGCGCCGTCGGCGATCTTGCGTCCATAGTTCAGCACGACGATCCGGTCGGAGACGCCCATGACGAGCCGCATGTCGTGCTCGATGAGGAGGATGCCGATCCCGGTCTCGTCGCGGATCGCGCGCAGGAGAGCCATCAGCTCGCCGGTCTCGCGCGCGTTGAGCCCGGCGGCCGGCTCGTCGAGGCACAGGAGCGCCGGATCCGTGCACATGGCGCGCGCGATCTCGAGGCGGCGCTGCGCGCCATAGGGCAGGTTGCCGGCGGCATCGTCGGCGCGCGCCAACAACCCGATCCGCTCGAGCCAGGCGCAGGCTTTGGCGATGGCGTCCGCCTCGGCGCGGCGATACCCGGGCAGGCCCAGGATGCCCGCGAGCGAAAAGACGCTCGCCCGCATCAAGGGCGCGTGCTGCGCCACGATCAGGTTCTCGAGCACGGTCATGCCGGCGAAGAGACGGATGTTCTGAAACGTGCGCGCGATCCCGGCGTCGCGCGCGATGCGGAACCCGTCCATGCGCTCGAGGTCATGCGTCTGCCCGCCGCGCGCGAGCGCGAGCCGCCCGACGCTCGGCCGGTAGAAGCCGGTGAGGCAGTTGAACACCGTGGTCTTGCCGGCGCCGTTCGGGCCGATGATCGCGGTGATCTGGCCCGCTTCGGCGGCGAACGACACGTCGTCGACCGCCAGGAGCCCGCCGAAGCGCATGCTGAGATGCTCGACCGCGAGCAGCATCAGCCGGCTCCGGCCGCGCGCAGGCGCAAGGACGGCGCGCGCTGCGCCAGAAGCCCGCGCGGCCGCCACACCATGATCGCGACCATGGCCGCGCCGAAGAGGAGCATGCGGTACTCGGCGAGCGGCCGGGCGAATTCCGGAAACGTGACGAGCGCGAGCGCCGCCAGCACGACGCCCAACTGGCTTCCCATCCCGCCCAGCACGACGATCGCGAGGATCGTGGCGCTTTCCTGGAAGGTGAAGCTTTCCGGGCTGATGAAGCTCTGCTTCGCGGCAAAGAACGCGCCGGCAAACCCGCCGAGCATCGCGCCGATCGCGAAGGCGGAAAGTTTCACGCGCGTCGGATCGATGCCGAGCGCGCGGCAGGCGATCTCGTCCTCGCGCAACGCTTCCCAAGCGCGGCCCACCGGCAGTCGGCGCAGGCGCAACGTGAAGGCGTTCGTGACGAGCGCGAGCGCCAGAATGATGAAGTAGAGAAAGATCATGCGCTGCCCGGGGCTGAACGGAATGCCGAAGAACTGGCTGAAGGTCTCGCCGCCATTGGGCGCGCGCGGCAGGAGCGGCAGGCCGAAAAAGGTCGGCCGCGGCACGCCGGCGATGCCGTTGGGGCCGCCCGTGACGTCGCTCCAATTCAACAGCACGATGCGCACGATCTCGCCGAAGCCGAGCGTCACGATGGCGAGATAATCGCCGCGCAAGCGCAGCACGGGGAAGCCCAGCAGCACGCCGAAGGATGCGGCAAACAGGCCCGACAGCGGCAGCGCCTCCCAGAAGCCCAACCCGTACCAGTGCGCGATGAGCGCGAAGGAATAGGCCCCGACCGCGTAGAAGGCGACGTAGCCGAGATCGAGCAATCCGGCGAGCCCAACCACCACGTTCAGGCCCCAGCCGAGCATGGTGTAGATGAGCACCGTCGTGCCGAGATCGATGAGGGCCGTGGACGAGAACGGCAGGAACGGCAACGCTATGGCGAAGGCGACGAGGAGCGCACGCGAAGAGGCGCTGGCCGTGCCGGCGCGAGGACCCGAGCCGCGCCGGGCTGTTGCTGCGTCCGACCTGTGTCGCGCGCGGCACGAAGGCGCGCACCGCGGCAAGGAGGAGCCGCGCGATGAAGACGCCGGCGCCGCCCACTGCCACCCAGGCGAAGCGCGTGTGGATCGCGCCCTGATCGGTCGTCTCGAATCCGATCAGCGGAAAGGCCAGCACGAGCGCGACGAAGCCCGCGAGCGCCGCGTCCTTGAGCGCCGCGGCGACGCGTTCCCGCCATCACACCTTCTCCACCTCGGGCCGTCCCAGAAGTCCGCTCGGGCGGAAGATCAACACGAGGATGAGCACGCCGAACACGGAGACGTCCTTGTATCCGGACGCGAAATATCCCGACCAGAAGGACTCGATGAGGCCGATCATCAGCCCGCCCAGGATCGCGCCGGGCAGCGAGCCGATGCCGCCCAGGACGGCCGCGGTGAACGCCTTGACGCCCGCCAGAAAGCCGATGAAGAAGTCGATGACGCCGTAATAGAGCGTCACCATCAATCCGGCGACGGCGGCCAAGGCCGCGCCCATCACGAAGGTGAGCGAGACGATGCGGTTGACGTCGATGCCGGAGAGCGCCGCCATGCCCATGTCCTGCTCGCAGGCGCGCTGCGCGCGGCCCAAGGGCGTCGCCGCGATGACGAAGCTGAAGCCCGCCATCAGCGCCACGGTGAGGACGATGATGATGAGCTGAAGCCAGCTCATCTGCACCACGAACCCGCCCTCTTCCATGATGCGGAAGCCGCCATTGATGACGGGCGCCAGCGATTTGACGCGCGCCCCTTGCGCGAGCTGCACATAGTTCTGCAGGAAGATCGACATGCCGATCGCGGAGATGAGCGGCGCCAGGCGGAACGAGCCCCGGAGCGGGCGGTAGGCCAAGCGCTCGACCGTCCAGCCATAGACGGCGGTGAACGCCATCGCGATCAGCAGCACCAGGACGAGTGCCAGCGGCACCGACGCGAGCCCCATCGCGCCCAGCGCCAGGAACGCGAGGAACGAGATGAAGGCGCCGATCATGTAGAGCTCGCCATGGGCGAAATTGATCATGCCGATGATGCCGTACACCATCGTGTAGCCGATCGCGATGAGGCCATAGACGGCGCCCAAGGTGACGCCGTTGATGAGCTGCTGCAGGAAATACGCCATGGGCGGCAACGTTAGGCGCGGCAAGAAAAGCGGGCAAGAAAATCACCTCTCCCCGCCGGGGAGAGGGCGATTTTGTTTGGCTCTTCCTTCCGCCCGGAGAGGGAAACTGACGGATACGTGATAGCCGCCCCTCCTGCCGTGCGGTAAGAGATTCGGATGTATCCGTGGATCGACTATGGCGGCCGCTTCTCGCCCCTGCGCGCGGCCGTCTTCGCGGCGCTGTTCCTGCCCTTCCTCTATACGGCGGTGCTGTTCCCGCTCGGCTGGCTCGGCGCGCGCCCGGTGACCGAGGCGATCCACAATATCGGCCTGTGGACGATTCGCCTCATCTTCATCGCGCTGGCCATCACGCCGGCGCGGCAGATCCTCGACTGGCGGCGCCTCATCGAGGTGCGGCGCATGGTGGGGGTCGCGGCTTGTGCCTACATCCTCGTCCATTTCCTGATGTACTGCGCCGACGAGACGTGGGACTTCGGCACGGTCGCGTCCGAGATCGTGCTGCGCATCTACCTGACGATCGGGTTCACGGCGCTTTTGGGCCTGTGCGTGCTCGCCGCGACCTCGAGCGACGGCATGGTGCGGCGACTCGGGCGGCGCTGGCAGAAGCTGCACACCATCGTCTATGGCATCGCGGTCCTCGCGCTTGTCCATTTCTTCATCCAGTCGAAGGCCGACGTGTGGGAGCCGACCTGGATGGCCGGACTCTATCTCTGGCTGATGGGCTGGCGCGTCATCGACCGCTGGACCAAGCGCGGGCAGGCGATGCCGCTGTGGCGGCTCGCGGCGCTCGGGCTGGCCGCCGGCGCGCTGACCGCGCTCGGCGAGGCAGCTTATTGGTGGTGGATGCGCGGCGTGCCGGTCCTGCGCGTCCTCGACTCGAATTTCACGACCGGGCTCGGCGTGCGGCCGTCCTGGGTCGTGCTCGGCGCGGGGTTGGGCGTCGTGCTCCTGGCGGCGGCGCGGCGACTCATCCCTTCCCCTTCGCCCGCACGTAGTCGAGCTTCTGCCGCGCGAGGCGTTTGAGCTCGGCCTCGCTCGCGCCGGGATCGCCGACGATCGCCACCTCGAGCCCGCTCTCGGGATCGACCGCGATCACCTTCAGGGCGCCGCCGACGCGCACGAACTCGAAGATGGTCTCGCGCTCTTCCGCCATCCCGCTACAATACCGCGCGCGGCCGATTCGCCGCCAGCCGAGGAGCGAGTGATGACGACTGCCCCCGTCCGCGACCGCGGCAAGAGCGCCGAGAAGACGGTGTTCGACTGGCGCGACCCGCTGCTTCCTCGAGGATCTCCTGGGCGAGGAGGAGCGCCTCGCCCGCGACAGCGCGCGCGCCTTCGCGCAGCAGAAGCTCATGCCGCGCATCAAGGATGCATTCCGCGAGGAACGCATCGACCGCGAGCTCCTGCCCGAGATGGGACGGCTCGGGTTCCTGGGCGCGACGATCGAGGGCTATGGCTGCGCCGGCGCGAGCTATGTCTCCTATGGGCTCGTCGCGCGCGAGCTGGAGCGGGTCGACAGCGGCTATCGCTCGACGCTCTCGGTGCAGTCGTCATTGGTGATGCACCCGATCCACGCCTTCGGCACCGAGGAGCAGCGCCAGAAATACCTGCCGAAGCTCGCCACTGGCGAGCTCGTCGGCTGCTTCGGCCTGACCGAGCCCGACCACGGCTCGGATGCCGGCGGCATGAAGAGCCGCGCCAAGAAGGTCGATGGCGGCTACGTGCTGAACGGCAGCAAGATGTGGATCAGCAATTCGCCGATCGCCGACGTCATGGTGGTGTGGGCGAAGGACGACGAGGGCCAGGTGCGCGGCTTCATCCTCGAGCGCGGCATGAAGGGCCTGACGACGCCGAAGATCGAGGGCAAGTTCTCGCTGCGCGCGTCCCCCACCGGCGAGATCGCGATGCAGGACGTGTTCGTGCCGGAAGCGGCCCTGCTGCCGGGCGTCAAGGGATTGCGCGGGCCCGTTCTCATGCCTCGACAACGCGCGCTACGGCATCGCCTGGGGCGCGCTCGGCGCGGCCGAGTTCTGCTGGCAGGCGGCGCGCGACTACACGCTCGCGCGCTCCGCCTTCGGCAAGCCGCTCGCGGCCAACCAGCTCATCCAGAAGAAGCTCGCCGACATGCAGACCGAGATCACGCTCGGCCTCCATGCCTGCCTCAGGCTCGGGCGCTTGAAGGACGAGGGCCGCGCCACGCCGGAGATGGTGTCGCTCCTGAAGCGCAACTCGACCGGCAAGGCGCTCGACATCGCGCGCATGGCGCGCGACATGCACGGCGGCAACGGCATCGTCGACGAGTACCACGTCATCCGCCACGTCATGAATCTGGAAACCGTCGTGACCTACGAAGGCACGCACGACATCCACGCCCTCATCCTGGGGCGGGCCCAGACCGGGATCGCGGCGTTCTAGCGCGGATCAGGCGGCGGGGACGATCTGCTGGGCGCGGGCGCCGAGCTCGACGGCGTGGATCCAGAAGCGCTCGAGCCGGCGCATGGTCTTGTGCGCGGCGACGAGCTCGTCGGCCTGGACGACGCCCTGGCCCAAGGCGGCGACATGGCGCTCGTGCATCTTGCTGAGCTTCTTGTGCAGCGCCAGGCCCTTCTCGGACAGCCGCACGCGCACCGAGCGGCGGTCGTGCGGCGAGCGCTCCTGCACGATGTAGCCGTTCTCGAGCATCTTCTTGACGTTGTACGAAACATTCGAGCCGAGATAGCAGCCGCGCAGGGTGAGCTCGCCGACCGTCATCTCGGTCTCGCCGATATTGTTGAGGATCATCGCCTGCACGTTGTTGATGTCGTGCACGGCCTCTTTGTCGAGCTCGAGCTTGACGACTTCGAGGAACTGCCGGTGCAGCCGTTCCACGATGGCGATCACGTCGAGATAGGCGGTCTGCATGTAATCCTCGGCCAAATAAGGAAAGCGACCGAGGGTAGCGAGAGCGCCGTTAAGAACGCGTAAAGAGCGACTGCGCCTCGCCGGTGAGAAACGGGAAGATCGCCGAGAAATCGCGCGCGCCGAGCCCGCTGTTGGTTGCGAGCTGGTAAAGCTGCGCCGCCGCGGCGCCCAAGGGGCTCGCCGATCCCGCGCTCGCCGCCGCCTGCTGCTCCAGCAGTAAATCCTTAAGCATCATGGCGACGGTGAAGCCCGGCGCGTAGCCGCGGTTCGACGGCGACGCCGGCACCGGCCCCGGCGCCGGGCAATAGCTCGTGAGCGCCCAGCACTGGCCGGTCGATTTCGAGGTGATGTCGAAGAGTTTCTGGCGCTCGAGGCCGAGGCGCTCGGCCAGCGCGAACGCCTCGCTGACGGCGATCATGCTGACCGCGAGCATGAGGTTGTTGCAGATCTTGGCGGTCTGTCCCGCGCCCGAGGCTCCGGCATGGATGATCGTCCTGCCCATCCCTTGCAGCACCTCCTGGGCGCGGGCGAAGCCAGCCTCGCTGCCGCCGACCATGAAGGTGAGCGTGCCGGCCGCCGCGCCCGCCGTGCCGCCCGAGACCGGCGCATCGAGCATGTCGAAGCCGCGCTGTGCCGCTTCCGCGGCGACGAGGCGCGCGGTCGTGACGTCAATCGTCGAGCAGTCGATGAGCAGCGCCCCTGGCGCGGCCGCGGCCAGGATGCCGTCGGGCGCGAGATAGACCGCGCGCACCTCCGGCCCGGCCGGCAGCATGGTGATGACCGCAGCGGCGCCCGCCACGGCGGCGGAGATGCCGCCCGCCTCATGCCCGCCCGCGGCAACGAGGCGCGCCTGCGCCTCGGCGGAAATGTCGAAGCCGGCGACCGTGTGCTGCGCCTTCAGCAGGTTCTGGGCCATCGACCCGCCCATGTTGCCGAGCCCGATGAAGCCGATGCGCATAGCTCTCTCCCTATTCCCGCTTGGTCCGTGGCCGCAGCCAAGGCTAGTGTGTGTCGCCGCCGGACCGGCCGCAATGAGGGAGGGGACATGCGCCTCGGTAGGACGCCGCTCGCTGCGGCTCTTCTTCTCGCCCTGACGGCGCTCGCGCCCGACGCGCAGGCGGCCGAGAAAGTGCTCGCCGGCACGCTCGGCGGACAGGCGCCGCTGTGGCCCTTCTACATCGCCATCGACAAGGGCTTTCTCGCGGCGCACGGCATCGACATGGAGGTGAATTTCGCGCAGAGCGGCTCGGCCATCCTGCAACAGCTCACCGGCGGCTCGATCGACGTCGTCATCAGCGTCGGATTGACCGAGGCGATGCAGGCGATCGACAAGGGCGCGCCGCTCGCGGTGATCCGCATCATCGGCAAGACCGCGCCCTATGTGCTGATCGCCAAGCCCGCGATCAACGTCGATCACCGATCTCAAGGGCAAGACCATCTCGATCGGCGGGCCGACCGACATCACCAATATCTATTTCACGCGCATGATGCGGGCGAACGGGTTGAAGGAGGGCGAGTACGAGACCATTTCCGCGGGCGTCGCGGCGGCGCGGCTTGCCGCGCTCGAGGCGGGCGTCGCCGACGCGGCGCTGGTGCTGCCGCCGCTCAATTTCCATGCCGCGAAGTCCGGCTTCCACACGATCGGCCTCTCGTTCGATTACGTGAAGGACATTCCGTTCACCGCCGCGGTGGTCGGACGCGCGTGGGCGGCGGCGCACCCCGCGCTCGTGCGCGGCATCCTCGCCGCCGCCGATGAGAGCGTCGCCTGGTTCGCCGACCCCGCCAACCGCGCCGCGGCGATCGACGTGCTCGTCAAGGTCGGCAAGGCGACCCCGGAGGACGCCGAGGCGAGCTACGATTTCCTGCGCCGGATCGAGTATTTCGAGCCCGGCGACCAGGTCTCGCGCTCCGGGCTCAAGAGCCTCATCGCGGCCGAGACCGAGCGCCACCTGGTCGATCCCGGCCTCACGGTCGACCGCCTCGTGCTCGCCGGCGTGACCGAGGTGACGGAGTGAACCGGAGAAATGCCTATCCATGCCTATGCCGAATTAAGACAAGCCCTCTCCTTTTCTTTACAAGCTATTATGAATTAACGATAAAACGGAAAAAACCGCCGATTTTCCAGCCTCTCGCAATCGCTCTCCCGGCTCTTCCGATTACTCCTGACGCCCCGCACAGGCGTCCGGCGAATGAATTTGTACGTAATTAATATCAGAAAATGCGTACAGTGTCAAGATCGGCTTTGGGGCGGCCCGGGGCGATTGCACGCTGCCCCTGGATCCCCGCTTTCGCCGGGATAACGGTGGAGGGCCTTGTCATTGCGAGCGGAGCGAAGCAATCCCGGGGATTGCTTCGTCGCCTTCGGCTCCTCGCAATGACACCGCTCCTGAAGGTGCCCCGCGCTATCCGAACGTCAGTTCGCGCGCGCCGATCGGGGCGAAGTAGGCATCGAGCTCGGCCTCGCTCACTTCCTCGACTGTGCGGTGCTGCCAGGCGGGCTTGCGGTCCTTGTCGATGAGTGCCGCGCGGATGCCCTCGAAGAAGTCGTGCCCCGCCATCACGTGCTGCGTCAGGCGGTACTCGAGCTGGAGCGCGCTCTCGACGTCGAGCGCGCCTTGGGCCAACTGGCGGAACACGATCCTGAGGCTCAAGGGCGAGGCGCGCCGCATGGAATCGAGGGCTTCGGCCGCCCACGGTTCGCGCTCGTGCGCGAGCGCGGCCATGATCGCCGCGACGCTCGGGGCGGCAAAGCAGCGGTCGATCGCGGGCCTCAAGGACGGCAGGCGCGCGGCGCCGGGATCGCCGGCACGGCGATCGAGTTCCGCGGCGACGGCACCCGCTGGATCGGCGCCATCATCGAGCCCGGCGAGCGCTTCGGTCAGCTCGTCCTGCCGCTCGTGCGGCACGAAATGCGTCGCGAAGCCGCAATAGAGCGCGTCGGCCGCGCCGATCCGCGTGCCGGTGAGGCCGAGATAGAGCCCGATGCGGCCGGGGCAAAGATTCAAGAACCGAGTCGCCGCCACGTCCGGGAAGAGGCCGATATGAACCTCGGGCATGGCGAAGACCGTGCGCTCGGTGGCGACGCGAAAGCGCCCGTTCACCGCGACCCCTGCCCCGCCGCCCATGGTGATGCCGTCCATGAGCGCAACGAACGGTTTCGGGAAGCGATGGATGCGGCGGATGAGCTGGTATTCCTCGCGGAAGAAATCGGCCTTGTAGCCGCCTTTCCCGGCGGCCTCGCCGCGCGCCTCGTAGATGGCGATGACATCGCCGCCGGCGCAGAAGGCGCGCCCGCCTGCGCCGCGCACGAGCGCCGCGCGGACGCTCGCATCCCCGGCCCACGCGGCGAGCGCCGGGTCGAAGCGCCGGTACATCGCCAGCGACAGGGTGTTGAGCGCCTGCGGCCGGTTCATGGTGACGATGCCGAGCGCGCCCTGCCGCTCGATCAGGATCTCGTCACTCATGGGCGCATAACCGGCGGTGGCGTATCGGCGCGGCCATGCGCGCAAACGGATAAGTCGCGAGCCATGGCCGCGATGATATGAGCGCGCGCGCTTCCCCCGCAACCAACCCTAACGCGTGCGTGCGGAACTTTGCCACACGCCGCGCGGTTGGCTTTTTGTCATTCCTTGCACTGTCCTTTCAACTCTGGAGGTAGCGGATGAGAAGCACCCTCATAGCCGGCGTGTCGGTGATTGCGCTCAGTCTTGGCGGCTGCTCGTGGTTCGGGCAGTCGAGCGGTCCGTCCTCGGCGCAGACGACGGGCGGCCCGAACACCGTCACCGCGCCGAGCCAGGCGCAAAGCCGGACGCCGGCGCCGATGCCGGCCCCGAGCACCGCAGCCGCCGCGCCGCACCAGCAAGCGCAGACCGGCCCGACCGGCAAAAGCGCGAGCCATCACATGACGGCCTCGAACGAGGTGCGCCACGCGCAGCAAAAGCTCAAGGACGATGGCGAATACAAGGGCAAGATCGACGGGCTCGCCGGACCGCAGACGCATCAGGCGCTCATCGCCTACCAGCAGAAGAACAATCTGAAGCAGACCGGCCGCCTCGACCCGGCGACGAAGCAGAAGCTTGGGCTGGCGAGCGCCTCTTCTTCGTCCACGTCCGGATCGAGCATGCCGGCGAAAAGCGGCAACGCCACCGCGCCCATGGGCAACCAGCCGGCGGGCACGCCGCAGCACTAGCGCGGGCCTGGCGCGATTGCGCCGGGGGATTGCTTCGTCGCAATCGCTCCTCGCAATGACAAGGGCTGTCATTGCGAGCGGAGCGAAGCAATCTCGCGCGATTGCGCCGGGCACGGCGCGTTTCTATCATCGCGGGCCATGTCGCGCGCCCCGCCAGAGCCCCCAAGAGAGCCATTGGGTGGCTATCCCCGCATCCGCATGCGCCGCAACCGGCGCCACGGCTGGTCGCGCCGGCTCGTCGCCGAGACCGCGCTCGGGGCGGCCGATCTCATCTGGCCGGTGTTCGTGCATGACGGGCGCGCGGCGCGCGAGCCGATCCCGTCGATGCCGGGCGTCGATCGCCTCTCGATCGGCGCGCTCGTCGACGCGGCGGGCGAGGCGAAGGCGCTCGGCATTCCGCTGATCGCGCTCTTTCCGGCGACGCCGCCCGAGCGCAAGAGCGAAGACGGGGCCGAAGCGCTCGATGCCGAGAACCTCGTCTGCCGCGCGGTGCGGGCGGTGAAGAAGGCGCATCCCGATCTCGGCGTCATGTGCGACGTGGCGCTCGATCCGTTCACGACGCACGGCCATGACGGCGTCGTGCGGGATGGCGATGTCGCGAACGACGAGACGGTCGAGCTCCTGTGCCGCCAGGCGATCGTCCAGGCCGAGGCCGGCTGCGACGTGATCGCGCCGTCCGACATGATGGACGGACGCGTCGGCGCCATCCGCGACGCGCTCGACGCGCATGGGCTCGAGCGCGTCCTCATCCTCGCTTATGCCGCGAAATACGCCTCGGGTTTCTACGGGCCGTTCCGCGACGCGATCGGCTCGAAATCGTCGCTCGGCAAGGCCGACAAGCGAACCTACCAGATGGATCCGGCGAACGGCGACGAAGCATTGCGCGAGGTGGCGCTCGACCTCGCCGAGGGCGCCGACATGGTGATGGTGAAGCCCGGCATGCCCTATCTCGACATCGTGCGCCGCGTGAAGGAGCGCTTCCTCGTGCCGACCTACGTCTATCAGGTGAGCGGCGAGTACGCGATGCTGAAGGGCGCGATCGAGCGCGGCTGGCTCGACCCTTCGGTGATGATGGAAATGCTCCTCGGCATGAAGCGGGCCGGCGCCGACGGCATCCTGACCTATGCCGCGGTCGAGGCGGCAAAGGCGCTCAAGGCGGGCTGAACACCGCGCCGAGGAAGCGCTCGATCAGCGCATCGTGCCAGGAGGCGCGCCGGTCGGGCCCGTGGAAGCCGACATGGCCGCCGCGCTCGCATAGGATCGGCACGAGCGCCGGGTTGGCCTTCCAGTCATACGCGCGATAGGGCGCGGCCGGGACCCACGGATCGTCGCCGGCGTGGATGACGAGCGTCGGCACCTTGATGGCGCCCAGAAATTTCTGCGCGCCGTTCTTCGCGTAATAGTCGTCGGCGCCGGCGAAGCCGTTGCGCGGCCCGGTGAAATTATGGTCGAAATCCGGGATGGTGCGCGCGGCGAGGACGGCGCTCTTCTCGCGCTCGGTCAGCTCGGACTTGGGCGCCAGCGCTTCCGCGCGCATCTCGCGCATGAGATAGGCCTGGTAGCCGAAATTGCGCCAGCGCTGCATGTGCTGCGCCGTCGCCGCCAGATCGATCGGCGCCGAGACCGAGACGGCGGCGCGGATCGGCTGCGCCTCGCCGCGCTCGCCGAGAAATTTCAGCAGCATGTTGCCGCCGAGCGAGTAGCCCACGGCCGCCACGCCGTTCGCCAATAGCTGCGGCGGGAGATCCGCAAGCGCCATCTCGAGATCGGCCGTGCGCCCGCCATGGTACTGGAAGCGCGACAGCGGCCGTGACGGGCCGGCGCCGCGCAGGTTGAGGCGCAGCACGGGATAGCCGGCGCGCAGCAGGCTCGCGGCGCTGCGCAGCATATAGACGCTGGCCTCGTCGCCGGTGAGGCCGTGAATGAGAATGACGAGCGGCGCGTGCGGCAGCGGGTGCGCGGGACGATTGAGCGCCGCCGCCAGACGGTCGCCGCTGCCGTCGCCGAGCGCCAGCACGAGCCGTTCGGGCGCATGCTCGCTCGGCAGCCGGTAGCGCAGCAGATAGTTGCGCACGGTCTGGAGGTCGCCGCCCCACCACGGCGCGCGCGGCGCGAAGGGCTGCAGCGCCAGATCCACAAGTGCGCGGCCGGCATCCGCCACGGCGCCCGCCTCACGCTGCGAGAAATTCGCGCACGTGGGCGATCTGGTCCGCGGCCATGAGCGCGGGCGCGTGTCCGACGCCGGCAAACTCGACGAGGCGCGCGCGCGGGCCCCGTTCGGTCATGGCGCGCGCGTCGGAAGCGCGCAGGATGTCGGAGTTGGCGCCGCGCAGGACCAGCGTCGGCACCGCGATCGCGTCGTAGGTCGGCCACAAATCGACGTCCTGCGGCTCGCTCTGGCGCAAGGCGTCGCCGATGCGCGGATCATAAGCGTAGCCCAAGCTGCCGTCGGGCCTCCGGCGCGTGCTGATGCGGGCGAGATGGCGCCAGTCGGCATCGCTCAGCGCGCCGAAAGGTGCGGCGACGCGGCGCAGATCGGCCTCGAGCGCGGCCTCGCCGGCAAAGCTCGGATCGGACCCGACATATGTCGCGAGCCGCTTCAAGGCGTCGGCGGGAATGAAGGCGCCCACGTCGTTGAGGACGAGGCGGCGGATCGGCGTGCCCGGCAGCGCCGCCATGAACATGCCGATGATGCCGCCCATCGAGGTGCCGACCCAATCGACCTCGTCCGCGCCCAAGCGCGCCAGGAGCGCGGCGCAGGCGGAGATGTAGGTCGGATAGGCGTAATCCTCGGCATGGTCGAGCCACTGGCTCTGGCCGCGGCCCGGCATGTCGGGGCAGATGACGGGCGCGCCCGATGCGAGCGCAGCCGCGAGCCGGTCGAAATCGCGCCCGTTGCGCGTCAGGCCGTGCACGCACACGACCGGGCGGCGCCGCGCCGGCCCCGGCCATTCGACATAGGCCATGCGGAAGAAGCCGTGCGGCGTGAGGCAGGGCATCGTGTGCTCGATCATGCGCGGACCATCGCGCAAACGGCCCCGCCAGCGCAAGCGATTGCCGATGCCAATGCCGCTAAGGTATGAGCGCGACCCGGGAGACAGAATATGCAAAAAGGTCCCTTATCCGGCGTCGTGGTGGTCGATCTGTCGCGCATTCTCGCCGGGCCCTACTGCACCATGCTGATGGCCGAGCTGGGCGCGCGCGTCATCAAGGTCGAGCCGCCCGGCAAGGGCGACGACGCGCGCGAATACGGGCCGTTCCGCAACGGCAAATCGACCTATTTCGCCTCCGTCAACCGCGGCAAGGAATCGATCGCGCTCGATCTCAAGGCGCCCGGCGATCGCGCCATCTTCGAGCGGCTCTTGGAAAAAGCCGACGTGCTGGTCGAGAATTTCCGCCCCGGCACGATGGAGAAGCTCGGCTATGGCTGGGAGACGCTGCACCCGAAATACCAGCGCCTCATCTATGCCGCGGCCTCGGGCTTCGGCCATACCGGCCCCTATGCGAAGCATCCCGCCTACGACATGGTGGTGCAGGGCTTGGGCGGGATCATGAGCATCACCGGCTATCCCGGCGGGCCGCCGGCGCGGGTCGGCATGTCGATCGGCGATATCGGCGCCGGGCTCTATACCGCGATCGCCGTCAACGCCGCGCTCTTCGAGCGCGAGCGGAGCGGCGCCGGCGCCAAGATCGACATCGGCATGCTCGACTGCCAGATCGCGCTCATGGAAAACGCGGTGATGCGCTACACGGTGCTGGGCGAGGTGCCGGGGCCCTTGGGCGCGCGCCATCCGACCATCACGCCGTTCCAGGCCTTCGCCACCGGCGACGGCAACATCATCATCGCCGCCGGCAACGACAGCCTGTTCCAGAAGCTGTGCGCCGCGCTCCAACGCAAGGACCTCGCCGACAGCGCGCTCTACAAGACGAACGATCTGCGCCTCCAGAACCAGCCGAAGCTCCAGGACGAGCTCGAGCGCACGCTCAAGATCAAGACCACGCAGGCGTGGATCGCGCTGCTCGAGGAGGCGGGCATCCCGTGCGGGCCGATCAACGACGTGCCGCATGCCTTGGCCCATCCGCAGGTCGCCGCGCGCAACATGCTCATCACGGTCGAGGACAAGGACGCCGGCACGCTCAAGCTCTCCGGCAATCCGCTCAAATTCTCGTCCTACGCCGATCCGCCGACGCGCGAGCCCGCGCCCGACCTCGACGCCAATCGCGCCGCGCTGCTTGCGCGAGCTCGGGCTTTAGCACGGGCGTCTGCGGCGCGATGAACCTTCCGCACTTCGGGGCGATGGGCTAAAGCTGTCGGCGGACGGCCTAAGGGAGGACGCCATGCCCGGCAATCGCCTCGAGCCCGTGCTCGATCCGCGCGCGCTCGCGCGCACGCTTTCCAACAAGCTGCTGATCGACGGCGCGATGGTGCCGTCGGTGACGGGCAAGACGTTCCCGGTCGTCGATCCGGCGACGCAGGAGCAGATCGGCGAGGCGGCCGAGGGCGGCGCCGCCGACGTCGATGTCGCGGTCAAGGCGGCGGCCCAGGCGCAGAAATCCTGGGCGAAGCTCGCCGCGCGCGAGCGCGGGCGGCTCGTCCACGAGTGCGGCCGGCTCCTCGCCGACCATGTCGAAGAGCTGGCGCGCCTCATCACGCTCGAGACCGGCAAGGCGATCCGCACCGAAAGCCGCGTCGAGGCCGGCGTGTTCGCCGACGTGCTCGTGTTCTATGGCGGGCTCGGCTCGGAACTCAAGGGCGAGAGCGTGCCGTTCAAGCCCGGCACCATCACCTTGACGCAGCGCGACCCCATCGGCGTCGTCGGCGCGATCATTCCGTGGAACGTGCCGCTCCTGCTGATGGCGCTGAAGATCGCGCCGGCGATGGTGGCGGGCAACGCCGTCGTGGTGAAATCGGCCGAGGAGGCGCCGCTTACCGTGCTGCGCGCGTGCCAGGTGATGAACCAGGTGCTGCCGCCCGGCGTGCTCAACATCCTGTCGGGCGACGGGCCGGGCTGCGGCGCGCCGCTCGTCGCGCACAAGCGCGTCGGCAAGGTGACCTTCACCGGCTCGGTCGAGACCGGAAGGATGGTCTATCAGAGCGCGGCGCAGAAGCTCGTGCCGGTGACGCTCGAGCTCGGCGGCAAGAGCCCGATGATCGTCATGGGCGACGCCGATCTCGAAAAGGCGGTGGACGGCGCCGTCATCGGCATGCGCTTCACGCGCCAGGGGCAGAGCTGCACCGCGGCGAGCCGCATCTTCGTGCAGGACCATCTCCACGACGCCTTCGTCGCGCGGCTTGAAGGCCAAGGTCGATGCGATGAAGATCGGCGACCCGCTCGACGAGGCGACCGACATCGGCTCGATCATCTCGAAGCAGCAGTTCGACAAGGTGAAGGACTATATCCGCATGGGCGAAGGCGCGCCGGGCGCGACCGCCCTGCGCTGCTCGGCGATGCCCAAGGATACGCGCTTGGCCAAGGGCTATTTCGTGCAGCCCGTGATCTTCACCGGCATCCCCAACACGCACCGCGTGGCGCGCGAGGAGATCTTCGGGCCGGTCACCTGCGTCATCCGCTTCAAGGATTACGAGGACGCGATCGCCCAGGCGAACGACACCGAATACGGGCTCGCCGCCACGATCTGGACCAAGGATCTGCGGACCGCGCTCGACGCGACGCAGCGGCTCGAGGCCGGGCTCGTGCAGGTCAACCAGAACATGGTGGTGCAGGCCAACATGTCCTATGGCGGCATGAAGCAGTCGGGCCTCGGCAGGGAAGCCTCGCTCGAGGCGATGCTCGAGCACTTCACGCTGAAGAAGACGGTCATCGTCAATCTGAATTGAAGCTCCGCCTCTCGCGATCGTCATGCGCGGGCGCGGGGTCCCGCGCCTGTCCCGCGCATCCACGTGTTCGATCCGCTAAAACACCCGTGGATGGCCGGGACGAGCCCGGCCATGACAGTGGGAGGGAATGACACGCGTGCGGCGCCTGCTCGGACGTTCGCTCATTGCGCTCCTGCTGCTGCTCGTCGTCGGGCTCGGCGCGGGCGGGCTGTGGCTCGATTCATCGTTGCCGGTGACGGACGGCACGCTCGCGCTCGCGGGGCTCAACGCGCCGGTGCGCGTGAGCCGCGACGCGCACGGCATCCCGACGATCCGCGCGCGAGAGCGAGCACGACGCCGATTTCGCGCTGGGATTTCTGCACGCGCAGGAGCGGCTCTTCGCGATGGACATGATGCGGCGCTATGGCGCGGGGCGATTGTCGGAAGTGCTGGGCGCGCGCACGCTCGGCATCGACCGCACCATGCGCACGCTCGGCCTCTACCGCGCCGCCGAGGCGCAGTTCGCGGTGCTGTCGCCCGAAGTGCAGGCGGCGCTCACGGCCTACGCCGACGGCGTCAACGCGTACCTGGCGACGCGGCAGGGCGCGCTTCCGCCCGAGTATTACCTGATCGGCGCGGCGCCCGAGCAATGGCGGCCCGCGGACTCGCTCGTCTGGGGCAAGCTCATGGATTTGCAGCTCACCGGCAATTTCCGCGGCGAGATTTTCCGCGCGCGGCTGTTGCTGCATCTTTCGCCCGAGGATCTGCAGGTGCTGTTCCCGCAGTATCCCAAGGATGCGCCGGTGACGCTCGGAGCCGAGCGCGCGCTGCTCGAGGGCCTGCCCTTGGACCGGCTCTATGCCGCTCTTGCCGCCCGGCATCGGGCCCGGAGCGCGCCTCGAACGAGTGGGTGGTGGACGGCGCCCATTCGCAATCGGGCAAGCCGCTTCTCGCCAACGATCCGCATCTCGATTTCGGCGCGCCCGGCATCTGGTACCTGGCGCGGATCGAGCTGCCGGGGCAGACGCTCGCGGGCGTCACGGCGCCGGGCACGCCGTTCCTCCTCGTCGGCCACAACGATCGCATCGCCTGGGGCTTCACCACGACCGGCAGCGACGTCGAGGATCTGTTCATCGAGAAGCCCGATCCGGCCGATCCGTCGCGCTATCTGGCGCCCGGCGGATCGCGGCCCTTCGAGGTGCGCCACGAGCAGATCGCGGTGAAGGGCGGCGAGCCCGTGACGCTGACCGTGCGCGCGACGCGGCACGGGCCGGTCATTTCCGATCTCGCGGGCTATGCGCTCGGCGACACCGTGCTCGCGCTCGAGACGACCTGGCTCGCGCCCGACGACCGCACGCCCGACGCGATCTGGCAGATGGCGCGGGCGCGCGACTGGGACGGGTTCCGCCGCGCGCTCGAAAGCTGGACGGCGCCGCAGCAGAACATCGTCTATGCCGATGTCGACGGCAATATCGGCTTCACGGCGCCGGCGCGCATCCCGATCCGCGCCGCGGGCGACGGCTGGCTGCCGTCGCCGGGCTGGGACGATACGCACGAGTGGACCGGCACCGTGCCGTTCGACGGGCTGCCCGCCGCCTACAATCCGAAGGCCGGCCGCGTCGTCACCGCCAACAACAAGATCGTGCCCGACGACTATCCCTATTTCCTGACGCGCGACTGGGAGCTGCCCTATCGCGCCGAGCGGATCGAGGCGATGCTCGATGCGGCCCCGCGCCAATCGCCCGAGGCGAGCGCCGCGATCCAGGCGGACGTTCTGTCGCTTCCGGCGCAGAACCTGCTGCCGCTGATGCTCGGCGCCGCGCCCGCGAGCGACATGGCGCGCGCGGCCGCTCGACCGGCTGCGGCGCTGGGACCGGCGCATGGACCGCGACAAGGCGGAGCCGCTCATCTTCGAGGCGTGGCTGCAGGGAGTTGAACCATGCGCTGCTCGTCGGCAAGCTCGGCCCCGACTTTCCCGATCTGTGGCGGCTGCGGCCCGACGTGCTGCAAAGCATCCTGACGGAGCATCGCGACTGGTGCGGCCCCTCCGGCGATTGCGGGCCGGCGCTGGCGCAAGCGCTCGACCGCGCGCTCGCCTGGCTCAGCGCGCGCTATGGCGACGACATGAGCGCGTGGCGCTGGGGCGAGGCGCACAAGGCCGCGTTCGCGAGCCCGCGTCTGGGCGCAGGTTCCGCTTGTGGGACGCTGGTTCGACGCGTCGATCCCGGCCGACGGCAGCGCGGACACGGTCAATGCCGGCGCGATGGATGTTGCCGACGAGGCCGCGCCCTTTCTCGACCGGCACGGGCCGACTTTGCGCATGATCGTCGACATGGCCGCGCCGCAAAGCGCGCGCTTCATGATCGCGCCGGGCGAGTCCGGCAATCCGCTGTCGCGCATTGGGGCGATCTCGCGCTGCCGTGGCGCGATGTCCAGTCGCTCGCCTTCGATGACGACGAGAGCGGCGGCGTTCTCGTGCTGGCACCGAAGTGAGCCGGCTTCCGGTCGCCTTCGCCGATATCGAGGCGGCCGCGGCCGCGATCCGCAACTCCGTGTTGCGCACGCCGTCCCTGCCCTCGCCCGCGCTCTCGGCGATTTCCGGCGCGGAGATCGTGCTGAAGCTCGAGACACTGCATCCGACCGGCTCGTTCAAGGAGCGGGGCGCGCTGGCGAAGCTGCTGAGCCTCGGCGCGCGCGAGCGCAAGCGCGGCGTCATCGCCATGTCGGCCGGCAACCACGCGCAGGGCGTGGCCTATCACGCGCGCCGCCTCAAGATTCCGGCGACCATCGTCATGCCGGCCGACACGCCCTTCACCAAGGTCGAGCGCACCGAGCGCTATGGCGCGCGCGTGATCCTGGCGGGCGAAGGCCTGGCCGAGACGCGCCGCGCCGCCGAGGATCTCGCGGGCAAGCGCGGCCTCACCATGATCCATCCCTACGACGACGCGACCGTGATCGCGGGACAAGGCACCGTCGCGCTCGAATTTTTGCGCGACGCGCCCGGGCTCGATGCGCTGATCGTGCCGGTCGGCGGCGGCGGGTTGTCTGGCCGGGATCGCCGTCGCAGCGCGCGAGCTTGCGCCCAAGACCGCGCTGTTCGGCGTCGAGTGCGCGGGCTACGCGTCGATGCTGCATGCGCTGGGGCGGGCGCCTTTGCCCAAAGGCGGGCCGACGCTGGCCGAGGGCATCGCCGTCAAGGAGCCGGGCAAGCTCACGCGCCGCATCATCAAGGCGCTCGCCGACGATATCCTGGTCGTGGACGACGAGGCGATCGAGCGCGCCGTCGCCCTCCTGCTCGATGTGCAGCATCTGGCCGTCGAGGGCGCGGGCGCGGCGCCGCTTGCCGCGCTCTTGGCGCACCAGCGGCGTTTTCGCGGCAAGCGCGTCGGGCTCGTCCTATCGGGCGGCAACATCGATGCGCGGCTGCTCGCCTCGATCGTGCAGCGCGATCTCGCGCGCGCGGGACGCCTCGTGCGGCTCAGGGTCGAATTGAGCGACGTGCCGGGCGCGCTCGCGCGGGTCGCAACCATCATCGGCGAACGCGGCGGCAACATCGTCGAGATTTTCCACCAGCGCCTCTTCCTCGACGTGCCGGTGAAGATGGCCGAGGTCGATGTCGTGGTCGAGACGCGCAACGCGCGCCATGTCGGTGAGATCGTGGCGGCGCTCAGCGCGAGCGGCCTGCCGGCCCACCTCCTGTCCAGCACCGCGCTCGCGGCGCGGGACTAGCCCGGCGAGACCGTGTGATCCGTGCCGCACGGGTGCTATGTTGGGCGCGCCGAACCGGGAAGGGTACGCCGCATGAAAAACGGATTCCGGGTCTACGACGTTGACACCCACATCAATCCCGGCGCCGAGGCGCTCGATAAATATGTCGATCCCGGCTTTCGCCCGCGGCTCCCTGAATTGGTGCCGTACAGGGGCAAGATCCGCTCGCGCGACGAGGCCCAAAGCGAGCACTCCGTCTACCGCTTCGGCCACAAGCCCTATGAGCGCACGCTCGGCGAGGCGGAGAGCCGGCCGGGCTCGCGCGACGGCCGCACGTGGCGCGGCCGGCTGCGCCCGAGCCCCGGCGTCGAGGACGACCGCGCCGACAACCGGCTGCACGACATGGATATCGAGGGCGTGGACCGGCAGTTCCTGGTGCCGTCGGCATGGACCGCCGTGGTCGGCCACCCCGACGTGTCGATCGAGGTGGCGCTCATTCGCGCATATCACCGCCACATGCAGGATTTCTGCGGCACGGCGCCCGATCGCCTCACAGGGCCGATCGTCGCCTCGGCCCGCGCGGTCGGCGAGGCCGTGCGCGAGATCCGCGAATGGGGCAAGTCGAAATGGGCGGTCGCGGTGCAGCCGCTCCTCGACAACGACCAGCCGGTCGATCATCCCGATCTCGAGCCGATCTGGCAGGCCGCCGAGGAGCACGACCTGGCGATCATGAATCACAGCTTCTTCGCGAGCCCGCCCTATTTCCCCGGCTATCGCGACATGTGGGACAATGCCTTCCTCGCCCGTCTCTGCGCGCATCCGTGGGGGGCGATGCGCTTCATGGCCGGGTTCCTGGCCGGCGGCGTGCTCGACCGCCATCCGGGCTTGCGCCTCGCGGTCCTCGAATGCGGCTTCGGCTGGCTCCCGTTCTGGGTGCGGCGCATGGACGAGCAGGTCAGCTATATGGGCCGCACCGCGCCGCTGAAACTTCTGCCGAGCGAGCAATTCGCCGCCGGCCGCGTCTTCTGCAACATCGAGGCGCACGAGCACGAGCCGATGTTCCAGATGGTGACGCAGGCCTTGGGCGACGGCGTGCTGATGTACGCCTCCGACTATCCGCATTACGAGTGCTGGTTCCCCAACTCGATCGACAAGATCATGGACTGGTCGAGCATCGGCCCGGCTGCGCGCCAGAAACTCTTCTGGGACAACGCCAACCGCTGCTTCAAGCAGACCTAGTTCCGGTTAAGACGCGCTACGACGCGCGGCGCTTCTTCGGCTTGCGGCCGGCATAGGCGCGCTCGCCGCGCTCGGGCGCCGCCTTGCGCGGGGCTGCGCGGCCGCGCGACTTCGGCGCCTCGCCGCCTTCCTCCGCCATGCTCTTCCGCAGCGCGTCCATCAGATTGACGACGTTGCTCGGCCGTTCGGCGGCGTGCGGGATGACCGGCTTCTCGCCCTTGATCTTCTGCGCGACGAGTTGGCGCAGCGCCTCCTGATAGCGGTCGCCGGTCAGCGCCTCGGGCTCGAAGCGGCCGGATTTCTGCGCGATGATGTGCTTCGCCATCGCGACCATGTCCTTGTCGAGCTTGCCGTTCCCCACATCCTCGAAATACTCGGCCGCCCGGCGCACCTCTTCGGCGGCGCGCAAGGTCAGCATCAGCATGCCGTCCTCGTGCGGTTCGACCAGGACCGCGTGCTCGCGCTGCGACAGCACGACCCGGCCGATCCCGGCCGTGCCGGTCTCCGCCATGGCCTCGCGCAGCACGCGGAACGTCTCGTCGGCGATCTTGCCGTCGGGGCCGAGGTAATAGGCGGCGTTGACATAGACCGGATCGACCTCCTCGCGCTTGACGAAGCGGACGAGATCGATCGTCTGCGAGGATTCGATCTGGATCTCGTCGAGCTCGTCCTGGGAGACGATGACGTAGCGGCCTTTCTCGAACTCGTAGCCGCGCACGAGCTCGCCGCGCGGGATCTCCTCTTCGGTCTCGGGATCGACGGTGCGCGTCTCGATGCGGTTGTTCGTCTTGGGGTTGAGGAGATGGAAGCTGACGCGGTCGCGCGACGAGGTCGCCGGCGCAAGATGCACGGGACAAGATACGAGCGACAGCTTCAGGAAGCCTTTCCACGAATAACGCGCCGCCATGATTCAACTCCAGGTCGAAAAACCGCCGCCGGGCGGCTTCGTCCATGGCTAACGGGACGCGGGGCCGGTCGTGCCGGAGCGCGCGGCCGCGGCGGATGAGGCGCGGACGGCGCACGCGAGCAGGCCGGACGAAAGCCGCGTGACAATGGGTCGCATGAGCGCGCCTCCCTATCAGCCGCAGCGCGCAATTCCCCGAGCCCGCGCGCGGCAGACGGGAACACCGGCCGCCGCTGCAATCGTGAGGGAAGAAGTTTTGCGCTTCGGCCGTTCTTGTGAAAGTGCACGCACCTTGATCCCCTTCCCTCTCTCGCGAGAACGGATCAGATGCGTCACTCGCCGACGGATTCCCGGCCCGCCCCCTTCATTGCGCGCTATCTGAAGCGCCATCGCGCCGCGCACGGCGTGATCCTGCTCGCCATCCTCGGCGCGGTCGCGGGCTCGGTGGGCGAGCGCTATTCGATGAAGTTCATCGTCGACGGCATGGCGGCATCGAACGCGCGCTCTGTCTGGGGAGCGATCGGCCTCTTCTTCGCCTGCGTCGGCGCCGACAATCTTCTCTGGCGCGTCGGCGGGTTCGTCGCGGCGCGCTCATTCCCGCGCATCTGCGCCGAGCTGAAGCTCGATCTGTTCCGCCACCTGATCGGCCATTCGACGCGCTATTTCAACGGCCGGCTTTCGGGCGCGCTGTCGAGCCGCATCACCACCGCCGCGACCGCGCTCTACACGGTCGGCAACAGCTTCATGTGGAACGTGCTGCCGCCGGCGGCGGCGATGGTCGGCGCGCTCGTGGCGCTCGGCTCGGTGGCGTGGCAGATGGCGGCGGTGCTCACGCTCATTTCCGCGGCGATCGCCGCCTTCATCGCCATCGCCGGCGCGCGCGGCAGGGAACTCCACCACGATTTCGCCAACCGCGCCGCGAGCGTGGCCGGCGAGATCGTGGACATCGTCTCGAACCACGCGACGGTGCGCATCTTCGGCGCCGAGCCGCGCGAGACGGCGCGGTTGGCCTCCGCGATGGACAGCGAAGCGGGCGCCCAGCGCCGCTCGCTCTTCTATATCGAGCGGCTGCGCACGTTTCACGCCGCCGCCGTGTGGCTGCTCTCGGGCGCGACGCTCGGCTGGAGCGCCTGGCTGTGGCAGCGCGGCCTCATCAGCGCCGGCGACGTCGTGGTGTGCGCCGCCTTCACGCTCGCGCTGTTGCAGACCTCGCGCGACCTCGCCGTGGCGCTCGTCGATATCCTGCAATACTGGAACCGCGTCACCGAGGCGATCGAGACGCTGATGGTGCCGCAGGATTTCGCCGAATCCGAAAACGTCGTGCGGCTCGCGCCGTTGGGCGGCGCGATCGCGCTCGAGGACGTGCATTTCCGGCACGGACCGGGCGAGCCGGCGCTCGTCGCCATCGATCTCCAGATTCGCGCCGGCCAGAAGGTCGCGATCGTCGGCCCGTCGGGCGCCGGCAAGAGCACCTTGCTCGCGGTGATCCAGCGGCTCTATCCGGTCGATCGCGGCCGGCTTTTGATCGACGGGCAGGACGTGGCGTGCTTGAGCCAGCAAAGCCTGCGCCGCGCCATCGCCGTGGTGCCGCAGGAGGTCTCGCTCTTCAACCGCTCGCTCCTCGAGAACATCCGCTATGCGCGGCCCGACGCGAGCGATGCCGAAGTGAGGAAGGCGGCGCGCGCGGCACGGTGCGACGAATTCATCGCCGGGCTGCCGCAGGGCTATGCGACGCGCGCCGGCGAGCGCGGCACGCTTCTCTCCGCCGGCCAGAAACAGCGCATCGCCATCGCGCGCGCGCTGCTCGCCGATGCGCCGATCGTGCTGCTCGACGAGGCGACCTCGGCGCTCGACGTCGAGACCGAGATCGCGGTGCAGCGCGCAATCGCGGCGCTCGCGAAGGGCCGCACCGTCGTCGCGGTCGCGCATCGCCTGTCGTCGATCGCGCGCTTCGAGCGCGTCGTGTTCCTCGACCACGGCCGCGTCATCGAGGACGGCGCGCCGACCGAGCTGATGCGGCGCGGCGGCGCCTTCGCGCGGCTGTGGCGCATGCAGGAAGAGGAATTGCAGCGCGCCAACCGGCGGGCGGCGGCGGCGGCGCTGCACGAAATCGGCCGCGCCGCGGGCTGAGAGAAGCCGACAAGGAAAGGGAGCATTCATGCGGATCGCGCAGGTCGCGCCGCTCGGTGAAAGCGTGCCGCCGGCGAAATATGGCGGCACGGAGCGCATCGTCTCGTACCTGACCGAGGCGCTGGTGCAGCAGGGCCACGACGTGACGCTCTACGCCGCGGGCGATTCGAAGACGGCGGCGCGGCTCAAGGCCATGTCGCTGCGCTCGCTGCGCAACCATCTCGGCCATGCCGACATTTCCGCCATCTTCGGCGAGGCGATGGCCGAACTCTATCCGCGCGCGCCATGCCTACGACGTGATCCACTTCCATCTCGGCTGGCACGAATTTCCCGTGTTCGCCGAGTGCCGCACCCCGTGCCTCACGACCTTGCACGGGCCGTTGGATCATCCCGCGATCCGCGCGCGCATCGCGCCTTATCGCGACTTCCCGCTCGTCTCGATCTCGAATGCGCAGCGTGCGCCGCTGCCCGACCGGAACTGGCTTGCGACCATCTATCACGGCGTGCCGGACCCCGGGATCGAGGTTGCCGCCGCGGGCCGCTATCTCGTGTTCCTCGGCCGCATCTCGCCGGAAAAGCGCCCCGATTTCGCGATCGCGATGGCGCAGCGCGCGCGGATGCCGCTCAAGATCGCGGCCAAGGTCGATCCCGTGAACGAGGCCTATTTCGCCGACGAGATCAGGCCGCTGCTAAATCTGCCCGGCGTCGAATTCCTGGGCGAGCTCGGCGAGCGCGACAAGCGCGCGCTTCTGGCGGGCGCCACGGCGCTGCTCTTTCCGATCGACTGGTCGGAGCCGTTCGGGCTCGTCATGATCGAGGCGTTCGCGTGCGGCGTGCCGGTCATCGGGTTCCGGCGCGGCTCGGTGCCGGAGATCGTCGAGCACGGCGTCACGGGTTTCGTGGTCGACGATGTCGCGGGCGGGACGGCGGCGCTCGAACGCGTCGGCCGGCTCGACCGCCGCCTCGTGCAGGCGCGCTTCCGCGAGCGCTTCACGGTCAAGCGCATGGTGCGCGACTATGGCGAGATCTACCGCCAGCTCGCCGCCGCCCCTGTTGGCGCACGCGCCGGGCTCGGCTGAGCGAGGGTCTTGCACCCCGCGCACGTCGCGCGCCAAAATGGCTCCTTCCGAGCCAGGGAGCGCACGATGAAGCTATGCTATTTCGATGATTGGAAATTGGGCGTGGTCAAGGGCGACACGGTCGTCGACGTGTCGGCGGTGGTGAAGGGCATCCCGCACACCAATCCGGCGAACCTCATCAACGGCCTGATCGAGCGCTTCTCCGACTATCGCCGGCAGCTCGAAGACGCGGCGGCCAAGGGCCAAGGCGTGCCGCTCGCCTCGGTGAGGCTGCGCCCGCCCCTGCCGAAGCCCACCAACATCGACTGCATGGCGGTCAACTACATGGAAGACGGCACGCGCTCCGAGCCCGCGCCGATCAACGGCTTCCACAAATCCGGCAACGCCGTCATCAGCCAGGACGACACCATGATCCTGCCCGACGTGCCGGCCAGCATCTTCGAGGGCGAGGCCGAGCTCGGGCTCGTCATCAGCAAGAAATGCTCGAACGTCAGCGCCGCCAACGCGATGGACTATGTGTTCGGCTACATCAACTTCATCGACGGCTCGGCGCGCAACCTGCCGCCGGCCGGCAACACCTTCTACCAGATGAAGTCGCGCGAGACGTTCGCGCCGATCGGCCCCTTCCTCGTCACCAAGGACGAGATCAAGGACCCGCAGAAGCTGCAAGTGAAGCTGTGGAACAACGGCAAGCTCATGCAGAACTACAACACCGACGACATGGCGCACAAAATCCCGCGCTGCGTCGAATGGGTGAGCTCGCTGCACGCGCTCGAAGCCGGCGACATCCTCGCCAGCGGCACCAACCACCGCGGCCTCAACGCCTTCCAGGACGGCGACCAGATCGAGATGGAATGCGAAGGGCTCGGCAAGCTGCGCTTCAAGATCAAGGACGATCTGAAGCGCACCTGGAGCCGCGACACGCGCCTCGAGCACGCGGAGAAGAAGCTCGAAGGCCAGCACACGCCGCAGCTCACCGGCAAATACGCGCCGAAGAAGTAGGCTCGCGTCCGGGAGATTGCTTCGCTCGCATCGTTCCTCGCAATGACAGCTTCAGTCTGTCATTGCGAGCGAAGCGAAGCGATGACGCGATCGTCACTTCCGCAAATGCGGCATGACCTCGGCGGCGAAGAGATCGAGGCTGCGGCGCGCCAGCTCGTCGGTCAGCACGCCGAACTGGAACATGCCGATGAGGATGTCGAAGCCGGTCTTGTCGCGCATGCGCTCGATCGAGGCGCGCACCGTCTTGGGGCTGCCGATCACGGCCGTGCCGCTTTCGATCAGCTGATCGGCCGACATGAAGGCGTTGCGCGTCGCCATGTTCTGGCGCATGCGGAAGAAGTTCTTGGTCGACTGCAGCGACGTGTAGCCCGGCGGGATCAGCATCTCCGACGTCATGCGCAGGTAGTTGTTGAAGAGCGTCTCGATGCCGCTCTTCGCCTCCGCCTTGGCGCGCTCGTCGGTCTCGGCGACATAGATGGGCGCGGCCCAGCCGAGCTGGCTGCCCGCGGCCTCGTAGCCGTATTTCCGCGCCTGCTCGCGATAGGTGGTGAGATAGCGCGTGACCAGCTCCTCGCTCGAGAAGGTCACGAGGAACGGGTACTTGCGATCGGGGTGGGAGGCCCACGCCACCGTCTCGCTCGAGCCCTGCGAGGGGATCCAGATCGGCGGATGCGGCTGCTGATAGGGCCGCGGCCACAGATTGACGTAGCGGATGTTGAAATTCTCGCTCTCGAAGCTCCACGGCCCCTTCTCGGTCCAGGCGCGCACGATGAGGTCGTGCGCCTCGTGGAAGCGCTCGTGCGAGAAATAGGGATTGACGCCGGACGAGTGATATTCGGCGCCGATGCCGCGCACGAAGCCGGCGATGATGCGGCCCTTCGAGAGGTTGTCGAGCATCGCGTATTCTTCGGCGATGTAGATCGGGTTGTTCACGATCGGCAGCGCGCGGCCGAGGATCGCGATCTTGATCGACTTGGTGCGCTGGATGAGCGCGCTGGCGATGAGATTGGGCGCCGGCATCATGCCGTAGGCGGTCTGGTGATGCTCGTTGACGCCGAGCCCGTCGAAGCCGAGCTTTTCCGAATAGACCAGCAGGTCGATATGGCGCTCGTATTCGTCGGCGCCCTTCACCGGATCGTAGAGCTCGTTCGGCAGCACGACCCAGGCCGAGCGGTGCTTCGCCGCGGCCTCGAAATCGAGATGGCGATAGGGCATGAGATGGAAGGAGAGGAGCTTCATCGCGCGGCCTCCTTCAGGAATGCGCGGACCGCGGGGATCACCTCGTCCGCTTTCTCGACATGGGGCGCGTGGCCGCACTGCTCGACCATGACGAGGCGGCGCGCCTCGGGCAGCCGCTTCATCCACAGATCGGCATATTGCCACGGGAAGATCTTGTCCTCCCGGCCCCACACCACCATCGCCGGCACCTTGATGCGGTGCAGCCATTTCTCGAGGTCGGGATTGAACCAGCGCGGCTGCCAGCCGAACTTGGTCGCGGTGAAGCGGTTCTTGAGCATGACGTCCATCTGCTCTTCGGTCGGCTGCAGCGCAAGCATGCGCTCGGCCAGGGCCTGGTCGTAATAGACGTTGCGCACCGTCTCTTCCGGGCCCCAGATGAAGAGATCGCCGGACGGCAGGCCGGGAACGCGGATGCCCGCGGCCGACATCGCCGTGAAGCTCAACAGGCGCGAGCGGTCGCGCACGGCGATCTCCGCCGCAAGCCAGCCGCCGAGCGAATGGCCGATCAGGTGGAAGCGCTGGAGCCCGAGCTCCTCGGCGAAATCGAGATAGAACAGCGCGAGGTCGCCGACATTGCGGATCCACGGCGGATCGTCCGAGGCGCCGAAACCCGGATGCTCCGGCACCAGCACTTCGTATCCGTCAGCCACCGCATCGAAGAACGGCAGCCATTGCGGCAGGCCGTTGGCGCCGTGCAGGAACAGCACCGGCGTTCCTGCGCCGACGCGGTGCAGCTTGATCGAAACGCCCTGGATGCGGATTTCGGTTGCCCGATGAGCCGGCATTTCCACAACTCCTAACTGCGCAGGTGAGCATAGAGCATCGCGTACCTTCCGTGGAGTGGGTCAAAAGGTACGTCCTTCGACTTCGCCCCT
The DNA here is from genome assembly GCA_963804235.1 of uncultured Alphaproteobacteria bacterium. GTDB lineage: Bacteria > Pseudomonadota > Alphaproteobacteria > ATCC43930 > CGMCC-115725 > DATJLY01. The sequence goes on from CAWDPP010000006.1 coordinate 73,775, forward strand.
TCGGGGCTACGCTCAGGATGAGGGGTTTGGATGAAGCTCAAAGAAACGTCCTCATCCTGAGCGAAGCGGTCCTGAGCTTGGCGAGGACCGCGTAGTCGAAGGACGCACCCTTTGCTTCCGCGCGAGGCGATCCTGGTCTAGGCTTCAACACAACGCGCAAACCGGGACCGAGGTTCACATGAGCACGATCACGCTCAACGGCGCATCGGGTCATCTCGCCGCGGCCAAGAAGCCGCGCGCGGGCGTGCTGCTGCTGCCGACGATTTTCGGCGTCGAACCGCTTCGTCACGGATTTCTGCGCCTCGCTCGCCGAGCGCGGCCTCACCACCTTCGCCTGGGACCCGTATTCGGGCGAGGCGCTGCCCAAGAATTTCGACGAGGCGCTGGCGCGCGCGCGCGAATTGCGCGACGGGCCTTCGCTCGATGCGATGTCGATCAGCATCGATTTCCTGATGGGCGAGTTGCGGCTCGACAAGGTGGCGACGATCGGCTTCTGCCTCGGCGGGCGCTATTGCCTGCTGCTCGCCGGGCGCGAGACGCGGATCGAGGCGTGCGTCGCGGTCTATCCCTCGATCGAGGCGCCGCGCCGCGCCAACCAGGACGAGGACGCCGTGATCCGCGCCGGCGAGATCCCGTGCCCGGTGCAGCTCGTGATGCCCGGGCACGACACGGTGACGAGCGCCGAGACCTATCTCCGCCTCAAGACCGCGCTCGAGCGCCGGCCGGCCGACACGTCGGTGCAGATCTACCCAACGGCGCATCACGGCTTCATGCACGCGCCGGGGCCCGAGAACGAGGCCGCGTCGAAGCACGCGCGCCCGCTCGTCGCTGCGTTCCTCGAGGCCTATCTGACCTAGCGATGGCCGAGCGGAAGAACCGGCAAGGCTTCGCCACGCGCGGCATCCACGCGGGCCAGGCGCCCGATCCCACGACCGGCGCGATCATGCCGCCGATCTACCAAACCTCGACCTTCGTGCAGTCGAGCCCGGGCGTGCACAAGGGCTACGAATACGCGCGCACGCACAACCCGACGCGCATGGCTTACGAGCGCTGCATCGCCGATCTCGAAAGCGGCGTGCGCGCCTTCGCCTTCGCCTCGGGCCTCGCCGCCGAGGCGACCGTGCTCGATTACCTGGAGCACGGCAGCCATGTGCTCGCATCGGAGGACCTTTACGGCGGGACCTACCGGCTCTTCGCCCGCGTGCGCGCCCATTCCGCCGGGCTCGAGACGAGCTATGCCGACTTCACCGACCGCGCCGCGATCGAGGCGGCCATCCGGCCCAACACGCGGCTCATCTGGGTCGAAAGCCCGAGCAATCCGCTCCTGCGGCTCGTCGATCTCGCCATGGTGGCGGAGGTCGGCGCGCGCGCGCGGCATCCTGACGCTCGCCGACAACACGTTCGCGAGCCCTTATGTGCAGCGCCCGCTCGAGCTGGGCTTCGACCTCGTGCTGCATTCCGCGACGAAGTATTTGAACGGCCATTCCGACATGGTGGGCGGCATCGTCGTGGTCGGGCGCGAGGGCGAGCTCGCGCGACCGGCTCCAGTTCCTGCAGAACGCATTGGGCGCGGTGCCGGGCCCGTTCGATTGCTTTCTCGCGTTGCGCGGGCTGAAGACGCTCGCGCTGCGCATGGAGCGGCATTGCGAGAACGCGCTTGCCGTGGCGCGCCATCTCGCCTCCCATCCGCGGGTCGAGCGCGTCCACTATCCCGGCCTTGCGAGCCATCCGCAGCATGCCTTGGCGCTGCGGCAGATGCACGGCTTCGGCGGCATGGTGACGGCATCGCTGACGGGCGGGCTCGCCGAGGCGAAACGCTTCCTCGAGCGGCTGCAAATCTTCGCGCTCGCCGAGAGCCTCGGCGGGGTCGAGAGCCTGGCCGAGCATCCCGCCATCATGACGCACGCGTCCCTGCCGCCGGAGCGCCGCGCGGGCCTCGGCATCGGCGATAATCTCGTGCGGCTGTCGGTCGGAATCGAGGACGAGGCCGATCTCATCGCCGATCTCGACCAGGCGCTCGCTTGAGCCCGCGTTAACCATACCATTCAAGGGAAAGTTAACCCGAACCGCGCATCTTCTTTCCCAAAGCTGAACGCGCGGTCTCATGTACGTCCTCATCGGCTCTGGCATCGTCTTGGCGAGCGTCCTTGGCGGCTACCTCGCCAATGGCGGCAACCTCGAAGTGCTGATCCAGCCGTTCGAGGTGCTGATCATCGTCGGCGCCGCGATCGGCGGATTCATCACGTCGAACCGCAAGCCGGTCCTTAACGCCACGGCCAAGGCGATCCCGGCCCTGCTGAAGCCCGAGAAGCACGACAAGGAAGCCTATCTCGAGCTCCTGAGCATGCTCTATTCGGTGTTCAAGCTGGCCAAGACCAAGGGCGCGCTGGCGCTCGAGCAGCATTGCGAGAAGCCCGAGGAGAGCACGCTCTTCCAGCGCTTCCCGAAATTCTATGGCGACCACCACGCCGTCACCTTCGTGTGCGACTATCTGCGCCTCCTCACCCTCGGCACCGACAACCATCACGAGATGGAAACGCTGATGGACGAGGACATCGAGACGGCGCAGGCCGAGCATCACGCCGTCGTGGCGGCGGTGCAATCGACCGCCGACGCGCTGCCCGCGCTCGGCATCGTCGCCGCCGTCCTCGGCGTCATCCACACCATGGGCTCGATCACCGAGCCGCCGGCGGTCTTGGGCCACCTGATCGGCGGCGCGCTCGTCGGCACGTTCATGGGCGTGCTGCTGTCCTATGGCTTCGTCGCCCCGATCGGCACCGCGATCGCCGGGCGCGGCGCCGCCGAGGAGCGCTATTTCCTGTGCATCAAGGCCGGCATCCTCGCCTACATGCAGGGCTATGCCCCCTCGGTCGCGGTCGAGTTCGCGCGCAAATCGCTCAACACGGACGTGCGCCCGACCTTCTACGAGGTCGAAGACGCGGTCGAGAACCTGCCGGCAGCGGCCTGAGCCATGGCGGCCCGCAACGAGAAGACCGTCATCATCAAGCGCGTCAAGGTGAAGGGCCATGGCGGCGGCCATCACGGCGGCGCGTGGAAGGTCGCCTACGCCGATTTCGTCACGGCGATGATGTCGTTCTTCCTGCTGCTGTGGCTCCTCAACGTCACGACCGACGTGCAGAAACGCGGCATCGCCGATTATTTCGAGCCGACCATCGCCTCGAAATCGCAGAGCGGCGCGGGCGGCGTGCTGGGCGGCCTCACGATCGGCCAGCCCGGCAGCGAGACCGATCCGGAATCACAGCCGGCGCTCGATCTCGCGCGCCTGGCGCTGCCGCAGGACAACGACAGCGACGACAGCAGCGACAGCAGTTCGGCCGGTGCGGCCGGCACCGATCCGCAGCAGCAGAACGCGGGCGGCCAGCCGGCCAAGGCCAAGCTCGACGACAACACCCTCGAGCAGCAACTGGCCGCAACGCGAGGAAAAGCGCTTCGAGGCGGCCGCGCAGACCTTGCGCGAGGCGATCAAGGACGTGCCCGAACTGCAGAAGCTCGCCAACAACCTCATCATCGACAACACGCCCGAGGGCTTGCGCATCCAGCTCGTCGATCAGGACCAGCAGCCGATGTTTCCGCTGGGCTCGGCCGAGATGCTCGATCCGGCGAAGAAGCTCATGGCGCTCGTCGCGCAGATCGTGCTGCGCCTGCCGAACAAGGTGGCGATCACCGGCCACACCGATTCGACGCCCTATCCGATGGCCGGCAAATACAGCAACTGGGAACTCTCGTCCGACCGCGCCAATGCCAGCCGGCGCGAATTCGTGGCGGACGGCGTGCCGGCCGACCGCATCACGCGCATCTCCGGCCTCGCCGATCAGGAACCGCTCGATCCCAAGGATACGGCCGCGCCCAGGAACCGCCGCATCAGCATCGTCCTCTTGCGCGAGGCGAAGGAGCTGCCGCCCGGCGTCACGCCGAAGTGAGCCCCGCAAAAATTTCCGCGCGATCCCTCTGGCGCCGCGCCGTCCGCCTCGCAATAATCGGGGCGGCGCACGAGGAGCAACAATGCCGGAAGGGCATGGACGGCCGACCCGGAGCACGCCGCCAAGCGAGCGGCCGCTCGCCGCGCCGCCGCAGCAATTCTATCGCACCGCGGCGCTGCCCTGCCCCTATCTCGCCGATCGCGTCGAACGCAAGCTCGTGACCGAGCTTGTCGGGCCGCGAGGCGGTCTCGTTCTACAACGCCTTGTCGCGCGCCGGTTTCCGCCGGAGCCACAATCTCGCATATCGCCCGGCCTGCGCCGGCTGCCAGGCTTGTTTGCCGGTGCGCATCCCGGTCGCGGATTTCCGCCTCACGCGCTCCTTGAAGCGCATCCACAATCTCAACCGCGACCTGCACGCGCGCCTCGCGGCGGCGCAAGTCTCGGTCGAGCAGTATCGCCTGTTCCTGCGCTATCAGCGGACGCGCCATTCCGACAGCGACATGGCGGCGATGACGTACGGCGATTACCGCGCCATGATCGAGGACAGCCCGGTCGCGACGCGGCTCGTCGAGCTGCGCAACGACGGCGGCACGCTGTTCGGCGCCTGCCTCCTCGACCTGCTCGATGACGGGCTGTCGGCGGTTTACAGCTTCTACGATCCGGGCGACGGCAACCGCAGCCTCGGCAATCTCCTCGTCCTGTCGCTGATCGAGGAGGCGAAGCAGCTCGCGCTGCCTTACGTCTATCTCGGCTATCTCATCGCCGAGAGTCCGAAGATGGCCTACAAGGCGCGCTTCCGCCCGCTCGAAGGATTGGGCCCATCCGGCTGGCGCCGCGTCATCGGCTGAACCCGCCGCCTTGCCCGAAGATCATGCCGTCGCGCCCAAGGGGGCGCCGCCGCTGAGCGCCGCAACGGGCGCGACGAACCGCCGCTTCGTCCTCGGCGCGATCATGGCGATGATGTTCATGATCGCGATCGAAGGCACGATCGTCGCGACCGCGATGCCGACGATCGTCGGCGATCTCGGCGATTTCGATCTCTTCAGCTGGGTCTTCACCGCCTATCTGCTGACGCAGGCCGTCACCATCCCGATCTACGGCCGGCTCGCCGATTTCTACGGCAGGCGGCCCGTGCTGTTCGCCGGCATGGGTGTGTTCCTCGGCGCTTCGCTGCTGTGCGGGCTCGCGTGGGGCATGGTGCCGCTCATTCGTGTTCCGCGCGCTCCAGGGCGTCGGCGCCGGCGCGCTGATGCCGGTCGGCATGACCATCGTCGCCGATCTCTATTCGCCGGCCGAGCGTGCGCGCATCCAGGCCTATGTGTCGAGCGTGTGGGTGATCGGCGCGCTCATCGCGCCGCTGATGGGCGCGTTCTTCGTCGCGCATTGGATCTGGGCGACCGTGTTCTGGGTCAACCTGCCATTGGGCGCGGTGGCGACGGCGGCGCTCGCCTGGACCTTGAAGGAAGTGCGCGCGCGCCACGCGCGGCGCATCGATTATTGGGGCTCGGCGCTCATGGTGGCGGGCTCGGGCGCGCTCATGTTCGTGCTGGTCGAGGCGACGAAGCTGCAGTCTCGCGACCATCCTCGAAATCGGCGGCAGCGCGATCCTGACCTTGGCGCTGCTCATCGCCTACGAGGTGCGCATCCGCGAGCCGATGCTGCCGATCGCGCTGTGGCGCGATCCGATCGTCGTGGGCGGCAATCTCGCCAACCTCGGCATCGGCGCGATGCTGATGGGCGTGACGGCGTTCCTGCCGCCCTATGTGCAGGGCGCGATGGGGCGGAGCGCGCTCGTCGCGGGCTTCATGCTGACGGCGATGTCGGCGAGCTGGCCGGTCGGAAGCGCGGTCGCCGGCCAGGTGATGCAGCGCAGCTCATACCGCACATCGGCGTTCGCGGGCGCGGCGCTCGTGCTCGCGGGCAGCGCGCTCCTCGCGATGATCGCGCCGCAGCGCAGCGCCCTCTTCGTGGCATTCGCGGCGTGCCTTTCCGGCTTCGGCATGGGGCTCGTCAACAACAGCTTCCTGATCGCGGTACAATCGACCGTCGAAGCGTCCGACCGCGGCGTCGCGACCTCGTCGATCGTGTTCATGCGCATGGTCGGGCAGTCGCTCGGCACGGCCGTGTTCGGCGGCATCGTCAACGTGGCGCTGGCCGGACGGATCGCGGGCGGCGGCGACATCGTCGACCGCATGCTCATCCCGTCGTTCCGCGATTCGCTGGCGCCGGGCGAGCGCGCGGCCTTGATGCAGGCGCTGGGCGCGTCGCTGCATAACGTGTTCCTGATCGATCTCGTGCTGGCGGCCGCGCTCGTCGGATTGGCGGCGCTGTTGCCGCGCGGCCTCTCGCCCCTCACTCCGCGGCGACCGCCTCGCGCCGCCCAAGACGGCGCAGGCAGCGATCGACCCACAGCTTGTTGAGCTTTTCCTGCACCGCGTTCTGGCCGAGGCGTTCGTGCAGCACGCGGAAATCGACGCGGTCCAGCGCCTGGTCCTGGTTGAAGCAGGAGAACACCACCGTCTCCGCGCCGGTCGCGGGATCCTTCTGCACCTGAAGGCACTGGGCGCAGATCTCCTTCATCATGCATTGCATCGGCGAGTTGACCGACGCGATGGCGCGATGGCCGGGCTTGAGGTAGGGCGCCAGCACGTCGTGCCGCGCGCGCGCCACGGCCGCCATCATCACGTCCGAGCCGATGACGATGAGGCGGTCGATGTCGGCGAGCGAAATCGGCTGCGCGCCGAGCGCGCCGCTGCCGTAGGCCGCCATCGCCTCGACGATGTTGCCGACGAAGCTCTTGTCCTGCGGGCGCGCGGGCGCGAAGCCCGGCGCCTCGTCGCAGCACCACACGACGGCGTCGGCCGCCGTCTCGATCTGCTCTTCCTTGTAGCGGTCGATGACGTGCTTGTAGCCGGCGAAATAGAGGACGCGCGAGCCGTTGAGGCGCAGCGTCTGGCCGATCGAGAACAGCACGGCGTTGCCGAGCCCGCCGCCGACGAGCAGCACGGTCTCGCCGCCCGGCGTTTCGGTGGGCGTGCCGGTCGGACCCATGAGCACGATCGGCTCGCCCGGCTCCAGAAGCGTGCACAGATCGGACGAGCCGCCCATCTCGAGCACGATGGTCGAGAGCGTCCCCGCTTCGCGATCGACCGAGGCGCCGGTCAAGGCGAGCCCCTCCATCGCCAGCGTGGTGCCGTCGGCGTGCGCGGCATGCGTCTCGTAATTCTGCAAGCGATAGAATTGCCCCGGATGGAACGCGCGCGCGGCCAGGGGCGCGCGCACCACGACCTCGACGATGGTCGGCGTCAAACGCTCGACCGCGACCACCTCGGCGCGCAGCTCGTCGTTGAGCTGGGCGATGAGCTGTTCCGGCGCGGGCGCGCGCGGCGCCAAGCGCGCGAGCATGCGGCTCACCACCGGATAGCCTTGCTTGGCGCCGCCCATCGCCTTCACGACGTTGCCGGTGAAGGACGGATGCAGATCGCCGAAGAAGCTGATGGCGCGGCCGTCGGGCAGCAGGCTCATCAGCACGCGCACCGCTTCGGGCTTGGCCACGCGCTCGGGCCGCGCCGGGCGGCCGTCCTCGTCGTAAGCCTGGAAATAGCGGCCGTCGAGCGCGACATGGACCGGGTCCTCGCGCGCCAGCACGGTGTTGGGCTGCGTCCCCGCGGCGACGAGGATGGTGCGCGCCGGCAGCGTGACGCGCTCCTCGGTCTCGAGCATCTTGCCGGTCGCTTCATCGATGCGGTGCTTCGCCAGCGTCAGGCCGGTCGCGTGGCCGAAGCGGTCGATCTCGACCGCCTCGGGCGACAGCCCTTCGGCGAAGCGGATCCCCTCCTCCATCGCCTTCGCCACTTCCTCGTGGTTCAAGGTGTAGCTCGGCGCATCGACGAGGCGGCGGCGATAGGCGATGGTGACGCCGCCCCATTGATCGAGCAGATCGACGAAGCGCGGCTTGCGCCCTTCGCGCGATGCCGCCTCGCGCTCGGCGCGGAGCGCCTTGGCGTGCGCGATGAACTCGTCCGCCGCTTCGCGCTCCTCGTCGGACCAGTCGGATCGCACCTGTTCGGCGCCGCGCTCCTCGGCGAGCCGCTCGTAGCGCGCGAGGAACTTCTCGACCTGCACCGTGTAGTAGGCGAGCAATTCCGTCGCGGTGTCGATCGCGGTGAGCCCGCCGCCGATCACGACGACGGGAAGCTGCACGGTGAGGTTGGCGATGCTTTCGCTCTTGGCGGCGCCGGTGAGCTGCAGCGCCATCAGAAAATCCGACGCCTGGCGCACGCCGCGCGCGAGCCCGTTCTTCATCGGCACGATGGTGGGACGCCCCGCGCCGGCGCAGAGCGCGATGTGATCGAAGCCCAGCGCGAACGCGCTCTCGACGGTGAGCGTGCCGCCAAAGCGCACGCCGCCATACATGGCGAACTCGCTGCGCCGCTCGATGATGAGGCGCACGAGCTTCAGGAAATTCTTGTCCCAGCGCACGGTGATGCCGTATTCGGCGACGCCGCCGAAGCCCGCCATGACGCGATCATCGAGCCGCTCGTAAAGCGCCTGCACGTCGCGGATCGGCTCGAACGGGACGCGCGCGCCGCGCCGGCCGACGCCGGAAATCTCGGGCGGCAACGGCTCGATCTTGAGCCCGTCGATCGCGGCGACGGTGTGCCCGTCATTCATCAGATGATGCGCGAGCGTGAAGCCCGCGGGGCCGAGCCCCACCACCAGCACCTTCTTGCCCGACGGCTCCTTCGGCAGCGGGCGGCGCAGGTCGAGCGGGTTCCAGCGCGTCAGCAGCGCGTAGATCTCGAAGCCCCACGGCAGCGCCAGCACATCCTTCAAGGTGCGCGTCTCGACCTGCGGGAATATCGACCGGCTCCTGCTTCTGATAGATGCAGGACTTCATGCAGTCGTTGCAGATGCGGTGGCCGGTCGCGGCCGCCATCGGATTGTCGACGGCGACGATGGCGAGCGCGCCGATGCTGTGCCCTTGGGACTTGACGAGGTTCATCTCGGAGATTTTTTCCTCGAGCGGGCAGCCGGCGAGCGTCACGCCGAACGGGCTTTTCTGGAACGCGCCGGTCTTGCGGTCTTTCAAGCCGCGCGAGCAGCTGTCCTTGCCCTGGTTGTGGCAAAAGATGCAGTAGTTCGCCTCGTCGAGCGCGCCGGTGAGATCGGTGCCGGGATCGGTCAGCGCGAAGCCGTCGCGCAGGCGGCGCTCGTCGTCGGGCAGGCGCAGCATGGTGACGCCGTGCTCGAGCACGGTTTCGGCCGGCACGAGATGGTGCGGGTCTATTTTTGCCGCGATTTTGAAGAGGACGCCCGACTTGTGGCGCTTTTGGCCGGCCGGCGCGAGGGTCGCCCAGGCGGCGTAGCGCTGGGCCAGCATCGAGCGCGTCCGCGTTGGCGGCCTCATCGGCAAGCCAGCGCTCGACCGCGGCGGCGAAACTCCGCTCGGTTACTTTTCCGCCGATCCTGCTCTCGAGCGCGCGCTCCGCCGCTTCGCCGTCGATCGCGGCGGCCTGTTGCGGGCTCACGCCCTTGACCGCGCGGCGCTGCACGAAGAGGCGCTTCACCGAATAGAGCGGTGCCAGCGCCGAATGGCGCGCTTCCAACGCGCGCACCTCCGGCACGATGCCGAAGAGCTCGGCCAGGAAATCCTCGAGATGCGGCGCGAGATCGACCAGCAGCTCGGACTCGTCCTTGGCCGCGAGCGAAGCCGGATCGCGCCGCGCCGTGACGAGCCGGTCGTGGAGCGCGACATCGGCGCCCGCGAGATGAGCGATGAAGGCGGCGTCGAGCGCGGACAGCCCGGCGCGGGTCCAAAGCGCCTCGAAGGTCAGGCCGTGTTTCAGGGCGAGTTCGTTCACCGATGTCTTTCTACACTAATTATATTGTTTTTATTGCTTCGCGCCCGCCAACATGGACAGCGCGGCAAATTGGCTTCGTTCGGTAGATGGCCTCGCATGGCTCGGCGCAACCGCCGGACTTCAGACCGAGCGCAAGACATCTCGGGTGAGCGGCCCGCAGTGGATTTCGCGCGCGCGGCATCGCCGCGCAGTACGCGGAAGTCGGCGTCGGCGACCGCACGCGCGTCAGCAATGCGCGCCCGGGAAACGGCGCTACCCGTGCAGCTAGCGCCATGGCAGGGATCCGATCTATGCGCATTTACCGAAACCGCTGGTCGTTCTTCGCCGCGTGAACGCGCATGCTCGCGCGTCCGCTCACGGCCTGCGCCGTCGCCGGCTCTCCTCACGCACGAGCAGACGGGCCTCGAATTCTCGACCGCGAGGCGCACCAAGCGGTCTCCCGCAACCCGACTCGTATCGGCGGTCGTTGCCGCGGACCGAAGGCGACATCAGCGGGACGTTTCGGCTCCTTCGGCGTCACCATCCGCCGACACGCTCGGCGCAGGCATGGTCGCGCCGGCGCCCTCTCCCGGCGACCAGGTGCAGCCTCGACGGTGCCGACGGTCACGCGAGCGGTCAGGGCGACGTGCACGCAGCTACCTTCGACTCGACACGGAGCGGCGGCGCCGAGCCGGTGATCACTACGGGACCGACGGGCCCGCTGATCGGCTGATTTGCCGCCGCAACTACTGTGCAGCGCGATCCGGCACCGGGCCGGTTCGCCGATGTCGGCGAATCGCCGATCGTCGCGGCATATGCCTGTCGGCGGCTGATCTGCATCCGCGTGAGGCCGTCGAGCGCGACGAGCTCTATATGCGGTGCCGCCGACAGTGTCGGCGGCCGTCGGCATGGGCCCCCCTGCGGCTTTAATAGCGTTCTATGCGGCGCACGGCTCGGCGGGCTCCACGCGCCCGGCGCCGGCGCGGCGCAAGACCGTCAATACCCAAGCGCGCAGCCGTCCTTCCTCGGGTCGGAGCCGCCGACCAGGATGCCGCGCGCGCGGTCGATCCAGATCGCCTGGGCGCCGCCGAACGGGCGCTCGGCATAGCCGACGCGATGCGCCGCGCCGCGCCAGATCCTGCGCCACGCTTTCGGGGATGGTGCGCTCGAGCCCGAGCACGCCGTCGAAGCAGAAGCTGCGCGGCGCCTCGACCGCGGCCTGCGGGTCCAATCCGCGGTCGAGCATGTGCGTCAGGAGATGCGCGTGGCCGACCGCCTGGTAATTGCCGCCCATCACGCCGAACGGCATTTGCGCCTTGCCGTCCTTCATGAGGAAGCCGGGGATGATGGTGTGGAGCGGGCGCTTGCCCGGCGCGATCGCGTTGGGGTGGCCGGGGATGGTGCGGAACATCTTGCCGCGGCTGTGCAGCATCACGCCGCATTCGGGCGCGAAGATGCCGCTGCCGAAATCGTCGAACAGCGAATTGATGAACGAGATCGCGTTGCCGTCGCGATCGACGACTGAGAGATAGACCGTGCTCTTGTGCTCGGCCTCGTCATAGACGGGCGCGGGTCCGGCGCGGCCGATCTCGATGCGGGCGCGGTTTTGCGCGGCGTGCGCGTCGGAGAGAAGATGCGCGACCGGCACGGGCGAGAATTTCGGATCGCCCACCAGCGCGTCGCGCGCCGCGTAAGCGCATTTCGTCGCTTCGGCCAGAAGATGGATGCGATCGGCCTCGGTCGCATTTCTCGCTCGCCCAGCTCGAACCCTTCGAGGATGCGCAGGATCATGAGCGCGGCGATGCCCTGGCCGTTGGGCGGACACTCGAAGACGTCGCAGCCGCGATAGGGCGCGGAAATGGGCGTCACGTACTCGCCGCGCTGGCGCGCGAAATCCGCCATCGCATGAAGCCCGCCGCGCGCATTCAGCACCTGCACCAGCTCGGCGGCGACGGGGCCTTCGTAGAATGCCGTGCGCCCGTCGCGCGCGATGCGGCGCAATGTTTGCGCCGAGCGCCGGATTTTTGAGCCGCTCGCCCTCGCGCAGGATGCGGCCGCCGGGCGCGAAGACGCGCGCCGCCCCCTCGTCGCCCAGCACCCGGTCCTGGAAATGCGCGAAATCGTAGGCGACGCGCGGCGTGACGATGATGCCGTCCTCGGCGAGCGCGATCGCCGGCGCGAAGAGCGCGCCCGGCTCCTTCGTGCCGTGATCCTCGAGCAGCGTCAGCCACGCATCGAGCGCGCCCGGCACGGTGACGGCGTGCGGCGATTCCGCGGCGATGACGCGGATGCCGCGCTCGGCATACCACGCCACCTCGGCCTTGTGCGGCGCGCAGCCGGAGCCGTTGAAGGCGACCGGCGCCTGCCCGTTCTTCACGTAGATCGCGAAGCAGTCGCCGCCGAGGCCGGTCATGTGCGGCTCGGCCATGGTCAGCACCGCGGCGGCGCAGATCGCCGCATCGACCGCGTTGCCGCCGGATTTCAGCGTGTCGATGGCCGCGAGCGTCGCCAGGGGATGCGAGCAGGCCGCCATGCCGTTTGCCGCCATCGCCGCCGAGCGGCGGGGCTGTTGGAAATCGCGCGTCATCGTTCTACTTTGCGCAAGCGCAGCAACATATACAAGGCCGCGAGCCATGGACGCCTATATCTATGACGGCTTGCGAACGCCGATCGGGCGCCACGCCGGCGCGCTCGCGCCGGTCAGGCCCGACGATCTTCTGGCGAGCGTCATCAAGGCGGTGGTGGAGCGCAATCCGTTCAAGCCCGCCGATTACGAGGACGCGATCGTCGGCTGCACCAACCAGGGCGGCGAGGACGCGCGCAACGTGGCGCGGCACGCGGCGCTGCTCGGCGGATTGCCGATCGAGACCGGCGGCCTCACCGTCAACCGCCTGTGCGGCAGCGGCTTGGCCGCGATGCTCGACGCCTCGCGCGCCGCCGCTTGCGGCCAGGGCGCGCTCTTCATCGCCGGCGGCGTCGAGAGCATGAGCCGCGCGCCGTTCGTCTTGGCGAAATCGGAAAGCGCCTATGGGCGCGAGGCCAAGATCTTCGATTCGACGATCGGCCCGCGCTTTCCCAATCCGAAGATCGCGCAAGGCTTCGGCATGGATACGATGGCCGAGACCGCCGACAACGTCGCGCGCGAGCACGCCATCTCGCGCGAGGCGAGCGACCAGTTCGCGCTGGCCTCGCAGCAGAAATACGCGCGCGCCAAGGCGGACGGGTTCTACGACAAGGAGCTGCTGCCGGTGGCGGTGCCGGGCGCGAAGAAGGGCGCCAACGCCACCGTCAACGAGGACGAGCATCCGCGCCCGGGCACGACGTTCGAGCGGCTCCTGGAGTTGAAGCCGCTCAACAAGGACGGCGTGGTGACGGCGGGCAACGCGTCCGGCATCAATGATGGCGCCGCGGCGCTCGTCGTCGGATCGAAGGCGGCGGGCGAGAAGGCGGGCGCCAAGCCGCGCGCGCGCGTCGTTGCGGCGGCGGTCGCGGGCGTGGCGCCGCGCATCATGGGATTGGGGCCGGTGCCGGCGTCGCAGAAGGCGCTCGCGCGCGCCGGGCTCACGCTGAAGGACATCGACGTGATCGAGCTGAACGAGGCGTTCGCGAGCCAGGTGCTCGGATGCCTCAAGCTCCTGGGCATCGCGTTCGACGATGCGCGCGTCAATCCCAATGGCGGCGCCATCGCGATCGGCCATCCCTTGGGCGCGTCGGGCGCGCGGCTCGCGCTGACCGCGCTCCGCCAGCTCGAGCGCAGCGGCGGGCGCTATGCGCTCGTCACCATGTGCATCGGCGTCGGCCAGGGCATCGCCTGCGTCCTGGAGCGGATGCAGTAGGCGCGCACGTCCCGGCTTCACCCGGCATGAAGCGCAGCGAGCAGCCCGGGGATCGCCTCGGCTCCAGGCGATTGTGCGCTGATCCCGACGGCGGGACCCCCGCGCCGGGCATGACGAAATGAAAACAATTCCCCTCCCTTCTGCCGCGTGCTTTGCTGCCGCGCATGACGGCAATCACCGACCTCGACGCGGCGCTGCGGCTGATCCCGGACGGGGCGCATGTCGCGATCCCGCCGGATTATTCCGGCGTGCCGATGGAAGCGGCGCGCGCGCTCGTCCGCAGGGGCGCGCAAGAACCTGCGGCTCCTGACCGTGCCGGCCTCGAGCCTCATGCGCCGATCTCCTCATCGGCGCGGGCGCGGTCAGCGAGGTCGAGACCTCGGCGATCGGCTTCGGCGAGCTGGGCTCGGCGCCGCGCTTTTCCGCCGCCGTGCGCGAAGGCCGCATCCGCGTGAAGGAGGCGACCTGCCCCGCGCTCCACGCGGCTTTGCGCGCAGCCGAGATGGGCAACCCGTTCGCGGTGCTGCGCGGCATCCTCGGCTCCGACATCCTGGCGGTGCGGCCGGACTGGCGCGTCATCGACAATCCGTTTGCGCCGGGCGATGCGATCGTGGCGATGCCGGCGCTCAACCCCGATGTGGCGCTCTTCCACGCGCCCTTGGCCGACCGGCACGGCAATGTGTGGGCCGGGCGCAGGCGCGATCTCTTCACGCTGGCGCACGCGTCGAAGACCACGGTCGCGACGGTCGAGCGCGTGGTCGACGAGAATTTCCTGCTCGATGAGGCGCGCGCGGCGGCGACCATTCCGTCGTTCTATATCGGCGCCATCGCCGAGGCGCCGAACGGCGCGTGGCCGATGCGGCTCGATTATCCCGAGGACACCGCGCATCTGCGCGAATACCTGGCGCTCGCGGCGAGCGAGGACGGTTTCGCGCGCTATCTCGAACGCTATGTCCATGGCCGGCGCGCCGCCTGACATAAAGACCGAGGAGGTGCTGATCGAGACGGTGCGGCGGCTCCTTGCCGGCGCGCATCATGTCGCGGCCGGGGCCAACTCGCCGATCCCGCTGGCGGCCGCGCTGCTGCAGCAGCGGCGCGAGCCGGGGATGATCGTGTCGTTGCAGCAAAGCCCCGAGCACAATCTCTTCACCGACGGCGGCAGGGAACTGTTCGACGCGGCGGGGCAAGGCCGGATCGACGTGTTCTTCTTCTCGGGCGCGGAGATCGACGGGCACGGCAACATCAATCTCGTCGCGATCGGCGACCATGCGCGGCCGAAGGTGCGGTTCCCCGGCTCCTACGGCGCGGCCTTCCTCTATTTCGCCGTGCCGCGCATCATCCTCTTCCGCACCGAGCATTCGCGCCGCACGCTGGTCGAGAAAGTGTCGTTCGTGAGCGCGCCGGGGACGAGCCCGCCCGGCGTGTGGCGGCGCGGCGGGCCGGTGGCGCTGGTGACGCCGCTCTGCCTCTTCGCGTTCGACAAGGCGCGCGCGCGCTTCCGCCTCGCCAGCATCCATCCGGGCCACACGCTCGAAGAGGTGCGCGACCGCACCGGCTTCGCCTTCGATGTCGCCGAGCCGGTGCCCGCGACCGCGCCGCCCGCGCCCGATCTTCTGGCCGAGCTGCGCGGACCCGTTGCACAGAATCTCGCGAAGGCCTATCCCAAGTTCGCCGCCGATGTGTTCGGCGTCACGGCAAGGGCGGGGGCATGAGCGATGCAGGACGGAGCATTGGCGGGCGTGCGCGTGATCGACCTGTCGCGCGTGTTGGGCGGGCCGTTCTGCACCCAGATCCTGGCCGACCACGGCGCCGACGTGATCAAGGTCGAGCCGCCGCAGGGCGACGAGACGCGCCAATGGGGCCCGCCCTTCCGCGACGGCACCGCCTCATATTTCATCGGCATCAACCGCAACAAGCGGGGCATCGCGCTCGACCTCGCGGCAGCGAAGGGGCGCGAGGTGCTGTTCCGGCTGCTCGAACGCGCCGACGTGCTGATCGAGAATTTCAAGACCGGCACGCTCGAGCGCTGGGGCATGGGCTACGACGTGCTGCAGAAGCGCTTCCCGCGCCTCATCCATAGCCGCATCTCGGGCTTCGGCGCGGACGGGCCGCTGGGCGGCCTGCCGGGCTATGACGCGTGCGTGCAGGCGCAGGCCGGCATCATGAGCCTCAACGGCGAGAAAGGCGGCGAGGCGCTGCGCGTCGGACTTGCCGGTGGTCGATCTCGCGACCGGCTTCAACGCCGCCATCGGGATATTGATGGCGCTTGCCGAGCGCGCGCGCTCGGGGCAAGCGGCCAGTTCATCGAGACGACGCTCTACGAGAGCGGCCTCATGCTGAGCCATCCTTATGCGACCAACTGGTTCATGAGCGGCAACGCGCCGACGCGCATGGGCAACGGCCATCCGAACCTCTATCCCTATGACCAGTTCGAGACCAAGACCAAGCCGATCTTCGTCGGCGTCGGCAACAACCGGCAGTTCCAGCGTTTCTGCGCCGAGATCGGGCGCGAGGATCTGGCCGCGGATGCGCGCTTCACCGACAACAGCGACCGGCTCGCCAACCGCGCGACCCTGCGCGCCGCGATCGAGGACATCCTGGCGGCGCAGGACGGCGAGGAAGTGTGCGCGCGGCTTCTGAAGCGCGGCGTGCCGTGCGGCGTGGTCGAGAGCATCCCCGACGTGCTGACCCATCCGCAAACGCTGGCGCGCGGCATGATCGTCGAGCAGGGCGAGTACAAGGGCGTCGCCAACGCCATCCGCATGTCGCGCACGCCGGCGCGCGTCAGGCGCACGCCGCCGCGCTTCGGCGAGGCCAACCGCGCCGTGCTCGCGGAAGCGGGCTACAGCGGCGCCGAGATCGACGCGCTCCTGGCCGAGGGCGTCGTCGTCGCTGCCATGCGCAAAGCCCCGGCGGATTGAGTGGACGAGCCCCGATCGGCGGACGAGCTCTTCCGCGCGCTCGCGCGTCACGTCAAGGCGGGCGAGCTCGAGCTGCGCTACGACTTCAAGCGGCTGCGGCACGGGGATTGCCCGGTCGCGGTCGAGGCCGATAGCGCGCGCTGGGCCTATGCCACGATTGCGGCGATGGTGCTCGGATTGTGGCGCGGCGGATGGTGGTTCGCGCTCGCGGCCGCCGGGATCGGATCGCTGCTCTATTACGGGGTCGGCATGCGGCTCGTCGAGCGCAACATCCGCCGCCGCATCGCCGAGCGCTCGCTCGGCAGCCTCGACGAGTGGCAGAAGCTGTGGCGCTTCGGCGGCATCACGCTCGTCGCGAAAGACGGCGAGGCGTGCGTGGCACCCGACGGCAACTGGATGGCGCTGGTGCGGGAGATGGGGGCAAAGCCGGAATAAGCCGCGCCCGTCAGCTGCGCAGCGCGGGCAACAACTCGTCCTCGACGTAGACGCCGGGGTCCTTGCCGCGCGCAGCGCCGGCGAGGACGCGAATGCCGTGCCGCCTGGCTGCGGCCTCGAGACGCAGCCGCGATGCTTCCTCGACGCCGCCGCCGATGACGAGAGCGGCGACGCCGCCGGTCGCTAGCATCGACATCGCGTCCTCATCGCTCGTCGTGCCAGTGGCCGCGATGCCGCCCGCACGTAGGAGCGGGACAATGCGATCGAGGAGCGGCTGTGCGCGAGCGATGACGAGAACCGACATGGCTCACCTCTTCTTGTCTTCGAGCGCCGGCGCGCGGAGCGGCGCGAAATCGTTGGCGAGGGTGAGGCGCGGCTCGCTGAGCGCCTGGAGGCGCGGCGAGGTCGAGGCCCTTCGACCATCTCGCGCACGACGCATCCCTCGGCGGTGATGTCGATGACGGCGAGGTTGGTGTAGACGCGCTTGACGCACGCCGGCGCGGTCAGCGGATAGGCGCAGGCCTTGCGCAGGCGCGGCGCGCCGTCCTTGGTCGTGTGCTCCATCAGCGCGCGGACTTCCCTGGCGCCCACGGCGAGGTCCATGGCGCCGCCGACGCCCGGCGCGAACAGCGGATCGTCGGTGGTCCAGTTGGCGAGGTCGCCCGCCTGCGACACCTCGAACGCGCCCATGATGGACAGATCGAGATGGCCGCCGCGGATCATCGCGAAGGCGTCGTTGTGGTGGAAGAACGAGCCGCCGGTCAGCAGCGTGGTCAAGCCCTTGCCGGCATTGATGAGGTCCGGGTCCTCCGCGCCCTTCGCGGGCGCGGGGCCCATGCCCAAAATGCCGTTCTCGCTGTGGACGACGATCTCGCGCCCCGGCGGCAGGTAATCGGAGACGAGCGTCGGCAGGCCGATGCCGAGATTGACGTAGGCGCCGTCGGCGATGTCTTGCGCTGCGCGCCACGCCATCTGGCGCCGGGTGAGCGGGGTCATGCCGGGCGCTCCACGCGCACGACGCGATCGACGAAGATGCCGGGCGTGTGCACGCTCTCGGGATCGAGCGCGCCCAGCTCGACGAATTCGCGCACCTGCACGACCGTGAGCCGGCCCGCCATCGCCATCACCGGATTGAAGTTCCGCGCCGACTTGCGATAGACGAGATTGCCCCAGCGATCCCCGCGCTCGGCCTTCAGGAGCGCGACGTCCGCCTTGATCGGCGGCTCGAGCACGTGGAGCGCGCCGTCGATGGTGCGGCTTTCCTTGCCCGTCGCCGATGCGCGTTCCGGCCGAGACGCGCGTGAAGAAGCCGCCGATGCCGGCGCCGCCGGCGCGGATGCGCTCGCTCAGCGTGCCCTGCGGCACGAGCTCCAATTCGATCTGCCCCGCGCGATAGACGGCCTCGAACACGTGCGGGTCGGAGGTGCGCGGATAGGAGCAGATGACTTTGCGCACCCTGCCCTCGCGGATGAGCATGGCGATGCCGCGCTCGCCGGTGCCGGCGTTGTTGGCGACGATGGTGAGCTCGCGCGCGCCCTGCGCGGCCAAGGCCTCGATCAGCTCGATCGGCTCGCCGACATTGCCGAAGCCGGCGCACAGCACGGTCATGCCGGAGCCTATATCGGCGACGGCCGCATCGAGGCTCGGCACGCGCTTGTCGATCATCAGAAGCTGACCCGGTCGCCGCCTTTCAGGTCGAGCATGGTGCGCGCCTCGTCGGGCGACGCGATCTCGAGCGACAGGTTCTCGAGGATGGAGCGGATGCGCTTCACCTGCTCGGCGTTCGACTTCGCGAGCTGGCCCTTGCCGAGGTAGAGCGAATCCTCGAGCCCGACGCGCACGTTGCCGCCCATGATCGCGCCCATGGTGATGAGCGGCATCTGGTGCCGCCCGCCGGCAAGAATGGACCAGTAGTAATTGTCGCCGAACAATTTATCGGCGATCGTCTTCATGTGCGTCACGTTCTCGGGATCGGCGCCGATGCCGCCGAGGATGCCGAAGATGGTCTGCACGAAGAGCGGCGGCTTGACCAGCTTGCGGTCGAGAAAGTGCGCGAGATTATAGAGATGGCCGACGTCGTAGCATTCGAACTCGAAGCGCGTGCCGTGCGCCTCGCCCAGTTCCTTCAGGATGCGCTCTATATCCTTGAAGGTATTCCGGAAAATGAAGTCGCGCGTCATCTCAAGATGATGCCGCTCCCAGTCGTATTTGAAGTCCTTGTAGCGGTTCAGCATGGGATAGAGCCCGAAATTCATCGAGCCCATGTTGAGCGAGCACATCTCCGGCGCGGCGCGCAGCGGCGCCGCAAGCCGCTCCTCCAAGGTCATGCCGTGGCCGCCGCCGGTGGTGATGTTCACGACCGCGTTGCAGGCCTGCTTGATCTGCGGCAGGAACTGCATGAAGACGGCGGGATCGGGCGTCGGCCGCCCGTCCTTCGCGTCGCGCGCGTGCAGATGCAGGATGGCGGCGCCGGCCTCGGCCGCGCCGATCGCCTGCTCCGCCACCTCGGCCGGCGTCAGCGGCAGATGCGGACTCATGGTCGGCGTGTGGATCGAGCCCGTGACGGCGCAGGTGATGATGACTTTGCCGGATTTCGCCATGCGTGCCTCCCGTTGGGGAGACTGTAGCAGCGCCAAGACCGGCGGCAACCTGCGGGCTCAGGCTCCGGGTCTGGCACGGAACCGCTCGACCGCTTTCCTCAGCCTTCTGTTAGGGGCGGGCGGCTTGACGAGGGCGGCGAAAAATACGTCCCAGTCCGCAGGCGCGAGCGTCACGCTTCCGTGCGGCGACTGGCAGATGCGTGCCGCGAAAGCGCGAGACAGTAACGAGGCCGATCTCATGTTCCGGTTCTCGGCTAAATTCCCAAAGGCGATCAGATAATAACGCATGTCGATGAAAGTCTAATCCAGCAAGATAATCGTCGTTCCCGCGCAAGCGGGCTGGCGCCTGCCGAGGCGTCCGCACTGGACGGCTCGGCGGCCAAGGGGGCAAGCGACATGCCCGGTGGTTCGCTGGAGCGCGCCCGCTGTTCGCGGCGGCGCGACGGATGAGTTACTTCGACATACCTGGATCAGCGATGAGGAGATGGCGACCGCCCTCACCGCTATCCTCTCCCCGGAGGGGAGAGGGTTTAGTTGGCGATGGCCTCTCCCCCGGAGGGGAGAGCGGTTATGTTGGGCTATCATTGCGAGGAGCCGAACAAAACGACGAATCAGCCGGGAGATTCGCTGCGCTACGCTCGCAATGACAAATCGTGGTGTGGAGAGACGCCTATCCGTGCTGGCGGATGAAGTCGCGCACCTCGGGATAGATCTCGGTGCGGAAGCGGCGGCCGTTGAAGACGCCGTAATGGCCGACCTGGAGCTGCACGTGGCGCTCCTTCATCGACGACGGCAGGCCGGAGAGGAGCTCGTGCGCGGCGCCGGTCTGGCCGACGGCGCAGATGTCGTCGTTCTCGCCCTCGACGGTGAGGAGCGCGGTGCGCTCGATCGCGTGCGGCTCGACCGGCACGCCGCGGCTGGCGAAATTGCCCTTGGGCAGCGCCTCGTCCTGGAACACGCGCTTGATGGTCTGCAGATAGAAATCCGCCGGCAGGTCCATGACCGACATGAACTCGTCGTAGAAGGTGCGTGTCGCCTCGGCGCTTTCGCCGTCGCCGCGCACGAGGTGATTGAACATGTCGACATGCGCCGTGATGTGGCGGTCGAGATTCATCGTCATGAAGCCCGCAAGCTGCAGGAAGCCGGGATAGACCCGCGGAAGGCGCCGGGATAGCGCGCCGGCACGGTGGCGATGACGGTGCGCTCGAACCAGGCGAGCGGGCGCGAGGTCGCGAGCCGGTTCGGCATGGTCGGATTGACGCGCGGGTCGATCGGCCCGCCCATCAAGGTCATGGTCTTGGGCTGGGCCGGATCGTTCGCCGCCGCGAGCAGCGCCACGGCGGCCAGCACCGGCACCGAGGGCTGGCACACGGCGACGACGTTCAGATCGCCGCGCAGGAGCCGCATGTAGTGGATGACGAGGTCGATATAGTCGTCGAGATCGAAGCGCCCGTGCAGCATCGGCACGGCGCGCGCATTGACCCAGTCGGTGATGTAGACGTCGTGATCGACCAGGAGGCGCTCGACCGTGCCGCGCAGCAGCGTCGAGAAATGGCCCGAGAGCGGTGCCACGAGCAGAACCCGCGGCTGCTCGCCGGTATATTCCTTCTCGAAGTGCAGCAGATTGCAGAACGGATGGCGCGCGGCGATGCTCTCGCGCACCGCGACGCGCGCGCCCGCGATCTCGACCGTCGAGATGCGGAAGTCGGGGCGCTCGTGCCACATGCCGGCGCGCGCCACCATCTCGCACGCGGCGGCGGTGCTGCGCACCAGCGGATGATGCGCCAGCACCGGCCACGGCTGGTTGAGCATGCGCTCGGCCGCGCGCGCCATGAGGCGGATCGGGGCAAAGGCATCGGAGTGGGCCTGGTAGGCCTCGTAGTAGAACATCGGGTTTTCGTCGGAGTCCGTGGGGTGGGGCAGGAGCGAAAGTTAACGGCGTGTCGGGACGAACTCTCCGTCCGGGGAGAGCAGAGTATGCGACCTGACCCCTTTACGTACCATAAATGGCGGGCACATGGCAGGTGCCCACACTATACATAGCATTTGAGATTGATTTTACGAGAATTTTACGCAGCCAGCCGGGCCGCCGAACCGGTAAAGAGCGGCAGCCCATGATGGGCGAGGCCGCGCCGCACGGCCTCCTCCGGAATGGCGATGAAGCTCCGATAGAGCAGCTGCGCGACGAAGGTGAAGGCCGGCCCGTGGCGGCGGTCGTCGGGCACGACGAGATGCGCCGCCTCGTGCAAAACCAGGAAGCGATAAAGGTGCCCGCGCTCGATCGCGATGCGATGGTTGGCCACGTCGGCGAAGCCGCCGATGCGCGGATCGGTGAAGCCCGGCACGAGCGCCAGGCGCGGCGGCGGGCGGCCGAGCGCGGCGAAGATGTCGGCCACCATGGCTTTGGCGTCGCCATAGGAGATGAGCGCGTGGCCGGCGGGATAGTCCGCGAAGAGATCGTCCTCGAAGCGGCAAAGGGCGGCGCGGAAATCGGTTTCGGTGTCACCCTCGGCGACCGCCGATGCGATCGCCGCGCCAAGGCCGCCCTGCGCCCAGCGGCCGAATATGGTCGACATAATTTGCTCTTCCGCTCGTCAGGCAGCAAACCGGACGAGCGTGAAGCGTCATGGTTAAGGAGTGGTTGCGAGGGCGCGCGCGCGCGCTCAGAACGTGCCGGGGAACTGGCCGCCGTCAATGAGCAGGTTCTGCGCCACGATGTAGCCCGCCCGCGCGCTGCACAGGAAGGCGCAGGCCGCGCCGAACTCGTCAGGATCGCCGATGCGGCGCGCGGGAATGTCGAGCGAGGCGCTGGCGATCGACCTCCTCGATGGTGAGGCCGCGGCCCTTGGCGAAGTCGATGCGCGTTCTGGCGAAAGCGCGCGGTCGCCATCGCGCCGGGCAGCAGGTTGTTGATGGTGACGTTGTGCTCGGCCACTTTGCGCGCGAGGCCGGCGATGAAGCCGGTCAAGCCGGCGCGCGCGCCGTTCGAAAGCCCGAGCAGATCGATGGGCGCCTTCACCGTGGCCGAGGTGATGTTGACGACGCGCCCGAACTTGCGCGCGATCATGGGGTCGATCGTCGCCTTGATGAGCTCGATCGGCGTCAGCATGTTGGCGTCGAGCGCCTTGATCCAGATCGGCGCGGTCCCAGTTGCGGAAATCGCCGGGCGGCGGACCGCCGGCATTGGTGACGAGGATGTCGGGCGACGGCAGCGCGGCGAGCGCCGCCGCGCGCCCTTCGGGCGTGGTGATGTCGCCCGCGACCGCGGTGACTTTCGCGCCGGTCGCGCAGCGGATTTCCGCGGCCGTCGCCTCGAGCCGCTCGCGCCCGCGCGCGGTGATGACCACGTCGACGCCCTCGCCCGCCAAGGCCATGGCGCAGGCGCGCCCCAAGCCCTGGCTTGCCGCGCACACCAGCGCCGTCTTGCCGCGAATGCCGAAATCCATGCCCGTCCCCTCGCTATTTGCCGGTCGCGCGCAGCGGCGGCAGTGACTTGATATAGACGGCGATGGCGTGCCGGTCCGCATCGGTGAGCTTGCGCCGTCCCCTCCACCACGTCCGCCATGCCGGAGCCGACGCTGTCGCCGTCGGGCATGCATGCCGTTCGCGAGCACGCTCGTCGATGTCGTCCGAGGCTCCATTTGCCGATGCCGGTCTCGGCGTCGGGCGTGATGTTGGGCGTCTTCTGCCCGTCCGGTCCGTCGGGGTTGCCGGCGAAGCCGTGGTCGCGCTCGAGCGCGCCCAGGAAATTGCGCGGCGTGTGGCATTCCTCGCAATGGACCACGGCCTCGGCGAGATAGCGGCCGCGGTTCCATTCGCCGCTCTGCGCCCGCGACCGGCTGCAGCGGACCCGGCACGAAGAACAGCTTGCGCCAGACCAGCTGCAGGCGGCGGACGCCGAACGGAAACTTGACCGCGTGCGCCTTGTCCGGCGCCGGCGAGGGAGCTTGCGTCATGAGGTAGGCGTAGAGATCGGCGATGTCCTGGTCGCTCATGCCGGTGAAGGAGGGATAGGGAAAGACCGGGAAGAGATAATCGCCGTCGTCGTCGAGCCCCTGGCGCAGCGCGCGCTGGAACTGCGCCTCGCTCCAGGAGCCTATCCCCTGCTCCTTGTCGGGCGTGATGTTGGGGCTGAAGAAGGTGCCGAAGGGTGTCGCGAGCGCGCGCCCGCCGGCCAAGGGCGCGCCGCCGTTCTTCTTGTCGGTGTGGCAGCTCGCGCAGTCGGCCGCCGCGAACACGTAGGCGCCGCGCGCGACCGCGGCGCTGATCTTGGCGCTCAGTGCCGGAGCGCAAGGCCGGCAACGCGAAGGCGGCGGCCGGCAAGGCCGCCGACGCAAGCGCGCGGAAAACGAAGCGGAGCCGGAGGGGCGCTTAGGTGAGCGGGCAGGCGATAGGTCGAATGGCAGGCGCCGCATCTGGCCTTGCCGGTGGACCGCCCCGCTTCGCTTCGCGGCGGCCTTCGCGTCGCCGCCCTCGATCGTCGCCTTGCAGCTTCACTGCTCGCCCGGCAGCGGTCGGCGATGTACTCGCAACCTTGTCCTGATCGCTCCAGAGATCGGCTTTCGCCTTGGACTTGTCGGGGAAGTCGGTAGCGCTCGTACCGGCCGGGAATTGGTCGACGATCTTCGGCCGCCTCGCGCAGGAGGTCGTCCACCGCGGCGAGCGCCGCCGCCTGATCCGCGCTCCCCTTGCGCCAAGTCGCCGATCTTCCTCGACGTCGCCGCCCTGCGCCTTCATGAAGTCCTGGCGCTGCGTCACGAGCGCGAGCTTGTCCTGCGTCACGCCGACGGCCGCACTCCCCAGCAGCAGCGCCAGGCCGATCACCGCCGTGGTCCATTTCGCTCGGTTCCGCATGGCCGTTTTCCTCCTCCTCGATTCAAGACGGTCTCTGCCTATTCGCGATGATATGTGCGGTTTTCGGGCTCACGCGTCACGATTGCGTGAGCCTTCACGTCATCGGCACGGCGATGTGCTCGATGAAGCCGGGCCGCGTCTTGACCCGGTCGTACCACGCTTCGAGCCGCTTCATCGGCGGCCGCTCGTACGGCAGGCCGAACCAGCGCCGCGCGAAGATCGCGACCGGGATGTCGCCGATCGTGAATTCGTTGCCCGCGAGATAATTCCAGTCCTGATGCGCGAGCCAGTCCTCGACGATGCGCCAGACCGGGATCGCCTCCTGCCGCGCGCGCTCGAGCGCGGCGGCGTCGCGCTTTTCCGGCGGCGTGCGGATATAGCCAAAGAAGAGCGGCGTCGTCGCCGGCCCGCCATGGCCCAATTGCCAATCCATCCAGCGCTCGACGAAGCTGCGCCGCGCCGGGTCGGAGGGATAAAGTTTCTCGGCGCGGCGCGTGGCGCAGAGATAACGCATGCACGAGTTCGATTCCCACACGATGGTGCCGTTGTCGTCGATGGTCGGCACGCGGCCGTTGGGGTTCATGGCGCGGTAGTCCGGCTTGTCGTTGCCGCCGAAGGCGCCGCCGACATCGTAGCGCTCGTATTTCTCGCCGAGCTCGGTGCAGCACCACAGCACCTTCATGACATTGGCCGAGCTCGTCCGCCCCCAGATTTTGAGCACGCTGCCCTCCCGTTTGCGGGATGATAGAGAGGCACGAAAGCGTGATGCAAGGCGGGGTTGGGCGCAGATAGCCTTGGCCACGCTCGATGTCGTATCATCGCCATGGTTCGGATCAAACGAAAGGGAGAAGAAGATGGACGGTTCGATGACGCGGCGGACCGCCGTTGCGGTGGCGGCTCTTGCGGCCTTCGGCTGGGCCGGGCGCGCCGAGGCGGCGCCGGCGCATTTCACGGTGGCACTGAGCGGCGGCGAGCAGGTGCCCCCGGTCGAGACCTCGGGCAAGGGCAGCGCCGACATCACCTGGGATGCGACGACGCGAGTTGTCACCTGGGCCGTGACCTATAGCGGCCTGTCGGGCCCGGCGACGATGGCGCATTTCCACGGGCCCGCCGACAAGGGCAAGAACGGGCCGGTGGTGGTGTGGCTGAGCAAGCAGGGCGACCAGGCGCCGAGCCCGTTCAGCGGCCAGGCGACCCTCACCCCCGAGCAGGCGCAGCAGTTCGCGGCCGGCGAGTGGTACGTCAACGTGCATACGCAGGCGCATCCCGGCGGCGAGATCCGCGGCCAGGTGATGCCGCCGAAGGCGTAGGGCGGAGCCGGATCAAATCGAATTACGTGCCTTCGCCGTCATGCCCGGCTTCATGCCGGGCATCCACGAGTTTGTTGCAGCGAAAACGTGGATGGCCAGGACAATCCCGGCCATGACCGGGGACTGCGATGCGGTCCGCGCCGCGATCGACAGCAGGCGCGCGCTACAGGTAATTCGCGAGCACGCCCGCGGCGACGGCGGCGCAGCCGAGGAGCCAGGCCGCGCGCCACCACCCGGCGATGCGCGGAGGCGGTGCCGCGTCTGGCGCGCGCATCCGTCCCGGTGATCATCGGCGTCAGCAGGTTTTGCCGCAGCACGACGGCGTAGAACGAGATCGCCACCAGGTGCACCACGATCGCCGCCAGCAGCAGATCCCAGAAGATGCGGTGCAGATCGGTCATGAGGTTCATGCCGTTGTCGGTGATCACGTCGCTCATGGGTCCGACCGCGGCGACATCGTTGTTGACGAAGATGCCGCTGATCGTCTCGCCAAGCAGCAAGACGAGCAGGATGACGATCATCCAGCCGCCGGCCGGGTTGTGTCCGACGCGGGTGGGAGATTCGCGGCGCATGAGTTGGGCGAGGTAGCACAGCGCCGTGCGCGGCGCGGCGATGAACGAGGCAAAGCGCGTCGTCTCGCTGCCGAAAAAGCCCCACAGGATGCGGAACAGCACGAGCGCCAGCACCGCCTCGCCGGCGAGCACGTGCCAGAAAATCCAGCTCAGGCGATAGGTGACATAGGCCGCCAGCACCAAGAGCGCGAGCAGCCAGTGGAACAAGCGCGTCGGCGCGTCCCAGACAAGAATTTTCGGCTGCGGCGCCCGATTGTCGTCCAAGTGGTGCGTCCTTCGATTAGCCCCGCCGCTCCGCGCCGGGGCTACGCTCAGGATGAGGACTTTTTCCGAATTATACCAACTGCCGTGATCCGGAGCGATGCGGTCCTGAGAGCTTGGCGAAGGGGAAGGAACGCGAAGTCGAAGGACGCACCGACGCCGCCGCGCGGCTGGCCTCACATCAGCCCGAGTTCGAGTTTCGCCTCTTCGCTCATGCGCTCGCGCGACCAGGGCGGGGTCCAGACGAGCTTGACGCGCGCATCGTTGACGCCGGCGACGGCGGCGATCGCGTCCTTCACCTGGCCGGGCAGCGCCTCGCCACGGGACAGGCGGGCGTGGTCAGCGTCATCTCGACGTAGACAGTGCCGTCCGTTGACGATGAGCTCGTAGATCAGGCCGAGATCGACGAGGTTCACGGGAATTTCCGGATCCTGCACCGTCTTCAGCGCGTCCAGCACGCGCGCCATCAGCTCGGCGTCGGGCTCGCCCGGCTCGGGGCGCTCGACGTCGTCGCCTTGCGGCGGATGTTCCTCGAAATCGAACGGATCGTCTTCGGGCACCATGATGCTACTCGGTCTTGACGGTGGCGCCGGTGGCGCCGTTCTTCAATGCGGCCTCGAATGCGTGCCAGGCAAGGGTCGCGCATTTGACGCGCGCGGGATAGCTCTTCACGCCGGTCAGGGGCGCCAAGCGCTCGAGATCGTCCTCGAGGTCGGGCGGCGCGGTCTCGTCGCCCTCGCCTGTCACCGACGCGCGGAAGCTCGCGAACAGCGCCTCGGCTTCCTGCAACGTCTTGCCCTTCAGGATCTCGGTCATGAGCGAGGCCGACGCGGTCGAGATGGCGCAGCCGCGCCCCTCGAAGCTCACATCCTTGATGCGGTCGCCATCGAGCGTGACGTAGACGGTGACGCGGTCGCCGCACAGCGGGTTGTGGCCGTGCGCGAAATGGCTCGGCCCCTCGATCTTGCGGAAATTGCGCGGGTGGCGCCCGTGATCGAGGATGATGTCCTGGTAGAGCTCGCGCGGATCCATCGTCATCGCCCGAACATCCGCTGCGCGCCTTCGATGGCGCGGGCGAGCGCGTCGATGTCGCTTTCCTCGTTATAGACGCCGAACGAGGCGCGGGTGGTCGCGGCGAGGCCGAGCTTCTCCAGGAGCGGCTGGGCGCAATGGTGGCCCGCGCGCACGGCGACGCCGTGCTGGTCGAGCACCTGCGCCAGATCGTGCGGGTGCACGCCCTCGACTTCGAACGAGACGATGCCGAAGCGGTGCTGGCCCGCGCCGATGACGCGCACGCCCGGCATGCGCGACAGGCGATCGACGCCGTAGCCGGTCAGCTCCGCCTCGTGCGCGGCGATGGCCGGGCGGCCCAAGGCCTCGATATATTCGAGCGCGCGGGCAAGGCCGATCGCGCCCGAGATGTCGGGCGTGCCGGCCTCGAAGCGCGCCGGCGGCTCCTGGAAGATCGTCTGCTCGAAGGTGACGTTGAGGATCATGTCGCCGCCGCCCTGGAAGGGCGGCATGGCCTCGAGAATGTCGTAGCGCGCCCACAGCACGCCGATGCCGGTCGGCCCATAGGTCTTGTGGCCGGAGAAGACATAGAAGTCGCAGCCCAAGGCCTGCACGTCGATGGGGAGGCGCGGCGCCGCCTGGCAGCCGTCGATCAGGACCTTGGCGCCGTGCGCGTGCGCGAGGCGCACGATGGCTTCGACCGGCAGCAGCGCGCCGGTGGCGTTGGCGAGCTGCGTCACCGCGACGAGCCGCGTGCGCGGCGAGAGCAGCCGCTCGAACGCGCCCATGTCGAGCCCGCCGGTCGCGTCGATCGGCGCCGCCACGAGCTTCAGGCCGGTGCGCTCGCGAATGAGCTGCCACGGCACGATGTTGGCGTGATGCTCGAGCTCGGTGACGAGCACCTCGTCGCCGGGGCGGAGATTGCTGACGCCCCAGCTATAGGCGACGAGGTTGATCGCCTCGGTCGCGTTCCTGACGAACACGATCTCGCGCGCGTCGGCGGCGTTCAGAAAGCGCCGCACGGTCGCGCGCGCGGCTTCGTAGCGCTCGGTCGAGCGCGCGGACAGGCGATAGACGCCGCGGTGAATGTTGGCGTAGTCGGTGCGGTAGAACTCCGACACCTCGTCGATCACCGCGGCGGGTTTCTGCGCGCTGGCCGCGGTATCGAGGAAGACGAGCCCGGGGTTGGTCGCGAAGATCGGGAAATCGCGCTTCACCGCGCGCGGATCGAGGGCGGCCTTCTGCGCCGGCTTGCTGCGCCTTCATGCCCGATCCTCCCGCGCGAGCCAGCGGCCGAGATGGAGCGCGAGATGCGCCTTGAGCGTCGGCATCGCTCACGCCGTCGAGCGCGTCGGCGGCGAACGCCTCGATCAGGAGGCGCCGCGCCTCGTCCTCGGGAATGCCGCGGGCGCGCAGATAGAAGAGCGCGTCCTCGTCGAGATCGCCGATCGTGGCGCCGTGGCTGCATTTCACGTCGTCGGCCAGGATGTCGAGCTCGGGCTTGGTGTCGACCGCGGCGCGCCGGCTCAAAAGCAGGTTGCGGTTCATTTGCTGCGCGTCGGTTTTCTGCGCATCGGGCCTGACCGCGATGCGGCCCATGAATACGCCGTGCGCGCGGTCCTCGACCACGCCCTTGTAGAGCTCGCGCGTGGTGCAGGACGGCACCGCGTGATCGACGAAGGTCGCGGTCGTCGCCTCCTGCTCGCCGCGCAAGCAATAGGCGCCGTCGAGCCGGCACGACGCATCGGGCCCGGCAAAGCGCAGCTCGATGTCGTAGCGCGACAGCCGCGCGCCGAGCGTCAAGCGCGAAGCTCTCGTAGCGCGCGCCGCGCTCGAGCACCACGCGCGCGAGGGCGAAATTGATGGCGTCGAGGTCGTCGGACTGGACCCGGATATGCGTCAGCGCCGAACCCGCGGCGCAGCGCAAATCGGTGACGGCATTCTTCCACACCTCGACGTTGCGGATCTCGCCGGCGGCGCTCGACCTGTTCTCGTCCCAATCGGTTTCGATGAGGCTGGCCTTGCTGCCCGCGCCGAGCAAAACCGCATTGCGCAAGTGAAACGACGAGCGCTCGGCCGTCTCGCTGAAATGCACGATCTCGACCGGCCGGTCGAGCACCACGCCCGGCTCGAGCGCGAGCACGAAGCCGTCGGAGAAGAGCGCGGCATTGAGCGCGGCAAAGGGCTGGCGTTGCGCGCGCATCCTCGCTCAGCACGGCTTCGAGCAGCTCCGGCCGCTCGGCCAGCGTCTCGGCGGTCGAGGCGAGCCACGCGCCTTCGGGCAGCGCGCCGAGCGCGGAGAGCGGCCGCGCGAAATGGCCGTTGACGAACACCATGCGATGGGACGCCACGGCGAGCTCGGGCGGCATGATGAAGAGGTTGAGCAGATCGGCGCTCTTGGCCGGATCGTCGGGCGGAAACGGCGCGCGCTGCGAGCGGGCGCAGATCGGTGAAGCGCCACGCTTCCTCGCGGCGCGTCGGGAAAGCCCAGCTCGGCAAAGCGCGCGAGCCCGCCGGCGCGGCTCGCCACGAGCCACTCCGGCTCGGGCGCGGCGAGACGCGCGCGAAAGGCCTCGATATAAGGCGCGGTGTCGGTCGTCACCATAGATCCCTCAGGCCGCCGCTTCTCCGAGCAACGCATAGCCATGCTGCTCGAGCTTCGCGGCGAGGCTCTTGTCGCCGGACATGACGATGCGCCCCTCGCTCAGCACGTGGACGCGATCGGGCTCGACATAATCGAGGAGCCGCTGGTAATGGGTGATGAGCACGATGGCGCGGTCGGGCGCGCGCAGCTTGTTGATGCCGCCGGCGACGAGGCGCAGCGCGTCGATGTCGAGGCCGCTGTCGGTCTCGTCGAGGAGCGCCAGTTTCGGCTCGAGCATCGCCATCTGGAAAATCTCGTTGCGCTTCTTCTCGCCGCCGGAGAAGCCGACATTGACGGCGCGCTGCAGCAGGTCGTCGTCGAGCTCCAGGAGCTTCAGCTTGGCGCGCACGGATTTCAGGAACTGGCCGGCGTCGAGCTCGGCCTCGCCGCGCGCGCGCCGCCCGGCGTTCAAGGCCGCGCGCAGGAAATACATGTTGTTCACGCCGGGAATTTCGACGGGATACTGGAACGCCAGGAACATGCCGGCGCGCGCGCGCTCGTCGGCCGAGAGCGCGAGGAGATCGCGGCCCTCGTAGAGCACGCTGCCCTGCGTCACCTCGTAGCCGGGCTTGCCGGCCAGCACGCCCGCGAGCGTGCTCTTGCCGGAACCGTTCGGGCCCATGATGGCGTGCACCTCGCCGGCCGCGACGGCAAGGTCGATGCCTTTCAATATCTCGCGCCCTTCGGGCAGGCGCGCGTGCAGATTTGTGATTTCCAGCATCATGGTGTCAGCCGACGCTGCCTTCGAGCGAGACGGCCAGGAGCTTTTGCGCTTCGACCGCGAACTCCATCGGCAGCTCTTTCAGAACTTCCTTGCAGAAGCCATTGACGATCAACGATAAAGCGTCCTCGCGCGAAAGCCCGCGGCTCTCGCAGTAGAACATCTGGTCCTCGCTGATCTTCGACGTCGTCGCCTCGTGCTCGACGCGCGCCGTGGGGTTGCGCACCTCGATATAGGGCACGGTATGGGCGCCGCACTTGTCGCCGATCAGGAGCGAATCGCATTGCGTGTAGTTGCGCGCGCCCTCGGCCTTGGGCTGCATGCGCACGAGGCCGCGATAGGTGTTCTGGCCCTTGCCGGCGGAAATGCCCTTCGACAGGATGGTCGAGCGCGTGTTGCGGCCCAAATGGATCATCTTGGTGCCGGTGTCGGCCTGCTGATAATTGTTGGTGATGGCGACCGAGTAGAAGGCGCCGACCGAATCGTCGCCCTCGAGGATGCAGCTCGGATATTTCCAGGTGATGGCCGAGCCGGTCTCGACCTGGGTCCACGAGATTTTCGCGCGCGCGCCGCGGCAGGCGCCGCGCTTGGTCACGAAATTGTAGATGCCGCCCTTGCCCTGCGCGTCGCCCGGATACCAGTTCTGCACGGTCGAGTATTTGATCTCGGCATCCTCGAGCGCCACGAGCTCGACCACGGCGGCGTGGAGCTGGTTCTCGTCGCGCTGCGGCGCGGTGCAGCCTTCGAGATAGCTCACATAGCTGCCCTTGTCGGCGACGATGAGGGTGCGCTCGAACTGGCCCGACTTCGCCGCATTGATGCGGAAATAAGTCGAGAGCTCCATCGGGCAGCGCAGGCCCGGCGGCACATAGACGAAGGAGCCGTCGCTGAACACGGCGGAATTGAGCGCGGCGAAGAAATTGTCGCCCTGCGGCACGACCGAGCCGAGATATTTCCGCACCAGCTCGGGATGCTCGCGCACCGCCTCGCCGAACGAGCAGAAGATCACGCCCAGCTCGGCGAGCTTGGCCTTGAAGGTGGTGGCGACCGAGACGCTGTCGAACACGGCATCGACCGCGACGCCGGCGAGGACGGCGCGCTCGTGCAGCGGAATGCCGAGCTTCTCGTACGTCTTCAGAAGCTCGGGATCGACCTCGTCGAGCGACTTCGGCCCCTGCTTCGGCGCGGAGTAGTAGCTCTGCGCCTGGTAGTCGATCGGCGCGATCCTGCAGCCGCGCCCAGTTCGGGGCTCTCGAGCGTCTGCCAGCGCCGGAACGATTCGAGCCGCCAGTCCAGCAGCCACTCCGGCTCGCCCTTCTTGGCCGAGATGAAGCGCACGGTCCCGTCGTTCAGGCCGGGCGGCGCCTGCTCGCTCTCGATGTCGGTGACGAAGCCGTACTTGTAGCTTTCGCCGATGGTGCGTTCGATCGCGTTTGCGGAGCTCGTCATGGCGATAGCTGATCCGATTTTCCAAGATCAGGTTCGGCGTCGTCGGGCAGGAAACTGCGCGCGGACGGCACCATCTCGGCGACGCTCACGGCGGCGAGCGCGGTGCCGACGATCTCGTTGACGCGCTTCCAATGCGGCCGGGTCGAACAGAACGCGGTGCGCTCGCACGACGGCGCGTGGATCGAGCATTGCGTCAAGCCGATCTGGCCATCGATCGCGGCAACCACGTCGGCGACGGAAATGCCGCCCGCCGCGCGCGCCAGGCGATAGCCGCCCTGGGCGCCGCGCGCGCCGGTGACGATGCCGGCATGGGCCAGAGTCTTCAGGATCTTCGCCACCGTGGCGCGCGGCAGGCGCGTCTCGCCGGCAAGGCCGCCCGCCGTGATCTGCCGCTCGGGGTGGGCAGCGAGGTGCGAGGCGACGATCACGCCATAGTCGGCAAGCTTGCTCAAAATGATCATGCGCGGAGGCCGGACGGTAAAAGGGACCAATTCAGTACCGTATAGGTCGGCTTTTAACCTGAGGCGTCAAGTCCTCGCAATGATTATTTTTTTTCTGCCCGCCCCGGCCTCGGCCCAAAACGCTCACAGGCACGCGAGCGCGCCCCGACCGTATCTATCAGGACGCTATTTCACGGAGGAGAACATGGTCCGTCTCGCTATTCCCCTCTTGGCCGTGGCGCTCGTTCTGTCGGGCTGCGGCACGAGCCCAGGCGATCGCGGCCTTAGCGGCGCCGGGCTGGGCGCGGCCGGCGGCGCCGTGATCGGCGCGCTCGTCGGCGGGCCCGTGCTCGCCGCGGCGGCGATCGGCGCGGGCGCCGGCGCCGTCGCCGGCCTCGCCACGTCGCCGAGCTCGGTCGATCTCGGCAAGCCGGTGTGGGACAAATAAGCCGCTAGTGTCCCGATTCCGAAATTCGCCCCGATCCCTATATCAGGCTTTTTGCGAATTTCGGAATCGAAGGACACTAGCAAACTTATGTTCCTAGTGTCGTTTCGGTTTCGAAGTTCGCCAAGAGGCCGATATCGATGGTGGGACGAACTTCGAAACCACGACACTAGCGGCGATCGAATCCCTCGGCGATCTCGGCGTCGCGCGCGAGTGCGGCGCCGATCTATTTCGGCAAAGCCGAGGACGCCCATCTCGGCATAGGCTTTCTTGACCTCGGGGCCGAGGAGGCCGATGTCGCGGATGGTCGGCACGATGCGGCTGAACAGGCGGGCGCGAAAGCCCTGCATCATTTCCGAATTGCGGCCGTACTCGAGGCATTGCGCTTTCGGCAGGCCGACCACGTCCCACAAATCGTCGGCGAGGAAGCGGTCGCGCATGAGATATGAGGCCGCGACGACGAACTCCTCGCGCTCGCGCCGCTCGGCCGAGGAAAGCTGCGGATAGTAGTCGCGCAGCGCCGAGCCGTCCGAACGCGACGTGGCGCGCCTCGTCCTCCATGACATAGGCGTTGACCGAGCGCGCGAGCGCGTTCGTGCCGTTGTCGCGGTAGAGCTGAAACGCGGCGAGCGCCAGGCCTTCGATCAGCACCTGCATGCCGAGGAAGGTCATGTCCCAGCGGCGGTCGCTGACGACATCGTCGAGCAGCGCCTTCAAGGGCGGCATGATCGGATATGCGAGATCGAATTTCTCGCGCAGCAGGCGCGAGAACGCCTCGACATGGCGCGCCTCGTCCATCACTTGCGTTGCGGCATAGAACTTGGCGTCGATGCCGGGCGCGGCCTCGACGATCTTGGCGGCGCACACGAGCGCGCCCTGCTCGCCATGCAGGAACTGCGAGAACTGCCACGCCTGCGTGTGGCGGCGCAGATTGGCGCGCTCCTTCGCGGTGAGCTTCTGCCAGATGTCGGAGCCGTAGATCGAGATGAAGCGATCGTCGATCCCGACCGGATTTTCGGGGTCGAGATCCTGCGACCAGTCGATGCGCGAGGCGGCGTCCCACTGGCGCGCCTTGCCCTTGTCGTAGAGCGCCAGAAGATCGCCGCGCGCGTTGTCGTAGTCCCAGCGCAGGACCGTGCTGCTTTCGCCCTCGACCGTCCACTGCGTCTGCTCGACCGGGAGGACGTAGCGGAACTCTTTTGCCATGGCAAAAGCATAAGGCCGCGCGCGGCGCAGCTAAAGCGCCTTTCTGAGCGTGAGATTAATGCGGCAGCGCCCGGTCAGCGGATGATCGCCTTCGGCCAATTCGGCGACGCCGTGAAAGACGAGGCGCGCCGGCCCGCCCCACACGACAACGTCGCCGCTTTCGAGCGCAATGCGGCGCGGCCGGTCAGTGCGTTTCTGCCCGCCCCACAGGAAGAGCGCCGGCAGTCCCAATGAAACCGAGACGATGGGCGCGGCGAAATCCTGCTCGTTGCGGTCCTGGTGCAAGGTCAGGCGCGCGCCCGGCTCGTAGCGGTTGACGAGGCAGGCGTCGGGAACGAAGTCGTGGAATCCCGCCGCTTGCGCCGCGCGCGAAGCGAGATCCAGAAACTCGCGCGGGATTGGCGGCCAGGGCTTTCCGCTTTCCGGATCGCGCGCGTCATAGCGATAGCCGGTGCGGTCGGTGACCCAGCCGGCGCTGCCGCAATTCGTCATCGCCGCCGACATGCGGAAGCCGCCGGGCGTCACCATGTGGCGGAAGGGTGAGGCGGTCGCGATCTTGCCGACCGCGGCGACGAGATCGCTCTGCTCGCGGGCGGCAAAGCCGCGCAGCACGACGGCGCCGGGCTCGAGCGGCTCGATGGCGGGCATCGGCAAAAGATCGCGCATCGTGGCGCCGCTGATGCTCGGCGCGCTGCTCTCGCCGATGCGTCAGCGCGCGTCGTGGAAGATGATGCCGAGCGTGAAGCGCTCGCCGGATTTGAGCCGGCTCACGCCGTGGCGCATGGTCACGCGATAGAAGCCGCGCGCGCCCTTCACCGGGCGATGGTTCACCGCGAACAGCACCGCGTCGCCCTGCGCGAGCGTCACCACCTCGGCGCGCCCTTGCATGCGCGGGCGCTGCTCGGTCAGCACGAATTCGCCGCCCGCGAAATCGCGCGGATCGCTCAACAGCACCGTCGCCTGGATCGGAAAGACGTGCTCGCCGTAAAGGTCCTGATGCAGGCAGTTGTAGTCGCCCGCCTCGTAATGCAGCAGAAGCGGCGTCGGCTTGGTCTGGCCGGCGCGGTGGCAGCGCTCGAGCCAGGCTTCGAGCGTGTCGGGATAGCGCACGGCGGTGCGCAGCGCCGCGTTCCAGCGGTTGGCGACGGTGCGCAAGCTGCGGATAGAGCGCCGCGCGCAGTGCCGCGACCGTCTCGGGCAGCGGATAGGCGAAATACTTGTATTCGCCGCGCCCGAAATTGTGCCGCGCCATGACGACGCGGCTGCGGAAGGCGCTGCTCGTCGGCATAGAGCGCCGCAAGCGCCGCGCATTCCGCCGGATCGAGAAGACCCGGCAGAACTGCGGCGCCGCGCTCGTCGAGCGAAGCCTCGATCTCCGCCCAGTCGTAAGCGGCGATGGGCGTGGCGAGCGCACGGCGCGCGATCGATGCGCGGCGCGGCGAGACTCATCGCTCCCGCCTCGCGCGCGATCAAGGCGCGCTTCCG
Source organism: uncultured Alphaproteobacteria bacterium (assembly GCA_963804235.1). Taxonomy (GTDB): domain Bacteria; phylum Pseudomonadota; class Alphaproteobacteria; order ATCC43930; family CGMCC-115725; genus DATJLY01. The sequence continues at coordinate 109,749 of CAWDPP010000006.1, forward strand.
CTCGATGCCCCAGCGATAGCCCGCGAGCGAGCCGTCGGTGCGCACGACGCGGTGGCACGGGATCGCGACCGCGATGGGATTGGCGCCGCAGGCGGCGCCGACCGCGCGCACGGCGTTGGGCGCGCCGATACGTTCGGCGATCTCGCTGTAGGTCGCGGTGCTGCCGGGCGGGATCTCGCGCAAGGCGCGCCACACGCGCTGCTGGAACAGCGTGCCGCGCAGATCGAGCGGCAGATCGAGGCCGATCTTCGGCGTCTCGACCAGCCCGACGACTTGCGCCACCCATTTCTCGAAGTCCTTGTCGCCGCCTGCGAGCGCCGCCTTCGGGAAGCGGTCTTCGAGCGTGCGCACGAGCGGCTGCGCCTCATCGCCGAGCATGATGGCGCAGATGCCCTTCTCGGTCGCGGCGACGAGGATCGCGCCCAATGAGCACTGGCCCACCGCGAAGCGGATGCGGACGCCCTCGCCGCCGGCGCGGAAGCGGGTCGGCGTCATGCCGAGGATCGCATCCGACGCGGCATAGAAGCGGCCGCTCGAATTGAAGCCCGCGTCGTAGATCGCCTCGGTCACCGAGTGCGCGCGCGGCAAGCCTTCGCGCAGGCGCTTGGTGCGCTCGGCGCTGCGGTACTGGCGCGGCGTGAGGCCGGTCACCTGCTTGAACACGCGATGGAAATGGAAGGGCGACAGGCCCGACAGTTCGGCCAGCTCGGCAAGCGACGGCATGTCCTCGGCCGAGGCGATGTGGCGGCACGCCGCGGCCACCGCATCGGCATGGCGGTCGCCCGATTCGTTCGGGCGGCAGCGCTTGCACGGGCGGAAGCCGGCGCGTTCCGCCGCGGCGCAGCTCGCGTGGAAGCGCACGTTCTGGCGCAGCGGGCGGCGCGCGGCGCAGGACGGGCGGCAATAGACGCCGGTCGTGCGCACGGAAACGACGAAGGCGCCGTCGGCGCCGCGGTCGCGCCCGATCACCGCGTCCCAGCGCGCGTCGTCGCTCGCATAAGGGGCAGTGGTCGCGGACGGAAGCGGTCATGGACATCTCACTCTCCTGAAAGCATGGTCGTTAGCAGCCTCGACCGCAATATGGACGAGGCGCGGGCTTGGAACACTCCGGCCCTTGCTGTCGTATTCGGCGAATTCGGCCGCGTCCTTGTGCCGGCGCACCAGCGTCCTCGAGATCGCGCCGCGAGCGCTCGTCGAGCCGCTCGAGCGCCAGCATCGTGGCGCGGTCCTCGCGCCAGCGCCGGAACGAGCGCGGCGGCTCTTTTCACAACGGAGATCATCTTGTCCCTCGCATCGCATGTGCAGATGCGGGGCAGGATCGCGCGGCGGCGCTACGCGGACACTCCGCGCCTTGCGGCCGAATGCGGAATTTTCAGCGCGCGGTCGCGGCGGCGGACACGGCCGAGGCAGCGGCCGGGGCCGCGGCGGCGGCCGGCGCCGTGGTGTCGGCGCTCGCGAGCCGCGCTTCGAGCGCGTGGTTCAGTCCCGCGACCGTGCCGCCGTTATGGCGCAGCACGGCGCTCATCTCCTCGCGCTCGACCATCGCCATGCTGATCCCTTCCATGGCGACATCGACGATGCGATAGCCGTTGCCGGCCGCGCTGACGTGCCAGTCGATCTCGATCGGGTGGTTGCTATCGGCAATTTCGCTCGAAACCACGGCGCCGCCATCGGCCGGAGCGACGCTCTTCACGCTGAACGTCGAAGAATCGAACCCGCCGAGGCGGCCCGCGAAGATATGCGTCATCCAGCGCTGGAACAAGCTGTCGAACTGCTGCCGCTCGGCGTCGTTGGCCGATGCGGAATAGCTGCCGAGCGCGTAGCGCGCGATTTTCGCCACGTCGCAATCCTCGTCGAGGATGCGCGCGAATTCGCGCTCGCGATCGCTCGCGGTCAGCGAGTGATCTCGCACCATCTTGCCGAGGCCGGTGACGAACGCGGTGACGGTCGCGGCCGGATCGGACGGCGCGGCAAGGCTGTAAGCGGGTGCGAAAAAGACGAGGCCGGAGAGCACGGGCAGGATCGGGCGAGAGCGCATGAGCGAGGGCCTTCTGCGAGAGCTCGGGCGATTCGCCCGTCGGTTGAGCGATTTGTCTGCTTAACGTCACGCCCTCGGCTTCGTTGCATAGAAGTGCGATTGATTGTCGCGCAGCCTTAGGCCGCGCAACTTCCCGGCGCGCAGGACCGGCGCGTCCTGTTGTGGACAGCGAGTACCGGCTTGCCGCATCCTGAAGCGGGAGGTCGCTCATGGAATTCGAGTTCTCGGCGAAATCGCAGCGCATGCAGGGCCTCGTCCGCGCCTTCATCGCCGAACACCTCGAGCCGCGCGAGGACGAGCGCAAGCGGCTCGAGGAGGACGGCGTCTTTCCCCTGCCCTTCCTCGAGGATTTGAAGGCGAAGGCGCGGGCGCAGGGCTTGTGGAACCTGTTCCTGCCGGGGCTGAAGCCGGACGAGCCGGGGACGCAGATGTCGAACCTCGATTACGCGCCGTGCGCCGAGATCATGGGGCGGATGCCGTGGTCGTCGGAAGTGTTCAACTGCAGCGCGCCCGATACCGGCAACATGGAGCTGCTGCATCTGGCGGCCAATCCGGCGCAGAAGAAGGAGTGGCTCACGCCATTGCTCGAAGGCCGCATCCGCTCGTCCTTCGCCATGACCGAGCCCGACGTGGCATCCTCCGACGCCACCAACATCCGCACCTCGATCCGGCGCGACGGCGCCGACTGGATCATCGACGGGCGCAAATGGTTCATCACCAACGCCGCCGACCCGCGCACCAAGATCTTCATCGTCATGGGCCAGACGAGCCCCGACCGGCCCGAGCCGCACAAGCGCCAGAGCATGGTGCTGGTGCCGCGCGAGACGCCCGGCCTTTCCATCGTGCGCAATCCGCCGGTGATGCACGAGCGCCATCCGCAAGGCCATTGCGAAGTGCTGTTCGAGAACGTGCGCGTGCCGGCGGAGAATATCCTCGGCGAAGAGGGCGGCGGCTTCGCCTTGGCGCAGGCGCGCTTGGGCCCGGGGCGCATCCATCACTGCATGCGCGCGCTTGGGCGCGGCCGAGCTCGCGCTCGAACTCATGGTCGAGCGCGCGCTCGAGCCGGCGCACGTTCGGCCAGACCTTGGCCGAGCACGGCACCATCCGCGAATGGATCGCGCTGTCGCGCATCGAGATCGAGCAGGCGCGGCTCCTCGTGCTGAAGGCCGCGTGGCTCATGGACGCGCACGGCAACAAGGCGGCGCGGCGCGAGGTCTCGCTCATCAAGGTGATCGTGCCGCGCATCGAGGTGGCGATCGCCAACCGCGCCATGCAGACATTCGGCGCCAAGGGCCTGACGCAGGACACGCCGCTCCCCGACATCTGGACGCACGGCCGCTATCTCCAGATCGTCGACGGGCCGGACGAAGTGCATCTGCGCGGCATCGCGCGCGCCGAGATCCGCGACGTCGAAACGCGGCGCGGCAAGCGCAACTAGGGGAGCGAAGCATGTTCAAGCGCATCGATCATGTCGAACTCGTCACCGACGAGCCCGAGCGCACGGTCGCGTTCTATACCGACGTGCTGGAATTCAAGGTGAAGCGCCGCGACCAGGTGGGGTCGCCCAACGGCGCCATGACGCTCGACCTCGTCTATCTCGAGCTCGGCGGCACCACGATCGAGGTCATCACCTACCACGGCGCCAAGCCCGGCCCGGCCGCGAGCGGCATGCATCTCGGCTGGAACCTGGTCGCGCTCGAGGTCGAGGACATGGGCGAAGGCGGTCGATTACCTCAAGACGAAGGGGGTTGGCGTGACCTGGGGGCCGATGGTCCGCGACACCTATGCCCGGGCGGAAATCCAAGATCCCAACGGCTACAGCATCGAACTGCGCCAGTGGAAGTGACGCAGAGCAGCCCGAAGGACCCGGCCCAAAAGCCTATTGTTCTCTATTTGTTCCTATGCTAGCTTCGCTTCCGCACATGAGGGAGGCGGCGGCATGGGCAGAAGACCATTCGACCGGCAGGACTGGGCGGTCGTGCTGCTGGGCTGGGCGGTGGCGCTCTGGATCACGCTCGGCTGAGGCGCGGTTAAGCCTCAGCCCGGGCTGCGCGCCAGCGCGCGTTGCAGCGCGTTGAAGACCTGGCTCGGGCGGAACGGCTTTTCGAGGAAGCCCAGGGCCGGCGCCTTGCGCGCGCGCTCCATCACCGCCGGGTCGGCCACGCCGGAGAGGAAGATCGACGGTATGTTGAAGCGGCGGCGCAGCTCCTGCACCACCTCGATCCCGTCCATCGGCCCCGCGAGCTTGATGTCGACGAGTGCCAAATCGGGCAAGGCGTCGGCCGCGAGCGTCAGCGCCTCGATCCCCGACGACGCCACGCCGACGATCGCGAAGCCCGAACTCCTCGAGCACTTCCCTGATGTAGCTGGCAATCAGCGCTTCGTCCTCGACGATCAGGATCGAGGGCCGCGACGGATTGCTGTCCCGTTGGTCCATATGCTCTTGCTCTCCCGTCCGCAAAACCGTGCGGTTTCATCCGCTTTTCGGCTCGGAACGCTAACGCGCAATCGCTTTCGCGCCGTTCCGCGCCGTTGGGACTTTTACGTGTCCAATGCGCGCTCTAAGGTCGGGTGCCGTGAGAGTTTTATGAAAGTTCTCGTCATCGAGGACGACCGCGAAGCCGCCGCCTATGTCGTCAAAGGACTTGGCGAAAGCGGCTATGTCGTCGATCACGCCGCGGAAGGGCGCGACGGTCTCTTCATGGCGACCGACGGCAGCTATGACGCGCTCGTCGTCGACCGCATGCTGCCGGGCATGGACGGGCTCGCCGTGATCGCCGCCTTGCGCGCGGCCGAGGTGCGGACCCCTGCCCTCATCCTGAGCGCATTGGGCGCGGTCGACGATCGCGTCAAGGGCCTGCGCGCCGGCGGCGACGACTATCTGGTGAAGCCGTTCGCGTTCGCCGAGCTTCTGGCGCGGCTCGAGGCGCTGCTGCGGCGGACGGGCGGGCCCAGTGCGACGACCAAGCTCAGCGTCGGCGATCTCGAGATGGATTTGCTGGCGCGCCGGGTGCGGCGCGCGGGCCACGAGATCGAGCTGCTGCCGCGCGAGTTCACGCTGCTCGGAATTCATGATGCGGCGCGCCGGGCAAGTCGTGACGCGCACCATGCTGCTCGAGAATGTGTGGGATTATCACTTCGATCCGCAGACCAACGTGATCGACGTGCATGTGAGCCGCCTGCGCCAGAAGATCGACAAGGGCTTCGAGCATCCGCTGCTGCACACCGTGCGCGGCGCCGGCTATCGCCTCGCGGCGGAGTGAGCGATGCGGCGCTATCTGCGCACCAATGCCGTGCGGCTCGCCGCGCTCTATTTCGCCCTCTTCGCCGCCTCGGTCTCGACGCTCCTCGTGTTCATCTATCTCTCGACCGCCGATTTCGCGCAGCGCCAGACCGAGGCGACGCTCGACGCGGAATCGCGCGGGCTGGCCGAGCAGTACCAGGAGCGCGGCCTCGCCGGCCTGATCGAGATCATCGGCGACCGCAGCGTCACGCGCGAAAGCGCCGAGCGCACGCTCTATCTCATCACCGATCCGCTGCTGCATCGGCTGGCCGGCAATCTCAGCGCGTGGCCGAGCGCGACGCCGGTGCGGCCCGGCTGGATCGAGTTTCCGGTCGAGGAGAAATCCGGCGGCGTCGCCGAGCAGCACCAGGCGCTCGCCTCGGTGTTCGTGCTGCCGGGCGGATACCGGCTTCTCGTCGGGCGCGACCTGCGCGACGCCGCGGCGTTCCGCGCGCGCATCCTCCACACGCTGTCGTGGGCGGCGCTGCTGACGCTGGCGCTCGGCATCGTCGGCGGCGTGCTCATGACCGGGCACATGCTGCGCCGCATCGAGGCGGTGAACCGCACCAGCGCGCGCATCATCCACGGCGATCTGAGCCAGCGCGTGCCGGTCTCCGGCAGCGGCGACGAGTTCGACCAGTTGGCGGCGAACCTCAACGCCATGCTCGACCAGATCGAGCGGCTGATGCTGGCGATGCGGCAGGTGACCGACAACATCGCGCACGATCTGCGCACGCCGTTGTCGCGGCTCCGGGCGCGGCTCGAGGTGACGCTGCTCGAAAAGCCCGATGCGCAGCGCTATGGCGAGGCGCTGCGCGACACGATCGCCGAGGCCGACCGCCTCCTCGGCACCTTCAACGCGCTCTTGTCGATCGCCGAGGCCGAGGCGGGCTCGCGGCGCGAGGCCTGGGTGGTGGTCGATCTCGCCGAGATCGCGCGCACCGTGGCCGAGCTCTACGAGCCGGTCGCCGACGAGAACGGCTTGCGCCTCGCGCTCGAGACCGACGCGCGAGTGCCGGTGCGCGGCGACCGCCACCTGCTGTCGCAGGCGATCGCCAACCTGCTCGACAACGCGCTGAAATACACGCCCGCGGGCATGGTGGCGCTCAGGGCCTTTGCGCGGCCGGACGGCGCCAGGGTCGAGGTGGCGGATAGCGGGCCCGGCATCCCGCCCGACCGGCGCGAGGCCGTGTTCGACCGCTTCGTGCGGCTCGAAGGCAGCCGCAGCACGCCCGGCAACGGGCTCGGCCTCAGTCTCGTGCGGGCGGTGGCGCGGCTCCATGGCGGCGCCTGCTGGCTCGAGGACAACGAGCCCGGATTGCGGGCGGTGATGACGCTGCCGCTGGCGCCGGCCGAGGATGCGGCGCCGCCGCGCCTAGCCGACCGGACTCCCGCAGCGGCGTGACGGCTCGCCGGCCGCGCGCTCGCCGAGACGGCGGGCGAGCTCCGATCAGGCGGCGGCGCAGCTCGGCGCCATCGAGCCCGGCGCGGCGCATGACGGGAGCCATGATCTCGTCGCCGAGCAGCTCCTCGAGGCTCGGCTCTCCGGCCAAGCGCCATTTCGTCATGCACAACCTCCCGTCGAACGCAACAGAGAGAATGGCCGGAGAGAGTGTCTGATTTATGGCAACCGGCGGTTCTTTTCTTGACCTTTTTCTTTGTCTTTTAGCGATGCGGCGCGGGCTCAGTGCTCCCACACCGGCTTGCCGAGATCGACCTGATCGGGGCTCGTGAGCGCGCCGGTGCCGGCGCCGGCCGCGCCGCCGATGGCCGCGCCGGCCAAGGGCGCGCCGACGAGCGCGCCGCCGACGGCGCCGACGCCCGCGCCGATCGCGCCGCCCGAGATCGCGCGATCCGACGTCGACGTGCCGCAGGCGGCCAGCGCCAGTGCCGCCAACGCCAGCGCAAAACTTGTCCGTGACACCACGAGAGACTCCTTTTCCCGCAATTTCTCCCCGCTTCAACGGAGCGCCCGCGCGCATCGTTCCGGGTGCGGTTGCAAGGGATGCCGTCCGATTCCGCTGCGCGGGAATGACGGCGTCGAGCGTGCTAACATTGCGGCCCATGCCGCATCTGACCGACGCCGAATGGACCGCGATCTGGCTCAGCCTCAAAGTGTCGGGCGTCGCGGTCGCGGCATCGCTGCCGGTGGCGGTGGCGCTCGCCGCGCTCTTCGCGCGGCGCGAGTTTCCGCTGAAGGCGCTGGCCGAAGGCATCGTCTATCTGCCGCTCGTGCTGCCGCCGGTCGCGATCGGCTATGGCCTGCTCTTGCTGCTCGGGCGGCACGGGCCAGTGGGCGCATGGCTTTACGACATTTTCGGCATCACGCTTGCGTTCCGCTGGACCGGCGCCGCGGTCGCCTCGGCGGTGATGGGCTTCCCGCTCATGGTGCGCGCCATCCGCCTCTCGCTCGAGGCGATCGATTTCCGGCTCGAGCGCGCGGCGCGCACCTTGGGCGCGGGGCGCGTGCGCGTCTTCTGCACCATCACGCTGCCGCTGGCGCTGCCGGGGCTGCTCGCCGGCGCGATGCTGTCGTTCGGGCGCAGCCTCGGCGAGTTCGGCGCCACCATCACCTTCGTCTCGAACATCCCCGGCGAGACGCGGACATTGCCGCTCGCGATCTATGCCGACACGCAGGTGCCGGGCGGCGACGCGCCGGCGATGCGCTTGGCGCTCGTCTCGGTCGCGCTGTCGCTCGTGGCACTCATCCTGTCCGAATATCTGAGCCGCCGCGCCACGCGCCGCGCCAAGGGCGAAGCCTAGGCGCGCTTGAGACGCCGTGCGGCGCGGGTTTAAGGTTTCGGCGCATCGAGCGCGGGAGCGAGAGTGTCATGGAAGAACGCGTCGCCTTTCAATCGTCCGAGCTGCAGTTGGCGGGCATCCTGCATCTGCCGAACGACATGAAGCCGGGCGAGCGGCGGCCCGCCTTCCTCGTGCTGCACGGCTTCGGCAGCAACAAGGCGAGCAGCAACTGCGTCAACCCGTGCCGCATGCTGGCGAGCTGGGGCTATGCGGCGCTGCGCTTCGACTTCCGCGGCTGCGGCGAAAGCGAGGGCGAGAAAGCGCGCGTCATCTGTCTCGAGCAGGTCGCCGACGTGCGGGCCGCCGTCACGTATCTCGGCACGCGCCGCGACATCGACGGCACGCGCGTCGCCGCCGTGGGCTCGAGCTTCGGCGCCGCGGTCGCGGTCTATGCCGGCGGCGTCGACGAGCGCCTTGCCGCCATCATCTCGAGCGGCGGCTGGGGCGACGGCGAGACGAAATTCCGGCGCCAGCACGCAAGCCCCGAGGCGTGGGCGCGCTTCACCCGCATGATGGAGGAAGGCAAGCGCGCCAAGGCCGATGGCCGCACGCTCATGGTGCCGCGCTACGACATCGTGCCGATCCCGCCGCATCTGCGCCAGAACCTCGCGTCCAACTCGATCATGGAGTTCCCGTTCGACACGGTCGAGAGCATGTTCGAGTTCCGCGCCAACGAGGTCGTGGGCAAGATCGCGCCGCGGCCCCTTCTGCTGCTGCACAGCTCGAACGACAGCGTGACGCCGACCGAGCAGTCGGTGCGCCTCTTCGAGCATGCGCGCCAGCCGACCGACCTGCATCTCTTCGCCGAGACCGACCATTTCATGTTCTCGGACGAGAACCCGCGCGTCGTGTCGGTGATCCGCGCCTGGCTCGACAAGTATTTTCCGGCGCGCGCGTAGTCGCCATGGCAGAAACGCCGGTGGTCGCGGCGGCGGAGCTCGAACGCTTCGCCGCCGCGATCTTTCGCGCGACCGGCATGTCCGAGGACCATGCGGCGCAGGTGGCGCACGTGCTCGTGTGGTCGAACCTGCGCGGCAATGACGGGCACGGCGTGCAGCGCATCCCGCGCTACATCGAGATCATCGACGAAGGCGGGCTCAATCCGAAGCCGTCGATGACCCTGCGGCTCGATGCGCCGGCCGCCGTCCTGATCGACGCCGACCGCGCCGCCGGCCCGATCTCCATGATCTTCGCCGCCGACCAGGCGATGGCGAAGGCGAAAGCGTCCGGCATCGGCCTCGCGCTCGTGCGCCGCACGACGCACACGGCGGCGATCGGCTTCTACACGCGGCGCGTCGCCGAGCGCGGCATGGCGGCGATCGCGGCGACGGCGTCGATCCCGAACATGCCCTATCACGGCAGCAGCAAAGCCTCGGTCTCGACCAGCCCCTTGTCGTTCGCCGTGCCGGGCGGCGGCGAGAAACCGATCGTGCTCGACATGGCGACGAGCGTCGTTTCGCTCGGGCGGCTGGCGCAGATGCGCCGCGCCGGCACGAAACTCGAGCCCGGCTGGGCGCTCGATGCCGACGGCGACGCCACGACCGACGCGGCGAAGGCGGAGCTGCCGCTGCCGCTCGGCGGCGCCAAGGGCGCCGGGCTTTCGCTCATGGCGGAATGCATCGCGAGCATCCTGACCGGCAACGCGATCCTCGCGCCCGCGCTGAGCGAAGGCGGAGCAGCGGCGCTCCACCGCCAGAACAGTTTCCTCATCGCCATCGACATCGCGCGCTTCGGCGATCCCGCCCTGTTCCGCGCCGGCGTGGCGCGGCTTGCGGACGTGTTGAAGGCGCTGCCGCGGCAGGCGGGGTTCGACGAGATCCTGCTGCCGGGCGAGCGCGGCGACCGCACCTACGAGGCGCGGCGTGCGCGCGGCATCCCGCTCCCGCCCGCGGTCTGGGCCGATCTCGCGCGCGTCGCCGGACGCTTCGGCGTTGCCCTGCCGGCGCAGCTTCCGGCGTAGGAGGTCACGCCGCCGCCGCGTGCCCTATAATATCCGCCAAGAAAAACGCCTCCAAAGGAGACGCTCATCACCACGTTAGCCGCACTGCTCATCGGCGCCTTCGTTCCCGTCCTCAGCTTTCTCGCGCTGGGCTGGTGGCGCAGCGTCGAGACGAACGAGGTCTTCCTCGCGCTCGGCGCAGGCGCGCTCGGCGCGCTCGTGCTCTTCGCGCTCGGTCCTGCGCTGCACGTGCTCGTGCCGCACATGCCGGGCTTCGCGCCGCTCAACGCCGCGCTCATCTATTCCGCGCTGCCGGAGGAAGCCTTGAAGCTCGCGGCGCTGCGCGCCGTCGCATCGCGCCCGGTGCCGCTCGTCGCCGCGACCGGCGTCGCCTGCGGCTTTGCCGCCGCCGAGAATGTGCTGGCGCTGGCTTATGCCGGCGATCCGTCCGGCGCGCTGGTCGAGCTCCTCGTGTTCGCGTGGCCGGTGCATCTCGCGCTCGCCGCAATCGCGGCCGAGGTCTTGGCGCGGGCCGGCACGGGCCTGCGCGGATACGGGCTCGCGTTCCTCGTGGTGATGCCGCTGCACGCGCTGTTCGACACGCTGATCTTCGCCGGCTGGGTGCAAGCGGGCATGGCGGTGATCGCGACCGTCTTCCTCATCGCGCTCGGCGTGTGGCGGCATCGTGCTTTCGGCGCCGCCGCCGCGTCGATCTAGCCGCCGGCGCCGGAAGCGCGCGTC
>CAWDPP010000007.1:0-116983 GCA_963804235.1 uncultured Alphaproteobacteria bacterium
GCTGGTAGAGGAGGCGTTTCCCGCGATGGCGATCGGCCTATAATGCCGCAGCTCGCGTGAGGAGATGGAGATGACCAAAACCGCCACCATCACCCAAAGTGCCGCCGCCGACCGGTCGCTGCCGGCGGTCGAAGCCGAGCTCAATTATCTCGCGCCGATGGACGAGCGCGCGCGCAACTATGCCTACGAGCCGCCGGCCGGCATTCCGCGCACCAACACGGCGCCGGACCCGCACCGCGTCGCGATCCGCAGCGCGCGGCCGCTTCTCTCTTCTGTCTCGCTCGACGAGGAAGGTTTCGCGGCGGCGCGGCACAAGAGCGCCGTCAAGGATTTCTTCGACGACGCGGAAGTGCGCGCGCGCTACTACCCCGAGGCGGAAGCGCTGCTCAAGGAGGCGACCGGCGCCGACCGCGTGTTCATCTTCGATCATATCGCCCGGCGCCACGTGCCCGGCTCGGACGGGCGCACCGCCGGCGAGCCGCGCCAGCCGGTGCGCCGCGTCCATATCGACCACACCGCGAAATCCGGGCCCGAGCGCGTGCGCGCCCTCCTGCCGGACGACGCGGAGAAGCTGCTCGCCGGCCGCGTGCAGATCATCAATCTGTGGCGGCCGATCCGCGGGCCGTTGCAGGACGCGCCGCTCGGCGTGTGCGACGCGCTGAGCGTCAAGCCCGGCGATCTCGTGCCGACCGATCTCGTCTATCGCGATCGCACCGGCGAGACCTATTCGGTGACCTTCAACCCCGCGCATCGCTGGTACTACATCCCGGAGATGGCGGCGGACGAGGCGCTCCTCATCAAGTGCTTCGACAGCAAGACCGACGGCCGCGCCCGCTTCACGCCGCACAGCGCCTTCACCGATCCGACGACGCCGGCGAACGCGCCGCCGCGCGAGAGCATCGAACTGCGCGCCTTCGTCTTCCACTCCGCCTGACGCGAGGGCGGTCAGCGCGCCGTGACGGTCAGGGAATAACGGCCGTCGGCGGCAAGGCACGGCGCCTCTTTGAGGCCGAGCTCGCGCCGCACGATGTTCGTGCCGAGCACCAGCGACACCATCTTGTAGAAGGCGTGGCGCCGGCTCATGCCCTCGCGCCCCATGCCGCAATCGGACGAGATCACGAGCCGCTCGACCGGGATGAACTTGAGCGCGGCGCGGATTTGGTCGGCGACCTGGTCCGGCGTCTCGACCTGCAACGTGTGGTGGTCGATGACGCCGATCGCGATCTTCATGTCGGTGATCTGTTTCCCGATCGGCTCGAGATCGATGCCGCCCGAGCTGCAGCTCTCGAACGTCACCACGTCGGCATCGACCGTGTTCATGGTGGCGAGCGAGGGCGCATAGCTCTGCACCTTGGTGAACATGCGCTGCTGCGAGGGATTGCCCCAGCAAGTATGCGCCCACACCTCGGTCTTGGCGCGAAGCCCGCGCACGGTGCGGTTGAACACGTCGACCATGAGCTGCGGCGTCAGCACGCTGTCGACGGCGCCGCGCGCGGCGAGAAGATGGATCTGCGGCTCCTCGATCTGGATCACCGGGCAACCGGCATCGGCGAGATCGTGCAGCTCCTCGTTCAGCGCGTCGGCGATGGCGAAGAGGCGCTCGGGCACCGATTTGTAATAGCGGTCGGTGACGCCGAAGCCCACCACCTCGGTCGTCGCGGTGCCGAACTTCATCTGCCGCGCGGTCAGGCGCTGCGCCGTCTTCCACATCGCCGTGTATTGCAGGTCGCCGCGCCCGACGGGTGCCGACGATGTTGGGCATGACGCGGGCTTCGAGATAGTCGTGCAGGATATGCCCGCGCGGAAATGCGACGCCGCGCGGCGCGATGCTCGGCTTCGGGTTGCCGCGCTCGAACCCGGCCATGTGGTTCGTCAGATAGCTGGTCCAGCTCTGGCCGCCGACCTGGTTGTCGAAGCGGCAATCGCCGTCGGTCAGGATGTCGAGCCCCGCCACCTCCTGGTCGTGGATATAGATTTCGAGCGCGTCGCCATACTGCTCGCGGAAGCCGGCATTCACCATCGCCTCGAGAAAGCTGCGCGAGCCGAGATTCTCGGTGTACCAGCTCGGCCGCGGCAGCGATCCCGTGATCGTGGTCGGAAGCGTCAAGATCCTTCGTCGCACGGTACATGGGTTCCTCACTTCTTCGCGTCCGCGTAGGGATAGATCAGGTCGCCCGATTTGAACTCCGCCGGCGCGAGGATCGCGACCTTGCTCATGTCCTTGAGCTCGTCGATGCTGTTGCCGTGGATGTTGCGGTACTGGACCTGGAGCATGCGCTCCTTGCGCCATTCGCCGACCGGGCCGAAAGAGAGCTTGCCGATCACCGTGTCGAAGGTCGCGGAATGGAGCTCGGCCGCGACCTTGTCGGCGATCGAGGCTGCCGGCTTGCGCGATCGCGAGCCCGAGCGTCTGCACCGCGGCATAGGCGAACGGCGGGAAGTAGTAGCCGAGGACGTCCGTGCCCGCGGCCGGCGCTTCCGCCTGGTACTTCGCCAGCATCTCCATGACGCCGGGGAACTGCATGGCCTTGGTCGGCAGCCAGATGTCGAAGGTCACGATGCCGTTGAGGAGCGGGCCGAGCTGCTGCTTCAACGGCGTGAGCTGCGGGCCGACCATGCCGCCGCCGACCATCTTCGGCGTGTAGCCGATCTCGCTCATGGCGCGGATGATCGCCACCGATTCGAGCGGATAGGAGCAGACGACGAGAAGATCGGGATTGGCCTCCTGGGCCGCGCGCACGATCGGCGTCATGTCGGTGGCGCCGCCCGGCGGATATGTCCGGTCGAACACGATCTTGAGCCCCGCCGCGGCGGCGTTGACGTGCGCGCCCTCGAGACAGTTCTTGCCGTATTCGGCGTCGGACGAAAGGATCGCCACGGTCGCGGGCTTCGGCGTCTGCTTGACGGCGATCTCGAAGAAGCCGCTCGTCAGCGCCGGCTTCGCCACGGGCCCGACCGGGTTGATCGAGACATAGCGCGGATATTTGTACTCGTCGTTGATGCCGGTCGCGAGCACGCCCACAAGCACCTTGTTGTGCTGCATCGCGATCGGCAGCGACGCCGCCAGGAGATTGGTCGCGCTGCCGACGAGGAAATCGACCTTGTCGACGTCGATGAGCTTCGAATAGATGCTGGGAATGTTCGCCGGGCTGCTCTGGTCGTCGTAATAGACGAGCTTGACCGGGCGGCCGAGAAGCCCGCCCTTGGCGTTCGTGTCCGCCTCCCAGATCTGCATCGCCATCAGCCCGGGCTTGCCGTTGACGGCAAGGGGGCCGGTGAGCGAGGCACTCAACCCAATGGTGATGGGCTCGGCCGCGATGGCGGCGGCCATCCAGAGACCGGCGACGACGAGAGAAAAATCCCGGCGAGCGTTTTCTTCGACATGTCCCCTCCCTTTGCGGTCCTGTGGGCCGCTGCGGCGTCAGCCGCTTTTCGGCAAGCCTAAAGATTTTTGCCGGTGCACGCCACGATCTTTGTCCGCGCGCGCGACATAATCGCTGCGAAGTTAGCTGGGGGTTCGTGCGCAGATCGTGGGAGCACGCATGGGCGAGTTCTCCCACGTCTCACTCCCGCTCGATCGTGCCGGGCGGCTTCGAGGTGACGGCGCGCAGCACGCCGCGATCTCGCCAAGCCAGCAACGAAACTGCCAGTTAATAGCGGACCGCGCCCTGTTTTAGCCGGGGCTTTCGGCGCATGATTGCTTGAGAAAAGTCGGTTGAGAACTCGTCGACGATCCGCAGCGCCAAATATCGAGTGGAGTGTCCGTGGGAAATAACTTCAAGATTGGCGATCGTGTGAGCTGGAATTCCGAGGCCGGGCGGGTCAGCGGCACGATCGTCCGCGTTCACACCACGCGACTTTGATGTCAAAGGCTATACTCATCATGCGAGCGCGGATGCGCCGCAATACGAAATCAAGAGCAGCAAGACCGAGCACATCGCTTTCCACAAAGGCTCAGCACTCACCAGACTTCGCGACTGACGTTAACATTGCCAGGCGTGATCGAAGATAGGAAGCGATCACCGATGCCTACGACCTCCCAACCTCTCTCGCCCGAGCCGCTCCGCGCGAGGCTCAGCGATGCTGATGATCGCATCCGTCTCAATCACTGGATGCCGCCGCAAAAGGGGATCGCGCCACGGATCCGGATCGGCCGGCACTGGTTCAATACCCTGTGGGCGCTGCCGATCGGAGCAGCGGCGCTGCTCTGCCTGATCGCGCTCGCGCAAAGTCTGCGCGAGCTTCCCGGCGTCGAGGCCTTCATTCAGGAGCATCCCGGCATTGCGCAGTCCACACCATCGGTCGACTTCGGGCTTTCCCTGGTGGCTGCAGCTTCAGCATTTCCTGAACATGTTCTTCATGCTGTTCATCATGCGTGCTGGCCTGCAGATCCTTGCCGACCATCCGACGGCTCTATTGGGGGCGGGACTGCACGCCGGGCACCGATTGGTTCCGTTTCCAGGTTCCGGTGCCGAAGGACCGTATCTGGACCGCCAAGGACGACTCCGTCACCCTGCCGAAATGGCTCGGCATTCCCGGCCTACGCCACACGCTCGGGCTGTCGCGCTGGTGGCACTTCTCGGTCAACCTCTTGTGGCTGATCAACGGCGTCGCCTTTTATGTGCTACTGTTTCTCAACCGATCAGTGGCACAGGCTCGTGCCCGTGACCTGGGAGGTGTTCCCGGCGGCGCTCTCGACGGCGATCCAATACGCCTCGCTGAATTTTCCCGTCGATCACAGCTGGACCCGCTACAACGGCCTCCAGCAACTCAGCTACTTCATCACGGTGTTCATCGCTGCGCCGGTCTCGATCGCCACCGGCCTGATGCAGAGCCCGGCGATCTCCAATGCGCTGGGCTGGTTCGGCAAGCTGTTCAATCGGCAGGCGATGCGGTCGGTCCACTTCATCTCGTTCGCCTGGTTCGTCGGCTTCATCCTGGCGCATGGCGCCATGGTGTTCGTCACCGGCATCCGGCAGAACACCAATCATATGTTCGGCGGCGTCAACGACGCCTCATGGACGGGATTCCCGCTGTTTCTCCTCGCGATGGCCATCCTGGTCGCGGCCTGGCTGGTCGCCTCACCCTTCACCATCCGCTACGCGCGTCTGGTGCAGCGCACCGGCGCGTTCATGATCGGCTGGCTCATGGGGCTGGCCGAAGGCTGGGACCCGCGATCGCAGCTCACGAAAAGGGATATCTCTCCGTATTTCTGGCCGAACGGCACGATGCCAAACTCCAGGGAGTTCGATGATCTCGTGGCGGAGGACTTCGCCAGCTACAGGCTTCGGGTCAGCGGCCTCGTCGAGGCGCCGTGCGACTTCTCCCTGGCCGACCTCAAGGCGATGGCGAAGCAGGAGCAGATCACGACGCATTTCTGCATCCAGGGTTGGTCCGGCGTCGCCGAATGGGGTGGCGTTCCCATGCGCGATATTCTCGACCTGGTGAAGCCGACGCCGGAGGCCCGCTACGCCGTGTTCTATTCACTGGCCGACGGGGCCGACGGCGGCCGCTACTACGACGTCCATCGCATCGAGAACATGCGCCACGCGCTGACGATCCTCGCCTACGAGATGAACGGGGCGCCGGTCAGCGTCCTTCATGGCGCGCCGCTGCGGCTGCGCTGCGAGAACGAGTTCGGTTTCAAGATGGTCAAGTGGATCACGGCAATCGAGTTCGTCCATGACTTCGCCGATCTCGGCGCAGGCCAGGGCGGCTATAATGAAGACCACGAATTCTACGGCTACCGGATGCCGATTTGATGGCTTATCGCAATGACCGGCGAGACCGCGAGGCTCGATTGGCGACGAGAGACCTCACGGTATCCCTACCCCTCACTCCCACTCGATCGTGCCGGGCGGCTTCGAGGTGACGTCGTAGACGACGCGGTTGATGCCCTTCACCTCGTTGATGATGCGCGTCGCCGTGCGCGCCAGGAACTCGTGCGCGAAGGGGTATGAATCGGCGGTCATGCCGTCGGTCGAGGTGACGGCGCGCAGCGCGCACGCGAAATCGTAAGAGCGGCCGTCGCCCATGACGCCCACGGTCCTGACCGGCAGCAGCACGGCAAAAGCCTGCCAGATCGCATCGTAAAGCCCGGCGAGCCTGATCTCCTCGAGATAGATCGCATCGGCCTTGCGCAGGATGTCGAGCTTCTCGCGCGTGATGGCGCCGGGAATGCGGATGGCAAGGCCGGGGCCCGGAAAAGGATGGCGCCGCACCAGGCTCTCGGGCAGGCCCAGCTCGCGGCCCAAGCGCGCGCACCTCGTCCTTGAACAGCTCGCGCAACGGCTCGACCAGCTTCAATTTCATGCGCGCCGGCAAGCCGCCGACATTGTGGTGCGATTTGATGGTGGCCGAGGGGCCGCCCGAGAAGCTCACCGATTCGATCACGTCGGGATAGAGCGTGCCCTGCGCCAGGAATTCGGCGCCGCCGAGTTTCCGCGCCTCCTCGTCGAACACGTCGATGAAGGTCGCGCCGATGGTCTTGCGCTTCTCTTCGGGATCGGTGACGCCGTCGAGTTTCTTGAGGAACAGGTCCGACGCGTCGCGATGGACGAGCGGGATGTTGTAGTGGTCGCGGAACAGGCGCACGACCTCGTCCGCCTCGCCCATGCGCAGCAGCCCGGTATCGACGAAGATGCAGGTGAGCGCGTCGCCCAGCGCCTCGTGCAGAAGGACGGCCACCACGGATGAATCGACGCCGCCCGACAGGCCGCAGATGACACGGGCCCGGCCCACCCGGCGGCGCACGCGCGCCACTTCCTCGACGCGGAATTGCCCCATGCTCCAGTCGGCGGCGCAGCCCGCGACGCGCGTGGTGAAGTTCTTCAGAAGCGCCGCGCCGCCGCGGCGTGTGCACCACCTCGGGATGGAACTGCACGCCATAGAAGCGGCGCTTATCGTCGGCGATGGCGGCAAAGGGCGCGCCGTCGCTCACCGCGACGACGCGAAAGCCCGGCGGCAAGGCCACGACGCGGTCGCCGTGGCTCATCCACACTTGTTCGCGCGCGCCCTTCTGCCACAGCCCGTCGAAGAGCGCGCAGCTGTCCACCACCTCGATGGTGGCGCGGCCGAATTCGCGATGGTCGCTTGCCTCGACGCGCCCGCCCAGCTGCGCGCACATCGCCTGCTCGCCATAGCAGATGCCGAGCACCGGCACGCCCAGCTCGAACACTTTTGCCGGCACGCGCGGCGCGTCGGCGTCGGTCACGGACGCCGGGCCGCCCGACAGGATGACCGCCTTCGGCGCGAACTCCGCGATGCGCGCGTCCGCAATGGCGAAAGGGTGAATCTCGCAATAGACGCCGCTCTCGCGCACGCGCCGGGCGATCAGTTGCGTCACCTGGCCGCCGAAATCGAGGATCAGCACGCGGTCGGTCATGGCGCATCATCGACGGCGGCCGGAGTCGTTGCAAGCGCCCTCCGCTCCATCACCGCGACGAAGAATCCGTCGGTGCCGTGCCGCGCCGGCGACAGGCGCAGCGTCTCGGCGCGGGCGGGACAGGGCGTCCCCAACGTCTCGCGCCAGACGCGCGCGATGGGGACGAGGGCGAAGTCCTCGTGCGCGGCGAGGAACCGCTCGACCTGCTCCTCGTCCTCGCCGCGCAAGAGCGAGCACGTCACATAGACGAGCCGTCCGCCCGGACGCACGAGGCGGCGGGCGCTGTCGAGGATGTCGGCCTGGAGCGATGTCAGCTCGGCGACGTCCGAAGGCTTGAGGCGCCACTTCGCATCGGGATTGCGGCGCCACGTGCCGGTGCCGGTGCAGGGCGCATCGACCAGCACGCGGTCGAAGCTTGCGGCGTGATGCTTCACCCACGGATCGCGCGCCGAGGTAAGCGGCTTCCGCTGCACGATGCTGGCGCCGGCGCGGCGCACGCGCTCGGTCGCGCGCTCGAGCCGGCGGGGCGAGATGTCGCACGCGATGAGATGCCCGCGATTGTCCATGCTCGCCGCCAGCGCCAGAGCTCTTGCCGCCGGCGCCGGCGCAGAAATCGACGACGCGCATGCCGGGCCGTGCGTCGGCGAGGAGTGCCGCAAGCTGCGAGCCTTCGTCCTGCACCTCCACATGCCCGGCGCGGAACGTGTCGAGCTGACCCAACGGCACGCGCGCGAAGAGGCGCAAGCCCAAGCGGCGAGAGTTTCGTGCGCGCCGCGTCCACTCCCTCGCGCATCAAGTGCGGCGCGTACGGCCTCGCGCTCGCCCTTCAGGGAATTGACGCGCAAGATCCAACGGCGCCGGCTCCAGCAGCGCCGCCATCTCGCGCGCAAGATCGCGGCCGAGCGACTGCGGCCAACGCGGGCTCGAGCCATTCGGGATAATTGCCGGCGATCGCGGGCGGCATGGCGCGATCGGCGAGCTTCTTGCCCTCGACCGCTTCGGCAAAGCGCCGCTCGAGCGCGCCGAGCTTCGCCGGGCGAAAGCGGTCGCCGTCCCAGTCGCGCGAAATCTGCGCGGCGCTTTCCTCCTCGATGAGCAGGATCGCCGCCAGCACGCGCGCGCGCGGCGAAAGTTCGAGGTCGTGCCCCCGCCCCCGCCCCTCGCGCGCGATCCACCAGTCGAGCGATGCGCGGAACCGCAGCACGCCATAGATGAGCTCGGAGATCGCGGCGCGGTCCTTCGCGCCGGCAAAGCGATGACGGCGGAAATAGTCGGCGACGAGATCGTCGGCCGGCCCCTTCTCGGCGCCGATCGCGGTCAGCAATTGGATCGCGGCTTCGGCGCGCGCTCCGGGAGTCACATCTCCTGCCGGTAGTTCGGCGGTTCGCGCGTGATGGCGATGTCGTGCGGGTGGCTCTCGCGCAGGCCCGAGGCGGTGATGCGCACGAAGCGGCAATTCGCCTGCATCTCGGCGATGGTGCGGTTGCCGGTATAGCCCATCGCCGCGCGCAAGCCGCCGACGAGCTGGTGCACGACGTTGCCGACCGGCCCCTTGTGCGGCACGCGGCCCTCGACGCCCTCGGGCACGAGCTTCAAGGTGCTCGACACTTCCTCCTGGAAATAGCGGTCGGCCGAGCCGCGCGCCATCGCGCCGACCGAGCCCATGCCGCGATAGGATTTGTAGCTGCGGCCCTGATAGAGGAAGACCTCGCCCGGGCTTTCGTCGGTGCCGGCGAAGAGCGAGCCGAGCATGGCGCAATCGGCGCCGGCGGCGATCGCCTTCGCCAGATCGCCGGAGAATTTGATGCCGCCGTCGGCGATCACCGGCACGTTCTTCTTGCGGCAGGTTTCGACGACGTCGAGGATCGCCGTCAATTGCGGCACGCCGACGCCGGCGATGACGCGCGTCGTGCAGATCGAGCCGGGGCCGATGCCGACCTTGACGGCGTCGGCGCCGGCATCCATCAGCGCTTCGGCGCCTTCGCTCGTGGCGATGTTGCCGGCGATGATCTGGGTCGAGTTCGAAAGCCGCCGGATGCGCGCCACCACGTCGAGGACGCGCTGCGAATGGCCGTGCGCGGTATCGACGACGAGCACGTCGACACCGGCATCGAAGAGGGCCTCGGCGCGCGCAACGCCATCATCGCCCGTGCCGGTCGCGGCCGCGGCGCGCAGCCGCCCGTGCTCGTCCTTGCAGGCATGGGGAAAGCGCTGCGACTTCTCGATGTCCTTCACCGTGACGAGGCCGACGCAGCGAAATTCGTCATCGACCACGATGCAGCTTCTCGATGCGGTGATGGTGCAGCAGGCGCTTGGCGTCCTCGCGCGACACGCTCTCGCGCACGGTGACGAGCTTGTCCTTCGTCATCAGCGCGCTCACCTTCTCGGTGGGATTGGTGGCGAAGCGCACGTCGCGGTTGGTCAGGATGCCGACCAGGCGGCCGCCGCGCTCGACCACCGGGATGCCGGAGATGCGGTTGTCGGCCATGAGCTTCAGCGCGTCGGCGAGCGTCGCGCCCGGCGCGATGGTGACCGGGTTCACCACCATGCCGGCCTCGAATTTCTTCACCTTGCGCACTTCGTTGGCCTGCGCGTCGATCGCCATGTTGCGATGGATGACGCCGATGCCGCCCGCCTGCGCCATGGCGATGGCGAGCGCGCTTTCGGTCACCGTGTCCATCGCCGCGGAGATGATGGGGATGCCGAGCGACACCTCGCGCGTCAGGCGCGTCTTCGTGTCGGTCTCGGTGGGGAGAACCGAGGAGGCGGCCGGCACCAGCAGGACGTCGTCGAAAGTGAGCGCCTGACGGATGTCCATGCTGCCTCCCGCGAACTCGGTTGGCATCACAATATAGGGTGGCATGAGCCGCTAGGGAAGCACACCGCGCGCAACGCTAGGCTGCGCGAAAGCCCTGCGCCACGACGTAGAGCTCGGCCGACTCGGCGCGACTCGCCGGCGGCTTGGCGTGGCGCACGGTGGCGAAGTCGCGCTTCAACGCGGCCAGGAACGCCGCCTCGGCGCCACCCTGATAGAGCTTGGCGACGAAGGCCCCGCCAGGCCCGAGGACGGTGCGCGCGAATTCGTACGCCGCCTCGGCCAGCGCCACGATGCGCACATGGTCCGTGCCGGCGTGGCCGGTGGCGGGCGCCGCCATGTCGGAAAGCACGAGATCGGCCTTGTGGCCAAGCGCGGCGGCGATCGCAGCCGGCGTTTCGGGCGCGCAGAAATCGAGCGCCAGAATTTCGGCGCCGTTGACGGGCTGCATCGGCTCGATGTCGACCGATACGACGCGGCCGCGCGACGGCGCCTTGACGGCTGCCACCGCGACCTGGGTCCAGCCGCCGGGCGCGGCACCCAGATCGATGACGCGCGCGCCCGGCCGCAGCAGGCGAAACCGCTGGTCGAGCTCCAGGAGCTTGAAGGCGGCGCGCGAGCGGTATCCTTCGCGCCGGGCGCGCTGCACATAGGGATCGTTGAGCTGGCGCGCGAGCCATTTGGTCGAGGACGGTTTACGCCGCCGCGCCGTCTTGACGCGCTCAACCATCACGCCGCGCCGCGAAAGAACCCGAGCAGAATGCCCTCGCGGATGCCGCGGTCGGCGACGACGAGGCGCCCGACCGGCCAGAGCCGGCAGATCGCCTCCAAGATGGCGCAGCCGGCGAGCACCAGGTCCGCCCTCTCCTCGCCGACGCACGGGTGCGCCGCGCGCTCCTCCCAGCACATGGCGGCAAGGCGCCGCGAGGTGCGCTCGATCTCGGCGAAATCCAAGGCCGAGCCGTCGACGCGGTTGCGGTCATAGCGCGGCAGGTCGAGATGGATTCCGGCCAAGGTCGTCACCGTGCCCGAGCTGCCGAGGAGCTGCACCGTGCCCGGCGCGATCTGCGGCGCGATCTCGTGTTTTTCCTCGAACGGCGCGAGCGCCGCCTCGACCTCGTCCACCATCGCGGTGTAGGTGGCGGCGCTCACAACGCGGCCGCCATAGCGGTCGGCCAGGGTCACGACGCCGTGCGGCACCGAGACGAAATCGCGAATCCTCGGCCCCGCATCATCCGCGAGGTCGAGCCACACGAGCTCGGTCGAGCCGCCGCCGATGTCGAACACCAAGGCGCCCGGAACCTCCGGGTCGAGCAGCGGCGCGCAGCCGGCGACGACGAGCCGCGCCTCCTCGTCGCTCGATATGATCTCGATCGGGATGCCGGTGTCGCGCCGCACGCGCTCCAGAAACTCGGCGCAATTCTTGGCGCGCCGGCAGGCTTCGGTCGCAACGTAGCGCGAGCGGCGCGCGCCCGAGCGCGCGACCTTGCCGGCGCACACCCTGAGCGCCGCCAGCGTGCGCACCATCGCCGGCTCGGACAGGCACCCGCTCGCCGCGAGCCCCTCGCCCAGCCGCACGATGCGCGAGAAGGCGTCGATGACGTGGAACCCCGCCCCGCGCCGGCGCGCGATCAGGAGGCGGCAATTGTTGGTGCCGAGATCGAGCGCGGCGCACACGTCGCGACGCTCATCGTCGGAAGGCAGGGCCGAGGGCGGAACCGGCATCGCCAGGTGAAAATCCCAAGAATGCGGCGCCTCGGGCCCGCTCCGGCGATGCTACTCGCAGGCGCCTTCGCTTTCAAAGGCGAAGGCGCTGTGCTATCTATCGCCGGCGCCCGATCCCGCGTTGGGGGATCGTCTAACGGTAGGACAGCGGACTCTGACTCCGCCAGTCTAGGTTCGAATCCTAGTCCCCCAGCCACTCAGTTTGCGCCGCACCCTAGACGCCGAGATGGCGGTGCAGCAGTTCGGGCTCGTCGCGCGCGGCCTGCGCCGCCATCTCGCTCACCATGTGGCCGTTGTTGATGATGTAGACGCGGTCGGCGAAGCGTCATCACGGCGGCGATGTTCTGCTCGACGAGGAGCATGGTCTGGCCCGCCTCTACGAGCGCGCGGCAGGTCGCCAAGAGATCGCGCACGATGACCGGCGCCAAGCCCTCGAACGGCTCGTCCAGCATCACGATCTTGGGGTTGCGGATCAAGGCGCGCGCGATCGCCAGCATCTGCTGCTCGCCGCCGGAAAGATCGGTGCCGCGCGCGCGCCGGCGCTCCCTGAGGCGCGGGAAGATCTCCCACACGCGCTCCAAGGGCCAGCGCCGACTTGGCCGTGAAGCCCGCGAGCACGAGGTTCTCCTCGACGTTGAGGCTGCCGAAGATGCGCCGCTCCTCCGGCACGAGCTGAAGGCCGAGCGCGGCGATGGCGTGCGACGGCAGCTCGTGCGTCGGCGCGCCGTCGAGCACGATCCGGCCGGAGCGCGGCCGCACCACCCCCATCAGGCTTTTCAAGGTCGTGCTCTTGCCGGCGCCGTTGCGGCCCAAGAGCGCCACCACCTCGTTCTTCTGCACGTTCAGCGAGACGTCGAACAGGATGTGGCTGTCGCCGTAATAGCTGTTGATGCGCTCGACTTCGAGGATGGCGCTCATGCCGCCGCGACCCCGCCGAGATAGGCCTCCTGCACGAGCGCGTTGCGCTGGATCTCCGCCGGCGTGCCCTCGGCCAGCAGCGCCCCCTCGTGCAGCACGGTGATGCGCTCGGCCAATTCGAACACCGCATCCATGTCGTGCTCGACGACGACGAGGGTGCGGCCGCGGCGGAGGTTCTTCAGAAGCTGCACCGTCTCGGCGCGCTCCAAGCGGGCTCATGCCGGCGAGCGGCTCGTCGAGCAGCAAGAGCGAGGGCGACGTGGCGAGCGCCAGTCCGATCTCCAGGCGCCGCTTCTCGCCGTAGGCGAGCTCGGCGACCGGCACGTCGGCGCGGCCCGCGAGGCCGACCAGCGCCAGCGTGCTCTCCACTTGCGTCGCCAGGCCCGGCACGCGATCGACGCGGCGCAGGAGGTCGAGCGCGAAGCTGCCGCGCCGCTCGGCCAAGGCGGCGATGACGATGTTCTCGCGCAGCGTCAAGCGCGAGAAGAGCTGGTTGATCTGGTAGGTCTTGGTCAGTCCCAGCTGGCACACGGCGGCCACGTCCATGCCGGTGATGTCGCGGCCGTGGAAGACGATGCGGCCCGAGCTCGGCGCGCAGCTCGCAGGTCAGCATCTTGAAGAACGTGCTCTTGCCGGCGCCGTTGGGGCCGATGACGCCGCGCAGCTCGCCCTCGGCGACGGCGAAGTCGATATTGGAATTGGCGACGAGGCCGCCGAACGACTTGCTGAGGCCGCGCGCCTCGAGGACGGGGCCGGAAAACGGCTTCTCCTGGCGCCGGCGCGACGGGCCGACGCTGGCGAGCGGCGCGGCGGCGGCGACCGGCGCTGCCGCGGGCGCGGGCCGCCGGCGCGCGGACAGGCGCCGGATCAGGTCTCGCGCGCCGCCGATGAGGCCGTGCCGCAGGAAGCACACGAGCAGCACGAAGACGAGGCCGAGCACGAGCTTCCACGCGCTGCCGAGACCGAGTGCCCCTTGCAGGAAATCGCGCAGCAGCAGCCACACGGCCGCGCCGAGCAACGGTCCGAACAGCGTGCCGGTGCCGCCGATCGCCGTCTGCATCACCAATTGGCCGGACGTGCCGAAGGTGAAGGCCTCGGGCGGCATGAAGGCCTGCAGCACGCCCAGAAGCCCGCCGGCAAACCCGGCATAGGCCGAGGCGATGACGAACGCCGTGAGCTTGTAGAGCCCGACCGCATGCCCCACGGCGCGCGCGCGCAGCGGGTTGTCGCGGATCGCGCTGAACACCGCGCCCATCGGCGAGCGCACGATGCGCAGCGCGATCACCATGCCGACGAAGTAGCAGACCGCGAGGAAGCCATACATCGACCAGCCGGTGCCGACCTGATAGGAGAAGCCGCCGAAGGAGAATTTCGGGGTCGGCACGCCCGGGATGCCGTTCTCGCCGCCGGTCCAGGCCGAGAGCGGCGAATTCTCGATGAAGAAGAAGGTCTCGGCGATCGCCACGGTGATCATGGCGAAATAGATGCCGGTGCGGCGCAGCGCGATCATGCCGACGAGACAGCCGACCAGCGCGGCAACGACCATGCCGACGACGAGCGCCAGCACCACGTCGGACATGAGGTTGTTGGTGAGAAGATATGCGGCGACGAAGCCGCCCGTGCCGAAGAACGCCGATTGCCCGAACGACAGGAGCCCGGTGTAGCCGAACAGGATGTCGAAGCCGATCCCGAACAGGCCCCAGATCAGGATCTGGTTGATCGTGCCGGGCGCGAAGCCGAGATAGGGCAGGACGTAGGGCACGGCGACGAGCCCCAGCGCGGTCAGCAGCTCGACCGTCCAGCCGCGGCGGCGCAACATCAGCGAGCCACCTTCATTCGCGGCTCGGCAGGCCGAGCAGCCCTTGCGGGCGCACGAGCAGGATCAACGTCATCACCGCGAACAGCATGACGCCGGAATAGGCCGGGTCGACCATCGAGGTGAGGCTGAGGATTTCGCCCGAGACGAGCCCGCCCAGGATCGCGCCGGTGAACGAGCCGACGCCGCCGATCACCACCACGACGAAGGTCTGCACCAGGATCCCGTCGCCCATATCCGGCGTCAGCGACACGACCGGCGCATTGACGATGCCGGCGAAGCCCGCCGCCATCGTGCCGATGCCGAACACCAGCATGAAGACGCGGTAGACGTTGATGCCGAGCATGCCGACCATGCCGCCATCCTCGATCCCCGCGCGCACGATCATGCCGATCCGGGTGCGGTAGAGAGCGATGTAGAGCACCGTCAGCGCCGCCGCCGCGATGCCGAGCACGACGATGCGGTAGGTCGGATAGATCATGAACCCCATCGGCGTGATGCCGGCGGCCCAGGCCGGCGGCCGGCACGCTCAGCGACAGGCTGCCGAACACGAGCCGGACCAGCTCGACCAGCACGATGCCGAGACCGAACGTCACCAGGAGCTGGTCCTCCGGCGGGCGGGCGTAGAAATGGCGGATGATGACGAGCTCGATCAATCCTCCGACGACGAACAGGAACAGCGACCCGGCGATGACGGCGATGGTGAAGGAGCCGGTCGCCTGGAACGCGACGAAGCCGGCATAGCCGCCGAGCATGAACATGGCGCCGTGCGCCAGGTTGAGGACGCCGAGCGTGCCGTAGATGATGGTGAGGCCGGAGCTGATCAGCGCCAGCAGCGCACCTGATGCCAGCCCGTTGAATAACTGCGATACGAAATTGGGCCAGGTAATCATGCGGGCGGGCGGACAGAGGGGACGCGGCCGGCGGCGATGGTTTGTGCCGGCCGCGTCATTGCCGCAGTCTCAGGTATAGTCGCCCAGCTGGCAACCGAAAGCGTCGGGCGCCTGCATCAGGCCCTCGCCCGGGACGATGTCGTCGATGTCCCAGAAATCCTCGGGATTCTTCATGTCCGCGGGCTTCTTGCCGCGGACGATGATGACCGGACGGACGAGCTGATGATCGGCGGCGCGGAAATAGACCTCGCCGACGGTCGATTGCGTCTTCTTGCCGGCCTCGTAGGACTTGATCACGTCGGGCGGATAGAAGCTGCCGGCGCGCTCGACCGCATCGGCCCACAACGCGAACTCCATGTAGGCGTTGTTGGCGCCCCATTCCGGCCGGTAGCCGTATTTCTTGTGGAACGACTCGACGAACATTTTCGCCAGCGGGTATTTCGGGTTGTCCTCGAGCGTCCACCAGAAGTCGGTCGCGGCGAAGACGCCCTTGCATGATCTCGGCGCCCACCTCCTTGGCGAGGAACGGAACCTGGTAGGGGACGACGAGCTTCTGCTTCGCCAGGATGCCGAACTGCTGCGCCTGCTGGATCGACAGCACCGCGTCATGGCCCCAGTTGATGTTGAGCAGGATTTCGGCGCCGGAATTGGCGACGTTGAGCAGATAGGAGCTGTAGTCGGGCGCGCCCAACGGCGCCACCTGGTTCGTCACCGTGGTCCAGCCGCCGTTCTTGTTGAGATAGGCCTCCATCGACGCTTGCACGGTGTGGCCGTAGGTGTAGTCCGGCGTCAGGTAGGCGGCTTTCTTGCCCTTGCCGTAATTCTTGAGCAGCACCGGGCCGATCGCGGCGGCGGCGGTCTGGCCGTAGAAGCACTGGCGGAAGCCGTAGCGCACGCAATCCTTGCCGGTCGTGTCGTTCGAGCCGGAGATGCCGGCGACGTAGAGCACCTTTTCGCGCTGTGCCAATTTGTTGAGCGCCACCGCCACCGCGCTCGAGGTCGAGCCGGTCATGAGCACGGCCTTGGCTTCGCTGATGAAGCGCGATTGCGCCTGCACCGCGGTGTTGGGGTTCGCCTCGGAATCGGCGACGCCGTACTTCACCTCCTTGCCGAGCACGCCCTTCTTCGTCAGCGGCGAGATCCGCTTGATCAGCGGGTCGCCGGAATTGATGTGCTCGACCGCGAGCTGATAGCCCTTGAGCTCGTCCTCGCCCTGGACGGCGTAGGTTCCGGTGCGCGGCACCGCGATGCCGATGAAGACCGAGTCACCGGAGGAGCCGTCCGGCCAGGTCCCCAGGGGGGGATGGGTGTCCGCGGCCCGCGCGACGGCCGGCAGCGCGGTCGCCGCCAGCAACGCGCCGCTGGCGCGGATGACGCTGCGCCGCGAGGGCTTGGACATGCCGTGTGTAGTCATTGAGGCCTCCCAGAGCGATGTTTTGTCAGCAGTCGGGGCGGCGATACCCGTCGCCGCCACCATCGGTTTCATCCAACAGTCCGTCATCAATCTCTTACCGACTTCGGCCGGAATTGCAACCGGTTCATTCCGGCACCCGCCGGCTCAGCTATTGGGCGGGCGGGCCATGCGGTCGAGATGCTGGATCACGTCGTCGGCATGCATGACATCGACGTATTTATGGTGCAGGTCGAACAGATTGACCTTGTGCGTCAGCTCGGCGCGATCGAACGTGCATTCCTCGACGAGCGAGACGTGCAGGCCGTTCGAATAGGCGTCGACGCAGCTCGCGCGCACGCAGCCCGACGTGCTTTCGCCGCACACGATGAGGCTGTTGATGTCGAGGATGTTGAGATGCGAGACGATCGGCGTCCCCTGGAACACGCTCGCGCGCTGCTTGCGGATCACGACGTCGTTGGGCTGCGGCGTGAATTCGAAATAGATATCGTAGTCGTCGCCCGCGCGCGGCATCGACGAGCCCTGCCGCCGGGTCGAGACGGCGCCCGCGGGCCGGTTGTTCGGCTGGGTTTCCTGCGTGCAGTAGAAGATCGGGATGCCGGCCGCGCGCGCCGATGCGAGCAGGCGCTTCGTCGGCTCGATCGCGCGATGAGCGAAGACGCCGCAGCTATTGGGATAGACGGGATCGAGCTCGTAGGGCGAGCGCGCGCCGCCGCGATAGACGATGTTGTAGAGATCGATGGCGAGGAGCGCCGGGCGCGAGCCCACGCGCGTCGGGCGCGCGTAGCACGAATAGAGCTTCATGTCCGCCGCCGGGACGACGTCCTTCCAGCAATGGTCCTCGAATTCCTCGATCGACGCCATGCTTGCCTCCACAATCCCGGCAAAACGATAGCCAAGCGCGGAGCGCAGGGAAAGCCGCGTGGTTCGCCCGCTCGCCCCATGGTATGTGTGGCGCGCGAGTTTCGTGGAGGGAGGGGCCATGACGGGCACGCAATCGATCGACAAGAAGGAATTCGCCGCGCGCGCCGAGACGATCGGCAATGTCCCCAACGCGTCGCCGATGACGGGGAACGAATACCTCGCCTCGCTCGACGACGGGCGCGAGGTCTATATCTATGGCGAGCGCGTCGAAGAAAGTCACGGAGCACCCGGCCTTCCGCAACACGGCGCGCATGGTGGCGCGGCTCTATGACGCGCTGCACGACCCGAAGCGCAAGGACAAGCTGCTGCTGCCGACCGATACCGGCAACGGCGGCTCGACCCACGCCTTCTTCAAGGCGCCCAAGACGCTCGACGATCTTCTTGCCGGGCGCAACGCGATCGCCGAATGGGCGCGCGCTCACCTATGGCTGGATGGGCCGCTCGCCCGACTACAAGGCGGCGTTCCTGGCGACGCTCGGCGCCAATGCCGCGTTCTATCATCCGTACGAGGAGAATGCGCGGCGCTGGTACCGCTTCAGCCAGGAGCGCGTGCCGTTCATCAACCACGCCATCATCCATCCGCCGATCGACCGCGACCGCCCGCCGAACGAAGCGGGCGACGTGTGCTGCCATGTCGAGGGCGAGACCGACCAGGGCATCATCGTCTCGGGCGCCAAGGTGGTGGCGACCGGCTCGGTGCTGACCAACTACACCTTCGTCGCGCATCACGGGCTCATCCCGGTGCAGGACCCGGCCTTCGCCGTCGTGTTCATGATCCCGACCAACGCGCCCGGCGTGAAGTTCATCTGCCGCACGTCCTACGAGATGACCTCGACGGTGATGGGGAGCCCGTTCGACCATCCGCTGTCGAGCCGGCTCGACGAGAACGACGCCGTCTTCATCATGGACAAGGTGCTGGTGCCCTGGGAGAACGTGTTCGTCTATCGCGACATGGAGCGGGCCAACAATTTCTTCCCGCAGACGGGATTCCTGCCGCGCTTCGTCGTGCATGGCTGCACGCGCCTTGCCGTGAAGCTCGACTTCATCTCGGGCCTGCTGCTGAAGGCGACGGAAGCCGCGGGCACCAAGAATTATCGCGGCGTGCAGGCGAATGTCGGCGAGGTGATCGCCTGGCGCAATCTCTTCTGGGCGCTGTCGGACGCCATGGTGCGCGATCCGCAGCCGTGGATCGGCGACTATGTGCTGCCGAAGATGGAGCCCGGCAACGCTTACGCCATCATCGCGACGATGGCCTATACCAAGGTCAAATACATCATCGAGCAGACCGTCGCCTCGGGTCTCATCTTCCTCAATTCGCACGCGCGCGACTTCAAGAACGAGGAGATCAGGCCCTATCTCGACCGCTACCTGCGCGGCTCGAACGGCTATTCGGCCGAGCAGCGCGTGAAGCTCCTGAAGCTCCTGTGGGACACGCTCGGCACCGAGTTCGGCGGCCGGCACGAGCTTTACGAGATCAACTACGGCGGCTCGACCGAGGAGATCCGGCGCTATTGCCTGTTCGGCGCGGAGGCGTCGGGCAACGCCGCCGCCGTTCAAGGGCTTCGCCGAGGCGTGCATGGCGGAATACGATCTCGACGGCTGGACGGTCCCGGACCTCACCGATCCCGGCGCGCTCAGCTACCACGCAGGCGCGCGGCCGAAATAGCGAGGGGGCGGATGCGCCGGGCCGCCGGCGAGCACCGGAGCGATCAGCAGGTCGCGGCGCGAAATCGTCGATGGCGTTTGCCCTTCCCTTGTGCCAGTCTCCGCGCGACATCCCGGGAGGAACTATGAGCTCGGTCTCCGCCTTCCGCAAAGCCCTCGAAGACGCGGTCATGGAGCGCCATTGCGCCCACCATCCGATGACGCGGAAATGGGCCGAGGGCACGCTCAGCCGCACCTGCCTCAAGGGCATCGCGGTCGAGCACTATCACTGGATCAGCCATGCCGCGGAATGGGATTTCGTCATCTCGGCCAAGGCGCCGGCCGACGTGATCGCGCTGCAGCTCGAGAACTGGCACGAGGAAACCGACGAGAAGAATCCGCATCTCGACATCATCCTCGAGATTCGCCGCGGTGAACGGCGCCGACATCGCCAAGGTGAAGGCGGGGCGCGGGCTGCCGACGACGCGCTCGTGGGTCAATTTCCTCAAGACGACGGCGGTCGAAGAGCCGTGGTGGTGCGGCATCGCCGCGGTCCGCGTCGGCACCGAATTGCAATCGCCGCTCCTCTACAGCAGCGTGCTCAAGTCATTGCGCGAGATCTACCAATTCAAGGAGCCGGAGATCGAGCATTTCTGGCTTCATTCCGAGGTCGACATCGCGCACGGCGACCGCGGCTTCCAGGTGCTCGAGAAACACTGCACCACGCGCGAGATGCAGGACCAGGCGATCCACTTCGCGCGCGAGAGCGCGCGCATGCGCTGGTTCTATTTCGACGGCATCTACCTGCATTACGAGCAGGGCTACGATTTTCTTTGATGCGGTTGTCTTGTCGGCACGGCGGCGAGCTCGGAGACGATCTCCGGCATGTCGTCGGCGCGCGGCATCGCGTAATCCATGAATGATCCGGTCAGAAGCTGCCCGGTTTCGCGTTCGTAGATGACGAATTGATCAGAGCCTCGCCGATCCCCTGCGCGAGCGAGCCGTGCAGCTGCCCTTCCTGCGTCAGCGGATTGACCACCGTGCCCACGTCGTCAACCGCGGCGATGCGATCGAGCGTGACGACGCCCGTCTCGATATCGATCTCGACCTCGGCGATGATGCAGCCGTTCGGATATGTGTTGGGTCCAGGGTGCGTGCCGGCGCCGTCGAGCCCGATGCCGAACTCCGGCGGGACGCCGAAGCCGGCATAGGATTTCTCGACCACTTCGCGCCATGTGATCTGGCGGTCGGTGCCGGCGACGCGGAAGCGGCAGCGCTCGAACGCGACGTCTGCCTCGGACACTTCCATCATCCAGGCGCTGAACCGCTTGGCCTTGCGCACGACCTCGTCGGCCGCGAGCTTGAGCGCCGATCCGCCGGTGCTCATCGTGCGCTGGGCGAAGGAGCCGCGGCCGAACAGGATCTTGTCGGTGTCGCCCTGGAACACGCGCACGTCGCAGAGCGGCACTCCGCAGCCACTCCGAGATCATCTGCGCGAACATGGTCTCGTGGCCCTGCCCGGTCGCGAGCGTGCCGGCATAGACCGCGACCGATCCGTTCTCGGCGACGCGGATCTCCATCCGCTCGGACGCCGTTTCCGGCGCGCTGGCAATGCATGGCGAGGCCGATGCCGCGCCGAAGTCCGCGTCGCTCTGATCGCGCGCGCCGCGCCGCGAAACCGTGCCAGTCGGCGAGCGCCAGCGCTTTGTCGAGCACGTCTTCGAAATTGCCGCAATCGTATACGTAGCCGCTGGGCGTGCTGTACGGCATGTCCGCGGCGCGAATGAGATTGCGCCGGCGCATCTCGACCGGATCGATGCCGCATCTCGCGCGCCGCCTTGTCGATGGCCGTCGCTCGGATCGATATAGGCCACGGCCGCACGCGGCTCGATCGAATTGGGCGCAGCGCGCGGATAATGGACGCGGAGATTCGTCACGTGCGCGGCCGCGGCAAACGCCTCGTCGACGGCGCGGCGATCGCCGAATTCGAGCTCGAAGCTCAGATTGCCGTGCGCCTCGTCCCACACTTTCGCCGCACCCGGCGCGAGCGCGTCGGCCAAGGTCACGGCCGGGAGCGCCTCGTAGCCGACCGCGAGCAATTCGCCGGCATCCTTCGCCTGGGCCAGCGTCTCGGCGACGACGAGCGCGACGCGGTCGCCGACATGGCGCACCTTGCCGCGCGCGAGGATCGGCTGGTCCGGACAATGGGAGCGGCTGCCCGGCGGCAGTTTCGGAAAGGACTCGCACGGCAATCCGGCGAGATTAGCGCGCGCGACATCCGCGCCGGTGAAGACGGCGAGCACGCCCGGTGCCGCCGCCGCGGCCGCGGTGTCGATGCCGGTGATGCGGGCATGCGCGTGCGGCGAGCGCACGACATAGGCGTAAGCCATGTTTGGCGCCGACACGTCGTCGGCAAAGCGGCCCGCACCCGTCAGCAGCCGCTCGTCCTCGAGGCGCCGGACGGGCGCCCCAAGACCCGTTCCCTCACTCGGCGGCGACGCCGTGTCCCTGCGCTTCGAGGCGGCGGAGCTTGGCCGCCTCTTCCCGGTGCTGGGCCAGCCAATCGCCCGGCTCGGTCGTGGTGTAGTAGCCGCCGCGCACCTCGGCATAGAGCTTCGCATCGTCGGCCGAGGGCGGGCGCACGCCGTTCTGGAATGCCTGCACGGCCGCGAGCAGCATGCGCCGGTGGCGCGCGATGGCAATGTCGGACGGGGCCAGATTCTCCCACGAGCGGTCGACGATCCCGCCCATGCTCTCGGTCACGGTCTGGTCTTGCGTGTGGATGCCGTCGATGCCGGTGAAGCTCTTGGTGCGCTGCAGCTCGCGATCGATCTGATAGTCGTTCTCCTCGCACTCGACCATGCGGTAGCGGCCGTACCAGCCGGTCTCGTTGGGTTGGAGATTGTCGCGGATGTGCACGCCCGACATGCTCGTCCGTTGTTCCATGCGCGAGTAGGTGAGGGATTCGAAGCCCACGAACATGCAGTGCTCGTCGTCCATCGGGATGAAGGCGCGCACCATGACGTTGTGCTCGAGGCTCGTCACCGGCGGCATGATCCAGAACGGGTAGAGGAAATGCGCGACGCGCCAGTAGGTCCCGCCGTCGACCGTGGCCGAGGGCCGGTAGGCGCCATAGGTGAGGCCGTAGGGCGTCTCGTTCACGCGGTATTCCGGCGCGCGGTTGACGACGATGTCCTTGTGCGCGTCGTCGAGCTTCGCTGTCGGCCGCGCGGCGCCGAAATGCAGGAGCCCGACATGCGAGGTGTCGAGATCGCCTTCGACCGCCTGCAGCCAGTTGCAGCGCCGCTGCACGAAGCGGATGCCGACCCGGTCGGGCGGCGCGAGGCACGCCTCGAACGGCGGCAGATCCGGCGCGCGGCTGCGCTCGCCCATATAGATCCACACCACGTCGTTGCGTTCGCGCGCGAGATAGGCCTTGGCGTGCACCTTGTCGGCGAAGGCCTGGTGCGGCGGCAGGTTCGCCTGGTCGAGGCAGTTGCCGTCGACGTCGTACTTCCAGCCGTGATAGACGCAGCGCAGCCCGTTCTCCTCGTTGCGCCCGTAGAACAGCGAGGCGCAGCGATGCGGGCAGCGGTGGTCCATGACGCCGACGCGGCCCGCGCTGTCGCGCCAGGCGATGAGCTTCTCGCCCAGGAGCATGATCCGGACCGGCGGGCCGTCGGCCACGAGCTCGGACGAGCGCGCGGCCGGAATCCAGTATTGCCGCATCAGCTCGCCCATCGGCGTGCCCGGACCGGTGCGGGTCACGAGATCGAACTCCTGCTGCGACGTCATGGCGATTCTCCCAAAAGCGGCGCTCGGATTGTAACGCGATCTTTCGTCGCTGTCCTGCTCATGCCGCCGCCACCGCCACCGCCGCGTCGA
Organism: uncultured Alphaproteobacteria bacterium; assembly: GCA_963804235.1. GTDB lineage: Bacteria > Pseudomonadota > Alphaproteobacteria > ATCC43930 > CGMCC-115725 > DATJLY01. Next base: position 23,416 of record CAWDPP010000007.1, read on the forward strand.
AATGGCGGCGGTAGAGGCGGCCCAAGGCGATGCCGAGGATCGCCGTGGCGACGCACGGCAGCGCGGCGATGATCATGAGCTGCTGGAACGGTATGTGGGCCGAAAGGAGATATCCGCCGACCAAGGGCGCGACGATGCCGCCCGCGCGCCCCCACACCGTGGCGCAGGAAACGCCGCGCCCGCGGATGCTCGCGGGATAGAAGCGCACGACGATGGCATAGACGGCGAAGTGGATGCCGGAGAGGCAGATGCCGGCGCCCGCGACGGTGGCGAGCAGGATCGGCTCGGGCAGGCCCGGCGTGCCCATCAGGATCTCGAGCGGCCGCCCGATCACGGGGAACACCACGATGGCAATCGGCCCGATGCGGTCGAGGAAGCGCATGATGCCGAAGCCGCCGATCATGCCGGCGAAGACGAAGAGAGACTGCGTCAAGGACGCCGTGCTGGGCGCGACGCCCTGCCCCTCCATGACGAGCGGCAGCCAGCTCGCCAGGAAGAAGAAGCCCAGCGCATCGGAGGCGAACAGAAGCCACAGCAGGGTGGTGGCCGCTGCCCGCGGCCCGTGAAAGAGCTGGAAGATGTTGTTCTCGCCGGTGCGGCCGATAAGCTCCTGCGGATCGTGCGCGACGAAGCGCGCGTCGGGATCGAGCCGCTCGCGCGGGCGCGAGGCGCTGGAACAGGCGGCGCAGCTTGGGCGAGGTGGGATCGCGCTGCGCCAGGAAGAGCGGCGATTCCGGCAGGAGCGCGATCAGCACGAACGCCATGACGAGCGACAGGCCGGCGCCCACCACGAAGATCGAGCGCCAGCCGTAAGCCGCAATCGCCGACGCGCCCAACGAGCCCGCTCAGCACGCCGCCGACGTTATATCCCGAATTGGTGATGACGGTGACGGTCGAGCGCATGCGCCGCGGCGCATAGTCGCTGACGAGCGTATAGGCGATCGGCACGATGCCGCCCATGCCGATGCCGCCGATGAAGCGCAGCACCATGAGCTGCTCTACGTTCGCGGCCCAGATCGTGAGCAGGACGGGAATCCCGAAATTGAACGTGCCGAACACGATGGTGAATTTTCGCCCGAACCGGTCGGCCATCCAGCCGTAGAACAGCGAGCCGACCAGGAGGCCGAAGAAGGTGACGCTGAACACCACGCCCATGTCCTTGGGCCCGATATGCCAGTCGCGCAGGATGGCCGGCGTCGCGACCGACATTGCCGTGAAATCAAAGCCGTCCGAAATCATCATGCAGAAGCCCAAGGCGATGACGAAGATCGCGAGCCGCCCGACCCCGACCCGCTCGATCGTGGCATTCACATCGATGGTTTGCGCCATGCCCTTTTCCCCCGCCCCTTGGCTTGTGCCGGCCCTTTCGCGCGCAAGAATCATAGAGCGGCGGCGGAAAAGCAATGGTTGGACGGCTTGCCCGCCCGCGTGGGCGCTCTAGAATACGCGGCGCATGCGTTTACCATTCGCGGGCGCCATCGATTGCGACGTGCATGTTGCCGTGCCGGGGATCGGCGCGCTCGTGCCCTATCTCGACGCCTATTGGCGCGAGCGCGTCAACGTGCAGCAGCTCGAGCGGCTCGACCTTTCGCTGACGTCATATCCGCCGACGGCGCCGCTCTCGGGCCGGCCCGACTGGCGGCCGGCGAACGGTCCGCCCGGCTCCGATCTCGCGCTGCTCCAGGCGAAGGCGCTCGACGCGTTCGGAACGCGCTTCGCCATCCTGAACTGCCTCTGGGGCGCGCAGGCGCTGTTCGCCGAGGACATGGCGGCGGCGCTCATCCGCGCGGTCAACGACTGGGTCGCCGCCGAATGGCTCGACCGCGACACGCGGCTCCGCGCCTCGATCATGGTGCCTTCGCAAAGCCCCGAGCTCGCGGCCGAGGAGATCGAGCGCCGCGCCGGCGATCCGCGCTTCGTCCAGGTGCTGCTGCTCGCGGGGCTCGACATGCCCTTGGGCCGCCGTCACTACTGGCCGATCTTCGAGGCCGCGCAAAAGCACGACCTGCCGGTCGGCATCCATGCCGGCTCGACATATCGCCATCCGCCGAGCGCGTCAGGCTGGCCCTCCTATCTGCTCGAGGATTACGTCTCGAACACGCAAGCCTTCGCGGCGCAGCTCGCGAGCCTCGTGTCCGAGGGCGTGTTCGCGAAGTTCCCGCGCCTGAAAGTGGTGCTGATCGAATCGGGCTGCACCTGGCTTCCCGCCTTCGCCTGGAAATTCAACAAGACCTGGCGCGGCGTCAGGACCGAGGTGCCGTGGGTGACACGGCCGCCGTTCGACATCATCCGCGACCACGTGCGCCTGACGATGCAGCCGACCGACGCGCCCAACGACGCCGCCACCGTCGCCGCGGCGATCGAGCTTCTGGGCTCGGACGAGCTCCTGCTCTTCGCCACCGATTTCCCGCATTGGCAGTTCGACGGCGACGAGGCGTTGCCGCCGGGCCTGCCGGAGCCCATGCTGCGCAAGATCTTGATCGACAATCCGCTCGCAACCTATTCGCGCCTGAGGGAGACCGTCGCATGAGCCTCGAACTGCTCGAGCGCGAGAAGCAATCGCGGCAGCCGGCTCTCGGTCGTCGATTGCGACATCCATCCGATCTTCCGCTCGGAGAGCCAGGTGCTGCCGTTCCTGCCGGCGCGCTGGCGCGAGCACATGCAGACCTATCGCCGCCACGTGCGCCAGGGCCTGCACGGCACGCTGACGCATCCGCGCATGCAGGTGAACCGGCATCGACGCCGTGCCGCCCAATGGCGGGCCGCCGGGCAGCGATCTCGACTTCATGCGGCGTCCATCATCTCGATCCCAACGGCGTCGAATGGGGCATGCTCCAGGCGCTGGCGCCCGCGGCCTACGCCGAGCGCAATCTCGAATTCGGCGCGGCCCTCGCGACCGCCAACAACGACTGGCAGATCGCCGAATGGATCGACAAGGAGCCGCGCCTCCGGGGCGCGATCCAGGTCGGCCAGGAATATCCCGAGGCCGCGGTCGCGGAGATCGAGCGCCGCGCGCGCGACCGCCGCTTCGTGCAGGTGTCGCTTAGCCCGCGCGCCGACGAGCCGCTCGGCCGGCGGCGCTATTGGCCGATCTTCGAGGCGTGCGAGCGCAACAATTTGCCGATCGGGCTGCACGTGCCGGGCTTCGGCAGCGGCAACGCCTCGACGCCGGCGGGCTGGCCCTCCTTCTATCTCGAGGAGCACCAGACCTTCGCCTATATCATCATGGGCGTCTTCACCAGCATGGTGCTCGAAGGCGCGTTCGAGCGCTTCAAGAATTTGCGGCTCGTGCTGATCGAAGGCGGCTTCGCCTGGGTCCCGGCGCTGTGCTGGCGCCTCGACAAGCATTGGGAGCGGATGCGCAGCGAGGTGCCGCACGTGAAGCGGCCGCCGTCGGAATATATCCGCGAGCACATCTGGTACACGACGCAGCCGATCGAGGAGCCGGAGCGGCCCGAGGATCTCATCCGCATCATCGACTGGATCGGCTGGGACCGGCTGCTGTTCTCGACCGACTATCCGCACTGGGATTTCGACGATCCGAGGACCGTGTTCAAGGTGCGCCTGCCCGACGACAAGAAGCGCATGATCTTCAGCGAGAACGCCAAGCGGGTGTACGGGCTCGCCTGAGATGGCCGAGCGCCACGTCGTCGCCAAGGCCGGCGAGATCGCGCCCGGCACGTGCAAGCTCGTGACGGCGGCGGGGCGCGAGATCGGCATCTTCAACCTCAGCGACGAATATTTCGCGGTCCTGAGCAAGTGCCCGCACGAGGGCGCGTCCTTGTGCAAGGGCAAGATCGTGCAGCGCGTCGAATCCGACGAGCCGGGGCAATACCGCGTCGTCGAGGGCAGCGAGATGATCCGCTGTCCCTGGCACGGCTGGCAGTACGACATCCGCACCGGGCAGTCGTGGTGCGATGCCGACAACATCTCGCTGCGCCGCTATGCCGTCGCGGTCGAAAGCGGCGAGCGCATCCTGCAAGGCCCCTACGTCGCCGAGACCTATCCCGTGTCGGTCGAGGAGAACTACATCGTGGTCGAGGTGTGACGGCGCCATGACGCGGCGGATGGAAACCCCGGTCCTCATCGTCGGCGGCGGCCCGATCGGCCTGACGCTGGCGCTCGATCTCGGCTGGCGCGGCATCGAATGCCTGCTGATCGAGCAGGGCGACGGCAGCATCGATCTGCCGCGCGGCGCGATGGTGGCGGCGCGGACGATGGAGTTCTGCCGCCGCTGGGGCGTCAAGGACCGCATCGTCCATGCCGGATTTCCCGACGACTACAAGCTCGACATCGTGTTCTGCACGAGCCTCGCGGGTCATCTTCTCGCGCGCGACGAATATCCGTGCGAGCGCGATCAGCGTCCGCCGCCGGAAAGCCCGGAAAAGCGCACCTGGTGCCCGCAGCTCGTGTTCGATCCGACCATCGCGCGCTCGGCCGCCGAGCTCGACGGCGTGAGCTTGCGCTATCGCTGCCGCTTCGACGGCTACACGGAGCATTCCGATCGCATCGTGGCGCAGGCGACCGATCTCGCCTCGGGCGAGGCGATCGAGATCGAGGCGCGCTATCTCGTCGCCTGCGACGGCTCGGCGAGCGCGGTGCGCAAGGCGGCCGGGATCGAGCTCGAGGGCACGCCGGTCTTGAGCTACTCGGTCAACGTGTTCTTCCGCTGTCGCGGATTTTCTCCGCGGGCACGACAAGGGCGAGGCCGAGCGCTACCTCTTCGTTGGATCCGAAGGCACCTGGGGCAACGCCACCGTCGTCGACGGCAAGGAGGAATGGCGCCTCACCGTCATCGGCTCCAACGCGCGCGTCGACATGGGCGCGTTCGACGCGCGTGCCGCCGTGCACCGCGCGATGGGGCGCGACGACGTGCCGTTCGAGCTCATCGCCGTGCGGCCGTGGCGGCGCGCCGAGGCGATCGCCAAGGACTATCGCGCCGGCCGCGTCCTCCTCGCCGGCGATGCCGCGCACGTCATGTCGCCGACCGGCGGCTTCGGCATGAACACCGGCGTGATCGACAGCGTCAATCTCGGCTGGAAGCTCGAGGCGATGCTGCGCGGCTGGGGCGGCGCGCATCTCCTCGACAGCTATTTCCCCGAGCAGAAGCCGATCGCCAAGCGCAATTCCGATTTCTCGACGCGCAATTTCAACGCCTGGGTCGCGGCGCAAGGCGATTGCTCGCTGATCTTCGACGAGAGCGAGGCCGGCGCGCGGGCGCGGCGCGCGGTCGGCACGCGGCTCAAGGATACGCTCACCAGCGAGTGGCAATGCCTCGGCGTGCAGTTGGGATATCGCTACGAGGATTCTCCGATCTGCATTCCCGACGGCTCGCCCGCGACGCACGACGACGTGTCGCACTATGTGCCGACGGCGCGGCCGGGATCGCGCGCGCCGCATGCGTGGCTGCCGGACGGGCGCTCGACGCTCGACCTGTTCGGCCGCGGCTTCGTGCTGCTGCGCTTCGATGCCGGCGATGCGCACGCGCTCGAAGCCGCCGCCCGCGCGCAGGACGTGCCGCTCGTCGTCCACGACATCGCATCGCCCGCGATCGCCGCGCTCTATGGCCGCAAGCTGGTGCTCGTGCGCCCGGATGGGCATGTCGCCTGGCGCGGCGATGCCGTCAACGACGCGAGCCGCATCATCGCCACGCGCGCGGCGCGGAGGCGCCGGCCCGGCAATCCGCAACTCTGGCAGCACGAGGCGTCCATGCCGAACAGTGAAGATCGCGCGACGATGCAGGTGCGCTACGGCTGGCGCCTCAGGCTCGGCATGATCATTCCGGCGGTCAACACCGAGGCCGAGCCGCAGATCGAGGCGATGCTGCCCGAGGGCGTCACGCTGCACACGACGCGGCTGCGCATGATCGAGGATACGCCCGATCAGCTCCTGAGCCTGACCGAGCGCATCGAGGAGGGCGCGTCCCTTCTCAAGGACGCCGGGGTGGACCGCATCCTCTTCCACTGCACCGCGGTCACGACCTACTCGCCCGACATGGCGCAGAAGATCCGCGAGCGCATCGTGGCGGCGACCGGCCTTCCCGTCACGGTGACGGGCGAGGCGGTGGCTGCGGCGCTGAAGCATGTGGGCGCGCGCAACATCGTCATGGTGACGCCTTATGTTTCGGCGGTGAACGCGCGCGAGGCGGCGTATCTCCGCGCCAACGGCATCACGGTGCTGCGCGATTACGCCGCGGAGCTCACCTACGCCAAGGATTTCCGCGCGATCGAGCCCTTCGCCTGGTACCGCCGCACGATCGAGTGGCGCGATCCCGAGGCGGACGGCTATTTCCTCTCCTGCGCGCAGATGCGCATCGCCGAGGTGATCGCGCTCTTGGAGCGCGATCTCGGCAAGCCCGTCGTCACGAGCAACCAGGCGGCCGGCGTGGCACGCGCTGCGCCAAAGCGGCATAAACGATCCGGTGCCGGGCTTCGGCACGCTGTTCGAGCGGAGCTGAGGCGATGGCAAGCGAACGAACCGTCCGCTCCGGCGCAGCCGAGCTGTTCGTGCGCTGCGACGGCGAGCAAGGCCCGTGGGTCGTGCTGCTCAACTCGCTCGCCGCCGATCTCTCGATGTGGGAGCCGCAAGTGCCGGCGCTCGCGGCGCGCTATCGCGTCCTCCGCTTCGACACGCGCGGACATGGGCGCTCCTCGGCCCCGCCGCCGCCTTATTCGATCGACGATCTCGCCGACGATCTCTTCGCCGTCGTGAAGGAATGCGGCGCGGGCCCCGCGCACGTGGTCGGATTGTCGCTGGGCGGCGTCGTCGCGGCCGCCGCGGTGCTGCGCGAGCCCCGATCCTTCGCGAGCCTCGCCATCTGCGATTCGCGCGTCGCCATGCCGGCCGAATTCCGCCAGGGCATCGACGACCGCAACCGCCTCGTCCGCGAGAAGGGAATGGAGGCGGTGGTCGATCTCTTCATCGAGCGCTGGTTCACGCGCGGCGCCGCCTCCGCCACGACCGATAGCGTCAAGCGCATGATCCGCGGCACCAGCGTCGCGGGCTTCACCGGCTGTTCCGAGGCGTTGAAGGGCGCGGCGGTGCTCGAGCGCCTCGCCGAGATCCGCCTCCCTGCCCTCTTCCTCGTCGGCACGCGAGGATGCGGCGGTGCCGGGCCCGGTCATGATCGACCAGCAGCGCCGCGTCGCGGGCTCGCGCTATGTCGAGATTCCTGCGGCGGGACACATGTCCAACCTCGAACAGCCCGCCGCCTTCAACGCGGCGCTTCTCGCCTTCCTGCGGACGGCGTCCTAGTCACGCCGGCCATAATTCCGCGGCAAGCTCGACGACGAGGCGGAGCTTCGCGTACTGCTCGTCCTCGCTCAGGATATTGCCGCCGGTGTGGCTCGCGAAGCCGCATTGCGGGCTCAGGCACATCTGCTCGAACGGCATGTATTTGACCGCCTCGTCGAGCCGGCGCTTCAATGACTCCTTGCTCTCGAGCATGCCGAATTTCGACGTGACGATGCCGAGCACGATGCGCAGATTGCCCTTCGGCACGAAGCGCAGCGGGCGGAAATCGCCCGAGCGCGCGTCGTCGTATTCGAGGAAGAAGCCGTCCACTTCGAGCGCATTGAACATCGCGTCCGCCACCGGCTCGTAGCCGCCCTCGGCATGGCCGCGCGAGAGCGAATTGCCGCGGCACAGGTGGACCGTGATCTTCATGTCCTTGGGCCGGCCCGCGATCGCGCCGTTGATGAGGCGCGCATAAAGATGCGGCAGCTTGTCCGGGTCCTCGCCGATGCCGCGCACGCGCTCGCGCAGCCGCGCATCGCAGAGATATGCCAGGTTGGTGTCGTCGAGCTGGACATAGCGGCATCCGGCGGCCGCAAGGTCCATGATCTCGGCGCGATAGACGGCGATGAGGTCGGCGAAGAATTGCTCCATGTCGGGATATGCCGCCTCGCTCACGCCGCCGCGCCCGCCGCGGAAATGCAGCATGCTCGGCGACGGCATCGTCACCTTGGCCGTGCGCTTGGTCACGCTCTTGAGGAAAGCGAAGTCGCGGCGCTGGATGCCGCCCTCGGGCCATGTCGAGGCGCGAGACGATCTTGGGCGTGGGCGGCTGCCAGTCGCGCACGACGCCGCCCACGGGCACGTCGAGCTGCTGCGGACGCGCGGACGCGGTGCTCGACGGCGCGCCGCCGGTCACGCCGCCGATCGCGGTCAGGAAATCGGACGACCAGGACTGCCGGCGAAAGTCGCCGTCGGTGATGGACTTGCAGCCCGGTCGCTTCCTGCTTTGCGACGGCCGTGCGGATGAGCCGGTCCTCGACTTCGGTCGAGCGCCGCGCGGGTAAGCTCGCCGCGCGCGAATTTGTCGCGCGCTTCTTTCAGCTCGGGCGGGCGCAGCAGGCTGCCGACCTGGTCCGCGCGAAAGGGTGCCTGATCCATCGTTGCCATTCCTTCGTTTTCGCTGATTAGGCCGGATCGATCGGAGACGGCGGCACGCCGCCCGCCTCGATCGCCTCGCCGGCACGCAAGCACAGATCTTCGCGATAGCGGCCGGCGACGATCTGCACGCCGACCGGGGTCGAACCGACGAGACCGGTGCTGACCGTCAGGCCCGGCAGACCCATCGCCGGCAGTCCCCGCTGCGTGAGCTGCGCCTGCCACACGCGGCGGAAGCCCGCCTCGCCCTGCAAGTCGAGCCCGTCGGGAAACGGCAATTCCGCCGACACCGGCAGCAGCAGCACCGGATGCTTGGCGAAGAGCAGCGTCCATTCGCGCGCCAGCGTCGCGCGCCGCACGAGCGAGCGCGCCACCACGTCGGGCGCAAGCGCTTCCGCCTTGGCGCGAAACGCCGCCACGACCGCGAGCGCGCCCGGATCGCCCTCGCGCGCCGCCGCATCGGCCAGCGCCGCAAATCCATCGCCGAGCCACAGCCGCTCTTGCAGCTCGGCCGCTTCGTGCAGCGACGGCGTATCGTCGATCTCCTCGACGCGCCAGCCGGCATCGGCGAGGCGGCGCGCCGCGTCGCGCAACGCGGCGTCCACCTCCGGCACGATCTTCAATCCGCCGGGACGAAGACAGAGCGCGGCGTTAAGCGGCGCGGGCGCACCCTCGAGCGGCGCCGGCGTCCACCACGGATCGCGCGGATCGGGCGCCGCCATGGCGGCGAGGCCAACGCGGAGATCGGCGATCGTGCGCGCGATCGGACCCGACACGGCCATGAGCTGCGGGCCGATGCCGCGCTCCGGCCCGCTCGCGTTGAAGGCCGGAATGCGGCCGAGCGTCGGCCGCAAGCCATGCACGCCGCAGGCATAGGCCGGATAGCGGATCGAACCGCCGATATCGGTGCCATGCGCGAGATGGCCGATCCCGGCCGCGATCGCCGCCGCCGCGCCGCCGGACGAGCCGCCGGGCGTGAGCGACGGATCGCGCGGGTTCTTCGTGTCTCCGTGCAGCAGGTTCGTGGTGAACCAGCGCAAGGCGAAGGCGGGCGCATTCGTGCGACCCAGCAGCACCGCGCCCGCCCGCACCAGGTTATCGACCACCGGGCTGTTGGCCTTGGCCACCAGGTCCTTCTGCAACCGCGTGCCGTTGGTGGTGGCGAAGCCGGCCTGATCGACGTTGATCTTCACCGTCACCGGAACGCCGGCCAGCGGGCCCGGGTTCTCGCCGCGCGCAATCCTCCGGTCCACCGCATCGGCCTCGGCCCGCACCAGGTCGGTCCGGTGCGCGACGATCGCGTTGAGGCGCGGGTTGACCGCGTCGAGCCGTTGCAGCGCCGCCTCGGCGGCTTCGCGCGCCGAGGCTTTGCGGGTGCGGATCAACTGCGCGAGCTCGGTCGCAGAAAGACCCCAGAGTTCGGTCACGGCGCCGGCTCTCAATTCAGCTTGAGCTTCGTGACGTGCGACGGGTCGGGGCGCAGCTCGCCGCGCTCGACCGACATCACGAGCTCGGTCAGAAGCGCGTTGGCGCGGCAGCTCATGCCGAGCTTCTCGCCCTCACGCACGACGAAGCCGTTGAGGAACTGGATCTCGGTGCGCCGGCCCTTCTGCATGTCCTGGCCCATCGACGGGCGCTGTTCGGCGGCAAGGCGTCCCGCATCCTTCACTGCGCTGCGCATCGCAGATCCGTGCCGCCTCCTCATCGCCTTCGCCGGCGCGCGCCAGCGTCTCGGGCGGCAGGTGCAATATATCTTCGAGCGTGTAGCCCAAGGCCTGGCCGACGCGGATCGCCTCGCTGCCGAGCCGGGTCGAGAAGCGCCGGACCGGCTCGTTCTCGAGGATCTGGTTGCTGGTGAGGCCGGTCGCGGCCGAAAGCCCGTTCGCCATCGCGTTGGCGACGAGCTTCGACCAGCGCTCGCCCCACAGATTGGCGGTGACCTTGGCGCTGTCGGCGGTCGCGACGAGGCGGCAGACCTCCTCGGCGCGCGTGGTGATGCGGCCGTGCACTTCGCCGGTGCGATAGACGGTGTGCACGGCGCCGCCCTTGCCCGCGCCGCGATGGACATGGCCGGGCTCGGCGAGATTTACGGTGATCGAGCTGGCGATGCAGCCCATCGTCTTGCCCCAGCCGACGATGCCCGCGATCGTCTCCTCGTTCATGCAGTTCTGCAACGAGACGACATAGCCGTCGGGTGCGAGATATTGCCGGATCAGCATCGTCGCCCAGGCGGTGTCGTAGGACTTCATGCACACGAAGGCGATATCGACCGGCTGCTCCTTGGCGAGCGACTGCGCGTCGGTGACATGGAGCGCGCGCACCGGCACGGTGAACTCGGGCACGTCCTTGGCGTGCGTGACGCGGAGCCCATGCTTGCGCATATGCTCGACATGCTCGGGCCAGGGATCGATGAAGGTCACGTCCGCGCCCGCCTGCACCATGTGCGCGCCGGTATAGCCGCCGACCGCGCCGGCTCCGAAGATCGCGATCTTCCTGCTCATGACGCCGCCGCCCGCGCGCTCAGGCCGCTTGCGCCTGGTCGGGATCGAGGTGGCTCAGCCGCGGCGCCACCTCCTCCATGAAGAGCTTCATCGAGCGCGCGCGTTTCTCGCGCGTCGCATAATCGCGGCCCGCATGGAACATCAAGACGCCGAACCCGCCGGTCTCGCGGTAGAAATCCATGACGCGGCGATAGACCGTGTCGGGGCTGCCGACGAAGATGTTGGCGGTGTCGCACAGATAATCGAAATTGATGTCGGCGAAGGTGCCGCCCTTGGGAATGCGCTCGACCTGGTGATGCGGCGTGTTGGCGATCTCCCACTGGATCGTCTCGTTATAAGAGTCCCGCATGTCGTCGCGCGCCTCCTTGTCGCTCTCGGCGACATAGATGACGCGCGTCGCATGGAGCCCGTTGCGGCTCGGCTTGCGTCCCGCGGCGCGCGCGCCCTCGACATAGAGCTCGCCGAACCGCTTCAGCCGCTCCAACGGAATGAAGTCGCCGGTCAAGGGCATGAGGCCGAGGCGGCCCGCCAGCTCGGGCGTGCCGTCCGTCTTCGAGCAGGCAATGCCCATCGGCGGGTGCGGCTTCTGCACCGGGCCCGGCTTCACCACCATGCCCTTGCCGGTCCAGAACGGTCCGTCGTAATCGACCGGCTTGTCGCTCGTCCACAATTTGTGAATGAGCTCGATCGAGGCGTGCATCATCTCGCGCGTCTTGTCGAAATCGAGCCCGCGCTGCTCCATGTTGGTGCGATAGAAGCCGAAGCCGACGCCGAGCTGATAGCGCCCGCCGGTCAGGTGGTCGCACGCATTGGCCTCGATCGCGACCTGAAGCGGATGGTAATAGGCCAGGGGCCGCACCGCCGAGCCGAGCCTGATCTGCTGCGTCTGTCCCGCCGCCTTGCAGATGATGAGCTCGGCCGGCGACTGGTGCTCGCTGATCCACGCGACGCGGAAGCCGAGCCGGTCGGCCGTCACGACCTCGAAGATGTCCTCGTCCCACGCCTCGCCGTTCGTGCGCGCCGGCCGGCGGCTGTTGGAGAAGATGCCGAATTCCATCCAATCCTCCCGAAGCTCCCGGAGCCTAGCGCGGCGGCGACGCGTGCGCCAGAATCCGGCCATGACGCGCCTTTCCGTTCTGCTCTCCCTCGCCTTGGGATTTTGCGCCGTCCGCGCGACGGCCGAGGCGCAGGAAACGAGCCTCGCCCTGCCGTCGGTCACGCCGGGCTTTGCCGCGATCTACGTCGCAGCCGACAAGGGGTTCTGGACGAGCGAGGGGCTCGACGTGAAGCTCACGCAGATCGCCGGCGTCGGCACGATCAACGCGGTCATCGGCGGCAGCATCGATTTCGCCGGCAGCACGGCCGGCACGCTCATCCGCGCCGCGGTCGCGGGCCAGCGCATGCTGGCGATCGCCAATCTCACCAACCGGCCGATGGACGAGATCGTGCTGCGCAAGGACGTGGCTCTCGGCGTCGGCTTCGACCCGGCGGCGCCCTTGGCAAAGCGCGCAGCACTCGTGCGCGGATTGAAGATCGCGGTCGATGCCATCAATTCGATCAATCACGGCTTCCTGCGTTACGTCGCGCGGCGCGGCGGGCTCGATCCCGAGCACGACGTCACCGTCGCGCCGATGCAGTCGCCGACGATGGCGGCGGCGCTCGCGGCGCACGAGGTCGATGGGCTTTCGATCTCGATCCCGTGGACGACCGCGGTCGAGGTGAGCGGCGCCGCGATCAGGATCGCGAGCGTTCCGGGCGGCGATTTCCCCGAGCTCGTGCCGTTCGGCGGCGGGCTCATCGTGACGCGCCCCGATTTCTGCCGCGAGAAGCGCGATGTCTGCGTCAAGATGGGGCGCGGCATCAGGGCGGCGACGCAATTCATCCGCGCGCATCCGGACGAGGCGCTCGCGCTCTTGAAGCCGCGCTTCCAGCAGCTTGCCGAGCCGGTGCTCGCCGCCGCTTTCGCGGCCTATCGCGATGCCTCGCCCGTGCCGCCCGCCATGACCGCCGAGACGCTTGCCAATTCGCAGAAGTTCGAGATCAATACGGGCCTGATGAAGCCGGGCGACGCGCTCGCCTCGTTCGCCGGGCTCTACACCGACGAATTCGTGCGCTGACGGAAGATTCCAAATGGACAGCACCGAGGCACACGGTGCCGACCGGCTCGGACATATCGGAACCGTTCCCGCTCAACCGTCCGACCATCCTGTCGCACGGCACGATCACGTGCCGCGACCTCGCCGCCGCGCGCAAATTCTATGAGGAATTTCTCGGCTTCGATGTCGTGCAGCACACCGAGCGCGGCCTGCTGCTGCGCAAGGGCGGCTATTGCTCGATCGTGTGCCTCGAAGTGGGCGACCATGTGAAGCCCGTGGACCGGCAGCATCATTGGGGGCTCGATCTCGCCTCGCGCGAGGAGGTCGACCGCGCGCTCGAGCTGGCGCACCGCTACAAGGACAGATACGGCATCAACCAGATCTCGCGCATCACCACCCATCACGGCGGCTACTCGTTCTATTTCCGCGACCTCGACGGCAATTACTGGGAATTCCAGTATGTCGGACAGGGCCAGGACAAGGGCGAAGGGCGCTACGACAGCTTCTTCGCGCGCGGCGACGTGAGCGTGAAGAACAAGCTCGAAGACACATGACCGGCACCGCAGCCACCGCCCCGCTCGCCGCGCCGGTCCTGATCGTCGGCGGCGGGCCGGTCGGCATGACCTTGGCGATGAGCCTGCACGCGCTCGGGGTCGGCTGCCTCATCCTCAACAGCGACATGACGCCGCGCTGGCACCCGAAGGGCGCGACGCAGAACGCGCGCACGATGGAGCATTACCGGCGGCTCGGCATTTCGGCCGCGCTGAGGGGCCTCGGGCTGCCCGCCGATCATCCGACCGATGTCGGCTATTTCACGCGCCTCACCGGCTTCGAGCTCGCGCGCCTCAAGATGCCGTCCGAGCGCGAGAAGATGGATGACGTCGCCAAGGCCGGCGCCACCGATCAGGTGCCCGAACCGCTGCTGCGCGCCAACCAGATGTTCGTCGAGGACTATCTCTTCCGGCACATCAAGACGCTTCCCGGCGTCGATGTGCGCTTCGGCTGGCAATGTCTCGACTATGCCGAGAGCGCGGAAGGGATCGCCGCCGAGATCGAGGAGATCGAGACCGGCCGCCGCGAGCGCGTCATCGCGCGCTACGTCATCGGCTGCGACGGCGGCAAGGGCGTCGTGCGCCACAAGCTCGGCGTGCGCTACAGCAACGCCGTGCCGGTCGGTCCGCGCGCATATCTCAACGGGCCGCAGGTCGCGACCTACGTGCATATTCCCGGCTTGCGCGACCGCATCCGCCACCAGCGCTGCTGGTTCTACTGGACCGTCAATCGCGACGTGCGCAGCACGCTCATGATCCTGAACGGGTCCGACGATTTCTCGTTCGGCACCACGCTGGCGCAGCCCGACGACACGCCCGACCCGGCGCGGATCGCGCGGCAATTGCTCGCGACCTTCGGCCAGGAGCTCGCAGTTCAGCTTCTACGGCCACCGGCCGTGGACGGCGGGCCACGCGCTCGTCGCCGACAGTTTCGGCGCAGGGCGCGCGATCCTGTGCGGCGACGCCGCCCATCTCTTCACGCCGACGGGCGGCTTCGGCCTCAACACGGGGATCGACGATGCCGTCAATCTCGGCTGGAAGCTCGCGGCGATGCTGCAAGGATGGGGCGGCGAGAAGCTCGTGCCGAGCTTCGAGGCCGAGCGCCGCCCGATCGCCTTTCGCAACACCGCCGCAGCGAAGGAGCTGGGACGCAGCGTCGGCGCGGTTCCGATCGGCGCGGCGATGGACGAGGATTCGCCGGCGGGCGCGGCCGACCGGCGCGCGGCGGCGGCGGTGCTCTCGGGCTTCGGCGAGGAATTCGCCTCGCTCGGCGTGCAGCTCGGCGCGCGCTACGACGGCTCGCCGATCATCGCCGCTGACGACACGACGCCGCCGTCCGACGATCCCGTCGCTTATAGGCCGAGCGCGTGCCCGGGCGGGCGCGCGCCGCATCTCTGGCTCAAGGACAAGAGCTCGCTCTACGACCGTCTCGGCCGCTTCTTCACGCTCGTCCGCTTCAAGGGATCGGGCGAGGATGTGCGGCCGCTCGCGGCAGCGGCCAAGGCGCGCCGCGTGCCGCTCGAGACGCTCGAGGTCGATCTCGAAGCGGGACGCGATCTCTACGGCAGCGATCTCGCCCTCATCCGCCCGGACCTGCACGTCGCCTGGCGCGGCAATCACCTGCCCGAAGATTGCGCCGGTCTCCTCGCGCGCGTCACCGGGTTCTGACGCGGGAGCCGACGCATGGCGCAGCACATCGACGGGCCGCTCTATTACGAACGGATGGGACGCACCGGGCCGGTCGTCGCCTTCGTCCATCCCAATCCGATGGACCAGTCATGCTGGATCTTCCAGATGGCGCATTTCTCGACGTGGTATCGCTGCATCGCCATCGACATTCCGGGCTATGGCCGCTCGCCCAAGGCGTCGGCCGGCCTCACCATGGACGACATGGCGCAAGCGTGCTGGGAGGCGATCGACGAGGGCGCGCCGGGCGAGAGCGCGATCCTGGTCGGATGTTCGGTCGGCTCCGCCATCCTGCCCTTCATGTACCATCAGCGCCGCGCCAGGACCGCGGCGATCGTCATGTCGGGGACGGGCTACAACCCGGGCAAGGAGTTCGCGCAGCGCCGCATCGACGCCTACACGAAGAACGGCATCGACTTTCGCTGGGCCTATACGTTCGAGGATTTGAGCCCGGCCTTTCGCGCGACGCCGCTCGCGCATTACTTCGCCGAGCTCTTCACCGAGCGCAACGCGAGCGCCGACCTCGACACCATCCTCCATCAATTCCGCGCGCTGCAGAAGCCGGAGCCGCCCGGGTTCTTCGAGGCGATCGCCTGCCCCACGACCATCCTCACCGGAACCGAGGACGGCGCGCATCAAAGCGCCTTCGCGCTAGAAGCGCGCATTCCCGAACTGCGAGCTCAAAGTCCTGCCGGGCGCGGGCCATGCCTGCCAGATCGAGCAGCCCTGGCTGTTCGACCGTCTCATGCTGGATTTTTTGCGCCGCCACGGGCTCTTTCCGGGGCAGGCCTAGTATGACCGCATCGCACCCCGCCCCGCCGCGCGAGCTCGACCGGCCGCTCGAAGTGTCGCCCGGCGATTGGGCCGAGCGCGAGTTCTATCTGATGATGACGGCGCTCGTCATCCCGCGGCCGGTCGGCTGGATGTCGACCGTCTCGCAAGACGGCGTGCGCAACCTCGCGCCCTATTCCTATTTCAACCTGATGGGCAGCGATCCGTTCTACGTCGCATTCGGCTCCACGACCGAGAAGGACACGGTCAGCAACCTGCGCAAGGTGCCGGAATTCGTCGCCAACATCGTCACGATGCATCTGCTCGAGAAGATGAACTTCACCTCGACCGATTTCCCGCGCGCGGAGGACGAATTCTCGTGGGCGGGGCTGACGCCCGTTCCGGCGGCGAAGGTGCGGCCGCCGCGCGTCGGCGAGGCCAAGGCCCATCTCGAATGCGAGGTCGTGCAGATCGTCGATGACCGCAACACGCACATCGTGCTGGGCCGGATCGTGCACGCCCATGTCGATCCCTCGGTGTGGCGCGAGGGCCGCATCGATCCACGGCTGCTCGATCCGGTCTGCCGCCTTTCCGGCTCGGGCTATGCGACGCTCGGCGAGCTCTTCAACGTGCAGCGCCCGGTGTGGAAATCGGTCGAGGGCACGCACGGGCAGGACGCCATGCCGCGCGCGGTGAAGCGCTAGAGCCGCGGCAGGAACTCCGCCACCTTTGCCGCGCGTCCGCTGCGCAGCGCCGCATAGGCCGCAGCACCGATCGCGAGCGCGCGCAAGCCATCCTCGGGCGGCGTCATCGGCTCGCCGCGACCTAGGATCGCGCGATTGAACTGCTCGATCTCGAGACGGAAGCAGTCGCTCGCGGCAAAGCGGCGAACGGTGGTGCCGGCCTCGTTGACGAGCGTCAGCATCGGCGTTGGGTCGTCGCCCGCGCCGGTCAGATAGACGAACGAATTCTCGATGACGAGCGTGCCCTTGGTGCCGTGAATCTCGAACGGGCGCTTGGCGAACGGCGTCGCATAGCTCGCCGCGGCATAGCCGATCGCGCCCTGCGACAGTTTCAGCAGCAATCCTGCGGCGCGCTCCCGCGGCGGATCGCTTTGCGGCGCGTCGGTCAGGGCCGACACTTCCTCGACCTGCTGCCCGACGAGATATGCCAACGTGTCGTGGGCGTGATCGCCGATGCTGATGACGATGCCGCCCGCGCGCATGTTCGGATCGCTGCGCCAGTTCGTGGCCGACGGACGTCGAGGCCGTGCGCAGCGCGATCTGCACGTGGACGAGCTTCACCTCGCCGATTTCGCCGCCGAGCACGATGCGGCGCGCTTCCTGATGCACCGCCTCGTGGCGCTGATTGAAGACGACGCCGAGCTTCACGCCGTGCCGGCGGCAGGCGGCGATCGCCGCGGCGCATTCGCCGACCGACAGCGCCAGCGGCTTCTCGATGAGCGCGTGCTTGCCGGCCTCGGCGGCCGCAATGGCATGCTGCGCATGGAGCGCGTCGGGCGTCGCGTCGTAGATCGCATCGATCCCGGGATCGCGCAAAGCCGCATCGAGCGAGGTGTGGACCTTGGCGATGCCGTGCGCCGCGGCGAACGCCGCGCCGCGCGCAGGGTCGCGGCTCACGACGGCCGCGAGCTCCGTCTCCGCGGCCTGCTTCATCTGCGGCACGACGCTGCGCGCCGCATGCCTTCCGGGCCCGACGAGAGCCCAGCGGATCGTCATGTGGATGCTCCTAGCCGAGCGAGCGCCGCACGATCGCCGTTCCCTCGGCGAGCGCCTTGAGCTTGGCGAAGGCGACCGCGCGCGACACGTATTTCATGCCGCAATCGGGCGCGGGCATGAGCCGCTCGGGCGTGACGTAGGCGAGCGCCGCGCGGATGCGCTCGGCCACGAGCTCGGGCGTTTCGATGTTCGGCGGTCGAAAGGTCGAGCACGCCCAGCACCACGATCTTGCCGGAGATCTCCTTCAACTGGCCGAGATCGAGCTTCGGCTGCGCCGCCTCGATCGAGATCTGATCGACGGCGCTGTCGGCGAGCGGCGCCAGGAACGAATAGGCGTTGGGCTTGTCGCGCACCGCATTGGCATAGCCGAAGCACAGGTGAATGGCGGTCGGGCCGGCGATGCCGGCGAGCGCGCGGTTGATCGCCTTGACGCCATAGCGCTTGGCGCGGTCGGGCCGCGCCTGCAGCCACGGCTCGTCGAGCTGGATGATGTCGGCGCCCGCCTTCTTGAGATCGCGCGCCTCTTCGTTGACGGCGGCGGCATAGTCGAAGGCGAGCGCTTCCTCGTCCTTGTAGTAATCGTCCTGCGCCTGCTGCGCCATGGTGAAGGGGCCGGGGATCGTGATCTTGATCACCCGGTCGGTATTGGCGCGCAGGAACTCGACGTCGCGCACCTCGACGGCGCGCCGGCGCCGGATCGGGCCGACGACGCGCGGCACCACGCTCTGCGTTCCGGTGCGGCCCATGGTCGTGCCGGGATGCTCGATATCGACGCCGTCGAGCGCCGTCGCGAAGCGGTTGGAATAGCTTTCGCGGCGGATCTCGCCGTCGGTGATGATGTCGATGCCGGCACGCTCCATGTCGCGGATGGCGAGGATGGTGGCGTCATCCTGCGCCGCCTCGAGCAGCGGCTCGGCGATGCGCCACAGATCGGGCGCGCGCACGCGCGGCACGCCGAGCCGCGCGCGGTCGATGAGCCAGTCGGGCTGCGGATAGGAGCCGACGACCGTGGTCGCGAGGCGCGGAGCGTCGGCCATCAGTGCCGGTCGAGATTGTTGGGATGGTGATCGCCCTTGAGCCAGCGCGCCAGCTCGCTATGCGCGTCGGCAAGGCGCTTGGCGTTGATCGCCTCGACATGCGGCGGATCGACGGTGAACTCGACCCGCAATCCGTCCGGGCTCGTCGCATAGACCGACTTGCAATAGCCGTGATCGGTGACGCGCAACGGGACTTTGGCTTCCTTGAGGCGCCGCTCGATCGCATCGAAGGTCGCGCCGTCGACCTTCATGGCGATGTGATTGAAGGACGGCATTTGCGGAAAGATCGCCTTCGTGCGGTCGTACATCTCCGGATCGGCGAACTGGAAGAAGGCCAAGGCGCCGCCGTCGGCGAGCCCGAAGAAGGTATGGCAATACTCGACCTCGCGCCGCACGTCGGGCATGTAGGCGCGCTCGCACCAGGTCGCCACCAGCGGCATGCCCAGTATGTCCTCGAAGAATTTGCGGTTCACCTCCTGGTCGCGCACCACGAAGGCGTTGTGGTGCAGCCGCAGCGGCAATTGCGTCGCGGTCCCGGTTCCGGCATTCGCCTGTGCGTTCGCTCCATCCATGGCCCGATCCTCCGTCAGAACATGCCTAGTCTATGCCCCCCGCCGCGCGCCGGCGCAAGAGCTAGATCGCCCGCGCGCGCGGCAGGATGCGGCTCGCGAACAGCTCGAGCGAGCGCATGATGTCGGCCTGCCGCAACGAGCCGAAATCGACGATCAGCATGAGCTGCGTGACGCCGAGCGACTTCAGGCGCGCGATGCGCTGCAACACGCTTTCGGGATCGCCCATCAGCACGCGGTCGGGGAAATAGTTCTCGAACGCCGCCTGGCGCTGATAGTCCTCGCGCGCGGCATAGCCCTTGTAGGCTTCGGGATCGGGCGGCTTCTTCGCGGCCTCGACGCCGGCGCCGGTATATTCCGCCATCGGCCGCTCGACCAGCGACTGCAAGCGCGGAATGTCGGCGGTCTCGGTGAAATGCGCGTGATAGCAGCACGCGACCTCGTGGTCCTCGATCTTGCGGCCGAAGCGCGGCAAGCGCGTCGATATACCAATGGATGCGCTCGCCCGCGGTGTTGGTGTCGACGTGGTAGGCGACATAGAGCAGGTTCAGGCCCTCGCGCGCGGTCCATTCGAAACTGTCGCGCGTCAGGAAGCATGCGTTCCAGATCGGCGGATGCGGCTTCTGATAGACGCGCGGCAGGACCGTGATGTCGTCGATCGGCGGACGGAAGCGGCCCTTCCAGGTGAGCGGCGCCTCGGTCCAGGCGCGCCTGACGAGATCGACGCCCTCGGCGACGCGGTCGTGCGTTTCGCGCATGTCGATGCCGAACGTGTCGAACTCGTCGCGCAGGAAACCGCGGCCGACGCCCCAATCGAAGCGCCCCTTCGAGAGCTGGTCGAGCGTCGCTCCCATCTCGGCGACCCGCACGGGATCGTTCAGCGGCAGCACCGTCGCGCCCGTGCCGAGCCGGATGCGGCTCGTCTTGGCCGCGAGATAAGAGAGGAACGCGAAATTCCCCGCGCACAGCCCGCCATGCCGCACGAAGTGATGCTCGACCATCCACGCGTACTCGATGCCGACCTCGTCGGCGAACAGCACCTGTTCGACGATATTGTCGAAATGCGTCGCCACGTCGCGCGCGTCGGGCAGGTAGGTCGGCAGATAGAACAGTCCGAACTTCATGGGGCTCAGCGAAGATAGCCGCGTTCGCGCCAGAAGCGCTCGGCGCCCGGATGAAGCGGCAGATAGAGCGGCCCGTCCTTGCTGTCCTTGCACAGCTGCTCGAGCGGCATCGGCCCTTCGCCGTACCACGGGATGCGGAGCTTGCGCGCCTCGAGCCCGGCGCAGAACTTGTAGATCATGTCATCGGGCGCGCTGGCGAGGCAGAAGACGGGCCAGCCGCTGAAATCGATGCTCCACACGGTCTCGCCCAGGCCCGGATATTCCGCGTCGGTGATCGCCGCGCGCATCAGCCCGTCTTCTTCGAGCGATTTGAGCTGCGGCTCGTCGATCGCGAGAAACCGCATGCCGAGCTTCAATGATTGCGGCGCAAAGAGCGGCAGCGCCTCGTCCCAGACGGCGTCCAACTCGCCGCGCTCGACCGCGCCGAGCCGGTCGGGCCCGTGCGGCATTCCCTCCGTGTGGACGATCTTGCCGCCCCAGCGCACGATGTCGTCGAGCGTCATCCCGTAAGCGGCAAGCACGTGATTGCAGATCAGGTGGACCGAGTGGTCCGGCTGTCCGCGCAAGGAGACGCGCAGCGGATAGCGCGTCCGCTTCAAGTCGCCGAGCGTCTTGAGCCCGGTCTTGCCGGTCACGGCGAAGCCCAACTGGTCGAATTGCGGGATCACCATGATGGAGCGGAGCGGAATGGGCTTCTTGTAGGGCCCGCGTCCGCGCAGCGCCATGCCGAGCACGCCGCCCGGATTGCAGATGGCGATGTCCGCTTCGCCGCTCGCGACCGCGTCGACCGAGCCCGGCGCATCGCTCGCGAAGAAGCGCAGCCGCCATTCGCTGTCGCCCTGCGGCCGCATCAGGATCATCACCTGCTTGTCGCGCCACTCGTTCGCGGCGACGAGTTCCGAGACCGTCTCGAGCATGAGGCGCGAGCGCATGATGACGGGCGTGCGGATCGGGTTCTGAATGGTCAGCATGGCGGACGGCTCCTTGGGCGCGCGATGGCGGGATCATGGAGGCACGCATCCGCCGCGGCAAGAGAGAGGCACGCGCGCCGCGCCGCGTCAGGATGAGCTTCTCGCCTCGGCACTTGCGATGCTTTAAGCTTTTGCAAAACGCCAACGACACGATCTTCCAGGGAGGGAAACGAGAATGCCCATTTTCAGGACCTTGCCGTACGCGTTGGCGGCGGCGCTCCTAGCGGCGTCAGCGGCGGTGCAAGCGGCGACGCTCGACGACGTCAAGACCCGCGGCGTCCTGATCTGTGGCAACGGCGTCGGCGTTCCCGGTTTCGTCTTTCCCGACAATCAGGGCGTCTATCGCGGCTTCGACATCGATTTCTGCCACGCGATCGCGGCCGCGGTCTTGGGCGACGCGAGCAAGATCCAGACCGTGCCGATCGAGCCGCGCGACGTCTTTCCGAAATTGACGACCGGCGCCGTCGACGTGCTGACGCACCGCCTCACCTGGACCTACAACCGCGACAATGGCGGCGGCGTCGAGTTCATCGGCACCTATTTCTATGACGGCCAAGGTTTCATGGTGCCGAAATCCCTGAACGTCACGCATCTCGCGGATCTGAAAGGCGCCAACATCTGCGTCTCGCAGGCGACGACGACCGAGCTCAACATCGCCGACTATTTCAAAGCGCATCAGATGACGTACCAGATCGTGACCTTCAACGGGCCGGATGTGGCGCGCGAGGCCTATAACCAGGGCAGATGCGATGCCTTCTCGAACGACCGCAGCTCCCTTGCCGCCAATCGCCTGATCCTGACGCATCCCGACGACCACCTGGTTCTGCCCGAGACGATCTCGAAGGAGCCGATCGGCCCGGTGGTGCGCCAAGGCGACCAGCAATGGTCCCACATCGTGAAGTGGACCCTGTTCGCGACGATCGCCGCCGAGGAGCTGGGGCTCACCCAGGCCAATGTCGACGACATGCGGCAGAATTCGCAGAACCCCGAAATCAAGCGCATCCTCGGCGTCGGCGACGATCTCGGACAGAAGATGGGCCTGTCGCAGGACTGGGCCTACAACATCATCAAGCAGGTCGGCAATTACGGCGAAATCTTCGAACGCAACATCGGGGCGAAGTCGCCCTTGAAGCTGGAGCGGGGCACGAACGCGCTGTGGAAGAACGGCGGCCTGATGTTCGCACCGCCCTTCCGGTAGACCGGGCGGGACCGGTCAGGGTGAATTCGCGCGCGCGTCGCGCAGGCGCCTGCCGGCGCCCGGAACGGGCGACGTGCACGGCGCGCGGCGCGCGCAGGATGGGGCGCCATCGTCCTGCAATCCGCCGTGCTGCTGGTCCTAGCGCTCTTCGCCGCTCTTCATCGTCCGCAACGTGCTGGCCAATGTCGCGCGCCTCAATATCCACATGGGGTTCGGCTTTCTCGCCCGCCCGGCCGGCTTCGAGATCGCCCAGCATCTCATCGACTACGGAGCGCAATCGACTTACGGCGCGGCGCTCCTCGCCGGCGTGCTCAACACCCTTCTCGTCGCCGTAACGAGCTGCGTCATCGCCACGATCCTCGGCTTCCTGCTCGGCCTGTTGCGGCTTTCGCCCAATCGGCTCGTCGCATCCGCTGCGCTCGCCTATGTCGAAATCGTCCGCAACATCCCGCTGCTTCTGCAGCTCTTCTTCTGGTACTTCGCGGTGCTCGGCACTCTGCCGTTGCCGCGCCAGAGCCTCGGCTTTTTCGGATTGGTCTATCTGAACCGGCGCGGGCTCTACGTTCCTTCGCTCTCGCCCGCATCCGGCTTCGCGATGTTCGCGCTGGCGCTCGCGCTGGGCATTGCCGCATGGGCGGCGTGCGCCTTTCTTGCCCGGCGCCATCGCATTGCGACGGGCGCGCCGTCGCCATTGCGCTGGGCCGGGCCTGCCGGTCTCGTCGTCCTGCTGTTCCTCGCAAGGCTCGTCGCGGGGGCGCCGTTTGCGCTCGAGGCGCCCGAGCTTTCGAGGGCTTCAACTTCCGTGGCGGAACCCACGTCATTCCGGAATTCCTCGCGATGATCGCTGGCATGTCGATTTTCGGCGCCGCCTTCATCGCCGAGCTGGTGCGCGGCGGCGTCCTCGCGGTGCCGCGCGGCCAGACCGAGGCGGCGCTCGCGCTCGGCCTCGCCAGCCGGCCCATCTACATGCGCATCGTCCTGCCGCAGGCGATGCGGATCATCCTGCCGCCCCTCGTCACGCAATACATCGCCATTCTCAAGAATTCCTCGCTCGGCGCGGCGATCGCCTATCCCGAGCTCATGCTGGTCACCGGAACGGTGCTGAACCAAACCGGTCAGCCGATCGACATCATGGCGATCACCATGTCGATCTACCTGGCGCTGTGTCTCGGCATCGCCACGGCCGGCAATGCGTTGAATCGCCGCTTTCGGCTGGTGGCGCCCTAGACCATGAAGACGCTGCGGGCATTCCTCAAAAGCTGCGTCTCGACGCCGCTCAACCTCGTTCTGTCTCTCGCCGTGCTCGCTGGCTCGGCGGCGATCGTCCCGCCCTTCATCCAGTGGGCGTTCGTCGATGCGGTCTGGAGCGGGAACTCGGGGCAGGCCTGCGCCGGCACGCGCGCCGCCTGCTGGCTGTTCGTGCGCATGCATTGGGACCTGATCCTCTACGGCCGCTACCCCGAAGCAGGACATTGGCGGGTCGAGCTTGCGGGCGCGCTCGGCCTCGCGAGCGTGCTCGTCATTCTGTTGCCGATGATCCGGCGCAAGCTCGAGCTCGCGGCCGCGTTGCTCGTCCTTTATCCCGTGACGGCCGCGGCGATCCTGCTGTGCGGCGGGGTGTTCGGGCTGGCGCCGCGTGCCGACCTCGCTCTGGGGCGGATTGCTGGTGACCGTGGTCGTCGCGTCGTGGACGATCGTCACCGCGATCCCGATGGGCTTGCTGCTCGCGCTCGGGCGCCGCTCGACCATGCCGGTCATCGCCATACTGTCCGCGCGATATATCGATATCGTGCGCGGCCTGCCGCTCGTCGGCGTGCTGTTTCTCGCGGTGGTGCTGCTTCCGGTGTTCATGCCGCCCGGCGTCGAGGTCAACACTCTGGTGAGCGCTCTCGTCGCCTTCACGCTCTTCAACGCGGCGACCCTGGCCGAGGTCTTCCGCGGCGGCCTGCAATCCGTGCCGCGCCATCAATACGAAGGCGGCGCCGCGCTTGGCCTGTCGCATGGGCAGGTCATGCTGCTCATCGTCATTCCGCGCGCGATCAGCGCGGCGCTTCCCGGCATCGTCAATGTCTGCGTCGAGATCGTGAAGGAGACGACGCTCATCCTGATCGTCGGTATCCTCGATCTTCTCGGCGCGCTGCAAGGCGCCATCACGGACCCGGAATGGCTCGTCAGCGACCAGGTGCGCCGGACGGCCTATTTCTTCGCGGGTCTCGTGTTCTGGACCTTGTGCTTCGGCCTGTCGCGCTATAGCGCGCACATCGAGCGCGGCATGAGCGCGGGAACGCGCCGCTAAGTCACGCTTTCACTTGATCGCCGAGCCATGCGGCAGCCGCTTCGAGGCCGCCCTTGCCGTGCGGGATGCCGAGCGCGCGCAAGGCCCGTTTCGATGACGCCGAGCGTGCCCAGCACCATCGGCGCATTGATGTGCCCCATATGGGCGATGCGGAAACCCTTGCCCGCGAGCGCGCCGATCGCCCGGCCCAGCACCACGCCGCAATTCCTGTTGCAGTAGTCGAGGAGCGGATCCGGATTGTCCATGAGCACCACCGTCACCGTGTCGGACCGCTGGCTCGGCTCGAGGATGTTGAAGTCGATGGCGCCGCCCTTCGACCACGCGGCGACGGTGCGGCGCACGGCTTCGGCAAGAAGGCGGTGGCGCCTGATCGCGTTGTCGAGACCTTCGGCGTGCAGCAGGTCGAGCGCCTGGCGCAGGCCGAACAACAGATGCTCGGGCGGCGTGCCGCCATACTTGACGTAGTGCTCCTCGCCCTCGCGAATGGTCCAATCCCAATAGGGCGTGCGCAATCCTGCGGTCTTGTGCGCCTCTTTCGCGCGCGCGTTGGCGGCGACGAAGCCCAATCCGGGCGGCGTCATCAGCCCTTTCTGCGAACCGGCCATCGCGACGTCGACGCCCCATTCGTCCATCTCGAATTTCATGCAGCCCAATGAGGCGACGGCATCGACCAGGAACAAGGCGTCATGCCGTGCCGCCTTGATCGCGCCGGCGATGGCGGCGATGTCGTTCACCACGCCCGAGGCGGTGTCGATCTGCACCGCCAGGACCGCCTTGATCTCGCCGTTCCTGTCCGCCTTGAGGCGCGCCGCGACTTCGGCCGGATCGACGGCGCGCCGCCAGTCGCCCTTCAGGATCTCGACTTCGCAGCCCAATCCGGCGGCCATGCTGCCCCAGCCGATGGCGAAGCGGCCGCTCTCGAGCACCAGGACCTTGTCGCCCTTCGACAAGACGTTGGTGAGCGCCGCTTCCCACGCGCCGTGGCCGTTGGCGCTGTAGATGTACGAGCGGCCCTTGGTGCGAAAGATCGCGGCTCACATCGCCGAACAGCGGATCGGTGAGCTGCAGCAAGGCCCCGGCGTAGATGTCGATCGCCGGCCGGTGCATCGCGCGCAGCACTTCGTCGGGGATCGTGGTTGGCCCCGGGATCATGAGGAACTCGCGCCCCGCTCGCACCGCCATGTCTTGCTTCCTTAACCGATTGCCGACGCCCGATGCTCGCACGACGCGGCCTTTGCGCAAAGCGCTCCGCTGCGCGCCGATCACGCCGCCATCTTGGCCTTGCGCACGGCCGGCGCGTGCCGGTGCTGCGCCGGGAAGGGATAAGGCCCGAGCAGCGCGAAGATGACGATGGCGACGACGGTGATCGCCTCGAAGAAATGGAAGGCCGGAGCGTAGCTGTGATAGAGGTCGAACGACCTCGTGCTGATGAAGGGCCCGATCCCGGTCGAGGCGGCGAAGATGCCGAACATCGTGCCCATGACCCTGCCATAGGCCTTCAATCCGAAATAGCGGCTGACGAAGAAGCCCATCAGATCGACCTCGGCGCCATTGGCGACGCCGCACAGAAGCGCGCCGATGAGCGGCGCCGGCTCGGGGTAGCCGCTGCCGAAGAGGGCGGTGCCGAGCAGCAGCAGGAGGAAGAACGCGACCGCGACATAGGGACCGTGGAACCGGTCGGCACACCACCCCGACACCATCCGGCCGAAGACGGCGGCAATGCCGGACGCCGCGAGCACGCTGGTCGCCGCCTGCAGGCTCGCGCCGCGATCCATCAGCATGGCGACGATCTGGGTGAGCGTGCCGTTCAAGACGATGATGCCGAGGAAGAAGGCGAGAGCGAGCGCCCAGAACCGCCACGACCGCGTCAGCGCCTCGCGCAAGGTCATGCCAGGAAGCGTGTCCGCGGCGAGATGCGGCATCGCGCGCGCGCTCGTCGGCGTCGGGCTCGCGCACCAGAAGGGTGACGGGCACGCCGGCCAGGATGAGCATGACGACGCCCACCCCGGCATAGGCCCAGCGCCAGCCGACGGCGCCGACGAGATAGGCGGCGATCGACGGGATGATCGCCGTGCCGAGCCCCACGCCCGAGAGCGCGACGCCGAGCGCCAGCCCGCGCTGCCGGTCGAACCAGCGCGACACGACGAAGGCATAGGCCGGCGGCGAGGGACCGGACGACGCGAAGCCGCGCACGACGAAGATCGAATAGATCACCAGCGCCGAGGCGGTCATCAATCCTTGCAGCGCCGTCGCGAGCGCGAAGAAGACGATGCCCACCATGATGACGCGCCGCGCGCCATAGCGATCGAGCAGCGCGCCCACGAACGGATAGCACAGCGCGCTGATCACGCCCGAGAGCACCAAGGCGCCGGCGAGCACGCTGCGCCCGATATGAAGCGAGTCGGCGACAGGCCTCAGGAAGACGCTGAACGTCCAGATGTTGACGGGGCCCGCGCTGCACACGAGGCCGCAGACGCAGGCGCCGACGATCCACCAGGGATTGCGAGCACGTATCATCGCCGCCTCCCGATGACGTATGGCTCATTGTGGCACGGGCGGGCGCGCGCTTGAAGGGCGCGGTTTTCGAGAGGATGATGCCGCAAGGAGGATGGAATGGACATCGCCGGACGCGTCGCCATCGTCACCGGATCGGCGACCGGCATCGGCGCCGAGACGGCGAAGCGTCTGGCGTCGAAAGGCTGCCGCGTCGTCATCAACTACACGAAGAGCCGCGAGGAAGCCGAGGCGACGGCCGCGTCGTGCCGGGGCTTCGGCAGCGAGGCGTTCCTCCATGCGGCCGACGTGTCGGACGACGCCGCTTGCCGCGGCATGGTCGCGGCGGCGGTCGAGCGCTGGGGGCGGCTTGACGTGCTGGTGAACTCGGCCGGCCGCACCAAGGCGGCCCGCCCCGGCGATCTCGAGGCGTTGAACGCCGCCGACTTTCTCGACATCTATTCGGTCAATCTCATCGGCGCCTACCAGATGATCCGCGCGGCAGTGCCGCACATGCGCAAGGCGGGCAGCGGCGCCGTGGTCAACGTCTCGGCCTTGGGCTCGCTCAACGGCGAGGGCAGCTCGATCGCCTATGCCGCCTCGAAGGGCGCGCTCAACTCGCTCACCATCTCGCTCGCGCGCCAGCTTGCGCCCGCGATCCGCGTCAACGCCGTGTGCCCGGGCTTCGTTGCGACGCGCTGGATGAAGAACCTGCTCGGCGAGGCGCGCTTCAACGAGCGCGTCGCGGAGATGGCCAAGATCGTGCCGGTCGGCAAGACGGCGTTCGCCGAGCACATCGCCGAGATGATCTGCTGGTTCATCGACGGCCCCGACCTCATCACCGGCGAGGTCTTGCCGATCGACTACGGCACGCGCTTCGGCACGCTCGCGCGCTGACGCGTCAAACGCCCCATTGACAGGGCGCGGCCACCCTCGAACACTCGGGCCACCGTGGGGCCGATGGGATAAACCCGAGGGCGGCCGCACAAGCGCGGACTCAGCCCAGATCCGGACCCCGTTCGAACGGAACAGGGAGAGGCGGATGGACCGCATCATGACATGGCGCCGGGCCGTGCTGGCGATGGCGCTTGCTGTAACGCTCGTGGCTGGGACCGCGGCGAGCGCAGCCGAACCGATAAAACTGGGCTTCAGCGTGGCGCTCACCGGCGGCGTCGCCGCGATCGGCAAGCAAGTGCTGATCGCGCTGCAAATCTGGAAGGACGACGTCAACGCCAAGGGCGGGCTTCTGGGCCGGCCGGTCGACCTCGTCTATTACGACGACCAGAGCAATCCCTCGAACGTGCCGCCGATCTATACGAAGCTGATGGAGGTGGACAAGGTCGATCTCGTGATCGGGCCTTATGCAACCAACCTCGTCGTGCCGGCGATCCCCATTCTCATGACGCACAACATGGCGACGGTGGGCATTCTCGCCAACGCCGCCAACCACGGCTTCCACTACAAGCGCTATTTCTCGATCCTCAATTCCGGCCCCGAACCGGAGAAGCGCGTTCTCCGAGGGCTTCTTCGATCTCGCGCTCCAGCACAAGGCGGATCTGAAGACGATCGCGCTCGTCGGCGCCGACGCCGAGTTCTCGCAGAACGCCATCGAGGGCGCGCGCGCGAACCTGAAGAAGCTGCCCTTCACCACGGTCTATGACCGCAACTATCCGCCGCAGACCACCGATTTCGCACCGATCATCCGCGCGGTGCAGGCGACCAACCCCGACATCGTCTATGTCGCAGCATATCCGCCGGATTCGGTCGGCATCGTGCGCGCGGCGAACGAGTTGGGATTCCGCCCCAAATTCTTCGGCGGCACGTTCATCGGCCTCATCATCGCCGCGGTCGAGGTCCAGTTGGGCCCGCTCATGAACGGCATCCTCAACGAGGAGGCGTTCCTGCCGATCCCGGCCTACGATTTCCCGGGCTTGAAAGAGCTGCTCGCGAAATATGCGGCGCTCGCGCCGCAACAAGGGCTCGACCCGCTCGGCTATGCCTTTCCGCCGTTCGGCTATGCCGCGGCCCAGGTGCTCGCCGCCGGGGTCGAGGGCTCGCACAGCCTCGATCAGGACAAGATCGCGGAGTACATCCACACGCACACGATCCCGACCGTCGTCGGCAACATCGCGTTCGGCCCGGACGGCGAATGGACCAAGTCGCACTTCGTCGTGATCCAGTTCCAGAACCTGGTGCGCAACAACCTCGACGACTTCCGCGATACCTCGCACACGGTCGTGCTGTGGCCCGATGCGCTGAAGACGGGCAAGATGATCTATCCCTACGGCGACGCGAAGAAATAGCCCGCCGCGCCGGCCGCCCTCGCCTTATTCGCCGACCGCTTCCTTGAAGCGGCGCAGCGTCTCGATCTGCGCGTCGAAGGTCGCGATGCGGTACATCGGATAGAGCATCACGATCTGCGCGCCGAGCTTGCGCCAGCCGTCGGCGGCGGCGGCCCAGCGCTCGGGCTCGGGCTCGCTCATGCGCAGCCAGCCTTCGAGGCCGAAGCGCGCGGGGTCGCGCCCGAACGCGCGCAGATGCTCGTTGAGCGCCGCCAGCTTCGCCGCGGCCTGATCGGGCGCCATGATCGGCATCCAGCCGTCGCCAAGCCGCGCCGCGCGCTGCACCGCCGCATCGGACGATCCGCCGAACCAGATCGGGATCGGCCGCTGCACCGGCGCGGGCACGATGCTGACCTCGTGCAGATTGTGGAACCGGCCGGCGAAGGTGACGAGCTTTTCCGTCCATAGGCGGCGCAGCACTTCGACCTGCTCGGCCTGGCGCGCGCCCCTCGTCTTCCACTCGGCGCCGAGCAATTCGTATTCGACATGGTTCCAGCCGACGCCGACGCCGAGGCGCAAGCGCCCGCCGCTCAGGATGTCGATCTCGGCGGCCTGCTTGGCGACGACGCCGGTCTGGCGCTGCGGCAGGATGAGCACGCCGCTCGAGAGGCCGATCCGCTTGGTCGTGGCGGCGAGGAAGGCGAGCGTCGTGAAGGTCTCGTGGAAGGCGTCGGTCTCGTTGTAGACCGGTGCGAAGCCCTCGCGTGCGGCCGCGCCGAACACATGGTCGGCGACCTCGATCTGGAAATATCCCAAATCTTCCGCGGCCTGCGCCCAGTCGCGGATCTTGGCCGGATCAGTGCCGATATCGCGTGTCGGGAAAAACGCATTGAGACGCATGGGACGAGCTCCGCGCCGGGTCGCGCCATGTTAGGTCGCGCCCGGCCTTCGCTCCAGGGCGGCCGCAACCCGCTTGTCTCACCGCGCGAGTTGGTACACCATTGCCGCATAACGCGGCGCGCAAAGCTTCATCCGGAATGCTCATTCGCCCGGAATAAACGAGACCCAGCAACAAGAAACCACGCCGCGCCGGTGTCACGCCTGACAGCCAATTCGGCTGCAAACGGGGAGGCGCGCCATGCTGGAGCATCTGGAGAGCCAGAAGTCGCTCACGGCGAACCAATGGAAGATTTTCGCCGCGGCGACGATCGGCGACATGCTCGATTTCTTCGACTATTTCCTGATCGGCTTCGTCCTCGCCTTCATCATCAAGGGCTGGAGCCTCACTTACGGACAGTCGGGCGCGATCCTGCTGTCGGCGGGCATCGGCGCGCCATTGGGATCATTGTTCTGGGGCTGGATGGCCGACAAGATCGGCCGGCGCAAGGTGATGATCCTCACCGTGCTGAATTTCTCGATTCCGACTGGCCTCATGGCGCTGACGCCCGATCAGGGCTGGCTCTTCCTGTCGGTCTGCCGTTTCTTCGTCGGCGTGGGCGTGACCGGGCTCTATACCGTCGACACGCTCATCGTGCAGGAATTCGTGCCGGCCTATAAGCGCGGCCGCGTCACGGGCATGACCACCGCGCTGTTGCCGGCGGGCTCGCTCATGGGCGCGCTCTTGGGCGCTTACGCCGAGGCCTATATCGGCTGGCGCGGCCTCTTCGTCATCGGGCTCCTGCCGGCGGGGTTGAGCCTCCTCTTCCGCGCCTGGGTCCCGGAATCGCCGCATTGGCTCATCGCCAAGGGGCGGCTCGAGGAAGCGCGCAAGTCGATCGCCTGGGCGTTGCAGGTCGACCCGAACACGATCGCATTGCCGGCGACGGCGCCGGCGGTCGAGCACGTGCATTGGCGCGAGATCTTCAAGTATCCGCGCAGCATCGCCGCCTCCTGCCTCACCGGCATCAGCCAGACCGGCTCGACCAGCCTCGCCCTCTGGATCACGACCTTGCTCGTGCTGGTGCTCAAGATCGGCCCGGCGGAGGCGTCGTTCCTCGTGATCTGGACCAGCATCGCCGCGATCGCCGGGCGCTTCTTCTGCGCCTGGCTGTCCGACGTGATCGGGCGCCGCCCGACGATCGTCATGACGTGCCTCACCGCCGGCGTGGCGATATCGCTCGCGGGCTATCTCCACAGCTTCTTTATCGGCACCGCGTCGGTGTTCTATCTCATGCTGCTCATCAACAATTTCTTCGGCAGCGGCAACATGTCGGTGGTCGGGCCCTACCAGGCCGAGGTGTGGCCCTCGCGGCTGCGCGCGAGCGGCATGGGATTGGGCTATGGCTTCGCCAATCTCGGCAAGTTCATCGGACCCGCCGGGCTCGCGATCATCGCCGGCTCGTCCAATCTGATGACGCCGAAAGCGACGATCGACGCGCTCGTTCCCGGCATGAACTTCTTCGCCATCTGGTTCCTCATCGGCGCATTCGCGGTGTGGTTCATCGGCTTCGAGACGAAGGGCCGCACGTTGGAGGAGATCGACGGCGACCTTGCCGCATTGGCGCGGGCGAAATGAGCGACGGCGCGCCGGAATTTCTCGCGGCCCGCGACCTGCTGTTGCGGCTGCGCACGGATTACGACGCGGCCGTGCGCGAGTTCCGCTGGCCGAAGCTCGACCGCTTCAACTGGGCGCTCGACCATTTCGACCATCTGCCGGGGGACCGCACGGCGCTGTGGCTCGTCGGCGAGGCCGAGGAGAGGCTGAGCTTCGGCGAATTGCAGGCGCGCTCGAACCAGGTCGCGAACCATCTGCGCGCGCTTCGGCGTCACGCGCGGCGACCGCGTGCTCCTGCTGCTGCCGAACATGCGGCCGCTGTGGGAGGCGATGCTCGCGCTGATGAAATTGGGCGCCGTCATCATTCCCGCGACCACGCTTCTCACCGAAGCCGACCTCGAGGACCGGTTCGAGCGCGGCCGCATCCGTCACGCGATCGTGCCGGCCTCGCTCACCCCGCGCTTCGCCAAGCTCGCCGGCGACTATACGCGGATCGCCGTGGGCGGCGCGCCGGGCTGGCATCGCTTCGAGGATGCCTACGACCGGCCGCGCGCGTTCGCGCCCGAGGGCGTGACCAAGGCCGACGATCCGCTGCTCCTCTATTTCACCTCCGGCACGACGGCGCGGCCCAAGATGGTGCTGCACAGCCATCAGAGCTATCCGGTGGGGCATCTCTCGACGATCTACATGCTGGGCCTGCAGCCGGGCGACGTGCATCTCAACATCTCCTCGCCCGGCTGGGCGAAGCACGCCTACAGCAGCTTCTTCGCGCCGTGGAGCGTCGGCGCCACGATCGTCGCCATGACGCAGCCGCGCTTCGACGCGGTCGAGACGCTCGATCTGCTGGTGCGCTGCGGGATCGCCACCTTCTGCGCGCCGCCGACGGTGTGGCGCATGCTGGTGCAGCAGGACATCGCGCGCTGGAAGGTGCCGCTGCGCGAGGCGCTGTCGGCGGGCGAGCCGCTCAATCCCGAGGTGATCGCGCGCGTCGAGCAGGTGTGGGGCCTGACCGTGCGCGACTTCTACGGCCAGACCGAGACGACGTCGCTGGTCGGCAATTCGCCCGGGCAAAATGTCGTGCCGGGCTCGATGGGACGGCCCTTGCCGGGATACCGCATCGCGATCGTCGACGAGAACGAGAACGAGGCCGAGGAAGGCGAGATCGTGGTCGGGCTTGCGCCGCGGCCCCTCGGCCTCATGCGTGGCTATCAGCAGGACGACGGCGCGATGCGGGCGATCGACGGCGCCTGGTATCACACCGGCGATACGGCACGGCGCGACACGGACGGCCGCATCACCTATGTCGGCCGCACCGACGATGTGTTCAAATCGTCGGGCTACCGCATCAGCCCGTTCGAGCTCGAGAGCGCGCTCATCGAGCATCGCGCCGTCGCGGAAGCCGCGGTCGTGCCCTCGCCCGACCCGCAGCGCTTCGCCGTGCCGAAGGCGTTCATCGTGCTGGCCGCGGGCTTTGCGCCCGATGCGGCCACCGCGCGCGACATCTTCGCGCAGATGCGCGAGCGCCTCGCGCCCTACAAGCGCGTGCGGCGGATCGAATTCGCCGAGCTGCCGAAGACGATCTCGGGCAAGATCAGGCGCGTCGAGCTGCGCCAGACCGAGGCAGACCGGCGGCGCGACAATGTGCGCGGGGCCGCCGAATTCTGGGAAGAGGATTTCCCCGAGCTGCGCGCGCAATAGCGGCGGCCGCGCGCGCCCGTCACTTCGGCAGGAATTCCTCGGTATAGAGCTTCGACATGTCGGGCGGCTGATCGAGCAGCTTCAAGTCCGCGAACGAGCGCTTCAGCGTCGCCAGTATCTCGGCGTCGAAATGCCCGTCGGTGTTGAACATCGGCAGCGTGATATCGTATTCCTTCGCCTCGATCGCAAGCGGCACGCCGGTCATCTGCGCCGCGATCTTCACCGCTTCGTCGTGGTTGGCGCGCATGAACCGCACGGCGTCGAACCAGCCGACGATGAAGCGGCGGATCGCGTCGGGATTGCTGGCGATGAGGGTGCGCGTCGCGAAGATGACGGAGCCGCCGAGCTCGCCGGCCCAGGACGAGACCGGCGCGAGCAGCCGCCCTTCGCCTTGCGCCTCCATCTGAAATGCCAGCGAGGTCGAGATGATCGCGGCATCGACCATGTGCGTGCGAAAGGCCGCGAAACTGCTCGCCGCCTCGCCGCCGATCGCGACCGGCGTGACGCCATCGGGACCCCAGCCATGCTGGCGCGCCAGCTCGAGCGCGAGCCAATATGTCAACGAATTGACCGTCGTGACGCCGATCCGCGCGCCTTTCAGATCGGCGAGCGACTGAGCCTTCGAGTTTTTCGGCACGGCCATGCCGATGAAGAGGAGCGGCCCCGCGCCGTTCGCGACCGCAAGCTCGGGCGAGCCCTTGGCGATCAGCGCCAGGTCGGTGCCCGCGCCGACGCCGAGATCGAGGCTGCCGGCCGCCATCGCCTGATGCAGCTTGGCGCCGCCCGCGAAATCGAAGATCTGAATCTCGAGCCCTTGCTTGGCGAAGATGCCCTCCTGCGCCCCCACCGCGAGCGGCACCATGGTCGCCGCGGTCGGCGAGGCCTTGCCGACTTTGAGCGTGACGGCGGCATCGCTTGGCGCGACGGAAGCGAGCGCCGCCGCAAGCGCCAGAACGAGCGTGCGCATCGGGCGGGCGATCACTTCGCCCCGGTGTCGGCGAGTTCCCGGATCTGGCCGAAGGACCTGTCGTAGCGCGAGGCGAAGGCGTCGAGCGTGCGCCCTTCGCGATTGAGCTCGATCATCGGCTCGTTCTCGGCCCGGTCGCGGATCACCGCCATCGGCTCGAGGCCCTGCTCCACCCGCTCCATCTGCTCGACGAGGAGCTTGTGGTAGAGGACGACGCCGCGGTCGCTCGTCGCGAGATGCTCGCGCGTGCGGTCGGAGATCGGCCCCTGGCCGACCCAGGCGAGCGCGTCCTGATGCGGGATGGTGTTGGCCGCGAGCTTGCCGTTCTCGTCGAACAGCTGCGAGTGCTTCACCGCGATCGGGAGCGGCGCTGCGCCCGGCTTGCGCTTCATCGTGCGGTAGAGAATCTGCATCGTGTGCGTGTCGTCGATCGGCACGCGAATTTGCAGGCCGGGCGCGTCGGCGCCGCCCTGCGCCAGCGTCGTCGGGAAGAGCAGCGGGTGTCCCACGACCCAGTCATCGGACGTTTCCGGCTCGCCCTCGAGCAGCCGGCGCTTGTAGATGCCGTATTTGAAGACGATCGAACGCGATCTTGACGTGCCGCGCCGGATTCATCGCCGGCGCTTTGCCGCGCTTTTTCTCCTGATAGTTGCCGAACCGCGCATGCAGAAATTCGAAATGCACCGGGTCGGCCGAATTGTCCATGCACTGCAGCCAATTGCACGGCAGCGTGAAGATTTCGAGGGCGCGGTCGAGATCGTCGCGCACGAGCACGTCCCAGCGCGGCAGAAGCGGGCGCGGCTCGGGCCCGAAATAGGCCCACACCAATCCGCCCAAGCGCCTCGACCGGATAGGACTTGATGCGGATCTCGTCCTTGAAGCGCCCCTCGGGATGCGCCAGCTCCTCGTACGGCTGCTCGAGGCAGCGGCCGTGCGCGTCGAACAGCCAGCCGTGATAGGCGCAGCGCAGGCCGCATTCGTCGGGGATGCCGTACTCGAGCGACATGCAGCGGTGCGGACAGCGGTCGTCGATCAAGCCGTATTCGCCGCGCTCGCTGCGAAAGAGCGTCAGGTCCTCGCCGAACCAGCGCACGCGCTTGACCGGCTCCTGCAGCAATTCGGACTCGATGCCGACCGGATGCCAATAGCGCCGCAACAGATTGCCCATCGGCGTGCCGGGCCCGATCCGCGTCAGGCGATCGTTCTCTTCCTGGGTGGTGGTCATGCGTCCCTCCGCTCGGGGCTCTATTCTATCCGCGAGACGAACATGCGTCAAAGCGCGTGCGCCCTACCGCGCGAGCGGAACGCCGCCCGGCTCGGACACCACGTTCCACGCGCCGGCCGCCTTGTCCCAGCGCGTGATGACGGTCTCCTCGATCGACAGCCCGCGCTGCGGCGTCTTGACGAAATCGTAGACGCCGTTGACGCCGGGCAGGCTCGTCTGCTGCAGCAGGTAATCGCGCAGTTGCGTCGCGTCGGCGCCGTCGGGCAGCGCGCGCAGCGCATCGATCACGAGGTTCGCCGGATCCCAGCCGAGGACCGAGCCCTCGTCCGGCTTCGCGCCCGCCGCGGCGAAGGCGGCGTAATATTCCTTTTGCTTCGCCGCGACGCCGGGATCGAGCTTCACGTGCGCGTCGTTGCCGACCGGCCATTCCGCGGACGGGAAGTAGAACTCCTTCGGCAGATAGTCGGCCAGCAGCTTCATCTGCGCGTAAGTCATGTTGCCGCCGGTCGTGCCGACCGGAAGGTCGATGCCGGATTGGACGAGGCCGCGCAGCACCGTGCCGACGGGCGAGCCGGTGCTCCAGGCGATGACCGCCTGGGCATTGGCGGCGCGTATCTGCTCCA
This sequence comes from uncultured Alphaproteobacteria bacterium, assembly GCA_963804235.1. Classification (GTDB taxonomy): domain Bacteria; phylum Pseudomonadota; class Alphaproteobacteria; order ATCC43930; family CGMCC-115725; genus DATJLY01. Next base: position 60,128 of record CAWDPP010000007.1, read on the forward strand.
TCTGCGCCGCGACGCTCACATCGGCGACGTTGAAATGGACGTGTGCGGCGAGTTGCACGTCCTTGTTCTCGGGATCGGCCAGGACCTCGGCGAAGCCGCGGTCGGCATCCTGCCCGGTCGCATCCGTGCTGGTGACGAGCGCGATCTTGGTCCAGCCTTTGAGGCGCAAGTAGCGCACCAGCGCCTTCGCCAGATCGAGCGTCGAGGTGCTCGAGGTGAAGGCATAGCTGCCGGAAGCGGGATGGATGCCGGGCGAGAAGCAATATTCGACCGGCCCCTGCGCGGCCAAGGGCGCCATCGCGTTGCAGTCGGCGACGAGCGTCGAGCCGAGCACGACGGGCGGATGCGCCGCCACCGCGTCGCTCATGAGCTGGACCGAGATCTGCGGGTTCGACTGGTCGTCGTGAAAGACCATGCGGACCGTGCGGCCCTTCAAGCCGCCCGATGCGTTGATGGACTTCTCGAGGACCTGCAGCGCCTGCTGCACCTGGCCGCCGAGGAATGCGCCCTGACCGGTCAGCGAGACGATCACGGGAATGTCGAACGGCTCGGCCGCGAAAGCGGGCCCCGCGGCGAAAAGGGCCGCGCAAGGCGGCGCCCGCACACATCGTCCTTGTCGTCATGGCGGACATCCTGCGCGCGGCGCGCGGCAATGGCAATGCGCTAACCCCTCAATGCGCGCCCGGGACCGGCATCCCGAGCAGGTGGGCGCCGGCCAGGACGTAAGCATTGTCGACGCCGAACGCGACGTGGTTGCCGGCCGCGTGCACGTCGCGCCAGAAGCGCTGCATCGGATTGTCGTCGAGGATCCCGCGCGCGCCGGTCAGCTCGAACACCCGGTCGACCGCGCGCATGGCAAGGCGCGAGGCGAGCGTAAAGTTGCGCCGGATCGCCACGACGTCGTTCTCGCCGCCCGGCAGGCCCTGGCGCAGCTTCTCGTCGTTGTCCTTGGCCAGGAGATAGGCCGCGTCGATCTCGGCCGCGGACTCGCCGAGCGAGCGCTCGGCGTTGTAAAGCTGAAGCACCGGATCGCGGCCCATCCCCGGCGTGCGGTTCTTGGCGAAGCCGGCGTAGCAGTCGAGCGCGCCGCGCGCGATCGCCAGCATCGGACAGAAGATTCCGAACGGGAAGGCGACGTAGCCCGGCTCGCGGAACATCACGCCCTTGTTGACCTTGGTCCCGGGCGCGCGGCCGGAGGCGAAATCGGCGGCGCGCAGCGTATGCTCCTCGCGCACGAAGACGTCGTGGACGACGACATTATTGCTGCCCGAGCCCTTGAGCCCCACGGCATTCCACGTGTCGCGCGGCTTGAACTCGCCGGGCCCGAAGAGAAAGAAGCGGATGTCGGGCGGCCCGCCGCCCGCGGCGACGATCGGCGCGCCTAAAATCGCCCAGTCGGAATGATCGACGCCCGAGGAGAAGCTCCAATCGCCGCTCACGCGGAACCCGCCCGGCGCCGGCGTCGCCTTGCCGACCGGCATGAAGGACGTGCCGATCTTCGGGCGCGGATCGTTCTTGAAGGCGAAGTCCTGCGCTTCTGCCGGAAACATGCCGAGCACCCAATGATGCTGGATCAAGAGATCGAAGCACCATCCGCTCGAGCCGCACACGCGGCCCACCTCGGCCACCACGTCGGCAACCATCATCCAGCTGTCGATGCCATAGCCGCCGCGCTCTTGCGGGATGATGAGGCCGACGAGGTCCGACTGCACCATCGCCTCGACATTCTCGCGCGGCAGGCGGCGGAGCTTTTCGACCGCGGTGGCGTTTTGCGCGCAAACCTCGGCCACCTTCTTGGCGCGGGCGATGGCTTCGGCATGGGAGATGGTGGGCATGGTTCGTCCGCTCGCTCCGGTCGGAAGTGTCGGCGCTCGTTCGCGCGCGACTGTACCCCAGCGCCCGCGGAGCGGTAAGGGGCGCGATGCCGCATGGACGGCCGCGGACGCGGCGCCGCGCGGGAATTTCCCGCGCGCCGCCTTCGGGAGTAGACTTGGCGCAAGAAAGCGCGGGGAGGAGAGGAACGGCGTGACGGTTAGCGAAGCCGAGCCGAGTATCGCGCGCGCGCCGCCCTCGCTGCTCGATCAGTTGGAGCAACGGCTCGGCGCGCTCTCGCGCGTCGTCGCGATCGCGTGCGTCTGCGGCATGCTGTTCGTCGCCGCGATCATCATGGTGGACGTGGCGCTGCGGTGGATCGCCAACGAGCCGATCCCGGCGGTCAACGAGATCGTGCAGATGACGTTCTCGGTGGCGATCGCCGCCTGCATTCCCGCCGGCATGATGCAGCGCGTCAATCTCAAGATCGATCTCGTCGCCCGCTATTTCAGTCCGTGCCTCCATGCCTGGTTCGAGGCGCTGGGCGGCGCGTGCCTCTGGCTCTTCTACGGCGCGCTCGCGGTCGGCATCTGGCTCTTTGCCGATGCCATGGCGCTGGACGGGAAAAGCACCATCATTCTCGGCTTGCCCGAGGCGCCGTTCATGTACGCCGTGTCGGCGCTCTTCGCCTTCGGCGTCGTGTTGCAAGGGATCATCGTTCTGAACGACGTGCGCCGCGCGGCGGTGTTCGGCGCGGGCGGCATTCTGGGCGCCGCCGTGGCGCTGGCCGCCGTTGCCGGTCTCGGGTGGCTCTGGGTTGCCAACGTCGACGCCATCGCGTCCTGGGCCGCAAACCATGTCGGGTTGACGCTCACGCTGATCTTCGTCGTCATGTGGCTGCTGACGCTCGTGCTCATCCCGATCGCGGCGATCATGGGCATCGTCGGCGTGATCAGCTCCGCGCTCTTCGTCGGATTGTGGCCGTCCTTGAGCGCCGCCTCGACCGAGGTGACCGATTTCCTCGGCAGCCCGCAATTGGCGACCTTGCCGCTCTTCCTCATGATGGGAAGCTTCGCGCAGGTCGCCGACGTCGCCGAGGACATCTACCGCCTCGCCCATGTGCTGTTGGGGAAGCACCGCGGCGGGCTCGGCCTTGCCACGATCGCCGGCTGCGCCGGCTTCGGCGCGCTCACCGGCCATTCGGTCTCGACCACGGTGACGGTCGGCAAGGTGGCGCTGCCCGAGATGCAGGCGCGGGGATATTCGCCGGCATTCTCGACCGGCGTGTGCGCCGCCGGCGGCAGCCTCGGCGCGCTCCTGCCGCCGGCCTCGGGCGTCATCATTCTCTTCGCGCTTTTGTCGCAAGCCTCGATCGGCCAGCTCTTCGTCGCGGCGATCGGCCCGGGCCTCCTGGGCTTCGCGCTCTATCTCGTCACCATCGCGATCTATGTGCGCGTATCGCCGCAATCGGCGCCGGTGCGCGCGACGGACGAAGCCGGCCAACTGTGGGCCGCGCTCAAGCGCTGCGGGCCCGCTTCATTGCTGTTCGGCAGCGTATTGGGCGGCGTCTATTTCGGCTTCTTCACGGTCACCGAGGCGGCCGCGGTGGGCGCCTTCGAATCGTTCCTGTGCGCGCTCTGGCGCGGCAAGCTCAAGGGCAAGAATTTCTGGCACGTGATGGCGGCCACGACGGCGACGACGGCGCTCATCTACGGCCTCATCTTCGGCGCGCAGATTTTCTCCTTCGTCGTCGGCGTGAGCCGGCTCACCGAGGATGCGACCGAATTCATGGGTCAGCTCGACTGGACGCCGACCGAGATCATGGCGGCGATCCTCGTGACGTATCTGCTCTTGGGCGCGGTGATGGAATCGTTCGCCGTCATGGTCATCACCGTGCCGATCGTGACGCCGCTCGTGCAGAGTCTCGGCTACGACGTATTGTGGTGGGGCATCATCAACATCTGCGTCGTCGAGACCGGCCTCATCCATCCGCCGCTGGGGCTCAACGTGTTCGTGCTCAAAAGCATCCAGCCGGACGTGTCGATCTGGACCGTCTACAAGGGTGTGGCGCCCTTCGTCGTGGCCGATCTCGTCAAGCTCGCGCTGCTGGTGGCGTTCCCCGGTATCGCGCTGTGGCTCGTCTCGACCATGGCGCAGTAGCCAGGAGCCTCAGCTCCCGGCTTTGACCTTGGCGAGCAGCTCCTTGTAGGCGGCCATGACCTTGTCGCCGTTCGGCATCGACTTCGCCCACTCGTCGGCGATCGGTGCGATCCGGTCGTGCCACTTCTTCTGCTGTTCCGGCGTGAGATGGACGAGCGTGTGGCCGGGCAGCTTCAAGGTGTTGGCCTCGCCCTCCTTCACCACCTGGTCCCAGAAGCGGCCGAAGGCGCGACTTTCGGCCTCGCCAGAATTCTCCGCCAGAATCTTCTTCACGCCGTCGGGCAGCGAATCCCATTCCTTCTTCGCCATGAACACATAGCCGGTGTCGCCGCCCAAGGGCGCATCGACGTGATAATGCGTGACCTCGGCGAGCTTGAAGGGATCGAACGCCGTCCACCCGATCAGCGCGCCGTCGGCGGTGCCGCGCTGCAGCGTCTCGTAATACTGGTCGATGCGGAACGACAGCGGCGCGCCGCCGAGCTTCTCGATGATCTGCGAAGCGATCTTCGTGCCGGCGATCATCTTCAAGCCGTCGAGGGTATCGAGCGGCGGCGGCGCCTTGCGGAACTGCAAGCCCGATTGCGGAAAGACGATGAGCTTCAACGGCACGATCTGGTCGAATTCCTGGTCGACCAGTCCGCTTTGTAGAGCCGCCACAGCGCCGTCGAAGCAACCTCGGAATCGGCCGTCGATTGATAGGGCAGCGCCGTCACCTGGAGCAGCGGGAACTTGCCGGAAAGCGCCGGCAATCCCCAGCCGATCTGCACCACGTTGCTGGCCACCTGGTTGTAGATGTTGCCCTGGTTCGCCAGCGCCTCGCCGTCGAACACCTCGATGCGGAAGAGGCCGTTCGCCTCCTTGTTGATCTTCTGCACCCAGGGATGGTGGATGCGGACGTTGAGATGCGCCTGCGGCACATCGAGCGTCGCGAATTTGAGCACGAGCTCGTCGGCCGAGGCCGGTGTCCCGAGCCACGCAATCGACGCGGCCGCGAGCCAAGCCAACGCTGCGCGTTTCATGTGATGCCTCCCTCCAGATGTCTCAAGCCGCGATAAGCTCTTTGACGCGCGGCCAGGATTCCGTGCCCTTCTCCGCCATGAGCGGCAGGTATTTCGCATTGAACCATTGGCCGAGTCCCTCGCGATAACCGGCCCGCGCCTGGATGCGCTCGTACCATGCCGCCGTGCGCGGGCGCCGCGCGAGCATGTGCGCGAGGAACTTGAGATGATCGAGCCGCGTCACATAGGGCGCGTTGCCGATATCGGCCAGCGTGAACATGTCGCCGACGAGCCACGCCTTGCCATGCGCTTCGAGCGCCGTCTCCATGTCGGCGAGCATCTTGTCGAGCCGGCGGATGGCATTGGCGAAGGCCGGGTTCTCGGCGCCCTTCTGCAGATTGCGGAAATTGGCGAGCCATCCCGGCCGTGCTGCCTCCATCTTGGCGAAGACGTCAGGCGCATACTGATGGTGGAAGGCGATCGACATCGAGACGATGCCGGTCGCTGGAAAGATCGCGGCGTCGATGAATTTGACGAAGCCGCGCATGCGCGCGCGCCCCTGCGCGTCGGCGGGCTTCAGCGCGGGCGCCGGAAACGCGTCGTCGAGATATTCGCAGATGACCGTCGATTCACAGAGCACGAAACCGTCATGGACGAGCGTCGGCACATAGCCGTTGGGATTGAGCTTGAGATATTCCGGATCTTTCTGGTCGCCGGCGCGCAGATTGAAATGATGGCCTCGTAGGCGAGGCCCTTTTCCGCGAGCGCGAAGCGCACCTTCTGCGCGCACACCGACATGTCGTTGTGATAGAGCGTGAGCGCCATGACCGCCCTCCCCATGCCCCTTTTCTTTGCCGCGACACTAGCATGGATCGGCGCCGACAACGGGGTTGCGTTTTGACAGCGCTGGGACATGATTGTGCCGCCGGAAGAAGCGAGGGTGGTTCCCATGAGCGACTACAAACTCTTCTCGGGCGATTCCCATGTCAGCGAACCGCCGGATTTGTGGGTGAAGCGGATCGACCGCAAATTTTCCTACCGCGCGCCCTATGTCGAGACGCGCGAGAAGGACGGTCAGCGCCACGACTACATGATCTACGAAGGCTTTCCGCCGCATCCCGTCTCGATCGGGCTGGCCTCGGCCGCGGCCAGCGGCACCGGCGCCGACAAGAGCCAGTTCCAGGTGCGCGCGAGCCGCTACGAGGATGCGTTGCCCGGCGGCTGGGATCCGGCGGCGCGCCTCAAGGACCAGGACTCTGGACGGCGTCGACGGCGAGGTGCTGCACCCGACCTTGGGCTTCCGCATGTTCTGGCTCAAGGACGCGGACCTGCAGCGCGCGGTGTTCCGCGCCTATAACGACTGGCTCGGCGACTATATCAGCCACGACCGGCAAGCGCCTCGTCGGCTTGGCGCTGATTTCGATCGAGGACCCCGCCGAGGCGGTGAAGGAGATCGAGCGCGCGGCGATGCTCGGGCACAAGGGCATCATGATCGCGCTCTCCCCGCCGCCGGACCGGCCCTACAGCCTGCCGCTGTACGATCCGATCTGGGCCGCGGCCGAGACGCATCGCCTGCCGATCGTGCTGCACGCCATCACCGGCGCCGAGGAGAGCCGCCTCGCCATCGCCTATTGGGACCCGGCGATGTGCGCTCTTTTCCGTCGTGCGCCAGCACGAGGCCGAGCGCACGCTTGCGCATCTCATCTGCTCGGGCGTGCTCGAGCGCTTCCCGCGCCTCAAATTCGTCAGCGCCGAGAACGGCATCGAGTTCTTTCCGTCCTTCCTCGCGCGGCTCGACAAGGCGATGAAATCCGGCACGCGCGGCCTTCAGGTCAATAGCTGGCCGACCAAGCTCAACCTCGAAGCCGAGCGAATATTTCCGGCGCCAGGTTTTCGTCGGCTTCATCGACGAGCCCGAGGCGGTGCCGATGCGCCACGATATCGGCGTCGGCAATCTGATGTGGGCGTCGGATTACCCGCATTTCGCCTCGACCTGGCCGAAATCGCAGGAATTCGTGGCCAAGGCGACCGCGGGCGTCGACGCGGCGGAGAAGCGCAAGCTCGTGCGCGACAACTCGCTCAGCGTCTTCAATTTGGCCTGAGGAGGAACGCCATGAAATTCCTGAGCGATGCGGAACTGGCGCAACTGCTGCCGGCCGAGACATCGACCTTTGCCGCCCCCGTGCCGACGCAGAACGTGTCGAGCGAGGAATATTTTCCGCCGCCGCAGAGCGCGCGCCAGAAAGAGGTCGAGGCGCGCGTCAAGGAGATGGGCGCGGCGACCGCGAAGAAGCTCGGCCTGTCGCGCCGGCGCTTCTTCGAGACCGCGGCGGGCATGGCGACCTCGTTCGTCGCGATGAACAAGGTGTTCGGGCCGATCTTCGAGGCGAGCGAGGCGGAAGCGGCGACGCCGGAGCTGGCGGACGCGCGCGCAGGCGCCTTGAAAGACCAGTTCATCATGGACATGCACACGCATTTCCTGCGCGACGACACGCGGCTCGACCAGTTCCTGCGCGGGCGCGCGGCGGTCGGCAAGATGGGCTGGAATCCCGAGCTCGTCGGCAAGGAGGCAGACCAAAGCCTCGACGATCTGAAGTTCGCCAACTACTTCAAGGAGCTCTTCCTCGACAGCGACACCAAGATCGTGCTGCTGACGAACTCGCCGTCGGAGACGCCGCAGGACTGGTTCCTGCCGCAGGATCAGGTGTTCAAGACGCGCGCCAAGGTCAATGCCGACGCAGGCTCGAAGCGCATGTTCGCGCATTTCACGATCACGCCCGGCCAGCCCGGCTGGCTCGAGGCGATCGACCAGGGCATCGAGCTCTACAAGCCCGATTCCTGGAAGGGCTACACGGTCGGCGACAACACGCACAAGGAGACGAGCCACTTCCCCTACCGGCTCGACGACGAGAAGCTGATCTATCCGGCGTATGAGAAATTCGCCAAGTCCGGCATCCGCAACGTGTGCATCCACAAGGGCCTGTTTGCGCCCGCGATGGAAAAGCAGTTCCCGCATCTGCGGCCCTATGCCGATGTGAGCGATGTCGGCACGGCGGCCAAGGATTGGCCGCAGCTCAATTTCATCGTCTACCACTCGGGCTATCGCTGGGTCGGCGGCGGCACGCCCGAGGAGGGCATGGCCGAGTGGAACGACACGGGCCGCATCTCGTGGGTGAGCGACCTCGCCGAGATCCCGCAGAAATACGGCGTCACCAACGTCTATGGCGATCTCGGCCAGGTGGTCGCCTACACGCTCGTCGCCGAGCCGCGCCTTGCCGCGGCGATCTTCGGCACGTTGGTGAAGGGATTGGGCGCCGATCACGTCGTGTGGGGCACGGACGCGCTCTGGACCGGCTCGCCGCAATGGCAGATCGAAGGCTTGCGGCGCCTCGAGATCCCCGAGGACATGCAGGAGAAATACGGCTTTGCGCCGCTCGGGCCGGCGGACGGCCCGGTCAAGAGCGCGATCTTCGGCGACAATTCGGCGCGGCTCTACGGCTACAACCGCCACGCCGAGCGCGCGAGCGCAGGATCGCTATGCGATGATCAAGCAGCGCTACGAGGAGCTCGGGCCCGCGCGCAGCAATCTGCGCTACGGCTATGTGCGCCGCGCTTAACTGTCATTGCGAGGAGCGCGAGCGACGAAGCAATCTCCGGCCGAAGATTGCTTCGCTTTGCTTGCAATGACAGCTTCTATTCGATGGCCGGGACGGTCGCCGGCTTGTTCCAGTCGTCGATCGGATCGTAAGCCCAGACCCAATCCGAGCTGACGCCTCTGCCTTCTTTCGCCTTGGCGATGACCGTCTTCTGCGCGGTGCGGTCGCTCATGTGCTTGAACTTGGCATAAGCGAAAGAGAGGCGCTGCACGGCGTGGACGCGCGGGATGCGGATGCGGCGGAAATTGGCGAACGCCGCCGCCGGATCGCCGCGCTCGGCATCGAGCCAGCGCGCCAGCGCATAGGCGTCCTCGAATGCCATGCACGCGCCCTGCCCGGCATTGGGCAGCATCGCATGCGCCGCGTCGCCGATGAGCTGGATGCGCCCCTGCCCCCAATTCTCGGTGAGCGGCCGCGTGAACAGGCCCCATTTCGAGCATTGCGTGACGATGCTCAAAAGCTTCTCGAGGCGCGGCTCGGGATTGGGAAAGGAGAGCCGCATCTCGTCGGGATCGCCGGGCGTGGACCAGCCTTCCGCGACCCATTTGTCGGTATCTTCCTGCGTCACGATGTTGACGACTTCGGTGCCGCGCAGATAGTAGGCGAGGAGATGACAGCCGGGCCCGAGCCACTGGATATGGCCCGTGGGCTCCATGATCTCGATCGGAACGTCGCTCCCCTTCAACAGCGAGCGCCACACCATCTGGCCGGTATATGTCGGATTGTCGTCGCCATAGAGCGCGCGGCGCACCACCGAATTGACGCCGTCGGCGGCGATCAGGACATCCGCCTCGTGCGAGACGCCGTTGGCAAAGCGCAGCGCGATGCCGCCGGCCGCTCTTCGAGCGCGGTGAGGCGATGGTTGAGATGAATGCGCGCGGGATCGAGCCCGCTCGCCAGCGCGTCCAAAAGATCGGCGCGATGGAACGTGTAGTAAGGCGCGCCAAGGCGCGCCGCGGCGGCCCAGCGGTCGTTGAATTCGAGGAACTCGCCCGTCTGCATGTTGCGCGTGTAGACGCCGGGCGAGGTGTTGCCGACGGCGGCGATCCTGTCGCCGAGCCCGATCGCGCGCAGCGCCTTCACCGCTTGCGGGCTGGTGTTGATGCCGGCGCCGATCTCGCCGAGCGCGGGCGCCGCCTCGAAAATCTCCGTCTCGAAGCCGAAAGCGGCGAGCGCGTGCGCCGTGGCGAGCCCGGCAAGCCCGCCGCCTACGATCGCGATGCTGCCGGCCTGCCCCTGCCACTCTCCCATGTACGCCTCCCGCCGCTGCCCTGGCGCCCGCGAACTTCTATATAACAGAGACGGACACGGGAGGCAGCGATGCGGGCACGCGGCGATCTTCCGTCGCGAAGCCGCGCCTCAAGCGGCGTCGGGCCGGTATTCGCAGATGTCGATCGGTTCGCTGAGCCCGCGGATCTCTTCCTTGCCGAGCGCGCGCATGCGGCCCCCTGCGGTCGCGAGCGCCTTCGCCACATCGCCCGAGACAACGCACGGGACGCCATGCGCCTTCGCCGCCTCCTCCATGCGCGCGGCGATGTTGATCGTGTCGCCATAGATGCCGATCGACCGCTTGGTATCGCCCTGCACGCTGACGACGACGTCGCCGCCATGCACGCCGACGCGAAAGGTCGGCACGACACCCCATTCGGCGAGATAGGCCGCGTGCTCGCGCCGCACGGCGGCGAACATGGCCTCGATCGCGCGCAGCACCGTGTTCCTCCGCACCGCCTCGTCCCACTCCCACAGCGCGATCAATCCGTCGCCCTTGTAGAGATAGATCTCGCCGCCATAGTCGGAAATGGGCTTCGCGATATCGAACAGGAACTTGCCGACGAGCGCGCTCATCCTGAGCGCGCCGAGGCTCTGCGCGATCGCGGTCGAGCCGTTCATGTCGACGAACATCAGCACCATCGCCTTCATGGCCGGGCGGTGATATGTCCCGACCGTGAGGTGAAACAAATTCTCCGCGCCGATGAAATGCACGACACGCATGACGGCGATGCCGACGACGGCGAATGCGACGAACATGGGAATCGCCAGCGGCAGGCGGCGGTAGATCTGCGGCAGATCGTTCCAGTGGCCGAGGATCAGGTGCGTGACGTGGAGCGCGATGAGATAGATCGCGACGACGACCGCGGTGTAGATGAGAACCGAGCGCAGCGGATGCATGTGGCGCAGCCATCGGCCGCGCAGGCTCTGGACATAGAATTCCTCGAACAATCCCACGCCGATCCCGGTCAGGATGGCGTTGCTGACGGCATATTCGGGCGGCCGGCGGAGCGCGAGCGTCGCAAGCCCGGCGAGCGCCGCGAAGATCACGATCGAAAGCGTGATCGACACGAGCTTGCGCCGCGTCGTGATGGAGAAGCGGGCCGGCCTGTCGAGAAGAACGGGCGGAAGCACGTCCGGCAAGATGCTCCGCTTTCGCGGGATCGGCAACAGGCCCGGCTGGCCTCCCGCCACCTCGGCGCCGGCCGAATGAGCCCGCTCAATCGGGCGTGAACGGCTTCACATCCTTGAGGCGCGGCAGTACCTCGGTGGCGAACAGGCGGATGCCCATTTCCGACTCCGCGTGCGTCATGAAGCCGCTGCGGCCAATCAGCGACAGGTGCCCAAAGCCGCCGACGCGGTCGTGGAATTCCATGATCTGGCGATAGACGCTGTCGGGGTTGCCGGCGAACAGAATCCCCTGCGCCATCGCCTGCGCCGTGTCGATGGTGATGAGCCGTTGCGCGTTGACGCCGGCGGGTGCCACGCCCTTCTCGGCATTCTCGAGCGAGGGCGGCGGCGGCGCCGGCGCGTCGTTGCGCGGCGCGGTGCGATAGACCTGCGGCGCGAAACGCGGCGGTATCGTGCCCGGCAGGAACTTCGAGAATTGCGGCGCGGATTTGAGGCTCGTGTTGAGGAACCACAAGAGCTTGCTGCCGACGCGCACGCCTTCCTCGTCGGTGTCGCCGACATAGACGAGCGCGGCATAGGCGAAATTGTCGGTCGTGACTTTGGGCAAGCCCGCCTCCGCGCGCGCCGTGCGATAGGCCGCATACGCGCGCTTGGTGCCCTCGGGGCCGCGCAGCACGAGCACGTGCACGAGCCCGCGCCGTCCGACCTCGGACGCGGTTTCGGGATCGCCCGTCGCGCACCACATGCGCGGATGCGGCTTCTGCCACGGCCGCGGCCAGATGTTCACGTGGCGATGCGTGAAATGCTTCCCTTCCCAGCTGAACGGACCGTCATGCGATGACAGCGCCTTGGTGATGAGGTCGATCGCCTCCCAATAGCGCTCGACGTTGCCGACCGGGTTGGCGTTGGCCGACGCCATCTCGCTGCCGCCCGACTTGACGAAGCCGATCTCGAGCCGGCCGCGCGAGATGACGTCGGCGGTCGCATATTCCTCGGCCGCGCGCACCGGATCGTGGCGCAGCGAGACGAGCGTGCCGAGGCTCAGGATGCGCGCCTTGCGCGTCTGGCGCGCCAGGATGCCGACCAGCATCGGGTTGGAGCTCATGAGCGAATTGATGCCGGCATGATGCTCGATCGCGAGCACGTTCATGCCGAGCTCGTCGCACAAGAGGAACTCGTCGATCACCTCCGCGAAGAGATCGGCCGCGATCGTCGGATCGCAATACTGGTTCGGCAGGCTCGCGCGCACCGAATCGGCGGCGTCGAGCACCTCCTGCGGCACGAAGGGATAGGGAATTTCGCATTGCCACCAGGCGTCCATGATCTTTCTCCGGATGCCTCAGCGCTCGAGAAAATCCAGCACCGCTTGCGTGAAGGCACGCGGCTGCTCGATCTCGGGATGGTGCCCGGCCTCAGCGATCGCTGGCAAAGCGCGCGCCGGGAATGAGCGCGCTGTAACGCCTTGCCATAGGACGGCGCGACGATGCCGTCTGCTTCGCCCCACAGCACCAGCGTCGGCACGGAAATGCGCGCGAGCCAGCGGCCAAGGCGCGGGTTGTACATGTAAGGATGCCAGCCATAAAGGCAGAGCGCCTCGCGATTGCGCGCGAGGCGCACGAGCGCCTCGTCCGCCATGGCGTTGAAGTCGGGCGCATGGCGCGCCGGATCGTGCCAGCGCCGCTTCGTCACCTCGCGCGGGTGCGTGTTGAAGATGTCGAGGATGTCGGGCGTTTCGCGCCCGCTGATCTTGAGGCCGAGCGCGTCGACCAGCACGAGCTTCTCGATCTTGTGGCACGACGCGGCGGCGATCTCGGCGGCAAGCCAGCCGCCGAACGAGAATCCGATGACGCTCGCCGTGCCGCCGAGCACGATCCAGCAGCTCGAGATAGAGATGCACGAGGTCATAGACGTGGCTCACCTCGTCGGGCCGCGGCGAGCCGCCGAAGCCGGGGCAGGACGGCGCCAAGACCTCGTACTGCCGCGCGAGATATCCGAGAAAGGGCGCGTCGGGCGCAATCGTGTCGAACCCGTGCAGCAGCAGGAGTTTCGGGCCCTGCCCCGCGCGCAGCACCTCGAGCTCGATCCCCGCAACGGTCAACCGCTCAACGGCCAATTTCCCGCCCCGTCAACGGCACCATCCAAACCTAGTCGCTCTATGATATAAATGCCACTCAAGTGCGGATTTGAGCGCGAGGAAAGTCCCATGACGGCGATGCAAGATGTGAACGGCGCTTCGGAATGGACGACGCGGGTCGAGCTCGCCGCGGCCTTTCGCGCGGCCTACCACTACGGCTGGAACCGCGGCATCAACAATCACATGACGGCGCGCCTGCCGGACGGCAGCGGGAATTTCCTGATGAACCCGCGCGGCATCGGCTGGCACGAGATCACCGCCGCGAACCTCTTGAAGCTCGACCGCGACGGCAAGATCTTGAGCAACACCGAATCTGCGCCCCGGCCCGGCCGGGCTCAATTTCCACAGCGCGATCCTGCGCGAGAAGCCCGAGATCGGCTGCACGATCCACGTCCACCCGATGCAGGGCGTGATCGTCTCGACGCTCGAAGGCGGCTTGCAGTTCTACGACCAGGAAAGCTGCGCGCTCTATGGCACGGTGAGCTACCACGGGTTCGAGGGACTTGCCCAGGAAGCGGACGAGGCGCCGCGCATCATCGCCGACCTCGGCGACAAGTACACGATGATCATGGAGAATCACGGGCTCCTGACCGTCGGGCGCACGATCGGCGAAGCCTTCACTTACATGGACAAGCTGTTGCGCGCGTGCGAGACGCAGGTGCGGATTCTTTCGACCGGCGTGCCCGCGCGCCGCGTGCCGCGCGAGATCTGCGAGCACACCTACAGCCAGTTGGCGGCGCGCCAGGGCGGCAAGCCGGCGGGCGAGCTCGAATGGAAAATGCACATGCGCATGATGCAGCAGCTCGATCCATCCTTCGCCAAGGAGGCGTGAGCGGTGCCGGTTCGGCCCACCATCGTCGCCGCGTTTGAGCAGGTCGCCAAAGAGCAGAAGAAGAAGCTCGCGCCGCTCAAGGACGAACTCGTGCTGCTCGATTCGGGCCTCGATTCGCTGTGCTTCGCCACCATCGTCGCGCGCCTCGAGGACGAGCTCGGTCTCGACCCGTTCGGCGCGGCCGAGGAGGTCGAGCTGCCGATCACGTTCGGAGACTTCATCAAGTGCTATGACGACGCCGGCGGGTGAGCAAGGCTCGCTCTGGAGCGCGCTCGAGGCCGGCGATTTCGGCGGCCGCTTCCTCGGCGGCGCATCGGGGACCGTGCGGCTCGCCGATCTTCACGCCGGCTCGTGCCTCAGCGGCGCAATCGAATCGCTGCGCGGGCGCTCGGTGCTCCTTGCGACGAAGGATCAGCTTGCGGCGGCGCTCGCCATCATCGAGCTCGACGGCGTCGCGCGGCGCATGGTGCTGTGTCCGCCCGACGTGCCGCCCGCGCATCTCGCCGCGATCGCCGCGACGGCGGAGGCCGATGTGCGTCGTCTCCGACCATGCCGGCAACGCCGCGCTGGGCATCGAGGTCGTCCCGTGCGGCCCGACACTTGCACCCGCAACGATCGAGCGGCGCGCGAGCGATACCACCGAGTGGATCCTGCTCACCTCCGGCACGACCGGCGTGCCGAAGCTCGTGGTGCACGATCTCGCAACGCTCGCGGGGCCCGCGCGCGGCGGAAACCCGGTGGTGTGGAGCACGTTCTACGACATCAGGCGCTATGGCGGCTTGCAGATTTTCCTGCGCGCAATGATCGGCGGCGGCTCGATGGTGCTGTCGAGCGCCGAAGAGTCCACGGCGGATTTTCTCGCGCGCGCCGGCCCAACATGCGGTGACGCACATTTCCGGCACGCCGTCGCACTGGCGCCGCGCGCTGATGAGCCCGGCGGCGCCGAAATTCGCGCCGCGCTATGTGCGGCTTTCGGGCGAGATCGCCGACCAGCCCATCCTCGACCGGCTCGGCGCGCTCTATCCGCAGGCGAGCGCTCGCTCACGCCTTCGCCTCGACCGAGGCGGGACTGGCGTTCGAGGTCAATGACCGGCGCGCGGGCTTTCCCGCGAGCGTTCTCGGCGCGCAGGGCGGGGTCGAGCTCAAGATCATCGACGGCTCGCTGCGCATCCGCTCGCCGCGGACCGCCCGGCGCTATCTCGGCGATGGCGCGCTTGCCGGGCCCGACGGCTTCGTCGATACCGGCGACATGGTCGAGCTTGCGGGCGAGCGGTATCATTTCGCCGGGCGGCGCGACGGCATCATCAATGTCGGCGGCCAGAAAGTGCATCCCGAGGAAGTCGAGGCGGTCATCAACTCCCATCCTTCGGTCGAGATGGCGCGCGCCAAGGCGCGGCGGAACCCGTTCACCGGCGCCGTCGTCGTCGCCGAAGTGGTGGCGAAATCGGGCTCCGGCGACGATGCGCTTGAAAGACGAAATTCTGGCCATTTGCCGGCGTGCGCTGCCGGCGCAGAAGGTTCCGGCCTCGATCCGCTTCGTTGCATCGATCGGCGTCGCGTCTTCGGGCAAGATCGATCGCGGCCATGGATAGCGTCATCGTCACCGGCGGCAGCCGCGGCTTAGGATTCGCGATCGCGCAGAAACTCGTGGCCGCGGGCTATCGCGTCATCGCCATCGCGCGAAACGAGAGCGCGCCGCTCAAGGCGGCGGCGGCAGGCGGCAATCTTCACTTCCGCGCCTTCGATCTCGCCGACATCGCCGGCATCGCCGGTCTCGTGAAGGGCATCCGCAAGGAGTTCGGGCCGATCTACGGCCTCGTCAACAACGCCGCCATCGGCCCGAGCGGTCTTCTGGCGACGATGCGCGAGGCGGAGATCGAGCGCGTCGTGCGGCTCAACACGCTGTCGCCGCTCATCCTCACGCGGCATGTCGTGCGCGCGATGCTGGCGGCGGGCGGCGGGCGCATCGTCAACATCGCGTCGATCACCGCCTCGACCGGCTTCAGCGGCCTTGCCGCCTACAGCGCGACCAAGGCCTCGCTCGTCGGCATGACGCGCGCGCTCGCGCGCGAAGTGGGCGCGGCCGGCATCACCGTCAACGCCGTGGCGCCCGGCTTCATCGACACCGACATGACGGAAAGCCTTTCGCCCGAGGATCGCGAGCGGATCGTGCGGCGCAGCGCGCTGCGCCGCCTTGCCGATGCGGATGACGTGGCCGATGCGGTCGAGTTCCTGTTGAGCGCCAAGGCCAAGAGCATCACCGGCATCGTGCTGCCGGTCGACGCCGGCAGCACCGCCTAGAGCCGCATCTCTCCCGCGACGATGCGGCGATGGAGATCGGCGTCGAGGGCACACGAACGCGCTGCCGTCGCTGACATAGAGCGGGTCGGAAATCCCGGCCGGGTCGAAGCCCGTCCTCCGCCAAGCGCTGCTTCACCGGCCTGAGCGTCGCCGTCACATCGAGCGCGGGACGCAGGCGCAGGAACCGGGGCCGCGCATAATCGGGCAGGCGCTCGGCTACGTGCCGCCACAGCAGCGGCGAGATCGAAGCCCGGGCCCGCGACGATCGCCGCCATGCCGGCGCGGCCGTCGGCCCCTGGCACGACGACGCCATAGACCGCCGCATCGATGATGCCGGGGCAGGCCGCGATCGCGGCCGCGACCTCGGTGGTCGAAACATTCTCGCCCTTCCAGCGGAACGTGTCGCCGATGCGATCGACGAAATGGAAAAAGCCCGCATTGTCGCGCCGCATCAGATCGCCGGTGCGGAACCAGCGATCGCCCGCTGCGAACGCATCGCGCAGGATCTTCCGCTCGGACTCCGCGCGCTCGCTGTAGCCCTCGAAGCGGCCGCCGTGCGTGCCGATGCGGCCCACGGCCTCGCCGACCTCGTCGGCCGCGCAGCGGATGCAGCGCCCTGCCGCGTCGCGCAGCGGCTCGCCGGTCGCATCGTCGAGCTTGACGAGCGCGGGCCCCACGCGATGCGCCAGGAACGGCGGCACGCGGCCGATCGCCCCGCGCCGGCCCTCGCAATTGTAAAGCGACACGACGCCTTCGGTCGCGGCGTAGAATTCGAGGATGCGCGGGATGGCGAAGCGCTCCTGGAATTTTTGCCACACATCCTCGCTCAGGCCGCTGCCGCAGCACAGCCTGATGCGGTGGGCGCGCTCCTTCGGATCGGGCGGGCTCGCGGCGAGATAGCGGCACAGCTCGCCGATATATTGGAAGAGCGTGCAGTCGAAGCGCACGACATCGTCCCAGAAGCGGCGCGCCGAGAAACCGGGCCGGATCGCGACCGACCCGCCGCCCACAAGCGCCGCGCCCACCGCGACGATGCCGCCGATGCCGTGATACATCGGCAGGCAATCGTACATGCGGTCGCCCGGTCCCGCGTCCATCATGCCGGCGAACCAGTGGCTCCATTGCATGATGCGCTCGTGGCTGACATTGGCGGCCTTCGCAAGGCCGGTCGTGCCGGACGTATAGATATGGAGCGCTGGATCATCGATTTTCGGCGCGCGCTCGCCGCGCGGCAGACGATCACCCGGAAAGCGCGCGAGGGCTTCGTCGAGGCGCGGAAATTTTTGCGCCTCGCCCGGCCCGTAGCTCCAGCACGTCACGCCGGCGGGAAGAAGCGGCGCGATTGCGGCGAGTGCGTCCGCGATTGCAGCGCCGGCGATGACGTGCTTCGGCGCCACCAGCGCGATCGCGCGCGCGAGCGCATCGCCCGCGAGGTTCGCATTGACCAGCGCCACGACGCCGCCGACGCGCGTGATGCCGAGCCAGATGGCGAGATAGTCCGGGCAGTTCGGCATGAAGAGCGCGACCCCGTCGCCAGCGCCGATGCCCTCGGCGAGCGTCCAGCGCGCCATGCGGCCCGCATGCTGGGCAAGCTCGCGGAAGGACCAGGTCTTCTCGTCCGAGAGCAGCGCCGGCGCGTCAGCCGAATTTCGCGGCGAGGTCTTCGATGACGAGCGGGAAGGTGAGGAAAGGATCGCGCCCGATCCCGTGCGTCATCTCGAGCGCGCGCAGCCACGACGCTCGTGCGGCGCGTCTCTCGTCGGGATTGTCGCTCACTCGGGATCCGGCGCGCCGTTGGGGGTTCTGATATAACTATACACGTCTTTTGCGGGAACCAAGCGGAACGGGGATGGTCCGGGCGGCAGAATTGGAGGGGGCGGTGTCGCGCCCCACCGCGGCGAGCGCCGCCGCCATCGACGTCGAAATCTATGCGAGCTTCGACGTCGCTGCCGGAACCGGTTGCGGCTTTCTTCGATGCGGCGGGCGCCAAGGATTTCTTCCACAGCATCCCGTGGTACGCGACCATGCTCGCCACCGCGGGGCCCGACAGCGACAAGCCGCGCATCTATGCCGCCACGCGCGGCGGCCGTCCGCTCGCGGCGCTCGTCGTGCGCGAGCGCGAGGCGGCGGGGAAGCTCGGAACGCATATGCTGCTCGGCCCCTCGCGCAGCGCCAATGCCGCGCTCTACGCGCCGCTTCTCGACGCCGAAGACGGGCGCGCGGGGCTCGACGCCATCGCCGCCGCGATCGCGCGCGCATCGCCGCCGTTCCATGTGCTGCGCTTTGATTGTCTCGACCGCGCCGCGCCGGAATTCGCCGCTCTCGCCGCCGCGTTCCGTGCGCAGCGCATGCCGGTCCAGGCATTCTTCAATTTCCACAATTATTACGACGATGTCGCGGGCCTCGGCTTCGACGACTACCTGGCGCGGCGGCCGCCCGACCTGCTTCGCGCCGTCGACCGCGCCGTGGCGCGACTGGCGCGCCGGGGCCGCGCGCGCTTCGAGGTGGTGGACGGCGGGCCCGAATTCGAGGCGGCGCTCATCGACTATGCGCTCGTCGATCTGCAAAGCTGGAAGGAGCCGGAATTCTATCCCGCCTGCACGCCGGCGCTGCTGCGTGCGGCAGCGGCGCGCGCGCGCCTTGCGCCTGGGATTCCTGCACATCGACGGCGCGCTCGCGGCGGCGCAGATCTGGCTCGTCGGCGGCGGCCGCGCCACGATCTGGCGGCACCACTACGCGCAGAAATTCGCGCAGCTCTCGCCCGGCACCGTGCTGACATACGAGATGTTCCGCCATGCGCTCGCCGCCGGCGACTCTGCGCGAAATCGATTTCGGGCCGGGCGGCGAGCCGTTCAAGCGCCTCTGGCTCGGCCGATCGCGCGAGCGCGCCGGCCTCATCGTCTTCAATCCGCGCACGCTCAAAGGATTGGCGGCGGCGGCGCGGCATTTCGGCGGGCGCGCGGGCGCATCGCTCGCGCCGTCGCTCCGCACCGCGTTGCGCCGAGGGGGACGCTGATGGCGCGCTCGGCGCTCCGCGTGCGCTGCCGCCAGATCCGCGACGGCGACGAGGATGCGGTCATCAATCTCCTGCAAAAAGGCGGGTTCGGCGGCGACCGCGAATTCTGGGCGGGCGCGCTCGCGCGGCTCGCATCTCATCCGACGCCCGCGGGCTATCCGAAATACGGCTATCTCCTCGAAGTGAACGGCGTCGCCGCCGGCATGCTGCTGCTCATCTCGTCGCTCGTTCCGGCGAACGGCCGGATGAAGGTGCGCTGCAACGTGTCGAGCTGGTACGTGTTCCCGGCCTTCAGGGCCTATGCGTCGCTCCTCGTGAAACACGCGCTGCGGCACAAGGAGGCGACATATTTCAACATCTCGCCGACCCTGCCGACGATCGAAATCCTCGAAGCGCAAGGCTACACGCGCTATTGCGACGGCCGCTTCGTCGCACTGCCGGCCTTGTCGCTTTTCTCGGAGAGGGCGCGCATCGAGCCGGTCTCGCCCCGGACCCTGCCGGGCGACGGGCTCTCGCTCGAGGAGATCGCCTTACTCTTGGCCCATCTTCGCTACGGCTGCCTCAGCGTCGTCGTCAGCTCGGGCGGCCGGCGCTATCCGTTCGTGTTCGAACGGATGACGCGGTTCCGCGCGCTCCGATTTGCCCATCTCGTCTATTCGCCCAGCATCGACGATTTCGTGCGCTTCGCGGGTCCGCTCGGGCGGTTCCTGGCGCGGCACGGCATCGCCCTCGTCGTGCTCGATGCGAACGGACGCGTGCCCGGCCTCGTCGGGCACTATGTGCAGGCGACGCCAAAATATTTCCGCGGACCCGAGCGCCCGCGCCTCGGCGACATCGCCTATTCCGAGCGCGACGTGCTGGGCCTGCGCTTCCCGCCGTCGGTCGGAACCGAGGACTAGCGCGGGATGAGGCAGAACCCCTGCGCCTCGATGCCGAGCGAGGGGTTGAACTTGCTGCGGAAATTCTCGAACGCGATCGCCGCGGTCAGCTCGACGAGCTGCGCCTCGGTGAAATGCCGCTTCAGCCGCTCGAAGAGGGCGTCATCGGGATGCTCGGTCGTGATGGTCACGCGCTCGGCATATTCGAGCGCCACGCGCTCCGCCTCGCTGAAGAGCGTGCTTTGGCGCCAGCTCGTCACCTCCTTGAGCTTCGCCTCGCCGCTTCGTTCCATCACACGGATGGAATTCGAGTCGATTCAGAATGGACAGCCGTTGATCGTCGCCACGCGCAGATAGACGAGCGAGATGAGCGCGGGCGGCAGCTGCCCCGAGCGGTCGATCGCCTGTCCGAACGCCTTCGCCGCGGCGAGGATCGGCGGGCAATGCGCCATCACCTTGGTCGGGTTGAGGAGGTAGCCGAAAATCTTCAGATCGCGCTCGAAGAGCTCTGCCAGCGTCGCATCGCCCCCCGCATCCTCGATCTCGCGCACGCGCGGCATCGCTCCTCCTTCATGCCGCGGCTGCAGCCCGGCAATGGCCGCGAGCCTAACGCACGGCCGGGCGGCCGTCGAGGCGAAGGCCAAGGCCGCCAGCGCGCGCAGCGGCGCCGCCGAACCATGCGAAGAATCGTCGCGGCCTCGCCTCTGCGCGCGCGCTTTTTTGCGCGCTTAGAGAAAGGAGCGCATACAACTGCCGCGGAATTTGCGAACGAGGCGGCAACGAATGCGTCTGCCCTGCATACTCCTGCATGCGGCGCTGACCGAACAGACGCCGAACAGGCGCGCTGCATCGGCACGAAAAATTTTCAACCGAAGATTTTATCGGAAGAAATCATCCATGCTTTGATTCGAATCAAGTTTTGCGCTCAATTCGGGCCCCCTTGCGTATTGCGCAGAGGTCATCTGCGACAACAATTCGTGTCGGATCGGTCAATATCTGACAGAAGTAATGTTGGAAAATCGTAAAAAAGTTTTCGTCGCGTGCTTCCGGAGCAAAGGTCATACGTGCGGCATGGCTTCGCCGCCCCGGCGCATGTGTCCGCCGGGGACGTGATGTTGCGCGCCGAGCCGGCAATGCGCGGCAAAGGATGACGAACGGAATGCCGTCGCGCCGGTTGCAGATCACGATTGAACCGCGGCTTGCAGCCGTGCCGTTTCTCGAACGGTCGCGCGGCCGGCCCGTGTCACTTCTCAACCAGGCCGAAACGACGGCGCTTGCCGCCATCGGCACGGTCGTGAATTGGACGAAGGGGGAAATCGCCTACCGCGCGAAGGGCGCGGCCGACAGCGTCTATAATCTCGTACAGGGCGTGGTGAAGACCTACGACGTCCTGCCGGACAACAGCAGCAGCGTCTCGGGCTTCCATTTCGCGGGCGATCTGTTCGGCCTCGCCGAGCAGGGCCAATATATCGAGTCGGCCGAGGCGATCATCCCGTCGGTCGCCTTCCGCATCCCGCTCGACGCGCTGCAAGCCTTGCTCGCGCAGAACCCGGCGCTCGGCACGCGGCTCTTGTGCAAGGCCGCCGACGATCTGCGCAAGAACCGCCGCCACGCCAGGATGCTCGCCCGCAACGACGCGCTCGGCCGCTTCGCCATGTTGCTGCGCATGCTCGAGGAGATCGGCGCGCCGCGCGGGCCGGACAGCGCCACATATTTCCCGATGTCGCGCGGCGACGCGGCGCAATTCATCGGCCTCACGCTCGAGGCGATGAGCCGCGCCTCGGGCGGGCTCGAGCGGGCGCGGGTCATCCGATTCCTCGACCGGCATCATTTCCAGATCGCCGACCGTGCGCGCTTCGAGCAGCTATCTGGCTGGCACGTACCAACCCGCGGTGGCGCGGGCCAAGCCGCGGGCGCTCCCGGGCGTCGCGCCGAGGAAACGCACGAAGACCTGAGGACGGCGCCCCGCCCGCGCTATGATTGCGCCCGGAGGTGATCCATGAGCCCTTCCGCCGGGAGTGCGCTGGCCGCGGTCGCGATCAAGGCGCGGCAAACCGAGGTGCGCGAGTTTCCGCTGCCGGAGATTCCCGCCGATGCCGGCTTGCTGCGCATCGAGGCGACCGGGATCTGCGGCAGCGACTGGGGCATGTATCTGAACGAGCGGCCGGGGCCGCGCATCCTCGGGCACGAGATGATCGGCATCGTCGAGCGGCTCGGCGACGTGGCGCGGGCGCGCTGGGGCGTGAGCGAGGGCGACCGCGTCGCGCTCGAGGAATATCTGCCGTGCGGCCATTGCGAATATTGCCGCACCGGCGAGTACCGCTCCTGCCTCGAGACCGACGCGCGCGTCCATGGCGGCATCCGCTATGGCTCGACGCCGTTGACCGTGGCGCCGGCGCTGTGGGGCGGCTACAGCCAGTATCTCTACATGCATCCGCGCACGGTCGTGCATCGCGTGCCGGCGGGTGTGCCGACCAATATCGCGGCGATGGCGCTGCCGATCGGCAACGGCTTCCAATGGGCCTGGATGGACGGCGGCGCCGGCCCCGGCAAGACCGTGGTGGTGCAGGGGCCGGGACAGCAGGGGCTCGGCTGCGTCATCGCGTCGTCGGTCGTGGGCGCCGACAAGATCATCGCCACCGGGCTCGCGCGCGACGAGCGGCGGCTTGCGGTGGCACGCGAGTTGGGCGCCCATCACACCGTCATGGTGGACAAGGAAAATCTGCTCGATGAAGTGAAGCGCCTCACCGGCGGGCGCATGGCCGATCTCGTCATCGACGCGAGCGGCGGCGGGCCCGAGCTCGTCAACGCCGCGATCGCGCTCTTGCGCAAGCGCGGCGTCCTCGTGATCGCCGCGCGCAAAGGCCCGATCGAGGGCTTCGACCTGCGCCAGATCGTCGACAAGCAGGTGATCCTGCGCGGCACGCGCGGGCACAGCTTCGAGGCGGTCGAGCGCGCCTTGGGCGTCATGGCGGCCGGGCGCTTGCCCTTGGAGCGCATGTCGAGCCACGTCGTCGGCCTGACGGAGATCGACCATGCGCTGCGCATGGTCGGCGGCGAGACGGAGGAGCGCTCGATCCACATCACCGTCGCGCCCTGGCGCTAGTCCTTCTTTCTCCGGTTGGTGAAGCGGGCGTTGCCGAGGCCCGTGCCGATCGTGAGCGCGCCCCACCGCTTCACGTCGCGCATGCGCGGCAGCTCGCTCAGGCCCTGCACGACCGCGTCGTTGTGCATGAGCACGAGCGTCGTGCGGCCCTGGATCTCGGGAATGGCGGCGCGCACCAGCGCCGGCAGGTTGAAGCGGCGGCTTTCCCAGTTGCCGGAGCCGCGCGCGCCAGTTCTCGAGGATGCGGTCGAAGGCGCGCTTGCTGGCGCGGTCGCCAAGCCGGCCGCCCTCGGCATCGTTGAGCTGCGCGCCATAGGTGTCGACGCGCAGCTCCGGCAACGCGCGCGCGCCGTGCCGCGGCGTTGCCGCGCGCAATCCTGCTTTTTGCCGCGCTTCCCACCAACCGCAAATGGCGGCGGCGCGCGCAAAGTTCCGCCGCGGCGCGGGCGGACGCCTCGGCGGATGTTCCGGCACGAAGACGGCGCGTGCAAAAAAAGCCGCGGTGATTGAGCCCCATTCGCCGTGCGGCCGTTTGTCATCGGACGCAGGGCGTCGACCAATCGTCCCCGCGTCCCAGCCACAGCGACAGGAGTTTGCCCATGGCACAGCAGCCTGTGACTAAGGCCTCAGGCACCCGCGCGCCCGCGCGGACCTCCGGCGATCCGTTCACCGCCTTCCGGCGCGAGATGGATCGGATGTTCGAAGATTTCCTCAGCGGCTTCGGCTTGCCCATGATGCGGCAGGCCGGCATCTGGGAGGGAGGCGTGCTCGCGCCGCGCATCGAGACGAGCGAAACGGACGACGAGATTTCCGTTTCGGCCGAACTGCCGGGCATCGACGAGAAGGACATCGACGTCACGCTCGGCGGCGACGTGCTCACGATCCGCGCGCGCAAGGAAGCGGAGCGCGAGGAGGAGGACGAGGACCGCGATTATCACCTGACCGAGCGCAGCTACGGCACCTTCCTGCGCACGCTTCGCCTGCCGTTCGCGGTCGATCCGGAGGGCGCCGAGGCATCGTTCAGAAATGGCGTGCTCACGATCACGATCCCGAAGCCGAAGCAGGGCGAAGGGCTGCACCGGATCGAAGTGAAGCCCGAGCAGGGCGCGGGACGCCAACGGGTCGATCGTGCCGCCGCCGGCGACAAGCCGGGCGCCGAAAGCGCGGAGGGCGACGAGGCCGAAGAGACGGGCGAGGAGAAGCGGGAGTAGGCGCGCTTCTCACGTACGAGCTGACGGCCTGACCGCGGCGGCGGCGCCGGGCACGTGCGGCGCGCCCGCCGCTCAGCGGATTTCCGGCACCAGCAGGAACAGGTCGGTGTCGCCCGTGTCCTGCCCCGCCGCCGTGAGGAGCGCGTGCGCCTGACCGCGGTGATGGGTCTGGTGGTTGAAGAGATGCGTGACGAGGAGCGAGCGCGGCGTGGCGAGGTCGCGGTTCGCGGCATTGCTGTGCCAGTGCAGCGTCTCGCCGAGCCAGGCATCGGTCACTTGCGCCGCCCAGGCGGAGAAGTCGCAGTCGGTCTTGATCCGCGCGGCGCTGAGCGTGGCGAAATCGGCGATCAAGCCGTCGCTCTCCTTGAGCTTGACGGACGGCGGCGGCCAGCCGGCGAAACGCGCCATCCACGCGATGTCGCCATAGAGCAGATGGTTGAGCGTGCCGTGGATCGAATGCCAGAACGCGCCGCGATCACGCCGCCGCTCTTCGTCGGAAAGGCGTGACGCGGCCGCGTAGAGGCGCCGGTTCATCTCTTCGTTGTAGGCGGCCATGGTGCGGACATAGGCGGGCGTGATCATCGTCGTCTCCGTGGTTCTGCGCTAGACTGGCGGCGACAGGAGGCCTCCATGCGACCGGTCGAGCTTTATTGCTGGCACTTCATGGCGTACCCCTATCTGCCGCCGGATTTCGACGAGCGCTTCGACAGCGGCTGGGTCACCGTGCCGAACAGCCTGTGGGACCGGGACAAGACCGACGGACTCTACCAGGAATATATCGACCAGTTGGCCTATGCCGAGGAGCTGGGCTTCGACGGGCTCGTCTTGAACGAGCATCACCAGAACATCTACGGCCTCATGCCGTCGCCCAATCTCATCGCCGCGGCGCTGACGCAGCGCACCAAGCGCGCGAAGCTCGTCGTCCTCGGCAATCTCCTGCCGCTCCATCTCAATCCGCTGCGCGTCGCCGAGGAATACGCGATGATCAATTCGATGAGCGGCGGGCGGCTCATCGCCGGCTTCGCCGTGGGCGGCGGGCCCGAGGCCTTCAACTACAACATCCCGCAGCCGCAGGCGCGTGCGCGCTATTGGGAGGCGATCGATCTGATCCATCGCGCCTGGACCGAGGACGGGCCGTTCCGCCACGAGGGCGAGCATTATCCGCTGCGCTACGTCAACATCTGGCCGAAGCCCAAGCAGTTGCCGCATCCGCGCATCTGGATCCCGGGCGCGCTCTCGCTCGAGACGATGGAGGGCGTGGCCGAGCGCGGCTACGACTATTTCCTGTCGTCGCGCACGCACGGCGCCGGCACGCGCATCGCGGCGCAGCGCTTCGCCGACATCATCAAGAAGCATGGCGGCACGTATCATCCGTTCCGCATGGGCATCCTGCTCTCGGTCTATGTCGCGGACACAGACGAGCAGGCGCGCGAGGAGGCGAAGGAGGGCGTGTGGTACTTCCTCAAATTCTGCCTGAAGGGCCATTTGCGGCGCGAGGGCCGGCCTTTGACGTCGGGCGCGGGCGTGCCGTCGACCTCGGTGCGCTCTTATGAGAATTACCTGAAGAACGCGACGCTCGGCGGACCGCAGCTCGGCGACAGCGAAAGCTGGGAAGAGCTCGACGCCGGCGGCTCGATCATCGCCGGCAGCCCCAAGACCGTGCGCGAGCGCTTGTGGCAGCTCATCGAGCAGGCCGGCGTCGGCAATCTCCTGATCCAGTTCCATTTCGGCAACATGCGCGCCGATCTGGCGCGCAAAAGCATGCGCCTCTTCGCGACCGAAGTGGCGCCTTCGCTGCGGCGCGATTCGGCGGCGCTCTTCGCGCGCCAATATCCCGAGCTCGAAGCCGCGCCGGTCGCGGGCGCCGCGGACTGACCATGGCCGAGCGCATCATCGAAGTGGCCGGTCACGCGGTCGAGCTGGCCGAGGCGGGAAGCGGCGCGCCGCTCCTATATCTGCACGGCTTCGCCGACGTGCATGGCGCGGCACCCCCGTGGCTGCCGTTCCACGAGGCGTTGGCGCAATCCCGCCGCGTCCTCGCCCCCGCCCATCCCGGCTGCGCCGGCTCGGACGAGGACGACGACATCGAGACGATCGACGATCTCGCCTTCCGCATGATCGAGACGCTGGACGCGCTCGGGCTCGAGCGCGTCGATGTCGCGGGCGCGTGCGTCGGCGGCTGGATCGCGGCCGAGCTGGCGGTGCGCTGGCCCGAGCGCGTCAACAAGCTCGCCCTCATCGGCGCCTCGGGCCTGTTCGTCAAGGACCACCCCACGGGCGATCTCTTCTGGGAAGCGCAGCCAAGGAACGGCAGCGATTATTCCGGTTTCCGCCACCTTCTCTTCGCGCGCGACGACCACCCGGCGGCGCTCAGCCTCTTCCCCGACGACCGCTCCGACAAGGCGCGCGAATTGCAGCGCTACAAGATGATGCGGTTCGCCTCGCGCATCGGCTTCCACCCGCCTTATTTCTACGACCGGCTTCTGCGCCGGCGCCTGCACCGCTTCAAGGGGCCAACCCTGCTCATCTGGGGCGAGCACGACCGCATGGTGCCGCGCGCCCATGCCGAGGCATATCGCGCCGGTCTTGCGGGCGCCCGCCTTCACATCGTCGCCGGAGCCGGCCACAGCCCGCAGGCCGAGGCGCCGGACGAGACGGCATCGCTGCTGCGCCAGTTCTTGGCCTGATCCGCATACAACTTGTGAGTTCTCAGATCGTGCTGCACAATATCTTGCGGTATTGACGCGGCTGTTCTATTTATGTTCTTTAGCGGCAGCGGGAGGCAAGCACATGCCGAAAGAAGATCGCGCAAGTCCGAGAAAGAGACTTCGCACCGGCGCACAGGCAATTTGGCGTGGCGCCAACATCATGCCGCTCCTGCCGCGGACCGATAACGAGCCCGGCGCGCCCGAAGCCCTCATGGCGGCGAACGTATGGTGGCGCAGTCACCCGTGGCCTGCGCCGTTCGACCGCACGTCGCATGTGGTTCAGTTGGGGGACGCACGAAATCTTCGCGGAATCGCCGATGAGAGCATTCATCTCATCGTCACTTCGCCACCGTACTTCAATTTGAAGCCGTACGAATCCGACCTCGCCGCGGGGCAACTTGGTCGCGCCGATGATTACGAGACGTTTCTTTCGGAACTCGACAAAGTTTGGAAGGAGTGCGTAAGGGTTCTCGTACCTGGGGGCCGCGTCTGTTGCGTAGTCGGGGATGTGCTCATTCCGCGTAAGGCAGGCGGACGCCACTATGTGCTTCCGCTTCCCTCCGATATACAGGTGCGCACGCGTTCACTTGGCCTCGATAACCTTACGCCGATCTTCTGGTTCAAAATCGGCAATCGCACGCGCGCAACGTTCGGGGGAGGCTCGAGCGGGTTTTACGGCAAACCCTACCAGCCGGGCGCGGTCATCAAGAACGACCATGAACACATCTTGATGCTGCGAAAGCCGGGAGGTTATCGCTCGACCGACATGGTGCAGAAAGCGCTGTCGATGCTGCTGCGCAATGAAATGGACGACTGGATGCGGCCGGTTTGGAGCGACATACGCGGTGCAAGCTTGCGCGACGGACACCCTGCGCCTTTCCCCGTTCAACTCGCCGAGCGTCTCATCCGCATGTTTAGTTTTGCCGGAGACACCGTGCTCGACCCATTCGCAGGTTCTGGAAGTACCGCGCTTTCTGCGATTGCGTGCGGGCGCTCGTCGATCTCGATGGAGATTGAGCCGCTCTACGTGAAATCTAGCCCTCGGAAAGATGACTTAGGCTACCAGTTCGGCCCGGCTTTGGGGACCTCGCCGGATCGAAATTATCGACGGCACTCCCGAGAGCCCGGTCAAATGCGCCAAACCACGCAACGCTGCAGCATAAACTGTAACGCGTTGACGGCTTTCCTCTAATGCCCATCAGCCTATCTGACGCGGTCGATGATTTGCTGAGGCGGAGAACGACCGATTCCGGCCGCTCAATCTGCTTGCAACATATTGCATTGAGGCTTTCGAGCGAGTGGGCCTTCCTGGCGTGCGCGGGGGCAAGGCAAACGAAGTGGGAATCAGAGGCCTGGGTCGGCAAAAGGATTGGGATCTTGCATACGTTCTTGCCGGAAAACCTCGTCTCCTTATTTCACTAAAATCAATTTTGAAGAATTTGAGTGGGGTGGTTCCAAACCGCCTCGATGATTTGATGGGAGAAGCCGCGAATGTGCAGCAGCTCTCACCCGAGATCGTCATAGGCTATGTGGTTCTAATGGACGAGAAGGAAGATTCGGTGCGTCGCGCGGGCGATGGCACCTGGAGTGATCATTTTGAAGCAAATCTTCGAAAGATCGCGATCCGTCGTGCGCCGCTCTGATTCAAGGACTGATCGAGGGTGCGCGGCTACTGCAGGTTCGGATAACAGTACTCGGCGGCAGCGTTTCATCGTGCCGGAAAGGGGGCTATCAGCCCCCTTTCCCAGGCGCGGGTAGCGTAGGAGTAAGTCCCTCACACCACGAGCTGCGTCTGCGTAACCAATGCTACGAGCTTGCCGTCTTCGGTCGTGCTGCGCGTCTGCCACACCATGATGCGGCGGCCGCGATGGAGCGGCGTCGCTTCGCCGGTAAGGCGCGCTCCCGCGGGCGCGGCGGCGAGGAAATTCGTCTTGCTCTCGATCGTCGTGGTGGAGCGGCCGGGCTCGAGATTGGCGATCGTGCCCCAAGCGCCGAGCGTATCGGCGAACGCCATGATCGACGCCGCCATGCGCCACCGCCGGCACCGTGCAGAGCTCCTCGCGCACGACTATCGCGCCGACGATGCGATCCGGCGCCGCGCTAACGAGCTCGATGCCGAGGAGCCGCGCGAAAGGAAGCGGTTCGGCTTTGAGGCGCGCCAGGAGCTCCGCGCTCATCCCGTCATCGCGGCGCGCGCCGTCGCGGTCGCCGCCTCGTCGAGCGCCCCCGTTTCGGGATCGACCACGACGCCGTAGAGCGCCTTCGCCGCATCGGCCGAGACATAGCCCTGGCGCACATCCTCGAGCACGCTCGCGACCGGGCGCTCCTCAGGCGGGCCATATCCGCCGCCGCCGCCCGAGCGCATGCGCACGGCGTCGCCCGCCTTGAGATTGTCGATGTGCAGCTTGCCGTTGGGATAATCCGTCGCGCCACGCGCCGTCGATCCGGAGCGCCACTTCGTTGCCCGTCGCCTCCTCGCCGCCCGCGAGCCCCCACGGCTTGCACAGGATGCGGTCCACCTGCGTCGAGAACACGATGTCGGAGCGCGCGCGCAGCACGGTCTCGACGCCGAGGCCGCCGCGCGTCTTGCCCGCGCCGCCCGAATCGGCGATGAGGGCGCAGCTTTCGACGACGAGCGGAAATTTCGCCTCCGTCTGCTCGTTGGGGCTGTTGTGCGTGTCGCCGTCATTGATGCAGACGGTGGCCGAGACGCCGTCCTCGCTCTCCTTGGCGCCCCAGCCGCCGCCCAAGGGCCCGGTCGAGGCGATGAAGAACTGGCGCAGGCGGCGGTCGATGCCGTGGAAATTCGAGATGACGAGATCGGCGTGATGGCCGGCGATGACGCGCCCGGGAATGGCCGGCGCCAGCGCCTTGAACACGGTGTCGATCACCGTCATCGGATAGGTCATCCACTTGCGCATCGGCGCCGGGCGCTGGGCGCTGACGACGCGGCCGGCCGGCACGATCGAATGCAGGCTGCGGAACGAGCCGTCATTGACCGGATAGTCGGTCGGCGAGGTGAGGCACTTGTAGGCGACCTGGGTGCAGCCGAGGCCGGTCGTCATGCCGGAATTGAAATATCCGCGCACCTGCGGCGAGATGCCGGACAGATCGATCGTCATCTCGTCGCCGGCGACGACGCACGCGCACCTTGATCGGCACCTTGCGTCCGACCTCGATGCCGTCATCGTCCATGAAGGATTCGGCCTCGTATTCGCCGTCGGGGATGCTCAGCGTCCGGGCGCGCGCGGCTTTCTCCGAGCGGTCCATGATGGTGCCGATCGCGCCCAGGAACGCGTCCTTGCCATAGCGCTCGACCAGCTCCTTGATGCGGCGCTCGCCGGTCTTGACCGCGGTCACCTGCGCGCGCAGATCGCCCATGGCGCGGCTCGGAATGCGCACGTTCATGCGGATGATGTCGACGAGGTCGCGGTTGACGACGCCGGCGCTCTGATATTTGAGATAGGGGATCTGCAACCCCTCGGAATAGATGTCGGTGCCGGCGGCGCGGTTGAGATTGCCGCCGATGTCGAGCCAGTGCGCCATGCAGCAGGAAAACGCCAATAGCTCGCCCTTGACGAAGATCGGCAGGGTGAGCGTGACGTGGTTGAGGTGGCTCCCGGTGGTATAGGCGTCGTTGGTGATGAGGATGTCGCCCGGCGCCATGCGCTCGAGCCCGAAATGGCGGATCTTCGCCCGCACCGTCTCGGCCATGCCGCGGATGAACATCGGCAGGCCCAGCCCGATCGACACGGTCTCGCCCGCGGCCGTGAAGAGCCCGGTGGTGAAGTCCAACGCCTCGTAGATGATGACGTTGTAGGCCGTGCGCATCAGGTTCGTCTTCATCTCCTCGGTCGTGGCGATGAAGGCGTTGCGCAGGATCTCGGTGACGACGGGATCCGCCCCGGTGCGGCTGTCGCGCGGCATTACCGTGTCGTAGCGCGAATTTCCCGCCAAGAAAACAGCCTGTCATTGCGAGGAGCGCATGCTCCGAAGCAATCTCCGAGCGGCGGGGAGATTGCTTCGCTGCGCTCGCAATGACAAAATCGCGGCGACGAACCCGGAGACCTTCATGTTCTTGCGCAATTGCTGGTACGTCGCGGCGTGGGACCACGAGGTCACGCGCATGAACCTGTTGCGCCGCATCCTGCTCGACGAGCCGGTGGTGTTCTACCGCACCGAGGACGGGCGCCCCGTGGCGCTTGGCCGACCGCTGCTGCCACCGCCATGCGCCGCTCTCGCGCGGCAAGCTGCGCGGCGACGCGCTCGAATGCCCCTATCACGGCTTCACGTATGATCCGAGCGGCGCCTGCATCTCTGGTGCCGGGCCAGAGCCAATATTCCGCCGGGCGCGCGCGTGCGCAGCTATCCCGTGGTCGAGCGCTATCACTGGCTCTGGATCTGGATGGGCGATCCGGCCTTGGCCGATCCCGCCACGATCGAGGATTTCCACTGGATGGACGATCCCGCCTGGCGCTTTGCCGGCGAGCGGCTCGAGCTCCAGGCCAATTACGTGCTGCTGGTCGAGAACCTGCTCGACCTGTCGCATCTGAGCTACGTGCACCCGACCACGCTCGGCACCGACAAGGTGGCGCAGACGCCGATGAAGGCCGAGCGGTTCGAGCGCGGCGTGCGCGTGACGCGCTGGGTGATGGACAGCCCCGCCCCGCCGTTCTTCCAGCGCGCCGGCGGCATCGCGCCCGACGCAGCATGTCGACCGCTGGCAGATCGTCGACTGGACGCCGCCCGCCTTCGTGCGGCTCGATATCGGCTGCGCGCTCACCGGCACCGGCGCGCGCGACGGCGACCGCTCGCGCGGCATCTCGATGCGCAATCTCAACGCCATCACGCCCGAGACCGCTCGCACGACCCATTATTTCTGGGCCCAGGCGCATAATTTCGGGCTCGACAAGAAATGGCTGACCGACCTCATCTTCGAGAACGTGCACACGGCGTTCCAGGAAGATCTGGCGATCATCGGCGCGCAGCAGCAGAACATCGACGCGGGCGGCCAGCCGCCGCGCATCGACATGAACCACGACGCCGGCGGCATCGCCGCCCGGCGCCTGCTCGAGGCGATGATCGCCGACGAGGCGCGCCGCGCCGCGGCGGAATAATTTCGGCTACTGGCCGGAGTGGGAGTCGCTGCCCGCGCCGTCGTTGGCGCCGGGGCCGCCATTCTTCTGGATGCGCTCGATGAGGCGCTCGCGCGTCTGCGGGATCGGCCTGCGCCACCTCGAGGATCGAATTGTATTCATCGACCGAGAGCCCCTGGTCGGTCACGGCCTTGACCATCGCCTGCTGGCCCTCCTCGGCGATGCGGTCGCGGTCCGCGGGCGGCGCGGCGGTGAGGCGATGGTCGTAATCCTCCTTGACGCTCTCGACATGCTGGATCGCGGTGGCGGCGGCATCGAGCTTCTGGTCGGGAACTGGCATCGGCTTGCTCATCTGGTTCTGACTGGGTTGCTGGTTCTGACTGGGTTGCGCGCTTCCTTGGCTCAAGGCCGGCAATGCAGCGAGCGGCGCCAGCGCGACGCACGCCGCGACAAGTGCAATGGGACGCATCATCGTTTCTCCAACACCCTCGGGTGCTGAACGGCGTGCCCGAAAACCCGTTCCGCGGCGAACTCCGCCGTGATTGTCGGCGCAATCAATGCAATCCGCGATGGTCGCCGCGCTGCGGACGCCGCTCGACGCAAGCGCCGGCGCGCTGTTGGGTCGCGCGCAGCAATCGTCCGTGAAGACGCATACGGACGCAGCATCGAATCCGGTATCGGCCCTGGGCCGCATCCTGCTCGCGTCAATCCACGTGCTGGCCGGGATCGGCAAGATCGGCAACCCGGCCGGACCGCCGACTACATGGCGGCAACGGCATTCCGGCCGCGCACGTCCTCGTCTTCGCAGGTGGGCCGCCGCGCCGCCCCTAAGGGATCTTACGCCTGCGCGCCGTTGCGCTGCGCCAGGCGCTGCTTCTTCGCGTCGGAGATGATCGGCTCGAGATTGAACAGCTTGATCGCGTTGCCGCCGAGGATGTTGCGCTTCTGCTGCTCGTTCAGGAACGGCAGGTCGTAGATCGTGCTCGGCAGATCCATGTCCCAGTGCGGATAGTCCGACGAATAGAGCAGCTGCGTGTCGGCGTTGATGCGCTTGAAGACGAGCTCGAGCTCCTCGCGGTTGCCGACCATCTCCATCGGCTGCGTCGTGAAATACATCTCGCTCATGTATTCCGACGGCTTGCGCTTCAGGAGCGGCACCTCGGACGATGCGCATCATGTATTCGTTGTCGAGCCGCTGCATCAGGAACATGAGCCAGGCGAGCCCGCTCTCGATCCAGATCACCTTGAGCTTCGGATAGCGCTCGGGCATGCCGTTCACGAGCCAGTTGGTGAGATGCACCATGTTGTAGAAGGTGAAGCCCAGCGCATGGACGGCGATGAAGCGGTTGCACAGTTCCATGGTGCGGTCGCCGCCCCACATGAAGGCGCTGTGGAACGAGAGCGGCAGGCCCCGCTCCTCGATCGCGGCATAGGTCTTGGCATAGGCGTTGTCGTAGACGCCGCGATAATGCGGCGCGGTGATGCAGAAGCCGGCGACGCCCTTCTTGTCGGCGAATTCCTCGACCATGCGATAGCATTCGGTGGGCTCGTTGAAGGGGAGATAGAGCATCGAGCGCATGCCGCGGCTCCTGCGGCAGGATCTCCTCGACGAGCCAGCGGTT
This sequence comes from uncultured Alphaproteobacteria bacterium, assembly GCA_963804235.1. Taxonomy (GTDB): domain Bacteria; phylum Pseudomonadota; class Alphaproteobacteria; order ATCC43930; family CGMCC-115725; genus DATJLY01. The sequence continues at coordinate 94,058 of CAWDPP010000007.1, forward strand.
GTAGGCGCGCGCCAGCGCCACCTCGACGTCGATCCTCGGCGCCAGGCCCAGGGCCAGCATCGGCGTCGGGAAGAGGCAGGTCATGTCGACGCCGAGCGCGTCCATCCAGCGCCGCGTCAGCGCGATGTCGCGCTTGACGTTGGGCTCGATCTTGTCGTGGCGGCGCGCCGAAAGCCGGTCACGCGGCCGGCCAATTCCTGGTAGCCGCCGCGCGGCCCGGTGATGCTGTTGCGGCCCATGCCCTGGAACTGCGCCTGGTGCCGCATCACCGGATCCTCGATGTATTTCAGGATCTCGGCGAACGAGTCGGTCTCGTAGTGGTGCGAATCGACATCGACCATGCAGAAATCCTCGTAGCGGCGCTTGGCCGCCTGCTCGGTCGCGTTCTTGAGGATGGTCGGCGTGTCGATCGCTTCGAGATCGATGTCGCGCACGGTCAGCGTGTCCATGAAGTCCTCCGGCCCCGGATGTGCCCCATTATCCGCCATCGCGCGCGCGTTGGAAACGGGGATGGTTAAGAGCGGGGCCAGGTTTCGCCCAGATTTCGCCATAAAGAGGGATTGCCGGATGACCGCGCGCGTGCGTAGCATCCGCGGCCATGCAGGAAGCCGAGATCCTGCTCGTCGACGACGAGCGCGACATCCTCGAGTTGGGCCTCATGGCGCTGCGCGAGGCCGGCTACGCCGTGCAAGGGGCGGCCAAGCGGCGACATCGCCATGGTGCTGGTCGAGCAGGGATTGCCGTTTCGCCTGCTCGTCACCGACATCGTCATGCCGGGATTGCTCGACGGCTACGCGCTCGCGCGCCGCGCGCGACCAGCTTCGCCCGGACCTGCGCGTCATCTACTCGACCGGGTTCTCGCGCGTCGCCTCGATCCGCGCGCCCGGCGCGCCGGCGGGCGAGACGCTGCAGAAGCCGTGGCGGCCCAACCAGCTGCTGCGGCTCGTGGCGCAAGTGCTGGGCGCGCCGGCGTGAGCGCTCGGCGCCCTCACGCGCGCTTCAGACGGTGCAGCGAGCCGATATCGATGATGTGTCCGTCGGGATCGAAGACGCGGATGGCGCGCTGGCCCCACGGCAGCTCGCGCAAGGGCTGGGCAAAGCGCACGCCGGCGCCTTCGAGCCGCGCCGCGAGCGCTTCGAGCTCCGCCGTCTCGAAGCTGAACTCCCAGTTGCCCGCGCCCAATGTCGTGGGCCGCGGCGCGCCGCCGAACACCATGTCGTAGGCGTCGTCCACCTGCCACACCGACAGGCCGGCCTTGTAGGCCACCGCGATCTCGCGCTCGCCGCCGCTGCATGACGCGCGCGACCTCGAGCCGCAACAGCCCTTCGTAAAAGCGCCGCGACGCCGCCAAGTCCTGCACATATGCCGCCGGGCCGACGCTCAGAAGCTCCTCACTCATCGTCATCCTCCTCGTCATCTCCGGAAATAGCGGCGAGCGCGGCGCGGAGCCTGCCGAGGTCGCGCCGCAGCGCCGCGAGCGGCACGCGATTTGAGCCGCAGCGCCAGCGCCTCGTGCCAGCCCCGCGCCCTGCGCGCGAGCGCGAGCAAGCGGCCTTCTCTCCCGCGTCGGTCAGCACGAGATGGGGCGATGTGCGGTGATCGGGATTGCCGGCAAAGCGCGCGAGCCCGTCGGCAACCAGCAGGTCGGCGATGCGCTGCACGTTCTGGCGCGTGACGCCGAGCCGGCGCGCGAGCTGCGGCACCGTGCGCGCCGCGCCCGACGCGGCGCTCAGCACCTGCCAGCGTGCCTGCGTCTGGCCGAGCCCGCGCGCCAACCCCTCGCCGCTGCCGCCGGAACGCGCCCGCGAGCTCGTAGAGATCGGCGATGATGAGCGGGACGAGCCCCGCCTGCGCGGTCGGCGCCATGGCAACCATGGTGCCATAATGACAATCTATTGTCAAATGGGTTTTGGCGCGCCTTTCGCTTCCTGATCGCCATGGCCGGGACGTCGGGCCTTCGGCCGGCCCGGCCATGACGAGAGCGGCATGTGACCTCGCTCACACGATTTCGCGCCAGAGCGGCAGCGTGTGTGAAGAATCTGTCAATTGCTGTGATGCCGCTCACAATCCGCGCGATCGGCACCCCCGTATCGGTCAATGAAGCTAGACGCGGAGGGGTGCCATGACGACGACGATCGAAGAAGCGGCCGAAGACTCTGTTCACGCTCGAGAAGCTCATCTGCGTCGCCGAGATCATCGGCCTCCACGACCCGGATCAGCGCGCCGCGCTCGAGGCGCTGCGCGGCCGGCGCTCCGCCTTGAAGCGCTTGATCGCCCGGCGCCGGAAGCTGAAGCAGCAGCAGATCGTGTGCCTGGCCGCGTGGCGCGATGCGCCGCAGGCGGGCCGCAACGCCGCGCTCGCCCTCTAAGCCTAGTCTGGGGCCTTGCCCGCCGCCCAAGGCGCGGCTCGCGCAACGGCGCGGCCGACGACTAAGATGGGCGCCCATGAAGTCCCCGCGCCCGTCCAACGAAGACGCCGTGACGTTGCGGCTGCGCCAGGAGGTCGCGGCGACGACGCTCCTCCTCAACGATCTCGGCATATTGGGCTATAGCGGCCATGTCAGCGCGCGGCTGCCGGATGGCGAGAACCTTCCTCATCCAGGCGGTCGACCAGAGCCGCGCCGCGCTCGGGCCCGACGATCTCCTGACCTGCGGCCTCGACGGCAAGCTCATTTCCGGTCCCAAGAGGCTGAAGCCGCCGTCGGAGGTCTTCATCCACAGCGAGATCTACCGCGCGCGCGACGACGTCAATGCGGTGGCGCATTTCCATCACGACCTCGCCACCACCTTCACCCTCGTCGCCGGCGCGCAGCTCGTGCCGATCAAGAACCACGCCGTGCGCTGGGCGACCGGCATCCCGGTCCATCCCGATCCGAGCCACGTCTCGAGCCCGAAGCTCGGCCGCGCGCTCGTCGACACGCTCGGGCCGCATCAGGCGCTCCTCATCCGCGCGCACGGCCAGGTCGTGGTGGCCGAAGACGTGCGCGCCTGCCTCATCGACAGCATCCATTTCGTCGAGAATGCCGAGGCGATGTACCACGCCGCGTGCCTCGGCCGCGTGCTGCCGCTGAAGCCGCAGGAGATCGAAGCCTTCCTCGACGATTTCGACCGCACGCGCCACGTGGCGAAGCTGTGGACCTATTACGTCGGCCGCGGCCGCGCGCAGGGGCTTCTGCCGGACGAGCGCTGGGCCGCTCTAGCCGAGGCAGAGCGGACCATAGGCGAGGACGTGCGACCAGCGTCCGCGCCGCACCGGCGCGTAAAGCCAGATTCGCTTGCGTGCGCCAGCCCTGCGCGTCGTGCCTGAGCAGCGCAGCGCCGCCCTCCTGCGTGCAGGAGACGATGGCGGTGCCATAGCCGTCGGCGGCAAGGCGCGCGAGCGCTGGCGGGCGCGGCATCGCTCGTGGCGCGAAGATCGAGATCGCGCCGCCGCGCGCCGGTATCGCGCGAGCGCCACCGCCAGCATCGCCGCGACGCTGCCATTGTCGCCCGGCAGCACGAGCGCCACGCGCTCGCCATCGCCGAGGAGCGGCGCGGCGTTCTGCGCCAGCTCCCAGACGCGCAGGCCGGCGGCTCGAGATCGAAGCGCAGGAAGCGCTGCGAACGCGAGCGGCGCTACGACGACGAGGACGACGAGCCCGGCCGCGACCGCGCGCCGCTCGCGTCCACAGCGCGGGCCATCGCTCCCGCGCCAGCAGCACCACCGACGCCATGAGCAGGAACGAGAGATGCGTCGCGTAGCGGAAATAGGAATGCGCATCGACCGCCATCTCGGCCGACATGACGCCGAGATAGGCCACGACGAGCGCCGCGGTGTAGAGCACGAAGACGCCGCCCGTGAGCGCGCCCATGCGCGCCGCGAGATCCCAGCCGCGGCGCCGCGCGCGCACGGCCGCCGCCGCGACCGCGATGACGAGGACGCCGTAGAACGGGAATTTCTCGACCGCGGTGTGAACCATGCTGCCGAGCATCGCCGGCAACGCGCCGGTGAGCCAAAGGCCGGGCGCGCGAAAGACCAGCTCGCCCGACGGCATGTTCGCCGCGACGTACCAGCGCCACGCCGCGACCATGAGCGCCGCCGGCAGCGCCGCGAGCGCCAAGCGCCCGATGCGGCGCCGCGCGTCCGCTCCCTCGCAAAAGCGCGAGCGCGGCGGCGCTGACGAGCACGGCCGCGGCCAGCGCCACGCCGTCCTGCTTCACCTCGACCAGCGCGGCGAGCGCGCTGCGAGCAGCGCCAGCTGACGGCGCGCCGCCGCCCGCACGCGGCGCGCGCGGCGAAGAAGGCGGCAAATCCCAGCGCCGCCGCCTCGGGCAGCTCGCCATAGCCCGCGATGTCGATAGCGCGGCACGAAGCCGGGATTGAGCGCCGTCGCGAGCAAGAGCCCGAGCGCCGCGGCGCCCCATGACGGCGCGGCATCGCGCTCCTCGCTCGCCGCCGACGAGCCGCGCGAGACAGAGACCGAGCGCCAGCTCGAGCACGAAATTGAAGGCGATGAGCGCGTTCGCCGGAAAGCCCGGCGTGACAAGGCCCGCGACATATCCGGCGAGCTGCAGATTGTAGGGCGCGGCCGGCAGATACGAGGCATCGGGCGGGCGGCCGGCGCCGGGAAAGAAGCCGTGATCGTAGAGATAGGCCGCGTTCGGCAGGATGTTGAGGAACGTGTCGGGCTCGCTCGGCCGCGCGCTGGCGATGACGGCGAAGAACGGCAGGGCGACGAGAGCGATGCGCCCGAGCGCGCGCCACTCGTGGCGCGTGAGCCTGAAGCGCGGCAGCAGCAGCGCCGCGATGCCGATCGCCGCGAGACCAGCCGCGAGCGGGCGCATCGATGCGGATGTCGCCACGCCCCACAGCGTCAGCACGAACGAGGCCGCGCCCCAGCCGGCGACGAGCGCCGCCTCGGGCGCGGCCTGGCCCGCGCGCCACGAGCCGCCCCAATCCGATGAAGGCGAGCGCGGCGAAGAGCGCGCCCGCCCAGCCGGCGAGATCGAAGGCGGAAGGTACGAACAGCTCCATCGCGCGCATCCTAGCGCGAGCATCGCGACGATGCCGCGCGCGCGGCCGTGCGTCCTTCGACTTCGCCCCTCGCGATGCTGCGGGGCTACGCTCAGGATGAGGACGTTTCCGACGGCAATCAACCAAAGTCCTCATCCTGAGCGAAGCGAGCACGCGAAGTCGAAGGACGCACGCTGCTCGTGCGGCACGCAGGCGCGCGCGGCGCTACCATGGCGCGATGGGGCGCCTCGTCGTCGCCGAAGTCGTTTTCTCGCTCGCCGTTCTGGCGCTCCAGGAGGTGCCGCGCGGGCATGGCGGCTGGACGCTCGCGGGCGTGGCGATCCTGCTCGCCCTCATTCCGCTGCTGCGGCGGCTCGGCGAGCGCCCGCGCGCGGCGCCAGGACAAGCGGCGCGGCGCACGGTCGTTGCGGCGCTCGCGCTCTTCGCGCTGTTGCAGGTGGCGTTTGCGCTCCTCCGCACGGCGAAGCCCAAGGTGATCGACATCGGCACGACCACGGTCGCGTCCTTGGCGGCGCTGGCGCACGGCGCCAATCCTTATGCGCTGCGCGGTCGATCCGCTCGCCGGCGGCATTGTCGGGCGCGGCCGCGTCCTTCCACGGCTACAAATACCTGCCGATGATGCTGGCGCTCTATGCGCCGCTCGCGCGTGCCCTTTGGCGTGCGCGGCATCGTGCTGACCAATCTTGCGCTGCAAGGTGCCACGGCGGCGGCGCTCGGCCGGATCGCCGGGCGCGGCGGCGGCGCGCTTGCGGGCCTCGCCGCGGCGGCGATTTATCTGAGCCTGCCCTTCCCCGCCTATCAGCTCTTCGCGCGCGGCGCCAACGATCTGGTGCCGGTGCTGGGGCTGCTGCTGGCGCTCCTGGCGCTCGAGCGGCGGCCGTTCTGGGCGGGCGTGCTCATGGGCCTGTCGCTCGCGGCGAAGCCGATGCCGGGCGCGGCGGCATTGCTGTGCCTGGTGCCCGCGCGCGGGCGCGCGCGGGCGCTATTTCGCGGGCGTCGCTCGTGGGCCTCCTGCCCGTCCTGCCGTTGGCGCTCGCGGCGCCGCGACGCGTTCTGGAACAACGTCGTGCTGTTCAACGCGCTGCGCCCGATCGACGACACGAGCTGGCTCTATGGCCTGCCCGCCGCCGCCGTCATCGCCGCCCGCGCGCTCGCCGTGGCGGCGCTCATCGCCCTCTATCTCCGGGCCTGGCGCGCGCCCGCTCCGTCCGCGGCGGGTGGGCCTGGCCGCGGCGGCGATTCTCGTTGTCTTTGCCGTCGGCCCCGACATGCACCACAATTACTATCTGTGGTTCATTCCGCTCTTCGCCGTATTGGCGGCGCGCGCCGCCTGCGGCGCGGCGGAGGAGACGAGGGAACGCGCGGCATGAGCACCGCGACCGAAGCGCCGAGACCGCGCGCCCGCACCGGGCTCGGGCGGCATCCGCGCGCGCTTTCGGCGCGCATCAAGGCGATCCTGCCGCATGGCCTCTTCGGCCGCTCGGTGCTGCTCTTGGCGGCGCCGCTCATCCTCAGCCAGATCGTCGGCACCTGGGTGTTCTACGACCGGTTCTGGACCACGCTCATGCGCCGCAACGCGCTTGCGGCGGCGAACGAGATCGCGCTCATCGTGACCGGCCGCCACGCCTTCGTGCCGGACGACGAGCGCCGCTTTCTCGTGCTGGTCGACGCCATGACCGGCTTCCGCACCCGCCTGCTGCCGCCGGGCGCCGAGCTCGCGCCGACGCCCGACGAGGGCGGCCGCATCGGACAATATCTCGCGGCGGCGCTTTCGGCCGGCAGCCTCGGCCCGTTCGCGATCGACGACCGCGAGTGGCCGGCGAACCTGCTCGTGCGCATCAAGGACGGCGGCGACATGCTCGAGGTCGCGGTGCCGCGCGACCGGCTCTACACCTCGATGGTGTTCGTGGTGCTGAGCTGGATGGTGGGGACGGCGCTGGTGACGCTCGCCATCGCCATGCTGTTCTTGCGCAACCAGGTGCGCTCGCTGCGGCGCCTTGCGACCGCGGCCGAAGCGTTCGGGCGCGGCGTCGACGTGCCGAACTTCCGGCCGCAGGGCGCCACCGAGGTGCGCCAGGCGGCCGCCGCCTTCCTCAGCATGCGCCAGCGCATCCAGCGCCAGATCGCGCAGCGCACCGAGATGCTGGCCGGCATCTCGCACGACCTGCGCACGCCGCTCACTCGCATGCGGCTCGAGCTCGAGCTGATGCGCGACAGCGAGGAGGTGCGCGGCCTCACCTCCGACGTCGCCGAGATGCTGAAGATGGTCGAGGCCTATCTCAGCTTCGCCCGCGGCGAGGGCGACGAGCAGGCGCAAGTGACCGACGTGATGCGGCTCCTGCGCGACGTCATCGCGGGCGCGCGGCGCGAGGGGAGCGAGATCGCGCTCGCCGGGCCGAATGCGCTCGAGATCCCGGTGCGGCCCGACGCGCTGCGCCGCTGCCTCACCAACCTCGTCGGCAATGGCGCGCGCCACGGCAATCACGTCTGGGTCACGGTGACGGCCGGGCGCAGCATCGACATCATCATCGACGACGACGGGCCGGGCATTCCCGAAGCCTCGCGCGAGGCCGTGTTCCAGCCGTTCTTCCGGCTCGATACCTCGCGCAACGCCGGGACGGGCGGCATCGGCCTCGGCCTCACCATCGCGCGCGACACGATGCTGAGCCACGGCGGCACGCTCACGCTCGAGACCTCGCCGCAGGGCGGCCTGCGCGCGCGCTGCGCGCTGCCGGCGACCGAGATCGCCTCGCTCCTGGGGCGGGGATAGCCGCCGTCGTGCGTCCTTCGAACCGGGCGGATTGATTGGATTTGCGGCGGCGTCGCGCGTTAGGGCGCCGACGCGCGCCTTACGCTTTTCCGGAGGCTTCCTTGGCCAGGCGAAGTTCGCGCAGCCGGGCGGTCTTCTCGGCCTCGGCCGCCCGTTCCTTGTCGCGCTTCGTGGTTTGCGCGGCCGATTCCTTCTTCGCCTTGCGGAACAGGTCGTTCGCTCTCTGGCGAGAGGAATCACGCAAATCGTCGAGCTTCGTCATGTATTGCTCCAGTCCGCGAGCCTGCGGCGGACGGCGCTCAATAGCCTTCGCGTTCCATGCGCTTCCTGAGCGCCTTGCGCGTGCGGCGGATGGCGTCGGCCAACTCGCGCGCCCGGCGCTCCGAAGGTTTCTCGTATGCGCGCCGGCGCTTCATCTCGCGAAAGATGCCCTCGCGCTGCATCTTCTTCTTGAGCACCCGCAGCGCGGCGCCGACGTCGTTGTCCCGGACAAATACCTGCATTACGCCACCTGGATGAGACGGAAAGTGCGGGGGCGGCCGGGCGGCCGCCCCCGGCATGCGTTCAGGCGAGCGAGAGGTGCGCCGCGGCCTGTTTGCCGCGTTCGGTAACGACCTCGTAACGGACTTTCTGACCCTCGCTCAATGAGCCGATGCCGGCGCGCTCGAGCGCGGAAATGTGCACGAACACATCCTTGCTGCCGTCTTCAGGCTGGATGAAACCAAAGCCCTTCTGGGCGTTGAACCATTTGACTGTACCAAGAGCCATAGCGGCCTCCTAAAAGTGGTTAATGCGCCCCGCGCGAGAGGCGTGGAGCGATGCAGTGTCGGCCTCATGAGTTCTTGGGAGATCGCCGTCAGGCGATTCGGCAAGCGCCGAAGCGGAGACTGATCGGCGCAACATGGGCTGGAACGGCCGGAAAAGCAAGGGCGCCCGGGACTCGCCCCGGCGCCCCGCCCTCCTCTCCCTAGACCAGGTACCACTCCGCCGCGTCATGGCCGGGCATGTAGGCGGTGTTGGTCTGCGCCGGGTTGCGGTTGACGAGCGGGCGCCCCATCAGCGGATGGCGCGACGAGCGCGTCTCGTGCTCGACCTTGAACAGCACCTTGCGGCTGTCGAGATCGATGATGTCGGTGAAGCGGTATTCGTACTCGCCGTTCTCCATCGTGAGGAGGCCGAGCGCGCCGAGCTTCTTGTAGGGGCCGGAGAAATCCTTGATGTAGATCTGGATGTGGTGGCCGTCATAGTCCGGGGTCGGCTGGTCGGTCTCGCGGAAGAGAAGCTCCTGGTCCGGGCCCGACTGGACATGCGCGACCGGGCCGCCGCCGTTCGTGTGCACCTTGGACGGCGCGCCCATGATCTCCTGATAGAAGCGCGCGATGCCGGGCGCCGCCCCCTGCGGCACGTCGAATTCGACATAGGGCATGCCGAGCTTCTGGCGCCCGAAGCGCGCCGGATCGGGGAAGTGGCAGCGGATGCGGTCGCCGAAGGGCGATTGCGTCTCGACGAAATCGTTGCCTTCGCGGCACTCGAACTTCGAGCCGTCGAGGTGCTTCTTCACGGCCGTGAGCCGGTCCAGGAGCTGCTTGCGGTCGGGCACGATGATGCCGGTGCAGCCGCGCACGTTCTGCGGCTTGGCCGCGGTCGGCAGGTGGAACTGGCTGCGGCCGACGTTGATCCACATGTTGTTGGTGCTGACCATGATGTAGGGATCGCGCGTCAGCCCCAATCCGGCGACGTAATAGAGCGTCGCCAGGCTCTGATCCGGGATGGTGACGTTGACATGCTCGAGCTTCAGGATATTGCCGACATCCTGGCCCGTGCGGTCCAGCTTCGCTTCCATGGGTCCTCCTTCCGGATCCGGTCCTTATCTTGCCCCGCGCGGCGCCTTCGTCAACTGGCGCCCTCGTCTCCCTCTCCCCTCCGGGGAGAGGGTTGGGGTGAGGGGGTGTTCGCACTATAAAGGTAAAATGCAATATATCCTCCCGGTCTTCGTCGTCTTGGCCATGCTGGGCGCGCTCGCGGCCTTGGCCTACGGCGTGTTCTCGATGGCGAAGGGCGCCGACCCCAAGCGCCAGAACAAGATCATGCAGTCGCGCGTGCTGCTGCAGGGCTTGGCGCTGTTGCTGTTCGCGCTCTTCATGATGCTGTACCGGCACCACTGATGGTCAGCCTCACCCGCATCTACACGCGCGGCGGCGACAAGGGCGAGACCTCGCTTGACCGACGGCAGCCGCGTCAAGAAGCACGACCCGCGCGTCGAGGCTTACGGCACGGTCGACGAGGCGAACGCCGCCATCGGCTTGGCGCGCCTCCACACCGCGGGCGCGGGCGAGGCCGACGCGATCCTCGCCCGCATCCAGAACGACCTGTTCGATCTCGGCGCCGATCTCTCGACGCCCGAAGAGGGCCGCAAGGCCGCAGGGCGCGCTGCGCATCGTCGCGGCGCAGGTCGAGCGCCTCGAGCGCGAGATCGACGCGATGAATGTCGAGCTTTTGCCGCTCGAGTCCTTCGTGCTGCCGGGCGGCACGCCGGCCGCGGCATATCTCCACCTCGCGCGCACGGTCGTGCGCCGGGCCGAGCGGCTTGCCGTCGCGCTCGCCGAGACCCATCCGGTCAACCCGGAAGCGTTGAAATATTTGAACCGCCTCAGCGACCACCTGTTCGTCATGGGCCGGCACTTGAACGACCGCGGCGCGCGCGACGTGCTGTGGCGGCCGGGCGCGTTTCGCTCGTGACATGAAGGTCTTGCGTTCGGATTGTGCACGTGCACAATCCGTTGCCGCGTCGCACCATGGCGCGGCTTCGCGAGGCGCAGGATGAAGGTTCTCGTCGCCGTCAAGCGGGTGATCGACTTCAACGTCAAGGTGCGGGTCAAGGCCGACCATTCCGGCGTCGAGACCCAGAACGTCAAGATGTCGATGAACCCGTTCGACGAGATCGCCGTCGAGGAGGCGATCCGCCTCAGGGAGGCGGGCTCGGCGAGCGAGATCGTCGCCGTGTCGATGGGTCCCGCGCAGTGCCAGGAGACGATCCGCACCGCGCTCGCCATGGGCGCCGACCGCGGCATCCATGTCGAGACCGGCGTCGAGCTGCAGCCGCTCGCCGTGGCGAAGCTTCTGGCGGCGATCGTCGCCAAGGAAAAGCCCGGGCTCGTCATCCTCGGCAAGCAGGCGATCGACGACGACTGCAACCAGACCGGACAGATGCTGGCGGCGCTCCTGGGCTGGCCGCAGGCGACCTTCGCCTCGAAGCTGAAGCTCGGCGACGGCACGGCGCCGGTGACGCGCGAAGTCGATGGCGGGCTCGAGACGGTCGAGATCAAGCTGCCGGCCGTCGTCACCACCGACCTGCGCTTGAACGAGCCGCGCTATGCCTCGCTGCCCAACATCATGAAGGCGAAGAAGAAGCCGATCGACGCGCTGACGCCCGAGGCGCTCGGCGTCGATCCGGCGCCGCGCCTCAAGACCCTGAAGGTGGACGAGCCGCCGCGCCGCCAGGGCGGGCGCAAGGTCGGCTCGGTCGCCGAGCTCGTCGACAAGCTCATGAACGAGGCGCGGGTCATCTGATGATTCTCGTCGTCGCCGAGCACGACAACGCGGCGCTGAAGCCGGCGACGCTCAACGCCGTCGCGGCCGCGGCGGCGATCGGCGCTGATATCCACCTGCTCGTCGCCGGAGCGAACTGCCGCGCCGCCGCCGAAGCAGGCGCCAAGGTGAAGGGCATCGCGAAAGTGCTGCTCGCCGAGAGCGCCGAGTTCGAGCATCCGGTCGCGGAGGACCTCGCCGCGCTCGTCGTGCCGCTGGCGAAGTCGTACAGCCACGTGCTCGCGCCCGCGACCACCTTCGGCAAGAACCTGATGCCGCGCGTGGCGGCGCTGCTCGACGTGGCGCAGATTTCCGACATCTCCGGCGTCGTCTCGCCCGACACGTTCGTGCGGCCGATCTATGCCGGCAACGCGCTCGCGACCGTGCAGTCGAGCGATCCCGTGAAGATCATCACCGTGCGCAGCACCGCCTTCTCCGCCGCCGAAGCCGACGGGCGGCAGCGCGCCGATCGAGTCCGATCGCCGCGCCCGCGTCGTCCGGGCCTCTCGCGCTTCGCCGGGGCCGAGCTCGCGCGCTCGGAGCGGCCCGAGCTGACCAGCGCGCGCATCATCGTCTCGGGCGGGCGCGGCATGCAGTCGGGCGACAATTTCAAGCTGCTCGAAAGCCTCGCCGACAAGCTCGGCGCCGCGGTCGGCGCCTCGCGCGCCGCGGTCGATGCCGGCTTCGTCCCGAACGACTACCAGGTCGGCCAGACCGGCAAGATCGTCGCGCCCGAGCTCTACATCGCGGTCGGCATCTCGGGCGCGATCCAGCACCTCGCGGGCATGAAAGACTCGAAGGTGATCGTCGCCATCAACAAGGATGAGGAAGCGCCCATCTTCCAGGTCGCCGATTACGGGCTGGTCGGCGATCTCTTCCAGATCGTGCCGGCGCTCGACGCCGAGCTCGCGAAGCGCAAGGACGGCAGCCGATGAGCGAGGAAATCAAATCCGTGGGCGTCATAGGCGCGGGCCAGATGGGCAGCGGCATCGCCCATGTCGCGGCGCTGGCGGGATGCAGCGTCGTCTTGAACGACATCGACGCCAAGGCCCTGGCGCGCGCGGTCGAGGCGATCGACCGCAATCTCGGCCGCCAGGCCCAGCGCGGCAAGATCACGGAGGAGGAGAGAAAGGCGGCGCTCGCGCTCATCTCGACCGCGACCGGGTTCGATGCGTTCCGCGACTGCGACTTCGTGATCGAGGCCGCGACCGAGCGCGAGGACGTGAAGCGCGACATCTTCAAGCGGCTCGTGCCGAGCCTCAAGGCCGACGGCGATCGTCGCCTCCAACACCTCGTCCATCTCGATCACGCGGCTCGCCGCCGCGACCGACCGGCCCGAGCGCTTCATCGGCATGCATTTCATGAACCCGGTGCCGGTGATGCAGCTGGTCGAGCTGATCCGCGGCATCGCCACCGACGAGGCGACGTTCCAGACCGTCAACGATTTCGCCTTGCGGCTCGGCAAGACGCCGGTCGCGGCCGAGGATTTCCCCGCCTTCATCGTCAACCGCATCCTGCTGCCGATGATCAACGAGGCGGTCTATACGCTCTACGAGGGCGTCGGCTCGGTCGAGGCGATCGACACGGCGATGAAGCTCGGCGCCAACCATCCGATGGGGCCGCTGCAGCTGGCCGACTTCATCGGCCTCGACACCTGTCTTGCCGTGATGCAGGTGCTGCACGAGGGCCTGGCCGATTCGAAATACCGGCCGTGCCCGCTCCTGGTCAAATATGTCGAGGCCGGCTGGCTCGGGCGCAAGGCGAACCGCGGCTTCTACGATTACCGCGGCGAGAAGCCGGTGCCGACACGGTGAGGTGACGCGGCCGTCATCGCGTGATCGGATGCCATCGCGCATCACCAAGTAATGCCCGGCCTTGCGCCGGGCAGTCCACGGAGTTCTTGGCGCACAAAACTCGTGGATGGCCGGGACAAGCCCGGCCATGACGATCTTCAACATGACACCAGCTTCGGACCGGCTTGGTCCGTGCGCGATAATCGGGCTTGATCGAGACGGCGGAAGCGTTGGAGGATGGCGCTCTGCGAGTCGAGGTGCTGGCGATCGTGGCAAATCGGAGGCCGCAGCATGGCTAAGTCAGTTCGCAAGTCCCGCGTGAAGGAGGTTCCGCTGTCGGAGCTGAAGGACGACCTCTCGCGCTACCTGCGTGAAGCGGAGACGCAGGAAATCGTCATCACGCGCAATGGCAAGCCGGCGGGCGTGCTGATCGGCTTCGAATCCGAGGATGACTGGTTCGAATACCGGCTCGAGCGCGACCCGCGTTTCCTGCGCCGGGTCGAGCAGGCGCGGACGAGCCTGCGCGCCGGACGCGGCGTTCCTCTCGAAGACGCGGACGGGGATTGATTGCAGCTTTATGGCAGAGCGGCCCGCCGCTCGGCCCAAGAGCGTGGCGCTGAAGCCGAAAGAGGAGCCAGGGAAATGAAGGCCACGAGCGGCAGGATACGCCTTGCAAATGGAGCCGCCGCTATTTTCCTTGGAGGATTAGGCGTCGTTGGTCCGATGATTGGTGTTCTTACGTTGTCCTGGAGTTTGGATTACACCCGCTTCGGCGGTGCGATAGCGGCTGTGTTGGTCCTGATAGTCATCGCGGCGTTCGGCGGTGCTGCGCTTGTCGGAGGCATCTGGCTCGTGCATTCGGCACGCACGACACAAGCACCCTTCAACCTGTAGCGGGTAGGAACGCGAACTATGATGGCCCCAAATTTCAAACTGAGCCAGCGCCGCGCCGGAGTCGAGCTTGGCAGGACCTCCTTCCGCGTGCTAGGAGAAGCGCGGACTTTGGGCCTGACGAGGATCGGATTTGTCTGTCGCGCTCGATAGTTGCCCGGCGCTGGTGCTCAACGCGGATTTCCGCCCGCTGAGCTATTTCCCGCTGTCGCTGTGGTCGTGGCAGGACACGGTGAAGGCGGTCTGCCTCGACCGCGTCAACATCATCTCGGAATACGAGCACGTCGTGCACAGCCCGTCCTTCTCGATGCGGCTGCCGTCCGTCATCTCGCTCAAGGAATATATCGCCACGGCGCGCCGCCCGGCCTTCACGCGCTTCAACGTGTTCCTGCGCGACCGCTTCGTGTGCCAGTATTGCGGCGACTCGTTTCCCTCGCACGATCTCACCTTCGATCACGTGGTGCCGCGCTCGCGCGGCGGCTCGACGACGTGGGCGAACGTCGTCACCGCGTGCTCGACCTGCAATCTCTGCAAGGGCAACCGCATCCCGCAGGAAAGCGGCATGTATCCGCGCCATCTGCCGCGCCAGCCGACGACCCAGCTCCTGCGCGAGAACGGCCGCGCCTTCCCGCCCAATTTCCTGCACACGAGCTGGCGCGACTTCCTCTACTGGGACACCGTCCTCGAGCCCGAGTGAGCCGGCGCGCTACTGGCGGCTCGTCGGGATTTGCCACGGCATGGCGCCCAGCGGCTCCTGCGCCCCCGTCATGCCCGGGCTGGTCGCGGTCGGCCCGTGTTCGAGCGAGCTCGAAATGTCGGAGCTGATGCCGCGCTGCGGCGAATAATCGACTTCGCGCGCCCCGCTATCGCAGCCGGCGAGCGCCAACCCGCCCAAAAGTACGAGCACTCCACACCGCCCGAACCGCATTCGATCCTCCGTGCCCCCGTAGGAATACGAGGCCGCAGCCCCGTCCGATCCCTGGCCGCTCGTTGACGTGATTTTGCGCCGCCGCTACCACCCTCTTTATGAGCCTCCTGCGCCATATTCGCCAGTGCAACCGTTTCGCACCGGACAAATTCCTGCCGCTCAACCACGAGGGCGCGCGCGTCGGTCTCGTGCGCCGCGACAATGCCGAGCATTTGCGCCAATTCCCGTCGCTCTTCCGGGTCGGGCAGCGACGACGTGACGCTCGCCGCCGCGGGCGGGTTCGAGCGCGTGAGCGCGCTCGTGGACGAGGCGGTCGAGACCCTCGTCGCCGACGGCATCGTGCCGAAATGGCGCAACGAATTCTTCGCCGATCGCGCCGGCGTGGGGCGCGGAACCGCATTTCCGGCTCGACCGCGGCGCGGTGCCGTTCTTCGGCGCGCGCGCTTACGGCGTGCATTTGAACGGCTGGCGGCGTGACGGCGGCCGCCTCATGCTGTGGGTCGGGCGGCGCGCGCCCGACAAGAAGGTCGCGCCCGACAAGCTCGACAACCTGGTCGCCGGCGGCATCTCGTGGGAGCACGGGCTCGAGGCGACGCTCGTCAAGGAAGCCGCGGAGGAGGCGTCGATCCCGGCCGGCCTCATCGCGCGCGCGCTCCCGGTCAGCGCCATCTCCTACCGCTGCGAGACCGAGCTCGGCCTGCGCGACGACGTGCTGTTCGTCTACGACCTCGAGACGCCAGCTCCTTCACGCCGAAGAACACCGACGGCGAGCTCGTCGAGTTCATGCTCATGCCGGCCGGCGAGGTCGTGGCGCGCGTGCGCGACACCGACGATTTCAAGTTCAACGTCAATCTGGTGATCGCCGATTTCGCCGTGCGGCACGGCGTCGTGACGCCGGCCGAGCCGGACTATCTCGCAATCGTCGCGGGCTTGCGGCGCGCGCCCGATTAGGGGCCGTGCATCCTCTCGCGATGCGCCTCTATTTCGCCTATGGCTCGAACATGGCGCCCGCCGCGATGGCGCGGCGCTGCCCCGGCGCGCGGCTCCTCGGGCCGGCGGTGCTGGCGCAGCATCGCTTCGCCATCGTGCGCGGCGGCCACGGCACCGTGCGGCCAAAGGCGCGCGCAAGCGTCCACGGCGTGCTGTGGCGCATCGGCCGCAGCGACGAGGCGGCGCTCGACCGCTACGAGGAGGTGGCGCGCGGCCTCTATCGCCGCAAGATGCGCCGCGTCGCATTCGGCGGCCGGCGCGTTTCGGCGCTCGTCTATGTCGCGGCGGCGAAAGCGCGCGGGCGGCCGCGTCCGGCCTATCTCCGCGCCATCGTCGCCACGGCGCGCTTCATGGGCTTTCCCGCCGACTACGTCGCGTCCCTTTCCGCCATCGCCCGCACCGCTTCGGGCGCAAGGCCGCTCTGACGCAACGAGGCGAGCGTCAGCGCCTTGTCGCGCTTGGCGAGCCGCCGTCCGCCCGCATCGGTCAGCAAGCGGTGATGATGATAGAGCGGCACCGGCAGATCGAAGAGCGCCTGCAGCAGCCGGTGCACATGCGTCGCGGCGAAAAGATCGACGCCGCGCGTGACGAGGCTCACGCCCTGCGCCGCGTCGTCGAGCGTCACCGCGAGGTGATAGCTCGTCGGCGCGTCCTTGCGGCCGAGCACCACGTCGCCGAGCGCCAGCGGATCGGCCGCGAACAGTCCCGGCCAGCTCGTCCTGCCATGCGAGCGGCCCGGTCCGCGCCAGCGCCTGCGCCACGTCGAGCCGCAGCGCGAACGACCGTCCCGCCGCGATCTTTTGCGCGCGCTCGTCCGCGGAGAGAGCGCGGCAGGTGCCGGGATAGATCGGCCCCTCCGGCCCTTGCGGCGCATCGAGCGCGCGCGCGATATCGGCGCGCGTGCAGAAGCACGGATAAAGGAGCCCATCCGCCTCGAGCCGGGCGAGTGCCGCGCGATAATCCGCGAGATGGCGCGACTGGCGCCTGACCTCGCCGTCCCAGTCGAGCCCGAGCCAGGCGAGGTCGCGCACGATCGCGCCGACGAACTCCTCGCGGCAGCGGCCCTCGTCGATATCCTCGAGGCGCAGGAGAAAGCGCCCGCCGCCACCGCCGCCCGCGTCGCGCGCGCGGCGCCAGGCATAAAGCGCGGCATAGGCGTGGCCCAGATGCAAAAGCCCGGTCGGGCTCGGCGCAAAGCGCGTCACCAACATGGCGGCAAGGGGCGGATGACAGCGGGCGCGTCATGCTCTATCGAAGGACCGAGGTCACAGCATGCCAGACATTCTGCCGCAACTCACCGGCCCCGCGCGCAAGCCCGCGAGCGGCGGCGCGCCCAAGAAACTCGTCGTGCTGCTGCACGGGCTCGGCGCCGACGGCAACGATCTGATCGGGCTCGCGCCCTATTGGGCGCCGCTTCTGCCCGATGCGGAGTTCCTGTCGCCCGACGCGCCCTTCCCGTGCGACATGGGGCCCTACGGGCGGCAATGGTTCAGCGTGCAGAACCGCACGCCCGAGACGGCATTGGCCGGCGCGCGCGCCGCGGCGCCGATCCTCGATGCCTTCCTCGACGATGCGCTCGCCGCGCGCAAGCTCGCGGCAAATCAGCTGGCGCTCGTGGGCTTCTCGCAGGGCGCGATGATGTCGCTCTTCGTCGGCTTGCGCCGCGCCGTGGCGCCGGCGGCGATCTTGGCTTATTCCGGCGCGCTCGTCGGGCCGCAGCTTCTCGCCGCGGAAATGCGCGCCAAGCCGCCGGTGATGATCGTCCACGGCGAGGCCGATCCGGTCGTGCCGTTCGCGATGATGGCGGCCGCGGTCGCGGCGTTGAAAGGCTACGGCCTCGCGGTCGAGGAGGTTGCGCGCCCCGGCCTCGGCCACGGCATCGACGAGGAAGGCCTGGCGCGCGGCGGCGCCTTCCTGCGCGCGGCTTTCGCGCGCGCTACTTGAGGGACGCCGCGCCCGTCGCATCGACGTAAGGGCTGAGCAGCTTCACCATCGCGTCCGAATCCCAATTGGCCGCGCCCTCGAGCCGGGCGCGGACCTGGCCGTCGCGATCGATCAGCACGCTCGTCGGCAAGCCCTCGATGGCGAAGGCGTGCCCGGCCTCGTTCTTCGCGTCGAGATAGATCGCGAGTTTCTCGACCCCGTGCTTCGCGACGAACGGATCGACCAGCTCGGCGCCGCGGCGATCTTCCGACACGGCGAGGATGGTCAAGCCGCCGAGCTTCGCCTGAAGCCTGAGCAAGGACGGCATCTCCTCGATGCAAGGGGCGCACCAGGTCGCCCAGAAATTGACGAGCACCGGGCGGCCGCGCAGCGAATTGAGCGTCACGGATGCGCCGGAATCGCTCGTCAGAGTGAGCGCGGGCGCTGGCCGGGGCTCGGAGAGCGCGGTAAACTTGCCGAGCGGCTCGCCGGACGGAGATCGTTCCGCGACCGTCGGCGGGCGCTCGGTCGCGATGTGGTAGACGAGCGTGCCGAGGACGATAAGGCAAAGGACGAAGAGCCCGGTGACCGCGCGCAGCAGCCATTTCATGGAAGCGAGCCTCCCATGAGCGCGAAGCGTCCGCCCCCGGCGGCGGCCGCGCCGCCGCGCGCGCCTGCGCAAGCGCCCGCGCCGTCCGCCGCGTGGAGCGGCCGCTTCAGCGGCAGCCCGGCCGAGATCATGCAGCGCATCAATGTCTCGATCGAGTTCGACAAGCGCCTCTATGCCCAGGACATCGCCGCCTCGCTCGCGCATGCGGCGATGCTGGTCGAGCAGGGCATCCTCGGCGCCGAAGATGGGGCGGCCATCGCCCGCGGTCTAGAGCAAATCCGGGCCGAGATCGAGGCGGGCACGTTCCCCTTCCGCGCCGAGCACGAGGACATTCATCTCAACATCGAGGCGCGCCTCACCGAGCTCATCGGACCGGCGGCCGGGCGGCTGCACACCGCGCGCTCGCGCAACGACCAGGTCGCGACCGATTTCAAGCTCTGGGTGCGCGACGCGATCGACCGGCTCGACCGCGCGCTGATGGAGCTGCAGGGGGCGCTCATCGACCGCGCCGAAGAGCATGCGGCCACGATCATGCCGGGCTTCACCCATCTCCAGGTGGCGCAGCCGGTGACGTTCGGCCACCATCTTCTCGCCTATGTCGAGATGGTGGGGCGCGACCGCGCGCGCTTCGCCGATGCGCGCAAGCGCCTCAACGAATCGCCCTTGGGCGCCGCCGCGCTCGCCGGAACCTCGTTCCCGATCGACCGCGACAAGACCGCGCGGGCTCTGGGCTTCGACCGGCCCGCCGCCAATTCGATCGACGCCGTCTCCGACCGCGACTTCGCGCTCGAGTTTCTCGCCGCCGCGGCCATCGCCGCGATGCATCTCTCGCGCTTTGCCGAGGAGGTGGTGATCTGGACGAGTGCGCCGTTCGGGCTCGTGCATCTGTCGGACGCCTTCACCACCGGCAGCTCGATCATGCCGCAGAAACGCAATCCCGACGCGGCCGAGCTCGTTCGCGCCAAGGCGGCGCGGCTCGCGGGCTCGCTCGCGGGGTTGCTCAGCGTGATGAAGGGACTGCCGCTCGCTTATGCCAAGGACATGCAGGAGGACAAAGTCCCGGTATTCGAGGCGGCCGACACGCTCGAGCTCACGCTCGCCGCGACATCCGGCATGGTGCGCGACATGACGGCGGACAAGGATGCGATGCGCGATAGTGGCCGCGAGCGGCTTCAGCACCGCGACCGATCTCGCCGACTGGCTCGTGCACAGGCTGGGTCTCCCGTTCCGCGAGGCGCATCGCATCACCGGCGCGCTGGTGCAGCGCGCGGAGGCGCGGAAATGCGCGCTCGCCGACCTGCCGCTCGCCGACATGCAGCAGGTCGAACCGCGCATCGACAAGTCGGTCTACGACGTGCTCTCCGTCGAGCGCTCGGTCGCAAGCCGCACGAGCTTCGGCGGCACCGCGCCCGATGCCGTCGCCGGCGCGGCCGCGGCGGCGCGCAAGCGGTTTCTGCGATGACGCCGAATGGCACGAGATTGCTTCGTCGCTTCGCTCCCGCAATGACACGGGCTGTCATTGCGAGCGCAGCGAAGCAATCTCTGCGCGGAAAACTTCTGTCTTGCGCTCCTCCTCGCTCTCCTCCTCCCGCTCGCCGCGTGCGGCAAGAAGGGACCGCTCGAGCCGCCGGCGGGCGAGCCCAACACCTATCCACGGCAGTATCCCAGTGAGTGACGGGCTTCCGGGCGCGCCTGAGCTGGCCTATCGCGGCGGCGCGCTCCACCTGGAGGATCAGCGCCTCGCCGCCATCGCCGATCGCGTCGGAACGCCGTTCTATTGCTATTCCTCGGCGCATATCGAGCACCAGTGCAGGCGCTTCGCCGCCGCCTTCGCCGGCACGGATGCGGCGATCTTCTATTCGGTCAAGGCGAATTCCAACATTGCCGTGATCGCGACCCTGGCGCGGCTCGGCGCCGGCGCCGATGTCGTCTCCGAAGGCGAGTTCCGCCGCGCGCTCGCTGCCGGCATCCCGGGCGAGCGCGTCGTTTTCTCCGGCATCGGCAAGACCGCGTCCGAGCTGCGCTTCGCGCTCGAACATGGCGTGCGCCAGATCAACGTCGAATCCTTTCCCGAGCTTGCGCTCGTGAGCGAGGTGGCATCGGCGCTGGGGCAGCGCGCGCCCGTCTCGATCCGCGTCAATCCCGATGTCGATGCCTTGACGCACGCCAAGATCACGACCGGCCTTGCCGAGAACAAGTTCGGCATCGACCTCGCGCACGCGGCTGAAGCCTTCGCCCGCATGCGCGCGCTGCCCGCTCTCGAGCCGGTCGGCATCGCGGTCCATATCGGCTCGCAGCTCACCTCCCTGGCGCCGTTCGAGGCGGCGTTCGCGCGCGTCGTGGCGCTCGTCGCGCAACTGCGGCGCGAGGGCTGCGCCATCGAGCGCCTCGATCTCGGCGGCGGGCTCGGCATCCGCTATCGCGACGAGAGCCCGCCCGCGATCGAGGATTACGCGGCGATGGTGCGGCGCCTCGCCGGGCCCTTGGGCGTGCGGCTTGCCTTCGAGCCGGGACGCTTCATCGTCGGCAATGCCGGCGTGCTGGTCGCGCGTGTCCTTTATGTGAAGGAGGGCGTGACGCGCCGCTTCGTCGTTCTCGATGCGGCCATGAACGACCTCGTGCGCCCGGCGATGTACGACGCCTGGCACGAGATCGTGGCGCTGGCATCGCCCGCCCCCGGCGCGGCGCTCGCGCCCGCCGACGTGGTCGGGCCGGTGTGCGAGACGGGCGACAGCTTCGCCGCCGCGCGCAACCTCCCGCCGCTTGCCGCGGGCGATCTCGTCGCGCTTTTGTCGGCCGGCGCCTATGGCGCGGCGATGAGTTCCGGCTACAATACGCGCTTGCCGGCGCCCGAAATCCTGGTGCGGGGCAGCATGTTCGAGGTGGTCCGGCAACGGCCGAGCTATGACGAGGTCCTGGCGCAGGACCGGATGCCGTCTTGGCTCGGCGGGCGTTGACGAGGTTTGGAGGACCATGCCCCAGCCCGGACCCACGCTTTCCGCCCCCACCCCCGCCCCCCGCGCCGGCGCCGGCTTCGAGCGGCGCCTCCTCGCCGCGCGCCTCGCGCTCGCGTGGGAGCAGTTCTGGCCGTCGCTGGGGCCGGCACTCGCCGTCCTCGGCACGTTCCTGGCGCTCGCCCTCTTCGACCTGCCGGCGCGGTTGCCGGGCCTCGCGCATCTGGCGCTGCTCATCGTCTTCGTTGGTCTCCTGGGATTTGCCTTGTGGCACGGGCTGCGCAGCCTGCGCCTGCCCGACCGCGAGGCGGCGCGGCGCCGCATCGAGACCGCGAGCGGGCTCGCGCACCGGCCCTTGGCCGCGCTCGAGGACAAGCTCGCGGGCGGCGCCAACGATCCGGCGTCGGAAGCATTGTGGCGCGTGCATCGCGCGCGCATGGCGGCGGCGGCCCACGGGCTGCGCGTCGGCGCGCCCGTGGCGGGGTTCTTGCGCCGCGATCCTTATGCGCTGCGCATGCTGCTCGCGCTCGCGCTTTTGCTCGGCGCGATCGACGCCGGCGGCGATTGGACCGACCGCATCCGGCGCAGCCTCAGCCCGAGCATCGAGCCGGGCGCGGCCGCCGCGGGCGTGGCGCTCGACATCTGGGTGACGCCGCCTGACTACACCGGCCTGCCGCCGCTCTTCCTCCATCCCGAGACGGCGCAGCAGCCCGTCTCGGTGCCGACCGGGAGCACCGTCCTGGCGCAGGTCCATGGCGGCGGATCGCTGCCGCAGCTTGCGATCGACGACAAGGACACGGCCTTCGCCAAGATCGACGACAGCGATTACAAGGGCAGCGCCACCATCACCGCGGGCAAGCGCCTCGCCGTGACGGACGGCGGGCGCACGCTCGGCGCCTGGCCCATCACCGTCGTGCCCGACCTGCCGCCGACCATCGCCTTCGCCAAGCCGCCCTCGCGCACCGATCGCGGCGCGCTGCGCCTCGAATACAAGGCCAATGACGATTACGGCGTCGAAAGCGTGAAGGCGGTGATCCGCCTCAAGGACAATGCGGCGGCGCCGCCGCTCGTGCTCGACCTGCCGCTCCCGGGTCAGCATCTGAAGGACGCGGCGGCGGCGAGCTATCACGATCTGACGCCGCATCCCTGGCTGGATTGCCGGTCGAGATCGAGCTTCAGGCCGTCGATGCGATCGGCCAGTCCGGCCTCAGCGAGACGATCGAGACCACGCTGCCCGAGCGCCTCTTCCACAACCCCGTCGCCAAGGCGATCATCGAGGCGCGGAAAAAGGCAAGGCTCTCCGTCCATCCCGAGGATCGCAGCGAGGTGGCGGAGACATTGTCCGACCTGTTGATCCGCCCCGGCCTCTTCGGCAACGACATCGTCGTCTTCATGGCGCTGCGCGCGGCGCAGGCGCGCCTCGTCCTCAACCGGGTCCCACCATCGCCGCCGTGCAGGCGCTGC
>CAWDPP010000008.1:0-16537 GCA_963804235.1 uncultured Alphaproteobacteria bacterium
GCCGTTTACCCCTAAGGGGCGATAGAATGGCCGCGGGGCGAGGACCTTGGCGGAACAGCGGGTCGAGCGGCGGCTGGCGGCGATTTTGGCGGCGGATGTCGCGGGCTATTCGCGCCTCATGGGCGAGGACGAGGAAGGAACGCACGCCGCCCTCAAATCGCATCGCGCCGGCCTGATCGACCCGATGATCGCCCAACACCGGGGCCGCATCGTCAAGACTACCGGCGATGGCGCGCTGGTCGAGTTCGCGAGCGCGGTCGATGCCGTGCGCTGCGCCGTCGCGGTGCAGGAGGGCATGGCCGAGCGGAACGCCACGGTCGCGGCGGGACGGCGCATCGAATTCCGCATCGGCGTCAACGTCGGCGACGTGATCTTCGACGGCGGCGACATCTATGGCGACGGCGTCAACGTCGCGGCGCGATTGGAGGCGCTGGCCGAGCCGGGCGGCGTGCTCGTCTCCGGCACGGCTTATGACCAGGTGAAGGGCAAGCTCCCCTTCGCGTTCGAGGATCTGGGCGCGAAGGAGGTGAAGAACATCGCCGCGCCGGTGCGCGTCTACAAGGTCGCGCTCGCGGGTGCTGCGCCGGCCGCGGGCGAGGCGGCCGCGCCGCCGCCGCTTTCGATCCTGGTCCTGCCGTTTGCGACCATGGGCGGCGACGGCAAGGAGGATTTCTGGGGCGACGTGCTGACGGAGGAGATCACCACGTATCTCTCGCGCATTCCGCAAAGCTTCGTCATCGCGCGCAGCACCGCCTTCACCTTCAAGGGCAAGCCGATCGAACGTGAAGCGCATCGGCAAGGAGCTGGGCGTGCGCTATGTCTTGGAAGGCAGCGTCCAGCCCAGCGGCAGCCGCGTCCGCGTCAACGCGCAGCTCATCGACGCCGACACGGGCGCGCATCTCTGGGCCGAGCGCTTCGATGCCGCGCGCGGCGATCTTCTCGACATGCAGGACGAGATCGTTACGCGCGTCGCGCGCGCGCTGCAGGTGCGGCTTTCGGCGGTCGAGGCGGCGCGGCTCGCGCGCGCGAGGCCGGAGAATCCCGACGCCGAGGTCCTGGCGATGCGCGCAGAGTCCCTGTTCCTCGCCTACGGCATCTCGCACCGTGAAGAGACGACGACTTTCACGCGGCTGTGCGAGGAGGCGCTGGAGCGCGATCCGCGCAATCTACGCGCACTCTCGATCCTCGCCCTGACGCTCGCGGTCGCCGTCTGGTCTGGACGCGGCGATCTTGAACACGAAGGCCGACGTGCGCAGGAGCTGATCGATCAGGCGTTGGCGATCGATGCAAACCAGTATCTCGTCCACCACGCCCACGCCGCGCTCCTTATGGTGCGCCGGCGGCACGAGGAAGCGGTCGCGGCCGACGAGCGCGCGCTCGAGCTCAATCCGGGATATGTCGGAACGTACATCACGCTCGCCGCCTGTCAGGAGGGCCTCGGCCGACCGGACGACGGATTGGCCTACATCGACAAGGCCATACGCCTGAGCCCGCGCGATCCGCTCGCATGGGCGCTCTTGACGCGTGTGGGGGTCTTGCGTCTGATGCGGCGCGACGACGACCGCGCGATCGAAGCCCTCGCCCGGGCCGTTGCCCTCAATCCGGCGAACGAGTACGCGCGCGTCTGGCTAGCCAGCGCGCACGCGCTAACCGGACGGGTCGAAGAGGCGCGCAGCCATCTCGCGCGTTATTTGGAAAGAGGCGCGATCGCGACTGTCGCCGGATGGAAAGCGCGCGAAGACTCCGACAATCCGGCCTATCTCGCCTTTCGCGAGCGGTTTTACGAGGGCTTGCGCAAGGCCGGCATGGCGGAAGAGTAAGCGTCAGCCGTCGAGCGCCTGCGCCTTGCCGGCGAACCTGAGGCGCCAGACCAGCGCCGAGCCGAGCCAGGCGGCGAGGAAGAACGCGATCACGGCATAGCCGATGCCGGCGAAATTCGCGTTGAGCGCGGCGACGAGGCGCCAGAACGGACCGTCCAGGCCCCAGCGGTCGGCGGCGAGGCCCAGCGCCTCGATGCCGCCCACCGCCACCGCCACCACCACCGAGACGAGCGTGATGGTGAAATTGTAGAACAGCTTGCGCATCGGCTCGACGAAGGCCCAGCCATAGGCGCCGACCATGAGGACGCTGTCGGTCGTGTCGACCAGCGCCATGCCGGCGGCGAAGAGCGCGGGGAAGATCATCACCGCGCCGAACGACAGGCCCTTGGCGCTTTCGGCGGCGGCGATCGCCAGCACCGCCACCTCGGTCGCGGTGTCGAAACCGAGGCCGAAGAGGAAGCCCAACGGATACATGTGCCAGGAGCGCGTGACGAGGCGGAAGAGCGGCCGGAATATCCTGGCCCAGAAGCCGCGCTGGCCCAGGAGCGCGTCGAGCGAGGCATCGTCGATCGCGGCGCCGCGGCCCGCCGCGCGCAGGCGCTGCCACACGGCGGCGAGGACGGCGCAATTTATGGCCGCCACGAGGAAGAGCACGAGCACGGAGACCAGCGTGCCGACGAGCGCGCCGGTGTCCCTGAGCGCCGCGAAATGCGCCTCGAAGCGCTGCGCCGCGAGCGCCAGCGCGGCCGACGCAAGCGCCACCACCGTCGCGTGGCCCAAGGAGAAATAGAACCCGGCCGCGAGCGGGCGCTTGCCTTCCTGCATCAGCTTGCGCGTGATGTTGTCGATGGCGGCGATGTGATCGGCATCGACCGCGTGGCGCAGGCCAAAGCTGTAGGCGAGGAACGCCGGTGCCGAGCAGCACCGGCTGGTCGTGAAATACCGCGAGCGCCGCCGCCCACGCGGCGAGATTGCCGGCAGCGAGCACGGCATAGAGCGCCGCGAGGCTTCTACGCATCGTCTTCGAGCGCGAGTGTCTGGCGGCCGCGCAAGCACGTCGCGCGCCTTGGCGCAGTCGGCGGCGATCTGCGCCTTCAGCGCGTCGAGCCCGGAAAAACGCTGCTCGGGGCGCAAATGCTCGACGAAGGCGACGCGCAGCGGCCGGCCGTAAAGATCGTCCGCGAAATCGAACAGATGCGCCTCGAGCCGCAGGTCGCGCCCGCCGACCGTCGGGCGCCAGCCGAGATTGGCGGCGCCGTCATACCAGCGCGCGGCAGTCCCCTCGCCGACCGCGGCGCGCACGGCATAGACGCCGGGCAGCGGGCGGAGATAGTCGGCCAGGCCGAGATTCGCGGTCGGAAATCCGATCGTGCGGCCGAGCCGGTCGCCCGTCTGCACGTGGCCGCTCACCTCCCACCAGCGCCCCAGGAGCGAGGCCGCCTCGCGCGGGCGGCCTTCGACCAGGTGCTTGCGGATCAAGGTCGAGGAATATGCCGCACCGCTCGCATTCGCCACGGGATCGACCACGTTGACGCCGAACCCGTGCTGCGCGCCGAGCTCGCGCAGCAGCGCCGGATTGCCGCGCCGGGCGTTGCCGAAGACGAAATCGTAGCCGACCACGACCTGGCGCACGCCGAGCGCTCCGACCAGCAGCTCGCGCACGAATTCCTCGGCGGTCTTCTTGGCGAATTCGAGGCTGAAGGGGCGCGCGACCAGAAGCTCGACGCCCAAGCCCGCCATGAGCCGCACCTTGTCGCGGAAGGGCGTCAGGCGAAAGGGCGCGGTGCCGGGCTGAAAGACGCTCCTCGGGTGCGGCTCGAAGGTGAGGACGGCGCAGCGCGCTCCGGCGGCGCGGGCGCGGGCGCGCGCCTCGGCGAGCACGGTCTGGTGGCCGAGATGGAGCCCGTCGAAATTGCCGATGGCGAGGACCGCGCCGCGATCGGCGCCCGAGGCCCGCCCGTAGCGGAGAATGCGCATGCCGGGCGCCAAGATAGAAGGTGGAGCGCGCTCCCGCCAGAGATCCCCGGTCGGACGGATCAGCCGCGCGTCGGGACGAGCGCCATCGCCTCGCCATCGACGACGACGGTGTCGCCGACGAGGCATTGCGTCTTGAGGACGATGCGGCCGCGCTCGCGGATGATCTCGCTGACGGTGACGCGCGCCTCGACCGTGTCGCCGATCCTGACCGGCGCCTTGAAGGCGAGCGACTGCGACAGATAGACCGTGCCCGGCCCCGGCATGATGGCGAGCGCGGTCGAGAAATAGCTCGCCGTCAGCATGCCGTGCGCGACGCGCCCCTTGAAGCGGGTGGTGCGGGCGAACTCCTCGTCGAGATGGAGCGGATTGTGGTCGCCGGTGAGGTCGGCGAAGGTCCTCACGTCGGCATCGGTGATGGTGTGCCGGTAGGACGCCGTCATGCCGACCGAGAGGTCCTCGAGCGCGTAGGCGCGGCGTACGTCGCGGCGCAGAACGTCATCCATGCACCACCTTTAAGCCCTTGATTTCACGCCCGCCTCGACCCTGCGGCCGGGTTGATTTTGTGCGCCGCACCTTAACCGCTCGGTGGCCAGGGGGCAAGGAAATGCTGCCGCTTCCGCGCCAGCCAACGCCTCTCCGGCGCGTTCGTTCGCACCAGCACAAATTTTGCCCGTGCGGGCGCCCTTTGCGGCCGGGACGATGCCCGGGCTAAGCTCGGCCGCGACCCGTTTCATTCCGGAGTCTCGCGTGGAGGACGGCGCCGCACCGTTGCGGGAGATGTGGTATTTCGCGCTGCCCGGCGCGCGGCTGAAGCGCGGCCGGACGGTGGCGAAGACCCTGCTGGGCGAGCCGGTCCTGCTCGGGCGCGACGCCGACGGCGCGGTGTTCGCGCTGCGCGACCTCTGCCCCCATCGCGGCATCCCGCTGCGCCACGGCAGGTTCGACGGGCGCGAGCTCGAATGCTGCTATCACGGCTGGCGCTTCGAGCCCTCCGGGCGCTGCGTCGCCATCCCGTCCTTGGGCGCGGGCGAGGATTTCGAGGTCGGGCGCATCCGCGTGCGCTCCTATCCGGCGCGCGAGGTGCAGGGCAATGTCTGGGTGTTCTTCGGCGCCAAGCCCGAGGCGGCGCCCGAGATCCCGGTGCTGCCCGAGCTGGGCGAGCGCGCGCCCGATCTTTACGAGAGCGTGCGCATGCCGTGCGGCATCGACCATGCCGTGATCGGCCTGATGGACCCGGCGCACGGCGCCTTCGTCCATCGCGCCTGGTGGTGGCGCTCGCGCCGGTCGATCCACGACAAGGAGAAAGCGTTCGCGCCGAGCCCCTGGGGCTTCACCATGCTGCGCCACGCGCCGTCGCGGAACAGCAACGCCTATCGCGTCCTGGGCGGCGCGCCCGAGACCGAGATCGCCTTCCGCCTGCCGGGCGTGCGCATCGAGGATGTGCGCGTCGGCCATCATCGCCTCGTCAACCTGACCGCGGTGACGCCCTTGGGCCCGGGCGAGAGCGAGGTCAACCACGCGATCTACTGGACCCTGCCGCGGCTCGGGGCGTTGAAGCCGCTGCTGCGCCCGTTCGTGCGCGCGTTCCTGGGCCAGGACCGCGACATCATGACGATGCAGGCCGAGGGCTTGCGCCACGATCCGACGCTCATGCTCGTCGGCGACGCCGACCAGCAGGCGAAATGGTACCACCGGCTCAAGAACGAATATCGCCGCGCGCAGGAGGAAGGCCGGCCGTTCGTCAATCCCGTCAAGGAGCGCGTGCTGCACTGGCGCAGTTGAGTTCCTTGCGCCGGTGCGCGGGCTTCCCCCATAATCGGCGCCGGGGAAAATAGAGACAGAGTCGGGACATCGCCGGGTGCATGCGCGCCAAATCTTGGCTGCCGCAATTCTTGCAGCCGCAGGGACGTTGCCTCGGGACGCCGTCGCGCAATTGACCGGCGCCGAGATCGTGGCCGGACATGCCGCGATCAAGACGCTGTCGCCGACCCGGACGCTGATCATCGAATTCAGCAATCGCGCCATCATCGACTGGTCGAGCTTTTCGATCGCCGCCGGCTCCTCCGTCACGATCGTGCAGAAGAGCGCGGGCGCGATCCTCTTGGATCGCGTCCTGGGCGGCGCGCCGTCATTGATCGCCGGCTCGCTCAGCGCCAATGGCGCGGTCTGGCTGGTCAATCCGGCCGGCGTCACGATCGCGCCCACCGGCACGATCAGCGGCGCCGGCGTGCTCATCAGCACGGCCGATCTTGCGAACGCCGATTTCCGCCGCGGCACTTACGATTTCGATCTGCCGGGCGCGGCCGGCGCGCAGATCGTCAACGAGGGAACCATCACTGCGTCGGGCGGCACGGTGCTGCTCGCCGCGCCATCGGTGCGCAACGACGGGCTGATCGAGGCGCAACTCGGCACGGTGGCGCTCGCCGGCGCCGAGACGTTCGCGGTCGATTTCGCGGGCGACAATCTCCTGAGCTTCGCGATCACCGGGCCGGTCGCGGACGTAGCTCCTGGGCAAGGCGCGCTCGTCACGAATACCGGCACGCTCGCGGCGCCAGGCGGCAAGGTCCTGCTCACCGCGGCCGCGGCCAAATCGATCCTCGACAACGTCATCAACACGAGCGGCATCGTCGAGGCGACGAGCGTCGCCAATGTCGACGGCAAGATCGTGCTCCTGGCCTCGGGCGGCGGCACGGACGTGAGCGGCACGCTCGATGCCTCGGGCAAGGGAGCGGGCGAGAGCGGCGGCACGATCGGGGTTTTCGGCGACAGCGTGACGCTCGCGCCGGGCGCGCGGCTCGATGTCTCGGGCGATGCGGGCGGCGGCACCGCGCTCGTCGGCGGCGATTTCCACGGCGCCGGGCCTGATCCCAACGCAACCGCCACAACGGTGGCGGCAGGCGCCGCGATCGACGCCGACGCGCTCGTCTCCGGCACTGGCGGCAATGTCGCCGTGTGGTCGAACGGGACGACGGTGTTCGACGGCACCATCACCGCGCGCGGCGGCAGCGACGGCGGCAATGGCGGCATGGTCGAGACCTCGGGCAAGGCGGCGCTCGAGATCGCGACCGGCTTCGTCGATACGCGCGCGGCGCATGGCGCGACGGGCGACTGGCTCATGGATCCGACCAACATCGTCGTCGAGAGCGGCGGCGTCGCGATCGCTCGACCGGCAATCAATGCACCTTCGCCGACGCGACCTGCGCCACGATCGATCCGAGCGCGATCGAGAACGCCGCCAGCAACGTCACGCTCCAGGCGACGCAGAACATCACCTTCGACGACCCGATCGTAATGGCCAACAACGGCGTCGGACATCACCGCCGAGGCGGGCAACTCGATCACGCTGGCATCCGGCGCGTCGATCACGACGAATGGCGGCGCGATCGCGCTCATCGCCAATTCCAACGCCGGCGGCACGGCGAGCGGATCGGGCAGCGTGATCCTCGGCGCGGCGTCTGAACACGACGGGCAATGGCCAGACTCGGCGGCGCGATCACGCTGAGCGTCTCCGGCGGCACGGGCAGCATCACGCTCGATGCCGGCCTCACCACCGCCAACGGCGCCATCACGCTTGCCGGCCCGACCGTGCTCGCGCCGGGCCTCGGCTACAATTTCATCGGCATCGACACGACCAACAATCGGCGGCGGCGGGCGCCAGCATCGCGTTCAGCGGCGCCGATCACCGATGCGACGCCACCGACGAATTTTCAGGTCACGGCCGGCACCGGCAGCGTGACCTTCGGCGGCGCCATCGGCAGCGTCGCCGCGCCGGTGAACGGCGCGACGGTGAGCGGCGCGGGATCTCCTTGGGCGGCAACATCGACGCCTCCGGCGGCTTCATCAATCTGACCGGCCCGATCACGCTCGCGACGAGCCTGACGATCGACAACACGATCGACGCGCCCGCCGGGAATTTCGTCAATCTGCTCGGCACGATCGACGGCACCACGCCGGGCGCGCAGTCGCTCACCGTCAACAGCGGCGCGGCGACGCTCGGCGATGTCGTGGGCGGCAGCGTGCCGTTGGGCGCGCTCATCTTGAATGGCAGCTTCTTCGATTTCGACGCTGCCGCGACCACCATCACCACCGCGGGCGGCCCGGTCAGCTTCGGCGCGCAGGTAGACTCGCACGAGCGGCCTGACCATCAACACGACGGCTTCCGGTCACGCGGCCGGCGCCGCGGTCACGTTCGCGAGCGCGCTCAACACCTCGGGGCCGTCGCCGCTCACCGTCAACGCCGGCACGGGCGGCGCGGTCACGTTCAACGGCGGCAACGGCGCGTTCGGCGCGGTGAACTTCACCGGCGCCAGCATCGTGCTCGGCAACGGCTTCAACACTGTAGGCGGCGCCGTCACCCTCAACGGCCCGACTCTGCTGGCCCCGGGCCTCGGCTACACCGATATCGGGATCGACACGACGGACGAACGCAGCTCGGCGGGCGCCAATGTCGCATTCAACGGGCCTGTCATCGACGTAACGCCGTTGACAAATTTTCAGGTTACGGCCGGCACCGGAACCGTGACGTTCGGCGGCGCCATCGGCAGCGTCGCCGCGCCAGTCGAGCGGTGTGACCGTGAGCGGCGCGGGGATTTCCCTGGGCGGCAATATCGACAGCTCGGGCGGCGGGATCAATCTGACCGGCCCGATCACGCTGGCGACGAGCGTGACGATCGACGACACGATCAATGCGCCCGACGGGAATTTCATCAATCTCATGGGCACGGTGGACGGTACGAGCGCGGGCGCGCAGTCGCTTACCATCAACAGCGGCGCTGCGTCGCTCGGCGACGTCGTGGGCGGCAGCGTGCCGTTGGGCGCGCTGACCTTGAATGGCAGCTTCTTCGATTTCGACGCTGCGGCGACCACCATCACCACCGCGGGCGGCGCGGTCAGCTTCGGCGCGCAGGTCTTCTCGCAGAGCGGCCTCACCATCGACACGACCGCTGCCGGGCACGCGGCCGGCGCCGCGGTCACGTTCGCGAGCCCGCTCAACACCTCGGGGCCGGTCGCCGCTCACCGTCAATGCCGGCACGGGCGGCGCGGTGACGTTCAACGGCGGCAACGGCCGTTCGGCGCGGTGAGCCTCACCGGCGCCAGCATCGCGCTCGACAGCGGCTTCAACACGGTCGGCGCCGCCGTCACGCTCAACGGCCCGACCCTGCTCGCGCCGGGCCTCGGCTTCACCGATTTCATCGGCATCGACACGACGAACGAAGGCGGCTCGGCGGGCGCCAATGTCGCATTCAACGGCCCGATCACCGACGTGACGCCGCTGACGAGCTTCCAGGTCACGGCCGGCACCGGCAGCGTGACGTTCGGCGGCGCCATCGGCAGCGTCGCCGCGCCGTCGAGCGGCGCCACGGTGAGCGGCAGCGGCGATCTCCCTGGGCGGCGACATCGACGCCTCGGGCGGCGTCGTCGTCCTGACCGGACCGATCACGCTCGCGACGAGCGTCACGATCGACAATACGATCGACGCGCCGGCCGGGAATTTCGTCAATCTTCTCGGCACGATGGACGGCACCACGCCGGGCACGCAGTCGCTCACGGTGAATAGCGGCGCCGCGTCGCTCGACCGACGTGGTCGGGAGCCGCGTGCCGCTCGGCGCGCTCAGCCTGAACGGCAGCTTCTTCATTCTCGACGAAGCCGCCACCACGATCACCACCGCCGGCGGTCCGGTCAGCTTCGGCGCGCAGATCTTCTCGCAAAGCGGCCTCACCATCGACACGACCGCGGCCGGGCACGCGGCCGGCGCCGCGGTCACGTTCGCGAGTCCGCTCAACACCTCGGGGCCGACGCCGCTCACCGTCACCGCCGGCACGAGCGGCGCGGTCACACTCAGCGGCAACAACGCGGAATTCGGCGCCGTGAATCTTTCCGGCGCCAGCATCACGCTCGACGCCGGGTTCAACACGGCTGGCGCCGCGGTCACGCTCAATGCCCCGACGTTCCTCGCCAGTCCCACTTACGTCGCGATCGACACGACCAACCTCGGCGGTTCGTCCGGCGCCAATATCCAGTTCAACGGCGCGGTCGGCGGCGGCTCCGCGCTCGACCTCACGACGGGCACCGGAACCGTCGCGCTCGGCGCCGCCATACCGCTCGGCGGCCTCGGCGTCAGCGGCAGCGGCATCACGCTCGGCGGCAACGTCGTGACGGCGAGCGGCGTGGTCAACATCACGGCGCCGGTCACGCTCACCACCAACGTGACGATCGACACAACCGACGGCAACTCGTCGGCCGGCGCGCCCATCATCCTGTCGCAGGTCATCGATCAACGGCTTCACCCTCACCCTGATCGATCAGAAGACGATCACCTACACGCCCAACGCGGCGCTGGCGACGTTGCAGACGCTGGCCTCGGGACCGCCGCTCACGGTCAGCTCGACGGGCGAGACGCCGCCTTCCGCCGCGGCGCCGAGCGCGCCGCTGACGGTGCCGGCAGGCGGGGCGCAATCCGACACGCTCGGCAGCGTGAGCGACCTCAATGCCGGCATCGGCCTCTTCACGCAGATCCAGCCGACGAGCCAAGGCTCCGCCCGCGACCCCATCACCGCGGTTCTGGCGGTGACGCCGGCGCCGCAGGCGGTGCCCAACCCCTATGCCGACGATTCCTTCGGCGGGCCGGGCAGCAATCTTTTCCGCGCGCGCCAGCTTGCCCGCGCCTCGGCGCTCATCCCGGGCATCGACCGATCCGCGTCGTCGTCCGGCAACCGCGCGCTCTGGTACGCGGAGCTGCGCCGGGCGCTTTCCTATTCCGCCGCGAGCCTGCTGCCGTGAGGCGGCCGGCGCGTTGCTGAACACTTCGTTAACGCTGCGCCGCTAGACTCATGTGCCCTTGGAGGATCGGCACATGGAGCAAATTCTCGGGCGGATCGAGGCGGTGCGCGGCGCGCAGGTGACGGCGAGCCTGTCGCGCGACGCGGCCGAGCTCGGCGCGGCGATCCGCATCGGCGCGCTGGTCAAGATCGCGGCGCCCGGCAGCATCGTCGTGGCGACCGTGAGCGCGGTCGAAGTGGCGGACGGCGAGACGCCGCAGCACAGCCTCGTCGCCGACCTGCTCGGCGAGATTTCGGCGGACGGGATCTTCGCGCGCGGCGTCGCGCATTTTCCGCTGCCGGGCGCGCAGGTCTCGGCGGCGAGCGAGGCCGATCTCGACGCCGTCTATACCAAGCCGACCTCGTTTCACGTGCGCGTCGGCACGCTCCATCACGATCCCGCGCGCGCCGCCTATCTCATGACCGACGAGCTTCTGGCCAAGCATTTCGCCGTGCTCGGCACGACCGGCTCGGGCAAATCCTGCGCCGTGACGCTCATCCTGCGCGCGGTTCTGGCGCAGCACCCGAACGCGCACGTCGTGCTGCTCGATCCGCACGACGAATACGAACAGGCGTTCGGCGCCATGGCCGAAATCGTCAACATCGACAATTTGCAGCTGCCGTTCTGGCTGCTCGACTACGAGGAAGCGGTGGCGACGCTCGTCTCCGGCGGCTCGCTTCTGGAGCAGCAATCGCAGGCGGTCATCCTCAAGGAATCGATCACGCAGGCGCGGCGCAAATACGCCGGCGACATGAACGCGCAGTGGATCACGGTCGACACGCCCGTGCCCTATCGCACCGGCGACCTCGTCCACATCCTCGACGAGGCGATGGGACGGCTCGACAAGCCCGATTCGTCGGCGCCCTACATGCGCTTGAAGTCGCGCATCGAGTTGATGAACAACGACCGCCGTTTCGCCTTCATGTTCTCGCGCGTCGTGACGCGCGACATCCTCGGCACGGTGATCGGCCGGCTCTTGCGCATTCCGGTCGGCGGACGCCCGGTCACGATCATCGATCTCTCGGGCGTGCCGTCCGAGATCATCAATGTCGTCGTCTCGCTTCTGTGCCGCGTCGCGTTCGATTTCGCCCTCTGGGCCGACCGCGAGCGCATGCCGCCCATCCTGCTCGTGTGCGAGGAGGCGCATCGCTATGTCCCCGCCGACGAGCGCGTCGGCTTTGCCGCCACGACGCGCGCCATCTCGCGCATCGCCAAGGAGGGCCGGAAATACGGCGTGTCGCTCGGGCCTCGTGACGCAGCGCCCGTCGGAGCTCGCGGTGAGCGCGCTGTCGCAATGCGGCACGATCTTCGCGCTTCGCATGGGCAACGAGCTCGATCAGCGCTTCGTCGCGAACACGCTGCCGGAGGTTGCGCACGGCATGGTCGGCGCGCTCCCGAGCATGCGGCCGCAGGAGGCGATCGTGGTCGGCGAAGGCGTGCCGCTGCCGATGCGCATGCGCTTTGACGAGCTGGCGGCGGGCGAGCGGCCGCGTTCGAAGAGCGCCGAATTCTCGAAAGCATGGCAGGTCGACAGCGCCGGCGCGGAGTTCCTCGAGGACAGCGTCAAGCGCTGGCGCATGCAGATGCGCAAGTACGAAATCGGGTGAGCGACCAGCCCCGTCTTGCGCGGCCGGCAGGTTCCGGGCTATTCTTCGGTCTTACCGCTGTCTTACGGCAAGACATGAACCGCACAAAATTGTCGTCCAAGGGCCAAGTGGTGCTGCCAAAAGAACTCCGCGAGTTGCACCGCTGGCGGGCTGGCACACAGTTCACGATCGAGGAGCTTCAGGACGGCGTGGTGCTGCGAGAGGCTGCCGCGGTGAAGCCAACGCGCCTCGAGGAGGTCATCGGCTGCCTCCGCTATCGCGGCAAGCCGAAGACGCAGGCGCAGATGGACAAAGCCATCACCGCCGAAGTCAAGGCCAGGCGTGATCGCGGTCGATACTAACGTCGTCGTCCGTATCCTGACGGACGACGATCCGGTCCAGGTGCGGCGCGCGCAAGCCCTGTTCGAGCGCGAGACGATCTTCATTCCGAAGACGGTGATGATCGAAACCGAATGGGTGCTGCGCCGTGCCTTCCGCCTGCCGCAAAAGGCGGTGATCGACTTGCTCACGCGGCTTGCAGGCCTGCCGAACGTACGATGTGAAGACTTAGACGCCGTGATCGAGGCGCTGGGCTGGGCCGCGCAGGGAATGGACTTCACCGACGCCCTTCATCTCGCCTCGTCACGCGATGCGGACGGCTTCGCAACCTTCGATGGCGATTTGATGAAGCAGGCGCGGCGCACGGCTGGAATGAGAGTCGTCTCTCCCTGACGCTCAGCGCGCCGCGCCGCCGTCGGCGAACCAGCGCGGGAAGAAGCGGGCGAGCTCGCCGACGATGCCGCGGCGGAAGGTCAGGACGCAGACGACGAAGATCACGCCCTCGATCACCGTCACCCACGAGCCGAACTGCGCCAGGTAATTCTCCATCGACACCATGACGACGGCGCCGACCGTGGGCCCGAAGAGCGTGCCGATGCCGCCCAGCAGCGTCATCAGCAGCACGTCGCCCGAGGTCGAAAAATAGACATCGGTCAACGAGGCGAGCTGGAACACGAGCGCCTTGGTCGATCCCGCCAGCCCCGACAGCGCCGCCGAAAGCGTGAAGGCGAGGAGCTTGTAATGCTCGGTGCGGTAGCCCAATGAAACCGCGCGCCCTTCGTTCTCGCGGATCGCCTTCAGCACTTCGCCGAACGGCGAATTGACGGTGCGCCACAAGATCGCGAAGCCGATGAGATAGACCGCCAGCACGAAGTAATACATGGCGAGCGGGTCGTTGAGATCGATGAGCCCCAGAAGCGTGCCGCGCGGCACCGCCTGGATGCCGTCCTCGCCGCCGGTGAACGGCACCTCGTTGGCGACGAAATACATCATCTGCGCCAAGGCCAAGCGTGATCATCGCGAAATAGATCCCCTGGCGGCGGATCGCGAGCCAGCCGAACACCAAGCCCATGAAGGCGGCCAGCGCGGTGCCGACCAAAATGCCGGGAATGGGCGGCAGGCCCCACGATTTGACGGCATAGGCGGTGGCATAGGAGGCCCAGCCGAAGAATGCGGCGTGGCCGAACGAGGCGAGCCCGACATAGCCGATGAGAAGATTGAAGGCCGATGCGAAGAGCGCGAAGCACAGCGCCTTCATGACGAAGACGGGATAGAACACGAAGGGCGCGCCCACGGCCGCCGCGAGGAGGACCACGCCGAGCGCGCGGCGCGCGGCAAAGCGCACCTCGACGCTTCCGGCGAGCGCGCTTCTCACCGGAACTCGCGGCCGAAGAACCCGGCCGGCTTCACCAGCAGCACCACCGCCATGATGACGAAGATCGCGGTCGAGCTCGCCTCGGGATAGAACACCTTGGTCAAGCCCTCGATGAGGCCGAGGACGAAGCCGCTCACGATCGAGCCCAGGATCGAGCCCATGCCGCCGATCACCACGACCGCGAACACGACGATGATGACGTTCTGGCCCATGAGCGGACTGACCTGGTAGATGGGCGCGGCGAGCACGCCCGCGAGCGCCGCCAAGCCGACGCCGAAGCCGTAGGTGAGCGTGATCATGCGCGGCACGTTGATGCCGAACGACTGCACCAGCGTCGGGTTCTCGGTGGCGGCGCGCAGATATGACCCGAGCCGCGTGCGCTCGATCACGAACCAGGTGCCGAAGCAGACGCCGATCGAGGCGACGATCACCCAGCCGCGATAGATCGGCAGGAACATGAAGCCGAGATTGTAGGCGCCGGTGAGGATCGGCGGGATCGAATAGGGGAGCCCGCTCGAGCCCCATTCCTGCCGGAACAATCCTTCGAGGATGAGGGCGAGGCCGAAGGTCAGGAGCAGGCCGTAGAGATGATCGAGCTGGTAGAGATGGCGGATGAACAGGCGCTCGAGCACGATGCCGAAGGCGCCGACGACGAGCGGCGCGACGAGCAGCGACATCCAGTAGTTGATGCCCAAATACTTCAGCAGCAGAAAGGCGCAGAAGGCGCCGATCATGTATTGCGAGCCGTGCGTGAAATTGATGATGCCGAGCATGCCGAAGATGACGGCAAGCCCGAGGCTCAGCATGGCGTAGAAGGCGCCGTTGATGAGCCCGATCAGAAGCTGCGCCATCAGGGCCGGGAGCGGCGGGAACGCGATATGGATGGCGCTCAGCATGGCAGAACACCCTCTCCGCGCGAAGCGGGGAGAGGGGTCGACCGCATGCGGTCGACCCCGTTGCGCAGCAACGGGAGGGTGAGGTGCGCAGCGGCGCGATCCACCTCACCCGCTCGCTGCGCTCGCACCCTCTCCCCCCGATGGGCGGAGAGGGTTTCGCTCAAGCCCATCCTCAGCCTCAGCCCTTCTTCACCAGCGGGCATTCGCTCTCGCTCAACGGGCGGAACGCCTGGTCCGCAGGGATGGTGGCGAGGAGCTTGTAGTCGTCGTACTGGTACTTCGATTCGGCCGGCGTCTTCACCTGGAAGAGATACATGTCGCGCATGACGCGGCCGTCCTCGCGCAGACTGCCGTTCTTGGTCATGAAGTCGTTGATCGGCAGCTTGCGCATCTCGGCGACCACCTTGGGGCCGTCATCCGTGCCGGCTTCCTTGATCGCCTTCAGGTAATGCATGATCGAGCCGTAGACGCCCGCCTGCACCATGGTGGGCGGCTTCTTGATCTGCTCCATGAAGCGCTTCGACCAGGCGCGCGTCTCGTCGTTCTGGTCCCAGTAGAACGCCTCGGTCAGAACGAGCCCTTGCGCCGTGTCGAGGCCGAGGCTGTTCACGTCGGAGATGAAGACGAGAAGCCCGGCCAGTTTCTGGCCGCCCTTGACGATGCCGAACTCGGCCGCCTGCTTGATCGAATTGTCGGTATCGCCGCCGGCATTGGCGAGGCCGATGATCTTCGCCTTCGACTGCTGCGCCTGCAGCAGGTAGCTCGAGAAATCGGCGTTGTTGAGCGGCACGTCGACGCTGCCCAGCACCTTGCCGCCGGCCTTGGTCACCACGTCGGCCGTGTCGCGCTGCAGCGCGTGGCCGAAGGCGTAGTCGGCGGTGATGAAGAACCAGGTGTCGCCGCCCTGCTTGACGAGGGCGGCGCCGGTGCCGTGCGCCAAGGCATAGGTGTCGTAGGTCCAATGCACGCCCATGGGCGAGCACGCCTTGCCGGTCAGGTCCGACGAGGCCGCGCCCGAGATGAGGAAGACCTTCTGCTTCTCCTTCATCACGTCCTGCACGGCCAAGGCCACCGACGAGGTCGGCACGTCGGCGATCGCATCGACGCCGTCCTCGTCGATCCAGCGCTGCGCGATCGCCTTGCCGACATCGGGCTTGTTCAGGTGATCGGCCGAGACGATCTCGATCGGCACGCCGTTGACCGTGCCGCCGAAATCCTTCACGGCCATCTGCGCCGCCGCGACCGAGCCCGCGCCGCCGATATCGGCATAGAGCGAGGACATGTCGCTCAGCACGCCGATCTTGACCGGCTTGCCCGACATCTGCGCCTCGGCCGTACCCATGCCAACCGCGAGCGCCAGCGCGCAGGCGCCGGCAAGGAACGTGAATTTCATGATGCCCTCCTTCTCCCTAAACCCCGAGATAATTGTGGATCTTGTCGATCTCCGCCTCGATCCGCTCGTTCGGGATGAGATCGGCGATGCGACCGTCCGCGACGATATAATGCCGTTCGGCCACGGTCGCAGCAAACCGGAAGTTCTGCTCGACGAGCAGGATGGTGAAGCCTTTGGCCTTGAGCGTGCGGATCACCCCGCCGATCTGCAGCACGATGACCGGCGCCAGGCCTCGCGCAGGTCCTCGACCGTGCCGACGCCCGGGAGCAGCAGTACCGCGATCCGTGCGGCCCGCGCCTCGTCGACGGCCGCCCTGATTAGCGAGATCTCG
>CAWDPP010000009.1:0-61275 GCA_963804235.1 uncultured Alphaproteobacteria bacterium
AATTCGCCCTCACCTCATCCGAATTTTGACACAAGGGCGACTAGCCGCACGCTGTAACCTCTAATTGTGCAGGTGTGACCTTTTTCTAACGACCTTCGGCGCGAAGGAACGTGTTTCGGCGGTCATCCTTGCGAGGGCGCGAGACGATCGGGGCGAACCGATTTTCGCTCCTGTCATTCTGGCTTGCGTGAGCACCGGTTCCGCGGTGGGCGGCGTGCGCCTGATCGGCTCTGACGGAGGTGTAGGGGTCGAAGCATGCCTCGTGGCTCTTCCTCGCGACGCTTCGACGCCACTATCTCGCGCCCGTTGGCATTGGCGTCGAGGCCGGGGGACTCACGGCGAGAAACGCCAGACCGCTCGCGCCGACCACGATGGAGTTGGCGATACCGACCGTCATTGTCGGCAAAGCTACGATTGCTGGGCATCCTCATTCTGATAATCCCGGTGATTGCGTACGGGCGATTGCGTCGCGCCGACGAAATCCAAGACGCATTGCTTCTGCGGGATGTGCGCGAGCAGGGCCACCTCGCCGCACAGGCTCTTGCGCCGCTGCTCAAATCCGGCGAAATGGCGGCTTTGCCGCAGCTCAATCATGAGCTCGCACGGTTCTCCAGCGATGTCGGAAGCCTGAAGCTGCTGTTTGAGCCATCCAAAGGCGTCAGGGTTTTTCTATATCGCCTCCTGGCCTCCAGTGCCCAGTTACCAACTCGAGACCGAACGCGCGGCGCTTTCCGAAGCGGGCGTGCTGGACAGGCTGTCTGCGAGTTGCGAGGGAGACGAGCCACTGGGGCTGCACTATCGCGTTCCGGAGCGCGATGACGAGATAGTGACCTCGGTGACGCCGTTGCCCACGCCCAGCGGCTGCTGGGTCGTCGTGACCACACTTTCTGCGGGATCGGTTCCGGGTCTGAACATCGGGCAGCCCTATTGGCAAAGCGAGGACGTACGCGTTGCAGCGGCAATCTATCTTGCGATGATCGCCGTTACGTTCACCACCTTCTGGAGCATCCGTCGTGCCCTCAGGCGATTCGTTGAGCGCGCTCGTGCTATCGGCGAGCGCGGGGCCGACGTAAGGTTTGCCGACCACAACGACGTGCCTGATCTCGCCGAAGTCGCGGCGGAATTTGATCACATGGTCGAGGTGCTTGCCTCTTCGGCACATAACCTGCGACGCTCGGCGGAAGACAACGCCCATGCGTTCAAAACGCCGATCGCCGTCATCCGGCAATCGCTTGAGCCGCTGCGACGCGGCATCATCCCCGAGAATCAGCGCAGTATCCGCGCCCTCAGTTTCATCGAAAATTCGCTGGACAAGCTCGACGGCCTCGTCGCCTCGGCACGCAGCCTCGACGAGGCTGCCGCGCTACTCATGGACGTGCCACGCACCAACCTCGACCTGTCGAACCTGATCGGCCGGCTCCTCGACGCGTATTCGAATATCTTGATGCAGCACGGCATCGATTTGAAGCGGCGCCTGCAAACGAATGTGACGGTACACGCGCACGAGGAAATGGTCGAAACGGTCATCGAGAACCTGTTTGATAACGCCGTCTCGTTCTCGCCGCGCGGTACAAGCATTGAGGTTGCGTTGGCGGTCCGCGGAGAGATCGCTGAGCTGTTGATTGGCGATTCGGGTCCGGGGGTTCCGGAGAACCACATCGAACGCATCTTTGAACGCTACTTCTCGTATCGTCCGAGCGGTCCGGATGCGGCGGAAGACACGTCGCATTTTGGTGTCGGGTTGTGGATCGCAAAACGCAATATCGAGGCATTGGGCGGCACTATCACAGCACAAAATCGTGCGCCGAACGGTCTGTTGGTGCGGACCACCTTCGCCGCCGCGGGAAGAAAGCCGCTGTCCAAAAGCGAAAGCGGCGGACACCAATGAGCAGTCGCTCGCCACGAATTCCGGCGTAGGTTCGATGTCGCCCGCAGGATCCGTTTTTCCTCGGTTGGCAGCTTACAGCGCGCGGCGCCCCTTACGCATTCGAACTCTGCTGGCAGTTGCCGCGGCGGTCCCCCTCGTCTTCGCCGCGGGTTGGGCAGCGCTAGTGATGCACCAAACGACACGCTCGAACGTCATGTTGAGCGACGGCGGCCATTCGACAGATCACTTCGTCGCGCCACATGTTGGTATTACAGCACCGACTGTATCGCCGTTGGCCCCGCCCGGCGCCGTAACTGCACTCGAGCAAGGTTTGGCTTCCGTGCAAACGGTTACACCGGACAACACCGACGGCGGCGACGCGAACCGTCGGCTTGCATCGTTGCCAATGACGAACGGGGCGGAAGAGGCGCAAAAATCGGTGCCGAAGATGACTTCGCTTGTGGCGCAGTCGCCGGCCCAGGCCGCTGAAACCATCGTGCCATACCCAAGCGGACCTAAGGCAGCGCCCCCGGCACAGCCCACCAGCTCGACCAGCTCGAATGTCGGCGGGACCGAGACGGAAGATCAGCAGATTGCCGCCTTCTTGGCACTGCACCTACCAACCAAGGATCAAGAGGGCAGCGCGTCGACCGCAAGCAGCGTGAGGAAGCCGATCGTCGGCGATGATAATTCGCAACCAACGACGCGTGTACTCGATGCAGGTGCTGCCGCAAACGATCCATCCCAGCAGATCGCTGCTTTTTTGGCAGCTCGACCGGCGCCCGTTGGCGGCTCTGCCGCGATGGTGAAGACGAGCGAGTTCACAGGCGTGGCGTCCGGAGGCGAAGGGCCACAGGGCGGCGTGCTTGAAGGAGTTACGACGTCCTCAGGCATTGGCGAAGCGAGCGAGCGTTACGTGGTGCAAGTCGGCTCATTCCTCGACGAATCCTCGGCACTGCGGTTGGCGGATACGTTAACCTCTAAGAGCATTACCGTCTCGGTGTCACGCAGTTCCAATCACGATGGTCGCGTTTGGTTCATCTTGCGGACGAAAGAGTTTGGAACTCTCGAGGACGCCGATACTGCGCTCCGCGCGATCGGTTCAGTCGCCAACATCGCGCCCATGGTGATGCATTATCACGTCAAGCGATGATTGGCAGGATCACGAGCGCATAGATATCGACATGGACGATCCGCCGTGACCTGAGCCTCTTGCGCGGACCTTTGAGGTGTTCTCGTGAGGTACAGGGATTATCCCGCGCGAATACGTAGGGCGGCGGGTGTCGGGCGGGCGGAGCCAAGTGTAGCTTCGCGTTTCCGCACTTGGCCGAATGAGGACGATCTCACGCGCACACATCGCCTGCGGAAGATGCCGATATGCGAATTCTCGTCGATCGAAATCGATGCCAGGGTTACGCCAATTTTCCCCCTCGCGCCGGAAGTCCTCAACTGAACGGCGAAGAGGCCCTCGCTTACGATCCCAATCCCGACGATAAGCAGCGCCTGTGCGTCCTGTGCGCCACCGTTTCCTGCCCGGTGCAAGCAATCATTGTTGACCGGTTGGACGAGTTGGAAGCAAGGACCAAACCGTGACAGGTTCTAGCCGGCCGGGCGACTCTTCAACGACCAAGGAATGGAGT
This sequence comes from uncultured Alphaproteobacteria bacterium, assembly GCA_963804235.1. GTDB lineage: Bacteria > Pseudomonadota > Alphaproteobacteria > ATCC43930 > CGMCC-115725 > DATJLY01. The sequence continues at coordinate 3,508 of CAWDPP010000009.1, forward strand.
GCGTTATGAAAGTCCTGATGGTTCTCACCTCCCACGACCAGCTCGGCAACACGGGGCGCAAAACCGGCTTCTGGCTGGAGGAAATGGCGGCGCCTTACTATGTCTTCAAGGATGCCGGCGTCCAGATCACCCTCGCATCACCCAAGGGCGGGCGCCCGCCGCTCGATCCCAAAAGCAACGAGCCGAAATTCCAGACCGACATCACCCGTCGGTTCGAGAAGGATGCTGACGCCGAAGCCCAACTCGACAGGACGGTGCGCCTCGATAGTGTCAAGCAGGAAGACTACGATACCGTCTTCTACCCTGGTGGTCATGGGCCGATGTGGGATCTCGCCGAAGACAAGAACTCGATCAAGCTGCTGGAATCCTTCGTGGCCGCCGGCAAGACCTTCGCGGTGGTCTGCCACTCAACCGGCGCGCTGCGACATGTCCAGACCCCGCACGGCAAGCGGTTCGTCGAGGGCAAGACCGTGACCGGCTTTACCAATGGCGAGGAAGTCGAAATGGAATTGACGAAGGTGGTGCCGTTCCTCGTCGAGGACGAAATGATGAGGCTCGGTGCCACCTTTTCCAAAGTCAAGAACTGGGGCGTCCATGTGGTCGCCGACGGCCAGCTGATCACCGGCCAGAATCCCGCCTCGTCGGGCCCGACTGCCAAGCTTCTAATCGATACGCTGAAGAAGAAGGCTAAATAGTCAAACACACTGAACTCGGGAGGCGCGGGCATGCGCGCCCCCCTCGTGATTTTGTCCGCTCGCACCGAAATCGAGAACACGGTGCGTTACCTCGGCATCACCTCGGCATCGAGGTCGACGACGCTTTGGCGATCGCCAAGCAGTATCGCCGGAGTCTAACTGCGCAATCTGCGCGGGCCGCTGACAGAGGTGCTGCCGCGCTCGTAGAAGCGAAGCAGCCGATCGACTTCTTTCGTCAATCCGATGCGAACACTCCGGGAGGGACGCACGCCGCGCCGCTCATCCTGACCCAGCCAAAGAGGCCCGGCGGCGCACAGGTCGATGCCGTCGCAGTGGCGATCGATCGCCATCGCGGTCGCGAGCCGACCCGGGCCTTTGGCCAACTCCGTCAGCCGTGTCGTGCCGCGACGGTGCTGCATGAGAGAAATCCCCTCCAACGGCTCCAATGCCCGTAGCAGCACTCCGGCTCCGACGCCCCGCCGCTCGGCCGCCACATTGCACATATAGGACGAGCCGTATATGAAATAGACATAGGCGTGCCCTTTTGCGAGAAACAGAGACTGATTGGCCGAGGTCATGCCGATGAATGCATGACCGGCTGCATCGCCGACAGGATACGCCTCCGTCTCCACAATTCGACCGCTGGTTCTGCCGCGGCGGTGATCGCGAACGAGTACTTTGCCGATGAGAAATCGCGCTAACTCCACAGTGTCATCCGGCAGCTCCAAACGACGCATTCGACGAATGCGGCCAATGACGCCCGAGCCGATGGCGCGACGCGGACGGGCCGTGACGCCCTTCCGCTGAATTCGCAAGCCGGTCTTCATATTCTGTAACGCATCACGTCCGCCGCACTTCTGTGGTCCTAACGTTGACCGCTGTAAGATTCAGGCTCATCATCGAACTGTCGCGAGTTGCTGAGCATTCTCCAGGAAAACGCGCGGCCGCCGGCAGTGAATGCACGTTTACGATCGTTTTCCCCGCGGGTCCGGCGGCGCCTCTTGTCGCATCCGCTGGCTATGGAGCGATCAATGACCGCATACGATGCGATCGTCATCGGCACCGGACAGGCAGGTCCGTTCCTGGCAAGACGCCTCGCGACTGCCGGTATGAGCGTAGCCGTCATCGAGCGCGGGTTGGTCGGGGGTACGTGCATCAACACGGGGTGTACGCCGACCAAGACGCTGGTTGCAAGCGCCGAGGCCGCCCACATAGCGCGGCGTGCCGCCGAGTTCGGCGTATCGATCGCAGGTCCGGTGGGTATCGACATGAAACGCGTCAAGGCGCGCAAGGATGCGGTGGTCGAGGCGTCCCGCAAGAGTGTCCTGGCCGGGCTCAGCATGGAAAATTGCACGCTCTACCGCGACCAGGCGCGCTTCATCGCTCCGCATGAGATTCGCGTCGGCGGCACCGTGCTGAAGTCGGAGCGGATCTTTATCAATGTGGGCGGCCGCGCTTCCGCACCCTCCATGCCCGGACTCGACCAGGTCGAGTATCTCAACAACAGCTCGATGATGGACATTGACTTTGTCCCGCCGCATCTCGTGATTGTCGGCGGCAGCTATGTCGGGCTCGAGTTCGCGCAGATGTATCGCCGCTTCGGCAGCGAGGTGACGGTCGTCGAAATGGCGCCGCGCTTGGTCCGGCGCGAGGATGAGGATGTATCGGCGGCAATTCTCGAGATCTTGGAGCGAGAGGGCATCTTTGTCCGGCTAGACGCGAAATGTATAAGCGTTGCGAAGAGCGGCGCGGGAATCGCCGCCACCCTGGATTGCGCCAGCGGAGCACCCGTTGTCAGCGGGACCCATCTGCTGATCGCCGCAGGCCGTCGCCCCAACACCGATGATCTCGGTCTCGACGAAGCCGGAATCGCGCATGACGGAAGGGGGTTCATTACCGTCGACGATCAACTGCGCACCAATGTGTCGGGTGTATGGGCGCTCGGCGATTGCAACGGCAAGGGCGCCTTCACGCATACGGCCTATAATGATTTCGAGATCGTCGCGGCAAACCTCCTCGACGACGATCCGCGCCGGGTCAGTGACCGCATTCCGACCTATGCTCTCTTCATCGATCCGCCCCTGGGCCGGGCGGGCTTGACCGAAGCCGAAACGCGGAAAACGGGGAAGCGCGCGCTCGTGGGCAAGAGAGCGATGACGCAGGTGGCCCGTGCGGTCGAGAAGGGCGAGACCCAAGGCTTCATGAAAATCGTCGTTGACGCGGATACGAAGCAGTTCCTGGGGGCGGCGGTGCTCGGCCCCGGCGGCGATGAGGTCATCCACTGTGTTCTCGATCTCATGTACGCCAAGGCGCCCTATACCGTGATGCAGCGCGCAATGCACATCCATCCGACAGTGTCGGAGCTCATTCCTACCATGCTTGGCGAGCTCAAGGTGCTGTGATGCCGTGGCGAGAGGCGGCGCGGGAGATCGAGATGGGAGATCGGGAGATGCGGGCTGCGCTCGAGCGGCACTGGGCCGCATCCGATGCGAATGATTTCGCGGTCGAGCATGAGATCTATCGCGAGGATGCGGTGCTCCACTATCCGCAGTCGGGCGAACGCATTCGCGGCCGACACGACATCCAAGAGAGCAGAACGGTGCAGCCGAGCAAGAAGCGCTTCGCCGTCCAGCGGATCATCGGCAACGGCGATCTCTGGGTCACCGAATTCGTGCTCAGCTATGACGGCGTGCCGTCTTACGCCGTGAGCATCATGGAATTCAGCGACGGAAAGGTCGCCCGCGAGACGCAGTACTTCGGCGATCCGTTCAAGCCCGGGCCGTCTCGGGCCCACCTGGTCGAGCCGAATGACTGAACGCTCCCCGGTCTCCCGCTCTTTCCCTTGGGACGGAGACGAGGGGTCGTCCTGGCAGGCGATTGGACGGCGCCGCCTTGATTTGGCAACTCTTATCCCGATATTTTTTGAAGCGGCTCACACCGATCTTGAAAACCAATTTGGCTAGCATTGTGTGAATATCCATGTCAGTGCCGACGCATTCGATCATAGACACACGACGCCAGCAGATGTTTCCTACGTTGGAGCCGTGGGAGATCGAACGGGTGCGTCGCTTTGGCGTGGCCCGCTCTTACCGTACAGGCGAGGCGCTGGCGACAGTTGGTAATGTGGGGCACGGCCTCACCATCATCCTGTCAGGCAAGGCCGACGTGACCCGGCACGACGGGTTGGGCCATCGCGAACTAATCGTCAGCCACGGTCCGGGCGCGTTCATGGGTGAATTGGCGCAACTGGCAGGTCGGCCATCGCTGGTCGATGCCTATGCGCAGGAACCGGTGGAGTCGCTCATCATCGCGCCCGACCGGCTGCGGGCTTTGCTGATCGCGGAGGCAGAGCTCGGGGAGCGGATCATGCGCTCCCTGATCTTGCGTCGCGTTGGACTGCTCGAGACCGGAGCCGGTGGTCCGGTGATCGTCGGCCGCGCCGAGGACAGTGACGTGCTTCGGCTCGAGGATTTTCTTCGGCGCAACGGCCATCCTCATCAAACGCTCAACCCTGATACCGATGCGGAGGCGAAGGCGCTGATCGAGCGCTTTCACATCGACCCGGGTCAGCTGCCGATCGTCCTGTGTCCCGACGGCCGGCTGCTGCGCAACCCCGGCAATGTCGAACTTGCCCGGTGCATCGGTATGGTGGGGGCGATCGATCCAGGTCGCCTCTATGACGTGGCTATCGTAGGAGCCGGGCCGGCTGGATTGGCCGCTGCGGTTTACGCCGCGTCGGAAGGACTGTCCGTTCTCGTCCTCGATTGCCGCGCGTTCGGAGGACAGGCCGGGGCCTCCTCGCGGATCGAGAATTATCTGGGATTTCCGACCGGCATTACCGGTATGGCGCTGATGGCGCGCGCCTATAATCAGGCGCAGAAGTTCGGGACCGAAATGGCGATCCCGGATGAAGTGGCTGGTATCGAGCCGACGCGCGATGGCGACGACGGGCACTTCGTCCTGAAGCTCACAAGTGACGAGCGCGTCAGTGCCCGCTCGGTAGTCATCGCCAGCGGTGCCCGCTATCGCCGGCTCGCGGTCGAGAATCTCGAGGCCTTCGAGGGCTCGAGCGTGCATTATTGGGTCTCGCCCTTGGAGGCGAAGCTGTGCGCCGGGCAGGAGGTGGCGCTGGTTGGCGGCGGCAATTCCGCGGGCCAGGCGGCGGTTTATCTCGCGAGCCAGGTTGCCAAGGTCTCGCTCCTCGTGCGCGGTCTGGACCTGAACGCGAGCATGTCGCGCTATCTCGTCGATCGGATCGCGAGCCTTCCCAACGTGGAGGTTGTGACGCGGGCCGAGGTCAGCGGTCTTGAAGGAACTGACGGAAAGCTCGAGGCGATCCGTTGGCGCCTGAGTCCGTCGGGGAACGAAGCGCGGCGGCCGCTGCGTCATTTGTTCCTCTTCATCGGAGCGACCCCCAACACCGCTTGGCTGTCCGGCTCCGACGTCGCGCTGGACGCAAAGGGCTTCGTGCTGACTGGTGCCGAGCGCAGCGGCGACCGGCGGCCGCTGGAGACAAGCCGGCGAGGCGTCTTCGCCATCGGCGATGTCCGGTCGGGCTCGATCAAGAGGGTTGCTGCGGCGGTCGGCGAAGGCGCCCAGGTCGTAGCGGCGCTGCATGCCTTTCTAGCCGAGAGCGGTCGATCGATCGTCAAAATCGTCTAAGCAGGGCAGGGTGTCATGTCTGACCAATGTACTCACGCCAATGCTATCCGCGAGGTAACGCCCAGTGCTCGCGGCTGCGAGGAATGTCTCAAGACGGGTTCCGCCTGGCTGCACTTGCGCCTATGTCGGACGTGCGGGCACGTCGGCTGTTGCGACGAGTCTCCGAACCGTCACGCGACCAAACATTTCCACGCGACGAGACATCCAGTCATCGAAGGCTACGATCCGCCGGAGGGCTGGGGCTGGTGCTATGTCGACAAGATCTTCCTCGACCTCGCCGGTCGCGTCACGCCTCAGCTCGGTCCGATCCCGCGCTACTATTGACGGACGTCATACGCCAGCTCTTAGCAACGGGGGAGGCGCGCCGGTTCCGTCCTCATCAACATGAATAACGGCGCCCGGCCGTAAGCGCGAATGCTGACCCTCGCGCTCTACGAGATCAGGCAAAGCGAGAGGACTGACATGGCCGGTATCGAAGAATGCGTGCAGTCGTAGCGCTCTCGTAACTCGTCGATCCGCAGAGGCGTGCTCAGCGCGATGAGACTCCAAACATTGTTCTGCGCGATGAGAGTGCCGCGGAGCCGGTCCTCGTTCCATTCCACGGACGGAAGAATGACGTAGTCATAGTGCGGATCGAGGCCGATGCCGGGGACCGACGGCGGAGCCTTGAGGCCTGTGTAAAGACCGAATGCCTGCGGGTTGGGCGTCAGGACATTGCCATCGAGGCGGTACTGCTCGCGAACAGTTTTGAACATGTCCGCCAGCGCCGCATATGCCGGGTCGTGGTAGGGATGGCGATCATGATCGATGATGTAGAACGCAGTGCTGACCGAGAGGGCGCCGGCGGCAAGGGCGGCAAGCGCGGGCGCGGCAGCGCGATCCAGGTGCTTTCCGAATAAGCGTTCGATGCCGAACGGCAACGAGATCGCGATGAGACACGTGACCGGAACCCATAGTCTTGGCATGCCGCCAGCGGCATAGAAGACGTTCAGCGCCGCCATCGATCCGTACACGACGATAAGCGGCAGATTCCGAATCGACAGGCAGGAAACGATGACGGCCGCAAGGCTCGCGGCGATCGCGATCGGCGCTGACGCTGCGCCGATCCGATCCCAGACTGCCTGATCCCAAAGACCGGGTATGAGCGATTTGGGAATTTGGTAGATCACGGAGCCGGCGATATTCGCACGCATGTCGGAAAGAATTTGCGATGCAGAGCGCAAGGGCGAAGCGGGATCCACCGGAACTGTGCGCAAAATCATCGCAAGCTGATTGATTCCGTCCTGACCAAGCGCCCGGCTGTCGATGAAGCCATTGCGCACGTGCCAGACGACAAACGGCAGAAGGAAGCCAAGGGCATAGGCAAGATAGCGCGACCACATGCGCCGCAGATCGGACGGCCCGGTGCGGAGCGCCGTGAGATAGACGAGCGGCAGGAAGAGCGCGGGGAGAAAGCTGCCTCTGATCAGCATGCCGAACCCGGCGACAAGCCCGAAGAGAAGGGCCTTGTCGTGACGGATGCGCCCCTTCGCCCAGCCAATGTCGGCGAGAAGAACCGCGACGAGCACCCACAGGACCGTCGGCATCTCGGTGTCGGTCATGCGGGAGAATTGCCAGTAGTAGGGATTGAGGCCGAGCAGCAGCGGAACGCTCAATTGCACGATCGGACGCGGGCTCGCCCGTCGCGCGTAGAGATAGGCGAGCAGGATGCCAACCGCGCCGTAAAAGATCATGCCAAGCTTGATGACCAGGAGATCGATCGGCATTTGGGCAATCGCCACGAATGGCGTGAGTAGGAGCGGCAGCCCCGGCGGCCAGGTCGTATGCGGAATGTAGACGTGAGGATCGAGGCTTCGTGTGTAACCCCGGCCGGCGACGAGCGACTGGCTCAAAGCCAGGTAGCTTTCTGCATCCCGCGTATCGAAGGTCGAGAAATCGAGGCGCGGGTTGGGATCGATGAAATAAGCCAGCGCGAGCGCCAGCACCAAGGCCGGAATCCACCCTCGGGTTGCGACGAGCACGAATCCCGTGCCTCAGCCCGCGCGCGCGGTTCGAACCCGCCTCGATGTCCGTGCGATGGATCGGATCTGTCATCGTCCCCAACCTGATAATACTGCCTCGAACGGGCGCACGCCGCTCCCTCGTCGGACGCGGCTTGCGATAAGATAAGATTGGCAAGGTTCGCCGGAGGGACACCAGGACCAATGGAGCGCACCCGATGTCAACTCGCGAAAGCGAACGCCGTGGCGGTCGCGGCACTGTTGCTCGCGTTGGTCGCCGGTAACGAAGCGGCCGCGGAAGTGGCTCGGAACAACTACTACTATCCCGAGAATTGGCTTTGCCGCCCCGACCGCAACGAGGCTTGCAAGGTCGATCTGACGGCGACGGTGGTCCGTCCGAACGGCAAGTTGACGCGGCAGAGCTTTCATCCCGATCCAAAGGCGCCGATCGACTGCTTCTATGTCTATCCCACCGTTTCCCGCGAGCCGGGACCTCTCAGCGACATGATCGCGGCGCCGGAGGAAAAGGAACTTGTGGCGGAGCAATTCGCCCCCTTCGGTGCCAAATGCCGGCTTTACGCGCCGCTCTATCGCCAGATCACGTTACCCGAGCTCGAGGCCGAGGGGCGCGGAAAAGCACCAGATTTCGACACGACCATTCCGGCGCGAGACGTGGTGAATGCCTGGCGGTCCTATCTCGCACACGACAACGCGGGTCGCGGCTTCGTTTTGATCGGGCACAGCCAAGGTGCCGCGATCCTGAAGTACATGGTCGCGGCATTGATCGACGGCACGCCGCTTGCGCGGCAACTCGTCTCGATCATCGTTCCCGGCACCGATATCGATGTCCCGCCGGGCGAAGATGTTGGCGGGACGTTTTCCAAGATTCCGCTTTGCCATAGCGCCGATCAAACCGGCTGCGTGATCGTCTATTCGAGTTATCTGGCAAGCGAACCGCCCGGCGAGGACGCAAATTTCGGAATGGGTACGCGTCCGGGGCTGCGCGATGGCTGCGTCAATCCGGCACTGCACGCGATCGGCGCAACTTGGCTCGACGCCGTGCTGCCGGCAAGCTTTGGCGACATGAGAACGAAATTCCGCACGCGCTTTTTTGAAGAGCCTGGATTGCTGTCAGCCGCATGCGTCTCCGACGCGACGCACAGCTACCTGCGCATCTCGGTCGCACAAGACCAACGGACGCCGAAAGTGCAGCGGTTTCTCAACTATGTTGATCGGAATCGAAGCTGGGGACTGCATGAGATGGACATCAACCTCGCGCTCGGAGATCTGATCACGACCGTCGGAACGCAGTCGAAAGCCTGGCTCGCACACAATGGTCCTGCTGCCACGCCAAACCGCCGCGACCCATCACCGCAAAGCGGGCGATGAGCCGACAGCCTCAGATCCGTATGGAGACGGTTTGTCCGCCCGAGCGAGAATACCCACAACATGCTCCCTCAGCGCGTTCGCCCGGAATGGCTTGGTGAGAAACGGTAGGCCCGAAATACGCGCGAAGGCCGTCGGATCGGCAAAGCCGGTCACGAAAAGCACGCCGCCGCGCCAGCCGTTCTCTCGTGCCTGCTCGTAGACGTCAATTCCCGACATTCCTGGCATGGAAACGTCGAGCACTGCGATATGAACCGGGTTCCGTTCGAGCGCCTCAAGCGCGGATGGTCCATCGTACGCCTCGACAAGGTCGTAGCCGGCATCGGACAGCGCCGAACAGATGAATTCGCGCACCTGGGAGTCGTCATCGGCCACGAGAACCGATGCCACGCTGGATCGGGTCGCCCCGGGAGATTCCTGTGACCGCTCGATTAAGTCTGCAGCTTCCTTCGCCGCCTGCGATACCGGCAGATAAATCGTTACGGTCGTGCCGTCGTGCTGCCAGGTGTCGATGGTGACCGTGCCGCCGAGCTGCTTGGCCAATCCGTAAGCCTGACTCAACCCAAGTCCGGTGCCTTGCTCCTTCGTCGTGAAAAATGGGTCGAAGGCTCTTGCCGCGACTTCGGCGGGCATTCCCGTACCGGTGTCCTTGACGCAGATCGCGACGTATGGCCCCACGGCAAGGTCATCCGGCAGGCCCGTTGCGCCGGCTTCGATGTTCCTCGTCTCGAATATCACGGTGCCGCCCGCCGGCATCGCATCGCGCGCATTGAACGCGAGGTTCAGCAGTGCCGTCTCAATCTGAACGCCGTCGGCGACGACTGGCGCAAGGTGCGGGGCGAGATTACAGAGAATGGGCCACCTCGTGCCGAGGCCGGCGCACAACAGTTCGGCGATATTGCCCACGATCTCGTTGATATCGGCCGCTTCCCGCCGCAGCGGTTGTTGCCGCGAATAGGCAAGAAATTCCCGACGATGCGTTCGCCCTTGCGCGCAGCCTGTTCGACATTGTGAAGCAGCGAGCGCCAATCGCCGTCGCGGTTGGCAACGTAGGCGCGCTCGATGTTGCCTTTGATCGCGGTCAGGATGTTATTGAAATCGTGGGCGATGCCAGCGGTCAGCCGGCCGACTGCTTCGAGCTTTTGTGACTGGCGCAGGCGCACTTCGCCCTCAACTCGTTGCGAAAGCTCCCGTATGGAACGGTAAACGAGCCACAGGATGACCAAGCTCAAAACCGCGCCCGTGACAAATTGGACGATAGTCGCCGAATGATGTGACGCGAGGATGTCGTCGATGGCCATTCCGGTCGCCACGATCACCGGGTAGTCGCTATCGGCGGAAAAGCTGTAGATGCGTTCGATTCCATCAACGTCGCTCCGCGCCCTGTAAGTACCTTGCGGTGCCGACAGGAGCATCTTCATTTGCCACGTACCGCTGAAGTCTTGCCCAATTCCAACATCGTTGCCGGCTCGCGTCGAGCGTGCGCGCAACACTCCGTCGCGCCCAACGAGGTAGATCAGGGCGTTGGGGCCGAGGTTGATCGACTGGAAGAAGCGATTGAAGTAGGCAGGATCGAGCGAAACGACGCCGACGCCGGCGAAACTGCCGTCAGGCCGCTCGATGCGCCGCGTGATCTGGATCGAGGGCTTGCCAGAGACACGGCCGATCACGGGCCGACTGATAAAGGGCTGGGGCGTACCAGGATGGAGCTGCACGCGAAAATGCTCGCGATCGGAAAGGTCGGTTCCCGCTGAATCCGCGGAAGCGGTCGAGACCAACGCGTATCCGTCGGCACGAATGATGCCGACCTCTACCAACGTCTCTCGCAGAAATTGCGATTGGACGACCCATTCAGGCAGGGCGTATGGGCCCGAAGAGCGCGCATAGTCGTCATCTATGCGCTGCAGGATCAGGTCCGCGTTGGAGATCACACCATGCACGTGCTCGCGCAGAGCGATGGTTATGCTCAGCGTCTGCGCTTCAGCTTGACTTAGCGCCGCTTCACGGTCAGCACGCTCGACGTAAAGGACCGCCGTCCACAGTACGGCGATACTCAGCAAGCCAAGCGCGCACACCGAGACCAGCACGCCGTGCGGCAGGTTGGCAAGCTTCGACCTGATCACCTTCCTCCAACCAATCGGTCGCGCGCCCCGTGGCGCACACGGAGTCCCCTGCGGGCTTTGGGCGAGCCTTCGTCTGTACTCCCTATTGACTCCTTTGCGCCGCTGCATCAAACAAGTATCGGCCGGCGCGAAAACCTGTCCCCATAACGCGATGATTGCAACCCACCCTTTGGGACGAATCGCTAGGGCTTAGCGGAGACAACCCTCCTCGCTGTGCATCAGCCTCGCGTGGGCAACTTTTAAGGGAGCGTTGCTGCCGCCTGCCCCGCTTCGAGATCGGTTGCCACGAGAGTGCGCAGAAGAGCGCGCAGCTCAGACGCGCGCTCTGGCCCGAACGAATCATCGAAGCGCGACTGCGCGGTAGCCCACAGCTTGATCCCAGCGCGCACGCGCGCGGCGCCGGCGGCGGTCAGATGCAGCTCTTTCGCCCGACGATCCGTTGCGCCCGGCTTGATGACGATGAGCCCATCGCGTTCGAGCGGCAGGATGTTACGGCCGAGCGTGGTGCGGTCCATCACGAGATCGCCCGCGAGCGCGTTGATCGTCATCGGCCCGAGGCGGCGTAGCTTGACGAGGATCGAGAATTGCGTCGTGCGCAGCCCCGTGGGCGCAAGATGCTGGTCGTAGAACTGGGTGACGTGCCGGGCGGCCTGACGCACCGCAAGGCAATTGCAATCCTGCGGCTGCAATCTCGGATCGGCGGTCATGCGCGTTCTCTCCGCTTGACAAGTGTGCATATGCACATATATTACGCGCATATGCGCCTATGTCAAGGCGGCGCGCCGATCGGAGGCTGGCGATGCACTTGAGCGGTCCTGCGGCGAGGCCTGCGCCGGCACCTCTTGCGCGCGCGGCGGCGCTCCCGCATCGATCCGCGCACGCGCCTGCTGCTCGAGGCGCCGATCACCCCGACCTTGCTCGCAATGGCCGCGCCCAACGTCCTGGTGATGATCGTCCAGGCATCGGTCGGCCTGATCGAGACCTACTTCATCGGCTGGCTCGGGACTGATTCGCTGGCGGGCGTCGCGCTCGTCTTCCCCGCCGTCATGCTGATGCAGATGATGTCGGCGGGCGCGATGGGCGGCGGCATCTCGTCCGCGATCGCGCGCTCGCTTGGGGCGGGGCGGCGCGAGGATGCTGATGCTCTTGCGCTCCACGCGCTCGCCATCGGCGTGCTCTTCGGACTCGTCTTCACGATCGCCGTGCTCGGCGGCGGACGCTGGATCTACGGCGCGATGGGCGGCAGCGGCGCGTCGCTCGAGGCGGCACTCACCTATTCCGATGTGGTGTTCGCGGGCGCGGTCCTGCTCTGGGTCTTCAACTCGCTCGGCAATGTGATCCGTGGCACCGGCAACATGATCGTGCCGGCGGCGATCACGTGTGCCGGAGCCGTGATTCTCATTCCACTGTCGCCATGCCTCATCCTGGGCTGGGGACCGTTCCCGCGCCTCGGCATTGCCGGGGGCGCCGTGGCGGTGCTGGCCTACTACGCGTTCGGGTCCGCCGCGCTCGCGGCCTATCTCTGGTCCGGCCGCTCGCCGCTCAGGCCGTCCTTCCGCGGCTTTCGTTTCCGCTGGCCGCTCTTCCGAGAGATTCTGCGCGTGGGCGCGCTCGCCTCTCTCATCACTCTGCAGACCAATCTCACGATCGCGATCACGACGGCACTTATCGGCGAGTTCGGACCCGCGGCCATCGCCGGCTATGGCACGGGATCGCGCCTCGAATATCTGCTCGTGCCGATCGTCTTCGGCATCGGCGGCCCGCTCGTCGCCATGGTCGGAACCAACATCGGAGGAGGCCAAACCCGCCGCGCGCTCCGCGTCGCGTGGATCGGCGCCGCCATCGCCGCCGGCATAAGCGAGGCGATCGGGCTCGCCGCCGCGTCGTTTCCGCACGCCTGGCTGTCGCTCTTCGATAGCGATCCGGCGATGATCGACGCAGGCACCCGCTATCTCCACGCCGTCGGTCCCCTCTACGGTTTCTTCGGCCTGGGCATGGCGCTCTACTTCGCGTCGCAAGGTGCGGGCCGCCTGCTGTGGCCGTTCGTCGCGAACCTTTCGCGGCTGCTGATCGCCGCCGTCGGCGGATATCTGGCACTGCGCTGGAGCGGGAGCATGACAATGGTTTTCTTCGCGCTGAGCGCCGCGCTTGCGATGTTCGGCCTCATCAACGCCGCAGCGGTTGCCGGTGGATCCTGGTTCGGCCGCGCCGCCGGTCCGGTCGTTTCCTCGCGCGGGAGCCTGCCATGACGGAGCTTTACTTCGAGGATCTCGCCGTCGGCGATAAATTCGGATCCGGGCGGAGGCGGATCGACTGCGCGCGGATCAAGAGCTTCGCTGCCGAGTTCGATCCGCAGCCGTTCCATCTCGACGAAGGGGCGGCGCAGAACTCCATTCTGGGCGGGCTCGCGGCCAGCGGCTGGCACACCGCTGCCGCCACGATGCGGCTCCTCGTCGAAAGCGAGTTCACACCCGCCGGCGGCATCGTCGGCCTCGGCTTCGACGTGCTGCGCTGGCCGCGCCCCGTGCGGCCCGAGGACGAGCTGCACGTCGAGGCTGAGGTTCTGGAGGTCCGCGCGTCGCAATCGCGTCCGGCCGTGGGGCTCGTCAAATTGCAAACGACCACGCTCAACCAGAACGGCGAGCCGGTGCAAATCCTCGTCGGCACTCTCGTCGTGCCGCGTCGCCCAGGCGTGGCGAGTCGCCCCTAGGTCCCGAGGGAAAATCGCGCCAGTGGCCGGCGCGTTTCGTCCTTGCCATAACGCGCATGCATGAGCATGATCCGTTGGCGAAATAGTAAATGAGACAACGTCGCGCGCGCGGCCAATAAATCCTCGGATCCTCCACTAAAATGCGGACGCTCTGAATATTATGGCGGCTTCGACGCGCGTCGCGATCCTTCCGGGCGTCTGGATCGGTCTCATGACGATCGTGCCTGCGGCCGCGCAAAATTACCCGCTCGTCGAGCCCAAGGAAGTGCCCTCGGCGCCCACGCCGCCGATCGCCGTGCCGGCGCCGCCCCAGCCCAACGCGGCGCGGCAGAACCAAGTCATTCTCGATGCGCTCAAGGGCCTGCATCTCATCGACAGCGCGGCCAAGCTCGCCCCCAACGGCAGCAACGAAACGGGCGTCACGTTCGACGGCTTGCCGATCCTCGATGTTCCGGCGATCCGCGACGCGCTGCAGGCATTTTTGGGGAAACCGCTTACGTTCGGCGGCCTGTCGGAAATATCGCGCGTGATCATCGCCTATTATCGCGAGCACGGGCGTCCCTTCGTCGACGTGGCTTTTCCCGAGCAGGACATCAACAGCGGCGTCGTGCAGACGGTCGTGACGGAATTTCGCCTCGGCCAAATCAAATTCGAAAACAACAGATGGTTCTCGACCGATCTCCTGCGCCGCCAAGTGAGCCTCGCGCCCGGCGACGCGATCGAGACGCCGCGCCTCCAATCCGACCTCGACCGGCTCAACGAGAATCCGTTTCGCACCGTCTCCGTCGTCGCGCAGAAAAGCGATACACCGAGTGACACCGACCTCGTGTTCGACGTCCAGGACCGCTTTCCCGTGCGGATCTACGGCGGCTACGACAACACGGGGACGCCGGTGCTGGGACACGACCGCTGGAATCTCGGCTTCAACTGGGGCGACGCGCTGCTCCTCGACCAGCAGCTCGCCTATCAGCTCACGACCGGCAACGATTTCTGGCATCACCGCGCCGAGGTCACGGGCCAGTCGAACGATCCGACCTTCGTTGCGCATTCGCTGAACTATACCATTCCGGTTTCCGCGCACGACCGCGTTCTGCTTTTCGGCACTTACGAGAAGGCGGTGCCGCGGTTCGGCTCGAGCCTTGGCCTCGTCGGCGTGAGCGAGCAGGCGAGCACGCGCTATGCGATGCGCCTGCCGCCGCTCGGCTTTCTCACGCACGAGGTCCAGCTCGGCTACGACTTCAAGAGCAGCAACAACAATCTCGAATTCGGCGGGCAGTCGGTCTCCAACGTGACGAGCGAGATCGATCAGTTTCCGCTCGTCTACAACGCGACCGCGAAGGACGCGTACGGCGAGACGACGCTTCTGAACCAGGCGTTTTTCAGCCCCGGCAACCTCACCGGCGAGAACAAGGACGCCGTTTTCCAGCTTCAGGCCAACAATCCCTATGCGAAGGCACGCTACGTCTACGACAATCTCACCGTCACGCGCGTGACCTATCTTCCCTACCAGGCAAGTTGGGTGATGCGCGTCATCGGCCAGACTTCGGACCACAATCTGCTGCCGAGCGAGCAGCTCGGCGCCGGCGGCTTCGACAGCGTGCGCGGTTACGACGAGCGCGCGGCGAACGGCTCGCTCGGCCTGCTCCTGCGCGAGGAATTGCGCACCCCGCCCTTCAGTCTTCTGCGCGGGCTGCCGCACACGGAGGGCGACCAGGCGCAGCTCCTGACGTTCTGGGATTACGGCAGCGTGCGCGACAAGCAGATCGTGCCCGGCGCACAGGTCAGCACCGAGATCACGAGCGTCGGCCTCGGGATGCGCTATTCGGTGCCACGATATTTCGACATGCGGCTCGACTATGGCTGGCAGCTGCGCCATCTGCCGGGCCAGGCGGAGCTGAGCCAGATGGCGCAACTCGCCATCACGGTGTCGTACTAGCGCGAACTCCGCCTCAAGGCCCGCTGCACGCAATCGTGAGAGTTGCGCTGTCGACCGCGGCGCACACGACATTGAGCAACGGCGATGGCGGCGGCGAGGGCGTCGGATTGGTGGTGTCGCCGCCGGCCGCGGGCGCGATCAGGTTGAGCTGCTGGGCGAGGATGTCGGAGGCCGTCACCGCGCCCAGCGCTCCAAGACTCAGCGGCGGCAGCGTGCCGGGCGTGCCGCTCGTGGTGGAGGGGCCCAAATTGCCCGAAAGCGTGAGCAGCGCCGGGACGAGCGTGCCGGTGCCGGTCCCACCACTGCCGGTGCCGGGCGGCGTCGCGGTCGGCGAAGTGATCGTCAGCGTGCCGGCGACATATGTAATTGCGTAATTCGGATCGGCCGCCCCGAAAACGGTGATCGGATAGGCGCCGACGGGCGAACTGGTGGTCGCCGTCGTGAGGATGGTCGGCTGCAGCACGAGCGCGGATGGGGTCTGTCCGCCCACGAAGCCGGTGTAGCTTATGGTCAGCGCCGGAAGAGACGCCGACCCGACGACCACGGATTGGTTGTCGGCCACGATCGTCAGCGGCGCCTCGTTCACCGTGGCCGTGCTGCCGTTGCCGTAATGCCGGCGAGCGTGTAGTTCCCGGCCGCGCTGCCGCCGAGCGCCAGCGAGCCCGCCGCGGCGAAGTTCTCGCGAGCCCGGCGTTGGCGCTCGCGAGGGTACCCGTGCCGGAGAGCGTGAGGTTGCCGCCGTCGAGGTCGTTGGCGATGGTGAGGTTCGCGCCGCCGCATTCGCCGTCGCGTCGTAGGTCTTGGCGCCCGACAGCATCACCGCGAGCTGCGCCGACGTTCACCGCGCTGCCGTTGCCGGTGATGCTGCCGAGCGTGTAGTTCCCGGCCGCGCTGCCGCCCGAGCGCCAGCGAGCCCGCCGCCGCGAAGTTCTCGGACCCGGCATTGGCGCTCGCGAGGGTGCCGGTGCCGGTGAGCGTCAGGTTGGCGCCGTCGAGGTCGTTGGCGATGGTGAGGTTCGCGGCCGCCGCGTTCGCCGTGGCGTCGTAGGTCTTGGCGCCCGACAGCATCACCGCGAGCTGCGCCGACGGTCACCGCGCTGCCGTTGCCGGTGATGCTGGCGAGCGTGTAGTTCCCGGCCGCGCTGCCGCCCAAGGCCAGCGAGCCCGCCGCCGCGAAGTTCTCGGACCCGGCGTTGGCGCTTGCGAGCGTACCCGTGCCCGAGAGCGTCAGGTTGGCGCCGTCGAGGTCGTTGGCGATGGTGAGGTTCGCGCCGCCGCGTTCGCCGTGGCGTCGTAGGTCTTGGCGCCCGACAGGATCACCGCGAGCTGCCCGACATTCACCGCGCTGCCGTTGCCGGTGATGCCGGCGAGCGTGTAGTTGCCGGCCGCGCTGCCGCCGAGCGCCAGCGAGCCCGCCGCCGCGAAGTTCTGCGGGCCCGCATTGGCGCTCGCCAAAGTGCCCGTGCCGGAGAGCGTGAGGTTGCCGCCGTCGAGGTCGTTGGTGATGGTGAGGCTCGCGCCCGGCGCATTCGCCGTGGCGTCGTAGGTCTTGGCGCCCGACAGCATCACGGCGAGCTGACCGACGGTCACCGTGCTGCCGTTGCCGGTGACGCTGGCGAGCGTGTAGTTGCCGGCCGCGCTGCCGCCCAAGGCCAGCGAGCCCGCCGCCGCGAAGTTCTCGGACCCGGCATTGGCGCTCGCCAGAGTGCCCGTGCCCGAGAGCGTCAGGTTGGCGCCGTCGAGGTCGTTGGCGATGGCGAGGTTCGCGCCGCCGCGTTCGCCGTGGCGTCGTAGGTCTTGGCGCCCGACAGGATCACCGCGAGCTGCCCGACGGTCACCGCGCTGCCGTTGCCGGTGATGCCGGCGAGCGTGTAGTTCCCGGCCGCGCTGCCGCCCAGCGCCAGCGAGCCCGCCGCCGCGAAGTTCTCGGACCCGGCATTGGCGCTTGCGAGCGTGCCCGTGCCCGATGAGCGTCAGGTTGGCGCCGTCGAGGTCGTTGGCGATGGTGAGGCTCGCGGCCGCCGCGTTCGCCGTGGCGTCGTAGGTCTTGGCGCCCGACAGCATCACCGCGAGCTGGCCGACGTTCACCGCGCTGCCGTTGCCGGTGACGCTGGCGAGCGTGTAGTTCCCGGCCGCGCTGCCGCCCAAGCGCCAGCGAGCCCGCCGCCGCGAAGTTCTCCGAGCCCGCGTTGGCGCTTGCGAGGGTACCCGTGCCGTTGAGCGTCAGGTTGCCGCCGTCGAGGTCGTTGGTGATGGTGAGGGTCGCTGCCGCCGCATTCGCCGTGGCGTCGTAGGTCTTGGCGCCCGACAGGATCACGGCGAGCTGGCCGATGGTGACCGCACTGCCGTTGCTGGTGATACTGCCGAGCGTGTAGTTGCCCGCTGCGCTGCCGCCCAGTGCCAGCGATCCCGCTGATGCGAAGTTCTCGGAGCCGGCGTTGGCGCTCGCCAAGGTGCCCGTGCCCGAGAGCGTCAGGTTGCCGCCGTCGAGGTCGTTGGCGATGGTGAGGTCCGGCTGCCGCCGCGTTCGCCGTGGCGTCGTAGGTCTTGGCGCCCGTCAGCACCACGGCGAGCGGGTTGATCGTGCCGACCGAGCCTGCTGCGCTCGTACTGGACAGTCCGTAGCCGTAGACGGTGGCGCCGGTATTGTCCTGAACCGAGACGATCGTCACGCCGCTTACGCTCACACCGATGCCGCTGCCGGCATTCGCCGAAGCGTAGGTGCCGCTTGAGGGATCGTTGAGCGTCACCGTATCGGGATTGTTCGGATCGGCGTTTCCGGTCACGGAATAATTGCCGGGGGCAAGCGTTGCCGCATTCGTGCCGTCGTAGGTTTTCGTGACGCCCGTCAGGCTGACGGTCGCGGTTGCCGCTTCGGTGTAGACGAAGCCGCTCTCGCCCGACGCGATGGCGCCATTGAGCGGTCCGAGGAGCGCGGTGCCGTATTGCTTGAAGCCATAGCTCAGCCCGCCCTTGGTGTCGTTCGCCGGCGTCTGCGAGTAGACGATCCAACGCGCGCCGGCGCCGGCGGCGACGAGAGCTCCGCTGCCGGCGTCATTGATGAACGCGTTGCCGTCAGCGAGGATCAGCGTCCCTCCGTTCGAGCTGACGAGCGACGCGCCGCTGGCGATCGTAATAATGCCCGAGCTGCCGCAAATTGCCTGGCAGCCCGTCTCGAGATCGAGATTGCCGACGGTCGATGGCACCGTCACGCTTCCGGCGACCGTCAAGTCGCCCGTCGCGACCGCGCCACTGGTGCCGCTGTTGGTCACACTGCCGAACACGAGTGTCGCGGCGCTGATATTGTTGAGCATCGCCTGCGTCAGGTTGAGCGTCCCCGAGCCGGCGAGGCTCATCGTCGTCGCAGCATTGTCCGGCACGATCGTCACCGTCTGGCCGGCCGCCGTGACGGCGCCACCAAGCGACACGGCGTTGGCCGTCAACGTGATCGGCCCTGCCCCGCCCGTGGCGAGCGCGCCCGTCGTCGCGGTCGTCGTGATGCCGCCCGCCGCCGAGTCCGTCAGCGCGATCCCGCCGGCGCCGCTCGTCGTGAGGCCGTTGCTGCCGCCGACCGAGTTGACGGTGAGCGCCTGGCCGTCCACGAGGTTGACCGTGCCGGTGCTGCCGGCGAGTGTCGACACGTTGTTCGAAGCGTTGGTCAGCGTGTAGCCGCCACCCGTTCCCAAGAGCTCGAGCCCGGTCACGACAATCGCCTGGCTCTGCGTCACGGACCCGCTATCGCTCAAAGTGAGCGTCGATGCCGTCACGCCGCTGGTGCCGCCGACCGTGCCGAGCGACAGTGCCACCGAATCCGTCACGCTGACCGTACCGCTCCCGACGCTCGCCGCCAGCGTGCCGATGCTGTTCGAAGCGCTGCTCAGCGTATAAGGTCGCGCCGCTGCCCAAGAGCGCGAGACTGGTCACATCGATTGCCTGGCTTTGCGTCACGGTGCCGGCATCGCTCAAAGTCAGCGTCGCCGCCGTCACCCCATTGGTGCTGCCGACCGTGCCGAGCGAAAGAGCGGCCGAATCCGTCACGCTGACCGTGCCGCTCCCGACGCTCGCGGCGAGCGTGCCGATGCTGTTCGAGCCGTTCGTCAGCGTATAGGTCGCGCCGCTGCCCAAGAGTGCGACACTGGTCGCGGCGATCGGCTGGCCCTGCGTCACGGTCCCGGTGTCGGTCAGCGTCAGCGTCCCCGTCGTGATCCCGTTGCTGCCGCCGACCGTGCCGATCGACAGCGCGGTCGCGCCATTGGTGAGGCTGATCGAGCCGCTGCCCGATCCGGTGTTAGCCGCCACCGTCGTGATGCTGTTGGTCGCCCCGGTGAGCGTGAAGGTGCCGCCCGTCCCCAGCAGAAGCAGGCCGGAGCCCGCCCCGGTGACCGTCAGCGCCGCGCTTTGCGTCACCGTCGCATCCGTGTCGAGCGTCAGCACGCCCGTCGAGGCCAGGGTCACCGCGTTGCTGATCGCGATCGTACCCGCCCCGGGAGCAAGGCTGAGATTTGTCAGGTTCTGCAATGCCCCGCCTGCGCTGGTCGTAAGCGCCGCATTCACGGTCAGGGCACCGCCATCGCTGCTGCCGTTGCCGATCACCAGCGTCGCCGCCTTGATCTGGTTCAGGCTCGCCGTGCTCAGGAAGAGGTCATTGCCCGGATCCGATGTGCCGCCCACCGTGATCGTCCGGTTCAGCGTTTCCGGCGCGACCGTCACCGTTGCTCCGGACGCGTTGATGGCCTTTGTCAGGCTCATCGCGTCCGTTGTCAGCGTGACGGCGCCACCTGCCGTTTGCGCGCCGGTCTGCGACAGGCTGCCGAGCAAGTTCACGATCGTCAGCGGGCCGCCGACATCGCGGTCCCGAGCACCGTCCCGCCCGAAGCATCGTTGGTCAGGCTCGCGCTGCCGCGTCGACCGCCCGTCGGTGCGTGAGCGTCACCGCGCCGGTCAGCGAGATTGGCCGAGCCGAGCGTGATGGTGGCGTTCGAGGCCGAGGTCGTGAAGCTCGACGTGCCGCCGACCGTCAGGACGCCGCTCTGCGTCAGGTTGCCGGTCTGGTCCGTCACCGTCAGGTTGCCGCCGACGCTCGAGGCCGCGAGCGTCGTCGCGAGGTTGTTGGTGAGACTCGCGTTGCCGCTCGAGCCGGACGTGGCGAGCGACACCGCGCCGGTCAGCAGGTTGGCCGAGCCGAGCGTGATGGTCGCGTTCGAAGCCGAGGTGGTGAAGCTCGACGTGCCGGCGACCGTCAGGACGCCGCTCTGCGTCAGGTTGCCGGTCTGATCCGTCACCGCCAGGTTGCCGCCGACGCTCGAGGCCGCGAGCGTCGTCGCGAGGTCGTTGGTCGAGGCTCGCGTTGCCGCTCGCGCCGGTCGTGGTGAGCGACACCGCGCCGGTCAGCAGATTGGCCGAGCCGAGCGTGATGGTCGCGTTCGAAGCCGAGGTGGTGAAGCTCGACGTGCCGGCGACCGTCAGGACGCCGCTCTGCGTCAGGTTGCCGGTCTCGTCCGTCACCGTCAGATTGCCGCCGACGTTCGATGCCGCCGAGCGTCGTCGCCTTGTTGTTGGTGAGGCTGGCGTTGCCGCTCGATCCGGTCGTGGCGAGCGACACCGCGCCGGTCAGCGAATTGGCCGAGCCGAGCGTGATGGTCGCGTTCGAGGCCGAGGTCGTGAAGCTCGACGTGCCGCCGACCGTCAGGACGCCGCTCTGCGTCAGGTTGCCGGTCTCGTCCGTCACCGTCAGGCTGCCGCCGACGGTCGAGGCCGCCGAGCGTCGTCGCGAGATTGTTGCTCAGGCTCGCGCTGCTGCTCGCGCCGGACGTGGTCGAGCGACACCGCGCCGGTCAGCAGGTTGGCCGAGCCGAGCGTGATGGTCGCGTTCGAAGCCGAGGTGGTGAAGCTCGACGTGCCGGCGACCGTCAGGACGCCGCTCTGCGTCAGGTTGCCGGCTCTGATCCGTCACCGTCAGGTTGCCGCCGACGTTCGAGGCCGCCGAGCGTCGTCGCGAGGTCGTTGGTGAGGCTTGCGTTGCCGCTCGAACCGGTCGTGGTGAGCGACACCGCGCCGGTCAGGAGATTGGCCGAGCCGAGCGTGATGGTGGCGTTCGAGGCCGAGGTGGTGAAGCTCGACGTGCCGCCGACCGTCAGGACGCCGCTCTGCGTCAGGTTGCCGGTCTCGTCCGTCACCGTCAGGTTGCCGCCGACGTTCGAGGCCGCGAGAGTCGTCGCCAGGTTGTTGGTCGAGACTCGCGTTGCCGCTCGAGCCGGACGTGGCGAGCGACACCGCGCCGGTCAGCAGGTTGGCCGAGCCGAGCGTGATGGTCGCGTTCGAAGCCGAGGTGGTGAAGCTCGACGTGCCGCCGACCGTCAGCACGCCGCTCTGCGTCAGGTTGCCGGCCTGATCCGTCACCGTCAGGTTGCCGCCGATGGTCGAGGCCGCGAGCGTCGTCGCGAGGTCGTTGGTGAGGCTCGCGTTGCCGCTCGCGCCGGTCGTGGCGAGCGACACCGCGCCGGTCAGCAGATTGGCCGAGCCGAGCGTGATGGTGGCGTTCGAGGCCGAGGTGGTGAAGCTCGATGTGCCGCCGACCGTCAGGACGCCGCTTTGCGTCAGGTTGCCGGTCTCGTCCGTCACGGTCAGATTGCCGCCGACGTTCGACGCCGCGAGAGTTGTCGCCTTGTTGTTGGTGAGGCTTGCGTTGCCGCTCGATCCGGACGTGGCGAGCGACACCGCGCCGGTCAGCGAATTGGCCGAGCCGAGCGTGATGGTCGCGTTCGATGCCGAGGTGGTGAAGCTCGACGTGCCCGGCGACCGTCAGGACGCCGCTCTGCGTCAGGTTGCCGGTCTCGTCCGTCACCGTCAGGCTGCCGCCGACGGTCGACGCCGCCAAGAGTTGTCGCGAGGTTGTTGCTCAGGCTCGCGCTGCTGCTCGCGCCGGACGTGGTGAGCGACACCGCGCCGGTCAGCAGGTTGGCCGCGCCGAGCGTGATGGTCGCGTTCGAAGCCGAAGTCGGTGAAGCTCGACGTGCCGGCGACGGTCAGGACGCCGCTCTGCGTCAGGTTGCCGAGCTTATTCGTCACCGCGAGGTTGCCGCCGACATTCGCGGTCCCGAGCACCGTTCCGGCCGAGAGATCGTTGGTGAGGCTGGCGTTGCCGCTCGAACCGCTGGTGGTGAGCGCGACCGCGCCGGTCAGGAGATTGTTCGAGCCGAGCGTGATGGTGGCGTTCGAGGCGGAGGTGGTGAAGCTCGACGTGCCGCCGACCGTCAGGACGCCGCTCTGCGTCAGGTTGCCGGTCTCGATCCGTCACCGTCAGGTTGCCGCCGACGTTCGAGGCCGCCGAGAGTGGTCGCCAGGTTGTTGGTGAGGCTCGCGTTGCCGCTCGAGCCGCTCGCGTTGAGCGCCACCGCGCCGGTCAGCAGGTTGGCCGAGCCGAGCGTGATGGTCGCGTTCGAAGCCGAGGTCGTGAAGCTCGACGTGCCGGCGACCGTCAGCACGCCGCTCTGCGTCAGGTTCCCGGCCTCGTCCGTCACCGTCAGGCTGCCGCCGACGCTCGAGGCCGCGAGCGTCGTCGCGACATCGTTGGTCAGACTCGCGTTGCCGGTCGTGCCGGTCGTGCTGAACGACACCGCGCCCGAAAGAGCGTTCGATGCGTTGGTCAGCGTGATCGCTTTGTTGGCGGTCGAGGTCGTGAAGGTCGAGGTTCCGGACGCGATCAGCGCCGCGCTTTGGGTGATGGTGCCGGTCGAGGCGGTCAGACTGAGATTGCCGCCGCTGGTGACGGCGGCGCCGACGGAGATCGCCGTGCCGCTCAGGGAAATGTCTCCGGCGACGGTCGTGAGCGCCGCGCCGACGGTGATCGAGCCGCCGGAGGACGTCAGGATGATGCCGCCGGTGCTTCCGGCTCCCGTGACCGTGATCGTGTCGCCGGTGCCGCCGAACGTGATGTTGTTCGCGGCGGAGAGCGTCAGCGTGTTGTTGCCGCTCCAGCTGATCGCGCCGTTGCTCGCCGTCGTGCCGACCGCGATGTTCCCCGCCGCGGAGCCGTTGCTGTCCGATGTCGTGACGAGGACATTGCTCGAAGCGAGCGCCGTCTCGAGCACCGACACTTGCAGATTGGCGGGGGTTGAACTGCCCGTGCTGTCGCACGTCCCGGCGCTGCACCCCGTGCTGGCGCTGTCGGCATTCGTGGAGATGGTCAGATTGACGTTCGGATCGAGCAGGAGTGTCCCGGTCGCGCCCAGCGATGCCAGCGTGTCGACCGTGCCGGTGAAGGCCAGGTTCTGCTCGCCGGAGACTTCGACCGACCCGCCATTCCCGCCTTGTGCGCCGCCGGTAGCGGTGATCGAGCCGGCGTCGTCGGTCGCCTGGTTCGACCACACCACGACCGAGCCGGCATTGCCGCTGCCGCCGAAGCTGCCGCCGTCGGCCGAGATCCGCGCCCCTGCCGCGACCGTGACTTGCTGCGCGTCCGTCACCGGCGTCGGCGAGAGATCGAGCGCGGGATCCTGGCCGCCATGGCGGTCGCCGCCGATGAGGATCGTGCCGCCCGCGCCGCCGCCGTCGGCCGAAATGATGGCGCTGCTGCCGAGGCTGACGGTGCCCGCCGTCGCCGTGACCTGGCCGCCCGCGCCGGCGGCGCTCGTGGCGCTTGCGTCGATCGTGCCGGTGACGGACAGGCTGCCGCTGCTGCTGCCGCCGCTCACGTCGATCGACCCGCCCGAGCCGTCCGCATTCCTGGCGGCGACGGTGCCGGAAACGCTGACGTCGTTGCCGGCGGTGAGCCAGACATGGCCCTTGACGGTGGCCGTGCCGGTGGCGCTGACGAGGCCGCCCGTATTGCCCGCCAGCGCATAGACGTTGCCGCCGGCGGCATTGAGCTCGGCCTGGGCCGCCGCAAGGGTCCCGGTGTTCGTGACGTTGCCGCTGCCGGCGGAAATGTAGATGCGCTGGTCGCCGCTCGCCGGCTGCAGCAGCACGTCCTCGCCGGCGGCGAGCCCGGCAGTGCCGTTCGCGGCGCTGATCTGCCCGGCGTTCTCGACCGACTGTCCGATCAGGACGACATCGCCATAGCGCGACGTGATGCTGCCCTGATTGACGACAGCGCCCGATGAGCCGCCTTGAAACTCGAGCGCGCCGCCCTGCATGAAGGCGGCATTGGAAAGGTCGCGCGTCGAGGCGACGAAGCTGCCGTTCGTCAGCACCTGTCCGGTTGGCGTCACGACGACGCCGTACTGATTTATGAGATAGACCGAGCCGGTTGCGAGCAGTGCGCCGGCCAGGACCGATTGCGTGCCGCCGGTGACGCGGTTGAGCGTGGCGCCGCCGGCATTGTAGAACTGCACGGTCTGGCCCGCGCCGATCGAGAAGCTCTGCCAGTTGATGATGCCGCGCGTGCTCGATTGCGTGATCGCGAGCCCGTTTCCGGTGGCCTTGATCGTGCCGGCGCCCGCCGCGAACTGTCCGCCGGTCGGCACGACGCCGCCGGCGAAGCCCGACCCGCTCCACAAAAAGAAGGCGACGCCGCCAAGCAACGCCCGGGCAGTGCTGGCAACGCGCGGCCTAGCCCGCTCGTTGCCGCGGAGATGCGGCTCCGATCCGAATGTCCGTACCGACTGAGTCAATTTTCGTGAAAATCGCGCGGTTATTTACCGGATGATAATGACGATTTCGCGCGGCCCGACAAGTAAAATCATAGGTAGCGCAAGGGAATGTGAAAGCTCGCAAAACAAGATTAATGATTAAACCGAAAATCGGGATCAAAATGGAGCGTGAGTATGCTTGTTTTGTCATAGGTGTGCTGCACCGCGCGCCAAATTGCCGCTCCCGGCCGCCCGGCCCGGCCCGCCGAGAACCCGTCTTGCCCGGTACGCGGGCTTCGGCGTAGCGTTGGCGTGGCGGGGATGGAGACGCGCCATGGAAGCCCTCAGGAACCAGTGGTATTGCGCCGCCTTCGGGCATGAGCTGAAGCAGCAGCCCTTGGGCCGCACGTTCCTCAACGAGCCGGTGGTGCTGTACCGCACCGCCGACGGCACGCCGGTCGCTTTCGAGGACCGCTGCTGCCACCGCCGCGCGCCCCTGTCGCATGGGCGGGTCGAGGGCGACAATTTGCGCTGCCTCTATCACGGCCTGCTCTACAACCCCGCAGGATCCGCGATCTGGGCGCCCGGGCAGGACCGTCTGCCGCAAGGCGCGCGCGTGCGCTCCTATCCCGTGGTCGAGAGCCATGGCTGGATCTGGCTCTGGCCGGGCGATCCGGCGCTCGCCGATCCCAAGACCGCGCCGTGCTACGACAAGTACGACGATCCGAGCTGGGCGTCCTATGACGAGCTGATCCCGATGAAGGCGAACTATTTCCTCGTCGTGGACAATCTCCTCGACCTGTCGCACCTGCCGTTCGTCCATGCCGCCACGATCGGCAGCCCCGAGGACACCAGCCCCAACCTCGCCTGGGAGCGCGGCGCCAACTCGATCCGGGGCGTGCGCAACGCGCGCGGGCTGTCGCCGTCGCAGCGCAATCTCATGGAGGGGCTCGACTTCCGCTTCGACCGCACGCAGATCATGCTGTTCGAGCCGCCGTCGCAGGTGACGATCGACATCCTCACGAACGAGTTCGGCAAGGAGTACGGCGATCCGTCGAGCCGCTTGAACCGCCGCATCATGATCTATGATGCGATCACGCCGGAGACCGATACGAGCAGCCATTATTTCTGGGCGATCGCGCGCGACTATCTGATCGACGATCCGAAGCAGGACGAGCTCGGCCTGCGCGCGACCAGCGCCGCCTTCCACGAGGACCAGCGCATCCTCGAGGCGCAGCAGCGCATCATCTCGACCAACCCGAACGCCGCGCAGATCGATCTGGTCGGCGATTCCGGCGGGCTCCAGGCGCGCCGCATCATGGAGCGGCTGCTGGCCGAGGAGCGCGGCGCGCGCCAGGCGGCGCAGTAGCGGATGCGCAGGGGGCCATCTTCTCCGCTGTCATTGCGAGCGCAGCGAAGCAATCTCGTGGACGGCGGGGATTGCTTCGTCGCTTCGCTCCTCGCAATGACAAGGGAAGCTGTCATTGCGAGCGTAGCGAAGCAATCTCGCCGGGGATTGCTTCGGAGCATCCGCTTCTCGCAATGACAATCCCCTTTTCGGCCTATCGTGCCGCGCCGTTTCGCGGCCTATGCCCATCCATGCCCATCGCGGCGCCTGCGCAAGAGGGCCCTTTCCGGCGCAACTCATTGAACTGAATGTAAAATACGTTCATCGTGTGCGTCTCGACACCCGTCGCAAACATGCCTTTCCGGCTCTTCCAATCACTCCTGGCGCCCCGCGGCACCGGAAATTCGTGGGTTTTTGCACTCCCAGCAATCTGCCGCCGCGCGCCGGCAAAGAGCAATTCGACCGCACGTATCAGTATCCTATTTGCGTACATTTGTCAAGCGCCGAGGCGGCGCGGGCCGGCCAGCGGCGAGGCTGATATTTGGCGGCGAATGACCTATGCTGGGCGGAACAGGCGCGTCTTCTCGGAAGGAAGCCCGGATCATGGCGACACGGCAGACCGATCATCAGCCACGTGGTCATCAGCTGCTTCGATTTCGGCAAGATGGTCGACTACTACACCAAGACCTTGGGCTTTTCGCTCTCCGACATCGGCGAGATCGGCGAGACCCAGCTCTGCTTCCTGACCTTCGATCCCGAGGCCGAGCACCATCAGCTCGCGCTCACCGGCGGGCGCAAGGGCAAGCCGGGCGAAGGCTCGCTCAATCACGTCTGCTTCCGCCTCGCGACCTATAAGGAGCTGCAAGGGCGCCACCGCATGCTGCAAGGGATCGGCGTGAACATCAGGACCGTGACGCACGGCTCGTGGCTTTCGCTCTATTCCTTCGACCCCGAAGGCAACCAGATCGAATTCCGCTACGACCTGCCGTGGTATGTCGGCCAGCCCTTCGCGCGGCCGGTCGACTTGACGCTCAGCGAGGACGAGATCAAGCGCGACACGCTCGAGCAGCACAAGGACAATCCGCGCCTCGAGCCGATCTCGGACTGGCGCGCCAAGGCCGCGGCGAAGCTGCCGGTCGCTTAGGGCCGCTTCTGCCGGCCCGACTCACTTTGCGTCCTTCGACTACGCGCTGCGCGCTTCGCTCAGGATGAGGGACGTTTCACAATTCAATTCAAACGGGATGGGGACGATGAATGCACCATGCATCCTGGATGAAACTTCTGGCGCCCGCGGCGCTGGCGATTGCGGCTTGCCTCGCGTCCACCGCGGGCAGCGGCAGGCGCAGCAGCCGATCGACGTCATCATCGCCCTGCCGTCGCCGACCCTGACCTTCAGCGCGCCGTTCCTTGCCGAGGATGCCGGCATCTACAAGAAGGAAGGGCTCAACGTCTCGCACCGCATGCTGGTCGGCGTCGAGGCGATCAACGCCGTCATCTCGGGCAGCGCCGATTTCACGATGAGCACGGCGCCGGTGATGCTGCGCGCGGCGGCGCACGGGCAGCGCCTTCTCGCCGTCGCCAATCTGATCGACAAGCCGCTCGTCGAGATGGTGCTGCGCAAGGATGTCTATGACGGGCTGAAGCTCGATCCGTCGGCCTCGCTCGCCGAGCGCGGCAAGCTTCTGAAGGGCAAGACGATCGCGATCCAGGGCGTCGGCTCGATCATCCACGCCTGGGAGCGCGTCGTCGCCGTGCGCGGCGGGCTCGATCCCGAGACCGACGTGCGCATCGCGCCGATGGAGCCGCCGTCCATGCTCGGCGCGCTGCAAACGAAGGCGGTCGACGGCTTCACGACCTCGCTGCCCTATACGACCGAAGCCGTCCTCAAGGGAGCCGCCGTCATGTACGCGAGCGCGGCCCAGGGCGCGGCGCCCGATCTCATCCCCTTCCCCTATGGCATCGTGATGACGCGGCCCGCCACCTGCGAGGCCAATCGCGATAAGTGCGTGCGCGTGGTGCGCGCCTTGGCCGAGGCGACGCGCATGATCCACGACGAGCCCGACAAGGCGCTCGCGATCCTGAGCACCCGCTTCAAGCAGATGGATCCGGCGGTGCTCGCCGCGGCGTGGAAGATCGTGGCGGCGGCGCATGCGAGCGACCTGCACGTGACGGACGCGCTCCTCGCGACGGGCGAGAAAGTGAACATCGAGGCGAAACTGCTCGATCCCAAGGACAAGCTCGCCTCCTATGACGGGCTCTACACCGACAAGTATCTGCCCTAAAATTTCCCGCTGTCATTGCGAGGAGCGAAGCGACGAAGCAATCTCCCAGCGGCAGGAGATTGCTTCGCTTACGCTCGCAATGACGCCGGGAAGAGGCCTCAGGGCGACAGCTCTTCGAGCGTGCGGCGCTTGGTCTCCTCGCCGAGCGTGGCCATCACCACGGCGCCGAAGAGCGCGACGCACGCGAACATGACGAAGACGATCGAGATGCTGCCGTACTCGGCCAGCAGGAAGCCCACCGCCGACGGCGCGATGAAGCTGCCGAGGCGGTTGAAGCTGCTGCCCATCGCGGTCGCCCAGGCGCGCATGCGCGTCGGATAGAGCTCGGGCGTATAGACATAGACGCCGAGCCCGTTGATGTTGCCGACCGTCATGATGATGCCGCACAGCAGAAGCGGCTCCCAGCCGCGCAGCGCGAAGGGGCCGGTCAAGGTCGCGCCGAGCACGGCGCCGCCGCACACCACGAGGAACGAGCCCGCGAACCACGGCACGCGCCCAAGCCGGTCGACCGTGAAGGCGAGCGTATAGGAGCCGCACAGCTGCAAGCCGCTCGTCACGATCGTCAGCATCAGCGCGTATTTCACCGGCAGGCCGCCGATCTTCATGTAGAGCGTCGCGGCCCACGACTGGAACCCGTTCGAGACGAAATACGAGCAGAACCAGTGCGTCCACACGACGAAGGTGCGCCGCGCGTAGATGCCCTTGAAGAGTTCGGAAAATCTCGTCGTGGCGGGCGACACCTTGACCGGCCTTGATGGCAGGAGCGCGCGGCCCTTGGCGCGCGCCTGATCCTCCATCTCGCGCACGATCGCGTCGGCCTCGGCGAGCCGGTTCTTCGACGCGAGCCAGCGCGCCGATTCCGGCAGCTTGAAGACGGCGATCGCGGCGAAGATCAGCGGGATGCCGCCGATCGCGAACAGCACGCGCCAGCCAAGCGCGGGACCGAACGCCGCATAGCAGCCGAGCCCGACCACGGGGCCGAGGAAGATGCCCCAGGTGAAGACGCTCTCGTACACGAGCAGGATAAGCCCGCGCGCGCTGCCGCGCACGAACTCGGCTGAAGAGCGCCGCCGCGACCGGAACCTCGGCGCCCAACCCCACGCCCTGGATGACGCGCGCGATGATGATCTGGTTCACGCTCTGCGCCAGCGCCGCGCCGAGCGAGCAAGTGGCGAAGATCGTCAGCGCGATGATGAAGGTCCATTTGCGGCCGATGCGCTCGGCGATATAGCCGAACGCGATGGCGCCGACGAACTGGCCGCCGAAGGCCGCGCTGATGAGCGCGCCGCTGCTCCGGTAATCGAGCTTGAAGGTCGCGACGATCATGGTGAGCGCGGCGCCCATGCTGAGCGAATCGAAGGCGTCGAACAGCGTGCCCGCGCCGAGGATGCTGGCGATGCGCAGATGGAACGGCAGGAACGGCAGCCGGTCGATCCGCGTCGCGATCGCGTCGGCCGTGACGCCGCCCGTCACGAGAGAGTCCTGCGCCGCCATGTTTCCCCCCGCTCGCCCGGCGCCACGCTATCACGCGGCGGCGGCGCTTCCTACACCGGCGCCGCCGGAAGGGGCGCCAAGCCGCGGATCATGTCGGCGGCCTTTTCGGCGATCATGATGACGGCCGCGTTGAGGTTGCCGCCCATCGGCTCCGGCATGACCGAGGCGTCGATGACGCGCAAGCCTTCGACGCCGCGCACGCGGAACTCGGGATCGACCACGGACGCGGCATCGGCGCCGATGCGGCACGTGCCGGCCGGGTGATAGATCGTCGCCATGTTGGTGCGGATGTGGGCGTCGAGCTCGGCATCGCTCGTCGCTTCGGGCGCCGGCAGCACGCGCGTGCCGGCGAGCCCGGCGAAGGCGCGCGTGCCCTCGACCGCGCCGATCGCGAATTTGAGACCCGCGCGCATCGCCCGCCGGTCGTGCTCGGTGGCGAGGAAATTGTTGAAGATGCGCGGCTTGGCGAAGGGATCGGCCGAGCCGAGCGTGACCTGCCCGCGGCTTTCCTGGCGCAACAGGCAATAGGTGAGCCCGAACACGTCGGGCGCCGGCGGATGGATCAGCGGGAACCATTCGTGCGCGCGAAACCCGCCGCCGCCGCAGAAATACTGCAGGTCGGGCGCATCGAGCCCGGCTTCGCTGTCGACGAAGGCGGTGCCGATGCCGGGCAGCTGCGTCGCAAACCCGGTGCCGAAGAAATGCGCCTGAAGCATGCTCGGCACGAGCCGGTCGAGCCGCAAGCCGCGATGGAAGCTGCCCTCGCGCGTCCGGAGCCATTGCGTCGCGAGCATCGGGTGATCCCACAGGTTCTGCCCGACGCCGGCGAGATCGACGCGCGGCGCGATGCCGAGGCGGCGCAACTCCTCGGCCGGGCCGATGCCCGACAGCAGCAGAAGCTGCGGCGAATTGTAGGCGCCGGCCGCGACGATCACCTCGCCCTCGGCGCGCGCCGTGCGGCGCTCGCCGTTGGCGACATATTCGACGCCGACGGCGCGGCCGCCTTCGATCAGAAGCTTGGTCGCGTGCGCGCGCGTCGCGACGGTGACGTTGCCGCGCGCCAAGGCCGGGCGGAGATAAGCGACGGCCGTGCTGCAGCGCTTGCCGTTGCCGATCGTGTGCTGCAAGCGCCCGAAGCCTTTCTGGTCGGCGGCGTTGTAGTCGTCGTTGGCGACGGAGCCGAGCTCGGGCGCGGCCGCCACGAACGCATCGTAGATATAGTCCTCGGCCGGGCTCCGGCGCGTCTGCAACGGCCCGTCCGCGCCGCGATAGAGGCTGCCGCCGCCGGCGAAGCTCTCGGCGCGCTTGAAATAGGGCAGCACGTCGGCATAGGACCAGCCCTTGAGCCCCGCCGATTGCGGCAGGCGGTCGTAATCGAGCCGATGGCAGCGCACGTAAGCCATGATGTTGATCGAGGACGAGCCGCCCAGCACCTTGCCGCGCGGGTGATAGATGCGGCGCTGATCGACATGCGGCTCGGGCTCGCCGGTGTAGTCCCAGTTCCAGCGCGGATTGTTCCACACCTTGCCGACGCCCAGGGGAATGTGGATGAGCCAGTGATCGTCGGCGGGTCCCGCCTCGAGCACGAGAATGCGCCGCGCGCCGTCCTCGCCGAGCCGCGCCGCGAGCACGCACCCGGCCGAGCCCGCGCCGATGATGATGGTGTCGTAGCCCGCCATGGACGTCATATATCGGAACAAGGTGGCGCGGCACAGAGGATTGTATTCGCGGCCGCGCGCTCATAGGCTTCGCGCCATCATCGAGCGGGAGCGGGCGATGAAGATCAGGGACGGCGACGGCCATGTCGTCGAGGACGACGCGGCGATCCGCCGCCTTCTGCCCAAGGACATGCGCGGCTTGCGCGACGTCTTTCCGCCGCTCGACCATTTCCACACCTTCGTCGGCGAGACGCCGCCGGGCTCGTTCCGGCGCGATGTCGGGCCGCGCCAATGGATCGAGTTCCTGGACGATCTCGGCATGGAGTCGACCGTGCTCTATCCGACCCAGGGCCTCGCTTACGGGCGCATCTTTCACGCCGACTGGGCGATCGCCGCGACGCGCGCCTACAACGACTGGATCCACCAGACCTATCTCCGCGCCAGCAACCGCTTCCAGGCGGTGGCGCTCATTCCGATGCAGGACCCGGCCGAAGCGGTCGTCGAGCTGCGCCGCGCCGTCAAGGAATTGGGATTCTGCGGCGCGATGCTGCCCTCGACCGGCCTGCCGAGCCTCCTGGGCGACAAGCAGTATTGGCCGGTCTATGCCGAGGCCGACCGGCTCCGCTGCGCCCTTGCCGTCCATGGCGGCTCGCATTCGGGCCTCGGCATGGACCACATGAACGTCTATCCGCCGGTGCAGGGATTGGGCCATCCGGTCGGGCTCGCCATCGGCTTCGGCAGCGTCCTCTTCAACGGCGTGCTCGACCGTTTCCGAACGCGCGCTTCGGCTTCATGGAGGGCGGCGTCGCCTGGGTGCTGATGGCGGACGAGCGCTTCGAGCGCTCGCACAAGACGCACATACAGTTCAACCCGCGGAGCGAGCTGGCGCCCGCCTGGAACGACAATGTCAGCGCCTATATCAGGAAGCACGTGCGCGAGGGGCGGCTCTATTTCGGCTGCGAGGGCGACGAGCCGATGATGGCCGAGGCGATCCGCCAACTGGGCGAAGGCGCGTTCGTCTACTCGAGCGATTTCCCGCACGAGGTCAACAACGACATCTGCCGCCACGAGATCGAGGAGTTCCTCGACAACGGCGCCATCTCCGCCGCCGGCAAGGAGGCGGTGATGCACGTCAATGCCGAGCGCTTCTACGGCTTCGGCTGAGCCGAGCTGCTTGCGATGCGGCTGAGCCGCCCTTGCGTCCTTCGACTGCGCGTCCTCCCCCTTCGCCAAGCTCAGGGTCAGGACGCTACGCTCAGGATGAGGACTTTTCTTTTACCTCATCCTGAGCGGAGCCCGTGAGCGCAGCGAACGGGCGTAGTCGAAGGACGCAAGGAGAGCCGGGATGGACGAACACGCCGAGAGACGCGCCCTGCCCTCGGTCGAGCGCGTCCTCACGAGCGCCGATGCCGCGCCGCTCATCGCGCGCTTCGGCCGCCCCGCCGTGACGGCCACCGTGCGCGCGATCTTGGACGAGCTGCGCGCCGAGCTTGCCGCGGGCGGCGCGCCGCCAAGCATCGACGACGCCATCGCCGCGCGGCTCGCGCAGCGCCTCGAGGACGAGTTCCGCCCGCCGCTGCGCCCGGTCTTCAACCTGACCGGCACGGTGCTGCACACCAATTTCGGCCGCGCGGCGCTGCCGCAGGAGGCGATCGACGGCGATGGCGCAAGCGGCCGGCGCGAGCAATCTCGAATACGATCTCGACAAAGGCGCGCGCGGCGACCGCGACGACCATGTCGAGCGGCTCCTCAAGACGACTCACCGGCGCCGAGGCCGCGACCGTCGTCAACAACAATGCGGCGGCGGTGCTGCTCGTCCTCAACAGCCTCGCGCTCGGCAAGGAGGTGCCGGCCTCGCGCGGCGAGCTCATCGAGATCGGCGGCTCGTTCCGCATGCCCGACATCATGGCGCGCTCGGGCTGCCGGCTGCGCGAGGTCGGCACCACGAACCGCACGCACCTCGCCGATTACGCGGCGGCGATCGGCGCCAAGACCGGGCTCGTCATGAAGGTGCACGCCAGCAACTACGCGATCGAGGGATTTACCGCCGCGCCCGACGAGGCTGAGCTCGCGCGTCTCTGCCACGAGCACGGGCTTCCGTTCGTGGTCGATCTCGGCAGCGGCGCGCTGGTCGATCTGCGAGCACTTCGGCCTGCCGCACGAGCCGACACCGAGGGAGACGCTCGCGGCCGGCGCCGACCTCGTGACCTTCAGCGGCGACAAGCTCTTGGGCGGACCGCAGGCGGGGATCATCGTCGGCCGCGCCGATCTCGTCGCCAGGATCAAGCGCAACCCGATGAAGCGCGCGCTGCGCCTCGACAAGATGACGATCGCGGCATTGGCCGCCGTGCTCATGCTCTATGCCGATCCCGAGCGGCTCGCGCAGCGCCTGCCGACGCTGCGCGCGCTGGCGCGGCCGCTTCCGGAAATCCGCGCGCTCGCCGAGCGGCTTTCCGGCACCGATCGCCGCGCGGCTCGCGAATTGCGAGGTCGCGGTCGTCGCGTGCGACAGCCAGATCGGCAGCGGCGCGCTGCCGACGCAGCGCATCGCCAGCATGGCGATCGCGATCCGGCCGCTGGGCAAGCGCGGCGCCGGCGCGGCGCTCAATCGCTTGGCCGCCTCCTTCCGCGCGTTGCCCATCCCCGTCATCGGCCGCGTGCACGACGGCGCCTTCGTGCTCGATCTGCGCTGCCTCGAGGACGAGGCGTCGTTCGCGGGGCAGCTCGCCGCTCTCGCGCCGCCATGATCGTCGCCACCGCCGGCCATATCGATCACGGCAAGACCTTGCTGGTGAAAGCGCTGACCGGCGTCGACACCGATCGCCTGCCGGAAGAGAAGAGCCGCGGCATGACGATCGATCTGGGCTTCGCCTATTGGCCGCTCGAAGGCGGCGAGCGGGTCGGCTTCGTCGACGTGCCGGGGCATGAGCGCTTCATCCGCAACATGCTGGCGGGCGTGAGCGGCATCGATTTCGTGCTGCTGGTCGTGGCCGCCGACGACGGCGTCATGCCGCAGACGCGCGAGCACGCGGCGATCCTCGACCTGCTCGGCGTGGCGCGCGGCGCGGTCGCGCTCAGCAAGATCGACCGCGTGGCGCCGGAGCGGGTCGCTGCGGTACGGGCGGAGATCGCGGCGCTCCTCGCCGACACGGTTCTGGCCGGGGCGCCGGTGTTCCCGGTCTCGGCGGTGAGCGGCGACGGCATCGACGCGCTGAAACGCGCGCTCGCCGAAAGCGCGCGCGCCGCGCCGGCGAAGGACGCATCCGGCAATTTCCGGCTCGCCGTCGATCGCGCCTTCACCGTCACCGGCGCCGGCCTCGTCGTGACGGGCGCCGTCATCTCCGGATCGGTCGCGCTCGGCGACACCGTGCGCGCCACCGGATCGGAACGGACGGCGCGGGTGCGCTCGATCCACGCGCAGAACCGCGCGGCGCCATTGGGCCGCGCCGGCGAGCGCTGCGCCCTCAATCTCGCGGGGAGCGAGCTGAAGCTCGACCTGGTCGCGCGCGGCGACTGGATCGTGGCGCCCGATGCGCCGGGCGCGGTCGCGCGCCTTGATGCGCGCATCAGGATTCTGCCCGAGCGAGGCGCGCGCGCTGGCGCACGGGACGCCGGTTCACGTCCATCTCGGCGCCGCGGCCGTCACGGGGCGGATCGTGCCGCTCGACGCATCCTCGATCGCGCCGGGCGCCTCCGGGTTGGCGCATGTCGCGCTCGATCGCCCGATCGGCGCGGTGCATGGCGACCGGCTCATCCTGCGCGACCAAGGGGCGCGGCGCACGATCGGCGGCGGGCGCGTCGTCGACATTTTCCCGCCGCGCCGCGGCCGCGCCAGCGCCGCGCGGGTGGCCTATCTCCGCGCGATGGAGGCGCCGCATAGGGCGGCGCTCGCGGCGCTGCTCGAGGACGCGCCGGGCGGGCTCGATCTCCAGTCCTTCGCCTTGAGCCGCAACCTTGCGCCGAACGAGCAAGAGGCGCTCTTCGCCGCGCTGACGATGCGGGTCGTGGGCACGGGCGACAGCCGCACCGGCTTCACGCCGGCGGCGTGGCAAGGCTTGAAGGCGCGCGCGCTCGAAAACCTCGCCGCGTTCCACCGCGAGCATCCGAACGCCGCGGGACTCGGCGAAGACCGCCTGTTCCGCGGCGGCGCGGCGCGGGTGGCGAAGGAAGCGGCCGCGGCACTCGCCGCCGCGCTCGTGGCCGACGGCAGCGCGGCGCGCGCGGGCTCGGTCCTGCGCCTGCCCGCGCACGAGCCGCAGCTCTCCTCGGCCGACGCGGCGTCGTGGCGCAAGGTCGCGCCCGTCCTCGACAAGAGCCCGCTGCGCCCGCCTTCGATCCACGAAGCCGCAGCGAGCCTCGGCGAAAGCGCGCAGAAGCTCGAGGCGCTCCTGGTGCGCGTGTCGCGCGCCGGACACCTGGTGCGGCTTTCGCCCGGCCGCTTCATCAGGCCGGCCTCGTTGCGCCAGCTCGCCGAGATGGCGGCGGACGTGGCGGCAGATGCGCCCGACCGCGCGATCTCGGCCGCGCGCTTCCGCGACCGCTCCGGCATCGGCCGCAACGTCGCGATCGAGGTGCTCGAATATTTCGACAAGGTGAAGTTCACGCGCCGCGTCGGCGACGCGCACCAGGTGCTGCGCCCGGTGGCGGAAGCGTTCGGCGCGCCGCCCTCATCGTAGACGCGCGCTTCTAGGCCGGATCGGCGAAGGCGAAGCGGAAGCCGTCGCCGTGCGCCGACACATATCCGGCGGTCGGCGTCGGGAAATGCCCGGTCAGCAGCAAGGCCCGCTCGCCCGCCGCGGTTGCGAGCAGGCGCTGGCGCGTGCGCCGCGCCATGTCGGGATCGACATCGGCGATGTTGTGGAGGCCGTGCTCGAGGATCTGGATCGGGTGGTGGATGATGTCGCCGCTCAGCATGGCGTGCGCGCCCTGCGCCTCGACATGGATCAGGATGTGGCCGGGCGTGTGGCCGGGCGCGCCCTCGATCCAAACGCCGTCGCCGAGCTCGTGCCGGCCGAGCGCGCGCGTCTCGATGAACTGCGCCTGATCCGCCTCGACCACGGGCAGGACGCTGTCCTTGAGCGGCAGGTGGATCGCGGGCTTGCCGTCCGCCCGCGCCGGCAGGTTCGAGAAGTGCCGGTAATCCTCGAGCGCCATCACGTATTTGGCGCGCGGAAAGGTCGGGACCCAGCGCCCGTCGAGGAGCCGCGTGTTCCAGCCGACATGGTCGCCGTGAAGATGCGTGCACAGCACGATGTCGATGTCGTCCGGGCGCGAGCCCAGCGCGGCGAGATTGGCGAGATAGTCGGGCCCGCTCAGCATGTGCTGCCACGGCACGCCGGGCCGGTCCTTGTGATTGCCGTTGCAGGTATCGACCAGGATGGTGCGGTTGGGCGTGCGGATCAGATAGGAGTGAAAGCTGAGGATGAGGCCGTTCGTGGCGAAATCGATGAAGGTGGCGCCGAGCTCCGTGCGATGGCGCAGGATCAGTTCAGCCTCGAGATTGGCGAAGAGCCAGTTCGGCTTGAACACGAAGCGGCCGTTCTCGACGACCCGGTCGATGGTGACGGCGCCGATCGATTGCGTTCGCATCCTTCACCTCCGGCATTTGGCGGCCTGGTGAGGCGGCGGGTTCGACGCCGCCTCTTCATCGCCTCGCGCCGGGCGCTATGGTCGCTCCGGGCAGGGAAAGGAAACGCAACCCGGTGGGGCGCCCGGACTTCAAATCCGGTGGGAGGCGTAGGACGTCTCCGGTGGGTTCGACTCCCACTCCTTTCCGCCAAGCACGGTCACCTGCCCGGGCTGCGCCGCCGGCGTCATGCGGCCGATGACGGCGCGCGTCGCAACGCCATGCGCCGCGAGCGCGGCCAAAAGCGCCGCAAGCCGCGCCGGCGCCACCGCGATCAACAGGCCGCCCGAAGTCTGCGCATCGGCCATGAGCAGGCGCCGGTTCGCGTCCAGGCTTTCGGCAAAGCGCGTGTCGGGTGCGGCGAAATCGAGGTTGCGGCGCGTGCCGCCGGGGCACATGCCGGCCTCGAGCCAATCCTCGACGCCGGCAAAGAGCGGCACCGCGCCATAGGCGAGGACGGCGCCGAGCGGCGCGCCGCCCGCCGCGCTCGAGGCGCGCAGTATGTTGCCGAGATGGCCGAGGAGGCCGAAGCCGGTGATGTCGGTCGCGGCCGAGACGCCCACTTCGCACATCGCCTCGGCGGCAGCGCGGTTGAGGCTCGCCATCGACGCGACCGCGTCGGCCAGGCCTTCGCGCGGCAGGCGGCCGCGCTTGGCCGCGGTGGTGAGGACGCCGGTGCCGATCTTCTTGGTCAGCACGAGCGCGTCGCCCGCCCGCGCGCCGGCGTTGGTCACGATCTTCGCGGGATGGACCGTGCCGGTGACGAAGAGGCCGAATTTCGGCTCCTCGTCGACGATCGAATGGCCGCCCGAGATGACAATGCCAGCCTCGGCACACACCTGCGCCGCGCCTGCGAAGACGGGCGCGAGCTTCGCGGTGCCGAGCGTCTCGACCGGCCAGGCGACGAGGCTCAGCGCGTTCAGCGGCCGCGCCCCCATGGCATAGATGTCGCTAGAGCGCGTTGGCGGCGGCGATGCGGCCGTAATCGAACGGATCGTCGACGATCGGCGGGAACACATCGACCGTCTCGACCAGCGCGAGCTCGTCGGAAAGGCGGATCACCGCGGCGTCATCGCCGGTGGCGTGGCCGACCAGGACGCGCGCGTCGGACGATGGCGGCAAGTGCGCCAGCGCCTCGCGCAGATCGGCTTGGCTGATCTTGGCGGCGCATCCGGCCGAGCGCGCGAGCGAGGTGAGCGGAACATCGGGCATGGCGCGATGCTAGCAGAGCGCCGGGGCGTGCGCTAATCTCCGCCCATGAAGATCGTCATCCAATATTGCGGGGCTTGAGGCTACGAGCCCAAGGCTCTCCGTGCGGGAGCGCAGTTCCGCGAGCTGGCCAAGGCCGATGTCGAGCTCGTGCGCTCGAGCGGCGGCGTGTTCGAGATCTCGGTCGACGGACAGCTCAAATTCTCGAAGAAGGCGCTGGGCCGCTTCCCGACCGACGATGAGGTCGCGAAGATCGCCAAGGGCTAAGGCCGCGCGCGCCGCATCGTCCTGCCACAGCGCGAGCGGCGTCGCCGGGATCGGGATGTCGCTGACGCCCAAGGGCCGCAGCGCGTCGAGGAGCGCAGCGGTGACGGCGGCGAGCGACGGCGTCGTGCCGCCCTCGCCGCCCGCCTTGATGCCCAACGGATTGGTCGGCGACAGCACCTCGACGATCTCGGTGCGGAAGGACGGCAGCACGTCGGCGCGCGGCAGCGCGTAGTCCATGAGCGAGCCGGCGAGCGGCTGGCCCGAGGCGCGATCGAGCGCGCAGTTCTCCATGAGGATCTGCCCGAGCCCCTGCGCGATCGCGCCGTGCGTCTGGCCGTCGACGATGAGCGGATTGATGCAGCGCCCGACATCGTCGGCCGCGGCATAGCGCGTCAAGGCGAGCGCGCCGGTGTCGGGATCGAGCTCGATCTCGCACGCGGCCGCGCCGTTCGGAAAGACCGGGTCGTGCATCTCGTTGTCGGCGATGACGGCGAGCCCGTCGGCGAGATCGGCCGGCAGCGACACATGCTGCGCCGCCTCGGCGAGCTCCAAAAAATCGAAGCTGCGGTTGCTGGCGGGCGCGCCGAAGCGGCCGTCGGCGAAGGCGACATCGCCGGCGTCGGCGCCGAGCACGATCGCGGCGATGCGGCTGCCCTTGGCGATGAGCGCGTCGGCCGCGCGCGCGAACACGGTTGCGGCGTGGCGCATCGAGCGGCCGGAATGCGAGCCGCCGCCGGCGGAGACGATGCGCGTGTCGCCCATGACGATGCGCACGCACTCGACCGGCACGGCGAGCAGGTCGGAGATCACCTGAGAGAAGCTCGTCTCGTGCCCCTGCCCCGCCGGCTGCGTGCCGATCACCACCTCGACCTTGCCGCCCGGCAGCACGCGGATCTCGGCGCGCTCGCGCGGCGAGCCGATCGAGGATTTCGACATAGTTGACGACGGCATGGCCGAGGAGGCGCCCGCGTGCCTCGGCCGCGGCGCGGCGCGCGGCAAACCCGTCCCACCCGATCATGCGTCGGACGCGGTCCATGTTGGCTTCGTAGGTGCCGCTGTCGTAGCGCGCGCCGACCGCGTTGGTGTAAGGCATGGCGTCGGCGCGCACGAGATTGCGGCGGCGCAGCGCCATCGGGTCGAGGCCGAGCGCGGCCGCGGCCTTGTCGGCCAGCATCTCGATCACGTAGGTCACTTCGGGCCGGCCCGAGCTGCGATAGGCCTGGGTCGGCATGGTGTTGGTGAAGGCGGCGCGGGCGGCCAGGCGCGCGGCCGTAATGTCGTAGGAGCCGGTGATGAGCGCCGCGCCCTTGCCGAGCGGCGAGAGCGACACGCAGCGCGCGCCGACATTGCTCAAATTCTCGCTCCTGAGCGCGAGGAAGCGGCCGTCGGGCGCGAGCGCCAGCGCCGCTTTCACGGCGAGATCGCGGCCCTGATAGTCGGTGAGCATCGCCTCGCTGCGCGTCGCACGGTATTTCACCGGGCGCTTCAGGCGCCGCGCCGCCCACAGCGCCAGCGCGTATTCGACATAAGGCCGGTTCTTCGAGCCGAAATTGCCGCCGACATCGGCCGAGACGACGTTGAGCGCAGCGGGCGCGAGGCCGAGCACCAGTTCGAGCTCGCGCTTCTGGCGCACGGCACCGCCGGTCG
This sequence comes from uncultured Alphaproteobacteria bacterium, assembly GCA_963804235.1. GTDB lineage: Bacteria > Pseudomonadota > Alphaproteobacteria > ATCC43930 > CGMCC-115725 > DATJLY01. The sequence continues at coordinate 44,120 of CAWDPP010000009.1, forward strand.
GCGCATAGAGCGTGAGCACGCCCGCTTCGTCGATGTCGGCCAAGAGCGCGCGCGGCTCGATCGCCACGGCAGTGACGCGGGGAATGTGCTTGTCGAGGCTGACGACACGGTGCGCAGCGGCAAAGGCGCGCGCCGTCGCCGTCTTCGTCGCCGAAGAACGTCTCGACCAGGAGATTGCCCGGCACCTCGTCCCACACGCTGGGCGCGCCGGGCGCGAGCGCGTCCTTCGCCTCGAGCACGAAGGGCAGCTCGTCCCAGCGCACGACGACCTCTTCGGCGGCGTCGAGCGCCTGGGCCTCGCTCTCGGCCACGACCATCGCCACCGCCTCGCCGACATGGCGCGCCTTGTCGGCGGGCAACAGCGCGTGCGGGCCGATGAACACCGCGCCGCCGCCGGGCGCCGTGAGCTTCAGATCGTATTTCGTCGATGGCACCGGCTCGTGCGGGATGGGGCCGAGCCGGTCGGCCGCGCAGTCGGCGCCGGTCAGCACCGCGAGCACGCCCGGCATCGCGCGGGCGCGCGCCGTGTCGATCGCGGCAATCCTCGCGTGCGGATAGGGCGAGCGCACCATCACCGCATGCGCCATGCCCGGCACGGCCCTGTCGTCGCTGAAGCGGCCCGCGCCCGTAAGGAGCCGCGCATCCTCCTTGCGGCGCAGCGGCTGACCGATCGCTTTGAACGCTGGTCCCTCGGGCATGGCGGCAGATTGCTTCGCTGCGCCCGCAATGACAACGAGCGAGGTTGGCGGCCCTAGCGGTGCAGCCTGTCGCCGGCGTAGCTGGTGAGGTCGATATATTCGAGGCAGGTGCCGTCGGGATCGCGGAAATATGCGCGCGGCCCGTTGACGACGCCGCCCTGGCGGTCCTCCTCGAAGAACACCTCGACGCCGTTCGCGCGCAGATGATCGAGCGCGGCGCGGTAGTCCTCTTTCGCGACCTTGAAGGAATGGTGCACGCCGCCGTGATCGTCGATCTCGCGATTGATCGGCGCGTCGTGCTGCACCAGGATGATGCAGTCGCCGCCCGCGTCGAGGAACGCCAGGCGCTTGTCCGGCGTCGTCATCATGTGGGTGCAGCCGACGATGTCGCAGTAAAAGCGCGTGCTTTTCCCGAGATCGCTCACCGGGATGCTGAAATGCGCCATGCCTTGGAGCGCGACCATCTCTTCCCTCACTTCACCGCTTTCCAGTCCGCGTCGGGATCATAGCGCGTCAGCGCCGCGGCGATAGCGTCCGTGCCGCGGCCGAGATTGCGCTCGAGCACCGTACCGTCCTGGTTGACCATGAAGCTCATGACCCCGGTGTTGCCCCAGTTCGCCGGATAGGCCACGACGGCGAAGCCGCCGATCATGTGGCCCTGCACGACATAGTCGCGCGCGCCGTCGGCGGCGTGCGGCCCCTGCGCCAAGAGCAGCTTGTAGAAATAGCCGTGATAGGGCTCGTGATGGCCGTTATAGCCCTGCGCGCGCGCCGACGTGACGAGCGGGCCCAACGGGCTTTCGGGGCCTTGCGCCGCGGGCCAGTAGAGCCCGTTCTTCTTGCCCGGGTCGCTCACGAATTTCGGCGCGTACTCGGCGAACTCGCTCGCATAGTCGCGCTCGGCATCGACGATGGCGCGGCACACATCGATCGCGTTCAATTCGTCGCGCCCGATGCGCCGGTCGATGATTTCCTGGGCGCCGGCCTTGACGTCGAAGCTCCATGTCGCGCTGTGGCGGCGCAGCGGGATCGGGAACGGAAAATCGTCGGCGCCGATGACGAGGATGGCCTCCTCGCCGTGCGGCTCGATCGCGTGCTTGGCCGCGTAGGCGGCGGTGAAACTGGCGCGGCCCTGCTTGTCGGCGACCGCATCGCCGGACTGCACGAGCCGGTGGCTGCCGGGGCCGAGCACCGCTTCGATCGCGCGCACGTCGTTCTTCGCGACGGCGGCGGCGAGCGAAGCGGCCGCAGCCTCGGGCGAGGCGTAGCTCGCGGCCTCGACGCCCGGCGCCCGACGCCAGGACGAGCGCGGCAGAGAAAAGTGCTGCGCGGATCATCACGGCTTGCGCTCCTGTGGATTGGCCGGCGCCGGATGGCGCGGCGGCGCGGGATGCGCGGCGGGCGGCGGTGCGGGATGCGCGGCGGGCGGCGGTGCGGGATGGGCGGCGGGCGGCGGCGCAGGATGCGCGACCGCGATCGGCGCCGGCGGCGATTGCCGGCTGGCCGCGCCGCGCTGCGCCTGCGCCTGCACGTCGGGGCCGCGCGAGACAGGCTGGAACGCGGTCGGACGCTGCGTCGCCGCCGGAACCGGGGCCGTGCGCGCGGCCGGAACCGGGGCGGTGCGCGCGGCCGGCGGCTGCAGCGGGTTGGCGTGCGCCGTCGGCGGCTGCACCTGCGGCGTCGGCGGCTGCGGCGGCTGCGCCATGCGCTGCGGCGCTGCGCGCTGAGCTGGCGCGCTTGCGGCGCCGGCGCGCGTTGCGCAGGCGCGGGCGCGGGCGCCGACGACTGCTCGGGATAGAAGCGGTATTGCTGGCGCGTCTCGGGCGGCGGCGGCCGCGACCGGGCGCTGATAGGCCGTGCGGCTCTTGGCGTCGCGATAGGGCACGCCGCGGCGATGGGCGGGATCGTGCTGCCACGTGGTCGAGGCGGGCGCCGCGTGGTCCGGCGACGAGCGCGGCATAGCGCGCCGGGTTGACGCGCACGTCGTGATTGCGCCAGTCCCAATCGCCCCAGTTCCACAGCGTATCGACGATGCCGATGCCGACGCTGAAGCCCAGGGCGCCCACCATGAAATTGGCGGACAGCCCCGGCGGGGCCCCGAAATAATACGGCCGGTACGTCGGATAGGGCCACGCGCCATAGGCCGATGTCGGATCGTAGACGGGCACGTAGAGGAGCTGCGGGTTGGCCGGCGTGATCTCGATGTAGGGGCCGTCCTGCGTGACGATCGCATAAGGGCTCGAGACGAGCGTGCCGGCGGCGAGCGCGTCGTGGCGCAGGCGCTGGATCGAATCCATCACGTCGCCTTGCTGCGCGAGGAAGGCGTTGCCGATCGCCTGCGTCCAGGTGAGCTGCTGGCCCATCATGGCGAGCACCTGGGGAAAGGCCGTGAGCGATTCGACGCTCGGGTCCCAGCCCTGCGCCTCGACCGCGGGCGCGAGCGCGGCGGGCGGGATGCCGGCATTGGCCTGCTGCCATTGCGCGGCGGCGACCACCTCGAGCGGATACGTCGCCGCCGTCAGGATCTCCGTCAGCAGCGGATCGGGATAGAGCGCGATCGGCGCCAGCATCTGGTCGAGCTGCGGCGGCGTGTAGAGCGCGGCGGGCGCCGGCGCCGTCGGCGTCGGGCGGCGGCGGATACTGCACCGCGCCCGGCGGCGGCGGCGGATATGAGGGCGGATATTGCGCCACCGCCGGCAGCGCCGCGACCGAGAGCGCCAGCATCAGTGCCGCGACACGGAAAAGCCACATGAGACCTACTCCTCACCTCATGCGACAACGAGCGACGACCCGTCCGAAATCCATGCCCCGCCGTTTCGCCGTGCTTCAGCCGGCGCGGAGCCTACACCTTGCCCACACGCTTGGCTTGTGCCATGAGCGGGCCGGTAGAATGGGAGGATGGGCATGAAGCTCGCGACCTTGCGCACGTCCCGGCGGGACGGCGAGCTGGTCGTGGTGTCGCGCGACCTCGCGCGCATGGCGCGGGCGTCCGACATCGCTCCGACATTGCAAGCGGCGCTCGACGAGTGGGCGCGCGTCCGGCCGCTGTTGCAGCAGCGCTTCGAGGCGCTCGAAGCGGGCCGCGCGGAGGCGGAGAAATTCGCCGCGGGCGCCGCTCATTCGCCGCTGCCGCGCGCCTATCAGTGGTGCGACGGCAGCGTCTATGCCGGCCACAACGAGCGCATGGCGAAATGGCGCAAGCTCGCGCTCGACCCGCGCTGGTACCAGGAGCCGTGGATGTACCAGGGGGCGAGCGACTGCTTCCTCGCGCCGACCGAGGACATTCCGGCGGCGAGCGAGGACTGGGGCATCGATTACGAAGGCGAGATCGCCGTCGTGACCGACGCGGTGCGCTATGGCGCGAGCGCGGACGAGGCGGGCGCGTCCATCGTCCTCGTCATGCTGGCGAACGACGTGTCGCTGCGCGAACTGCACGGGGCCGAGCTGTCGAAGGGCTTCGGCTTCGTGCAGTCGAAGCCGGCAAGCGCGTTCTCGCCGGTGGCGGTGACGCTCGACGAGCTCGGCCCGGCCTGGCGCGAGCACCGGCTCCATCGCCCGCTCGTGTCGTGGGTGAACGGCGAGCAGCAGGGCGATCCCGACGCCGGCGAGATGGCGCACGGGTTCGACACGCTCGTCGCGCACACGGCCAAGACGCGCGCGCTGTCGCCCGGCTCGATCATCGGCAGCGGCACGGTCGCGAGCCGCGACGAGAGCGCGCGGCACGAGCTGCCTGGCCGAGCGGCGCGTCAAGGAAGCGCTCGCCACGGGCGCGCCCAAGACGCCCTTCCTGCGCTTCGGCGACCGCGTGCGCATCGAGATGTTCGACGAGCGCGACCGCTCGATCTTCGGCGCGATCGAGCAGAAGGTCGTCAAGGCGGGATAAGCCCGATGGAATTCGGCATGTTCCACGAATTCCCGAGCCTCAAGGGCCGGAGCGATGCCGTGGCGTTCGACGAGGCGCTCGAGCAGGTCGATACCGCCGAGGAGTTCGGCCTCGATGCGATGTGGCTTGCGGAGCTCCATTTCGCGCCGGAGCGCTCGGTGCTGTCCTCGCCCATCGGCATCGCCGCGGCGATGGCGGCGCGCACGACGCGCATGAAGATCGGCCTCGCCGTGCAGGTGCTGCCGCTCGCCCATCCGCTGCGCATCGCCGAGGAAACGGCGACGGTCGATCAGCTCTCGCGCGGGCGGCTCATCTTCGGCGTCGGGCGCAGCGGCGTCGTCCGCACCTACGATACTTACGGCGTGCCCTATGGCGAGAGCGTCGAGCGCTTCAACGAGGCGCTCGAGATCATCCGCCTCGCCTGGACGAAGGAGCGCTTCTCCTACGCCGGCAAATTCTATCGCTTCGGCGAGACGAGCGTGGCGCCGCGCCCCTATCAGCGCCCGCACCCGGAGATCCGCATGGCGGCGTCGGCCGGCGACACGTTCCCGGTGATCGGCACGATGGGCCTGCCGGCCTTCGGCTCGGCGCGGCACGTGACGTGGGACGAGCTCAAAGTGCAGATCGCGGCCTATCGCGCGGCGTGGAAGAAGGCGGGGCACAAGGGCGAGGGCGCCGTGTTCATCTCGGCGCCGACGTTCCTGGCCGCGAGCGATGAAGAGGCGGAGGCCGCGGCCGAGCCGAGCATCATGAGCTTCTATCGCTACCAGGCGGCGCTGCTCGCCGATTCGATCAAGCGCACGGCGTCACCGGCCGCGGCGCGGTTCGCGCGCGCCGACCGCCTCGCCAAATTGAATTTCGCGCAGGCGATGAAGGACCATGTGCTGGTCGGCACGCCCGACACGGTTTCGCGCCGACTCGCGCGCCTGCGCGACGAGTTGGGCATCGACGGCATTCTCGCCGAGCTCAATTGCGGCGGCCTCATCGCGCACGAGCGGGTGGTCGAGGCGCTGCGGCTCCTGTGCACGGAAGTGCAGCCAAGGTTCCGGTAGCGCGCGGACATTGTGCCCGCCGGCGCGTTCGGCGGCGCGGCGCTGCTGGCGCGAGAGCGGCAATTTCGCTTCACGCGGCCGCGCGCCCCCACCTCACCCTCCCGCTCCGCGGGTCCCTCCCTCTCCGCCCTGGAGGGCGGAGAGGGTCGGAGAGACTCCGCCTCCCGCCGTCGCGCCTGCAGCTTTTCGAGCGCGGTGCTGGCCGTCTCCTCAAGTGTACGTATTATGTAATGGATAGTGCGTACGACGACAACGGGCCGATTCCCGCTAATCTCGGCGCTCACGGAGGAGCAAGACATGGCTTTGGCTTACGACGGGGCGCTGCGGTTCGGCCTCTTCTTCGCGCCGTTCCATTCGGCCGGCCTCAACCCGACCTATGCGTTCGAGCGCGACCTGATGCTGGCCGAGCATCTCGACCGGCTCGGCTTCGAGGAGATCTGGTTCGGCGAGCACCATTCGGGCGCGATGGAGATGGTCTCCGCGCCGGAGCTGATGATCGCCGCGGCGGCGCAGCGCACGAAATACATCCGCCTCGGCACCGGCGTGAAGTCGCTGCCCTTCCACAATCCCTTCATGCTCGCCGAGGCGATGGCGCAGCTCGACCACATGACGCGCGGGCGCGCCATGTTCGGCATCGGGCCCGGCGCGCTCCCGAGCGACGTGCACATGCTCGGCATCGAGATGGACCAGATCCGCACGCGCATGGACGAAGGGCTCGACGTGATCGTCGATCTCATGAAGGGCGCGACGGTCACGCGCAAGAGCGACTGGTACCATCTGCGCGACGCGCGGCTTCATGTCGGCTGCTTCACGAAACCCTTCATGGAGATGGCGGTGACGTCGGTGCGCTCGCCCGCGGGCGTGGTGGCGGCGGGGCGGCATGGCCTCGGCGTGCTGACGCTCGGGCCGGTGACCGACGCGGCGCTCGAGCATCACGTCGAGAACTGGCGCATCTACGAGGCGGAGTGCGCGAAACACGGACACGTGCCCGACCGCGCGAAATGGCGCATCACCGTCATCATGCACCTGGCCGATACGCGCGAGAAAGCCTATGCCGACAGCGAATGGGGCTTTCCCGAATGGATCGACTATACGCATGACGTGGTCCCGGCGACGGCGGCCTTCCCGCGCGGCGTCGCAAAGCCGGCGCAGTTCTGCAACGACAACCAGCTCGGCATCGTCGGCACGCCCGACGATGCGATCCGCGGAATTCGAGCGCATCCGCCAGAAGCTCGGCGGGATGGGGGCCGTCCTGGTGTTCGGCAACGACCTTGCCCCGTGGCCGGCGCAGCTCCGCAGCTTCGAGCTCATCTCCGAGTTCGTGAAGCCGCATTTCGCCGGCGCCAACCGCGCGCGGCGCGCGAGCTACGCGTGGGCCAAGGAGAATATCGCCGAAAGCCGCCAGAAGGCCGCCGCGGCGGTCGCCGCCGCGACGCAGAAATTCGAGGCCGGCGGGCGCTGAGCGGTCGCCGAGCGGTCGCCGGAGGAAACCGGAGACGCACCCTTTTTACCGGCTTGCTCCCGGCGCGCGCGCGCCCATATTAGGGCGTCGATCTCGAATGAGAGAGGGCCGTACAAGTTGAGTAGCCGCAAAGAGTTTCGCGAGCGCCGCCGCCGCGGTTTCGATGACGACGAATTCCTGCCGCCCCGCCGCAGCAAATATGCGGCGCGAGCCCCCGCCCCCGCCGAAGGCGCGGCACCGCCGCCGGCCGCGCGCGCCGCGCCGCCGTCTTCCGCCACCGTCAAATGGTTCAACGCCGAGAAGGGTTTCGGCTTCGTCTCGCTGGAAAATGGCGGCGACGCCTTCCTGCACGCCAACGTCTTGGCGCGCGCCGGGCGCGAAGACGTGGCGCCGGGCGCGACGCTCCAGGTCCGCACCGGCACCGGCATGAAGGGACCGCAGGTGACGGAAGTGCTGGCGATCGACGACAGCACCGCGACGCCATCGGCGCCGCGCGCACGCACCGGCGCCGGCGGTCCGCGCGCCGCATCGGGCCCGGCCGTGCGCATGGCCGGCACGACCAAGTGGTACGACCCCGGCAAAGGGTTCGGCTTCGTCAGCGTCGACGGACGCGGGCAGGATGTGTTCGTCCATGCCTCGGTGCTGCAAAAAGGCGGCATCAACGCGCTCGCCCCCGGGCAGCGCGTCACCATGGACGTGGCCGAAGGCCGCCGCAATCCCGAGGCCGTCACGATCCAGCTGGCGGAGTAGGGAACCTTCCAGCGCCGAGGAGACGTGCGTCCTTCGACTTCGCGTCCTTCGCAAAAGCTCAGGACGCTACGCTCAGGATGAGGAACTTTCTTGGTGCTTCACCCAGGCACCTCATCCTGAGCGGAGCCCCGCAGGGGCGTAGTCGAAGGACGCACCGTTCCTCTGCGCCCTCTGCGTTGAATTCTTGCCCCTACCTTTCGTGCAAACTCTCATGCTGGAAGCGCATGAGCGGCGAAAGGAGATAGGAGATGACGCGGCGCCGGCCGGTCTTGATCTCGACCGTGACCTCCATGCCCGGCGCAAGCCGCACCTCGCGCCCGTCGATATCCATCACGCGGCGGTCGAGCGAGACGCGCGCGGAATAGGCGAGCGAGTTCGCGTCGGCCGCCGGATCGGCCTGCTGCGAGCGCGGCTGTTGCGATGAAGGCTGCGTCTGCTGCGTCACCGCGTCGGCCGACACGCTTTCGACGATGCCACGCAGGAGCCCGTATTTCGTGAAATTGAACGTGTTGACCTTGACCTCGACTTCCTGGCCCTCGTGCACGAAGCCGACATCCATGTTCGACACCATCGCCTCGACCTCGAGCTTGCTGTCCTGCGGCACGATCTCCAAGAGCGGCTGCGCCGCCGTCACGACGCCGCCGATCGTGTGCGCGGCCAGTTGCTGCACGACGCCGTCGACCGGCGCGGTCAGGATCTGGAGGCGCGAGCGCTCCTTGGCCTTGTTCACGTCGGCCGCGAGGTCGGCCTCCTTCTGCTCGGCCGCGGCGAGCTCGGTCAGGCGCGTGCGGTGATATTCCGAGATGGCCTCGGTGCGCGAGGCGTCGATGCCCTGGAGCGCCGCCTGCGCCGCGGCCAGATGCGCCTCTTCGACCGGCAGATCCTTCTGCTGCTGCACCAGGTCGCTCTGGGTCTCGAGATAGGTGATCTTCGAGCCGTACTGCTTGTCGGCGAGATACTTCCGGATGTCGGCGCGCTGCTGCAGGATCGGGATGGTGGCCTCGAGCTTCGCCACCGTGGCGGCATAGGATTGGCGCTCGGCGTCCTTTTGCGCGCGCTGATGGTCGAGCTCGGCGAGCTTGGCGCGCTCTTCGGCGTCCTCGTTGAGGAGAAGCTGGCGCGCGGTCGCGACCTGGTCGGCGGGGGCGCCCGCGGGCGGCTGGAACGCGGTCAAGGGATCGCCGCTCGGATCGAGCGCCGCATGCATGCGCGCGACATCGAGCCGCGTCGCCATCCAGTCGCTTCGCAAATGCTCGATCTCGGCGTTGTTCATGGTCGGGTCGAGCTCGATCAGCACCTCGCCCGCCTTGACCGACTGCCCGTCCTCGACATGGATGGCGCGCACCGTGCCGATCTCCAAGGGCTGCACCACCTTGGTGCGGCCCGAGGGCACGATCTTGCCTTGCGCGGTGGCGACGATATCGACCTGGCCGATCGAGGCCCAGGCGAGCGCCAGCGCGAACAGCAGCGCGATCGTCAGCGAGATGGAGCGGCCGATCGGCGAGGGCGGCGTCTCGACGATCTCGAGCGCGGCGGGAAGGAACTCGATCTCCTCCTTCGCGCGCTGCATTTGCGGGTCGCGCCGCGGGACGAGCGCCTTAGCCGACTTCATGGATGCCGGCCTGGATGCGGTGCAGCGAGGCGTAGCGCCCGCCGGTGACGATCAGCTCGTCATGCGTGCCGTCCTCGACGAGGCGGCCGCGGTCGATGGTGATGATGCGGTCGCAGCGCCGCACGGTCGAAAGCCGGTGCGCGATCACGAACACGGTGCGGTCCTTCGCGATCTCCTGCATATGCTGCTGGATGATGCGCTCGCTTTCGTAATCGAGGCTCGACGTGGCCTCGTCGAAGATCAGGATGCGCGGGTTCATGACGAGCGCGCGCGCGATCGCGATGCGCTGGCGCTGGCCGCCCGAGAGCGTCGAGCCGCGCTCGCCGACCATGGTGTCGTAGCCTTCCGGCAATTCGAGGATGAGGTCGTGCGCGCCGGCGAGGCGCGCGGCCGCCATGACGCGCTCGATCGGCATGCCGGGATCGGCCAGCGCGATGTTCTCGCGGATCGAGCGGTTGAAGAGCACGTTCTCCTGCAAGACGACGCCGATCTGGCGCCGCAGCCAGGCCGGATCGATCTGCGCGATATCGACGCCGTCGACGAGGATGCGGCCGCTTTCCGGCACGTACATGCGCTGCACCAGCTTCGCGAGCGTGCTCTTGCCCGAGCCCGAGGGGCCGACGATGCCGAGCACCTGCCCCGCCGGCACGGCAACGCTCACGTCGTGCAGGATCTCGGGCCCGTCGATGCGGTAGCGGAACCCGACATGCTCGAAGGCGATGTCGCCGCGGATGGCGGGCAGCGCCGCGCGCGACGCGGTGTAGGTGGGCTCGGCCGGCGTGTTGAGGATGTCGCCCAGACGCTGGACCGAGAGGCGCGCCTGGTGGAAATCCTGCCAGATCTGCGCGATGCGCAGGACCGGCTGCGCCACGCGCCCGGCCATGATGTTGAAGGCCACGAGTTCGCCGACGCTGAGGCTCCCGTCGATGACGAGCTTGGCGCCGAAATAGAGCGTCGCCACGGTGACGAGCTTCGAGACGACCTGGACCGCGTTCGACGCCGTGTTGCCGAGCGACAGGACGCGGAACGAGGCCGCGACATAGGCCGCGAGCTGCTCTTCCCAGCGGCGCTGCATCTGCGGCTCGACCGCCATCGCCTTCAAGGTCTCGACCGCGGACACGCTTTCGACGAGGAAAGCCTGGTTCTCGGCGCCCGGCGGAATTTCTCGTCGAGGCGGCGGCGGAAGAGCGGCGTCGCGCCGGCCGAGATGCCGATATAGATCGGGAACGAGCACAACACGACCATCGTCAGGAACGGCGAGTAGAAAAACATCACGCCGAGGAAGACGAAGGTGAAGAAGAAGTCGATGACGAGCGTCAAGGCCGAGCTGGTCGAGGAAATTGCGGATATTCTCGAGCTCGCGCACGCGCGCCACGGAATCGCCGGCCCGGCGCGCCTGGAAATAGGCCAGGGGCAATCCCAGCAGGTGGCGGAAGAGACGCGCGCCCAGCTCGACGTCGATGCGGTTCGTGGTGTGCGAGAAGAGATATGTGCGCAGCGTCGACAGCACGGCTTCGAAAATGGTGATGGTCAGCATGCCGAGGACGAGCACGTCCAAGGTGCTGATGCCGCGATGGACCAGGACCTTGTCGATGATGACCTGGAAGAAGAGCGGCGTGACCAGGGCGAAGAGCTGCAGGAAGAAGGAGGCGACCACCACCTCGACGAGCAGGCTCTTGTATTTCTGGATGGCGCCCAGGAACCAGGTGAAGTCGAAGCGGCGCGTCAGGTCGGTCAGCGCGGCGCGGCGCGCCATGAGCACGACGCGCCCGTCCCACAGCGCGGTGAATTCGGCCTCGCTCAGAAGCTCGGGCTTGGGCGAGAACGGATGCTGCACGATGATCTTGCCGTCGCCGACCCGGCCGACGACGAGGAAGCGCCCATCCTTCAAGGCGGCGATGCCGGGAAACGGCGTGTCGGCGAGGCGCTTCCAATTGGTCGAGAAGCTGCGCGCCTTCAGGCCCAGTTCCTTGGCGCAACGCAGCATCTCGGCCACGCCGACGGGGCGGCCGGCGAAACTGTGGCGGAGCTGATCGAGATCGGCGCCGATGCCCTGGAAGCGCAACAGCATGACGAGCGCGCCGAGACCGCTGTCGCCGGCGCTGGGTCCTTGTCGTTCGGGCTGCGCGTCCATGCCGTTATCGCCACAGAGAGGGCTATTTTCCAGCCCTATGGTTAATTTAGCGCGCTTAATGTTGTCTTAATGCGGAATATTGGGACGAAAGGGATCAGTAAAAGACCCGGGCCGGCCCCCGCAAGGAACCGGCCCGAAATTCTTAATACGGAACAGGGACTTCGGCGCGCCTAATGGCAACCCGCGTTGGTGAGCCACTGGCTGTTGTCCTGGCCGCAGCTGCTGTAGCTGCTGCCGCCGCACGAGCTGCTGGAGCCGCAGCCCGAGCTCGACGAGCCGGAGCTGGAGCCGCAGCTGCTGCTGGTGGAGCCGCAGCTGCTGCTGCCGCTGCTGCCGCAGCTCGAGCTCGACGAGCCGGCGTAAGTGATGACCGTGCCGGTGTCGAGATCGAGGTTGCCCGACAGGTCGGTATAGGTGGACACGCCCTGCGTGATGGAGGCGCCGGTTTCTGCGGCGTTGAACGATTCGAGCGACTGGGCCGTGTTGACGAGGCCGGTGTCGTTCGCGAACGAGAACCCGGCGGCGCTGAAACTGCCGAGCAGGTCGAGCGTCAGCGACTGCGTTCCGTTCGAGAAGGTCCACACCTCGCTGCCATAGGCGCCGCCGTTGCTGCTGTTTTCGGTCGCGCTCATGCCGCCCGCGACATAGGTCATGTCGGTCACGTCGATGGCGTTGAGGGAGTTGATCGTCTCGTACGTGCCGCTCGTGCCGCAACCGTAGCTGCCGCCGCAAGAGCTCCAGCCGCCGCAGCTCGAGGAGCCCGACGAGCTCGAGCCCGAGGACGCCACGAACACTTGCGACGATGAGGCGCCGCCGAGGTTGGTGATGAGCGAGCCCTGGAGGTTGGCGGTCGTGTCCTGCACCAGGTCGCCGCCCTGGCAGTTGAGGATGTAGTTGTCGACGCTCGGGGGCGGCGCACCGAACAAGGTGCCGTCGAACCTTGCGTCGTAGCCGACACCCGTCAAGGTGTCGCCGAAGCTGCCGGTCCAGGTGCCGGTGCTGTCCGACACGCCCGTGCCGAGCCCGCCGCCGGCGATCAGCGTGTTGCCAGTGCCGAAGCCGCCGATCAACAAGTCGCCGTTGCCGTTGCCGGCCTCGAGCACGTTGCCGTTGCCGGCGCCGAGATTCCAGACCGTGAAAGACGTACTATTGAAGCCACTATAGGTCGCGAAGCCACCGATGCCGAGGAAATCGCCATTACCGTTGCCGCACTGCAGCAGGTCGCTGCTGGCGAAATTGTCCTGGACGGCGGAGCCGTCGCCGTCGCCGACCGCGAGCGTATCGTTGGCCGAGGTCCCCGTGGCGAGGATCTGGTCGCCGGCGCCGACGCCGGTCTGGACCAGGTCGCACATGCCGGTTTGGAACGTGACGATATCGCCGGCGCCGTCGCCGACGCACACGAGGCTGTCGGTGCCGGTCGTGAAATTGACGAGGTCGTCGCCGCCGTCGCCCAGGAAGATCGAGCTGTTGGTGCCGGTGGTCCAGCCGGCGAAATCGTCCTGGCCGTCGCCGGCGATGAGCGTGTCGTTGTTGGTGGCGGTCGCCATGTTGACGTCGGCGTAGTTGCCGTTGCCGGCGGCGAGGATGTCGTTCGAGCCGGTGCCGACGAAGATGCTGTCGTAGGCGCCGTTGCCGGAAATCAGCGTGTTGCTGTCGCCGGTCGCCGATCGACAGCGTGTCGCCGCCCGAGGTCGAGGCCGAGGTGTCGGTCGTCTTCAGATAATTGTCGTTGCCGGTGGTGATGAAGAGCCCGTCGCCCGCGCCGGAGCCGGCGAGCAGCGTGTTCTGGTTGCCGTTGCCGAGATTGAGCTGGTCGCCGGCGCCGTTGCCCGCGCTCATCCAGTTGCTGTTGCCGCTGAGGATGCTGAGCTGGTCGCCCGCGCCGCTGCCGGCGAGCATGACGTTGCTGTTGCCGTTGTCGAGCGACTGGATGTCGCCGGCGCCGTTGCCGACCTGCAGGAGGTTCGAGCTGGAGAGCGCGGAGGAGCCCGACATCGCGTCGTTGCCGACGATCTCGGTGTCGCCGTTGGCGTTGCCGGCGATGAGCGAATTGTTGCTGCCGGTGCCGACCGTGAGCGTGCTCGCGGGATTGCCGGTGACGTCGGCGGTCTGCAGCAGGTTGCCGCTCGAGACGGTGCCCGAGGCCTCGGTCGCGCCGACCGACAGGTGGTCGTTGCCGCCCGAGCCGTCATAGAGCCAGTTGTTGCCGCCGGCCGCGACCGTGAGATGGTCGCCGCCGCCGTTGCCGGCATAGAGCGTGTTGTAGTTGCCGGTCGAGCCGACCGTCAGCGTCTCGTTCGTGCCGCTATAGACGACGAAGGTGTCGTTGCTGCCGCCGCCGTCCGAGATCGACGCGTTCGACACGCTGCTGCCGAGGTCGATTTCGGTGTTGTTCTCGACCGCCGCGGTATTGGTCGCGACCTTGTCATAGCTCTTGCTCGAGATGGCGACGCCGCTGCCGACATGGCTCGAGGCGCCGGCAGAGCCATTCTCCTTGCTCGCGTTGTCGGCATAGTTGCCGTTGTCGGAGACGCTGCTGCCGGTGCCGGCGTAAGTGTCGCCCGCGGCCGCAATCAGCGCCTGCACGAACGCCGGAAGCTCGCAGCCTTGCGTCTGGTAGCAATTATTGCTGCCGTAATCGCCGAAAGCCGAAGCTCTGACACCAACCGCCGCCCCAGCCAAAGCCGCCGTCGCTCATTGCTGCGTCTCCCGTGAATAAAGATCGAGTATCGACTCGCCCCGTGCGCGAAAACCTGTACCCCCGCACGCGGACCCGAACAAGATTAATATGCGTAAATTTGCCACTTGACGTTTCCGTTGCGCGCGAAATTCAGGAAATTGGCGTAATAAATACGTCGAAAACGGTGGCCAAGATCACGCAGGCGCCGCGTTAACCATGATTTCACTGACTTTAATCATTATTTCTCGCGCGAAACGGGGACCGACAATCGGATGAGGAAAACGGCCGCTTCCGATCTCGACCTGGACGCCGCCCCGCCCGCGGGCGCCGCCGCGCGCGCGGGCCGCGCGCATGTCTCGCTGCCGCTGGCGCTCGCGCTGTTGTGCTTCGTGCTCGGCCTCGGCTCGCGCGCGCAACGGCTCGACGACCCGGACACGATGCTGCATGTCGTGATCGGGCGCTGGGTGCTCGCGCACCATGCCGTGCCGCACGCCGATTTCCTCACCCATTCCGTGCCGGGGATGCCGTGGGTCGCGCACGAGTGGCTGGGCGGCGTCGTCTCGGCGCTGTTCTACGACGCGGCCGGGTTCCAGGGCCTCGTGTGCATGGCGAGCCTCGGCCTTGCCGCGGCGCTCGCGATCTTCGCCCGCGCGCTCATGCGCTACTACAACCCGGCGCAGGCGATCGTCATCAGCGTGCTCGCCTGGATCGCGATCTCGCCGCACTGGCTGGCGCGGCCGCACATGGTGGCGCTGCCGCTCATGGTGTGGTGGATGGCGCTCCTGGTCGAGGCGCGCGCGGCGCGCCGCGCGCCGCCGCTCTGGGCCGCGCTCATCATGGTGCCGTGGGTCAACCTGCACGGCACGTTCCTCGTCGGCATCGGCTTCGCCGGGCTGTTCACGGTCGAGGCGGTGCTGATGACCGAGGGCGAGACGGCGCGCCTCAAGGCGGCGAGGGACTGGGCGGGCTTCACGCTCGCATCCTTGGCGGCGAGCCTCGTCACGCCCAACGGCATCGAGGCCTATCTCCTGCCGATCCGCCTCCTCGACATGAAGTTCGCGCTGTCGATGCTGCTCGAATGGAAGAGCATCGATTTCCAGCATCTCTCGACGCTCGAGATCTGGCTCCTCCTGGCGCTCGGCACGGCGCTGTGGCGCGGCATCAGGCTGCCGTTCGTGCGCGTCCTCATGCTGCTGCTGCTGTTCGCCATGAGCTTGCAGCATGCACGCAACGGCGATCTCATCGCCTTCATCGCGCCGCTCCTGGCCGGACCCTTCGCCGGCCCGCAACTCGCAGAACAAGACCGGCGGCAGCGACTGGCTCGACCGCTTCGCGCGGCCCGCCGCTGCGGGCGGCATGGCGCTCGTCGCCGTGGCGGCGCTTGGCGCCGAAGCGGTGGCGGCGCGGTTCCCGCTCGGGACCTGAGCCCAAATACGCGCCCGCGGCGGCGCTCCGCGCGGTCGAGGCAGGCGCACATCACCGGGCCGGTGCTCAACGACTATAATTTCGGCGACTATCTCATCTTCAACGGCGTCAAGACCTTCATCGACGGCCGCGCCGACATGTTCGGCGACCCGTTCATCAAGCGCTATTACGAGGCCGTGCACGGGCAGAGCGACGAATTGCCGGCGCTGCTCGCGCAATACAAGATCGCGTGGACGATCTTTCCCGCCGATGCGCGCGCGGTCGATCTGATCGACCGCATGCCGGGTTGGCGGCGCTTTTACGCCGACAAGAGCGTCGTCGTGCAGGTGCGCGACCAATAAACCCTCTCCGCCCATTGGGGGAGAGGGTGCGAGCGCAGCGAGCGGGTGAGGTGGGTGCCGATAGAGGCGCGATCGTGCCGCGGAAGCACACCTCGCCCTCCCATTGCTTCGCAATGGGTACCGCATGCGGTCGACCCTCTCCGCTGCGCGCGGAGAGGGTTTTCTACTCGACCAGCTTGGTCGAGCCGCCGCCCATGCCGAGCACGCCGACGCCGCTGCAGTTGGCGTTGAAGGTCGTGCTGCCGCTGAAGGTCAGCGTGTAGCCGATGAGCTGCGTGCACTGCGAGGCGCCGGTGCCGGACGTGCCGGTCGAGCCCGAATAGCTGACGCTCGCGCTCGGGAAATACATGGCGCCGGTGATCGATTGCGTCGTGCTGCCGCTGAAGCTGCTGCCCGCGGTGGACGGCGCGTTGCGGTCCTGGTAGATCGCCATGCCGGCGGTGGGCCCGGTCGTCGGCGCCGTGATGTTGATGGTCGAGGTGCCGCTTTCCTGGACCGATCCGATGCTGGAGCTGCTGGCGCCCGTCAGCACGATGGTGACGCCGCCGGTGGCGTTGAGCGTCGCCCCGCCGGACATGCTCAAATTGCCGCCATTGATGATATAGGTGCCGGGCTGCAGCGTGAGGTTGGCGCTCGCGCCCGAGAGCGACGAGGCCGTTGCAGATCACGTAGGTCCCGCCGGAGGTCGAGGGCCCGATGGTCGCGGTGCCGAGGACGCTCGGGTGGTTGGCGTTGCACGTGGTCTTGCTGTAGCTCGGAATCGGCACGCTCGCATAAGGATCGGCGGCGGGCGTGGCGCCGGTCGTGACGCCGTTCGTGGTGGTGAGCTTCGCGGTGCCGCTCTTCTCCCAGTTGCCGACGATGCTCGCGGATTCGGCGTTGATCTGCACGCTGCCGCTGAGCGTGAGGGCGTCGGTGCTCGACGAGTTGATGAGCAGGCTGCAATCGTTGAGGTTGAGCGTCGAGGTGCCGCTGTCGGACACGTCGGTGACGCTGCCCTTGTCGAGCGCCATGACGCAGCCGGCCGCGCCGCTGCTCGGAAGCCCCACGGCGCGCGCCGAGATGGTCGGCGCCGAGCTCATGAACAATTTCGAGAACAGCATGGTCTGCGTCTGCGAG
>CAWDPP010000010.1:0-49294 GCA_963804235.1 uncultured Alphaproteobacteria bacterium
GGTGATCGGCGACGGGCCGCAGCGGGCGGAGCTCGAGCGCCGCTTCCCGCGCGCGCGCTTCCTCGGCACGATGGAGGGCGAGACTCGGCCGCGCATATCGCGGCGGCCGACGTGTTCGTGTTCCCGAGCCGCACCGACACGTTCGGCGTCGTGCAGCTCGAAGCGCTCGCCTGCGGCGTGCCGGTCGCGGCTTATCCGGTGATGGGGCCGAAGGATGTGATCGACGGCAATCCCGTCGGCATTCTCGACGAGGACTTAGGGCGCGCCTGCATCAAGGCGCTCGAAATCTCGCGCGCCGCGTGCCGCGAATTCGCCTTGACGCGCTCGTGGCAGAAAAGTGCCGCGCAGTTCATCGCCAACTGCGGCCGCATTCGACGGCCGCCGCCGTCAGCCGGGCGTCAGCGCGGGATAGTCGATATAGCCCTTGGGGCCGCCGTCGTAGAAGGTCGCGTGATCGGGCGTGTTGAGCGCGGCGGCGCGGCGCAGGCGCTCGGGCAGATCGGGATTGGCGATGGCGAGCGCCGCGAACGACACGGCATCGGCCGCGCCCGAGGCGAGCGTGCGCTCGGCGCTTTCGAGCGTGTAGCCGCCATTGACGATGACCGGCCCGCCGAAGGCGCGGCGCAGCTCCGGCGCAAGGCGCCGAATGCCCTCGGGCGGCGATTGCGCCAGGCCCGGATGGTCGGCCTCGATGATGTGGAGGTAGGCGATCCCCATTTCCCTGAGTGCTGCCGCGACGTGGAGGAAGAGCGCCGGCGTATCGGAATCGCCGATGCCGTCAGTGCGGAAATGCGGCGAGATGCGCACGCCGACGCGGTCCCGCCCCACTTCGCCGATCACCGCCGCGACGATCTCGACCAGCAGCCGCACGCGGTTGGCGATGCTGCCGCCATAGCGGTCGGTGCGCTTGTTGGTGGCATCGCACAGGAACTGCATGATGAGGTAGCCGTTGGCGCCGTGAAGCTCGATCCCGTCCATGCCGGCATCGCGCGCATTCTTCGCGGCCTGGCGGAACTGCGCCACCACTCCCGCGACCTCGTCCGTCGCGAGCGGGCGCGGCGTCGCGAAATCGACCGGGCCAGTGGCGCCGTTCAGCTGCCCCTTGGCCTGCACCGGCGAGGCCGAGACCGGCGTTTCGCCCGGCGGCATGCGCGAGGGATCGGATTTGCGGCCGAGATGATAAAGCTGCTGGAACATCACCGCGCCCGTCGCGTGGACCGCGGCGGCGACGCGCCTCCAGCCTTCCGCTTGGGCGGCGCGAAAGATCGCGGCGGCGCCGGGGCGGCCGACGCTCACGGGCGACACGCTCGAGGCTTCCGAGATGAGGAGGCCCATCGTCGCGCGCTGCACATAATACTGACACATGAGGTCGGTCGGCACGCGCTCGGCATCGTTCCTCGCGCGCTGCATCGGCGCCATGACGATGCGGTTCTTGAGCTCGAACGGGCCGATGCGAAGGGGCGTAAGAAGCAGGCTCATGCCGCGCCCGCCTGGCTCATGGCGGCGCGCCGGCGCTCGGTCGCCGCCATGTCGGGCGCCAAGCTCTCGCGATCGAGCACCACGCCGTAAAGCGCCTCCGCCTGCTCGAGACTGACATAGCCCTGGCGCACGTCCTCCTGCACTTTCTCGACCGGGCGCTGCCATGGCGGGCCATAGCCGCCGCCGCCGCCCGAGCGGGTGCGATAGGCGTCGCCGGGCTTCAGATCGACATAGGAGACTTTGGCGTTGAGGTAATCGGCCTTCCACACGCCGTTGCGCTTGACCGCGATCTCGTTGCCGGTGGCGTCCATCCCGCCGTCGAGCCCCCACGGCTTGCAATGGACGCGGTCGATGCGGCTGTTGTAGATGACCGGCGCGAGCACGCGCACGAGCCGCTCGACGCCGAGCCCGCCGCGATTGCGCCCGGCGCCGCCCGAATCCGGCACCAGCGCATGGCGCTCGACCACCACCGGGATCTTGGTCTCGACCTGCTCGCACGGCGCGTTGTGCGTGTCGCCGTCATTGAGGCAGACGGTGGCGGAAACGCCGTCCTCGCTGCGCTTGGCGCCCCAGCCGCCGCCCAAAGGCCCGAACCCGCCGATGAAGAATTCGCGCTTCCTCGGATCGATGCCGTGGATGTTGGCGCTCAACAGATCGGCGTGGTGGCCGGCGATGACGCGGTCGGGAATG
Source organism: uncultured Alphaproteobacteria bacterium (assembly GCA_963804235.1). GTDB lineage: Bacteria > Pseudomonadota > Alphaproteobacteria > ATCC43930 > CGMCC-115725 > DATJLY01. The sequence goes on from CAWDPP010000010.1 coordinate 2,170, forward strand.
GCCGGCGCAGCGCCTTGAAGACCGTGTCGATGATGGTCATCGGAAAGGTCATCCATTGCCGCATCGGCGCGGGGCGCGACGCGCTGACGACGCGGCCCGGGCGGCACGATCGATTTGAGGCTGCGGAACGAGCCGTCGTTGATCGGATAATCGCGCGGCGAGGTGACGCACTTGTAGGCGACCTGGGTGCAGCCGAGCCCGGTCGTGGCGCCCGAATTGAAGAAGCCGCGCACCTGCGCCGACACGTCGGTGAGGTCGATCGTCATCTCGTCGCCCGCGACCGTCACCTTGACGCGGATCGGCACGCGCTTGCCGACATCGATGCCGTCATCGTCCATGTAGGATTCGGCCTCGTACGTCCGTCGGGGATGGTGCGCGTGCGCGCGCGCGCCTTCGTCTCGGAATGATCCATGATGGCGGCGATGGCGGCCGCCACCTCGTCGCGGCCATAGCGCTCGATCAGCTCGAGGAAGCGGCGCTCGCCGGTCTTGACCGCCGTCACTTGCGCGCGCAGATCGCCCATGGCGCGCGTCGGGATGCGCACGTTGATGCGGATGATGTCGACCAGATCCTGGTTGATCTTGCCGGCCTTGTAGAGCTTCAGGTACGGCACCTGCAGCCCTTCGGAATAGATGTCGGTGGTGATGCCGCCCAGCGTGCCGCCGATATCGATCCAATGCGCCATGCAGCAGGCGAAGCCGACCAGCGTCTTCTTGTGGAAGATCGGCAGCGTCAGGGTGATGTGATAGAGGTGGCTGCCGGTCGTATAGGCGTCGTTGGTGATGAGGATGTCGCCCGGCTCGATCCCGTCCGGCCCGAAATGCGCGAGCTCCGCCTTGATCGTCTCGGCCATGCCGCGGATGAAGGTCGGCAGGCCGATGCCGATCGACACGGTCTCGCCCTTGGGCGTGAAGAGCCCGGTGGTGAAGTCGAGCGCCTCGTAGATGATCATGTTGTAGGCGGTGCGCATGAGGTTCGTCTTCATCTCCTCGGTCACGGCGATGACGCCGTTGCGCACGATCTCGGTCACGACCGGATCGGCCCCGCGCCGGGAAGATTTAAAAGGCGGGCTCATTTACGTTATCTCCTTGAGGACGCGGCGCACGAACGGCTGCGAGTATAGCGCACAGCATAACAAAAACCGGCGTTTGGCAGCGAGGGCCGCGCCCGGCTTGCGCTCGGGCGCGCGCCGGTCTTGGATAGACGGGGATTAGCCAGGGAGGCATTCATGAAGGTCGATACCGTCAATTATTCCGTGTCCGGGCTCACTTGCCAGGGCCAGCTCGTCTATGAGGAAACCCGCACCATCCGCCCGCTCCTGCTGATGGCGCCCAACTGGCTCGGCATCGTTCCGGGCGCGACCGAGGTCGCGCGCCAGCTCGCCGGCGACCGCTACATCGTCTTCGTCGCCGACATGTATGGCGAGGGCAAGAGGCCGACCGGCAAGGAAAATCCGATGGAGTTCCTGGCCCCGCTCGCGAAGGACGCGGCCGAGACGCGGCGCCGCATCGTCGCCGCGTGCGACACGATGGTGAAGGAGACCGAGAAGCGCGACATCGGCGATAGGCGCAAGCGCGCGGCGATCGGCTTTTGCTTCGGCGGCGCCAACGTCCTCGACCTGGCGCGCGCCGGGGCCGATGTCGCGGCGGTCGTGTCGATGCACGGCTCGCTCGCGACGCCGATGCCGGCGAAGAAGGGCGAGGTCAAGGCCGCGGTGCTGGTGGTGCACGGCGCGGCCGACCCGATCGCGCCCAAGGCCGAGCGCGACGCGCTCGAGGCCGAGCTCGACGCCGCCGGCGCGCGCTGGGCCATGCTCAACTGGGGCGGCGTCGTGCACGCCTTCACCGATCCGCATGCGAACCGCCCCGGCGCCGCCGTCTATCACGAGCCGACGACGCGCCACGGCTATACGCTCGCGCACGCCTTCATCGCCGACGCCTTCGCCGGGAAATTGTAAGGGAAACGTCACCTTCCATCGTCATGGCCGGGCCGGGCAAAGGCCCGCGTCCCGGCCATCCACGATTTGTCATTGCGAGGAGCCGAAGGCGACGAAGCAATCTCGCGGGGGATTGCTTCGCTCCGCTCGCAATGACAACACGTGGATGCGCGGGACAAGCCCGCGCATGACGGTCAACCTATGAATTGCCGTAGCCGCAACCCTAATTCTTCGGCCGCTCCTCGCGCCAGAAGCCGAGCTTCTGCTGCGCGACGCGGTCGGAGAAGCTGAAGAGGGTGGCGTCCTCGTCCGCTTCGAGCCGGTACGGGACCCAGCACGGCACGGCGAAGATGTCGCGCGGCTTCCACGAGATCGTGCGCTCGTCGGCGCCCCCGCCGACGATGATGCGGCCCTTGCCCTCGACCGGCGAATAGACCGTGTTCTCGGTGCTGCGGTAGGTCGCGCCGGAAAATCCCTTGGGCAGCAGCTGCAGGAAGGTCGAGATGGTCGGCATGGCGCTGCCGCCGCGCGTCGGGTCGATATATTCGAGCTTCAGTCCCGCCGCCGCGTCCCACTCCGCGGTGCGGCGCAGCTCCTCGAGCGCCTCGCGCGAGCGCGCGTAAGGGTAGGAGAAGATCGGCGATTCCGGCTTCTCCCAGCTCTCGTTGACGGGCCGCATGTTGGCGCCGTAGCGCGCGCGGCTGTCGCCCGGCGGACGCCGCTCGGGATGGCGGTCATCGCCGTAAGTATCGAAGAACATCGGCCCGTAGAGGCCGAGCATCGGGATGTCGAGCCCGTCCATCCACACCACCGGCTCGGTCCCCTCGTGGCCGTGGTCGTGCCACGTCATCGACGGCGTGATGATGAAGTCGCCGCGATGCATCATGGATTTCTCGCCGCTCACCGCGGTATAGGCGCCCTCGCCCTCGATGATGAAGCGCAGCGCCGACGGCGAATGGCGGTGCGCGGGCGCCACCTCCCCGGGCAGGATGAGCTGCAGGCCGGCATAGAGCGATTCGAGAATGCGGTGCGAGCCGCCGAGCCCCGGATTTTCCAGCGTGAGCACGCGCCGGTTCGCCTCCTTCGCGGTGATGAGCGCGCCGCTCTCCATCAGCACCGGGCGCACGACATCGTCATAATCCCAGAGATAAGGCTTCGCCTTGACGTGGTCCTTGGGCTCGGGCGGCACGAGCCGCGTCGTCCATAGCGGCGACAAGGGAAGCGCGCCGACGCGCCGGTAATAATCCTGGCGCGCGCCATCCGTGCTGCTCATCTCGTTTCTCCTCACACCTTCGCGGGTTCGCGCGCGCGGTCGCGCTGCTCCTGCTCCGCGGTGGTGCGCAGCCCCGTCGTGGAGAGGTCGAACTTGTTGCCGTCGACATCGCGCGCGGCGTCATCGATATAGGGACGGCCCGGCGGCGGAGGCGTGGGCGCACGTCCGCGCTCAGCCAGCCGGCGATAGATTTCCGGCTGCTCGCCCGCGTCGAGCGTGAAGCCGAAATGATTGAGCCCGCGCGGCGTCTTCGGATCGTGCGGCTCTATGATCGCGATTTCCATGTAGCCGTCGCTTAGCCACACGGCGCGGCCGGTGCCGGGCACGGCGGGCAAATCCTGCGTGCGCTCGAGCCCGAACACATCGACATAGAATTGCGCGAGCCGGTCGGGATCGTCGGTATAGATCGCGAGATGGCGGATTTTGGCCATGGTCCTCTCCGGCGCTGGAACCCTCTCTTCTATCATGGTCTATACTCCCGGCGCCATGGAGCGCCAGACCGCCGTGCAACGCAACGCCCGCCTCGCCATCACCGCGGCGCTCGCGGCGCTTGCGCTGTGGATCCTGTGGGACTTCATCCCGGCGCTGCTGTGGGCAACGATCTTCGCGGTCGCGACCTGGCCGCTTTATGTCCGCTTCACGCGCGTTGTCCCGTTGCGCCGGGAGGGGATGCTGGCGCCGCTTTCCTTCACGCTCATCGTCGGCTTCGTCTTCCTCGTGCCGATTGCGTTGATGGCGATCGAGCTCGGCCGCGAGACCCTCTATGTCGCGCGCACGCTGCCCGACCTCGAGAAGGACGGCCTGCCGGTGCCGGCGTGGCTTGCCGAAATTCCGCGCTTCGGCGCCGATGCCACGCACTGGTGGCAGACGAATCTCGCCGATCCGCACGGCGCGCAGGTGCTGCTCGGCCGGCTCGACCGCGGCTTGCTGATCGACTGGACGCGCACCTTGGGCCAGCAGCTCGCGCGCCGCTCGACCGTTCTCGTGTTCACGCTGCTGACGCTGTTCTTCCTCTACCGCGACGGCGCGCGGCTCGTGCGCGACCTCGAGGCGCTGGTCGAGCGCCTCGTCGGGCCCCAGGGCAAGCGCGTCGGCGTGCAGATGGTGCATGCGATCCGCGGCACGGTGAACGGCCTCGTCCTCGTCGGGCTCGGCGAGGGCGCGGTGCTGGCCGGCGCTTATTTCGTGCTGGGATTGCCGCATGCGGCGCTGTTCGGCGGCGCCACCGCAATCCTCGCCATGATCCCGTTCGGCGCGCCCTTCATCTTCGGCCTCGGCGCGATCGTGCTGTTGTCGCAGGACGGGATCGTGCCGGCGATCGTGCTCCTGGGCATCGGCGCCGTCGTCGTGTTCGTCGCCGACCATTTCGTGCGGCCGGTGCTGATCGGCGGCTCGGCGAAGCTGCCGTTCCTGTGGGTGCTGCTCGGCATCCTGGGCGGGCTCGAGGGGTTCGGCCTCGTCGGATTGTTCCTCGGGCCGGCGATCATGGCGGCGCTGCTGACGCTGTGGCGCGAATGGGTCGCGGCCTCGCGCGAAACGCCGGTCGAAGCGGCCTAGAGCCTGTCGACGAATTCGTTGGTGTAGAGCGGCGAGGGATCCTTCACGTCGGCGAAGCCCACTTCCCGCAACGCGTCGCAGCCCGCGTTCCAGCGCTCGGGCAGGTTGCGCAGCAGCGTGTCCTTCCTGCCGTCGAGAACGAAATTATCGGCAATCGCCTGTCGTTCCTGCTTGGCGAGAAGTGCCACATTCTTGGTGCCCGGAATCTCGAAATCCTTGATCGCGCGCTCGAAGATCGGCTCCAAGGGCTGCGTCATGAGCTCGTCGATCGACGATTTCAGCGCGCGCAGCACCTTGAGCGTGAGTTCCGGCTTCTGCTCGATCGTCGCGCGGGTGCCATGCCAAACCTGCCCCGGCGCCGGCACCTGCTCGTCGACCGAGAGGAATTCGAGCGGCTCGCCGCCTTCCTTCAGCGCGAAATAGACCGGATAGGTGCAGATGAAGCAGTCGATCCGCCCCTGGCGGATGAGATCGACCTCGCCGGGGCTGTTGCCGGTCACGAGCAGCTTCGCGTCATCCTTCGCGAGGCCGGCCTTGGCCATGATGACGTCGATCATGGTCTCGGTCGTGCCGCCATAGGACAGGATGCCGACCTGCTTGCCCTTGAGGTCGGCGCCGGTCTTCACCGGCTTGTCCTTGAGGCTGACGATGCGGAATCCCAGATTCTGCCGCATCGTCGCGACCGCCTTCAAGGGCGCGTCCTTGGTGGCCACGACGCGGATGAAGTCGATGCCCGAGAAGCGGCCGAAATCCGCCTGTCCGGCAAGCACCTGCTGGATGTGCTGGACCGTGCCGGGCGCGCCCAGCACCTGCGCATCGAGCCCTTGCTTGGCGAAATGCCCGCCCGAATAGGCGTTCATCATGTCGATGAAGTCGGCATCGAAGCCGAACGGCGTGATGAGCGTCACTTTCTCGGCCGCGCGCGCGGAGCGAAGGACCGCGGGCGCCGCGAGCGCGGCCAGCGCGCCGGCCAGGACTTTGCGCCGGGCGATCATCGCTACTGCGCCGCGCTCTTCGCCGCCCTGCGCTCCAGCTTCTGGGCCGACAGCAGCGGATCGAGCTTGAACAGCCGCCGCGCGTTCTCGCCGAGGATGTTGCGCTTGGCCTCGTTCGACAGGAACGACAGATCGTAGATCACGCTCGGCAGATCCATGTCCCAGTGCGGATAGTCCGAGGAATAAAGGAGCTGCGTCTCGGCCTTCATCATCTTGAAGGTGAGCTCCAAGGCCTCGCGGTTCTCGACCGCCTCCATCGGCTGCGTCGTGAAGAACATGTCGCGGATATAGTCGCGACGGCTTCTTCTTGAGGCCGGGCGCTTCGGACGTGCGCATCATGTATTCGTTGTCGAGCCGCTGCATCAGGAACGGGACCCAGGCGAGCCCGCTCTCGATCCAGATGGTCTTGAGCTTGGGGAAGCGCTCGGGCAGCGCGTTCATGATCCAGTTCGAGAGATGCAGCATGTTGAAGAAGGTGAAGCCGAGCGCGTGCACGACGATGAAGCGGTTGGCGAGCTTGAACGACTGCTCGGCCCAGGAGAAGCCGCCGTGGAACGCGAGCGGCAGGCCGCGCTCCTCGAGCATGGCGTAAAGCCGCATATAGGCGTTGTCGAACACGCCGCGCTCGCGCGGGCTCGTCACCATGAAGCCGATGACGCCGGGCTTGTCGGCGAAATCCTCGACCATCTTGATGCTGCCCTCGGGATGGTTGAAGGGCAGATAGAGCATCGAGCGGATGCGCGGCTCCTGCGCGAGCACCTTCTCGCACAGCCAGCGGTTGTAGGCGCGCGCCAGCTGCACCTCGGCGTCGGGCCGCGGGTTCATGCCCAAGGTCAGCATCGGCGTCGGGAAGAGGCAGATGACATCGACGCCCATCGCGTCCATCCAGCGCTTGGTCAGCGTGATGTCGCGGTGCGGGGCCCCCGCCACCTTCTCGGCGCCGCGCTGGAAGATGCGGGTGATGCGGCCGCCCATGTTCTGGTAGTTCGCCTCGGGCTGCATCACGCCGGTGCGCCCGAAGCCCTGCATGCGCGCCTCGTTGCGGAACACCGGATCTTCGATGAATTCGGTGATCTCGGTATAGGATTCGTTCTCGTAGTGATGCGCGTCGACATCGACGATCATGAAGTCTTCGTATTTGCGCTTCGCCGCCTGCTCCTTCGCATTGGCGAGGAGGCGGTCCGTGTCGAACGTCTCGAGCGCGGGATCGCGGACCAACGAATCCATGTCTTGTCTCCTTCTGCGCGCAGCTTACCGCAGCCCCTCGCCTAATGCATCGCCGAGCCGCCGTCGACCAGCATGGTCTGGCCGGTCATGAAGTCGCTGTCGTGCGAGGCGAGGAAGATCACCGTGCCGACGAGATCGTCCGGCTCCTCGTCGCGCTTGATGCAGCGGCTCTGGATGTTGACGGTGCGCAGCGCGCCGTAATCGTTCCGCCCCTTCACCACGTCGCTCAAGGTGAGGCCCGGCGCGATCGCGTTGACGCGGATGCCGTGCTCGCCGAGTTCGCGCGCCATCGCCCGCGTCATGGCGACGACCGCGCCCTTGGAGCTCACGTAATGCAGCATCATCGGCGTGCCCTTGAAGACGGTGCCGGACGCGATGTTGATGATCTTGCCGTAGCCGCCGCGCCGCATCACCGGCACGACCGCCTTGACGCATTCGAACGGCCCGCGCGTGTTGACCGTCATGACGCGGTCCCATTCCTCGGACGGCGATCTCCATCAGCGGCTTCTGCGTGATCTTGCCGAACAGCGCCGCGTTGTTGACCAGCACCTGGACGCCGCCGAACGCCGCGTCGGTCGCGGCGACGAGCGCCGCCACCGCCTTCGCGTCGGTCACGTCGCAGATGCGCCCGATCGCGGTGCCGCCCGCGGCCTTGATCGCATCGACCGTGGCATCGACCGGCTCGATGTCGCACAGGCTCAGCTTCGCCCCTTCGGCGGCCAGCGCCTTCGCATAATGCGCGCCGATGCCGCCTGCGGCCGCGCCGGTGACGATCGCGGAAATGCCGGAAAGCCGTGCTGCCATGTCGTCCTCCCTCTTGTCAGAACGGCGCGAAATCGCGCAAGCGCGGCATCACCTCGGTGCCGAAGAGGCGGATCGAGCGCATCAGATCGTCCTCGGCGAGGTTGCCGAAATTGAACTCGGCGAAGAACGTGTCGAACACGCCCTCGGTCGCGATTGCCTTGAGCTTCTTCGCCACCGTGTCGGGCGAGCCGATGAGCATGAGGTCGCGCTCGTATTGCCACTTGCCGTCGAGGAGATGGCGCGCGACCTCGCCCGCGCCGGGCTCGCCCCTTGCCTCGAAGCGCTTGCCGTTGGCCTCGAGCGCCGCGTCCAATTCCGCCTGCGTCCGCGTCGGCGGCAGGAAGCCGCGATAGGCCGCGCCCGCCGCCGCGAGCTTCTGCATCGCCTTGGCGTCCGTCTCGTCGACATAGCAGATGCAGGAATACGCGATGTGCGGCTTATGCTTCCAGCCCTTGGCGCGCCATTTCTCGAGGAACGCGCGATAGCGCGGCGCCGCGTCCTCGCGCGGATAGAGGAAGAAATACCCGGTGTTGATGCCGTGCTCGGCGCAGAAATCCAAGGTCGCCGGATCGCGCGTCTCGATCCACAGCGGCGGGTGCGGGCGCTGCGCCGGCGGGACGGCGAGCCGCGCATGCTCGACCTTGTGGAACTTGCCGGCGAAATCGAAGAAGTCCCGCGCGCCATAGGCGGTCTTCATGAAATCCACGAATTCGAGCGTCGATTCGCGCCGCGTTTCATAATCGACGCCGAACGGCCCGAAATTCGCCGGCGTGATGCCCGGCACGAGGCCCACTTCGAGCCGGCCGCCGATCATCTGGTCGGCGAGCGCGATCTCCTCGGTGAGGCGGAGCGCATGGTGGAGCGGCACGATATGGCCCATGCCGCCCAATCGGATGCGCTTCGTGCGCGCGCCGGCCGCGACGCTGTAGAGGCCGGGCGCCGACATCCAGCTTTCGTCCGGCCGGAAATGATGCTCGACGCAGAAGCCGTAATCGAAGCCCAGCTCGTCGCACAGCATGAGCTCGCGCCAGAGCTGCTGATAGCGCTCGGCCGGCGTCATGCCTTCCTTGCCCCAGACATGGGCGAAATGCGCGAATTTCATCTGTCCTCTTCCTTGGAAATGCCGCTCTCTCTCATGTCGCCGCCACGGCCGTCGCCGCGCGCGCTGCTTCCTTGCGCCTGACCGTCGCGCGCAACGCCACGATGGCGATGGCGGCGACCGCCGCCGGGATCGTGTTGGCGAGGATGACCGACGGCTCGGCGAAGTGCGCGCCCACGAGCAGCCCGCCCACCAGCGGCCCCACGACCGCGCCGATCCGGCCGATGCCGAGCGCCCAGCCGATGCCGGTGGCGCGGATCGCGGTCGGGTAATAGATGCCGGAAATGGTGTTGAGCGACGGCTGCCCGCCATTGATGCTGAAGCCGGTCATGAACAGCGCCGGGATCAGGATCGTGGTGTCCTGCATGGAAAGGGACGCGATCGTGATGAAGACCGCGGCGCCCACATAGGCGCACGCGAGCACGCCATAAAGCGAGCCGACGCGGTCGGCGATCCAGCCGACCGTCGAGCCCGCCGACGATGCCGCCGATGCTGTAGAAGATGGTGGCGCGGATCGCCACGTCGAGCGGCTGGCCCACCTCGCGCAGCAGCGTCGGCATCCAGAAGATGATGTAGACCAGCACGAACAAATTCATGATGAAGGCGATCCAGATCAGCACCGTGCCGAGCGCGCGGCCCTCGGTGAAGAGGTGCTTCACGGTGATGCCGGCGAGGCGCGGCTCGAGCGCGAAGCGCGCGGAGGACGCGAATTTCCGGTCCGGTACCATCTTCTGCATGATCGATGCCACGCGCTCCATCGCCTTGCCCGAGAGCAGCAGGAAGCGCACCGATTCCGGCAGGAACGGGATGACGATGCCGAGGAAGAGGAGCGGCACGATGCCGCCGACATAGAATGTCGATTGCCAGCCCCAGGTCGGGATGAGCGCGTTCGCCAGCACGCCGCCGACGATCGAGCCGAACGCGAAGAAGGCGCCGGTGCTGTTGACGAGGAGCGCGCGCATGCGGTGCGGCGAGTATTCGAGCACGTAGGCGGTGACGCTCGGCAGCGTGCCGCCGAGGCCGAAGCCCGCGAGGAGGCGCAGCACGATGACGCCTTGGAGCGTATGCGCCATCGGCGTCAGGATCGAGAACACGCCGAACACGACGACGGGCCAGATGATCGCCTGGCGCCGTCCGATCTTGTCGGCCAGCATGCCGAACGTGATGCCGCCCAAGGTCAGGCCCAGAAGCCCGGCGCTGAACACCGGGCCGAGCTGGGCCGGGCTGATGCCGAGCTGCTTCGCCATCACCGGCGCGACATAGGCGATGCCCTGCGTGTCGTAGCCGTCGAACATCGCCGTCGCCAGGGCGATCGCCAGCACCATCCACTGGTACGGGCTGACGCGCGCGGCATCGATGACCGCGGTCACGTCGTAGCTCTCGTCCTGCCGCATGACGGCCTCCTCCCCGAAACCAGGCCCGGGACGCTTCCGGTGCGTCCTTCGACTACGCCCCTCGCCTTCGCCTCGGGGCTCCGCTCAGGATGAGGGTTTTTCTTACCGCCTTCAACAAAGTCCCTCATCCTGAGCTTAGCGTCCTGACCTTGAGCTTTGCGAAAGGGAAGGACGCGAAGTCGAAGGACGCACTTCGCTACAGCGTGTCGAGCGGGCGCGGCGCCTTGGGCGGCGGGAAGGCGCGGTCGAGCGCGGCGGTCTCCTCGCGCGTGAGCGCGATCGCCGCGGCCGCGGCATTCTCTTCGACATGCGCGAGCGATGTTGCCTTCGGGATGACCGAAGCGCCTTGATCGAGCGCCCAGGCGAGCGCGATCTGCGCTGCGCTCGCGCCGCGCGCGGCGGCGATTTTCTTCAGCGCCGCAGTGCCGAGCATGCGCCCCTGCTCGAGCGGCGAATACGCCATCACCATCATGCCCGCGGCCCGGCAGCGCGGCAGAACCTGCCACTCGATGCCGCGCCGCGAGAGATTGTAGAGCACCTGGTTCGCGGCGCAGTGGAGGCCGCCCGCCGCGGCGAGATCGTCGAGGTCCGCGATGTCGAAATTGCTGACGCCCCAGTAGCGGATTTTTTGCGCGCGCTGCAGATCCTCGAAGCCCGCCAGCGTCTCGCCCAAGGGCACCGAGCCGCGCCAGTGCAGAAGATAGAGATCGATCCGATCGGTGCCGAGCCGCTTCAGGCTGCGCTCGCACGCGGCGATCGTGCCTTTGCGCGTCGCGTTCTCGGGCAGCACCTTGCTCACCAGGAAAATCTCGTCGCGCTTGCCGGCGATCGCCTTGGCGACGCGCCGCTCGGCCTCGCCGTCGCCATACATCTCGGCCGTGTCGACGAGCGTCATGCCGAGCTCGACGCCGCGCGCGATGGCCTTCACCTCGGCCGCTTCGCTGCCGGCCGATTCGCCCATCCGCCAGGTGCCGAGACCGAGCGCCGGGACGGATTGCCCGCCCGGCAACAGGACGCGCCGCATCAGCCCGGCGCCTGCGCGCTCCCCCCCGCCGCGCCGCCGCCGTGCGCGCCTCTTCCGCCTCGCGCGCCGCCGTCTCGGCCGCGAGCCGCAGCGGATCGAGCCCCTTCGCCTGCATTTCGGCCTCTTCGGCCGATTGCGCGACATTGACGGTCACGTGCACCGCCACCTCGGGATGGAGGATGACGCGCTGCTTGTAGAGGCCCAGGGTCTTGATCGCCTTGTCGAGCACGACCTGGCTGCGGCCGACGGTGAAGCCCGCCGCGGTCACCGCGTCGGCGATGTCGCGCGCCGTGACCGAGCCATAGAGCTGGCCGCTTTCGCCGGCTTGGCGGATGACGACGACGGCGACGCCGTCGAGCTTCGTCGCCACCTCCTCCGCCTCGCCCTTGCGGTGCAGATTCTGCGTCTCGAGCTGGACGCGCTGCGTCTCGAAGAGCGCGAGGTTCTCCTTGGTCGCGCGCAGCGCCTTCTTCTGCGGCAGCAGGAAATTCCGGGCAAAGCCCGGCCGCACCTTCACGACCTGGCCCATCTGCCCAAGTTTCTCGACCCGCTCGAGCAGGATGACTTCGACCGGCATGATCCCCTCCTAGCGCAGGCTGAACGGCAACAGGCCGAGAAAGCGCGCGCGCTTGATCGCTTGCGCCAACTCGCGCTGGCGCTTGGTCGAGACGGCGGTGATGCGGCTCGGCACGATCTTGCCGCGCTCGGAAAGGAAGCGCTGCAAGAGCTTCACGTCCTTGTAGTCGATCTTGGGCGCGTTCGGCCCCGAGAAGGGGCACGATTTGCGCCGGCGGAAGAACGGGCGCCGTCCGCCGCCGCCCGCGCCGCGCGGGCCGCGCTCGCCACGATCGCCGCGCTCGCCCCGTTCGCCGCGCTCCGAAGGTCCGGTGTCGCTCATTCCTCAACTCCCGGGGCGACCAGCCCCTCCTCGCGGTCGCGATAGGAATCGCGCCGGCGGTCGTCGCCGCGGCTGCGCGCCTGCATCACGGCCGAGGGTCCGGCCTCGTGCTCCTCGACCCGCACCGAGAGATAGCGCAGCACGTCCTCGTTGAGGCGCATGTTGCGCTCGAGCTCGTTCGAGCGCGGCGGGCGGCGCCTCGACGTTGAACAGGATGTAGTGGCCCTTGCGGTTCTTCTTGATGCGGTAGGCGAGATTGCGCAGGCCCCAATATTCGCGCTTCGCCACCTGCCCGCCATGCTCGCCGAGGATGGCGGTGAACTGGTCGGCCAAGGCATCGACCTGGGCGGACGAGATGTCCTGGCGCGCAATGAAGACGGTTTCGTAGAACGGCATGAATTCTCCTTCTGGCTGTTTTGCGGCCCGGCGCTCGCGACAGGAGCCGCCCGGGCCTAGCCGGGTGATCCGGCAAGGAGCGGCATCCCTTCTAGCGCCGGCCCCGGCGCCGCACAAGCGCTCGACCCGGCGGACCGCGGATCGTGCGGTTCTATTCTATGAAAAAGTGTGGCGCGCCGGGCGGGCGCCGGGCGGGCCACGTCTGGACAGGATGCGCGCGCCGGTGCTATCGGAGCCTGGATCGGAGGGGCGTTTTCGATGACACGATGGCTTTCGCTCGCGGGCGCGCTGGCGCTCGCCGCGTGCGGCACGTTCACCGGCCAGGTGCCCGGCGATCCGAGCCGCGAGGCGATGGGCTTCTCCGTTCACGATCCGGCGGGCGCCGCCGGCGATGCGACGCCCACGCCCGATATCGACCACAAGCTCGACTGGAAGGTGAGCCAGATCTGCACGCGCGGCGCCACCACGCTCGCCGAGGCGCGCGAGCCGGCCGAGAACGACGGCCGGCTGGTCGACCGCATGGTGCGCTGCCAGCCCTACGGGCTCAACGTTCTCGGCGTCACCTTCGCCGGACTGGTGCCGTTCTGAGGATAGTCCGCGTGATCAGGGCCTTGGTGTTTCCCGGCCAGGGCTCGCACGAGGTCGGGATGGGGCGCGAGCTTGCCGCCGCCTTCGCCGCCGCGCGCGACACCTTCGCGGAGGTCGACGAGGCGCTGAAGCAGCATCTCTCGCGCCTCATGTTCGAGGGACCGGAAAGCGAGCTGATGCTGACCGCCAACGCGCAGCCCGCGCTGATGGCGGCAAGCCTCGCCGTGCTGCGCGTGCTGACGCAAGAGGGCGGGTTCGACGTGAAGCGCAGCGTCCGCTTCGTCGCCGGCCATTCGCTCGGCGAATATACCGCGCTCGCCGCGGCCGACGCGCTCGCCATGCCCGATGCGGCGCGGCTTTTGAAGCGCCGCGGCCTCGCCATGCAGGCCGCCGTGCCGGTCGGCGAAGGGCGCCATGGCGGCGCTCTTGGGGCTCGAGCTCGACGAGGCGCGCAAGGTGGCGGCGGCAGCGGCCCAAGGCCAGGTGTGCGAATGCGCCAACGACAACGGGCCGGGCCAGGTCGTGGTGAGCGGGCACAAGGCGGCGGTCGAGCGCGCCATCGCCATCGCGGCCGAGCGCGGCGCGCGGCGCGCGATCCTGCTGCCGGTGAGCGCGCCCTTCCACTGCGCGCTGATGGCGCCGGCCGCGCGCGAGATGGAGGAGGCGCTCGCCGAGGTCGAGCTGCGCGAGCCGGTCGTGCCGCTCGTCGCCAACGTCAGCGCCGCGCCGGTGCAGGACCCGGACGAGATCCGCCGCCTGCTCGTCCAGCAAGTGACCGGCCTCGTGCGCTGGCGCGAGAGCATGCTCGCCATGCGCGCCGCCGAGGTCGAGGAGATCGTCGAGCTCGGCTCGGGCCGCGTGCTCGCGGGATTGGCCAAACGCATCGACCGCTCGCTCGCCACCCAATCGCTCGGCACGCCGGCCGACCTCGAAGCGTTCATGAAGCGGGCCTGACCCATGTTCTCGCTCGACGGCAAGGCGGCACTCGTCACCGGCGCATCGGGCGCGATCGGCGGCGCCATCGCGCGCGCGCTGCACGGCGCGGGATCGAAGGTCCTGCTGGCCGGGCACGCGGCGCGGCGCGCTCGAGGCGCTGGCGGCGGAGCTGGGCGCGGGCGCCTTCGTTGCGACCGGAGATCTTGCCGAGGCAAGCACTGCCGAGGCGCTCGTCAAGGCGGCCGAGGCGGCGATGGGCCAGCTCGACATCCTCGTCAACAATGCCGGCGTGACCCGGGACGGACTCGTCTTGCGCATGAAGGACGAGGACTGGCTCAAGGTCCTGGAGGTCGATCTCGGCGCCGCCTTCCGCCTCTCGCGCGCGGCGCTGCGCGGCATGGTGCGGCGGCGCTGGGGCCGCATCGTCTCGGTCGGCTCGGTCGTGGGCGCCACCGGCAATCCCGGCCAGGCCAACTACGCCGCCGCCAAGGCCGGGCTCGTCGGATTGTCGAAGGCGATCGCCGCCGAAGTGGCGGCGCGCGGCATCACCGCGAACTGCATCGCCCCGGGCTTCATCGCCAGCGCCATGACGGACGCGCTCTCGGCCGAGCAGCGGCGAACGCCTTGCCGCCAACATCCCGATGGGCCGCATCGGCACGCCCGAGGAGGTCGGAAGCTGCGCGCTCTTCCTGGCGAGCGAGGAGGCGCGCTACATCACCGGCCAGACGCTGCACGTCAACGGCGGTCTCGCCATGTTCTAGGATGTTGGCAAAGGCTTCGAAAACGTGTTATGGGAGCCGCGCTTTGATTTGGCCGCCTGCGCCCGACAAAGGGGGGTGCCCCGCGCGGCCCTCGAGCGGTATCCATAGTATCTGTGCAACCAGCGCGTTCAATCTGTCGAGGTGCGTATGAGCGATGTTGCCGAGCGGGTAAAGAAGATCGTCGTCGAACATCTGGGCGTCGATGAAACGAAGGTCACCGACAACGCCAGCTTCATCGACGATCTGGGCGCCGACAGCCTCGATACGGTCGAGCTCGTGATGGCGTTCGAGGAGGAGTTCGGCTGCGAGATCCCCGACGATGCGGCCGAGAAGATCGTCACCGTCAAGGACGCCGTGAGCTTTATCGAGGCGCACAAATAGTCGGTTGCCGCGCATGAGGCGGATCGTCATCACCGGGTTGGGGCTCGTGACGCCGCTGGGCATTGGCGTCGAGCACGTGTGGCGGCAGCTTGTCGAAGGGCGCTCCGGCATCGGCGCGATCCAGGGCTTCGACGTCTCGGACCTGCCGGCGCGCATCGCCGGGCAGGTGCCGCTCGGCGAGACCTCGAGCGGCGCCTTCAATGCCGACGACTGGGTCCCGCCGAAAGAGCAGCGCAAGATGGACCGGTTCATCGTCTATGCGCTCGCCGCGGCGGTGCAGGCGGTCGAGGATTCGGGCTGGAAGCCCGAGGACGTCGAGGAGCGGAACCGCACCGGCGTGATGATCGGCTCCGGCATCGGCGGGCTTTCCGGCATCGCCGAGGCCTCGCTGACGCTGGCCGAGAAAGGGCCGCGGCGCGTGTCGCCGTTCTTCGTTCCCTCGAACCTCATCAACCTCGCCTCGGGCCACGTCTCGATCCGCTACCATTTCGGCGGCCCCAACCACGCGGTCGTCACCGCCTGCTCGACCGGCGCACATGCGATCGGCGACGCGGCGCGGCTCATCCAGTGGGAGGACGCCGACGTCATGGTGTGCGGCGGCGCCGAAGCCGCGGTGTGCCGGCTCGGCGTCGCCGGGTTCGCCGCGGCGCGCGCGCTCTCGACCGGCTTCAACGACGAGCCGCAGCGGGCCTCGCGCCCGTGGGACAAGGCGCGCGACGGCTTCGTCATGGGCGAGGGCGCGGGCGTCCTCGTGCTCGAGGAGCTCGAGCACGCCAAGGCGCGCGGCGCCAAGATCTATGCCGAGGTGATCGGCTACGGCATGTCGGGCGACGCCCACCACATCACCGCGCCCGCCGAGGACGGCAACGGCGCCTTCCGCTCGATGCAGAACGCGCTGAAGCGCAGCGGCCTCAGCGCCGACAGCATCGACTACGTCAACGCGCACGGCACCTCGACGCCGTTGGGCGACGAGATCGAATTGAACGCGGTGAAGCGCGTCTTCGGCGACCATGCCTATTCGCTCTCGATGTCGTCGACCAAATCGGCGATCGGGCACCTGCTCGGCGCCGCCGGCAGCGTCGAGGCGATCTTCTCGATCCTCGCGATGCGCGACAGCGTGGTGCCGCCGACGCTCAATCTCGAGAACCCGTCCGACGGGTGCGACATCGATCTCGTGCCGCTGCAGGCGAAGGAGCGCCGCGTGCGCTACGCGCTCTCCAACTCGTTCGGCTTCGGCGGCACCAACGCATCGCTCATCTTCGGCCCGGCGCCCTAGATGCGGCGCCTCGGCGCCGGTCTCATTTTGGCGCTCGTCGTGGCGCTCGTCGGCACGGCGACATGGGTGTGGCGCTCGTACGAGGCGCCCGGACCGCTCGCCGCGCCCGCGACCGTCGTCATTCCGAAGAATGCGCACCTCGCCGCCATCGCCATCCGAGCTTGCGCAAGCGGGCGTCGTCGCGCACCCATGGGTCTTCGCCGCGGGCGCGCTTGCACGCCGCCAAGCGCGCAACTTCAAGGCCGGCGAATACGAATTCGCCGCCGCGATCAGCCCCGAGGAGGCCGCCCGCCTCATCGCATCGGGCCGCGTCGTGCAGCATCGCCTCACCCTGCCCGAAGGCCTCACCAGCGCCGAGGCGGTGGCGCTCATCGCCGCCGCGCCGGCGCTCGACGGCGCGATCGACACGCCGCCGCCCGAGGGCAGCCTGTTGCCCGACACCTACTTCTACGTGCTCGGCACCAAGCGCTCGGAGCTGGTGGCGCGCATGGAGCGCGCGCAGGGCCGCGCCTTGGCCGAGGCGTGGCGCCATCGCGCCGCCGATCTGCCGTTCGACACTCCGCGCGACGGCACTCGTGCTCGCCTCGATCGTCGAGAAGGAGACCGCGGTCCCCGACGAGCGCGCGCGCATCGCCGGCGTCTATGCCCAGCGGCTGCGCATCGGCATGCGGCTCCAGGCGGACCCGACCGTGATCTATGCCCTGACCGACGGCGGGCGGACGCCGCTCGCCCATCCGCTCGGCCACGACGATCTCAGCATCGAGTCGCCCTACAACACCTATCTCGAGAAGGGCCTGCCGCCGACGCCGATCGACAATCCGGGCCTCGCTTCGATCGCCGCGGCGCTCGCGCCCGACGATCGCGGCGAGCTCTACTTCGTCGCCGACGGCACCGGCCGGCACAGCTTCGCCAAGACGCTCGACGAGCAGAACCGCCATGTCGCCGAACTGCGCCGGCAGCGGCACGGCGACTCGGGCGCCGAATAGCCGGCACCGCGCCGCGAGGGTATAAGGGGCCATGGCGATTTCCAGCATGACCGGATTCGCGCGCGCCGACGGCCGGGCCGACGGCCTGTCCTGGGCCTGGGAGGTGAAGAGCGTCAACGGCCGCGCGCTCGACACGCGCTTCCGCCTGCCGCCGGGCTTCGACGGGCTCGAGATCGCGCTGCGCGCCGCGCCTCGCCAAGCACGTGAAGCGCGGCTCGATCTCGGCATCGCTCGCGGTGACGACATGAAGCGGGCGGCGCCGGCCTGCGCATCAACCGCGCGGCGCTCGCGACGATCCTCGCCGCGGCGAGGGAGCTTGCGCCCGAGCTCGAAGCGGCGCCGCCGCGGCTCGACGGGCTGCTGGCACTGCGCGGCGTGATCGAGAGCGGCGACGAGCCGCAGGACGAGGCGACGCGCGAGCGGCGCGACGCGGCGCTCATCGAGAGCTGGGACGCAACGCTCGTGCGCCTTGCCGCCGCACGGGGCGAAGAGGGCGCGCGGCTCGAGGCCGTGCTCGACGGGCACTTGAAGCTCATCGCCGGGCTCGTCGGCGAGGCGGCGGCGAGCGCCGCGGCGCAGCCCGCCGCGCTGCGCGAACGCCTCCGGGCGCTCGTCGCCGAACTGCTCGACGCCTCGCCCGCGCTCAACGAGGACCGGCTCGCGCAGGAGGCGGCGCTGCTGGCCGCCAAGGCCGACGTGCGCGAGGAGATCGACCGGCTCGGCGCGCATATCGCCGCGGCGCACGGTCTCCTCGCCGAGGGCGGCGCGGTCGGGCGGCGCTTCGACTTCCTGTGCCAGGAATTCAACCGCGAGGCCAACACGCTGTGCTCGAAATCGAGCGATATCGGTCTCACGCGCATCGGCCTCGCGCTCAAGGCCGCGATCGAGCAGCTGCGCGAGCAGGTGCAGAACATCGAGTAGCCATGAGCGAGATCCAGCGGCGCGGCATATTGTTGGTTCTGAGCTCGCCTTCGGGCGCCGGCAAGACGACGATCACGCGCGCGCTCGCCGCGGCCGAGCCCTCGGTTTCGATCTCGATCTCGGTCACGACCCGGCCGCCGCGCGAGGGCGAAGTCGACGGACGGCACTATCACTTCATCTCGGAGGCGCGCTTTGCCGAGATGGTGGCGGCGGGCGAGCTGTTGGAGCACGCGAGCGTGTTCGGCCACTCCTACGGCACGCCGCGCGCGCCGGTGACGCGAGCGCTCGCGGCCGGCACCGACATTATTTCCGATGTCGATTGGCAAGGGACGCAGCAGCTCGTGGAAAAGGTGCGCCAGGACCTCGTCGCCGTGTTCATCCTGCCGCCGAGCCTCGGCGCGCTCGACGAGCGCCTGCGCCGGCGCGCCCAGGACAGCGACGAAGTGGTCGCGGGCCGCATGGCGAAATCCGCCGACGAGATGAGCCACTGGCCCGAATACGACTATGTCATCCTGAACCGCGATCTCGACGAGAGCGTGCGCCAGGTGCGCTCGATCCTGATCGCCGAGCGGGCGCGGCGCGAGCGCCAGATCGGGCTCGGCGAGTTCGTCAACCGCCTGCGCTCGGGCGCGTAGCGGCCGCGAGCGCGGCGAATTCCTCGACCGAGAGTTCTTCCGCGCGCGCGGTGGGCGCGATCGCCGTAGCATCGAGGAGCGGCGCAGGGTCGGCGCCGAGCGTGCGCAGGCTCTGCCGCAGCATCTTGCGGCGCTGGCCGAAGGCGGCGGCGGTGACGCGCTCGAGATCCGCGATGCTGCAGTCCCCGCGCGGCCGGGCCAAGGGCGTCAACCGCACCACGCTCGAGGTGACGGCGGGCGGCGGCACGAAGGCCGTGGGCGCCACGTCGAATGCGATCTCGACATCGCACAGGAACTGCGTCAGCACGGAGAGCCGGCCGTAGGCGTGCGTGCGCGGCGCGCGCCGCGAGCCGCTCCGCCACCTCCTTCTGGAACATGAGCGTGAGGCTTTCATAGCGCTCGATCTGGCGCAGCCAGCCGATGAGCAGCGGCGTTGCGATGTTGTAGGGCAGGTTGGCGGCGATTTTCCGGGGCGGCGCGGCGAGCGCCGCCGCATCGATCTCGAGCGCGTCGCCTTCGACCAATTCGAGCCGGCCCGGAAACGCCGCGGCCAGTTCGGCGAGCGCCGCGATGCAGCGCCGGTCGCGCTCGATGGCGACGACGCGGCGCGCGCCTTCGGCCAGGAGCGCGCGCGTGAGGCCGCCGGGTCCCGGCCCGATCTCGATCACGTCGCGGCCATCGAGGGGTGCGGCCGCGCGCGCGATGCGGCGCGTCAGGTTGAGATCGAGCAGGAAATTCTGGCCGAGCGATTTTTTCGGCTCGAGCCCGTGGCGGCGGATGACGTCGCGCAGCGGCGGCAGCGAAACTTCGGCCACGCCCCTCAGCCGCTTGGCGCGAGCGCGCGCCGCGCGCTCATCTGGGCGGCGAGTTGGAGCGCGGCGATGAGGCTCGCCGCGCTGGCGACGCCCTTGCCCGCGATGTCGGTCGCGGTGCCGTGGTCGGGCGAGGTGCGGATGAAGGGCAGGCCGAGCGTGACGTTGACGCCGCGCTCGAAGTCGAGCGTCTTCAGCGGAATGAGCGCCTGGTCGTGATACATGCAGAGCGCCGCGTCATAGCGGCCCCGGGCGCCGGCGTGGAACATCGTGTCGGGTGCCAGCGGCCCGAACGCATCGATGCCGTCCTGGCGCAGCAGCCGGACGGCAGGCTCGATCATGTCGATCTCCTCGCGTCCCATCGATCCGCCCTCGCCGGCATGCGGATTGAGCCCGGCGACGGCGAGGCGCGGCTTGGCGATGCCGAAATCGCGCCGCAGCGCGTCCGCCGCGATGCGGCCCACGGCAACGATCTCCGCCGTCGCGAGCGCGGCAAGCGCCGCCTCGCAACGCCACGTGCACCGTCACCGGCACGACGCGCAGCTCGGGCGAGACCAGCATCATCACCGGCCGCATCCCGCCGGCGAGCGCGCCCAGATACTCGGTGTGGCCGGGATAGGCGAAGCCGGCGGCGTAGAGCGTCTCCTTCTGGATCGGATTGGTGACGAGCGCCGCCGCGCGACCCCCTGTGACGAGATTGACCGCCATCGCGATCGCCTCGATCACGGCGGGCGCGTTCCTCGGATCGAGCCGGCCGGGCACGACCGGCGCCGGAAACGCGAGCGGCAGCACCGGAAGCGCCGTGGCGAAGAGCGCTGCCGCCTCGGCCGGCGCGGCGATGCGCGCCACCGGCACGGCGAGACCGAGCGCCGCCGCCAGGCTTTCGAGCCGGCGCGGATCGTCGATCGCGAAGAACGGATCGAGCGCCGCGCGCTCGCGCGCGAGCCAGGCCTTGAGCGTGATCTCGCCGCCGATCCCGGCCGGCTCGCCGGCCGTCAGGGCGAGCGGCGCACTCATTCGCGAATGTCGACGTAGGCGCCGCGGCGCAGATCGCTCATGTAGCGCCGCGCCAACGTATCGAGCCGCTCGCGCCCGATCGAGTCCTCGACCTCTTCGCGCGACGGCAGGCCGGGCGGATCCTGGCGCTGGCACACCATGACGACGCCGATGCCGCCCTGGAACGGCAGCGGCTTGCTCGCCTCGGCGAGCTTCAATGCGAGGATCTTGTCCCTGAGCTCGGCCGGCAGGTCGCTCGCCTTGAGCTGCGGGATCTGGCGCGACAGTTGCGGCGCGCGCTCGGCGCCGATCTTCGCCATCTCGCCGCAGCTTTTCGCCTGCGCCGAGACCTGCGCCGCATCGGCTTCGGCTTTTTTCTGCTCGTCCGGGCTCGCCGCGGCGGGCACCGGAAAGACCACCTCGTCGAGCGAGAGCACGATCTTGTCCGGGTCGGCCGCGCCGAGCGTGCGGCGATCGAGCACGTCGAGCAGGTAGTAGCCGGCCGGCGTGCGGATCGGATAGGACATCTGGCCCGGCGCCATCTTCTCGATCGCCTCGGACAGAAGCGGGCTCAACTGGCCCGGCGTGACCCAGCCGATGTCGCCGCCGACGGCGGCGCTCGGCGATTGCGAGAACTGCAGCGCCATCGACTGGAAAATCGCGCCGCCCTGGATCTGCTGCACGATGCGGTCGGCGAGCCGCTTCACGTCGTCCTGCTGGCTCGGATTGTCGACCGCGAGGAAGATCTCGGCGACGCGGCTCTGCGGCTTGCCGATGTCGGCCTCGATCCGCTTCATCATGTCGTTGACTTCGTCCTCCGAGACCTGAACGTCCTGCGAGACGCGGTTCTGCACGATCTTGGAGAAGGCGATCGATGCGGTCACCTGATCGGCGAGCGAGGCGCGCGACATGCCGCGCGCCTTCAGATACTCGTCGAGCCCGCCCTTCGGCATGCGGTTGCGCTGCTCGATCTCGGCCAGGCCCTGCGCCACATCCTCCTTCGACACCGATATGCCGATCCGTTTCGCCTCCTGCATCTGCAGCTTCTCGTCGATGAGCGAGCGCAGCACCTGCGGCTGGAGGCGCTTGCGGTTCTCGGGCGTGTCGGTCAGGTTCGCCGACGATTCGACGATCGTGAGCCGCGCCGCGAGATCGCTGTCGGTGATGATCGCGGCGTTGACGACGGCGGCGATCCGGCTTTCGCCCTGCGCCGACGCCAGGGACGGGACGAAGACGAGCGCAAGTAACAAGAAAAAGGCATACATTCGCACAGCACCGCACACATGACCGGCGCGGCACCATAGCACCGCGCCGCGCCTTGTCACGTGCCGCTCTCGGACAGGACGCGCTCGCCGACTTCGCCGAGATTCTTGAACACGAGCGTCAGCAGGAGCGAGACGCCGGGCCGCACGTCTCCCACCCGGATGCCGGACTGGGTGAGCGAGGTCACGACCGCGAAGCAGTCGTCGTGATAGGTCGCGGTGACGCCGGAATTGATGGTCGAGCCGCCGCCGCCGAGCGAGCGCGTGTCCGTCACGGCGAGCGACCAGTAGCGCGTGAGCTGCGCTGTGACCGTTCCGGAGATTTCCTGGCTCGTCGGCGGTGTCGTCGTGACGGTGCTGACATTCGGCTGGATCGCGATGAAGCTCGCGCCGACGCGCAAACTCTCCGGCCCCATCGTGGCGCCGGCCTCCTGCCGCCGCGCCGCGAGATCGCTCTCGGCGAGGCGAAAGCGATAGAAGACGTTGAAGAACTGCGATCGGCGACACGACGACGCGGCCGACATAGTCGGACAGACGCGTATCGAGACCCGATCCTTGCGGAAAGATGGAGTTCGTCTCGAACGCGTAGCTTTGGCCGATCAGCGTCTCGAACGATTGGCCGCCGGCGCGGTTCACTTCGCCGTGCAGCCCATAATCGACGCGCTGGCCGCTATCGACCCGGTCGTAACCGGGCAGGCGGTTGGGGACGAAGAGGTCGCTCTCGTCGAACTCGAAGCCTTGCGAATCCTCGTTCGGGATGCGCGCCGGATTGAGGCCGTAGGGCGCCGCGATCACGGCGGCGATCGGCTCGATGAGCACGTTGCCGCCGGCGTCCTCGCGCACCCAGGGATAGCGCCACTTGAGCGCTATCTGCGGGAATGCGCGTCCCGCCCACGTGCTGGTGGTGTTGACATTGGACGGCAGTTGCAGCGTCTCGCCGAATTCGGTCGTCACCGGCTGCGTGCTCGGCGTCAATGCGACGTGATCGGCGGAATATCCGTCCGTCCTGAGGCTCGCGAGCAAGGTCAGGCGGTCGCCGAAGAGGCCGGCGAACGGCAGCTCCCACGCGGCCGCGGTCGAGACGCGGCGCACCGCGGGCCCGGTGATGATGAATGAGATTGAGCGCGCTCCCCGTGAGGTTCCAGCGGCCGCCGAGCGCGTCGGGCTCGCCGGTCCAGGTGTAGAGCGCATCGGGCGCCGCGATCGGCTCGAGCGAATTGCCGTACAGCGGGCTCAGGCTCTGATACGTCAGGCCGCTGATGTTGCCGTAGCTGTTCGGCCCGAAATTCTCGCCGTAGAGATGAGTCGTGAGATAATTCCACGGCGTCGGAAAATGATAACGCAGCATGTAGGTCTGATCGCTCTCGCGCTGGACCTGATAGCCGGTGCGCGACTGGTCGTTGAGGTCCCAGTCGCCGTTGCCGAACAGGTGCCAGCGCACCTGGCCCGTCGCCGGCCCGACATTTCCGGCGTTGGCGCTTTCCGACCCGCCGCCCGCTTCGATGCTGCCGTCGTTCACCATGACGCCGTTCGAGAAGCGCTCGCGGTATTCGCCGCCGAGCACGACGCCGGCGCTCGTCGTGATCAAGGGACGGAAGGTCGCATCCTTGTCCGGCGCGATGTCCCAGTAGTAGGGCAGCGTCACGTGCGCGCCGAGCGTCGTGCCGTATCCCATGGTCGGCGGCAGGAAGCCGCTGGCGCGCTTCACCGACGGATCGGGGTGCGAGAAATACGGCGCATAGAACACGGGAACGCCGTCGATCTCCATGATCGCGTCGTGGTATTCGACGAGCTGCAGCTCCTTGTCGTGCACGACCTCCTCGGCCTTGATCTGCCACACCGGCGGCCGCGTCGGATCGTCCTGGCACAGCTCGCACGGCGAATAGACGGCGCGCCGGATCGTCGTGCGCACGCCGGCGACGCGGCGCGCCGTGTTGCCGGCCAGCCGCGAGCGGTCGGACAGCAGGATGCGGATGTCCTTGATGAAGCCGTCGCGCATCTCGTCGTGCAGCTCGGCGAAATCGGCGAACATGATGTCGCCCGTCGGCTGCAACAGCGCGACATGGCCCGAGGCGGTGACCGTATCCGAACGCTGGTTGTAGGTCACGGCGTCGGCGAGCAGGATGTTGTCGGCCTGATCGAGCTCGACATGGCCTCTCGCGACCGTGAGGCCCAGATCCTGGTCGTATTGCACTTCATCGGCGCTGAACAGCACCGGCGCCTTGCGCACCGACCGCGCCTTCGCCTGCCGCCAGCGCCGGAAGCGCGGCAAGCGCGATGAGGCCGACGAGAAATGCTGCCCCCCGAATCACGCGCGCTATCCGTCTTCGAGGTGAAGCAGCAGGCTGACGCCGAGGAGGCAGCTGATGCCGGCCGGAGACCACGCGGCGAGCGACACCGGAATGGTCGCCGAGAGCCCGAGCGCGAAGACGACGTCGGAAAGGAAATAGAGGATGAAGCCGGCGCCGACGCCGGCGGCGATCATCATGCCGGTGCCGCCGCGCCGCTGCATGCGCAGGCTGAAGCTCGCGGCGATCACCACCATCGCCGCGAACAGCAGCGGCCGCGCCAGGAGCGCGTCGAAATAGAGCCGGTGGCGCAAGGCCGAGAAACCGGAGCTCTCGAGCAGCGCGATGAAGCTCGGCAGCTCCCAGAACGACATGGTCTCGGGCGCGGCGAAACTGTCCTGGATGTTGCGCACGGTCAGATTGGTCGGGATCACCATCTGCGCGAACGGCTGCGACGGCTCGGTCGGCCGCCACACGGTCCCGTCGACCACGTCCCAGCCGTTATTGCCGAGCTGCGCCTCGCGCGCGTCGATGCGCTTCGTGAGTTTCCGGTCATCGGCGATGAACAGCATGGTCACGCCCTTCAAGGCGTGCGTTTCGGCGAGGTAGCCCTCGGCATGGACGATCGAGCGCCCGCCCTGCTCGTCGCTCTGCCGCAGCCACAGGCCGGTGCGCGACAAGGCGAGGCTGTCGGCTTCGCCGCGCAGAATGCTGTCGTCGAGCTGCTCGTAGCGCGCCTGCATGACCGAGGCGACGGGATTGAAGACCGTGATGACGAAGACGCCGATGAGGGCTGCCGCGGCGAGCGGCGGCGCCAGGAACTGCCACACCGAGACGCCGGCGGCGCGCGCCACCACGAGCTCGTTGCTGCGCGTCAGGCGCCAGAACGCCATCATCGTCCCGAACAGGATGACGAACGGCATGATCTGCTGCGCCATGTAGGGCTGCTTCAAGAGCGCCATCTTGAACAGCACGTAAAGCGTCGCGTCCGACTTCGACCCGGAGCGGCGGATGAGCTCGATGTAATCGAGCAGGAACACGATCGTGAGCATCGCCAGGAAGACGAGGCTGCACCAGGCGAGGAACTGGCGCGCGATGTAGCGGAAGAGCGTCTTGCCGGGGGACAAGGCGGCCACGCTCATGTTATCGCCCGCGCGGCAAACGGCGCCTGCGCCATGCGCTGGTCGCGCCACAGCATGCGCAGCGCCACCGCCAGCGGCAGGGCCACGTTGAGGTAGAGGAGCGGCACGGCGAAGTCGCTGCGGCCGGTCAGGTTCTTGAAGCCGATATCGGCGAACTCGAACAGGAACGCCAACGCGATGGCCAATGCGACGCGCCGGTTCTGGCCGCGGCGGTTGAACTCGCCGGGCAGGAGACAGAGGATCGGCAGCACCGCCATGACGAGCGCGGTGAGCGGACCCTCGAGGCGCATGTTCAGCTCGATGAAGAAGGCGCGCTCCGAGCCGTCGCCGGCCGGGCGGCGCTCCGGAAACAACAGCTCCATCGTATGGCGCTCGTCGGGCTGGCGGTCGCGCGTCGCGCCCGTGTCGGCGAGGCCGGCGAGGTCGAGCGTGTAGCGCTCGAAGCTCAAGGTCGAGATGTGGCCAGTCTCCTTGTCGCGCTGCTGCCGCGTGCCGTTCTCCAGGAGGAGCCGCGGGCCGTCCGGCGTGTCGGCGAAGGCGCCGCGTTCGGCGAAGACGGTGATGGGCTTCTGCGGGTCGCGCTCGTCATAGATGACCAGGCCCATCAAGTCGCCCGCGTCGTTGCGGCCCATGTCGTAGACCATGAGCCGGTCGGAGAGCGTGTTGAAGATGCCGTCCTGCACGAGCACGGAGGCGAAACGGTTGCGGATCTGGAACTGCAGATCCTTGAAGGCGCGGTTGGAGGCCGGCACGATCTCGAGCGACAGCGAATAGAGCAGGACCGTCGCGATGAGGCCCGCCACGATCGCCGGCCGCGCGAGGCCGGACTCGCTCATGCCCGCCGCGCGCATGACGAGAAGCTCGCTCTCGGTGGTGAGCTTGTTGTAGATGAACAGCACGCCGACGAACACGGCGATCGGCAGCACGACCTCGACGAGGCGCGGCAGGATGAGCAGCGCGAGATAAAGAAAGAAGCCGATCGTGAGCCCGCGATTGACGATCAGGTCGATGAGCCGCAGCGACTGCACCAGCCAGACCGCGACGGCGAGCGAGACGGTCATGAACGCCGTCAGCACCAGCATCTGCCGCAAGACGTAGCGGGTCAGCCCATCCATGGCGCCCGATTATAGATTGCCGCACCGGGCGGCGCATGGAAATCTGCGCGCGATGCCGGGTCCCGATCCACAGCCGCTCGCGCCGCGCCACCTCGCGCTGCTCTTCCTCGCCTTGTTCGCGGCGTCGATCCGTGCCCGTCCTCTTGTGCGGCATACTGCCGCTGGTCGATTATCCGAACCACCTGGCGCGCATGGCGCTCATCGCGCGCCTGCCGCACGACGCGACGCTCGCGCAATTCTATGCGACCGATTGGCGCCCGCTGCCGAACCTGGCGATGGACGCGCTCGTGCCGCCGCTGCTGCACTTCATGCCGCTCGCGGCCGCCGGGAAAGCCTTCGCGCTGCTGACGTTCCTGCTGCTCGCGGGCGGGCCGGCGCTGCTCAACCGCGCGCTCACCGGGCGCTGGTCGGCGTGGCCGCTGCTCGCCTTCCTGTTCCTCTATGGCCGGCTGCTGCTGTGGGGCATCCTCAACTACCTGTTCGGGCTCGGCCTCGCCTTCTGCGCGCTCGCCATGATGGCGGCACTGGCGCGGCGCAGCGCGGCGCTGCGCCTCATCGCCGGCAGCATCGCGGCGCTGGCGGTCTATTTCGCGCACCTCATGGCGTTCGGCATCTATGCCCTCATCCTTTTGGGTATCGAGGCGAACGCATTCGCCCGCGCGCCCGGCGCAACATGGCGGCGGCTTGCCATCGCCGCGGCGCCGCTCGCGCTGCCGCTCGTCCTCATGCTGGCGACGGGGACGGGCGACGGCGCCATCGCGTTCAGCCCGCCGCTGCGCAAGCTCGATCTGCTGTTCAGCGTGTTCGATCTCTATCACCGGCCGTTCGACATCGCCTGCTTCGCGCTCGTCGTCGCGGCACTCGCCGTCGCCTTCGCGCGGCGCTGGCTCACCTTCGCGCCGGCGCTGGGACTGCCGCTCGCGCTGCTGACGCTCGCCTATATCGTCATGCCGACGCAGATGGCGGGCGCATCGGGCGTGGACCGGCGCATGCCGCTGGCGTTGGCGCTCGCGCTCTGCGCCGGGATGAGCTGGGCCGCGCCGCGACCGACGACTCGAGCGCTTCCTGCTCGGCGGCGCCGCAGTCATGTTCGCGCTGCGTCTCGCCACCGTCGCCGTGAGCTGGCACGCGAGCGACCGCGAATACCGGCCGCTCGTCGCATCGCTCGCGTCCCTGCCGCGCGGCGCGCGCCTTGCGGTGGCGGCCCCGCCCGAGGCGGTCAACGTCGAGGCGACGCCGCTCCTCCATCTGCCGGTGCTCGCGGTGGCGCTCAGCGACGCATTCGTGCCGACGCTGTTCGCGTTTGCCGGGCAGCAGCCGGTGCTGTTGCAGCCGCCCTTCGCCGCGCTCGCCGCGGCGACGTCGTCGCTCCGGCTGTGGCAAGCCTATGTCGCGGGCGGGCCGCCGCTCGGCCTTGGCGAGAGCGCGGCGCTCGGGCGCTTCGACTTCGTCGTGTTCGTCGGCGCCAAGCCGTTCGCCTTGCCCGACAGCGCCGGGCTCGTGCCGGTCCTCGTCGAACCGCGCTGGAAGCTCTACCGCCTCGGCGGTTGACTTGCGCAGCATATCTTCTCATACCGCCACGACTCGCCGGAGAAGTGCCGCCATGAAGATCAGCTTCGCGGGCCCGCGCCTGCCGCACTCTGGAACCGTCGCCGTCCCGGTCGCAGACGAGCGCAAGCTCCTGCCGTCGGCGACGCGGCTCGACGAGGAGAGCGGCGGCAATCTCACGCGCGCCATGGCGGCGAGCAAGTTCAAGGGCCGCGGCGAGGAGACGCTCGCGGTCCTCGCGCCGGCGCAGCTCGAGCTCAACCGCGTGCTGCTCTACGGCATCGGCAAGGAGGGCGGCGGCGAGCGCGTCGCGTGGCAGAATCGCGGCGGACAGATCGCGGCGCAACTGAACGGCGCCGGCGAGAAGACCGCCGCGGTCGCGCTCGACCAGGGCCAGAACGAGGCGCAGATCGCCGCCGACTTCGCCTTTGGCGCACGGCTCCGCGCCTATCGCTTCGACAAGTACCGCACCAAGGAAAAGCCCGAGAACAAGCCGACGCTCGAGGAGCTGACCATCGTCGTCGAGGACCCGGCGGCGGCAAAGCGCGCCTACCAGCCGCTCGAGAAGATCGCGGAGGCGGTCTATTTCACGCGCGATCTCGTGTCGGAGCCGGCCAACGTCATCTATCCCGAGACGCTCGCCGAGCAGGCGCGCTCCTTGGAAAAGCTCGGCGTCGAGGTCGAGGTGCTCGACGAGAAGCAGATGAAGAAGCTCGGCATGAACGCGCTGCTGGGCGTGGCGCAGGGCAGCGACCGCCCGCCGCGCCTCGTCGTCATGCAGTGGAAGGGCAATCCCAAGGCCAAGAACCCGGCGCCGATCGCCTTCATCGGCAAGGGCGTCACCTTCGACACCGGCGGCATCTCGATCAAGCCCGCCGGCGGCATGGAGGACATGAAGTGGGACATGGCGGGCTCGGGCGTGGTCATCGGCCTGATGCGCGCGCTCGCCGGGCGCAAGGCCAAGGTCAACGCCGTCGGCATCGGCGGCCTGGTCGAGAACATGCCGTCCGGCACGGCGCAGCGCCCGGGCGACATCGTCACCTCGCTCTCGGGCCAGACCATCGAGGTGCTCAACACCGACGCCGAGGGGCGGCTCGTGCTGGCCGATGCGCTGTGGTACTGCCAGCAGCGCTTCAAGCCGCAATTCATGATCGACCTCGCGACGCTTGACCGGCGCGATCATCGTCTCGCTCGGCAGCGAGCATGCCGGGCTGTTCTCGAACAACGAGGAGCTGGCCGAGCGGCTCATCGCCGCGGGCAAGCATGTCGGCGAGAAGCTGTGGCGCATGCCGCTCGCCGAGGCGTACGACAAGCTCATCGACAGCGACGCGGCCGACGTGAAGAACATCGGCGGGCGCGAGGCCGGCAGCATCACCGCGGCGCAGTTCCTGCAGCGCTTCGTCAACAGCGTGCCGTGGGCGCATCTCGACATCGCCGGCACGACCTGGTCGAAGAAGGACGCGCCGACCGTGCCGAAGGGCGCCACCGCGTTCGGCCTGCGCCTGCTCGATCAGCTCGTCGCCGAGCATTACGAAGAGGGATGAGCGAAGTCGGCTTCTATCACCTGCGCACGATGCCGCTGGAGCGCGCCTTGCCGCGCCTCCTGGAGCGCGCGCTCGCCGACGGGCACCGCATCCTCGTGGTCGCCGGCTCGGACGAGCGCGTCAAGGATCTCGACGCGCTGCTGTGGACCTACAGCGAGGCGAGCTTTCTGCCGCACGGCGCGACGCGCGACCGGCACGCCGCGCGCCAGCCGGTGTTTCTCGCCACCATCGACGACAGCCCGAACGAGGCGACCATGCTGGTGCTGGTCGACGGCACGGCGAGCCGCGCGGCTCGGCGCGTTCAAGCGCGTGTGCGACCTGTTCGACGGCAACGATCCCGCCTCGGTCGAGGGCGCGCGCCAGCGCTGGCGCGAGGCCGCGGCCGAAGGCCACGAGCTCGTCTATTGGCAGCAGACCGAGGCGGGCTGGGAAAAGCGCGCGCTCGGTTGATGGCCCGGCGAGCGGCCGCTATAAACGCTCGCGTTCCGTCCGCCCCGAGGAGTGATGATGGCGCTCGAACGTACCTTGTCGATCATCAAGCCCGACGCGACGCGCCGGAACCTGACCGGCAAGATCAACGCGCGGCTCGAGGAAAAGGGCCTGCGCATCATCGCGCAAAAGCGCCTGCAGCTGTCGCCGGCGCAGGCCGAGGCGTTCTACGCCGTCCACCGCGCGCGGCCGTTCTTCAAGAGCCTGGTCGAGTTCATGTGCTCGGGCCCGGTCGTGGCGCAGGTGCTGGAAGGCGACAACGCGGTCGCCGCCAATCGCGAGGTGATGGGCGCGACCGACCCGAAGAAGGCGGCGCCCGGCACGATCCGCAAGGATTTCGCCGAGAACATCGAGGCGAACTCGGTGCACGGCTCGGACTCGCCCGAGACCGCGGCGCGGCGAGATCGCCTTCTTCTTCGCCGGGATCGAGCTCTGTCCCTGAGCTAGAGGGTCATGCCAGGCGAGGAAGATCAGCACGACGATGATGGCGCGCGACCGCCCAGCGCAGCAGCCGGGCAAAGGAAAGCCAGCCGCGCAGGTGCCGCTGATACTCCTGATCCATCGCCATCGTCGCAAACCCCATCGCCTCGGCGGCCGCGACATTAGCCGATTTCGCGCGCGAGGCAAGCCTAGCCCCGCGGGTTGAGCGCCGTCTCGGGCGCGGCGAAAGACTCCCGCGATCTCGACCCGCTCGCCGCGCACGCTGACGCGGCCCTCGGCGATGAGGCGGAGCGCGAGCGGATATGCCCGGTGCTCGGCCGCCAGCACGCGCGCGGCGAGAAGCTCGGCATTGTCGCCCGGCAGCACCGGCACCGCCGCCTGCACGATGATCGGCCCCTCGTCCATCTCGGCGCGCACGAAATGCACGGTGCAGCCGGCAAAGCGCACGCCCGCCGCCAACGCGCGCTCGTGCGTGTCGAGGCCGCGGAAGGCGGGCAGGAGCGAGGGATGGATGTTGACGAGCCGGTCGCGCCAGCGCGTGACGAACTCGCGCGTGAGGAGCCGCATGAAGCCGGCGAGGCAGACGAGCTCGATGCCGTGCGCGGCAAGCGCGCCGTCGATCGCCGCCTCGAACGCGGCGCGCGACGGATGGTCGCGGTGCGGCACGACGGCGCGCGCGATGCCGGCCGCGGCGGCGTGGTCGAGCCCCTTGGCATCGGCCTGGTTCGAGACCACGAGCGCGATCTCGGCGGGAAAATCCGGCGCCGCGCAGGCCGCGATCAGCGCCTGAAGGTTCGAGCCGCGGCCCGAGATCAGCACGGCGACCTTCAGCCGGGCCACGCTGCCTCCGTGCCGATGAGACGCGTGCCGGGTCCCTCGCCGCGCGGCACGATGCGGCCGATGCGCTCGACGCGCTCGCCGTGCGCCGCGAGCACGCGCGTGAGGCGCGCTTCATCCTCCGGCGCGACGACGGCGATCATGCCGATGCCGCAGTTGAAGGTGCGCGCCAGCTCGTCCGCCGGCAGGCTTGCCGCCTCGGCGAGCCAGCGGAACACCGGCGGCAAGGTCCAGCTGCGCGCGTCGAGCTCGGCCGCGAGGTCTTGCGGCAGCACGCGCGGGATGTTCTCCAGGAGCCCGCCGCCGGTGATGTGCGCGAGCGCCTTGACGCCGCCCGCCGCGATCGCCGCGCGGCAGCTTTTGACATAGAGCCGCGTCGGCACGAGCAGCGCCGCGCCCAGGCTCTCGC
The DNA here is from genome assembly GCA_963804235.1 of uncultured Alphaproteobacteria bacterium. Classification (GTDB taxonomy): domain Bacteria; phylum Pseudomonadota; class Alphaproteobacteria; order ATCC43930; family CGMCC-115725; genus DATJLY01. Next base: position 34,140 of record CAWDPP010000010.1, read on the forward strand.
CCGCCGCGAACGGCGCCGGCGCCGCGCATAGTCGAGCCCGGCTTCGGCCACGACGCGGCGCACCAGGGAGAAGCCGTTGGAATGCAGCCCGCTCGCGGCGAGGCCGAGCACGACGTCGCCGGCCGTTACCGTGCTGCCGTCGATCGCGGCGCCGCGCTCGACCGCGCCGACGGCAAAGCCGGCGAGATCGTAGTCGCCCGCCCGATAGAGGCCCGGCATTTCCGCCGTCTCGCCGCCGACCAGGGCGCAGCCGACCTCGCGGCAGGCCGATGCGATGCCGGCGATCACGCTTTTCGCCTGCGCCACGTCGAGCCGGCCGGTCGCGAAATAATCGAGGAACAGGAGCGGCTCGGCGCCCTGCACGACGAGGTCGTTGACGCACATCGCCACGAGATCGATGCCCACCGTGTCGTGGCGCCCCGCCTCGATCGCGATCTTGAGCTTGGTGCCGACGCCGTCGGTGGTGACGACGAGGATGGGATCGCGGTAGCCCGCCGCCTTCAGATCGAAGAGCGCGCCGAAGCCGCCCAGTCCGGCGTCGGAGCCGGCCCGCGCCGTCGCCTTCGCCAGCGGCTTCAGCGCCGCGACGAGCGCGTTGCCCGCGTCGATGTCGACGCCGGCAGCGCGATAGCTCAAGGGGCGCTTCTGATCCGCCACGAGGCTTCTTCTAGGCCACGCGCGCGCCGGTGAAAAGCACGGCCGAGGCCGATAGACTGCGGCGATGCCGGTCGACAAGCGTGCGCTCGGCGTGGTGCTTGCCGCGATCGGCGCCTTCATCGAGCTCTACGTGACGCAGGCGCTGCTGCCGCTCCTGACGCACGAGTTCCACGCGACCGTGACCGAGGTGAGCCGCACGGTCAGCGCGGCGACGCTCGCGGTGGCGCTCACGGCGCCGTTCAGCGGCCTCGCCGCCGACGCGATCGGCAGGAAGCGCATCATCGTCGCGGCGATGTTCGCGCTCGTCGTGCCGACGGCGATGGCGGGGTTCGCCCAGACGCTCGGCGCCCTCGTCTTCTGGCGCTTCGTGCAAGGCTTGCTGCTGCCGCCCATCTTCGCGGTCACGGTCGCCTATGTCGGCGAGGAGTTCCCGGGCGAGGCGACGGCGATGACCGGCCTCTATGTCGCGGCGAGCGGCGTCGGCGGCTTCCTGAGCCGGTTCCTCAGCGGGCTTCTGGCGCAAAGCTTCGGCTGGCGCGCCGCGTTCTGGGGGCTGGCCGTGGTGACGCTCGCCTGCGCCATCGGCAGCGCGCTCTTGATGCCGCGCGAGCGGCGCTTCACGAAAAGCGGCGGGCTCGCGCCGTCCTTGCGCTTCATGGCGGCGCATCTGCGCTCGCCGCGCCTCATCGCCACGTATGCGGTCGGGTTCGGCGTGCTGTTCTCGTTCGTCGGCATCTTCACCTACATCAATTTCGTGCTGGCGGCGCCGCCCTTCTCGTTCTCGACCGGCGCGCTCGGCACGATCTTCGTCGTCTATCTCGTGGGCGTGGTGGCGACGCCCTTGACCGGCCGGCTCGTCGCGCGCCTGGGGCGCAGCCGGCTGGTCGCGGCGGCGACGGCGGTGTGGCTCGCGGGCCTTGCCATGACGCTCGCGCCGAGCATCGTCATGATCCTCCTCGGCCTCGCGCTCTGCGTGACGTGCGGGTTCCTGTGCCAGAGCTGCGCCACGAGCTACGTCGCGGTGACGGCGCTCCAGGGCCGGTCGTCCGCGGTCGGGCTTTACGTCACGTTCTACTATCTCGGCGGCGCCTTGGGCGCGATCGTGCCCGGCTATGCCTTCGCGCTGGCCGGCTGGCCCGGCTGCGTCGCCACCGCCGCGGCCGCGGTCATCGCGCTCGCGACGCTGGCGACCCTGTTCTGGGACACGGATTAGCGCAATTCGAACGGTCGGAGCGTACGATCCGGCCGGGCACAGGAAGCTGACGATCGGGCGATCCACCCCGCTCTTTCGGACAACGCGGCAAGATTGCAACACCTCACGGCAATGGTCGTCAAAAACAAGAACTTGCCTTGCCCCCGAACGGCGCCCGGGATTATTAACGCAGAGCGTTCATACCGGCGTTCGCATCGATTCGGAGAGACTTCAATGAAATTTTGGCGTGCTGCGTCCCTGGCCCTGGCACTGAGCGTCGTGGGTGCGGCGAGCCAGGCGCAAATGAGCGGCGCCCCCGGCGGCCCCGGCAGCTTCTATCTCCGCGGCGGAGGGCGGCTGGAACCACGCCGACGGCTTCTCCTTCAGCGGCAACCCTCCGGCCGGTCCGGGCTCGATCAGCTTCAAGGAGGGCTACATCGTCGGCGGCGCGATCGGTTATGTCGTGGCACCGACCCCGCTCGGCAATTTCCGGGTCGAACTCAACCTCGACTATCGCGACAACGACGTCAAATCGCTCAGCGTCACCGGCTTGGCGCCCGGCTCCGCCGGCGGCAGCGTCGACAGCATCGCCGGCATGGTCAACGGCATCTTCGACCTGCCGTACAATTTCTGGGGGCTGAAGCCCTATATCGGCGCGGGTGTCGGTGCTCGAGAGCATGCACCTCAGCGGCGTCTCGTTGTCGGGCGTGACCGTCGTCAGCGACCGCGACACGGTGCCTGCCGCCCAGGCCATCGCGGGGGTCAAGTACGACCTCACGCCGAATTGGGGCGTGGGCCTCGAGTACCGCTTCCTCAACGGCTTCAATCCGCGCTTCCACACCGTCAACAACTGCGCGGTCGCGACCAGCAACGCCCAGGATCACAGCATCCTGCTGACGCTGACCTATTCGTTCGGCGCGCCGCCGCCGCCGCCGCCGCCCGTGCAGCCGGCCGCCGCGCCCGCGCCGATGCCAGCGCCCGCGCCGGCGCCCGCCGCCACCGTCCCGCCGGGACAGTTCTTCATCGTGTTCTTCGACTTCGACAAGTCGACGATCACCGCGGCCGGCCAGCAGGTGCTCGACGCCGCCGCCACGGCCTTCAAGCAGAACCACCCGGTGCGCATCGAGCTCACCGGCTTCACCGACACGGTCGGCACGCAGCGCTACAATCTCGGCCTGTCGCAGCGCCGCGCCGTCGCCGTGCACAACTACCTCGCCGCGCACGGCGTGCCGGACAGCGCCATGGACGTGGCGTGGAAGGGCAAGGAAGACCTGCGCGTGCCGACGCCGGACGGCGTGCGCGAGCCGCAGAACCGGCGCGTCGAAATCGTCATACCGCAATAGCGGACGCACTTTCGGGCCCCTCCCCGCCAGGCGGGGAGGGGCTTTTCATTGCGCGCGCTTCTCCATGAGCTCGAGCCGGTTGCCGAACGGGTCGTCGAGGAAGATGCGGAGATACCCCTCGAGCGGATCGTCGTCGACGATGCGGCAGCCGGCCGCACGCGCGCGCGCCGCGTAGTCCGCGAGACCTGCGACGAGGAGCGCCGGATGCGCCTTCCGCGCCGGGCGGAAATCCGCCTCGACGCCGAGATGGAGGTTGAGGCCGCCCGCCTTGAACCACACGCCGCCGCGCGCCGCCAGATCCGGCGGCTTCACCACCTCGTCGAAGCCCAGGACGCCGCCATAGAACGCGCGCGCCTTGGCCTCGCCGCCCGGCGGCATGGCAAGCTGCACATGGTCGAAGCCGAGGATCATGCGCTTGCGCTCAGTCTCACTCCGCCGCCGCGGCGGCCGCGACCGGCTGCTTCAGCTCCTTCAAGCGCGGCATCACTTCCTTGGCGAAGAGGCTGAGGCTGTCGACCGTGTCGTCGTGCGCGAGGTGGCCGGCCTGGCCCATCATCAGGAGATTGCCGAGCCCGCCGCAATGCTCGGTGAAATCGGCGATCTGGCGATAGACCTGGTCGGGCGTGCCGCAGAACATGACCGCGGCGTCGATCAGCTCCTGCACCGAGGCGGTCGCCATCTGCACGACGCGGCCGTCCTTGGTGAAGCTGCGCGGCGGCGTCTTGCCTTGCAGGAGCCGCGCGTTGTCCTCGGCCGAGATGAAGCCGGGCGGGTTGCGGAACTGCGGCGCCACGATCGCCGAGGTGCGCGGATATCCCGCCACCAGCTCGGCGCGCCGTCGCGCTTCCTCCTCGGTCGCGGCGATGCCGACGAGCGCCAGATAGGCGAAGCGGTCGGGCGGCGGCGGCTCCTTGCGGCCGGCCGCGTGCCAGCCTTCGCGATAGGCGTCGTAGAGCGCGCGCGTGGCATAGCCGCTGCCGAGCGTCGCCATGACGTAGCCTTTCTGGCCGAGCACGCGCGCATTGGTGCGGCTCGACGTCGTGCTCCACACCGGCGGGTGCGGCTGCTGATAGGGGCGCGGCCAGATGTTGACGTGGCGGTAGTGGAAGAACTGGCCCTCCCAGTTGAACGGCTCGTCGTGGCTCGTCATCGCCTTGATGATGAAGTCGTGCGCCTCCCAGAAGCGCTCCATGATGAAGACCGGATTGGTGTTGGCGACCGGGATCTCGTAGGGCACGCCCTTGACGAAGCCCATCTCGAGCCGCCCGCGCGAGACCACGTCGATGGTCGAAAGCTCTTCGGCGCAGCGCAGCGGATCGGGCCGGTGCCCGATCGGATAGCCGAGGACGAGAAGGCGCGCGCGCTTGGTCTCGCGCGCCAGCACCGACAAGGTCACGATCACGGTCGAGGCCATGCAGGTCGCGGTCGAGTGATGCTCGTTGACCATGATGTCGTAGCCGAGCTCGTCGGCGAGCTGCCATTCGTCGTAATAGCGGTGGAACCGGTCGGCCGCGATCTTGGGATCGAGGATGCGGTTCGGCAGCACGACGCGGAGCGAGCCCTGGTGCTTGTCCCAGGCCTCGGGATAGGCCTGCTCGGTGAAGTGGAAGACTTTCATGGCGCGGTCTCCCTGAAGGCGAGGACTGAGGCGGCAAATCGGTCGGGCGCTTCCAAATGCGGGAAATGCCCGGCGCGCGCCAGAAGCTCGAAGCGCGCGGACGGCAGTGCCGCGGCATAGGCCTGGCCGTAGGAGGGCGCGACGATGCGATCGGCCTCGCCCCACAGCACGAGCGTGGGCACGCGGATGCGATGGAGGCGCTGCTTCAGCTTGGGATCGTGCATGTAGGGCTGCCAGCCATAGCGCGCCAATGCCTCGCGCGAGCGCGCGATCGGCAGGAGGTCGGCCTCGGACATGGCTTTGTAGTCGCGCTTGCACGATCTCGGGATTGGCATAGGCATGCGCCAGAAAATCCGCCTCGCTCATGGCGAACATGTCGGCGATGTCGCGCTGATCGCGCGCGCCCACCTTGATGCCGAGCGCGTCGGCGAGCACGAGGCGGGAAATCCGCGCGCAGGATTTGACGGCGATCTCGGCCGCGATCCAGGCGCCGAACGAGACGCCGACGAGCGTCACGTGCTCGAGCCGCAACTCGTCCATCAGGTCGAGATAGAAATAGGCGAGGTCGTCGATCGTGGTGAAGTCCTTCGGCTGCTCGGAGCGGCCGAAGCCCGGATGGGACGGCGCGATGATTCGCGCCTTGGCGGCAAGCAGGTCGAGCACCGGGGCGTCGGGCGCGATGCCGATGCCGGGATGGAGGAAGAGGATCGGGGCACCCTCGCCGCGCTCGATCCATTCGAGCCGTACGCCCGCGACCGTTCTCAACTCCTGGGCCAAGCCCGTCCTCCCGTTTCGCTCCGTTCTATGCCGCGCATTTCGGCCTGTCATCCCCGGCGAACGAGGCCCTGACCCGCGCGTCTGCCCGCGGTGCCCATCCATGCCCATGCGGAGCGCAGGCGCGATCCCGGCTTTTCGGCGCAAGCGCTTGACAGGACTGCGAAATAACCCTTTTAACATGCATATTCCAGCCTCCATCAATCGCTTTCCCGGCTCTTTCATTTACATCTGGCGCCCGAAACGCCGCCGGCCAGAACCTGCCCCCGGTGGGGCTCGTTCCGTCATTTACGCCGCGCCACTACTTGAGCCGGCTTCGTTCGGGTCATGCGCCCCGCGCCGCAGGGTGCGGGCCTCGCCAGCGGCAATACGCAAGTTACGTACGACGCGCCGCCGCCCGTGTCAAGATGGCCGGGGCGTGCGGAACGGCATAAACTTGCGCAAGTCGCACGGGGGGCGAGCACATGAGGCGGCGCGATGTTGTGGCCGCGCTTGGCGGCATCGCGGCGGCGCCCCCGTTCGCGGCCCTGGCGCAGCAACGCGTGACGTCGCCGGCACGGGTAGGCGCGCTGCTCGGCCTCGCGCCGGACGATCCCGGCCAAGCGCGCAATCTCGCAGGGCTCGCCGCGGGGATGGCAGATGCCGGCTGGATCGACGGCAAAACGGTGCAGTACGATTTTCGCTATGTCCCGGGCGGCGGCGCCGCCTTCGCGCCCATCGCGAAGGAGCTCGTCGCGTCGGCGCCCGATGCCCTCTTGGCCGCGATCGACCCCGGCGCCATCGCGCTCCAGCGCGAAACGCGTTCGATACCGATCGTATTCGCGCTCGGCCTCGATCCCGTCGCAGAGGGCCTGGTCGCCAGCCTCACCCACCCGGGCGCCAATGTCACCGGCTTCCTGCAGTCCGACTTTGCAATGGGAAGCAAGTGGGTGCAGCTCCTCAAACAGATTGCGCCCGACGTTGTGCGCGCCGCGATTCTCGGCGATCCGAAGGGAAATGCCTGCCACGATCGGATATTTCCAGACGATCAAAGCTGCCGCGCCCTTGTTCGAAATCGCGACCGCAGACGCGCCGGTTCGCGATGAGAACGACATCAAGAGTGCGCTTGCCGCGATGGCGCAACAGCCGAACGGCGCGTTGATCGTGCCGCCGAGCGCCACCCTAGCGGTGCATCGCGCGCTCATTATCGAATTGGCTGGGCACTATCGTTTGCCGGCCGTCTATCCGTTCCGGTACTTCGCCGCCGCTGGCGGCCTCATCTCCTATGGCGTGGATCAGCCCGATCTCTTCCGGCAGGCCGCTGGCTACATCGATCAAATCCTGAGGGGAGCGAAGCGCCCTGCCGATCTTCCGGTCCAATCACCGCGTAAATTCGAGATGGTGATCAACCTGAAGGCCGCGAAGGCGATCGGCATCGAAGTGCCCGCTCTGCTTCTCACCGGCGCCGACGAGGTGATCGAGTAGGCGATCGCGATTGCTGGCGCGCAAGGGCGTCTGTAGTCTCGGGCGGCAAAACGCCGGCGATCGGGAGGAACGCATGAGGCACAGGGCGCACGCGCCATGACGGCGGCGCTGTTCATCGAGCAGCTCTTCAACGGCGTGCAGTTCGGGCTGATGCTGTTCCTGATGGCGGTCGGCGTGACGCTCGTCTTCGGCATCATGCGCGTCATCAACCTGGCGCACGGCTCGCTCTTCATGGTGGGCGGATACCTGCTCGTCGCCTGCTATGGCGCGACCGGGTCCTACTGGCTCGCCGTGCCGCTCGCGCTCGCGGGCGTCGTCGCGGTGGGCGCGGCGATGGAGGTGCTGGTGCTGCGGCCGCTCTACAGCCGCGGCCATCTCGACCAGGTGCTCGCGACATTCGGCCTCACCATGTTCTTCAACGAGGCGGTGGTGGTGATCTGGGGCCGATTGCCGTTGAACGTCGCCATTCCCGCCGTGCTCGACGGCTCGATCGAGATCTTTCCGGGCGTGCACTACCCGGTCTATCGCCTCGCCATCACCGGGGCGGCGCTCGTGTGCGGCGCGATCCTCTATGTCGTGATGGTGCACACGCGCCTGGGCGCGCTCATCCGCGCCGGCTCCGACAAGCGCGAGATGGTCGAGGCGCTGGGCGTCAATATCGGCTTCCTCTACACCGCCGTGTTCGGATTGGGCGCGGCGCTTCGCGGGCTTCGCCGGGATGCTGACCGGGCCGCTCCTCTCGGTCGAGACCGGGATGGGCGATCCGATCCTGATCCTGACCCTGGTGGTGCATCGTCATCGGCGGCATCGGGCTCGATCAGCGGCGCGCTCGCGGGCGCGCTCATCATCGGCATCTTCGACACGTTCTCGCGCGTGCTGCTGCCGCAGATCGTCGGCTTGACCGCGGGCACGGCCGTCGTCGGCATGGCCGATCTACGTGCTGATGGCGATCGTGCTGATCTTCAGCCGCACCGGCCTCTTCGCGGCGCACCGGGGCTGAGATGAGCCTCTCGCGCCGCACGCTCCTTCATCTCGTGCTGCTGGCGGCGGCGCTGGCGGTGCCGCTCTCGGGCGACATCTACTACACGCGCTTTGCCACGCAGATCGCGATGTACGGCATGGCGGCCTGTCGTGCGATCTGCTGCTCGGCTATGGCGGGATGGTCACGTTCGGCCAGGCCGCGTTCTTCGGCGTCGGCGCCTATGCGACGGGCATGCTGACCGTCGCAGGCTGTCCACGACGCGCTCATCGTGTGGCCGCTGGCGATCCTCGCTGCGATGGTGTTCGCGCTCGTCATCGGCGCGCTTGTCGCTGCGCACGCAAGGCTTCCAGTTCATCATGGTGACGCTCGCCTTCGGCGCAGATGATCTACTACATCGCCCAGGCGCTGCGCCACTATGGCGGCGACAACGGCTTCACCATGCCGCGGCGCAACACGTTCGCCGGCATGCAGCCTCGCCAACCACGTGATCTTCTATTACGTGATGCTGGCGCTTCTCGTGCTCGTGCTGGTGCTGACGCTCGCGCCTGGTGCATTCGCAATTCGGCATGGTGATCCGCGGCCGGCGCGACAACGAGCGGCGCCTCGCCGCGATCGGCATCCCGCCGTTCCGCTACAAGCTCGCCGCTCTTCGTCATCGCCGGCGCGATCGCCGGGCTGGCCGGCGCGCTCATGGCCAACCACGCGCGCTTCGTCAGCCCGGCGATCCTGTCGCTCGCAGGTGTCGGGCCAGTTCCTGGCGATGGTCATCCTGGGCTCGGCCGGGACGCTCGATCGGCCCGGTGTTCGGCGCCGCGATCTATCTCGTCTTCCAGCAGGTGCTGTCGGACTACACCGACCATTGGATGATCTTCTTCGGGCCGCTCCTCGTCGCGCGCGTGCTGTTCGTGAAGGAGGGCGTGTGGGGCTTTCTGGTGCGCGCCTTCGGCGCCCAGGAGGCGCCGCAAGCGCCGCCGGACCTTGCCGGCGACGCGATCCCGGCGGCATCGGGCTCCGAAGGCGGGGGCGGGCAGTGAGCGCTGCGCTCATCGAGGCGGTCCACCTGAGCAAGAGCTTCGGCGCGCTCCGCGCGTCCGACGACGTCTCGCTGAGGTGGGGCGCGGCGAGGTCCACGCGCTGATCGGCCCCAACGGCGCCGGCAAGACCACCTCGATCGGCCAGATCACCGGCGAGATCGCGCCCGACGCGGGCGCGATTCGCTTCGACGGCCGCGACATCACCGCGCTTGCGACCGCCGGCGCGCGCGCGACTCGGGCTCGCGCGCTCGTTCCAGATCACCAGCATCTTCCGCAGCTTCACCGCGCAGGGCAACGTCGCGCTCGCGGTCCAGGCGACCGAGCCGCACAGTTTCCGCTTCTGGCACGCGGCCGAGCGGATCGCGCGGCTGCGCCGTCCGGCGCGGCAGCGGCTTGGCGAGCTCGGCCTCGGCAGCGCGCGCCGGCGCCATCGCCGCCGGCATGGCGCATGGCGAGCACCGCCAGCTCGAGCTCGCCATGGCGCTTGCGACCGAGCCTCGCCTCCTCCTGCTCGACGAGCCGATGGCGGGGCTCGGCATCGAGGAATCGCAGGCGATGCTGGCAGCTCCTCGCGCGGCTCAAGGGCCAGTACAGCATGCTGCTCATCGAGCACGACATGGACGTGGTGTTCTCGCTCGCCGACCGCATCTCGGTGCTGGTCGCCGGCCGCATCATCGCCTCGGGCAGCGGCCGAGGAGATCCGCAACGATCCCGCACGTGCGCGAGGCCTATCTCGGCGAGGACGGGACGATGCTCAAGGTTGAGGCGCTCGAGACGCGCTATGGCCAGAGCCAGGTGCTGTTCGGCATCGAGTTCGAGGTGCGGCGCGGCGAGGTCGTGACGCTGTTCGGGCCGCAACGGCATGGGCAAGACCACGACGGTGCGCTCGATCATGGGCATGACGCCGCCCTTCGCCGGCCGGATCACGTTCGAGGACCACGAGCTGCGCGGACTTGCGCCCTATCGCATCGCGCGGCGCGGGCTCGGCCTCGTGCCCGAGGGGCGGCAGAATCTTCTCCGACCTCACCGTCATGGAGAACCTGACCGCCACCGCCTCGCCGGGACGAGCGGCGGCGGCGGCGGCGCGCGCGCGCTGGACCGTCGACAGCGTGGCAGCAGCTCTTTCCGTGGCTGCCCGAGCGCAGGAACCAGTTGGGCGTGCATCTCTCGGGCGGCGAGCAGCAGATGCTGGCGATCGCGCGCGCGCTCATGACCAATCCCGAGCTCCTGATCCTCGACGAGGCGACGGAAGGATTGGCGCCGCTCATCCGGCACGAGATCTGGCGCGTCCTCGTGCCAGCTCAAGGCGGCGGGGCAGTCGATCCTGCTGATCGACAAGAACCTGAAGGCGCTGACGCGGCTCGCCGACCGGCACTACGTGATCGAGCGCGGCCGTGTGCGCTGGAGCGGCACGAGCGCGGCGCTCATCGCCAACTACGCCGATATCCGGAGATATGTGGGGGTCTAAGAAAGCGCATGGGGGGAAGAGAGGGTGACAAGCAATTCCGCCAGTGACGGCGCCGCGGTCGTTGGCACATGGAAACTGCTGACCGTCGAATTCGAGCGCGAGGACACGGGAGAGCACTTCGATCTGCTCGGCCCCCATCCCGAGGGGCGCATCGTCTTCACCGCGAACCGCCGCATGATCACGGTCTTGACCGGAAGCGGCCGCACGGCCCCCAAGGAGCCGGCGGACGCGGCCGCACTGCTGCAATCGATGATGGCCTATTCCGGCCCGTTTCGGATCGAGGACGGCAACAAGATGGTGATCACGGTCGATCTCGCGTGGCATCCGGCGTGGGTCGGCACCGAGCAGATCCGCTTCTTCAAGCTCGACAGCGATATCCTTTCTCTCCGCTCAGGCCTTCAGACCCATCCGGCCATATCGGGCAAAGGCTACGGCGTCGTTACCTGGCGCCGCGAAGCTTAAGTGACGGGCGTCCTCGCCGTCGCCCTACTCCACCCGCGTCGGGTCGGCGACGATGGGGTTGCGCAAGGTCCCGAGGCCGGTCATCTCGACCTCGCACAGGTCGCCGGGCTTCATGCGGGTGCGGCCGGGGATGCGCTTTGAATCCCACGGCGTCGGCTGGTAGCCCGCGGGCGGATGGAGCGCGCCGGGCGTGCCCATCACGATCACGTCGCCGGCGCGCAACAGGTATCCGGTCGAGAGGTAGTGGATCACCTGCTCGACCGAGAACAGCATGTCGTCGAGCTGTGATTTCTGCTTCTCGACGCCGTTCAAGTCGCGTGATGACGGTGTGCGATGGCGGCAGCCCGAATTCGTCCGCCGTCATCAGCCACGGCCCGAACGAGCCCGAGCGCTCGAAATTCTTGCCGAGGCCGAATTGCCGGTTGTGGCCCTGGAATTCGCGCACCGAGCCTTCGTTGTAGCAGGCATATCCCGCGACGTGGCGCAGCGCGCCCTTGACGGGAATATGCCGGCCGGGCGTGCCGATCACCACCGCGAGCTCGCCCTCGTAGTCGAAGGTCTCGGCGACGCGCGGATCGGGGCACCACAGCGGCTCCAAATGTCCCACCACCGAGCACGGCATGCGCATGAAGATCTGCGGATAGTCCTTCGAGGTGGTGAGGCCGGTCTCCTCGATATGCGCCTTGAAGTTCAGCGCCAAGGCCCAGGTCGCGTGCGGCTCGGGAATGACCGGGTCGAGCGTCACCTGGTCGAAACGGAAATCGGGGTCGCGCCCTTTCGCCGCCGCCTCGATCCCCTTGAGCGCGGCGGGGCCCAATTCGAGGATCGCCTTCAGCGAGGATGGCAGATCGGGCGCCGCGCGCCGGAGCGAGACGAAGCGCACATCATCGACCATGACTCCGACGCCGGCGTGGTCGCGCGTGTGATAGGAGACGAGCCGCATTTTTCCTTCCTCCTATCCGTCAGTTCATCGCGCGCGCGGCGCGCAACGACGGCCGGTCGGGCGCATCCTCGGGCCGATGCAGACCTTCCATCAGGTGCCACTCGGAGAAGCGGTTGGTGCGGAAGTTCGACGGCTTCCACGCCTCGGTGACGAAATCGGGATTGGAGAAATACTCGATCGTGCCGCCCAAGGGATTATTGAAATACCAGAAATAGGCCGAGCTGATCGGGTGGCGCCCCGGCCCCACCGCCGTCTCCCAGCCGCACTGCGAGAAATGCATGCCGCCGCCGAACACCTCGTGGATGTCGTGCACCTCGAACGCGACGTGATGCAGGTCGGTCGTGCCGCCCGGCCGCTTCAGCAGGAAGAGGTTGTGGTGGTCGGCGCGCGCGGCATAGCGCAGGAAGACGGCGGCGCCGCCGGCGTAGCGGTCGCTGAGCCAGAAGCCCAGGCGCTTCACGTAGAACGCCTCGCCGGCGCGCACGTCGGGCACGGCGAAGACGATATGGCCCATGCGGAACGGGCGCGCGCGCTCGTACATCGGCGAGGGCGCATCGACCCGGCCGCGCGCACCGGGCACGTTCAAGGGCAAGGTCGAGCGCGCCGGCTCCTTGCCGTGGCGCCACACGCGGAATCCGACATTGATGCCGCAATCGTCGTGCGTGTGGAGCGTGCCGTCGCTGCCGGCGCGCACCGTGCGGTCGCGCGCGAGCTCGTCGCCGAGCCGGTCCAATTCTTTCTGCGTGGTCACGCCCCAGATCACCTCGCGGAATTCCGAACCGCCCGACAGTTTCGGCGGGAGATCCTTCGCGTCGCTCGGCCGCACCACGATCTCGGAGCCGATTTCGGTGGCGAAGGTCAGCGTCTTGCCGTCCTTCACCTTCTTCAGGCCCCACTCGGAAAAGAGCCGCCGCGGCAGCGCGAGATCGGCCGCGCCGAACACGACGCTGTCGATGCCGACGAACCGCGCTTCATGCTTCGCCATGTCCCGCCTCGCTCGCGTAAATCTCGCGCGGATGAGACCACCCGGCGGCGCGCGGGGTCAAGACTGTGCTATCGTCGCGCGCATGGAAGGATCGAGCGAGCGCCCGAGCGCGGGCGAGATCATCGCGCGTGCGCGCGCCCTGCTGCCGGAGCTGCGCGCGCGGGCGGACGAGACCGAGAAATTGCGCCGCCTGCCGGACGATCTGAACCGCGCTTTCGCGGCGGCCGGTTTCTACAAGATCATGCAGCCCAAGCGTTACGGCGGCTATGAGCTTCCGTTCGGGACGCAGACGGAATTGGGCGCGGAATTGAGCCGCGCGTGCGGCTCGGCCGGGTGGGTCGCGTGCATCATCTCCTGCCACGCGTGGCTCGCCGGCATGTTCCCGAAAGAGGCGCAGGACGAGATCTGGGGCGCCGATCGCAACGCGACGATCGCGAGCTCGTTCATGCCGGTGGGCGCCAAGGCCGAGCGCCAGCAGGGCGGATACCGCGTCTCCGGCCGGTGGAAATTCTCGAGCGGCGTCGATCATTGCCAATGGGTCGTGGTCGTGCTGCCGATCCCGCCCAAAGCCTATTTCGCGCTACTCAAACTCTCGGAGTGCCGCATCGACGATGTGTGGCATTCGGTCGGGCTTGCCGGCACGGGCAGCAACGACATCGTCGTCGAGAACGTGTTCGTGGCCGAGCATCGCCTGCTCGACCTCGAAGGGCTGAGGGGCGGGCCGACGCCGGGCAGCGCGGTCAACCCGCATTACCTCTACCGCCTGCCGCTGCTTTCGTGCTTCACGTTCAACATCGTCGGCTCCGCGCTCGGCATCGCGCAGGGCGTCGGCGCGAGCGTGATCGACGGGCTCGCGGCGCAGGTGAGCCGCGCCGGCGCGCAGGTGGCGCACTATCAGAGCATCCAGCTCCGCGTCGCCGAAGCCTTGGCCGAGATCGACGCAGCGTACGGCCTCGTCTTCAAGGACCGCGACGAGATCGTGGCCAAGGCCGAGGCCGGCGCGGAATTCACGCTGCTCGACCGCTTGCGCTATCGCCGCGACATGAGCTTCGCCGGGCAGCTATGCCTGCGCGCGGTCGAGCGGCTCTTTCCGATCGTCGGCGCGCAAGGCCTCATGAACGACCATCCGGTGCAGCGCGGCTGCGGCGCGACATGCGCGCGTGTTCACCATTTCGGAATGACCTGGGACATCCAGGGCTCGTATTACGGCGCGGTCGCGCTCGGCCTGCCCTCGCCCGATGCGAAGATCTGACATGGAATTCGGCATCTTCGATCACGTCGACCGCAACGGGCTGCCGCTCGAGCAATTCTACGAGATGCGGCTCGCGCTCGTTGAAGCCTATGACCGCTTGGGCTTTCGCTCCTATCACATCGCCGAGCATCATTCGACGCCGCTCGGCATGGCGCCCTCGCCCAGCGTCTTCCTTTCCGCGGTGGCGCAGCGCACCAAGCGGCTGCGCTTCGGGCCGTTGGTCTATCTCCTGCCGCTTATCACCCGCTCAGGCTCGCCGAAGAGATCTGCATGCTCGACCACATGAGCCGCGGCCGCTTCGAGCTTGGCGTCGGGCGCGGCGTGTCGCCGGTCGAGGTCGGATTCTATGGCGTCGAGCCCGACGCGCGCGCGCCCCTCTTCGCCGAGGCGCTCGCCGCGCTGCGCGCGGCGCTCACCACGGAGCGGCTCGATTTCGCCGGCGAGCACTGGCAATTCCACGACGCGCCGATGGAGCTGCGGCCCTTGCAGCAGCCGCATCCGCCGATCTGGGTCGGCGTCGAGATCTGCCGAAGGCGCCGAGCGCGCCGCGCACGCGGGCTTCAGCTTCATCACCGCGCATCCGGTCGATGCGGCGCGCGCCATCATGGACGCGGCCCGCGCGGCCGGAGGCGCTGCAGCAGGCTGATGGGCCTCGCGCGCTTCATCGTCATCGCCGAGGACGACGAACGGCACTGGCGCTGGCGCGGCGCGCATATCCCAAGTGGCAGCAGAGCCTGACGCACCTGCCGCGCACGTTCGGCTATGCGACGCGCAATCCGCGCCCGACCGATTTCGATGCGATCCGCAACGGCGGTCGCGGCATCGCAGGATCGCCCGCGACGGTGGCGGCGGAGCTCAAGGCGCAGAGCTCACCGAGAGCGGCGCCAACTACTGCGTCGGCCAATTCGCGTTCGGCGACATGACGCGCGATGAGGCGCTGCGCTCGATCGAGCTGTTCGGCCGCCACGTCATGCCGGCGCT
>CAWDPP010000011.1:0-48108 GCA_963804235.1 uncultured Alphaproteobacteria bacterium
GACATGCCCGCGAATCAAAGGCCACGCGCCGCGCATTCATTCTCGGACGACGTACTGGCGTTTTCCCGCCACGGTGTAGGGCTCGCGGGCCAAGTGAGAGAAGGTCAGTCTTCGCTCGTCGAGCGCGCCGCATTGGCGCGCGATCAAATCGAGAAAGCGGCGGCGTATCGCCTCCGTGTCGTGATCGCGAATCGTGCGCACCGCAACGTCGATCTGCTGTCCTTTCTGCCGTATGAAATAGGATCGCACTTCCGGAACGAGATCGAGGCAGTCCTCGATCAATTCGCTGTGCACTTCGCATATGCTTCCGTCGCGCAGCGTCAGCGCCAACAAGGCTCGTGTCCGCCCGGCGACGCGTGCGCAGCGGAAAGGCAGAGAATTGCCATCCGCTAGGAGATGCACGCGATCCCCGGTGCCAAAGTTGACAAGCGGAAAGCGAAACGGCTGCAACGTCGTGATGACGAGCTCGCGCGCGTTGGCGACGTGGCTGTGGAAAGCGTCCCAGAAGAAGGTCAGCGCACTCGTCTCCGGGCTCGAGTAGGCCATGACGCCGACTTCTCCCATCCCGTATTCGATCAGCGGGACGGCGCCCAGGAGCGAGCGCACGCGGTTGAGGTCGCTGGCAAACACGGTCTCCGAACAGAAAATGACCGAGCGAACGCGTGCATCGCGGCCATCGATGCCGGACCGCTCGACGAAATCGAGCAGCTTGCGAATGGCAGACACATAGCCGACGACCACGGCGCCGGGACGCGCCCGAATCCTCTCGAAATACGTTGCCACCGAGTCGTCGTCGAGATGATAGACGCTCAGACGTTCGGTGCCGATCAGCCGGTCCATCAAATGTCGCTTGGCGCGGTTGAGGCGGCCCTTCATGCCAAATCCGTAGAGATGATCGTGGCCCCAGATGAGCATGATGTTGTCGCCAGGGCGCGATACCGGCCCAGGACCGTCCGAGATACATGTTCGAATGAAGGAACGCGTAATCCTCCTGCCCGCGCGGAAACTGGGCCGATGGGCCCGTGCTTCCGCCAGTCCGGACAAGGCGGCAGGGGCGCGCGTCTTCGGCGATTGTCTTGAAGTTCTCCTCGATGTCCCATTTGCGCAGGATCGGGAACCGCCGAAGCTCCGCCAAATCGGCAAGCTGATCCTCGAGGCCGTGCTGCCGCCGCCACTCCGCGTAGAAGCGGAAGCGTCGCGTCGCCGAGCGCCAGACCGAATTGAATGCCTCGAGCTGGAGCCGCGCGATCTGCCCGGGATCGGAAATCCGTCGATAAAGCTCCTGCCGTTCGGCAAGGAGCTGGAGGCGCCTGCGCAGGCCGACGCCGACAATCGCCCGCGGCAGGCGCGGTGACGCCGGGCTCGGAACTAGGCTGCGTGTCGCCGTTCAGTTCGTCGTTCAAATGTGCCGCCGACTGATCCCTCGCGCGTTATCGCAGAAACCGGCAAAAAGTTCCGGCCGAGCTACCCCTCGTATCCGAGGACGGCCCGCGGAGGAATCCGAGACTGGAGACCGAGGCGCTCCAGGTCCTGCGCGATCGCGCTGGCGCATTCGAAGCTCGCGGTGAAGGCCGGCGCATTCTCCACCGAGACGACCGAGAGCGATCCAGCCGTTCCACTGGTCGGGATACTTCCGCACGAACGGCTCCAGCATCGCGGCATAAGCGAGAACCGCCGTGGCATAGGGCGGGTCGGCAACGTCATCGACCGGCAGCGCCGGCCCGATCGACACCTCGTAAATGCCGTGCGGGTTCCGCACTGCGAATATTGGCAAAAGTGGCGCGCCCGAGGTGCGGGCGAGATGGATGGGCCCACTGGCGACGCGCAGTGTCCCGTGCAGGAACTTGGCATCGAGCGTACGCCGGCCCGTCTCGGCGACCGTTATCGAGACAATCTCGTTGCGCGCCAATCGATCGCGGAGCGTGTTCAGGGCCGCGCTCGCGTCATTGTTCTTTATGACGACACGCTCGGTCAGGAACCTGTTCTCGACGGAGACCCACACTGGGTTGAGGAAACGGACCCCGAAAGGCGAAACGGAGAAGCCATGCTCGGGCCGCGAGAGGTGGACGGGGCCGCGAAACCCGGCTTGGCGGATTGCGAGAGGGACGATGAGGGGACGATAGACAAAATCGCTGATCCATAAGAGAGCTCCGGCGCCACGGCGCAGGGCGGCGGCGAGATTTTCATAACCATCCACACGGATGCGAGGTCGCCAGCGGCGGCCTGGACGCCGCAGGGCGAGGATTTGCATCGCCATCTCGAGCGATCGGTTCTGCCACTGCTGAAACAGTTCCGCGGCGTCGCGCGGGCTCATGCGATTGCCGAGAAGATGCGCCATGACGATTTCGGTCGCGCCCCCGTGCTCGCTGCGACGCGGTCTTCCGCGCCGGATCGTCCGGGCGAGCGGCAATAGTTGCTCGATCGGCGCAAGCGCGCTGACGGGCAGCAAGGCGAGCAGCTTTATCGCTTCATGGAACGCGCTTGGTATCTGCATACGCATGTTCGTTCCTTGCCATCCGCGCGACCACGTCTTGCCGGCTCTTCTGGCGACGGCTGGCGCGAGGCGGTTGCTATCGCTGCTCCCTTTTGAAAGTTCCCGGACTGGAACGGCGAACCGTGCGGGCCGATCGGGTCTGGAACGAGAACGGTCGAGCGGTGTTTATCGAGCGCCCGCGCTACCGCCGGTTGGGATGAAATTTCTTCGGCCGTCGCGAAGTGCCGACCACATTGCCTCCTAAGTTGGAATGGCACGTGACGATTCGCGATAAGGTTCTGGCGTCGCTTCCATGGGCGTTGCTCGAGACCGCATCCGCCGCGGCGCTCGGCGTTGTCTCGGTGCTTGTCCTGAGCAGGTTCCTGCGGCCTGCGGAATTTGGCGTTGCGGCTCTGGCGCTTGCCATCGGCCAGTATGGCGACCTGATGATCGAACTCGTTGCTGACTGGCGCCGTCATTCAGCGTCCGGAGCTGACGCAGCGGGCGCTCGATACCGCCTTTTGGATGGCGATCGCCATCGGCAGCGCGGCTGCGCTCGGCTGCTGGTCCGCCTCGGGTCCGATTGCGCGCTTCTACGAGCAGCCGGAGCTCGCTGCGTATATCAGTGCCCTCGGTCTCGGCGCGCTTTTGACCGGAGCGAGCGTGGTCCCGCGGGCTCTGCTCGCACGCCAGCTCAGACTCCGGGGTTTGGCGCTGCGCGCATCGGCCGGCCGCATGCTGGCCATAGCCGCTGCGATCGCACTTGCCATAGCGGGCTACGGCGCCTGGGCCATCGTCGCCGGAACTCTCGTCAGCGGGTTGTGTACGGCGATATTTTCGTGGAGCGCCGGCATGCGGCGGCCCGGACTGCAGTTCTCGGCAAAGGCGGGCGTCGAGTTCCTGTCTTTCGGTTTGCCCATCGCCGGTCAGGAACTGCTGTGGTCGGTTGTCAGCCGCGTCTTTCCTCTGTTGGTCGGCCTGTTTCATGGCGCCGAGGCGATCGGATATCTCAACTTCGCAACCAAGCTGGTCGATCCGGTCGCCGGCATCCTCGGCGCGAGCGCTTATCGGCTCGGCCTGCCGATGTTCTCGGCATTGCAGGACGATAGGCCTGCGCTGCGGCGAGCGTTCCGCGCTGCGTCGCGCTTTAGCTTCGCTTTCGTCGCGCCGGCGCTCGTCGGGTTGGCCGCGGTCGCAGGCGACGCAGTCCCCATGCTGTTCGGAACTGAGTGGCGACCGGCAATCCCGATCGTCCAGATCTTGGCGCTCTACAATGCCGTCTTATTCACTCGTGCCTTCGTTCCTCCCTGCATTACGGCTCTCGGGGCGCCGCGCCGAAACCTGGTGACTGCGGTCGTCACCGCGTGCGCCGTCATCATCGGCGCATTTGCGACGAAACAAGCCGACATCACCATCGTGGCGTTGGCCTGGGCCGCTCGTCTCGCATTCAGCCTGCCGGTCAGCGTGCATCAGATGTCGAGGATCGCGCGCCTCACCGCAGCGGAGCAATTCGAGCTCTTGCTCAGGCCGTCCCTTGCCTGCGCCGGCATGTTCGTCGCCGTCCAGATCGCGCGGCATTTCGTGACGGGGCTCGGGCTCGCTTCGCTTGCCATCACCGTTCCGACAGGGTTCGCAGCCTACCTCGTGCTCCTTTCGGTGTTCGATCGCTCGCTGCTCACGCAGGCGCTCGCTCTGGCGCGATCCGGACGACCCGCCAGAGGAGAAGCCCGTGCAATATGATGAAACCGCCATCGCCTATTTGCACAGGCTGCATCGGCACATGGCGCGGGCTCGGTTCGGCAGGTCGGGCAAAAGCCGCTTGAAGCGCGCCGCCAAGCGTGCCGTCGCACCGATCTATTGGCACGTGCAGCCGATCCTTCAGGCGGTTTGCGAATTGAGGTTGCACTACCGCTCCGTGCGGTCGGACTACGGGATTGGCGTGCTGCGACAGCTGACGGGCTGCGCGGCCTTCGCCGCGACCTTCAGAATCTCGCCGCGCTCGTATTTCGACTACCGGCTCTTCCTGAAGGGGCCCTGGCAGCAGCGAAATGAATACCTTTATTACGACGAGCTTTGGGCGCTCCTTGCGCGGCTCAACGATGAGCTGGGTCCGTCCGACGCCGCCAACCTGAGCGACAAGCGGCGTTTTCACGACCGGGCGTCGCGGGCCGGGCTGCCGGTCATCCCCATCTTGGCGGAGTTCGATCGCGGGACGACCCTGCGCAAATGCGCATCGCTCGACCCTGCGGCGTGCGATCTCTTTTCCAAATTTGCCAACCGGTGGCATGGAGAGGGCGCGCAGGTTTGGAGGCACCGCGCCGATGGCTCCTATTGCGGGGATCACGGGCCCAGTATGACCTTGAACGAGCTTTACGCGACGCTCCGCGCCCTATCGTTCGAGCACCCTTTGATCCTTCAGCCACGCATCGGCAATCATCACGAGTTGCAAGCGCTGTCCGGACGGGGTTTGAGCACCGTCCGCGTCGTCACCGGTCGGGACGTGCGCGGAGCAATCGAAGTGGTGATCGCGTGCTTCCGGATGGCATGCGGGCCGCTTGTGGCGGACAATTTCGCGAGCGGCGGATTGGCGTCGCCGGTTGGACTGGATGACGGGCGGCTTGGGCCGGCGGTGTTCAGGTCCCGGCCGGGCGCTTTCATCGCCCATCCCGATACCGGCGCGGTCATTCTCGGACGCAATCTCCCGTACTGGGCCGAGGTGAAGCGGCTCGCCCTCGCGGCGCATCAGGAATTCAGGACGCTGCCATCGATCGGATGGGACATTGCGATCGCCGAAGACGGCCCGGTGATCGTCGAAGGAAATTGCGAATGGGGAACGAACGTCGTCCAGATTTCCCACCGGACGACACTCGCGGCAACGACGATTCCGGCCAGTCTTGCCGAGCATTTCGATCGGCTCGGCGAAGCGCATGGCTTGCCGCGGCAGGGGCCGAAACGATCACGTCGCGAGGCGCCTTCAACTGCCAACGGCGCGCAACTCGATCGACAAGCGGGAACGGTGGGCTTCTGAAGTCGAGTGCCGTCCGGCAGAAGTCCGAAAAGCGCCGACGTCAGACCTTGGCTTTAATCGCGCGGTTCCCGCGAAGGTTGACCGGCGGCGCGCGTGTTTTTATCGTTTGATGCGGCGTGAGCCATTCGGACGCTGGCAACGGTAGGGTGCGAGGACACCGATCCTGAACCGCAACTGTGGAGAAGGCGATGAACGACGGGGCGCGATCGCGCAATTCAAACGGATCGGCCTATGGCAGGCCGCAGCAGCATCCTGATGAAGAACTGGTCCGGGTCGGTGCCGGCACGCCGATGGGCGAGCTCTTTCGTCGCTACTGGCTGCCGGTCGGCATTTCGAGCGATTTGGGCAAGCGGCCAGTCAAGGTGCGAATCCTCGGTGAGGATCTTGTCTTGTTTCGCGACCTCAAGGGTCGCCCGGGCCTTCTCTATTCGCGCTGCATGCATCGCGGCACCACCTTGTTCTATGGCCACGTCGAGGAAGAAGGCCTTCGCTGTTGCTATCACGGCTGGCTGTTCGGCGTCGACGGGACCTGCCTCGACCAGCCGTGCGAGCCCGAGCATGGCCGGCGTCGGGATTTGGCGCGTCAGCCCTGGTATCCGGTGGCAGAACGCTATGGCTTGATCTTCGCCTATATGGGCCCGCCCGAGAAGCAGCCGATGCTGCCGCGTTACGATATCCTCGAGGCTCTCGCGGCCGATGAAACGATCGTGCCGACCCAAGGCGGCGCGCAAACCGGCGATCAGACGGTGCCGATCGCGCCCTATAGCTGGCTGCATCTGAACGACAACATCATGGACCCGTACCATGTGTGGGTCCTGCACTCGACGTTCAGCGGGGCGCAATTCGCCAACGAATTCCAGCTTCCGCCGGAAAAAGCCGAATTCTTCCGCGCCGAGCAAGGTGTGTGCTACTCGATCATTCGCCAGATGGAGGATGGCCGCGAATATAATCGCGTTTCTTCGTTCATGATGCCGAGCCTGATGTCAGTCCCCGCTACGCGCGAGCTGGTGGATGCTCGCTCGACACGCATTGCCTGGATCGTGCCGGTCGACGATTCGCATTTCACCACCTACAGCACCGGCAAGGTGAAGCCGGGTCAGGCGCCATTTCAGCTCGTCTACCACGGCGGCAAGCTTTGGCACATGATGACTGACGAGGAACACCAGGACTATCCCGGCGACTTCGAGGCCCAGGCCGGCCAAGGCGCGATCTCGCTCCACTCCGAAGAGCATCTCGCCACCAGCGATCTTGGCATTGCGATGACGCGCCGCATGCTCAGGGAGCAGATAAAGGTCGTGGCGAATGGCGGCGACCCGCTCGGCGTTGCCTTCGACGAGAAGGACGCCGTGGTGCGCGTCCCCTCTGGGAACTTCTTCAAGACCCGGAGCGCAGCGGAGTAGTAACGCGAGTTCTTGGCATTGAGCAGGTCGCCGTGATGTTCCGGCGTCACTCGCCGGAATTGCCGCGACGGCTGGCCTCGAAGAGAAACCAAATTCGCCTTTCGGCCTCGTCGATCCAGGTTTCGATGAGGCTGGCGCTGGCGACATCGCCACGATCGTCGCAGAGGCCGTGCGTCTCGCGCATGCGGACGGCCATCTGGGCGTTGTCCTCGCGCAATTCCGCGAGCATGTCGAGCGGCGTGACGTATTCCGCGTCGTTGTCGCTCACCCGTTGCAGGCGGGCAATGTGGCCGACGGATCGCAGTGTCGTTCCGCCCAGTTTGCGCACGCGTTCCGCGATATCGTCGGTGTGGCGAAGATCTGCTCCGACTGCTCGTCGAGCATCAGATGATAGTCGCGGAAGTGCGGACCCGAGACGTGCCAATGAAAATTCTTCGTCTTCATGTAGAGCGCGAACATGTCGGCGAGGAGCGCATTGAGGGCGCCGGAGATGTCGCGTACGGCGTCGGCGCCGAGACTGGAAGGCGTGTTGAGCGGCGCGGTGATCCGGGTCTGCGCAGTCTTGGCGTTCATGCGACATTTCTCCTGCTTGTGCCAACTCGTGGCGGTTGAGGTGACGTTGGGCGAGCGGCGGGCGCCGGCTACTTCAGGAACGCCAGCAAATCGGCATTGACCTCGTCCTTGAGGGTCGTGCACATGCCATGCGGGGCGCCCTTGTAGACTTTGAGCCTTGCGTTCTTGATCAGCTTGGACGACTTCATCGCCGCGGCGCCGATCGGAACGATCTGGTCGTCGTCGCCGTGCAGAATCAGCGTCGGCACATCGAACTTGCGCAGGTCTTCGGTCAGATCCGTTTCGGAAAACGCCTTGATGCAAAAATAGGACGCAGGAAAGCCGGCCATCATCCCCTGGAGCCAGAATGAGTGGCGCACACCCTCGCGAGACCTTGGCGCCGGCCCTGTTGTATCCGTAGAACGGCAGACTGAGGTCCTCCCAGAACTGCGAGCGGTCGGCTTTGACGGCGGCGCGGAGCTGATCGAACGCCTCGATCGGGGTGCCTTCGGGGTTGGCCGGCGTCTTGAGCATCAGCGGCGGTATGGCGCTGATCAGCACGGCTCCGGCCACGCGCGCGGTGCCGTGGCGGCCGATATAGCGCGCGACTTCGCCGCCGCCCGTGGAATGGCCGACGTGAACCGCGTCTTTCAGGTCGAGCTCCTTGACGAGCGCCGCGAGATCGTCGGCATAGGTATCGAGGTCGTTGCCGTTCCAGGGCTGGCTCGAGCGGCCATGGCCGCGGCGGTCATGCGCGATGCAGCGGAAGCCCTGCGAGGCGAGGAAGAACATCTGGTCCTCGAACGCGTCCGCGCTCAGCGGCCAGCCATGGCTGAAGACCACGGGTCGCCCCGTCCCCCAGTCGTTGAAATAGATCTTCGTCCCGTCCTTTGTCGTGATCGTGCCCATGGTGCCGTTCCTTTGTTCGCCAGTGAGGAGTGTCGGGTTTCGTCCCAAGCGGGCGCATCGATCTTCCAGAACGCCGCAACGTCCCAAAATGTTGCGTCGCGGCGCATGATGAGGCGCCGGAACCGCCGATCGGGAGCGACGGGCACGACGCGGCGTTCTCGTGCCGGCAGGGGATCAACTCAGGGTGGTTTTCGCGATGGCGGAGGTGCGTTTAGCGGCGGCGGCGCTCGGTACGACTGCTCACGCGGACGCCATGGTCGCTCATCCGGCCAGTCCACCCTCGTCGAGTATGAAGCGCGCGATTTCGGCGACGCCGCGGTTCTCCTTGAGATTGGTGAAGAGGAACGGCCGTTCGCCGCGCATCCTGCGGGCATCGCGGTCCATCACCTCGAGACTCGCGCCGACCAGCGGCGCAAGGTCGATCTTGTTGATGACCAGGAGATCGGAGCGCGTGATGCCGGGGCCGCCCTTGCGCGGGATCTTGTCGCCGGCCGAGACGTCGATCACGTAGAGCGTGAGATCGGCCAATTCCGGGCTGAAGGTAGCGGCGAGATTGTCGCCGCCCGATTCGATGAAGACGATATCGAGGCGCGGAAACCTGCGGCAGATGTCCTCGACGGCCGCGAGGTTGATCGACGCATCCTCGCGGATCGCGGTGTGGGGACACCCGCCGGTCTCGACACCGATGATGCGGTCGGGCGTCAGCGCCTCCGAGCGGGTCAGGAACTCGGCATCCTCCTTGGTATAAATGTCGTTGGTGATGACGCCGATCTCGAAGCGCGCGCGCATGTGCTTGCAGAGGCGATCGACGAGCGCGGTCTTGCCCGAGCCGACCGGGCCGCCGATACCGACCCGCAGGGGTCCGTGCTGGTTCGGGCTCATGAGCGGTAGAGCCGAGTGTATTGGGTTTCGTGCCGCATGGAGCACCAGTCGATGAGCGGCGTCGAAGTCGCGATGTCGTCGAGCGGCAGGGTCATCGCCGTTGCAGTGACTTCGGCGACCGCGGGCTCCAACGCCGCCAATGCCCGCTGTCCATCGGTCTGGCCGAGCGGGATCAGCCTCACCCCGGCCGAGACCAGATTGGCGGCGAAGGCATGGAGGAACGCCGCCAATGTCGGCGGCAGGGAAATGCCATGGCAAGCCGCGGCCACCGCCACGGCGACCGGCAGTGCGACGGCGGCGTCGGCGCGGCGCGCGGCAAAAGCATCGAGGCCCGAATGCGGCCATGCGGCGCGCGTGGTGGACAGGAAGGCGCGGCCCTGCGTTTCGCTTTCGAGCGCCATCTCCGCGCTGCCGCGCCATGCGGCGGCGAGATCCGCGATCTCGTCGAGGCGCTCTTCGTCGCCCGTTATGGACCGCGCTCCAGGCCGCGCCGAGAAGCGCCGCATCGATGCGCCCCGATCCCTCCTCGAGCGCAGCCCTGACATAGGCGACAAGCCCGTCGCGGTCGCGCACGATCGCCGCCTCGACCGCGTACTCGATGCCGTGGCTGCAGCTATAGGCGCCAAGCGGATATCCAGGCGACAGCCAGGTCAGCAGCCGGTAGAGCCCGGCCTCAGTGATCGCTGAGAGCGGCATGATGATCGTGGTCCGCATAGGCGCCGGCCTCGGGCGCGAAGGGCTCGCGCACGTGGCGCAGGTTCGCGCCGAGCCGGTACAGCATCTCGGCCATGACGTGGTCGTCGCGGATCAGGATGCGATGGCGCTCGATCGCGGCCGGAATGTGCCGGTTGCCGATGTGCCAGGCGAGACGGCACAGAAGCTCCGGCGGCGCCGTCACCTCGAGCAGCGGCTCGGCCTTGGCGCATACCTCGATCCAGCCGCCGTCGTCGAGCGCCAATCCGTCGCCGTCGTTCAGCGCCACGGCGCGCGGGAGGTCGAGGAGGAAGAACTCTCCCTCGTCCGTGGCAAGGCGCAGGCGGCGGCGATGGCGCGTGTCGAAATCGAGCGTCACCCGTCCCTTGGCCGCTTCGCGCGGCCAATTTCCTGCCGGTGCGACGCGCAGCGCCCGCTTCATGGTCAGAACAGGAAATAGCGCTGCGCCATCGGCAGCACCGTCGCCGGCTCGCAGATCAGGAGCTCGCCGTCCGCGCGCACCTCGTAGGTCTCGGGATCGACCTCGATCGCGGGCGTGCGGTCGTTCAGCACCATGCTCGCCTTCGATATGCCGCCGCGCGTGTTGCCGACGGCGACGAGCGGACGCGCGAGGCCGAGCTCGCGCCCGAGCCCGCGCGCCAGCGCCGCGCCGCTGACGAAGGTGACGGCGCTCGACGTGCGGGCGCGGCCGAAGGCGCCGAACATCGGCCGGTAATGCACCGGCTGCGGCGTCGGGATCGAGGCGTTGGGATCGCCCATCGGCGCCGCGGCGATGGTGCCGCATTTCAGGACCATGTCGGGCTTCACGCCGAAGAAGGCGGGCGACCAGACCACCAGGTCGGCGAGCTTGCCGGGCTCGAGCGAGCCGACATGGCGGGAGATGCCCTGTGCGATCGCCGGGTTGATCGTGTATTTGGCGATGTAGCGGCGCGCGCGGAAATTGTCGTTGCCGGGCCGGTCCTCGGGCAAGCGCGCCGCGCTGGCGCTTCATCTTGTCGGCGGTCTGCCAGGTGCGGATGATGACCTCGCCGACGCGCCCCATCGCCTGGCTGTCGGACGACATCATCGAGAAGGCGCCGAGATCGTGGAGAATGTCCTCGGCGGCGATGGTCTCGCGGCGGATGCGGCTTTCGGCGAACGCGACATCCTCGGGAATCTTCGGGTCGAGATGGTGGCACACCATCAGCATGTCGAGGTGCTCGTCGAGCGTGTTCACCGTGTAGGGCCGCGTCGGGTTGGTCGAAGACGGCAGCACGTTCGCCTCGCCGCACACGCGGATGATGTCGGGCGCGTGGCCGCCGCCCGCGCCTTCGGTGTGGAAGGCGTGGATGGTGCGGCCCTTGAAGGCCGCGATCGTGTCCTCGACGAAGCCCGATTCGTTGAGCGTGTCGGTGTGGATCGCCACCTGCACGTCGTATTGATCGGCGACGCTCAGGCAGCAATCGATCGCGGCCGGCGTGGTGCCCCAATCCTCGTGCAGCTTGAGGCCGCAGGCGCCCGCTTCGATCTGTTCGATCAGCGCCGCGGGCAGGCGACGCATTGCCCTTGCCGAAGAAGCCGAGATTCATCGGGAAGGCTTCGGCCGCCTCGAGCATGCGCGCCAAGTGCCACGGCCCCGGCGTGCAGGTGGTGGCGGACGTTCCCGCCGCCGGCCCGGTGCCGCCGCCCATCATGGTGGTGACGCCGGAATAGAGCGCCTCCTCGATCTGCTGCGGCGAGATGAAATGGATGTGCGTGTCGATGCCGCCGGCGGTGACGATCTTGCCCTCGCCGGCGATGATTTCGGTGCCGGGGCCGATGACGATGTCGACGCCGTCCTGCACGTCGGGATTGCCGGCCTTGCCGATCGCCGGCGATGCGTCCGTCCTTCAAGCCGATGTCGGCCTTGACCACGCCCCAATGGTCGAGGATCAGCGCGTTGGTGATGACCGTGTCGACGGCGCCTTGGGCGCGGCTCGCCTGGCCTTGGCCCATGCCGTCGCGAATGACCTTGCCGCCGCCGAACTTCACCTCCTCGCCATAGATCGTGCGGTCCTCCTCGACCTCGATGAAGAGCTCGGTATCGGCAAGGCGCACCTTGTCGCCCACGGTGGGGCCGAACATGTCGGCATAGGCGGCGCGCGTGATTTTCGTCGCCATCGCTCAGCGTCCGAGCTTGCCCGAAACGGCGCCGCGGAATCCGTAGACGACGCGCGCGCCGGCAAAGGGCACGAGCCGGACGGTGCGGCTCATGCCCGGCTCGAACCGCGTCGCCGTGCCGGCCGGGATGTCGAGCCGCCAGCCGCGCGCCTTGTCGCGGTCGAACAGCAGCGCGGGATTGGTCTCGAAGAAATGATAGTGCGAGCCGACCTGGATCGGCCGGTCGCCGCTGTTCGCCACTTCGAGCGTCAGCGTCGGACGGCCTTCGTTGAGCTCGATCTCGCCGGGCGCGGTGATGATTTCTCCTGGGATCATCGCGGCCCTCAACGGATCGGGTGATGGACGGTGACGAGCTTCGTGCCGTCCGGGAACGTCGCCTCGACCTGCACCTCGGGGATCATCTCGGCAACGCCCTCCATCACCTGGTCGCGGGTGAGGACGCCGGCGCCGTCGCGCATCAGCTCGGCGACGCTTGCTCCGTCGCGCGCGCCCTCGACGACGAAATCGGTGATGAGCGCCACGGCCTCGGGGAAATTGAGCTTCACGCCGCGCTCGAGACGCCGCCGCGCCACCATCGCGGCGGTCGCAATCAGCAGCTTGTCCTTCTCGCGCGGCGTCAGGTTCATCGCCGCCTCACGCCGCCCCTGGAAGAGGCGCGGCCGAGCCGGCGCCGAAGGCCGCGCGCCGCAGCGCGCCGATGAGACGCGCGAGCCCGTCGCGCACGCGGGCCGGCTCGGCGCCAAGGAGGCGCGCGACCAGCACGCCGTTGACGACGCTCGCGCCGCCGCCTTCGCTGCTCGGCCGCCGCGCGCGCCACCGCAACGAGCGCGCCGGCGTCCGGCCCGGCATAGAGCGCCGTCGCAAGCGCGCGCGCGCCGCCGAAGCCGGCGCCGTCGAGCCGGTCGGCGATCGGCGGCGAAAGTCCCAGCCGATCGACCCAGGCCAGGCGGCCGCCATACTCGATCCGCCAGCACTCGCGCACGCGTCCGCGCCGCATGATCTCGCCGCGCGCGGCGCGGCCGAACACCAGCGTTTCGCACGCGAGCAAGCGGCCGCCGCGCGCGAGCGTGGCCGTCAAGCTGCGGTCGAGGCAGGCGCCGTCGAACAGAATGGTCTCCTGCGGCAGCCATTCGAGCCGGGCATCCTCGGCCACCGCGAGCACGGTCTCTACGCGCGCATCGGGGCCGAGCGAGCGATAGATCTTCTCCGCCGCCTGCGTCGTCACCGTCGCGGCCGCGCCCGCTCCGATCCGCACCGCAATGTCGATGCGATCGCCGCCGGCAAGGCCGCCCGAAATATTCACGAGCACGGCGAGCGGCGCTGCCCCGGCGGCGGGACGCGGGAACAGCACGCGGCAGGGCGAGCGCTGGTAGAGGCCGGAAAGAGCCGGTTCCTTGCCCGGCCTTCGCGAAGGCGAGGTCAACGCTCCCGTTGCCGCGCTGATGGCGGATGATGGCGGGCGCCGGCGCAAGCGCCCATGTTTCGTTAGACCGTAAGGTAGCGACGGACATCGCGCTCAACCATGTCGGCAACAGGACCCGCCAACACCACCTCGCCGCGGTCCATCACGGCGAAGTCGTCGGCCAGGTCGCGGGCGAACTCGAAATACTGTTCGACCAACAGTATGGCCATGCGGCCGCTCTGCGCCAGCGTCTTGATGACCCGGCCGATGTCCTTGATGATCGACGGCTGGATGCCCTCGGTCGGCTCGTCGAGCACGAGGAGGCGCGGCCGGGTGACGAGCGCGCGGGCGATGGCGAGCTGCTGCTGCTGGCCGCCGGAAAGATCGCCGCCGCGCCGCCGCAGCATGTCCTTGAGGACCGGGAACAGCTCGTAGATCTCGTCCGGCACGGTGCGCATGCCGCGCGCAAGGGGCGCGAAGCCGGTCTCGAGATTTTCCTTCACCGTCAGGCGGCCGAAGATTTCGCGCCCCTGCGGCACATAGCCGATGCCGCGGCGCGCGCGCTCGTAGGGCGGCAGAGCCGAGACCTCGTTCCCTTCCCACGTGACGCTGCCGCTCGCGATCGACTGCAGCCCGACGACGGCGCGCAGCAGGCTCGATTTGCCGACGCCGTTGCGCCCGAGCACGCACGTGATGCGGCCAAGCGCGGCCGAGACCGAGACGCCGCGCAGCGCGTGGCTCGCGCCGTAATAGAGGTTGACGTCCTTGACCGCGAGCATGGCTAGCGCCCGAGATAGACTTCGATCACGCGATGGTCGTTCTGCACCTGGTCGATGCTGCCTTCGGCCAGCACCGAGCCTTCGTGCAGCACCGTCACCTTGGCGCCCAATGCGCGCACGAATTCCATGTCGTGCTCGACCACGACGAGCGAGCGGGCGCGGTCCTTGGCGAGATCGAGAATGAGCGCGACGGTCGCCTCGGTCTCGGCATCGGACAGGCCGGCGACCGGCTCGTCGAGCAGCAGCAGGCGCTGATCCTGCATCAGCAGCATGCCGATCTCGAGCCACTGCTTCTGGCCGTGCGACAAGGCGCCCGCCGGCACGTCGGCGCGCTCGTAGAGGCCCACCCTCTCGAGCACCGCGGCGATGCGGTCGCTCTGCGCGGCATCGAGGCGGAAGAGCAGCGTCGCCATCGTGCCGCGCGCGGATTTGAGCGCCAGTTCGAGATTCTCGAACACGGTGAGATGTTCGAACACGGTCGGCTTCTGGAATTTCCGCCCGATGCCGAGATTGGCGATCTCGGATTCTTCGAGCCTTGTGAGGTCGACGGAGCAGTCGTCGAACAGCACGATCCCGGTGTCGGGCCGGGTCTTGCCGGTGATCACGTCCATCATCGTCGTCTTGCCGGCGCCGTTCGGGCCGATCACCGTGCGCAGCTCGCCCGGCGCGATCACCAGCGAGAGCGCGTTCAAGGCCTTGAACCCGTCGAAGCTGACGGTGACTTTCTCGAGATAGAGGATGCTGCCGTCGCCGGGATGCGCCTCGAGGGCGTAATTCTCGTTCGTCGTCCTTCCATCTTGGCTTAGGCATGCTGCTTGCCGTCCTCGCGGAGCGCGCCCTTGTCCGGCGCGGGGATTGCGGCCCCCTGGCGGCGCGGCCGGAGCTGGTCGAGCAGGCCCATCACGCCGCGCGGCAGGAGCAGCGTCACCAGGATGAAAAGTCCGCCGAGGCAATAGAGCCAGGTCTCGGGAAAGGCCGCCGACAGATAGGTCTTCGCGCCGTTGACGGCGAGCGCGCCGAGGATCGGGCCCACGAGCGTGCCGCGCCCGCCGACCGCGACCCAGATCGCGATCTCGATCGAGTTGCCGGGCGAGAACTCGCTCGGATTGATGATGCCGATCTGCGGCACGTAGAGCGCGCCCGCGATCCCGGCCAGCACCGCCGAGACCACGAAGGCGAAGAGCTTCACCGAGGTCACGGAATAGCCGAGGAAGCGCACGCGCGGCTCGGCGTCGCGCACCGCCATCATCACGCGCCCGAGCTTCGTTGCGACCACCATGCGGCAGGCGAGGAGCGCCAGCGCCAGCGCCACGAGCGAGGCGTAATAGAGCGCGAGCTTGGTCGAGCGCGCCTGGAGATTGAAGCCGAGCAGGTCCTTGAAATCGGTCAGGCCGTTATTGCCGCCGAAGCCCATGTCGTTGCGGAAGAACGCCAGCAGCAAGGCATAGGTCATCGCCTGGGTGATGATCGAAAGGTAGACGCCGGTGATGCGCGAGCGGAACGCGAAGAAGCCGAACACCGCCGCGAGAATCCCCGGCACCACCATCACCATGACGACGGCGAACCAGAAATGGTCGAAGCCCCACCAGTACCAGGGCAGCTCCTTCCAGTTCAGGAACACCATGAAATCCGGCAGGACCGGATCGCGGTAGACGCCGCGCGTGCCGATCTGCCGCATCAGATACATGCCCATGGCGTAGCCGCCGAGCGCGAAGAAGGCGCCGTGCCCGAGCGAAAGCACGCCGCAATAGCCCCACACGAGATCGAGCGCCAACGCCAGGATCGCGTAGCACAGATACTTGCCGATGAGCGGGATGATGTAGTCGGGCAGATGCAGCGCCGAGCCGTCGCGCGTCAGCGCGTTCATCATCGGCACGGCCGCCGCGAAGATGCAGCGCCACCGCCAGCACCGTCAAAGCGGCGAGGGGCGAGCCGGGAAGAGCGCGCGAAAGAAGGCTGCGATGGGGCATGAAGGCGCGCCCTCAGCCTTCGGCCATCCGCCCCTTGAGGGCGAAGAGGCCGCGCGGCCTGCGCTGGATGAACAGGATGATGAAGACGAGGACCAGGATCTGTCCCACGATCGCGCCGGCGAAGGGTTCGATGAATTTCGTCGCGACGCCGAGGCTGAGCGCGCCGGCGAGCGTGCCCCACAACGAGCCGACGCCGCCGAACACCACCACCAGGAAGCAGTTGACGATGTAGATCTGGCCGAGATTGGGGCTGACATTGCCGATCTGCGACAGCGCCACGCCGGCGATGCCGGCAATGCCCGAGCCGAGCCCGAAGGTGAAGGCGTCGATCACGCCGGTGCGGATGCCCATCGCCGACGCCATCGGCCGGTTCTGCGCGACCGCGCGCATGTGCAGGCCGAAGCTCGAATAGCGCAGGAACGCCGCGAGCCCGCCGAGCACGGCGAAGCAAAAGAAAATGATCACCAGGCGGTTCCAGGTCAGCGTGAAGCCGCCGATCAGCTGCATGCCGCCGGTCATCCAATCGGGGTTGGCGACCGCCTGGTTGTCGGGACCGAAGATGCTGCGCACGCCCTGTTGCAGGATGAGGCTGATGCCCCAGGTCGCGAGCAGCGTCTCGAGCGGCCGGCCATAGAGGAAGCGGATCACCGTGCGCTCGAGCGCGATGCCGACGAGCGCGGTGACGGCGAAGGCGACCGGGACGGCAACGATCAGGTAGGCATTCAGCAGCGAGTGCGGCAGGAAGGCGCGAAAGGCCTGCTGCACGACGAAGGCGGAATAGGCGCCCAGCATGATCATTTCGCCATGCGCCATGTTGATGACGCCCATCACGCCGAAGGTTATCGAAAGGCCGATGGCGGCGAGCAGCAGAATGCTGCCGAGCGAGATGCCTTCGAAGAGATCGACGCCGATGCCGATATAAGTGAGGCGCGAGGCGATCGCGTCGGCCGCTTCCTGCGCCTTCTTACGGACCTCGGGATCGGCTCTCCGCGTCGAGCAGCCGCAGGAGCTGGCCGCGCACGTTGGGATCGGACGAGCCCTCAAAGATCTCGATCGCCGCGAGGCGGCGCGCCTTGTCCGCGCTGCGCAGGTCGAGCATCGCCAGCGTTTTGCCCATCGCCTCGCGCACCGCGGGATCTTGTTCGCTCGCGAGCGCCTTGGTGAGGTCGTCGATCGAGCTTGGCGTCGGCTGGTCGGCGATCGCCTGGGCGGCCTTGATGCGCAGCGCCGGATCGGGACTTTGCAGCGTCATCTGGCCGAGCACGCCCTGGAGGATGCCGCGCAAGCGGTTGTTGACCGTGACGTCGGAAAGATCGTCGGCCTTCACGCCGGTCACCGCCGCGCCGGTGAGCGCGTCCTTGAAGTCGTCGCCGTCCTTGTAGATGAGCGAGCCATCCGCGCGCGCGAAGAGCCGGTCCTGGGCGAGCGCCTGCAGCACCGGCACCGCACGCGGATCGCCCAGTCCGGAGAGGAAGTTCACGGCGCCGATCTTGTCGTCGAAATTGTCGCCGTTGAGTGCGGCGACGCCCGAGGCGAAATCGTGCGGCGCCACCTTGGCCGGCGCGGCGGCCTGGCCGGTATCGCCGGTATCGGTGCCGGTCGTGTCCTGATCGGGCGACTGGTCGCCCGACTGGTCGTCGCCGGCGGCGGCCAGGACAGGCGCAGAGCCTTGCGCATGAACGGCAATCGGCGGCGCCAGGACGAGCGCCGCCAGCATCAGCCAGAATCCGAACCGCTTTCGCCACGGGACCTCCGTACAAATCGCGAAGGGCCCAGTCCCGGGCGGGACTGGGCCCAGGAGATCACGCGATCATTCGTAGGCTTTGTAGGTCGGCGTCGTGCAGCTCTCGCACACCCAGGGGAACAGCCAGTTCGCAACCTTGCCCTTGTCCTCGTCGAGATATTTCGCGGCCCACGCTTCGCCCGCGACGGGCGGGGTCTTCGAGACCACGTTGAATTGGCCATCGGCCCTGATCTCGCCGATCAGCACCGGCTTGGTCAGGTGATGGTCCGGCAGCATCACGGCCATCGAGCCGGTCAAATTCTTGACCCGCTGTCCGATCATGGCCTCGCGCACCGCGTCGACGTCGGTCGTGCCCGCCTGCATCACCGCCTGCGACCACATGTGGAAGCCGATATACGTCGCTTCCATCGGGTCGTTGGTGGTGCGCTTGTCGTTCTTGATGAAGGCGTGCCATTCCTTGATGAATTCGGCGTTCTCCGGCGTCTTCACCAATTCGAAGTAGTTCCACGCCGCGAGATGGCCAACGAGGTTGCTGGTATCCATGCCGGACAATTCCTCCTCGCCGACCGAGAAGGCCATCACCGGAATGTCGGACGCCTTGATGCCTTCGTTGGCCAGCTCCTTGTAGAACGGCACGTTGGCATCGCCGTTGATGGTCGAGACCACGGCCGTCTTCTTGCCGGCCGAACCGAACGCCTTGATCTTGCCAACCTCCGTCTGCCAGTCGCTGAACCCGAACGGCGTGTAGTTCTCCAGGATGTCCGCATCGGCGACACCTTTCTGATGCAGGAACGCACGCAGGATCTTGTTGGTGGTGCGCGGATAGACGTAATCGGTGCCCTCGAGCACCCAGCGCTTGACCGAGCCGCCATCGGCGCCCATCAGGTATTCGACCGCGGGGATCGCCTGCTGGTTCGGCGCCGCGCCGGTGTAGAAAACGCCGCGCTGCGATTCCTCGCCCTCGTACTGCACGGGATAGAACAGCAGGCCGTTATCCTTGGCGATACACCGGCAACACCGACTTGCGCGAGACCGACGTCCAGCAGCCGAACATCGCCGCGACGTGATCCTGCTCCAAGAGCTCGCCGGCTTTCTCGGCGAAGGTCGGCCAGTCGGAGCGCGGATCGACCACCACCGCCTCGACCTTCTTGCCGAGCAGGCCGCCCTTCTTGTTGATGTCGTCGACCATCATCAACACCGTGTCTTTGAGCGTGGTCTCGCTGATGGCCATGGTGCCGGACAGCGAATGGAGCACGCCGATCTTGATCGTGTCCTGAGCCCGGACCTGAGGCGCGGAGGCTGCCGCTGCCGCGAGGATCGCGCTGGCCCCCAAAAGTGCGCGAGTTGTTTTCATGGATGGCATCCTTGCGATTTGCTTCCGTGTATACAGGTGCAAAGGGCGGGCCATCAGGGGCAAGGCCATGAAGTCATTGGACTCGTGAGCCATTCGCCGCGCACCGTCCAGCGCTCCGGCTGAGCATGTTGCTCAAAACGTGAGCAGTATTTGCGCGCTTCCTGTGCCGCGCCCCTGATCCGCGCCGCGCCGGTGGACTCTTCGGCGGCGTCAGACTAACTACGGCGCGCCGTGTCCTCGCCGCCCCTTGCCGTCCTCACGATCGGCACGCTTCACGCCCGCTACGCTGCGGGCGACATCAGTCCCTCGCAGATCGTCGACGAGGTTTTGCGGCGCATCGCGGCGCAGGGCGATGACCGGGTGTGGATCAGCCGCGTGCCGGAAGCGGCGCTGCGCGCGCGCGCGCGCAGCCTCGATCTCGTTCAGCGCGATGGCGGGATCGGCCGCTTCCCGCTCTTCGGCGTACCGTTCGCGGTCAAGGACAATATCGACGTGGCCGGCCTGCCGACCACGGCGGCCTGCCCCGACTTCGCCTACGTGCCGGCCCAATCGGCAACGGCGGTGCGGCGGCTCGAGGCGCTGGGTGCGCTCGTCATCGGCAAGACCAATCTCGACCAGTTCGCGACCGGACTCGTCGGCGTGCGCTCGCCTTATGGAGTGCCGCGCAATCCCTTCGATTCCGCCTATATCCCCGGCGGATCGAGCTCCGGCTCGGCGGTCGCGGTCGCCGCCGGGACGGTCGCGTTTGCGCTCGGCACCGATACCGCCGGCTCGGGTCGCGTGCCGGCCGCCTTCAACAATCTCGTCGGCGTGAAGCCGACCATCGGTCTCGTGACCACGGCCGGCGTCGTGCCCGCGTGCCGCTCCCTCGATTGCGTTTCGGTGTTGGCGCTCAGCGTCGAGGATGGGATGCGCGTGCTCGCGGGAATGGCGGGGCCCGACGCCGACGATCCCGGCTCGCGTGCGCCGCCGGCGGGATTTGCGCTCGATCCTGCGCCGCCGCCGCCGAGGTTCGAGTTCGCGGTGCCGGCGCCGGCCGATCTGCGCTTTTGCGGCGATGACGATTACGAACGCTTGTTCGCCGAGGCGGTCGCGCGCATGGAAGCGTTGGGCGGGCGACGGCGCGACATCGCCTTCGAGCCGTTCGCGAGCGCGGCCGAGCTCCTCTACAGCGACGCCGGCGTCGCCGAGCGCTTCGCCGCGGTGGGCGCTTTCATGCGCGAGCATCCGCATTCGGTGCTGAGCGTCACCCGCGCGATCATCGAGCGCGGCCGCGACGTTCCGGCGGCCGAGATCGAGCGCATGCGCGCGCGCGTGGCCGCGTTGAAGCCGCGCGCCCTGGCATCGCTCGACGGCGCCGCATTTCTGCTGGTGCCGACCGCGCCCACGATCTATCGCATCGCCGACATCGAGCGCGATCCGATCGCGCTCAACGGCAATCTCGGCATCTATACCAATTTCGTGAATCTGCTCGACCTGGCGGCGCTCGCGCTGCCGAGCGGCTTCACCGCGGCGGGCCTGCCGTTCGGCGTCACCTTGGTCGGGCGCGCGTGGAGCGAAGCGGCGCTCGCGGGGTTTGCCGCCGCGTTCGGCCGCCTGTCGGCGTTGCCGCGCGGCGCGACCGGCCTCGGCTAGCCCGCGGCCTCCGTGGCGGTGGCTGACACGCCCCGCGACATAATCGGCCGACGCGATGCTCACCGTCGCCACATGCGCGTGCATCGACGCGGCGGCCGTCGCCGCTTCTCCGCGCACGATGGCGCTCACCACGCGATCGTGCTCGGCGAACGACAGGGCGAGGCGGCCGAGCACCGCGAACTGGCCGCGCCTGTAAGGCGCGAGCCGCCGGCGCAAGGTCTGCGCCGTCTCCTCGAGCGCGCCGTTGTGGCTGAAGCGGTAGACGAGCTCGTGGAATTCGGTGTTGTGCGCGGCATAGCGCTCGCGGTCGCCGCGGCGCACGAATTCCCCCGACGCCACGTGGCACGTTTCGAGCGCGCGCCGCTCCGGGCCGCTCATGCGCGTCGCCGCATAGCGCGCGCACAGGCTCTCGAGATCCGCCATCAGCTCGAAGGATTGCTGCAGCTGATCGTCGTCCGGCCGCGCCACGATGACGCCGCGATGCGGGCGCAGCTCGGCAAGGCCGATGGCGACAAGCTGACGGAGCGCTTCGCGCACCGGCGTGCGCGACAAGCCAGAGCGCGCCGCGAGCTCGCGCTCGTCGAGCCGCTCGCCCGGCCGCAGCTTGCCGGTGATGATCTCGTCGGCGAGCTGCCGGCGCAGCAGGTCGGCCCGCGTCTCAGTCGCCACGGCGCGGATCCTCGATGCGGCAACGGTCGTGCATTGTCTCCAAGCCCCGCATCCTCCTAACACCGATTTGAGATTGTGTACAATCACTCCCTTCGTGGCGCTTTTTTGTGCAGCCGCTGCCCGTGACTTACGCGCGCGACGCGTGCCGCACATCGCCGATCGCAGCCGAAAAATTCCGCATCGTCAAGGGCCTATGCGGTCCGCGCCATCTGGCATGGGACTTGCCAGTACCTCCCTAAAGTCCGTGTCAGCCCGAAGGGAGCCGTCCCATGTCGCGAACAACAAATCTGCCTCGCCGTACCGTGCTCGCCGGCCTCGGCGGGGCCGCATTCGCCTCCACTCTCCCGTTGGTGGGCGCGCGCGCCGCGTCGCCTTCGGTGGTGGGCTTCATCTATGTCGGTCCGCGCGACGACTTCGGCTACAACCAGGCGCATGCCGAAGGCGCCGCCGCGCTGAAGAAGATGGACGGCGTGAAAGTGGTCGAGGAGGAGCGCATCCCCGAGACCGTCCAGGTCGCGAAGACCATGGAGAGCATGATCAATCTCGACGGCGCCGGGCTGCTGTTCCCGACCTCGTTCGGCTATTTCGATCCCTACATCCTCAAGGCGGCGGTGGAATATCCCGAAGGTCACGTTCGAGCACGCCGGCGGCCTGTGGACCGACAAGGACCCGAAGAACATCGGCAGCTATT
Source organism: uncultured Alphaproteobacteria bacterium (assembly GCA_963804235.1). Taxonomy (GTDB): domain Bacteria; phylum Pseudomonadota; class Alphaproteobacteria; order ATCC43930; family CGMCC-115725; genus DATJLY01. Next base: position 22,342 of record CAWDPP010000011.1, read on the forward strand.
TCGGCTACATCTTCGAGGCGCAATACATCAACGGCATCGTCGCCGGCTATGCATCGAAGACGGGCAAGCTCGGCTTCGTCGCGGCAAAGCCGATTCCGCAGGTGCTGCAGAACATCAACGCCTTTACGCTCGGCGCGCGGCTGGTCAATCCGAGCGCCTCGACGCAGCTCATCTTCACCGGCGACTGGTCGCTGCCGGTGAAGGAGGCCGAGGCCACCAACAGCATGATCGATCAGGGCATCGACGTCATCACCATGCATGTCGACAGCCCCAAGGTGGTGGTGCAGACCGCGGCCCAGCGCGGCGCCATGATCTGCGGCTATCACTGCAGCCAGGCCAAGCTCGCGCCCGACGCCTATCTCACCGGCGCGGAGTGGAACTGGACCGACCTCTATCCCAAGTTCGTGACCATGTGGATGAAGGGCGAGCCGATCCCCAATTTCTACCGCGGCGCCTTCAAGGAAGGGCTGATCAAGCAATCGCCCTACGGGCCGAAAGTGTCGGACGAGGCGAAGAAGCGCGCCGACGACGTCAAGGCCAAGCTGACCGCCGGCGAATACGTCATTTTCAAGGGCCCGCTCAAGGACAACACCGGCCAGATGCAAGTGGACGCCGGCAGCGAGCTCATCCAGACCAACGCGACCGACGAGAAGCTCGAATCGATGCACTTCCTGGTCGAAGGCGTGATGGGAAGCCTGCCGGCCTGAGCGGAGCCGGGCGATGGCGGAGGAAGTCGCGGCGGATATCGCCAACGGCGCCCGGTCCGAAGCGGTCGCCGCGCGCCCGCGCCGCCGCGGCGTCGGCGCCGGCCCCGCCGCCGAGGCGGTGCTCATCCCGCTCGGCGCGCTCGTCGTCTCGCTGGTGCTGTTCGGGGCGTTCGTGGCGCTCGGCCATATCAATCCGCTCGATGTCTATCGCTACATGGTGGTGGGCTCGGTCGGATCGTGGTTCTCGATCCAGAACACGATGACGCGCGCGGCGCCGCTCATCCTCACGGCGCTCTGCACCGCGCTTCCGGCGCAGACGGGGTTGATGATCATCGGCGGCGAGGGCGCGTTCGTGGTCGGCGGGGTCGCCGCGATCGCCGCGGGATTGGCGGTCGCAAGCACGATGCCGCCGGTCGTGGTGCTGTTCGCCATGGCGATCGCGGGAATGGCGGCCGGCGCGGCGTGGATCGCCATGGCCGGCGCGCTGCGTCACTGGCGCGGCGTCAACGAGACGATCTCGACCCTGCTGCTGACCTATGTCGCCATCGCGCTCCTGAACCAGCTGGTCGAGGGCGTGATGCGCGATCCGGGGAGCCTCAACAAGCCGTCGAGCTATGCGCTGCCCGACGCCGACGCGCTCGGCAACATGCCCGGCATGGAGGTCCATTGGGGCCTGGTGTACGGCATCGTGTTCTGTGTCTTCGCCTATGTCCTGCTGTACCACACCACCTTCGGCTTTGCCGCGCGCATGGTCGGCGGCAATCCGCGCGCGGCACGGCTCGCCGGGCTGCCGGTCGGCCGCATCATCCTGCTGGTGACGGCGCTTGGCGGTGCCGCCGCCGGGCTTGCCGGCATGGTCGAGATCGCCGCCGTTCAGGGCCGCGCCAGCGCGACGCTCGCGGCGGGCTATGGCTTCACCGGGATCCTGGTGGCGTTCATCGCGCGGCAGAATCCGCTGGCGGTGATTCCGGTCGCATTCCTGTTCGGCGGCATCGGCGCGAGCGGCGGCTTGCTGCAGCGCCGCCTCGACATGCCCGATGCCTCGGTGCTGGTGCTCCAGGGCATCATCTTCGTCGTCATCCTCGCGAGCGAGACGTTGTTCGGGCGCTTTCGCCTGTTCCGGCCGAGGGCGGCCATAGATGGTCGATCCCGGCATCGGCTGGTGGGGCGTGCCGCTGGCGGTGGCGGCGGGCGCGGTGCGCGCCGGCACGCCGTTCCTGTTCGTCAGCCTCGGCGAGCTTCTCACCGAGAAATCGGGCCGCATCAATCTCGGCCTCGAAGGAACGCTCGTCATGGGCGCGATGAGCGGCTACGGCGTCGCCTATCTCACCGGCTCGCCCTGGCTCGGCGTGCTCGTTGCCGGCGTCACGGGCTCGCTGTTCGGCGCGCTCCATGCCGGCCTGTGCAGCCTGCCGCGCGTCAACGACATCGCCGTCGGCATCGCGCTGATGCTGTTCGGCACCGGCCTCGCCTTCTATCTCGGCAAGCCGCTCATCCAGCCGCAGGCGCCGATGCTGCCGGCGATTTCGCTCGGATCGTGGAGCTCCGTCGCCGCGCTGCGCGACGCGCTCCACATCAACGCGCTGTTCCTCGTCGGCGTGGCGCTCGCGCCGGCGATCCTGTGGGGGCTGCGCTCGACGCGCTGGGGCATGATCGTGCGCATGGTCGGCGATTCCGCCGACGCCGCGCGCGCGATGGGCTATTCGGTCGACCGGGTGCGGCTCGCCGCCACCGTCGCCGGCGGGTTCCTCGCCGGCGTCGGCGGCTCGTTCCTGTCGCTCTACTATCCCGGCAGCTGGAACGAGGGGCTGTCGAGCGGCCAGGGCATCACCGCCGTCGCGCTCGTCATCTTCGCGCGCTGGAACCCGATGAATTGCCTCTACGCCTCGCTGCTGTTCGGCGGCGCCGGCGCGCTCGGGCCCGCGCTGCAATCGGTCGGCGTCACGTCGGGCTACTATCTCTTCAACGCCGCGCCCTATTTCCTGACGCTGTTCATCATGATCCTGACCTCGTCGTCGGAGCATCGCCTGTCCGGCGCGCCGTCCGAGCTCAGCATCACGCGGTGAGGGGAGCCATGGCCGAACGCTACATCGCCGCCGATCCTTATCCCTGGCCCTATAACGGCGATCTGCGCGCCGAGAACACCGCGCTCGATCGTCATCGACATGCAGACCGATTTCTGCGGCAAGGGCGGCTATGTCGATACGATGGGCTATGACCTGTCGCTCGACGCGCGCGCCGATCGGCCCGATCCGCGCCGTGCTCGAGGCGATGCGCGCCAAGGGCTACCACGTCATCCACACGCGCGAGGGCCACCGCCCCGATCTCGCCGACCTGCCCGACAACAAGCGCTGGCGCTCGCGCCGCATCGGCGCCGGGATCGGCGATCCCGGCCCGTGCGGCCGCATCCTGGTGCGCGGCGAGGCGGGCTGGGAGATCATTCCCGAGCTCGCGCCGCTGCCGGGCGAGCCGATCATCGACAAGCCGGGCAAGGGCTCGTTCTGCGCCACCGATCTCGAGCTCATCCTGCGCACGCGCGGCATCGCCAATCTCGTGCTCACCGGCATCACCACCGACGTGTGCGTTCACACCACCATGCGCGAGGCCAACGATCGCGGCTTCGAATGCCTGCTGCTCGAGGATTGCTGCGGCGCGACCGACAAGGGCAACCACGAGCACGCCATCAAGATGGTCAAGATGCAGGGCGGCGTGTTCGGCTCGGTCGCGCGCTCGTCCGACCTGGTCCGGGGCCTCGCGATGACCGGCGCTCGCGGTCGAGACCGATCGGCATCGGCAAGCGCTTCGGCGATCTCGTCGCGCTCGACGACGTGTCCGTCCGCGTGCAGGCCGGGAGCGTTCACGCGCTTCTCGGCGAGAACGGCGCCGGCAAATCGACGCTCGTCAAATGCATCATGGGCTATCACCGCCCCGACACCGGCAGCGTCCTCGTCGACGGGCGCGAGATGGAGATCGCGACGCCGCGCCAGGCGCATGCGCTCGGGCCTCGGCATGGTCTATCAGCACTTCACCCTGGTGCCGCACATGACCGTGCTCGAGAACATGGTGATGGCGCGCGCCGACGTGCCGATGGTGATCGACTGGGCCGCGGAGCGGCGGCGCCTCCAGGCGTTCCTCGCCAGCATGCCGTTCTCGGTGCCGCTCGATGCGCCCGTGCGCCGGCGCTCGCCGCCGGCGAGAAGCAGAAGGCCGAAGTGCTGAAGCAGCTCTATCTCGAAAGCCGCTTCCTCATTCTCGACGAGCCGACCTCGGTGCTGACGCCGAACGAGGCGGACGAGATCCTCGGCATGATCCGCGACATGGCGCACGCGGACCAGATCACCGTGCTCATCATCACGCACAAGTTCCGCGAGGTGATGGCGTTTGCCGACGAGGTGTCGGTGCTGCGCCGCGGGCGGCTGGTGGGCGGCGGGCCGGTCGCATCGCTCGGTCCCGATGCCATGGCGAAGATGATGGTGGGCGACCAGGAGATCCGCGGCATGGACGGCCGCGCGTCGCTCGCGGCGGCAAGCGCAATGCATCGAGCTCGACGGGCTCGAAGCCGAGGACGACGAGGGGCTGCCGGCCGTGCGCGGCGTCACGCTTTCGGTGCGCGGCGGCGAGATCGTGGGGCTTGCCGGCGTGTCGGGCAACGGCCAGAGCGAGCTCGTCCAGGTGCTGGCCGGCCAGCGCGACGCGACCGCGGGCGAAGTGCGCATCCATGGCGCAATCCTATGGCGCGCGGCGCGCCGAGATGTTGCGCCATCGCGTGTCGCTCCTGCCGGAGGAGCCGCTGCGCAACGCCTGCATTCCGCGCATGAGCGTCGCCGACAACATGGCCTTCCGGCGCTTCGACCAGCCGCCCTATGCCGCGGGAGCGTGGTTGAGGCGCGGCGCCTTCCGCCGCGCCGCCGTGGAGCTGATCGCGCGCTACCGGGTCAGGACAAGCTCGCCCGATGCGCCGATCGGCACGCTTTCGGGCGGCAACGTGCAGCGCGCCGTTCTGGCCCGCGAGCTGTCCGGCGACGTCGACGTCCTGGTCGCCGCCAATCCGGTGTTCGGGCTCGACTTCGCCGCGGTCGCCGACATCCACGCGCAGATCATGGCGGCGCGCAATCGCGGCGCGGCCGTCCTGCTGGTGAGCGAGGATCTCGACGAGCTGCTGGAATTGTCCGACCGGCTGTTGGTGATCTTCGAGGGGCGCATCGTGCACGAGACGACGCCGGCGGCGGCCGATCTCACCGTCATCGGCCGCTACATGGCCGGGCATTGAGGCGAGCCGTGCCGCGCATCGAGGACGCCCGCCCTTACGCTTACGAGTTTCCGCTCGCGCACGTCGCCCTCGTCATGATCGACATGCAGCGCGATTTTCTGGAGCCGGGCGGGTTCGGCGCCGCGCTCGGCAACGACGTTTCGCTACTTGCGGCGGCGATCGCGCCGGCGGCGCGACTGATCGACGCGTTCCGCCGCCATGATCTGCTCGTGATCCACACGCGCGAGGCGCATCGCCCCGATCTCTCCGACTGCCCGCCGGCCAAGCGCGCGCGCGGCGGCGCGAGCCTGCGCATCGGCGATGCCGGACCCATGGGCCGCATCCTGGTGGCGGGCGAGCCGGGCGCCGACATCATTCCCGCGCTCGCCCCCGCGCCCGGCGAAATCGTCATCGACAAGCCGGGCAAGGGCGCCTTCTACGCGACCGGTCTCAGCGGCGTGCTGGCCGTGCGCGGCATCACGCATCTCGTGGTCGGCGGCGTCACCACCGAGGTGTGCGTGCAGACGACGCTCAGGGAGGCGAACGACCGCGGCTTCGAGTGCCTTCTCGTCGAGGACGCGACGGAAAGCTATTTCCCCGAGTTCAAGGCCGCTACGCTCGCGATGGTGCGCGCGCAGGGCGCCATCGTCGGCTGGACCGGAACGGCGGACCAGGTGGTCGCCGCGCTCGCCCGGCAAGGCGCAGGGCATGGATGAAGCCATCAGACTGACCGGGCTGTTCGGACGGAGCGATTGGGACGATCTGGCGTGGGAACCGTTCCGCCCGGGCGTGCGCGTTCATTGGCTCTACCGCAGCGACGACAACGGGCCCGCGGCGGCGCTGTTGCGCTACGATCCGGGCGCCGCGGTGCCGCTTCACGAGCATGTCGGCTGGGAGCACATATTGGTGCTGGCCGGCTCGCAGTCCGATGACGCCGCACACATGGCGGAGGGGACGCTGACGATCAGCCCGCCGGGCACGCGCCATGCCATCGTGAGCGGCGAAGGCTGCGTCGTCCTTGCGGTGTGGCAACATCCGGTCCGGATCGTCGGCGACTGATCGCGGCCGCTGACCCATGACGGGACGGGACGCTCGATGGACATTGCGACCATCAGGGACGTACTGAGACCCGCTTCGCGCGAGCAACTGCCGCCGTGGCGCGCGGGCGACGCATGGCTCGCGGGCGGCACCTGGCTCTTCTCCGAACCGCCGCCGGGATCTGGAGCGCCTCATCGATCTCGACGGCTTCGGCTGGCCGCCGCTGGTGCAGGACGACGATGGCCTGACCATCGCCGCGACCTGCCGCATCGCCGCGCTGCGGGGGTTCACGCCGGCGCGGGATTGGCCGGCCGCAACTCTCTTCCCTTCCTGCTGCGAGGCGCTGCAGTCATCCTTCAAGATCTGGAACACGGCGACGGTTGGCGGAAATCTATGCCTGTCGCTGCCGGCCGGGACATTGATCGCGCTCACCGCTGCGCTCGAGGGACGCTGCGTCATCTGGCGTCCCGAAGGCGGCGAGCGATCGGTCAAGGTCATCGACTTCGTCACCGGCATAAATCGCAACGTGCTGCGGCCGGGCGAGCTGTTGCGCGCGATCGCGATCCCGTCCGCTGCGCTGGCCCGCCGCGCGGCGTTCCGCAACGCCACCGCCACCACGTTCGGCCGCACGACCGCGTTGCTGATCGGCACGCGCTCGCCGTCGGATGACGGCGTGTCGTTCACCCTCGGCGCCGCGACGCAACGGCCGCTCCGGCTCGAATTTCCGCGCTTGCCGGACGAGGCCGCGCTCTCCGCCGCGCTCGCGGCCGCGGCGGATGGGCTCTATGTCGACGACGTGTTCGCCACATCGGCTCATCGCCGCCGCTTGACCTTGGCGCTGGCCGAAGAGGTGCGGCGCGAGCTTGCCGACGGAACCGGCGAATGCCGCTCACCGTGAACGGCAAGCGCTTCGCCGAGGCCCCGGCCCCCGGCCAGTGCCTGCGCAGCTTCCTGCGCGCGCTCGGCTGGTTCGGCGTCAAGACCGGGTGCGACACCGGCGATTGCGGAGCCTGTACGGTGCTGCTCGACGGCGTTCCGGTTCATAGCTGCGTCGTCCCGGCGTTTCGCGCGTCGGGCCGCGCCGTCACCACGATCGAGGGGCTGGCGCGCGGGTCCCTCCATCCGCTGCAGCAGGCCTTTCTCGACGCCCAAGGGTTCCAATGCGGCTTCTGCACGGCCGGAATGATCTTGACCGCTGCGGCGCTCGATGCGTCTCAGGCGCGCGACCTGGCGCGGGCGATGAAGGGCAATCTCTGCCGCTGTACCGGCTACCGCGCCATCAGGGATGCGCTGGCCGGCGCGCGCCTCGTCGAGGACGATGCGCCGGGCGCCGCGTGCGGCCGCAGCCTGCCGGCGCCCGCGGGTCCCGGCATCGTCACCGGCGCGGCGCTCTACACCGCCGACGTCGCGCCGGCGGGGCTGCTGCATGTGAAGCTCGTGCGCGCGCCGATCGCGCATGCCCGCATCCGCGCGATCCGCACGGACAAGGCGCTCGCCGCGCCCGGCGTCCATGCGGTGCTGACCTTCGAGGACGCGCCGCCGCTCCACTTCAGCACCGCGCGGCACGAGGATTTCCGCTCCGATCCCGACGACACGATGGTGCTCGATCGCGTCGTGCGCTTTGTGGGGCAGCGCGTCGCCGCGGTCGTGGCCGAAAGCGAAGTGCTGGCCACGCTGGCGTGCGCGCTCGTCGAAATCGACTACGAGCCGCTTCCCGCCGTGTTCGATGCCGCCGCGGCGATGGCGCCCGGCGCGCCCCGGCTCCACGACAAGGGCCCGGAAGCGCGCATCCGCGCGCCGGAGCGGAACCTGGTGGCGGAAATCCACGGGCAGGCCGGCGATCCCGATGCAGGCTTCGCCACGGCCGCCGCGCGCCATGACGGCGTTTACCAGACCAACCGCATGCAGCATGCGCATCTCGAGCCGCACACGACGCTCTCCTGGCTCGACGAGGACGGGCCGCCTCAACGTCCGCACCAGCTCGCAGACGCCGTTTCTCACGCGCGACGCGCTCGCCCGCATTTTCGCGCTCGATCCCGGCACGGTGCGCGTGTTCGCGACGCGGATGGGCGGCGGCTTCGGCGGCAAGCAGGAGATGCTGACCGAGGATGTGTGCGTCCTCGCCACCCTCAAGACCGGCCGTCCGGTGAAGCTCGAATTCACGCGCGCGGAGGAATTCGCCGCCGCGACATCGCCGCCATTCCATGCGCATCGCCGTCAGCGCCGGCGCCAACGCCGACGGCACCCTCGCGGCGCTCGCGCTGTCGGTGCTCAGCAACACCGGCGCCTACGGCAATCACGCCTCGCAGGTCCTGTACCACGCCTGCGACGAGTCCGTTTCGCTCTATCGCTGCGCCAACAAGCGGGTCGACGGCGAGGCCGTCTATACCAACCTGCCGCCGGCCGGCGCCTTTCGCGGCTACGGCTTGAGCCAGACGGCGTTCGCGGTCGAATCGACGATCGACGAGCTGTGCCGCGATCTCGGTCTCGATCCGTACGAATTCCGCCGCCGCAACGCGGTCCGGCCGGGCGATGCGCTGGTCGCCGCGCAGGCGGGCTACGACGACGTCGAAATCGCGAGCTATGGGCTCGAGCCCTGCCTCGATTTCGTCCGCGACGCGCTCGCGCGCGGCCGCCGCGAGGCGCCGCCGGGCCGCGCCGGATGGCGCGTCGGCGAAGGCATGGCCATGTCGATGCTGTGCTGCGCGCCGCCCGGAGGCCATTTCTCGGAAGCGCGGATCGAGCTGACGCGCGAAGGAACCTACCGCCTCGCGATCGGCGCCACCGAGTTCGGCAACGGCACCGCCACGGTGCTGCGCCAGATCGCGGCGACCATCCTCGGCACGCTCGCCGCGCGCATCACGCTCGTCGCGAGCGATACCGCGGAAGCCGGCCACGATACCGGCACGTTCGGAAGCGCGGGCACCGTCTCCGCCGGCAAGGCGGTCGAGCTTGCGGCCGAGGCGCTGAAGCAGCGGATCGCCGCCGCCGCCGCTGCGCGCGCGCAGGTGCCGGTGGGCGAATGCCGGCTCGAGCCCCTGCGCGTCATCTGCGGCAATCACCCGGTCGCGCTGGCCGAATTGGCGGAGGCGGCGGCGCGCACGGGCGGCGTCCTCGGCGCGATGCGGCGGGCCGATGCCTCGCCGCGCTCGATCGTCTTCAATGTCCAGGGCTTCCGCGTCGCGGTCCACGCCGCGACCGGCGAGGTCGCCATCCTGCAGAGCGTCCACGCCGCCGATGCCGGCCGCGTGCTCAATCCGCTGCAACTGCGCGGCCAGATCGAGGGCGCCGTGCTGCAGGCGATCGGCGGCGCGCTCTACGAGCATATGGACTACGACGCCGAGGGCCGCATGACCAATTCCTCGTTCCGGACATATCACATCCCGACCTTCGCCGACGCGCCGCACACCGAGGTTTATTTCGCGCCGACCGTCGATGCGATCGGGCCGATGGGCGCCAAATCGATGAGCGAGGCGCCCTTCAACCCCGTGGCCGCCGCGCTCGGCAATGCCATCCGCGACGCCACCGGGGTCCGCCTCTATGCGACGCCGTTCACGCGCGAGCGCGTCGCGGCCGCGCTCCGCGACGGGGTTGCATCGGCATAGGGATTGCTTGATGAAGGGGATGCGGGGGGCGATGACGGACGACGCGAACCAGCCTTATCTGTCGCTCAGCGGGATCACCAAGCGGTTCCCGGGCTGTCTTGCCAACGACAATGTGGACCTCGTCGTCGCGCAGAACGAGATCCATGCCCTCCTGGGCGAGAACGGCGCCGGCAAGAGCACGCTGGTCAAGATCATCTACGGCGTCATGAAGCCCGATGCGGGCGAGATGTCCTGGCTCGGCCAGCCCGTCGTCGTGCAGAACCCGGCGCACGCCCGCCGCCTCGGCATCGGCATGGTGTTCCAGCATTTCTCGCTGTTCGACTCGCTGACCGTGAGCGAGAACGTGGCCCTCGGCATCAACGACCGGCACGACCGCGCCGGCCTGCGCGAGCGCATCACGGCCATCTCCGACGCCTATGGCCTGCCGCTCGATCCCGACGCGACGGTGCACGACCTTTCCGTCGGCGAGCGCCAGCGCATCGAGATCGTGCGCGCGCTGCTGCAGAAGCCGCGGCTTCTCATCATGGACGAGCCGACCTCGGTGCTGACGCCGCAGGAGGTGGAAAAGCTGTTTCACACCTTGCGGCGGCTCGCGTCGGAAGGCTGCTCGATCCTCTATATCAGCCACAAGCTCGAGGAGATCCGCGCGCTGTGCGACACCGCGACGATCATGCGCCTGGGGCGCGTCGTCGCCGAGTGCCGCCCGCGCGAGAAGACGGCGAAGGAACTGGCCGAGCTGATGATCAACGCCGAGCTTTCGGCGCCCTCCTCGAACCGCGCGGCGGCGCGCGCCGGCACGGCGCCGCGCCTTGCCGTCGATCGGCTCGGCGCCCGCTCCCCGCATGCGTTCGGAACCGACCTCAAGGACATCAGCTTCGCGGTCGCGCCGCGGCGAGATTCTCGGCATCGCCGGGATCGCCGGCAACGGTCAGACCGAGCTCATGGAGGCGCTCTCGGGCGAGATGCCGGCCGAAGCGCCGGAGCAGATCGTCATCGACGGCACGCCGGCCGGACGGCTGGGCCCGCGCCAGCGGCGGAAACTCGGCCTGCTGCTTCGTGCCCGAGGAGCGCAACGGCCACGGCGCGGTCACGTCGATGAGCTTGAGCGAGAATGCGTTCCTGTCGGCCTATGTGCGGCGCGTGCTCGCGCGCATGGGCCTCATCAGCGAGGCGCGGACGGTCGATTTCACGCGCGAGATCATCGCCCGCTTCGATGTTCGCACCACCGGGCCCAAGGCGGCGGCGCGCGCGCTCTCGGGCGGCAATCTGCAGAAATTCCTGGTCGGACGCGAGGTGCTGCAGGCGCCGGGCGTGCTCGTCATCAACCAGCCGACCTGGGGCGTCGATGCCGGCGCGGCCGCGGCGATCCACCGCGCGCTGATGCAGCTCGCCGAAAGCGGCACGGCGGTCGTCATCATCTCGCAGGACCTCGACGAGATCTTTCTCGTCTGCGACCGCGTCGCGGTGATCGCCGGCGGACGGCTGTCGCCGCCCGTCGCGGTGAAGGACGCGACGGTCGAGCGCATCGGCCTCTTGATGGGCGGCGGCGGCCGGCGCGGCAAGCCGCACGAGGAGCGCGCTCTTGCCGATTAGGATCGAGCCGCGCGGCGAGCGCTCGCTGTTCTGGGTCTATGCGTCGCCGGTCCTGGCGATCGTGCTGACGGTGCTCGGCACCGGGATCATCTTCCGCATCCTCGGCCACCCGCCGGTCGCCGCCGCCTATACGTTCCTGGTCGAGCCGCTGGTGCGAGGAAGGCGGGCTCGTGGCGCTCGCGGTCAAGGCGGCGCCGCTCATCCTGATGGGCGCGGGCCTCGCGCTCAGCTATCGCGCCAATGTCTGGAACATCGGCTGCGAGGGCCAATTCATCCGTCGGCGCGATCTGTGCCGGCGGCCTCGCGCTGTTCTTTCCCGATGCGCCGGCCTGGCTCCTCTATCCGGCGATGATCGTCGCCGGCGCGTTCGGCGGCATGATCTGGGGCGGCATCGTCGCCTTCCTCAATACCGAGCTCAACGTCAGCGAGATCCTGTCGAGCCTGATGCTGTCCTACGTGGCGCAGCTCCTGCTGATCTATCTCGTCACCGGCCCGTGGCGCGATCCGCACGGCTTGGGCTTCCCGCAGACCGCGATGTTCTCCGATGCCGCCACCAGCCCGATCCTGGCCGAAGGCACGAACCTTCATCTCGGCTGCGCCGTGGCGCCGCGTCGCCGCCATCGCGGTCTGGCTGCTGCTGTCGAAATCGGTCCTGGGCTTCCAGCTCCGCGTCGTCGGCGAGGCGCCGCGCGCCGCGCGCTTCATGGGCTTCGCCGAGCGCCGCCTGATCTGGATCGCGCTCCTGGTGAGCGGCGGGCTTGCGGGCCTCGCCGGCATGTTCGAGGCCGCGGGTCCGATCGGGCAGCTCACCACCAAAATCTCGCCGGGCTATGGCTTCACCGCGGTGATCGTCGCCTTCCTCGGGCGGCTTCATCCCGTCGGCGCGATTTTCGCCGGGCTGGTGCTGGCCCTGTCCTATCTCGGCGGCGACGCGGCGCAGATCGATCTCGGCATGCCGAACGCCGTCACCGGCATCTTCCAGGGCATCCTGCTGTTCTTCCTGCTCGCGTGCGACATCCTCATCCTGTTCCGCGTGCGGATGCGGCACGGCGCAGCCGGCGCGGGCCCGGGCCGCCGAATGATCTACTTCCTCACCAGCTTCCTCGTCAGCGTGATGGCGGCATCGACCCCGCTGCTGCTTGCGGCGTCGGGCGAGCTGGTCGCCGAGCGCGCCGGCGTCCTCAATCTCGGCGTCGAAGGCATGATGCTGGTCGGCGCGGTGATGGGGTTCGCGGTCGGCCACGCCACCGGCAGCACGATCCTGGGCGTGCTCGCCGCGATCGCCGGCGGCATGGCGCTGGCGGCGGTATTCAGCTTTCTCACCCTGGTCCTGCTGTGCAACCAGATCGCGGCGGGATTGGCGCTCACCATCTTCGGGCGCGGCTTCAGCTCGCTGATGGGCAAGTCCTATGTCGGCATCGCGGGGGTGGCGCTGCCGAAGCTCGACCTGCCGTTCCTGTCGCACGTTCCGCTGCTCGGCCCGGTCCTGTTCGGCCAGGACGCGCTCGTCTATGCCTCGTTCGCGCTGCTGGCCGTCATCGCCTGGTTCCTCTACCGCACGCATGCGGGGCTGGTGGTGCGCGCGGTCGGCGATTCGCACGACGCGGCGCATGCCATGGGCTATCGCGTGATCGGCATTCGCCAGCTCGCCACGCTGTTCGGCGGCGGCATGGCCGGGCTCGCGGGCGGCTACATGTCGCTGGCCTACAGCCCGCTCTGGGCCGAGGACATGACATCGGGGCGCGGCTGGATCGCGCTCGCCCTCGTGGTGTTCGCGGCCTGGCGCCCGGCGCGGCTCCTGGGCGGGGCTTACCTGTTCGGCAGCGTCATGTATCTCGCGCTCTATGTTCAGGGCGTGGGCGTGCCGATCCCGTCGCCGTTCGTTTCGATGTTCCCCTATCTCGCGACCGTCATCGTGCTCGCCGCGATCTCGCGCGACCGCCGCCGCATCAGGCTCAATCAGCCGGCGTGCCTTGGAAAATCCTTCCATGCCGTGGCTTGAATGCCTAGAAACTAGGCAACCGCGCGGGGGCCTTGCTCCTTTGCTGGACGCAAGCGGGCGGTTCCTTGGGCAGGCGGCAGGCTTGCGCCCTGGCCCGATCATTGCACGCCGCACCGGATGAGACAGCAGGGGAGAACGGTCATGGATCGTCGGACATTCAGCAGGATGATGGGCGCGGGTGCTCGCCGCCGCGGCAACGCCGTGGGCGCTGCGCAGCGCGTTGGCGGCCGACGAGCCGCTCAAGGTCGGGTTCATGTATCTCGGTCCGGTCGGCGATTTCGGCTGGACCTATCAGCACGACGTCGCGCGCAAGGAATGCGAGGCGAAATTCGGCGACAAGATCAAGACCGCCTATGTCGAGAACGTGCCCGAGACGCCGGATTGCGAGCATGTCCTCAACGACCTGGCGGCCAAGGGCAACCACCTCATCTTCGCCACCTCGTTCGGCTACATGAACTACACGATCAAGGTCGCCGAGCGTTTCCCCAAGGTGATGTTCGAGCATTGCACCGGCTACAAGCGCGCCAAGAACGTGGCGACCTACAACATCCGCTTCTACGAGGGCCGCTATGTCCAGGGCGTGATCGCCGGCAAGCTCTCCAAGTCCGGCGTCGCCGGCTATGTCGCGTCGGTGCCCGTGCCCGAGGTGGTGCAGGGCATGAATGCGTTCCTCCTCGGCATGCGCAGCGTCAATCCGCAAGGCCGGCTCAAATTCATCATGATCAATTCCTGGTACGATCCGGGCCAGGAGGGCGACGCGGCCAAGGCGCTGATCGACCAGGGTTGCGACATCATCACCCAGCACACCGATTCGCCGACGCCGCTGCAGGTGGCGCAGAGCCGCGGCATCAAGGCCTTCGGCGAGGCGACCGACATGGCGAAGTTCGCGCCGACCTCGGAGCTTTCGGCCAACGTCAATGTCTGGGGCCCCTATTACATCAAGCGCGTCCAGGACGGTCCTCGACGGCACCTGGAAGAGCAGCGACATCTGGGGCGGCTTCTCGACCGGCATGTTGAGAATGTCGCCGTTCGCCAACATGCCGGACGACGTGAAGGCGCTGGCGCAGCAAACGGTGGACGACATCTCGTCCGGCAAGAACAAGATCTTCGTCGGACCGCTCACCGCTCAGGACGGCACGGTCAAGCTGCCGGCGGGCCAGACGATGGACGACGGCACGCTCTCGGGCCTGCAATGGCTCGTGCAGGGGGTCGAGGGCAAGCTCACCTGAGCAGATCCGCGATCGTGAGCGCGACGGTCTGGTCGCTTTGCGCAGATCGTCGAGCACGAGCCGCTCGTCGGCCGCATGTCCGCGCGCTTCGGCAAGCGAGCGCGGGCCCGCGCCATAGAGCACCGTCGGTATGCCCGCTTCGCTGTAGTGGCGGGCATCGGTGAAGAGCGGCACGCCTTCGGCCGGTATGTCGGCGCCGAGGATCGCGCGCCCGTGCTTCTGGATGAGCGCGACGAGACGGTCCTGCCCGGGTCGCGGCACGAACGGCAGCGCGAGCATGATGCGGCGCGGGACGACCTCGATGCCGGGGCCGGCGCCGGCGCGCGCGATGAACGGCGAGGAGCTCGCGCTCGACCGCGTGCGCGTCTTCTTCCGGGATGATGCGCCGGTCGAGCCGCAAGGTGACGCGGTCCGGCACCACGTTGGTGTTGATGCCGCCGGAGATGAGGCCGACGACGAGCGTCGGATGGCTGATGCCCGGCACGCGCGAGCGGATCGCCTGCATCCCGTCGCGCAGGCCGTAGAGCGCCGTGAGGAGACGGGTCGCGGCCTCGAGCGCGTCGGCGCCGCGCTCGGGCAGAGCCGCGTGCGCGGAGCGGCCCTTCAACTCGACCTCGAGATGGAGGCAGCCGTTATGCGCGGTGACGACGCTATAGGAAAATCCGGCGCCGATCACGTAGTCGGGCCGGCTCAATCCGTTCGCGAGGAGCCAATGGGGCCCGAGGAAACCGCCCGCCTCCTCGTCGTAGGTAAGATGCAGCTCGACCGTCCCGCGCAAGCGACGCGCCGCTCGCGGCGACCGCCTGCAGGGCGAAGGCGTATGTGGCGAAATCGGATTTCGACACCGCGACGCCGCGGCCATACATCGCGCCGTCGCGCACCTCCGCGCCATAGGGATCGGCGCTCCAGCCGGCGCCCGGCGGCACCACGTCGCCATGCGCGTTCAGCGCCAGCACCGGCCCCGAACCGAACGCGCGGCGCACGATAAGGTTTGTCACGCCGATCATGCCGTGCGCGGCGGCGAGGTCCGCGGGCACGGGATGCTCCTCGACCTCGAAGCCCATCGCCCGCAGCAACGAAGCGGCGCGCCGCGCGTGCGGCACGCAATCGCCGGGCGGATTGTCGGACGGCGTGCGCACGAGCGCGGCGAGGAATTGGCACTCCTCGTCGAAATGACGGTCGACGTGCTCGATGATCCGGCCGCTTTCGTCCGCGGTCATCGCCAGAAATCGCGCTGCAGCGCCGCGGCCTCGTCCTCGAGCAGCGGCCCCACCACCTCGACTTGATGCTGACCCGCGGCGAACACCGTCCGGCACGGCAGCGCCAGCGTCGGGTTCTCGCGATGCGCGCCGGTCGCCGCCTTGAGGCCCGCCTCGGATTGACCATAGACGACGCGGCCGATCCCGGCCCAATAGATCGCTCCGGCGCACATCGCGCAGGGCTCGGCCGAACTGTAGAGGGTCGATGCTTCGAGGAGCGCGGGCGCGAAGCTGCGCGAGGCGCGGCTGGCGAGCAGACGTTCGGCGTGCGCCGTCATGTCGCCGCCCTCGGCGCGATAGCCGTTGCCCTGTTCCAGGAGGACGGTGCCGTCGGGCCCGACCAGGATGGCGCCGAACGGGTGGTCGCCCGCCGCGCGGGCGCGCCGCGCCACGGCGAAGGCGCGGCGCAGGAAGCTCGCATGATCGAGCGCCGGCAGCGCCATCACGCGTCGTCGAGTTCGGAATATTCGGGCACGCCGCCCGCGACGCGCCGGCCGCGGTCGAGCACGATGCGGTCGGATTGCGGCCGGCACACGAGCTCGTTCAAGGTGCGCGCGGCGAAGAGGATGAGCTTGGCCGGTCCGCCGGCCGCGATGCGCCCCAAGGGCCCGGCGGCGATGATCGAGGCCGGCACCGGCCCGGCCATCGCCGGCACGTCGCCCAAGGGATGATCGAGATGCGCGATCTTGATCGCCTGGCGCAGCGTGTCGACCATGTCGTGATCGCCGTAGGCGTAGAACGGATCGCGGCAATTGTCGCCGGCGACCGCGACAGAAATGCCGGCGCGCTGCATCTCCTTGATGAGCGTGATGCCGCGCCAGCGCGGCGTGCGTCCGGCGACGCGGTCCTGGAGATACATGTTGACGGTCGGCAAGGTCACGACCTTGACGCCGGCCTCGGCGCACAGCGCCAGCGTCGTGCGCACCTGCGCCTCGGGCTGCAGCGCCAGCGAACAGCAATGGCCGCACACGACGCTGCCCTTGAACTTGTTGCGCAGGATCGCTTGCGCCACGCGCGGCAAGGCGGCCGCCTCGGGATCGCCCAATTCATCGACATGGAGATCGAGATCGAGCCCGCGCTCGGCCGCGAGCCGGAACACCTGGTCGATGAGCGCGTCGATATCGTCCAAGAGACCGACATGCACGCCGCCCGAGGCGCGCGTGACCGCGCCCAGCACGCCGCCCGAAGCCGCCACGAGATCGGCAAGCCGCGCGCCATAGGGCGTGCGGAACGCGTCGATCGGGGTGAGCGATACGGCTTGCAGCGCGATGCGTCCGGCCCAGCGCTCGCGCATCGCCCGGAATACGCGCCATTTCGTTTCCGCAGCACCTTCGGGCGAATCGATATGCGTGCGGATCGCGGCCACGCCGTGCGCATAGGCGCAGCGCAGCGCGAAGTCCATGCGGCGCTCGACATGGCCGGCGCTCCAATAGCGCGCGCGATCGTCTTCCGTTCCCTTGACCGCGCCGGCGAAGGAGCCGTCGGGATTGCTGACGCGCGGGATGGCATGGCCCTTGTCGATATGGGCGTGCATGTCGATGAGCGCGGGCCAGACGTGGCGGCCGGCGAGGTCGGCCGCTTGCGCATCGACGCGCGCTGCGGCGCCCGCAGGTTCGATTGCCGCGATGCGTTCGCCGTCGATCAGGATGTCGATGAGCGCCGCGCCATCGTCATCGCGCGCGGCCCCCGGCACGCGCATCGCCAGCAGGCACTCGGGGACGCGCGCGCGCCGCAACCAATAACGGCCGGCGTCCGGCAGGGCGAGGGTATCGAGAAACAACGTCTCGTCGCTCCTAAACCATGATTGGATCGGGCGGAATCGCTTTGCGATCCGTCCGATCCATGAATCATGGTCTAACATCTTTAGGTGAGAGCAAGATTACGCTTCGCATGGAAACGCCCGTTTCCATGCGAAGCGATCTTGCTCTTGTCGCGCGCGCTCGCGGCGATTTTGGCAGGCCAGCCCCGAAATTGCTTGCTCAAAATGGAGGCAACATATCTTTGGCCGGCGCTCGTGGCGTCGGCTAGATTGATGCGCGCGGCAAGCGGGGGTGCGATTTTGAGCGGCCTGGGCCCGGAGATTCTGGCACGGATCGATCGGCTCGCCGCGCTCAGCGAAACGCCAGACAATCTGACTCGCACCGCGCTCACGCCCGCCTACCGGCGCGCGAGCGATCTCGTGCTCTCGTGGATGCGCGAGGCGGGCATGGCGGCGCGCATCGATCCCGTCGGCAATATCGTCGGCCGCTATGACGGCGCGCGCGCCGACGCGGCGGCGCTCATGCTCGGCTCGCATCTCGATACCGTGCGCGACGCCGGCAAATATGACGGCATGCTCGGGGTCGTGACATCGATCGCCTGCGTCGCAGCCTGTGCAGCGCGAGGGCCGGCGCTTTCCGTTCGCCATCGAGTGCGTCGCCTTCATCGACGAGGAGGGCGTGCGCTTCGGCACCTCGATGGCGGGAAGCCAGGCGCTTGCCGGCACGTTCGACGCGGCGCTGCTCGGGCGGCGCGACGATGGCGGCACCAGCATGGCCGAGGCATTGTTGGCTTACGGCCTCGATCCCGCCGCGGTCGGGCGCGCCGCGCGCCGTCGCGACGACATCCTCGCTTATGCCGAGCTGCATATCGAGCAAGGGCCGGTGCTCGAGGCGAAGGGGCTCGCCGTCGGGCTGCGTCACCGCGATCAACGGCGCTTCGCGCTTCGAGGTCGAGCTCCTGGGCGCCGCGGGCCACGCCGGAACCGTGCCGATGGATGCGCGGCGCGACGCGCTCGCGGGCGCGGCCGAATGCGTGCTCGCGGTCGAGCGCCGCGCTGCGGCCGAGGCGGGGCTCGCCGGCACGGTCGGGCGCATCGCCGCCAGCCCCGACGCGATCAACGTGATCCCGGGCCGCGTGCGCTTCTCGATCGACCTGCGCGCGCCCGACGACGCGCAGCGCGAGCGCGCCGGCGCCGAGCTTCTGCGCGAGCTCGGCGCCATCGCCGTCCGGCGCAATCTCGCGCTCAGCCGCGCGCAAGATTCACGACCTCGCCGCCGCGCCGTGCGCGCCCCGGCTCATGGCGCAGATCGAGCGCGCCATCGCCGCCGAAGGCGTCGTGCCCTTTCGCCTCGCCAGCGGCGCCGGGCATGACGGCATGGCGGTGCGGGCCATCGCCGACATCGGCATGATCTTCGTGCGCTGCGCCAAGGGCATCAGCCACAATCCCGCGGAATCGATCGGCGCGGAGGACGCCGACCTTGGCGCCCGCGTGCTCCTGCGCTTCATCAGGGATTTCGAGCCATGAGCGATTATCCCCGCGACATGGTCGGCTACGGCGCTCATCCGCCGCAAGCCGATTGGCCCGGTGGGGCGCGGCTCGCGCTGCAGCTCGTGCTGAATTACGAAGAGGGCGCCGAGAACTCGATCCTGCACGGCGACCGCGCCTCGGAGAGTTTCCTGTCCGAGATCGTGGGCGCGCAGCCCTTCGTCGGGCAGCGCCACATGAGCATGGAGTCGCTCTACGAATATGGCAGCCGCGCCGGCGTGTGGCGGCTGCTGCGGCTCTTCTCCCGGCGGCGCATTCCGATCACCGTCTTCGCGGTCGCCATGGCGCTCGAGCGCAATCCCGAGGCGGCGCGGGCGATGATCGAAGGCGGGCACGAGGTGGCGAGCCACGGCTGGCGCTGGATCGACTATCGCGACGTCGACGAGGCGACCGAGCGCGACCACATGGCGCGCGCCGTCGCCAGCATCGAGCGGCTGACGGGCGCGCGTCCGCTCGGCTGGTACACCGGCCGCACGAGCGAACGCACGCAGCGCCTCGTCGCGGAGAATGGCGGCTTCCTCTACGACGCCGACTCCTATGCCGACGATCTTCCCTATTGGATCGAGGTCGAGGGGCGCGACCACCTGATCGTGCCCTATACGCTCGACGCCAACGACATGCGCTTTGCGACCGTCCAGGGCTTCAATTCGGGCGATCAGTTCTTCGCTTATCTGCGCGACAGCTTCGACGTGCTCTATGCCGAGGGCGCGGAGGCGCCGAAGATGATGTCGGTCGGGCTCCATTGCCGCCTCGCCGGCAAGCCGGGGCGGTTGGCCGCGCTCGAGCGCTTTCTCGATCATGTGGAGAAGCACGACAAGGTTTGGATCTGCCGCCGGGTCGATATCGCGCGGCACTGGCGCGCGCGGCACCCGCCGCGGTGACGCGCGCCAGAGGGGGTAACGGCCGATGGATTTGATGGACGTCGCGATCACCGAGTGGGTGAGCGTTTGCCTGCGCTGGCTGCACATGGTCGCGGCGATGGCCTGGATCGGCGCGTCCTTCTATTTCATCCATCTCGATCTGGCGCTCGAGCCGGTCGCGTCCACGAGCGGGCGCGAGGCCGAGGCGTGGGAGGTGCACGGCGGCGGCTTCTACCGCGCGGTCAAATACCTGGTGGCGCCCCAGACGCTCCCGCGCCGCTTCACCTGGTTCAAATGGGAAGCCTACAGCACCTGGCTCAGCGGCTTCGCGCTCCTCGTCGTCATCTATTACTGGAATGCCGACCTCTTTCTCATCGACCCCGCGGTGCTCGCGCTGACGCCCAACGCCGCGATCGCGATCAGCGCCGGCACGCTCGTCGTCGCCTGGCTCGTCTATGAGGCGATGTGCCGCTCGCCGCTCGGCGCCAACGAGAACCTGCTCGCCGCGATCGGCTTCGTCTTTCTCGTGGCGCTCTGCGTCGGCTTCACGCACGTCTTCAGCGGCCGCGGCGTCTTCATGCAGATGGGGGCGCTCATCGGCACGATCATGGTGGCGAACGTCTTCGTCGTCATCATTCCCGGCCAGAAGAAGACCGTGGCCGCCATGGCGGCGGGCCGCGTGCCCGACCCGCGCTGGGGCGCCGAAGGCAAGCAGCGTTCGGTGCACAACAACTACCTGACCTTGCCGGTCGTCTTCCTGATGATCAGCAACCATTATCCGCTGATGTTCGCGACGCGCTACAACTGGGCGATCTTCGCCATCGTGCTGGTGCTCGGATTTCTCATCCGGCATTTCTACAATCTGCGCCACGCCGGAAAGCCCAACCCGTGGTGGGCGTGGGTCGCGGCCGCGGTCGGCATGGCGGCCGTCGCGTGGATGTCCTTGTCGGGCGCGCGCACGGGCGAAGAGGCGGCGGCAAAGGCGCCCAAGGTCGCATTCGCCGATGTCGAGGACATCGTCATGTCCCGCTGCAGCATGTGCCATGCCGCCGAGCCGGTGTGGGAGGGCATTCCGACGGCGCCGCGCGGCGTGCGGCTCGACACCGCCGACAATATCCAGCTCCATGCGCGCGAGATCGAGCTCTATGCCGTGCTCACCAACGCGATGCCGCCCGGCAACATCACCGGCCTCACCGACGCCGAGCGCGGCAAGCTCGCGGCCGGCCTGGCGCAGCTCGCGCCGGCGCGGATGAGCGCGCGCTAGGCGATGGAAGCGCTCTCTCTCGATGCGTTGAACGCGCTCGACCGCGCCGCCTTCGTCGCCCATCTCGGCAATGTCTACGAGCATGGCGCCGCCGCCGCCGAGGCGGTGTTCGCGGCGCGGCCCTTCGGCACCGTCGCGGCGCTCTTCGCGGCGCTCGGCCGGGCTGTGCGCGAGGGAACCGAGGCGGAGCGGTTGGCGCTCGTGCGCGGCCATCCCGATCTTGCCGAACGCGCCGCGCTTGCGGGCGCGCTCACGCGCGAATCGATGGGCGAGCAGCAATCTGCCGGGCTCGACCGCCTGAGCGAGGAGGAGCACGCCGAGTTTCACCGCCTCAACGACGCCTATCGCCGCAAATTCGGCTTCCCCTTCATCATCTGCGTGCGCCGCCACACCAAGGATTCGATCCTCGCGAACTTCGCGCGGCGGCTCGCGCATGCGCCGGACGCCGAGCTCGCCACGGCGCTCGACGAGATCGACCGCATCGCCGCTTTGCGGCTTTCGGCGCTCGTGACGGGCGACAGGCGCGCTCGCGGTCAACGGGCGCGTTTCGACCCACGTGCTCGACACGCACGGCGGCCGGCCCGCCGCCGGAATGACGGTAACGCTGCGCGAGCTGTCGCGCTCGGGCGCGGCGCGGATCGTCGCCGAGGCGGTCACCGACGCCGACGGCCGCACCGCGGCGCCGCTCATCGCCGATCGTCCGGTGCCGATCGGGCGCTACG
Organism: uncultured Alphaproteobacteria bacterium; assembly: GCA_963804235.1. Classification (GTDB taxonomy): domain Bacteria; phylum Pseudomonadota; class Alphaproteobacteria; order ATCC43930; family CGMCC-115725; genus DATJLY01. Next base: position 44,177 of record CAWDPP010000011.1, read on the forward strand.
AGCTTGCGTTTGCGGCAGGCGAGTATTTCGCGCGGCAAGGGGTGGATCTTCCCGATCCGCCCTTCCTCGACGTCGTTATCGTGCGCTTCGGCGTCGCCGCGGCCGAGGGCCATTACCACGTGCCGCTGCTGCTGACGCCGTGGAGCTATTCCACATATCGCGGAAGCTGAGCACTCGCCCGCGCGTCACAAGCGAAATCCCCCGGTTCGCCCGCAAGATCGTGGTTAAGGATTTCTAAAAAGATCCCGCGCTAAGGTGATTTTTGCTGGGGATAATGGATGAGCCCTGACCAGATCTTGCGCGCCGACTTCGTTGCCCATGCGCATGACCGCATCGCCGAGGCCGAAAATCTGTACAAGCGCGGCAATGCCCTCGCCGCGCAGAAGAAGCCCGACGAGGCGATCGCCGCATATGGACAAGCGATCGCGCTGCGAGCGGATTTTGCCGAGGCCCATTTCGCGCTCGGCATCGCGCTGGTAAATCGGCGGCGATTTGCGGAAGCGATCGGCGCATACCGCACCGTCATCGCGCTGCGGCCGGATGCGCCCGAGCCCTACTTCAATCTCGCGATCGCGTTGACCGCGCACGGCGCGCCGCACGACGCCATCGCGCCTTACCGCCAGGCGATCGCTCTGAAGCCGAATTTCGCCGAAGCCTATCTCAATCTCGGCGTGCTCCTGCGCGAACTGGGCCAAGCGGACGAGTCGATCGAGCTGTGCCGCCGCGCGCTCGCGCTGAAGCCGGATTTTCCCGAGATGCATTTCAATCTCGGCGTCACGTTCGCGGCCCAAGGGCGGCTTGACGAGGCGATCGAGACCTATCACCGGGCGATCGCGCTCAGGCCCGATTTTCCCGAGCCATATTGCGGCCTCGGCCTTGCCCTCGTGGCGCAGATGCGGCTCGAGGACGCCGTCGCCGCCTACCGGCAGGCCGTCCGCCTCAGGCCGGATTTCTACGAAGCCCATCAGAATCTCGGCGTCGCGCTCCGCGATCTGGGCCGGGTCGAGGAGGCGATCGAGGCGTGCCGCGCCGCCGTTTCGCTGCGCCCGGACAATGTCGCCGCTCTGGTCAATCTCGGCACTCTCCTGCGCGACCAATGGCAGCTCGAGGAAGCGCTCGCCGTCTACCGCCGCGCTGTCGTCATCGATCCCGGCGCCGTCAAGGCCGGCGCGCAGCTCGCGATGTTGCGGCGCGCGCTGTGCGATTGGAGCGAATACGACGCCGACCTGTCGCGCGTGCTCGCCCGCCACGATGAGGTCGAGCCCTTCATCCTTTTCACGATGTCGTCGACCCCCGCCCAACAGCTCGCATCGGCCCGGACATGGGCCGCGAAGTTCGCACGCGGACCCGCCTTCATTCACCCTCCGGCGCGCGCGCACGGACGCATCCGCTTGGGCTATCTCTCCGCCGACTTTCACCGCCACGCCACGGCCTATCTGATGGCGGAATTGTTCGAACGCCATGACCGCGCACGCTTCGAGGTGTTCGGCTATTCCTACGGTGCCGACGACGGCAGCGAGATGCGCCAGAGGCTCGCCGGCGGGTTCGAGCACTTCGTCGAGCTGCGCGCGGCGTCGCACGACGAGGCGGCGCGCCGCATCCACGGCGACGGCATCGATATCCTCGTCGATCTCAAGGGATACACGGGGAACACGCGGACGGAGATTCTCGTCAACCGGCCGGCGCCGGTTCAAGTCAATTATCTCGGCTTTCCGGGTACCATGGGCGCCCCCTTCATCGACTATATCATTGCCGACCCGTTCGTGGCGCCGATGGACCAGCAGGAATTTTTCAGCGAGAAGATCGTCCATCTGCCGGACTGCTATCAACCCAACGATACCAAGCGCCCGATCGCCGAGCCCGCGCCGAGCCGCGCGGAATGCGGTCTGCCCGAACGGGGCGTGGTCTTTTGCAGCTTCAACGGCGCCTACAAGATCGCGCCTGCCGTGTTCGAGATCTGGATGCGGCTCTTGCGCGCGGTGCCCGACAGCGTGTTGTGGCTCTTGTCGACGAATCCCCTGACCGAAGACAATCTGCGCCGCGCCGCCGCTGCGCGCGGCGTCGAAGCGCGCCGCCTCGTCTTCTGTCCGCCCTTGCACCTGCCGCAGCATCTGGCGCGCCACAAGAACGCCGATTTGTTCCTCGACACGCTGCCGGTCAACGCGCACACGACCGCAAGCGACGCGCTGTGGGCGGGTTTGCCGCTCGTGACGTGCGTCGGGGACAGTTTCATCAGCCGCGTCGCCGGGAGCCTGCTCACCGCTGTCGGGCTGCCGGAACTGGTCACATACTCGTTGGCGGACTACGAGGCGCTGGCGCTCGATCTCGCGGTCAATCCCGGGAAACTCGCCGCCGTCAAAGAGAAATTGGCGCGCCACAGGCTCTCTTCGCGGCTCTTCGACATCGATCGCTTCACGCGCAACATCGAGGCGGCCTACCAACGGATGCACGAGCTGCGCGCGGCGGGGCACGCGCCGCAATCTTTTGCCGTCGCGGCCGGCTGACGAGGCTTCAGCGCGCAAACCGGAAATTTCGGGCGTCCGCTTAAGGGATAATTTCCGCTTTCGTTACTATAAATGCCCGTCAAGAAATTGGCGCAGGCCCACATCGGGCGTCGATGCGGCATCGCGCGGGACCGGAGGCGCTTCGTCGTCGGGCGCGTCGGGAGCAAAGCGTGACGGAGATTCTGCTCAAAACGGTTCATGTGTCGTGGTTTACCTCCGCTCACGAAACGAGGGCGAATTACGAAATCACGGTGAACTGGCTGGGATTGGTCGGGCTGCTGACCAACCCCTTGAAACGGCGCATAACCGCCGACGAGAAGACGGTGCCGCTCATCTCGTTCGCTCGCTTCGAGGGCGAACGCTCGAGCGGGACTATCAAGTCGATCACGGCACTCGACCTCAATTTCGACGGCGTCGCGAAGTACGAGACGATCCGCCGAAATGCGAAGGACTACGAATTCGTGGCCTATTCGGCGCATGGGCACACGGAAGAAAAGCCGAAGTTCCGCTTCATCCTGCTTCCGTCGCGCGAAATCGCGCCCGCCGAGTGGCCCAAGATGCAGGCGATGGCAAATTCCATGTTGGGCAACAAGGCCGACGAAACGACGCGTGATGCCGCGCACATCTTCGCCGTGCCGTCGGCTCCCGCCAAAAATCGCGAGGTCGCTTTCGCGCATTACAATCACGGAAGGCTCCTCGACCCCGATCTCCTGCTATCCGCGAAATCGGCGAGCCGCCCTCTCGGTTCGCTGTCCTCGGCCGATTTCGTCTCGATGGCGACCGTCAAATCGGCTTCCGTCCGCAGAGGAGCGGCGCGGCGCGGCTATCAATCGTAAGCCGGTCATCGCTTCCCCACAGGTCCGCGGCCCGGTTCGCGCCCGCGCCCTGCGCGCACCTCTTAACGCGCCCTTAAGCCGCGAGAAAACCCGGAAAATTTAGTTTTTGTTAGCGGCGCGATCTTAGGGTTACCGGCGGGAACAACTCAGGCGACGCGCGGCCGCTCGACGGGAAATCATCATGACCGATTGGATCAGTTCGGTAGCGCCTACGCAGATTCCAAATCTGTCGACGACCAATATCGCCGCGCTGACGACGACCGACATCGCCGCCTTGAGCACTGCGCAGACGGCGGCCTTGACCGCGGTGCAGATCCCGTTCCTGAACACGACAGATCTCGCATTCCTGGCAACGACGCAGGTCGCGGCGTTGAGTGCGACGGCGATCGGAGCGATCAGCAGCAGCAATCTCGTCTTCGACGCCGGTCATATCGCCGTACTGAACGCCACGCAGATCCAGGCGCTGCAAACGACTGCCGTCGCGGGCCTCAGCACCACGCAGGCGAACGCGCTGACCTCGACTCAGATCGGCGCCTTGACGACCACGGAAGTCACCAGTCTGACGACGACCGAGATCGGCAATATCACCGCG
>CAWDPP010000012.1:0-7500 GCA_963804235.1 uncultured Alphaproteobacteria bacterium
GGCGTTCGACGAATGCACGCCTTTCCCCGCGACCGAGAAAGAGGCGAAGGCGTCGATGGAAGCTCTCGATGCGCTGGGCCGAACGCTCGAAGCGCGCCTTCCGGGACAGGCGGGGCTACGGAATTGTTCGGCATCGACCAGGGCGGGGTCTATCCCGGTCTCCGGCTCGAATTCGCCGAGGCGCTCACCCAAATCGGCTTCGACGGCTACGCGCTGGGCGGCCTCGCCGTGGGCGAAGGCCAGGCGGCTATGCTCACGGTGCTGGACGAAACCGTGCCGGCCTTGCCCAAGGACCGGCCGCGCTATCTGCTGGGCGTCGGCCGGCCGGACGACATCGTCGCGGCGGTTGCTGCGCGGCATCGATCTGTTCGATTGCGTGCTGCCGACGCGCTCGGGCCGCACCTCGCAGGCCTTCACGCGCTTCGGCACGGTCAATCTCCGCAACGCGCGGCACATGGACGATCCCCGGCCCTGGACGAAAGCTGTGCCTGTCCGGTCTGCGCACGTTACAGCCGCGCCTATCTCCACCACCTCGCGCGCGCGGGCGAGATATTGGGCGGCATGCTGTTGACCGAGCACAATCTCCGCTACTATGGCGGGTTGATGGAAGGCTTGCGCGGCGCGATCGAGTTCAGGCGCCTGGCGGAGTTGCGGATGCTTTCGCCCGCGATCAGGCGCGCGGCGATATCCTCCACGGCTATCGACCATGGCCAAGAACCGATACCGCGACTTGAAACTGCTCGGACGGCATGCGCCTTTGCCCGCTTCGCCCGATGAGGCGGTGCTGGAGCGCACGGAAAATCGCACCCGGGAGTGATACTATCGGGTGCGTTTCACCGCGCCGAAATTCCACCTCGCTGTGCCCGGTCACCTTCCAGCCCGATTTCGCCCATTTCGTCATCGACTACGTGCCGGGGAAATACATCGTCGAGAGCAAGTCGCTGAAGCTGTTCCTGGGCTCGTTCCGCAACCAGCCACGGCGCCTTTCACGAGGATTGCACGCTCGCGATCGCCAACCGCGTGATCGAGGCGATCAAGCCCAATGGCTCCGGATCGGCGGCTACGATGACGCCGCCTTCCGGCGCCTCTTCTCGGGCTCGCCCGTGAAGCGGCTCGGGCGCGACCGGTTCGTGCGGAACGTGCTGATCGCGATCGGCAACAGCGCGGCACCCGGCCTCCTCGGCGCGGCCGTGGCGCGGCTCGGCGATCCGTCGCCGCTCGTGCGCGCGATGGCGGTCTGGGCGGTGCGCCGGCTCGCCGCGCCCGACGAGGCCGAGACACTCGCGGCGCGCTTCCGCCCGGGCGAAACCGATCCCGACGTGCGCGCCGAATGGGATGCGTGAGCCCTAGACCATGATCGGATCGGGCGGAATCGCTTTGCGATCCGTCCGATCCGTGAATCATGGTCTAACATCTTTAAGTGAGAGCAAGGTTCACGCTTCGCATGGAAACGCCCGTTTCCATGCGAAGCGATCTTGCTCTAGGCGGCCCGCTTGCCGGCGAGCGAGGAGACCAGGAGCATCGTCACCGTGCCGGCGTCGGCAACGAGCACGCCGCCGACTTCTTCGACGCGCGCCCGCGCCCGCGCCAGGCTTGCAGCGAGAACCACTCCGCAGGTTCAGCTCGACCATGCCGCCGGCGCTTTCGATGCCGCGCGCGTCGGCGGTCGCAGGTCCGACCGCACGGAGCGTGATTTTCATCGTATCGGGCGCCTCCTCGTGCGCGGAAAGCATGATGCGACCGCCGCGCGAGGTCACGGCAAGCGTTGCATCGAGAAGTCCGAACAGCGCAGTCTCGAGGTTCTGCGCCGACCCGCGTACGTCGCGCAACGACGGCGCGACATCGAAGTCGAGCGTCACTCCGGCTGCGGCAGCGCCTGACGTGAAGCCTTGCGCGAGCCGCGTCAGCACCTTGCGCGGATCGCACCAGCCATCCGGCTGTTCCGGTGCGCGCGGGGCCAAGCTCGCGTTCGTGCGATAGCGCGCCTCGACCGCGCGCGACCAGCTCTGCGCGCCCTGCGCCAAATCGAGACGCGGCGGCGCCATCGGGCGCAGGCGCGCCGACGCCGCCGCGAGCGCATCGGCGATGTCGGCGAGCTCGCGCACCTTCGTTCGAGTCGCGCTAGGGGCACGCCGCGGCCCAGCATGCGCGCATCGGCGGCAAGATCCTGCAGCGCGTTTGCAAATCCCTGCGCAATCATGCAGGAGACATAGATGCCGGCGGCCAAAGCCGTCGCGCTCATGACCAGCAGCAGGCCGTTCGGCCAGTCCGGATCGTAGAGGCTCGCGGCGAGCGCGGCGGCACAGGCCGCTGCGGGCGCGGCACTCGCCAGCAGCAAAAGCAAAAGCTCGCGCACGAGCGGGCGGGACATGCGGTGCATCGGCGTTCTCGCTGCCATAAGCATGGCGGCACTTGTCGCCCGGACCCCGTGAAGGGATGCTGAATCCGCGCGCTGCGATCGCGGCGGATTTGCCGCGTATTCGAGCGATCTTTTAGGCGACGCGGCGGGCGGCGGCGGCGTGCAGCACCGACAATCCCAGGATCATGTTGACATCGCGCCCGTTCTTCGCGAGCGGCAGCAGGATGCGCTCCGCGGTCAGATGGTTCTTGTGCGGGTTGGTGAAGACGGGATAGCCGCGGTGATAGGAGAGGCCCTGGCCCGATGCCACGAACACGAGATCGCAGTGGCTCTTGCTCGCCGCCGCATCCGACACGCCCTCGCCGAACCACGTGCCGGTCAGGTCGCGGCCGAGTTGGCGCACGAGTTCGGTGCCGACGAGGCGATAGCGGAAGCGCCACGGATCGCGGAAGACGTTGTAAAGCCTGATGCAGGGGAGGAGCGCCGGGATCGCCGCGGGATCGAAGTGCTGCCGCCCCGGGAGCGCGCCGTCGCCGGGGTGAACGCTGCGCCAATAGCGGTAAACCGCCGCAATCTTGTCGTGGCACGGCGGAAGATCGAGCTCCGCCGCCTGCGAGCAAGCGAACTTGTCCATCGCCCGAGCATTGCCGGGAACGGTTAATTGCCGCTTAACGATGCCCTAGACGCCGGTGTCGCCCGCCAGAAGCGTGCTGACGACGCGCGCCACCTGCTGCCACAGAACGGCGAAATCGCCCTGGCCGTTCTCGAGGAGGACGGCGGCGGTGGCGAGCGCGATCGCCTGCGCGCTTCGTCCATGGGCTGCGATGAGGGCGCGCGCCACGCACCTTGCGCGCGTACTCGCTTGTGCGAAAGTCATGCGCACTCCGTCACTGCATGGACGGCAATGGAACCAGCCCCGCGCGCGAGCGGCAACTTAAATAATTGTCAGGGCGGCCGCTTGGCGCGCGTGCCGCACATTTGACGCAAGCGCGCGCGCGCTTGAGAATGACGCCGCCGCGGCAGGGCGGTTGCAGAGGAAGCGGAGGCAGCGATGAAGATCGAGAAGCGGCTCGAGGAATTGAAAATCACTCTTCCGTCCTTGGGCGCGCCGATGGGGAACTACGTGCCCGCACGCCGCGCCGGCAACCTCTTGTTCCTGTCGGGCCGCGGGCCCGCCGGCAATGTCTCCGGCAAGGTCGGCGAGGCGTTCACGCTGGAGCAGGCCTATCAGCACGCGCGCACGGTGGGGCTGGGCCTCATCGCGGCGATGAAGCAGGAGCTGGGCGACCTCGACCGCGTCAAGGGCATCATGAAGGTGCTCGGCATGGTGAACGCGGTGCCGAGCTTCACGGATCATCCCAAGGTCATCAACGGCTGCTCCGATCTTCTCGTCGAAGTGTTCGGCGAGGCCGGGCGGCATGCGCGCTCGGCCGTCGGCATGGGCTCGCTGCCGAACCAGATCCCGGTCGAGATCGAGCTGATCGCGCTGGTCGAGTAGCGGTCAGACCCGCAACAGCCCCATGAGGTCGAACACCTCGCGCAGCACCGGGCCGGCGATGGCGGAAGCGCGCTCGGTGCCGCGGCGCAGGACGCCGTCGATATAGCCGGGATCGTTCTGCAGGCGGCGCATTTCGCCGCCGATGCGGCCCAGCACCTCGGCCGAGAGATCGGCGAGCTCGCGCTTGAAGTCGGAGAAATTCCTGCCGGCGAAACGCGCAACCGCGTCCGTGCGCGACATGTCGGCGAGCGACGCATAGATGCCGAGGAGATTGTCGGCCTCGGGGCGCGCTTCGGCCGCCGCGACCGTTTCCGGCAGCGGTTGCGGATCGGTCTTCGCCTTCCTGATCTTCAGCGCGATCGTCTCGGCGTCGTCGGTCATGTTGATGCGCGAATAATCCGAGCTGTCGGACTTCGACATTTTCTTGGTGCCGTCGCGCAGACTCATGACGCGGGTCGCGGCGCCGAAGATCTGCGGCTCGGGCAGCGGGAAGAACTCGACGCCATAGCGCCGGTTGAAGGCGCCGGCGATGTCGCGCGAAAGCTCCAGATGCTGCTTCTGGTCCTCGCCGACGGGCACGTGCGTCGCCTTGTAGAGCAGGATGTCGGCCGCCATCAGCACGGGGTAGGCGTAGAGCCCGAGTTCCGCCTCGTCGCGCGCCTTGCCGGCCTTCTCCTTGAACTGGGTCATGCGGTTGAGCCAGCCCAAGGGCGTGAGGCAGCCCAAGAGCCAGGCGAGCTCGGCATGGGCCGAGACGCTGCTCTGGGCGAAGATGATGCAGCGTTCGGGATCGATGCCGGCGGCGATATAGGCGGCCGTCACTTCGCGCGTCTGGGCGCGCAGCTGCGCCGGGTCCTGCGGCAGCGTCAGCGCGTGCAGATCGACGATGCAGAAGATGCAGTCGAAGTCGCGCTGTAGCCGGACCCAGTTGCGGATCGCGCCGAGATAATTGCCGAGATGCAGGTTGCCGGTCGGCTGGACGCCGGAGAAGATTCGATTCATCGGCGCCTTATCGCGCGCGGCCCGCGCCTGGGTCAAGCCGTGCGCGGCTTTTCAACGGCATCGGCGACGGCATCCTTTCCCTCGCGGCGGAGCACATCGGCCGCGCCCTTGCGATCGGCCGGCGGGCGGTTCTGGCTCATCTTCCACTTGCCTTCGAGCCGCGCCAAGGGGATCGCGAATCCCACGATCGCCTTCAGCATCATGTTAACGTAATCGGGCGGCGCGTCCGTCACGGCCCAGGGCTCGGGCCGCCCGGCCTCGTGCTTCTGCGTCAGGCGCGTGACGATGGCGCGAAGCCGCTCGGCATCGTCGAACCATTCGATGACCCCGCGCGCATGGATCGCGATGTAATTCCAGGTCGGCACGACCTTGCCGTTCTCTTTCTTGGTCGGATAGAACGACGGCGAGACGTAAGCATCGGTGCCGAGGAAGATGGCGAGCGCTTCGTGCGCGCCATCGCGCCATTGCGGATTGTCGCGCGCGATGTGGCCCAAGAGCGTGCCGAAGGGCGCCGGCTCGAGATCGAGCAGCATCGGCACATGGCTTGCCTCGATGCCGCCGGGACCCGACGTTATGAGCGTCGCGATGCCGGATCGGGCGATCGCCTCGTGCAGCACGGGCACGCGCGTCTCGGCGAAATGCGATGGCAGATACACTTTCCTCCTCAGGCGCGGCCGAGGCGCCGCTTCACCTCGCCCCAGGGCGCGGCGCCCAGCACAACGGCAAGTGCGGCAAAAGCGCAAAACCCCGCGCCGACCAGAAGAGCAAGCGCGGCGAGGCGCTCGATCGTGCCGCCGGAAAATGCGGGGCCTAGCCAGGTCTGCAGCGCGACGACGAGCGCGCCCATGCCGAGCGCCGCCAAGGCAATGCGCGGCAGCGCGCGCCGCGCGCGCCGGTCGAGCGCGAAATGGCCGCGCCGCATCAGAATGTGGATGAGCAGGAGCGCATTGATCCAGCCCGCGGCCGAAGTCGCCATGGCGACGCCGACATGGGCGAGCGGCGTCATCAGGCCCAAGGTCACGGTCAGCACGACATTGGCGGCGATCGCGGTCAGCGCGATCATGACCGGCGTCTTGGTGTCGTGCCGCGCGAAAAATCCCGGCGCAATGACCTTGACGAGAACGAAGGCGGGCAGGCCGGCGGCATAGGCCGCGAGCGCGCCCGCCGTGGCGCGCGTGTCGGCGGCGCTGAAAGCGCCGCGCTCAAACAGCACGTGCAGGATGGGCCACGCCGCGACGCCCAATGCGACCGCCGCCGGCAGGGTGAGGAGCAGCGCCAGCTCGAGGCCGCGATTCTGCGTGTCGATGGCGCCCTGCTCGTCGCCGACGCGCACCTGGCGCGACAGCGGCGGCAGGATCGCAGTGCCGACGGCGAAACCGACGACGCCCAAAGGCAATTGCTCGAGCCGGTCGGCGTAGTAGAGATAGGACACCGCGCCCGTCGGCAGGAGCGACGCGATCGCGGTCGAGACCACCAAATTGAGCTGCGTCGCGCCGGCGCCCAACACGCCCGGCAGCATGAGGCTGAGCATGCGCCTCACGGCCGGCGAGAGCACGGGCACGGGCAGGCGCAGCGCGATCCCGGCGTGCGCGCACGAGCCCATGAGCCACAGGAACTGCGCGAAGCCGGCGAGCGTCACGGCCCAGGCGAGCGCATCGCCGCTCGGCGGGTCGGCGAACGTGAGCGTACCGATGAGAAAGATGTTGAGGAGCGCGGGCGTCGCCGCGACGGCGGCGAAGCGCTCGACCGAATTGAGCACGCCCCCCTGCAGCGCCACGAGCGAGATGAAGAGCAGATAGGGGAAGGTGATGCGCGTCAGGCGGATGGTGAGGGCGAAGGTGGCCGGGATGCCGGCGAAGCCCGGCGCCAGCACGTGCAGAAGAAGCGGCATGAGCGCCTCGCCCGCGACGACGAACACGAGGAGCGCCACCAGCAGCACCGCGAGCGCATCCTCGGCGAAGAGGCGCGCCGCCTCGCGCCCGTCCTTCGCAACCATGCCGGCGAAGAGCGGCACGAATGCGGCGCTGAACGCGCCCTCGGCGAAGAGCGAGCGGAACAGGTTCGGTAGGCGCAGCGGCAATGAAGAAGGCGTCCGTCACCGGCCCCGCGCCCAAAAATGCCGCCGTTTCCCATCTGTGTAAAAAAGCAGGGCGAACTCATCAAAATCTACCTATCTGACCGTCCCGGTGACAAGGTGCATTGGCCAACAAGGAGTTTTCCAGGGAATCCGAACACGGAGCAAAGTGAAGCCGGGAAAAACGGATAAGCGAGGGACGCAAAAACGAGTCGCCTCGATTTCGGTTTCAAAAAGGGCAGCATTGTACGCATCACGAAAACCTAGGAAAAGTCGCCGCCGGAAAATAACGCCGATTCAACTCGCCCGCCGTGGTTGATTTTGATGAGTTTGCCCTGTGTAAAAAAGCACACAAATAACACATACGGTGTGCAAGCGACGATTTGTTCATCAGCGGACCACTCGCGCATGACGTAGTCGATTGCGGCTTTCATTCCTGGATTGGCGGAGGCGCTCTGACGCCCCAGTTATTAAGACAGTTAAAGAGGGCAATCAACGCGGCTACAGTTGCCCAGACAAGCCGTTCCCTCTTTGTCGGCCAACTACACATCAGGATAGCGATACTTC
>CAWDPP010000013.1:0-199315 GCA_963804235.1 uncultured Alphaproteobacteria bacterium
GCCGGTCCGCGTGCGCGACAGCCTCCGCGAGCGCGCGGCGCACATGCACGATCGCCATCTTGCGCTTGTATTCCGCGGACCCTCGGAAATCGGCGATCGGATCGATCGCTTCAAGCACCAGTGGCGCCGCATCGCGGAAAGTCTTCTCGTCGGCCGTCTTGCCCGCAAGCGCCGCTTCCACCGCCGTAGCGCGCACCGGCACAGTAGCGGCGGCGCCTAGGGCCACGCGCGCGGCGACGATCGCGCCGTCCGCGCCGAGTGCCACCTGCGCTGCAACGGAAACGGTGGCGTAGTCGTCCTGCGTCGCCGGCAGAAACTTTAGGAACGCCGTCCCGCTCCCAGCGGGCTGTGGCGGGAGCAGGATTTCGGTCACCATCTCGTCGGGTTCAAGCACCGTCTCGAAATATCCCGTGAAGAACTGGTCCACCGGGATTTTGCGCTGGCCGCGCCCCGAGCGCGCGACGATCTGCGCATCGAGCGCAATGAGAGCGGGCGGTGTGTCGAGATTAGGATCGGCGTGCGCGACCGCGCCGCCGAGCGTTGCCATCGACCGCACCCGCACGGTCGCGACGTGGCGGCAGGCTTCCGCCAGGAGCGGCGCGTGGCGGCGGACGGCGGGAGAACCCTCGAGCGACTGCAGGGTGGCGAGCGCGCCGATCCTGAGACCGCCATCTTCAACGATGCCGGCGAGTGGCTTGAGGGCGCGAAGACCGATCACGAAGCCGGGCCGCACGAGCCGCTGCTTCATCAGGTTGACGAGGCCGGTGCCGCCCGCGATGAGCTTCGCCTCGTCGCCATGCTGCGCGAGCAGCGCCAGCGTCTCATCGAGGCTCGATGGCTTCGAGATAGGTGAAGGGGATCACGTCACTCCGCCCCGGCAGCAGCCGCAATCAATTCGATGATCTTGTAGTAGCCGGTGCAGCGGCAGAGATTGCCCATCATCCAATACTGGATTTCCGCCCGCGTGGGATGCGGATTGGCCTCGAGCAGCGCCTTCGCCGCCAGGATCTGTCCGGGGGTGCAGATGCCGCACTGGAATCCGCCATGCGCGAGAAACGCCTCCTGCAGCGGATGCAGCCGGTCGCCCTCGGCAACGCCTTCGATGGTCGTGACCTGGCCGCCGTCGGCATGAACCGCCAAGGCAAGACAGGAGCTGATCGGATTGCCGTCGAGAAGGACGGTGCAGGCGCCGCACACGCCGACGCCGCAACTCTCCTTGGTGCCCGTGAGCTTCAGATCCTCGCGCAGGAAATCGACGAGGAGACGGTTGTCCGCGACCTCGCGGACAACCGGCTGTGCCGTTGACGGTGAGTTTCAAGCTTCTCATGCCGCGCGCGCCTTCTCGCTCATGCCCTCGAGCACTTTCTCCGCGCTCACCGGCAGTTCGACGAGCCGCACGCCCACCGCGTCGAACACCGCGTTGGTGATCGCCGCCGGAACCGCCACGTTGCTCATCTCGCCGATCGCCGCGGTTTCGAACGGCGCCGGTCCGACCCCGCCCGGCAGCAGCACGGTTTCGAGCTCGGGTATGTCCATGATCGTCGGCAGCTTATAGTCGCCGAGATGCGCGGTGATCACCGCACCCTCCTTCAAGACGATCTGCTCGCTCATCGCCTGGCCCAGCGCCTGGACGAGGCCGCCTTCGATCTGCCCCTGGTGCAGGATCGGGTTGATGACCGTGCCGACGTCATGCGCGGTGACCATGCGGCGCACGCGCACCTGCCCGGTTTCGCGGTCCACCTCCACTTCCGCGAAATGCGCGACGAAGCCCGTCACGTCGGGCTGAGTGGCCGTGTTCTGGCCCTTGGCGCTGAACGGCGCCTTGCCGCGGGACGCGGCCCAGCCGACGAGCGACTTGAGGTCGACGGTCGTCCCGAAGGCGGAAAACGATCCGTCCGCGCCCATCCGCGACATCGGATGGCGCGCAATTGAGGCGCTCGGCCGCGAGCGCGGTGAGAGCCTCTTTCATCTTGCCGGCGGCATCCGCAATCGCCTGCCCGGCCGTCATCGTGAGCCGCTGGCCGCCGGCGCCGGACTCGAAATCGGTCGAGAGCGTATCGCCCTGCGCCACCTCGACCTCGGTCATGGACAGGCCGAAATGCTCGGCGACGAGCTGCGCCGCCATCGTATGAAACCCCGTGCCCTGATCGGGCGCACCGAGCAGGATCGTGATCCGGCCGTCCTTGCCCATGGTGAGGACGACGGTCGAGCGTCCGGACGAGCCGGACGGATGCTCGTAGATCGAGACACCGCGCCCGACGCCAGGCGCCTTGGGCTTGTCCCAGCCGAAGGCGCGCGCGCCTGCATCGATCGTTTCCCGGCACCGCATATGGCGCCGCCGGTCGCCAAGCGGCGTCAGATCGCCCTCCACGATCGCGTTGCGGCGACGGAACTCGAGCGGATCGAGCCGCAATTCATGCGCGATCATGTCGATGTGGCTTTCCACGGCGAACGTGACCTGGGGCGCGCCCGGCGAGCGCATGTGGCCGCGCGGCACGGTGTTGGTGTAGACGCGCAGCACCTCGATCGTGCAGTTCGGCACGCGATAGGTGCCGGCGAGCTCGCTATAGCCGTGCAAGGTGGGCCCCGGAATGAAGGCGGCATAGGCGCCGGCGTTGAAGACGATCCGCGCGTCGATCCCGACGATCTTCGCGTCGCGGTCGAGCCCCGTGCGCAACGTGATGCTGGCGGAATGGCGCGGGTTGCCCGCCGTCAGCTCCTCGAACGAGGTCATCACCATCTTGACCGGCCGGCGCGCGGCGAGCGCCAGGTAATAGCAAAGGATCGTGTCCATCAGTGAACCTTTGCCGCCGAAATCGCCGCCGATATAGACGGGATTGAACCTGAGACGGTTTTCCGGCACCCCGATCGCTACCGCCATATGCGCGCGCGCGATATGCGGCCCCTTGTTGGCGGCCCAGATGTCGACGATTCCGTCCGCGCCGACCGAGACGACGCAGGTATGCGGCTCGATATAGCCCTGGTGGACCGAGGGCACCGTAAAGCTGTGTTTGAACACCCTGTGCGCGCCGGCCAGCGCGTCCGCGGCGTCGCCGTGCCTGAGCGTCAGGTGCGAGATCACGTTGGGAATGGGCGGGTACATGCGCAGCTCGGCGTGATGCCCGGCGACCGCGCCGGGGCCGATTTCCACCTTTTCCGGATGAAGAACCGGCGCCGTCGGCCGCATCGCGTCTTCGGCACTGAGGACCGCCGGCAGCGCCTCGTATTCAACCTCGATGAGTTCGAGTGCGGCCTCCGCGATGTCGACCGAGTCGGCGGCGACCGCCGCCACCTTCTCGCCGACGAAGCGCACAACTCCCTGGGCGAGGACTGGGTAATCCCGGCACAGGCGTCCATAGCGCACATCGGGAACATCGGCGCCGGTCAGCACGGCGCGGACGCCGGGCAGCGCCTTCGCCTGCCGCGTGTCGATCGAGACGATGCGCGCACTGGGATGCGGGCTGCGCAGACATCGGCCGACGACCGCGCCCGGCACGTCGAAATCGCCGGAATAGCGGGCGCGGCCGGTCACCTTGGCGACCCCGTCCACCCGTTTGACCGGCCGGCCCACGGCCGTCCCGGTTCGACTCGCTGCCGCCATGAGATAGCCACTCTCCGGATGATCTGCGCGCTTCGCCGAGTCTATCTGTCTCATCAACCGTTGCAAGGCGCTGAATCCTGCGCCGTTGGTGCAGTCGTGAGTGGGATCGGATTTGCCCGCTTCCGTCGCCGCCCCGATCTGCTGCACCGTTGACGCGGCCTGCAAACGCAGACATTGATCCAGCCGACACTAGTGTGGAGATCGACATGGCGGAGGCGAGGGAGGATGCGGCAGCACAGATGCATTTCGCCGTGTTCATGGAGGCGGACTTCAACTACCACATCGCCGGCTGGCGGCTACCTGACAGTTACGCCGACACCGGGCTCAGGCTTGATCGCTGGATCGAGCTCGCCCGCATCATGGAGCGCGGCAAGCTTGACATGCTGTTCATAGCCGACAGCCACGGCGTTGCCGGGATCGAAGATATCGAAACGCTGAGCCACAGCTCGCGTGTCGGCCGGTTCGAGCCGTTCACCGTGCTGTCGGCGCTGGCCGCCGTCACCGACCGGATCGGTCTCGCGGCGACCTGCTCCACGACGTACAACGAGCCTTTTACGGTCGCGCGCATGTTCGCTTCGCTCGATCATCTGAGCGGCGGGCGGGCGGGGTGGAATTTCGTGACCGGCGCCAATCGCGAGGACGCCTTCAATTTTGGCCATAAGGAGCATGTGAAGCACGCCGAGCGATATGACCGCGCTGAAGAATTCGCCGATGTCGTGCTCGGGCTGTGGGACAGTTTTGAAGATGACGCCTTCCTGCGCGACAAGCGAAGCGGGCGGTTCTTCGATCCCGCGAAGCTTCACGTCCTCAATCACAAGGGGGTGCATTTCTCGGTGCGTGGACCCTTGAGCGTAGCGCGCTCGCCGCAAGGCCACCCCGTGCTCATCCAGGCCGGAAAATCGGAGCCCGCGCGTGAGCTTTCCGCGCGCGTCGCCGACGCGGTGTTCACGTCGCAGGCATCGATCGAGGATGCACAGCGCTTCTATGCCGACGTAAAGGGGCGGCTTGCAAAATACGGTCGCTCGCCCGACTCGTTGAAGATTCTTCCGGGCGTCGCGGTGTTCACCGGCCGCACCGCCGCCGAGGCCGAGGAGAAATACGAGCGGCTCCATGGCATGATCGACGCGAAATCGGCGCTCGCGCTTTTGAAGGAGCGGCTCGGCGGTATCGATCTTTCAGGCCAGCCGCTCGACGGCCCGGTGCCCGAGATGAAGGGCAACGACGTGCGCATGAGCAATCCGCCCGAGCTTGCGCGACTGGCCAAGCGTGAGAATCTCTCGATCCGTCAGCTTGCCAATCGTTACGCTGCCGCTCGCAGCCATTGGATGGTGCGGGGATCCGCCAAGGACGTTGCCGACCGGCTCGAGGAATGGTTTGTCGGCCGCGCAGCGGATGGGTTCAATCTTTTGCCGCAATATCTTCCGGGCGCGCTCGAGGACTTCGTCACTCTCGTCGTGCCTGAACTGCAGCGGCGAGGCCTCTTCCGCAAGGAGTATCGCGGCCACACGCTGCGCGACCATTTGGGCCTGGCGCGTCCCGAGAACCGCTTTCTGCCGCGCGCGGCAGTCGCGGAATAGCCGACGGGATGTTGCGGAGCCGTGAGCCGCGCGCGGATTGTCGTCGAGATCCGCGTGCTTTGCATTCCGCTCTGCCGAGCGCGCCGCTATTTCCGGGGTAAACAGAGGATCGTAGCCCGACGTCCTCAGCTCCTTGCAGCTCCGCCACGAGCCATATTGCGTGCAGAGAACGTTGGGGTGGAGCGTGTCGTTGAATTTCGTCTTCGCCGAACACCGTGGATTTCGCGTTGGGAACCGTCTGCCGATCCGCTAAAGGTGCAATGGATCACTCACAGAGGAGGCCGCCATGGCCAAGGGGCAGCAGAGGTCGAACCGCGAAGTGAAGAAACCGAAAAAGAATGCCGGCGTAAAGTCGAAGCCGGGCGCTTCAAGCATGTTTGCCGAGCCGCCCAAGTCCGGCTCCAATCCGTCGTCGCGAAAGCCATAATCCAGAAATAAGCAAGGCGACCCATTCGCCTGCGAGCAAGTTCGGGTCGCTTCCTGAGCGCATGCCTTCACCGCCCCTTCTCGCCCTCCTTGACGTGCACGTCACCTTTGGCGGGCGGCCGACCTTTTCGGGCGCGTCGATGGCGATTGCGCGCGGCGACCGCGTGTGCCTCGTCGGCCGCAACGGCGGCGGCAAGTCGACGCTGCTCCGCATCCTCGCCGGTCTGGCCGAATTCGACGGCGGCGAGCGGTTCCAGCAGCCGGGCACGCGCGTCGCCTACATGCCGCAGGAACCGGTCTTCGATTCGAGCCTCACGGCGGCCGAGTTCGTTGCACTGAGCCTGCCGCCCGATCCCGCATACGCCGATCGTCGCCATCTCGTGGCAGCGACCCTGGACGAGGTTGGGGTCGGGCGCGATCAGCTGCTTTCCAACCTTTCCGGTGGCGAAGGCCGGCGGGTCAGCCTTGCCGCCGCCCTGGTTGCCGAGCCCGATGTCCTGCTTCTGGACGAGCCGACCAACCACTCGGACATCCCGGCGATCGAATGGCTCGAGGAGCGCCTCGCCGCGTTTCACGGCGGCCTGCTGCTGGTCAGTCACGATCGCACGTTCCTGAAACGGTTGTCGCGGCGGACATTGTGGCTCGACCGCGGCAGACTGCGTGAGCTCGACCAGGGCTACGAGGCCTTCGAGGCCTGGTCGGAAGGCGTGCTCGCGGTCGAGGCGGCCGAGCAGGCTCGCATCGACAAGCGCATTGCCAGCGAGACGGTGTGGCTGCGCGAAGGCATCTCGGCACGGCGACGCCGCAACCAGGGGCGAGTCCGCCGTCTCGCCGATATGCGACGGCAGCGTGCCGAACGGGTCGGCCTGCGCCAGGCAAACCTCACCACGGCGACAGCGGAGACCGGCGGCCGTCTCGTCATCGAGCTTGAGAATGTGGCGAAGGCGTTTGCAGGGCCGTCGGGCCCGAAGGTGATCGCCCGCAAATTCACGACACGCGTGCTGCGCGGAGACCGGGTCGGCGTGATCGGCCCCAACGGCGCCGGCAAGTCGACGCTGCTGGGCATCATGGCTGGGACGATCGCACCGGACAGCGGCAGGGTAAGGCACGGCACGAACCTCATGCCGGCGATCTTCGATCAGCGCCGCGCCACGCTCGACGCGGAGGCGACCTTGTGGGACACGCTGACCGGGGGCTCGGGCGATACGGTGGTCGTGCAGGGCCACGCCCGGCATGTCACCTCATACCTCAAGGACTTTCTCTTCGAGGACCGGCAATTCCGGGCCAAGGTGTCGACGCTCTCCGGCGGCGAGCGCAACCGGCTCCTTCTGGCCAAGACTTTGGCACAAAGCTCCAATCTTCTGATCCTGGACGAGCCGACCAACGACCTCGACATCGACACGCTCGACCTCCTCGAGGAGGTGCTGGCGGACTACGACGGCACGCTGCTCCTGGTCAGCCATGACCGGGATTTCCTCGACCGCCTGGTGACCAGCGTGATCGCCGTCGCGGGGTCCGGCGTGATCGAGGAATATGTCGGCGGCTACAGCGACTATGTGCGCCAGCGTCCGCCTCCGCCCACGCCGCGGCCCGCGCCGAAGCACCCGATCAAGGCCGCCGCGCCGATCATCGAGAGGCAAGCCAACAAGCTGAGCTGGAAGGAGCAGCGGGAACTCGACGCATTGCCGGTGCAGATCGCGGCGTACGCGAGCGAGAAGACGCGGCTGGAGGAGGCCTTGGCCGATCGCGCCTTCTACGCGCGTGACCGGGCCAGTTTCGAGGCGTCGACAAGCCGGCACGCGGCGCTGGTCGAGGCGCTGGCACGCGCGGAGGAGCGCTGGATGGAGCTCGCAGGTCGTGCCGAAGAATTCACGCGCGGATCGCGCTGAGCTCGGCACCGTTTATGACCCCTTCCGGACATGAGCGCTTCCTTCACACGCGACTTCCTCGAACACGTAGTGAGCAATCGGCAAGGCCGAGTTTGCCGTCGGCCAGCCCGAGTAAAAGGCGGCGCCTGGCGGATGTCGCGCCTTTTGCGGGGATGATCGTTCAGCGCGGTTTCACATCGTTGGCGCGCGCCGCACGGCCCCTGGCCGAGCGTGGCCCCATCGGCTCAGGCTGAAATGGGCCGTCGCGCATGTCGAGGTAAGCCTTCACACCTTTGGCGCGCTGTGTTGCCAAAAGTGCCTCGCGCTCCGCATTGTGCGAGGAGTGCGCGAGTGCGCTCAGCGTTCCTTCGAGCAGCAGCCCAGCATTGATGCCGGCCGCAAGCAGCCCCTGCATCGCGATCGCCTTGTTGAGGCGAAGCGACGGCTCTGGCACCAGCGCGAGGCGGCTGGCGAGCGCGCGCGTGACATCCATCAGCTTCTCGTGCGGCGCGACCTCGTTGACCATGCCAATCCTGAGCGCTTCCTGCGCGTCGAAGTGATCCCCGGTCAGCGCCCAGCGGTTGGCCGCCTTCCAGCCGCACAGCGCCGCAAAAAGGAACGTCGTATTGGAGATATGGCGCACCTCAGGCTGGGCAAAGACCGCCCTGTCCGAGGCGATGGTGATGTCGGCCGCAAGCTGATACCAGAAGCCTCCGCCCATCGCCCAGCCATTGACCGCGGCAATGATCGGCTTGCCGAGCCGCCACATATGCATCCATTTTGTGAGATTCGTGGCATCGCCGCGTTGCCATCGCTCGAGATATTCCGCGATCGACACGTCCGTCGGGTCGATCTTGCTGCGGCCGGTCTCGGTCGGGCCCTGGTCATACCCTGCGCAGAAAGCGGCGCCGGCGCCCGTGAGGATGATGACTTTGACCGCGGGATCCGCATCGGCCTCGTCGAAGGCGCGATGCAACTCCATCTCGAGTCCGGGCGAGAGCGCGTTCATGCGTTCTGGCCGGTTGAGCGTGATTGTGGCGATGCGCTCCGCGACGGCGTAGATCAGCTCTTGATAGCTCATCGCCCATCCTATTGCCGCGCGCGCACCGCGCGATGAAATTCGCGCGATTGGATAGTGGCGGCGATGAAGTATCTAGCAGTCTCGGTGCTGTGCGTCATGTCCCCGAGATCGTGCCAGCCGGCGATCGACGGATCGCGCTGTCCGGCGCGATGTCGCTTCTTGGCACATGCCGGTCGAACGCATGTGCTGCCCTAATGTCCGCTTCCGAGAATGGACCAACATTGCCTGAGCGGCCGGCATGGGCGCGAAGCGGAAGCCGGAGCCTCAGTCGTCGTACTTCCGCTTCGGGCCAATCGCGCCGCGCCACGGGCGGATTCGATTAGATCACGAGGGCGCCACCCCCGTCGTGCCCTGATGCATCGCGTTTGGAACGCCGACCGGATTGTTGATGTCGCGCAGGTAGGGGATCACCTCTTCCGCATAGAGCCGGAGGCTTTTCACGGTCAGCTCGTGCGGCAGCGTGCCGAAGTGGAATGCGCCGAGATGCGTATCGAAGCCCCATTCCTTCGCGTTATGCGCGAGCTGCTCCCGAACGGTCTTGGCACTGCCGCATAGTACGATCCCGTGCTTCATGGTGTTCCTGGAGCGCCATCCCGAGGCGTGGCCGCGCATCGTCGAGGTGCTGCGCGAGCGCTTTCGCGAGAACACCCAGCACGCCGCCGAGGTGTCGCTGATGCAGCTGCCGGCGCGATTGGCCAAGGCGCTGCTGCGCATGGACAGCGATCCTGTCGGCGGCGCCAAGCCGCTGTCGCAGCGCGATCTCGGCAACCTCGTCGGCGCCGCGCGCGAGAGCGTCAACAAGTGCCTCAATGACTGGCAGCGGCGCGGCGTCATCCGCATCGACGACACTTCGATCGCGATCCTCGACCGCGGCGCGCTCGACGAATTGACGCGCTGAGAAAACGGAACCGTGGGTGCGTCCTTCGACTTCGCCCGCTCCCCATTGCCAAGCTCAGGGTCACGGGCCCCGCTTAGGATGAGGAGTTGTGGGTGAAGCGCAAAGAAAAGTCCTCATCCTGAGCGTAGCCCCTGAGCTTGGCGAAGGGGCGCAGTCGAAGGACGCACGGTGATTTGAGTGGAAAGGATCGTCTAGAACGCGATCCGATCTAATTGCGCACATTTCTCACGACTGTCATTGCGAGCGCGAGCCGAAGCAATCTCCTGCCGCCATGAGATTGCTTCGTCGCTTCGCTCCTCGCAATGACAGCATTGTTTCGATTTGGCCGGATCAAACTCTAAGCGGCAAGGCGCTTCGCGCCTCTTGAGCCCTCGGCATCCTCAGTCTCTTTGGTCTCAGGAGGTAGCCAGTCTTATTCGCGTTGCAGCCCACGTCTTCGAGCCGAGCGTCTTATAAGCGTGGCGACTGGCTCGCAGCGTCACTTGCTTCAGCGTGCCGAACGCTCTGCGTTGAAGTCGATAGCAGAATCCAGATCAAGTGCGAGGGCATCCCCGAGCCGGGAGAACGCGCCGGGTAGGAATTTGGCCGCCTGTTCCGCGGCGGCGCGTAGCTTTCCGATGTCCGCTGCCGGCCTGCTGGAATGCGCCGGCGAATTGCTCAATCTCGCCTGCGAGTGCCATCGCGGCAGCTTGCAAAGGTCGAGGACATGATTTGCTTCGAGAACGTTTTGCGAGCTGATCGAGCGTGTTGCAGAGATCGTCGAGGCGCCTGACCGCAGCCGTGAGGTTGTTCTCGGTCATCGGGATGAAACTCCAAAATGCCGCGTCTCTCGCCTACCCGTGCCGCTGGCCAAGGTCCATGAACGTTAGACATGGGAGCGCAAGGCCGTCGCAGGCACGACTGCGACGGAAACATTGAGTGGTAGAGGAGAGTGACCATGGGCACGACGAAGACAATGACCGAGGACGACGAGATGCTCCGTATCAAGCAGACCTTGGAAGACTACTGTCGTCCCCTCCGGGAACAGCTCAAAGGCGCAAGCGCCGAAGCGCGTGGGTTCGCCTTAGGCGCTATGGAGCAGTACTTCGAAGAAATTTGTCCGGACGAGAGTGAGTTGAACTTGACCGCTTTCGATAACGCCAGGGCGAAAGGGTGGACATGGGTTCGGGATGGGATGCAAGCAATTAGATGGGGATGAATACCAACCGTAGAGCGAGCCGCATGAGCCGGCCAAGCCCAGAAGCATCAGGGCAAGCGCCGCCACGGCCGCCTTCACCATGTCCGCCCTCCCTTCAGTCGCCGTGCTCGTCGCCCGGTACGATCCGGGGATAGCCGCTCGGCGCGCAGGGTCCGTGCCCGCCGCAGGTCGCGCTCTCCGTCGCGCTATTGCCGTGCGAAGAGTAAAAGCCGCCATTGGCCGGGAAATAATACGGTTCCCCTGGCTGGCCCGCGCATCCGGCGATGGCGCAGCCGAGGGTTGATAGGAGTGCGGCCCAGGCAAGACCGCGCATTGGCGCTTTTTCGATCATTCTTGAATCGTACACCCGCGGCCGGCGGAAAGTGCCGTCCGCCCGGCGGAACCCGCGACGCGCTGCACCGTTGGTTGCGCCAGTGGTTGCACAACCGCTTTCCGCGCCTGACGAGGCGGCCTTACGGCATGGCACGGCCGCCGCCCCAACGAGGACTGGCTGGTCCGGTGCGGCGAGACAAGCGCTCGCTGCCCCAGGACATGCGGTGCTGGCACTCCTCCTGCTCAGCGCGTGCCTGCGCCTCGCATTCGCCGCCGCGATGGGGCTCGGCATCGATGAAAGCTACATGGTCGTCGCCGCGCGACAACTGCAGCTCAGCTACTTCGACCATCCGCCGCTTTCCTTGTGGCTGACCTGGGGCGCGGTCCACCTCTTCGGCAGCGATGCACCATTCGTTGTCCGGCTGCCGTTCATTGCGCTGTTCGGCGTCTCGACCTGGCTGATGTATCGGCTCGGGGTGGCCTTGTTTTCGGCACGAGCTGGTCTGTGGGCCGCGGTTGCGCTCAATTTGGCGCCGGTCTTCGGCGTGACGACTGCAAGTTGGGTCCTGCCGGACGGTCCGTTGGTTTGTGCTCTTCTCGGCTTTTCGCTCTGCCTCGTACACGCGCTGGCGTCGCGCGGTCGCGGATGGTGGTTTGCGGCCGGCGCTTGCGGGGGGCTCGCGCTATTGTCGAAGTACACCGCGCTGCTAACCATCGCGGGCGCCGTCGGCTACCTGCTGACCCAGCCGACGCACCGGCGGTGGCTAGCGCGGCCGGAGCCCTACGTCGCAGCCTTGCTTGCGGCACTGCTTTTTGCACCGACGCTGGTGTGGAACGCACAACACCATTGGGCATCGTTCGCGTTCCAAGGCGCCAGGGCTGAGGGCACGCGGCTGCATCCGCTCGCCCCGCTCATGACGTTGGCGGGCGAGGCGGCGTACCTGCTGCCATGGATTTGGCTGCCGCTGATGGTGGTTCTTCTCAATGCACTTCGCCGCGGGCCTGCGGAGCATCGCGGCTGGCTGCTCTCCTGGCTCGGCGCCTTACCGATCATCGTCTTTACGCTGATTTCGTTGTGGGCGCGCAACCGCGTTCTCTTCCACTGGGCTGCGCCGGGCTATCTCATGCTGTTCCCGCTGCTCGGCCGTGCGATCGCAGAGCGGACCGCGCGCGGCGACGCGAGTATTCGGCTCTGGCTCGTCGGCAGCGCGGCTCTCATTGGAGCCGCGCTTGTCGTTGTCGGCTCGGAAGTCCGCTGGAACTGGCTGCCGAAGCTCAGTGAGAACGGCTTTGGCGGTGGCGCCGTCGTGCAGGCGGTGGATTGGACGTCACTGCGGACAGAATTGGCGGAGCGGCATCTGCTTGGCCCGGACATGCCGATCGTCGCCGCCATTCGCTGGTACGATGCCGCCAAGCTCGATTATGCGCTGGGTGGTGAGGCGGAGGTGATCTGCCTTGGCAACGACCCTCGGCAATACGGCATCGTTCATCCCGTTGCCAACTATCTTGGCGAGGACGTGCTGATCCTCGCGCCACGCGCGACCCTGGCGCAGATCAATGCCGAATTCGCTACGATGTTCGCCAGCATTGATGGCCTGCCGCCGCTAACACTATGGTACGCCGGCCGCCAGACAATGACCGTTCCCGTATTTCTAGGTCATCACCTGGGCCGCCAGCGCGCGCCGCCCTGACACGCGCTCCCCCAAGCTTCGAAGGCGCGACGGTAGGCCGCAATGGCGAACCGGCTCAGTGTAGCATTATGAGTACGGACCTAAGCGGCGAGGCGGGCCGCGAAGCCGGAAACGGCCGGGTCGAGCGCCTCGCGCAGGCGCTGGAACGCCAGGCGCATGCGCGACTTCACCGTGCCGAGCGGGATCGCCAGGTGGCAGGCGATCTCGCCATGCGACTTGCCCTCGTAGAAGGCGAGGCTGACGACCGCGGCCTGCTCCTGCGGCAGCGCCTCGAGCACGCTGCGCACGCGCTGCTGCTCGGCGGCGAAGGTGAGGCGCGCGTCGGGCTGCGCCACCGGGGTGGGCTCGAGCGCGGGCTCGGTCGGGTCGATGAAGCGGCGCTGTTCGCGGCGCAGCGCGTCGATGCGCAGATTGCGGGCGATGGTGAAGACCCACGAGCTCACCGCCGACTTGGCGGGATCGTAGCTGCCCGACTTGCGCCACACCGCGCACATCACGTCCTGCACCAGCTCCTCGGCCAGCTCGTCGGTGGTGCCGAGCTTCTTCATGTAGGCTTTGAGGCGCGGCGCGAAATAAGTGTAGAGCTCGTGGAAGGCCCTGGTGTCGCGGCGGGCCGTCACCGCCTCGATCAGGCGGCGGTGGCCGGCCCCCGTGTCGCTCGGCACCGGAAACCGGGCGATCGTGGCGGCGATGCGCGCTCCCAAGGGCGTGCGCCGGGTTTCGCGATCGGCGTGCGAGAATGGCGGCGTTCATCGGACTTCCCCCGTCTCCCGTGCCGCGCTCCAAACCGCGGCTTCTGGAAACCATAAAAGCAGGGTTCGCCCGCGCCGCCTGTGAGCGGGCTCACAGGCTTTGTAACTTTTTGCCGAATCGGTGATCTAAGTCACAATATTCCAGCGTTTTTATGGGGTCGCCGGCGCGGCCCCGTCCGGGCCGCCCGGGCCGGGGCCGGCAAAACCGGTTGTCCGCCCGTTTTTCGGCGGAAATCTAGGGTTTTGCGCCCGGCGCCGCCCCACCCTCCGGCCGGATGGCGCCGGGTCGCACCTGGGGGTCTAGCCGCGCGCGGCGGCGTCGAGCGTCTCGCGCTGGCCCAGCCCCATGCCGGCAAAGCGCACGTAATAGAGCCGCGCCAGGACGAAGCTCGCGATCGTGCCGATGGCCAAGCGGCACGATGAGGGCGAGATAGAGCTGCTGCACCGCCAGGTGCATGTCGATCAGCACGCCCGCGACATAGGGCCCGGCGACCGCGCCGCAGCGCCCGACCGCGAACGCCCAGCCCGAGCCGTTCGAGCGGATCGAGGTCGGGTAGATCATGGCCGAGGTGGCGTTGAGGCCGAACTGCAATCCAAGCAGCGTGAAGCCGCAGAAGAAGATCACGATCATCAGCACCGTCTCGCTCACCCCGGTCGCGAAGCCGGTGAAGGGCGCCACGCACAGCGAGAGGACGAACAGGAGGCAGACCGGCATCAGCCCCATCTTGTCGATCGGGCGCGACAGCGCGAGCCCGCCGAGCGTGCCGCCGATCTGGAACACCGATGTGCTGAGCAAGGCGTCCGACATCGGGATGTGCGCCTGGGCCAGCACCGTCGGCAGGAACTGGTTCATGAAATAGAACGACATCAGGTTGCACACGAAGCACAGCCACAGCAGCGGCGTGATCCACTGCATCCCGTCCTGGAAGAGCTGCGCCGGGCGGAATTTCGCATAGACCTTTTCGTCGCCGATGACGAAGCGGGTTTGCGCCCCGACCACGCGCGAGGGATCCATCGCCGCGATGATCGCCGCGGCCTTGGCGCGGTTCTCTTCCTTGACGACGAGATGCTTCAGCAATTCCGGCAGCCACAGCCAGGCGGCGATGGCGATCACGATCGGCGCCACGCCGCCGATGAAGAACAGCGATTGCCAGCCATAGGCCGGGATGATGCTGCGCGGCGATGAGACCTGGCACCGCGCCGCCAAAGGTGATGCCGGTGAACATGATGATGATCATGGTGGCGCGCGCGCGCTTCGGCGCGAACTCGGCATTCAAGGCGATCGTGTTGGGCAGCATGCCGCCCAATCCGATGCCGGTGAAGAAGCGGTAGGAGGCGAGGCTCGTCAGCGAATCGGCCGACATGGTGAGGAGGCTGAAGGCGCCGATGATCAGGAGCGACAGAACGATCGCCACCCTGCGGCCATAGCGGTCGCCGACCCAGCCGAGGATCGGCGAGCCGAACAGGATGCCGAAGAGCGCGGCGCTGAACGCGGTGCCGAGCCCCGCCATGCTCTTCAGGCCCCACATTTTGACGAGCGAGGGTCCGGCGGAGCCGACCGTGCCGATGTCGTAGCCGTCGAACAGGATGATGAAGAAGCAGAAGATGACCAGCATCGCGTTGAAGCGGTTCATCCGGCGCTCGTCGATGAAGCGCGAAATGTCGAACACCTGTTCTCTCGCCATGTTTCCTCCTGGCCCCGGCCGGCGCGCGGCGCGGTTCATTGTTCTGGCGCAAAGTCTAGCCGTGCCGCCCGAGTCGGGTCGCGTGGGATGTGTCCCACAAGGGGCGGTGGGCGGGAGGGTTCGCTCGCGCCGGCGTTTCCGGCGCGAGGGAGGCCGGGCGATGGCAGGCGCGAGCGGGTGGGGCGCGGGGGTCGCGACGCAGATTCCGGCGCGGCTCGACCGCCTGCCGTGGTCGCGCTTTCACGCGCTCGTGGTCGCGGCCTTGGGCATCACCTGGATCCTCGACGGGCTCGAAGTGACCATCGTCGGCGCCGTCGGCCGCGGTGCTCGAGGACCGGCGCACGCTCGGCCTTTCGCCCGAGCAGATCGGCGCCGTCGCCAGCTTTTACATCGCCGGCGCGGTCGCGGGCGCGCTGGTGTTCGGCTGGCTCACCGACCGGTTCGGCAGGAAGCGCATGTTCTATCTGACGCTGGCGGTCTATCTCACCGGCGTCGCACTCTCGGCGTTCGCGCAGGATTTCTGGAGCTTCGCGCTCTTCCGCGCCGTGACCGGCGCCGGGATCGGCGGCGAGTACGCGGCGATCAATTCGGCGATCGACGAGTTGATGCCGGCGCGGTTGCGCGGCCGCATCGACCTCATCGTCAATGGCAGCTACTGGCTCGGCGCCGCGATGGGCGCGGCCTCGACGCTCGTCCTGCTCAATCCCGCGGTGCTTCCGGTCGATGTCGGCTGGCGCGTCGGGTTCGGCATGGGCGCCGTGCTCGGCCTCGCTATCTTGGGCTTGCGGCGCTTCGTGCCCGAAAGCCCGCGCTGGCTCATCACGCACGGGCACCACGATGCTGCCGAGGCGGCGGTGTCCGAGATCGAGCGCCGCGTCGCCGCCGGGGGCCATGAGCTTGCGGCCATCGGCGATGAGCGCCTCGTCGTCCATCCGCGCCGCGCTTTCGGCTTCAAGATCGTCGCCACCGCGATGCTCGGCCGGTATCGCGGCCGCTCGCTTCTGGCCTTGGTCCTCATGGTGGCGCAGGCGTTCCTCTACAACGCACTGTTCTTCACCTACGGGCTGGTCCTGACCCGTTTCTATGACGTCCCGGCACAGGACACGGGGATCTATCTCCTGCCGCTCGCGGCCGGAAATTTCATGGGGCCGCTGCTGCTCGGGCACTTCTTCGACACGATCGGGCGGCGCATCATGATCACGGGCACGTATCTCATCTCGGGCGCGCTTCTTGCGCTCACGGGCTATGCCTTTGCCGTGGGCGTGCTCGACGCGGCGTCGCAGACCTTCGCCTGGACCGCGATCTTCTTCTTCGCCTCGGCCGCGGCGAGCGCCGCCTATCTCACCGCGAGCGAGATATTTCCGATCGAGACGCGGGCGCTCGCCATCTCGTGCTTCTATGCCATCGGCACGGCCGCGGGCGGCATCGTCGCGCCGTGGGCCTTCGGCAAGCTCATCGGCGTCGGCTCGCGCTGGTACATATTCGAAGGCTACGCCGCGGCGGCGGCGCTGATGGTGGCGGCGGCCCTGGTCGAATGGCGCATCGGCATCGACGCCGAGGGCCGCTCGCTCGAGGCGATCGCGCTGCCGCTGAGCGCACGCGAAGCGGAGGAGTTGGGCGGCGGCACGCGCCGCCGCCCCCAGCGTCAGTAGCCGCCGGTATTGGCGCCGTAGCCCGGCGCGGGCAGGCCATAGACCGGATCGACCGGATCGCCGTTGCCGTTGCGCAGCTTCGACCACGGCGGCACCTTGTTCGGGTTGTAGGGCTGCGTGCCGCTGCCGAGATAGTCGGTGCCCGGCTGCACCGGCTGCGCCGCCACTTGCGGCATGGTCGCGGTCAGGTTGGACGGCATCTCATCGGCCACAGCGAGCGAGGGCAGGCCCAGTGCGAGCGCGACGGCGCCGGCGCCCAACGCGAGAATGATGGTTTTCGTCACAACGCTTCCTTTCAAGTAGCTCTTGAACGCGATCAAGCGCTACGCGCGTAAGGCCCGCGCCGCAAGCGGTGCCTCGTCATACGAATGTTGCGATGCACGCGGGGATGTTGGGCGCGGCGGCCGCTTAGAAACGTAGTCCGGCGCGAGGCGCAACTGGTTGCGAATCGGTTAAGGCGATTTCGCCGCGCCGTAGGGGAAGACGAAGTCGCCCGTCTTCTTTCGCTCGGGCCACACGATCGGCTCGTGCGAGATGTCGCGGAACTGGTCCACCCCATGACCGGTCACGTGCTGGAACTGCACGAAGAACGACTCGGACTTCGTCCATTCGCCGTCCGGCCCGAAGCTGATCGGGCCGACCACGGTGTGGAATTCGTGCGCGTGGATGTATTGCGCGATCTTGTCGGCATCGAGGCTTTGCGTCGCCGTGACCGCGTCGGCCAGCACCTGTCCCGCCGAATAGGCGAACGGCGGAAAGGAATAACCAAGCGGATCGAGCCCTTCCTTGGCGGCGACGGCAGCGTATTTGTCGAGCAGGTTCGTGGCCTCGGGCGTCAGCGCGCTTGACACCGGCAGGAACGCCTCGGTGTTGACCATGCCGTTGATGAGCGGCCCCAACTGCATCTTCACCGCGGTGATGATGAGGCCGATGAGCGCGCCGCCGAACATTTTCGGCTGCAGCCCGATCTCGTTCGCCGCGCGCACGATGCCGACCGAATCGGGCGGATAGGCTGCGACATAGACGATGTCGGGCTTCGCCGCCTGGACCGCGCGCATGATCGGCGCATAGTCGGTCGTGTCGGGCGGATATGACCGGTCGAACACGGTGGCTGAACGGCAGGTCCTTGAGATTGGCGCGCGCGCCGGCGATGGCGTTTTGCGCGAACTCGGCGTCGGCGCCGACGATCGCCACCGTCTTCAGCTCGTCCTTGTGCTGCAGCGCCAGCTCGAAGAAACCGGTCGAGAACGATTTCTCGGGCTCGGGTCCCGACGGCAGCATCGAGAAATAGCGCGGATAGTGGAACTTGCTGTTGGCGGCGTTGGCGAGAATCCCGATCGTCGCCATGTTGTGCGCGGCGATGACCGGAATGGCCGGCGCCACCATGTTGGTGGCATAGGGGCCGATCAGGAGATCGACCTTGTCGACCTCCATCAGCTTCGTATAGATCGGCGGCACGTTCGAGGGATTGCTCTGGTCGTCGTAATAGACGATCTCGACCTGGCGTCCGAGAAGCCCGCCCTTGGCGTTGACGTCGTCCTTCCAGATCTCGAGCGCCGCCAGGACCTGCTTGCCGATCGCGGCGACGCCGCCGGTCAACGCCATGCTGCAGCCGATCTTGATCGGCTCGGCCGCCCTGGCCGCCACCGCGAACGAAGAGCGCGGCGACGGCCAAGGCCGTGGTGCGCAACCAACCCGTGCGCATCGTCCCGTCCTATTTCTGCGCCGCGTCGTACGGCATCACGTTGCCGTTCTTGTATTCCGGCGGCCACACGGTCACGACGTGCTTCGTGTCCATGAACTCGTCGAGCGAGCCTTTCTCGATGTGCTGGAACTGGATGACGACCATGCGCGCCTTGGTCCATTCGCCGTCGGCGGTGAACGAGATCGGGCCGGCGATGGTCTGGAACTCGTGGCCGTGGATGTATTCGGCGATCTTCTGGTTGTCGAGGCCGTTCGTCGCCGTCACCGCTTGGGCCAGCACTTGGCCAGCGCCATAGGCGAACGGGATATAGGAGTAGCCGATCGGATCGGTCTTTTCGACGGCCGCGCGCGCCTGATAGCGCTTCAGCACGTCCTTGAGGCCGGGGTAATCGAACGCGAGCGAGAACGCGTCGACATAGAGTATGCCGTTCGTGAGCGGCCCGAGCTGCATCCGCCCCGCG
This sequence comes from uncultured Alphaproteobacteria bacterium, assembly GCA_963804235.1. Lineage (GTDB taxonomy): Bacteria > Pseudomonadota > Alphaproteobacteria > ATCC43930 > CGMCC-115725 > DATJLY01. The sequence continues at coordinate 18,907 of CAWDPP010000013.1, forward strand.
GTCGAGGCGAGCCCGACCATGGTGCCGCCGAAGATCTCGGTCTTGAGCCCGGTCTCGTGCGCGGCATGGACCATGCCGACCGTGTCGGGGTTGTAGCCGGCGTTGTAGACGATGTCGGGATGGGTCGCCTCGATCGCGTGCATGACCGGCCCGTAATCGGTCGTGTCGGGCGGATAGGCCTTGTCGTAGACGATCTCGAGTCCGGCCTTCTTGGCGTTCTCGCGCGCGCCGTCGATCGAGTTCTTGGCGAACTCGGCGTCGGCGCCCGAAAGCGCGATGGTCTTGGGCTTGGGGTTCATCGCCAGCGCGACCGCCATGAACCCTTCGGTGAAGGCCTGGCGCGGATTGGGGCCGCTCGACAGCATCACGAAATAGCCGGGATAGTGGAACTGGCTGTTCGCCGCGAGCGCCGTCACGGCGATCGACGTCATCTTGTGCTGCATCAGGATCGGGATCGTCGGCACCGCCATGTTGGTGGCATAGGGTCCGATCAGGAGGTCGACCTTGTCGACCTCGATGAGCTTGGTGTAGATGCCGGGAATGAGCGTCGGGTTGCTCTGGTCGTCATAGCAGTCGAGCACGACCTGGCGCCCCAAAAGCCCGCCCTTGGCGTTGACGTCGTCGCGCCACAGCTCCCAGCCCATCATCACCTGCTTGCCGTTGACGGCGACGCCGCCGGTCAAGGACGCGCTGCAGCCGACCTTGATCGGATCCGCCGCGTGCGCCGCGCCGGCCGCCAGGATGGCGCCCGCCGCCAAAGTCACGATCCACTTCATGGGTTTCCCTCCAGAATGACTATTGTTTCGCCTTGTCGTAGGGGTAGATGAAATCCGCCGTCTTGTATTTCGGCGGCCACACGATCGCCTCGTGCTCGGTGCCGCGGAACTGGTCCATGTCGTTCGCGACGACGTTGCGGAACTGGCTGAACATGCGCCCCGATTCGGTCCATTCGCCGTCCGGGCCGAAGGTGATCTCGCGCAGCACGGTCTTGACCGGATGGGAATGGAGCCAGGCCGAAAGCTTCTCGCTGTCGAGGCTTTGCGTCGCCGTCACCGCTTGCGCCAGGACCTGGCCTGCGGAATAGCCGAACGGCGGAAAGATGTAGCCGAGCGGATCGACGCCCTGCTCCTTCGCCGCGCGCTCCTGGTAGGCGGAGATGAGCGCCTCGGCGTCGGGCGACATCAGCGTCTTGGCCGGCGCGAACACGATGGTGTTGAGGATGCCGTTCATCAGCGGCCCGAGCTGCAGCTTGACGCTGGTGATGTTGAGGCCGACGAACGTGCCGCCGAAGATCTTGGTCTTGAGCCCGATCTCGGCGGCGGCGCGCACGACGCACACGGTATCGGGCGGATAGGCTGCGACGAACACGATGTCGGGATTGGTTTCCTGCACCGCGCGCAGGATCGGCGTGCAGTCGTTGATGGTCGGCGGGTAATAGCGGTCGTACACCACCTTGTAGCCGCTATCGGCGGCGTTCTTGCGCGTGCCTTCGATCGCGTTGCGCCCGTATTCGGCGTCGGCGCCCAAGAGCGCGATCGTCTGCGGCCGCGGGTTCTGCGCATTGGCCAGCGCAAAGAGCCCGGTCGAATAGGAGCGTTCGGGATCGGGTCCCGGTGACGTTCATCGAGAAATAGCGCGGATAGTGGAATTCGTGGTTGGCGGCGTTGCCGAGGATGCCGACCGTCATCTTGCCCTTTTGCATGAGGACGGGGATGGCCGGCGCGATCATGTTGGTGGCGTAAGGCCCGATCAGCAGATCGACCTTGTCGATGTCGATGAGCTTCGTGTAGATGCCGGGCACGTTCGCCGGCTGGCTCTGATCGTCATAGCAGTCGAGCTCGACCGGGCGGCCCAAAAGCCCGCCCTTGGCGTTCACCTGGTCGCGCCAGATCTGCAGCGCGAGCAGGATCTGCTTGCCGATCCCGGCGACGCCGCCGGTCATCGCCATGCTGCAGCCGATCTTGATCGGCTCGGCGGCCTGGACCGGCGCGATCGCCGCGGCGGCGAGGAGAGCGGCCGCAAGGACGCTCCGCATCTAGTTCTCCACCCGCTCGCTGACGAAGCGGTTCTTCATGCGGCCCAAGCCCTCGATCTCGGTCTCCATCACGTCGCCGGCTTTGAGGAACGTGTTCGTGCCCTGGCCGACGCCGCCGCACGTGCCGCAGAACATGAGATCGCCCGGCTCGAGCGTCGCGATGCGCGAGGAGAATTCGATCTGTTCCTCGGGCGTGTAGATGAATTGCGAGGTGTTGCCGTCCTGCTTCGTCGCGCCATTGACCGAGAGATGGATGGCGAGCTTCATGTGATCGGCGACGAAGGCGCGCGGCACGAGATAGGGGCCCATCGGCGCGAACGCGTCGGAGCCCTTGCCGCCGAACCAGTCGGAGCGCAGGCCCGGCCGGTCGGGCCGCATCTGCCAGTCGCGGCACGAGACGTCGTTGCCGGTCATGAAGCCGGCGATGCAGTCGAGCGCGCGCGCCGCCGAGACGCGCTTGGCCTTGCGGCCGATCGCGAGGCACAGCTCGGCCTCCCAGTCGATCTTCTGCGGTGCCGTGCGGGATCTCGATGTCGTCGAAGGCGCCGGCGAGCGCGCTCGGCGCTTTCAGGAACATGTAAGGGTGCGACGATGTTTTCTCGCCGGTGAACTGCCGGTCCGCCGGCGACATGCCGGCGCGGATCATCTCGTTGACGTGTTCCTGGAAATTCTGCGCGGCATTGAGGATTTTTCCCGGCCGACCGACCGGCGCGCGCGGACGAAGCGCCGCAACGGGTGCGACCGCGCCGGCAAACCGCTCGCTCTTCAAGCTCTCCTTCTCGATGAACTGCACGAGCTCTTGCAGCACCGCGAAATTCGCATCCCATTCCTCGACCAGGCCGCGCAGCGATTTCGTGTCGCTGAGCGTGTGCTTGCGCCCGGCTGCGGTGGCGCGAAACGCGGCGTGCGCGCGCGGCGATGCCGATCGCGTCGGCGCCCAGCACGATCGCCGCGAACTCCGCGCCGCCGGGCGCGGCAAAGGTCGCGAGCTTGAATGGCGTCCCGTTCATGGCGGCCCCTCCCGGCCGGATTTTTCATGATCCTACCGGGAGGCCGCCGCTTCAGCCATAGCCGACATTGCGCGCAGCGGGCGCGATGAAACGATTATTCGACGACGACGGTGCCCTGCATGCGCGGGTGGATGGTGCAGATATACTTGTAGGTGCCGGGCTTGTCGAAGACGAAGGAGAAACTGTCGTCGGTGTCGAGCGGCGGCGACTTCCACAATTTCGGATCGCCGTCGGCCACGACCGTGTGCACATCGTCGTCCTTGTTGGTCCAGGTCACCTTGGTGCCGCGCTGCACCGTGAGCGTGCGCCGGCCCGAAGGCGAAATCGTCGATCGCGACGCTCACGTCCCGGGCCGTTGCGGCGACGCCATGGCTCATCAGGAATGCGCCCGCGGCAAGCGCCAGGATCGCCGCCGCCAGAACCCGCAGCGCGAGGCGGCGGCCAAGCCAGAAGAAAAGCATCGGCGCCCTCCTCAGGATGCGAGGCTCGCGTCGCTGAGCGCGACTTTCTCGGCGACGATCTCGACGCGGCGCACGCCGAGCATGGATTTGAGCTTTTCCGCCGGCACCTTGAGCGGCCCGGGCGACGCGCCCTCGGCGCCGGGGGCGGCTTGCGGGAAGCAGGTCGAATAGGCGGTGCGGCAGGTGATGTTGCCCTCGACCTTCTGGATCACCTGGTGGATGTGGCCGTTCAGCACCGTGACCGAGCCGAAGCGCTTCAGATACGCCAGCGCCGCGTCGGCATCGTCCGTGCCCCAGCCCCATTGCGGATAGAGCGACCACAGCGGCATGTGCGCGAAGACGACGACCGGCGTCGACGCGCTCTTGCCTTTGAGATCGTCCTCGAGCCACTCGATCTGCTCTTGCCCGAGCGAGCCCTGGCCGCCCGCCTTGAGGTTCAGCACGTTGACGAGCGCGACGAAATGCACGCCGCTCTTGTCGAAGCTGTACCAGCCGCCGGCGCCCTTGCTGCGGCCGAAGCGCGCGAAGAACTGCTTGCCGTCGTCGCCGATCACGTCGTGCTCGCCCGGCACGTGGAATGTCTCGAGCTTCGCCGCCTTGAGCAGCTGGTCGGCTTGATCGAACTCCTCGGGCTTCGAAAGGTGCGTCACGTCGCCGGTATGGAGCATGAAATCGGGCTTGGCCGCCGTGATCCGGGCGAGCGCCTCGGTCAAGGTTCCGTTCGGATCGGGATTGATCGGGTTCTTGAAGCCGATATGCGTGTCGCTCACTTGGGCGAAGCTGAACGTGCCGGGCTCGGCGGCGGTCGCAGCGCCGATCAGCTGCAGCGAGTGCGGCACCCCGCCGCGCATTGTCCACAGCACGCCGGCGCTGCCGAGCATGAGGCATTGCATCGCCTTGCGGCGGCTCGTTCCGGGCTCGTTTCTGTCGTGCGCCATCTCGCCTCCTTGACGGCCCCATCGGGGGTCCTGCCCGAGAAGATCGCCGCCCGGCCGCGCTTATTCGGACGCGGACAAAAAATTTTGCGGGAATAAAATGGCCGGGGATTCGATCTGGACTCGTTCATGGAGCGCGATTCAGCCTTTGCCGCCGTGGCGCTGCCGCATCTCGATGCGGCCTACAACCTCGCGCGCTGGCTCACCGGCAACGGCGCGGAGGCGGACGACGTGGTGCAGGAGGCGCTGGTGCGGGCCTTGACCTATTTCCCGGGCTATCGCGGCGGCAACGCGCGCGCCTGGCTGCTGCGGATCGTGCGCAACGCCGCCTACGCCGCCTTGAACGCGCGCCGCGCAGGGGCGGCGGAGCCGCTCTGGGACGAGGATGCGGGCGTGCCCGAGCCGGCCGATCCGGGCGATGATCCCGAGACCGCGCTGATCCGCGCCCGCGCCGCGACCCGGCTCGACAATCTCATGCAGCGTCTGCCGCCCGAGCTCAAGGAGACGCTCGTGCTGCGCGAGCTCGAGGAGCTGTCCTATCGCGAGATCGCGGAAGTGACGGAGGCGCCCATCGGCACCGTCATGTCGCGGCTGTGGCGCGCGCGGCGCCTGCTCGCCAAGGCGGGAGCGGGCGAGCCATGAGCCAATCCTGCGACCGCGCCCTGCTGCTGCAGGCCGAATTCGACGGCGAGCTCGACGCCGCGCAATCGGCCGCGCTGGCGCAGCATCGCGAAAGCTGCGCCGAATGCCGCGCCAACTGGGTCGTGCTCGAAGCCTCGCGCCGGGCGTTACGCGATTTGGCATATCACGCGGCGCCCGCCGCGCTCAAGGCGGCGCTCGCCGCGCGCATCGCTCCCGCCCTCGCCGCCGCCGCCGCGCGCGCGGCGGATGTTCTGGCGCGAGCCCTTGAGCTTCGCCCTTGGCGCTGCGCTGGCGGCGATGCTGCTCCTCGTGGTGCGGCCCCAAGGCAGCGACACGATGCTGGCGGCGCTCGTCGACGATCACGTGCGCTCGCTCCAGCCCGGGCATTTCTACGACGTCGCGTCCTCCGACAAGCACACGGTGAAGCCGTGGTTCGACGGCAAGCTCGACTTCGCGCCGCCGGTCAAGGATCTGGCGGCGCGACGGCTATCCGCTCGTCGGCGGCCGGCTCGATTATCTCGGCGGCCGCGCCGTGGCGGCGCTCGCCTACGAGCACGGCAAGCACCCGATCAACCTGTTCGTCTGGCCGGCGCGCGACGGCGCGCCGGCGCCATCCGAAGCCGTGCGCGAGGGCTACAACATCGTGCACTGGGACGACGGCGGCATGACGCTCTGGGCCGTCTCCGACATGGAGAAGGACGAGCTCGAGGACTTCGCGCGCCTGTGGCGGAAGGCGCCGTAAGCGGCGCGTCCTTCGTCGTCCTCGCACAAGCGCAACCTCGCCTATTCGGGGATCAGCTCTAAAACCGACTGCGCTGGGAGAACCATCAACGGAAACCTGTGGCTCCCCGGACTTCTTGTCCTGAATCCATAGTGGTCATAGAACGAGGCTGAGTCGTCATTGAGAGCATTGAGGGCAACACCGTATGCGCCGATGTTTCGGATCACTACAGCGCATCGTTCAAGCGCATTCATTAAAAGGACAGTCCCAATCTTTTGACGCCTCCAGCCCTCGCGGACCGCGAGATAGTTAAGATAGATAAACGGTACGTAATTCCGCGTATCGTCGGTCGCGCGAGCGAACAGACCCTCCATAGCCTTTGCATCGTGGGCATGTTGGCCAAGACAATAGAACCCGTATAGATCGGGATCGCCGTTAAGATACGCGCAGAAGGCCCGCGCTCGGTGGCAGCGGTGCCACTCACGGCACTTCGCGAGATTGCGGTCTATCGCGGGCTCGCCGGAGCGAAATTTGTCGAACGCCGTATCAGAAGGAAGTGCGACAATCCTAAGTTGTCGGATGTCCAGCTTCGGGGCGGCAGTCGTCATGGAAGTTCTTCTTGTAGAACTCATAGGCACGACGAAGCTCAGGCGTCACGCCGCCCGTGTCTTTGTAAGCCTTTAAGCAGAACTCATACGCTTCTTGCTCGCTCGCGAATGCAGGCTTCGGCTTCTTATTTCCGCCGATCGCGCGCCACAGAAGCTCGCGTAGGGAAAAAATCGCCATCGATCCTTCGCCTCGGTGCAAGTCAAGCGAAATCCTACGGCACGCCGGACACGATTCAAACAGAATTGTCGAGGGCCGCGCTCGGCCACGACGTGCGTCGCGAGTTTCGGAGTGGTGTAAGGCAGTTTGGCTGGCGCAGCGTGCCGAGAACGATCCGCGCGGCCGATGGCGCCTGCCCCCAAAAAGCCGGTGCTTTGCGGATTTGCGAACCCAGGTCGATTGCCGCGCCCGCTTGATATTAGAACGCATTTATGATATGAATGCGTGCATGGTTTGCTTGGTAAAATTTCGCCGCCGCGAGCTGCTGGAAGTTGTCAGAAAGAAGCCAATTTCCGGGCACCGCAGAGGCTCAGGAGTGATTGCGAGAGCCGGAAAGGCGATTTGCGGCCGGTACGATGACGCGGGAAAATCGGTGCCGATGAACGATTTTACAGTCATGCCAAGGCGTTACGCCGGAAAGGCGGGGTTCGCGCACCGGCCGCGATGGGCATGGATGGGCATGGCGCCAAAAAACCGCCGCGCGGCTCAGCGCATGCACACCGTTTCGACTTCGAGATCGCAGCCGAGGATTTCCTCGAGCAGCGCGAGCGCGGCGTGGAGCGCCTCGACCGGGTGCACGCGGCGCAGCGGATAGCGGCGCGTCAGGCGGTCCCAGCACACCACCGTCTGGTCGAGCTTGCCGAGCGCGTCGCCGATCTCCCAGATGGTCGCGCGGCAGTTGCGCAGGAAGGTCAGGAACGGCGCGGGATCGGTCTTGCGGATGAACATCTTGTCGTAGCCGTCCTCGTAGTCGGCGAGGATCGCTTCGATCTTGCTCCACTGCGTCCTGAGCTCGGTCCTGACGCGGTGGTGCAGCGGCTGCAGCGCGTGCCACGCCGGACCGGCGCCGAAATTGCCCATGCCCTCGCTGTTCTTGAGCCAGCGCGCGAGCTCCAGAAGCGCGGGCTTCAGGCGCTGGTATTGGAAGGCATAGAAGGTGATGATCTTCCACGAATAGAGCGTCTCGAGCGCGCCGTCGTCGGGCAGGCGGAAGGTGACGATGATCGGCGCCAGAGCCTCCTCGTCCTTCGCCTCCCACAATTTCTCGATCAGCTTCTTGACCTGGCCGCGCGAGGCTTTGGCGTCGGGATATGCCGCGCGCACGATCGGCACGAAGCGCGCCTGGATGAGGCCCTGCAGCTCGAGCCACTGCTCGTCGCTGATGTCGAGATAGCGGTCGTTGACGGCGATCGCCTCGGCGTCGAGCACGTCGCGCAACAGGAACGGGTCGAGCGTCGGCAGCCGCGCCAGGACCCGCAGCAGGCGCAGATCGTCCTCGAACGCCTCGCGGTCGCCGTTGCGATTGAGGCCGCATTTCTCGGCGAGCGCCTCCTCGAGCTGGCGGTCGTGCAGGAAGATGGTGCTGCCGCCGTCGCCGGGGCTCTTCTCGTTGAACGGGAAATAGAGCTTGGTGCCGACCGGCGGGTCGCGCCGCGAGCGGCGCTCGGACGGCAGCACGCTGTGCTTCATCACCACGACCTGGTTGAGGCAGGAATGGCGGAAGAACAGCTCGGACTCGTCGGGCTTGTCGGCCAGGAGCTTCAGCGTCGTGCCGTTGCAGTCGAACACGCGCGAGGAGCCCGTGTCGATCATCGGGCTGAAGCTGTCGTCCTTCATGCTCTTCCGAAAGGAATGTGCCGGCGCGCCCTGATTGCACCGCAGGAAAGTTAACAATTTCCCTTCGCTAACCCTTTGGTATGGTCGCGCATGCGGCCTTTGCTCCTCCTCCTGCTGCTGTTCCTGGCGCCTCCGGCCGCGGGCGAGGAGCTGCAGCTCGCCATCATGCGGACCGTCGCCTCGGGTGCCGTCTTCATCGCGCTCGAGCGCGGCTATTTCGCGGCCGAGGGGTTCGAGGTGACGCTCGTCCCGTTCGCGACGGCGCAGCCGGTCGCGATCGCGGTCGTGACCGGCAATTGCGCCGTCGGCGTCGCGGCGCTGACGGCCGGGTTCTACGCGCTCGCGGGCGCGGGCGAGCTGCGCCTCGTCGCCGGGCAAAGCCGCGACATCCCGGCCTATCGGACCATCGCCTACCTCGCCTCGAACCGCGCCTTCGCCGCGGGGCTCACGGCGCCCAAGGACCTGCCCGGCCATGCGCTCGCCATCACCCAGATCGGCGCGCCCGGCCATTACGCGCTCGGACTTCTGGCCGAGAAGTACGGCTTCGAGCTGGCGAGCGTGCGGCTGGTGCCGCTGTCCTCGTTCCCCAACATCGTCACGGCGCTGGCCGGCGACCGGGTCGATGCCGGCATGGTCGCCGCCACGCCCGCCCTCGCCGCGGTCGAGCGCGGTGCCGCGCACCTCATCGGCTGGACCGGCGACGAGACGCCGTGGCAGGCCGGCGGCGTCTTCGTCTCGACCTTGACCGCGAACGACCGGCCCGAATTCGTCGAGCGCTTCCTGCGCGGCTATATCCGCGGCGCGCGCGATTATTTCGCGGCGTTCTCGGCGCCCGACGGCACGCGCCGCGACGGGCCGGACGCAGCGGCGGCGCGCGCCATCATCGCCAGGTACACCGGCGAGACGCCGGCCGAGATCGCCCGCGGCGGTCGCCTACGTCGATCCCGAGGCGCGCTTCGATGCAGCCGACATCCTGCGCCAGATCGCCTGGTACAAGGCGCACAACATGCTGAAGGAGTCGATCGACGGCGCGTCCCTCATCGACCGCCGCTACGTGCAGGCGCTGCCGAAGGATTGATTAAGCCAGCAGGGCGGAAAATTCGTCCCGCGAGATTTCGCAGTCACGCAGGATCGCGGCGAGCAGGCCAGGACCGATCACTTCGCGCGCGTGCACCGGCACCGTGGTGCACCGGCCATCTGCGTGACGGAGGAAATGGTGGCTACCGCGAACGCGGACGACCTCGATCCCGCTTTGCGCAACGCGGCGATGACGTCTCGCCCCGTAACTCTCGGCAGCCGTTTCACGCCACACGGATTTTTTGCACGCCGACGAAGTCGAGTGGATCGGTCGGCTCACCTTGCACTTCGAGGCAAAGTTGAATGGCTTCGCGCACTCTCGACATGAGCTCATCGAGCGACTTTGCTTGCGTGTGGCAGCCACGCAATTCGGGTACCGAGCCGACGTAATAGCCCGCTGCGTCCTGTTCGATGATGACACTGAATTCTCTCGCCATCACGGTCTCTCCACACGCTGCGTAATCATAGCATCGGCGCCCCCTCAGAACCACCTCACCCCGAGCGATGGAGCGGCAGCTTCGAGCCGGCGGCGGTGCGCTCGACCACCACCTCGCCGCGGAAGCGGAACAGTTTGGCCGGCCGCCCGCCGGTGCCGGTCGAGACCTCGCCGGTCTCCTCGACCAGCCCCTGGCTCTCGATCAGGCGGCGGAAATTCTGCTTGTGGAGACGGCGTCCGGCCAAGGCCTCGACCGTGCGCTGCAATTGCAGGAGCGTGAAGGCGGCCGGCATCAGCTCGAACACGACGGGGCGATACTTGATCTTGGCGCGCAATCGCGCGATGCCGGTGGCGAGGATGCGGCGGTGGTCGTGCGTCATGGCCTGGCCGAGCGGCAGGCTCGCTGGCGCCGCCTCGCGGCCGGCTTCCGGCACGAGCCCCGCCTCCCACAAAAGCTCGTAGCGCTGCAGCACGAATTCCTCGTTCCATTGCCGGCCCGAGGGGGCGAAGGCGACGGCGATGCGCTGGCGCCGCTCGCGCCGCGCCTCGGACGGCGCGCTCTCGGCCCAGGCGTCGAGGCGCGGCAGGATCGCGTCCGCGACCAGCGCCGGCGCGCCCGCGCGCCAGTCCTCCCACGGGAAGTAGCCGTACCAGCTATGCCATCCGGCAGCGGCGGCGGCGGCGCCGGCGCGCTCGCGCGTCAGGCCCAGATAGCTGATCGAGACGACGCGCCCGCCGGCGGCATCGCGCGTGCGGTCGCGGTCGGCGAAGGTGTAGAGCTGCTCGACATAGCCCAAGGGATAGCGCGTCTGCTCCTCGACCCAGGCGCGCGCGCCTTGTTGCAGGCTGCGGTGGCGCGACTGGAACGGGCCCGAGGGGAGCGCCTGCCCGCCCGCGAGCGCGAGGACGCGCGGCTCCTCGGCGGTGACGGCGACGATGACGGCGGTGAGGTCGATGGCGAGCGCCTCGCTTGCTTCGTCCTCGTCGAGCTGGTGCGCCATCGTCACGCGCCGCGCAGGACGCCAAGGCTTTGCCGCTGCCGCCCCGCCGCATCGAAATTGGCGGGGTCGAGCCAGCGCCGGAACGACGCCTTGAGCGCCGGCCATTCGCCGTCGACGATCGAGAACCAGGCCGTGTCGCGATTGCGCCCCTTCACCACCTGGGCCTGGCGGAACGTGCCCTCGTAGCGGAAGCCCAAACGCAGCGCCGCCGCGCGCGAGGGCGCGTTCAGGGCGTTGCACTTCCACTCGTAGCGGCGATATCCCAGCTCGTCGAAGACGCGCGCCATCATCAGATACATGGCCTCGCTCGCGACAACGGTTCGTTGCAGCGACGGCGCGAAATGGATGTGCCCGACCTCGATCACGCCGTTCGCCGGCGTCGATGCGCAGGTAGGACGCGACGCCGAGCGCCGTGCCGCTCGCGCGGTCGATCACCGCATGGAACAGCGGATCCTCGCGCGCCGCGACCGCGTCGAGCCAGGTGCGAAACGCGCGCTCGTCGGCGAAAGGGCCATACGTGAAATAGGTCCAGCCGCGCCCGTCCCGGTCGGCGGCGAAGGCCGCCCACAGATCGCTGCCGTGGCGCGCGGGATCGAGCGGCTCGACCAGCGTCACGCGGCCGCTCATTGCCGTGCGCGGCGGCAGCGGCCGCGCCGTCCAGCCGGGGACTTCGGGCCCTATCTCGTGAGGATCGTTCCGCGCCACGTCCTCAGCGCCACGACAGGAACGCCTTTTCCGTCAGCGTCAGGATCGCGCCGAGGCTGAGGCCCAGGATCGACAGGATGACGACGCCCGCCATCAGATCGTCGGTCTGCATCAGGTTCCCGGCGGTGAGCAGGAACGCGCCGATGCCGAACTGCGCGCCGATCATTTCCGCCGTGACGACGAGCAGCAGCGCCGTCGCCATCGAGATGCGGAAGCCGGCGAGGATGCCCGGCAGCGCCGAGGGCAGGACGATCTTCCAGATGATGCCGCTCACGGGGACGTTGAAGCTCTGCGCCATGCGGATCAAGTTGCGCGGCACGCTGTCGATGCCGCTGAAGGTGGCGATCACGGTCGGGAAGAACACGCCCGAGGCGATCGTCACGATCTTGGGCGCCTCGCCGATGCCGAGCCACAGGATGAAGAGCGGCAGGAGCGCGATCTTCGGGATGGGGAAGATCGCCGACACCATCGGCATGCCGACGGCGCGCGTCACCGAGGACAGCCCCATGGCGATGCCGACCACGAGGCCGAGCCCGGTGCCGATCACCCAGCCCGAGCCGATGCGCATCAGCGAGGTCGAGAGATGGACCCACAGATCGCCCGAGCGCGCGAGCTCATAGAGCGCCTGGCAGATCGCGACCGGCGAGGGCAGGAACACGGGATCGAGCCAGCGCCGCGAGATCGCCACCTGCCACAGCGCGATGACGAGCGCGAACGCGATCCAGGAATGGATCGAGTTGGGCTTCGGCAGGAAGCCGCCGCCGCGGAACGCGACCTCGCGACGCCCTTCGGCTTGTGCCACGCCCGCCCGCGGCGCGGCGATGGTATCTTCAAGCATCGACCACCTCCCGATCAGCGCTCAAGGCCTCGTCGCGGATCAGCGACCACAGCCGGTTGCCGAGTTCGGCAAGCTCGACCTGCGCCGTCGTCCGGGTGCGCTCGCGCTGCGGGATGCGCACCTCGACGACTTCCTTGATCTTACCCGGCCGGCGCGACAGCACCATGATGCGGTCGGCCAGGCGCAAACATTCGTGGAAATTGTGCGTGACGTAAACGCCGGACATGCGCTCGCGCAGCCAGAGATCGAGGAAATCCTCCATCAGCAGGTCGCGCGTCTGCGCATCGAGCGCGGAGAGCGGCTCGTCCATCAGCAGGCAGGCGGGGCGCACGACAAGCGCGCGCGCGATGCCGACGCGCTGCTTCATGCCGCCCGAGAGCTGCTTCGGCAGGGCGTTGGCGAAATCGTCGAGCTTGGTGCGCTGGAGCGCGTCCTTGACCCGCGCCGCGCGCTCGGCCGATGAAAGCCGGTGATGCTCGAGCGGCAGCGCCACGTTCTGCGCCACCGTGCGCCACGGCAGGAGCGCGAAATCCTGGAAGATGTAGGTGAGCGGATTGAGGCAGTCGTCGGGCGCCGCGCCTTCCATCTCGACGGTGCCGTCGCTCGCCTTGAGGATGCCGCCCATGATGCCCAAAAGCGTCGACTTGCCGCAGCCCGACGGTCCGATCACCGACACGATCTCGCCCTTGCGCAGATGGAGGCGGACATCCTCCAGCACTTCGAGATCGCCATAGGCGTGGCGCTTGACGTTAACGATTACATCCATCGGCAAGTCCTAGGGGGCGAGTGTAACCATTTGCCGCCGCCTTGTCATCGCGCGCAGGCGAGGCTATCGCTGGCCCATGCCATCACACGCCGCGTCCCGCCCCAATTTCCTCGTCTTCATCGCCGACCAGCTCCGTGCCGACCATCTCGGCTGCTACGGTAACAAGGTCGTGCGCACGCCGGCGATCGACCGGCTCGCCGCCGAAGGCTTCGCCGCCCAACGGTTCCATGTCGCATCGCCCATCTGCATGCCGAACCGGGCGAGCCTTTTCACCGGCCGGATGCCGTCATTGCACGGCGTGCGCCACAACGGCATCCCGCTGTCCTTGAAGGCGGTGACCTTCGTCGAGCGGCTGCGCCAGGCCGGATACAGGACGGCGCATGTCGGCAAGTCGCATCTCCAGAACATCACCGGCAACCCGCCGTCTGGCCGCGCGACCCCGCGCTCCGCGGCGCGCCCGAGGCGGTCGTGCTCGAAGGGAATTACGGCCAGGAATGGGCGCCCAACTGGCGCAACGACCCGCTTCACGAGGTCGAGCTGCCCTATTACGGCTTCGAGCGCGTCCATCTGACGGTCGAGCATGGCGACAATGTCGAGGGCCATTACCGGCGCTGGCTGCACGCGCGACGGCCCGACGCCGACACTCTCGTCGGGCCGGAGAACGCCATCCCGACGCCGGGCTTGGCGCTCTCCGCCGCGCGCCAGGCGTGGCGCACGCGCGTGCCCGAGGAGCTTCATCCCAATGCCTATTGCGCGGCGATGAGCGAGGAGGTGCTCGCCGACGCGGCGCGCGAACAACAACCGTTCTTCCTGTTCTGCTCGTTCGCCGACCCGCACCATCCGTTCACGCCGCCCGGCAAATACTGGGACATGTACCGGCCCGCGGACATGGAGCTGCCGCGCTCGTTCCGCACGGGCGCCAACGCTCCGCCGCCCCCGCCCCATGTCGCGGCGCTGTTGCAGGCGCGCGACGAGGGCCGGGCCGTCAAGCACACGCCGCAGCTCTTCGCCTGCACCGAGGCCGAGGCGCGCGAGGCGATCGCGCTCAATTACGGCTCGATCAGCTTCATCGACGACATGGTGGCGCGGGTGCTCGCGCGGCTCGAGGCGCTGGGCCTGGCCGAGAACACGGTGGTGATCTTCACCTCCGACCATGGCGACTTCATGGGCGACCATCAGCTGCTGCTGAAAGGCCCGATCCATTACCGCGGCCTCATCCGCGTGCCGCTCGTGTGGCGCGATCCCGCGGCCCCGCGCGGCATCCGCAGCGATGCGCTCGCCGGCGCGATCGATTTCGCGCCGACCATCCTGGCGCGCGCCGGCGTGGCACCCTGGAACGGCATCCAGGGCGCCGACATGGGCGCGCTCATCGCCGGGCACGGCGTCTTCGCACCATGCCGAGGTCCTGATCGAGGAAGAGGGCCAGCGGGCGCAGCCGCCCTTCGCGGGCCGCGTGCGCATGCGCTCGCTCGTGACCGAGCGCCATCGCCTCAGCCTCTATGACGGCGCCGCGTGGGGCGAGATTTACGACACCGAATCCGATCCCGACGAGATGGTCAATCTCTGGGACGATCCGGCGAGCCTGGCCTTGCGCGCCGAGCTGCTGCGCCGCATGGCGCAGAAGATGATCGCGCTCACGGAGACGAGCCCCAATCCGACCGCGGTCGCCTAGCCGCCGCGGCCGGGCGGCGCCGTCGGCAACGCATCGGCGATGCTCTTGCGCTTGATGTGGCGCTCGTAATAGGCCGTGAGATTGTCCGACTTGCGCATCAGCGCGGCGCTCTCGGGATACTTGTTCATGTAGTAGAGCAGCGGCATGAAGTAGATGTCGGCGAGCGAGAATTCGGCGCCGGCGAGATGGCCGGTGCGCGCGACCTGGCGGTCCATCACCGCGAACTGCGCTGCCATCAGCGGCAGCGCCGCGTCGATCGCGGCGCGGTTCGGGCTGTTGTCTTGCGTGCCGGGAAAAATGTAGGCGGCGATATAGCGCCGCGCCCACACCGGATCGATCGTGGTGCAGATGATCGAGCACCATTGCTCGACGCGCGCGGATGCTGCCGGGTCGCGCGGCAGAAGCGGCGGCCCGTCGAACGCGCGGTCGATGTAGGAAACGATCGCGCGCGATTCGCACAAGGTGACGTCGCCGTGGCGCAGCGCCGGGATCTTGCCGAAGGGATGGATCGCATCGACTTCGGCCGAGTGCGGACGCGCCGGAACGAGCGTGTACGGCACGCCCTTCTCGGCGCAGGCGATGCGGACGACCCAGACGAAATTGCTCGCCGATCCGCCGATGATCTGCAACTCGGGCATGATTTCCTCCTCTCGTTCAGGACGCCGCCGACGCATAGGCCGCGAGCACCGTGGGCCAGCCGCGGCTCACTTGCTCGCTCACCTTCGGCGCATGTTCGGCAAGGCGCTCGAGCTTCCTGTGCTCGAGCTCGACGCGCGTCGCGCCCGCAGCCTCGGCGATGAAGCGCACCTCGACCTCGGTCACGAGATCGGGCGCGAATTTGAAATTGTGATCGAGCTGCCACGCAAGCAGAAGCCGGGCCGGCGGCTCCCACGCCAGCACCTTGCCCCACGGGCATTCGCTGCCGTCGGTCCCGAGCTCGTACCAGCGTCCGCCGGGCGGCTCGAGCACCGCCGCCTTGAACCGATGCAGAGCGATGCGAAGGCCCCGGATTTCGATCGCAGCGGCGACCAGACCGCGAAGCGGGCCATAGGACCGCCGCAACGACGGCCACGACCGTTATCGTCGTCAGCGATGGCCGCCAGCGGCCTGCCGGTGAGCCACGCGGCAGTACCGAAGATCGCGCCGATGACAAGACGGCCGACCACGTTGCGCAGTGATCGGCCACGAGATCGCGGTCGTCCTGCGCCAATGTGGCTCGACTCCGGCATTGCTCCCCCTGAGTCCCAACCGACCGCCGTGGCCTGAACCGCGCCCTTCCCGGCACGCAGGCAAGGAATGAAACGGCGCGGCTTGACTCGCCATTATGCTCAGGCATAGCATAACGGCAAGAATGCTCATTTTGAGCATAAGAGGGGCACGCCATGCCGGATAGCTTGGAACGGGACGCTCTCGCCCGCACGCGGCATCTCTACGACCGGGTCGCGCGGTTCATCCCGCCCGTGGAATGGGGCGCTTTCGCCGCTGACATCGACGCGATCCTGGCGCTGAAGCGCGACCGCCACGCCGTCATCCTCGCGCACAATTACCAGACGCCGGAGATATTCCACTGCGTTGCCGACATCACCGGCGACAGCCTCGCCTTGGCGCGCGAGGCGGTGCGCACCGATGCGCGGGTGATCGTCTTGGCCGGCGTCCATTTCATGGCCGAGACGGCGAAGCTGCTCAATCCTGACAAGACCGTGCTGGTGCCCGATCTCCGGGCCGGCTGCTCGCTTGCCGCCTCGATCACGGCCGCAGACGTGCGCCTCATGCGGCAGCGCTATCCGGGCGTGCCGGTCGTGAGCTACGTCAATACTTCGGCCGCCGTCAAAGCCGAGAGCGACATCTGCTGCACCTCCGGCAACGCGAAGAAGGTGGTCGAGGCGTTGGGCAGCGCGCGCGTCATCATGCTGCCGGACGAATACCTGGCGCAGAACGTCGCGGCCGAGACGAAGGTCGAGATCATCGCCTGGCGCGGCCATTGCGAGGTGCACGAGCGCTTCACCGCCGCCGAGATCGCCGAGCTGCGCGAGCGCTATCCCGGCGTCGTCGTGCTGGCGCATCCGGAATGCCCGCCCGAGGTGGTGGCTGTCGCCGATTTCGCGGGCTCGACCGCGGCGATGGCGGATTATGTCGCGCGAAAAACATCCGGCGCGCGTCGTGCTCATGACCGAATGCTCGATGAGCGACAACGTGGCGCTTCTCCATCCCGAGACCGAGTTCGTGCGCCCGTGCAATCTCTGCCCGCACATGAAGCGCATCACGCTCGCCAACATTCGCCGCGCGCTCGAGACCATGACGCACGAAGTGACGATCGACCCTACGGTTGCCGCGCGCGCGCGGGCGGCGGTCGCGCGCATGCTCGCGATTTGACGGAGGGAACGATGCAGGTCCCGCCTCTCCCCGAGATCATGATCGAGCCCGCGGTGCGCGCGGCGCTCTTGGAAGATCTGGGCCGCGCCGGCGACATCACGACGGACGCGATCGTGCCGGCCAGCGCGCGCGCTGCGACCGCGCTCGTCGCGCGAAATCCCGGCGTGGTCGCCGGCCTCGACTGCGCGCTCCTGGCGTTCCGCCTGATCGATCGCGATATCCGCGCCGAAGTCGCGCGGCCTGACGGCAGCGCGGTGCAGAAGGGCGAGCCGATCGCGACCATCATCCGGTCCGACGCGCGGCATGCTCTCGGCCGAGCGGGTCGCGCTCAATTTTCTCTGCCACCTGTCCGGCATCGCGTCGGCGGCATCCTCGATCGTCGCCGCGATCAAGCCGCACAAGGCGCGCCTCGTCTGCACGAGGAAGACGACGCCGGGCCTGCGCGCGTTGCAGAAATACGCGGTGCGCGTCGGCGGCGGCTTCAACCACCGCTTCGGCCTCGACGACGGCGTCCTCATCAAGGACAACCACATCGCCGCCGCGGGTTCTCTCGGCGAGGCCGTCGCGCGCGCCAGGGCCGCGATCGGCCACCTCGTCAAGATCGAGGTCGAGGTCGATACGCTCGCCCAGCTCGACGAGGCGCTGCGGCTCAAGATCGATGCCGTGCTGCTCGACAATATGAGCTTCGAGGAAATGCGCCGCGCCGTCGCCATGGTCGACGGCCGCGCCGTCGTCGAGGCCTCGGGCCGCATCACGCCGCAGACCGCGCCGCAAGTGGCGGCGACCGGCGTCGATCTCCTGTCGAGCGGCTGGCTCACCCACTCCGTCACCGCCCTCGATATCGGCCTCGATTGGCGCTGAGCGATCTTCTGGTATTCTGCGCCTCATCCAAGGGGAGGCGTAGATGCCGGTACTGAAGCTCACCGACGCCGAGATCTATTACGAGGAGCACGGCAAGGGCTATCCCATCCTGCTGTTCGCGCCGGGCGGCATGCGCTCGCAGATGGGCATGTGGCGCAAGCCTGCCGACGGGCCGGCGCGTCCGTGGTCCGACTGGATCGAGGTTCTGTCGCAGCACTACCGCGTCATCGCCATGGACCAGCGCAACGCCGGCAAATCGAAGGGCGCGATCGAGGCGAACCACGACTGGAATACCTATGCGCATGACCAGCTCGCGCTCCTGAAGCATCTCGGCGTCATGTCGTGCCACACGCTCGGCGGCTGCATCGGCTCGAGCTATTGCTTGAAGCTCATCGAGACGGATCCGGGCCGCACCAACGCCGCCGTGCTGCAGAACCCGATCGGCGTCCATCCCGAATTCCCGACATATTTCCCCGACAGCTTCGCCGACTGGACCGAGGAGCAGGTGAAGGCGCGCCCCGAGCTCGACCGCGCGGCGCTCGCCTCCTTCGGCCGGCGCATGTGGAGCGGCGATTTCGTGTTCAGCGTGCCGCGCGATTTCGCGCGGCATTGCACGACGCCGTGCCTCGTGCTGCCCGGCAACGACAAGCCGCATCCGGCCGTGACCGGCCTCGAGCTCGCGAAGATCCTGCCCAACAACGAGATGCTGCGCGACTGGAAAGGGCCTGAGCATATCGAGGCGCAACGCCGCACCGTATTGGCCTTCCTCGAGAAGCACACGCCCGTCGCGGAACGCCGCGCATGAGGCGCGCGCTCCTCGCGGCGCTCGCGGCGATCGTCGCGCTTGCGTCCCTCGCGGCGCGGGCCGAGCACATCAAGCTCGGCGCGATCAAGACCGCGGGCGCGGGGCCGATCTTCATCGCCCTCGACAAGGGCTATTTCGCCGCCGAAGGGCTCGACGCCGAATTGGTGTTCTTCGACGCGGCGCAGCCGGTCGCGGTCGCCGTCGTCTCGGGCGCCATCGATTTCGGCGTGACCGGCGCTCACCGCCGGCTTCTACAACCTCGGCAGCCAGGGCGCGCTTGCGCATCATCGGCGCGCAGGGGCGCGAATCAGCGGGCTTCCACAATGTCGTCCTGCTCGCCTCGAAGCAGGCCTATGACGGCGGTCTCACGTCGCTCAAGGAGCTCGGCGGCCACTCGGTCGCGATCACCGGCACGGGCACGCCCGGCCACTACGCGGTCGGGCTCGCCGCGGAAAAATACGGTTTCCCCGTCTCGAGCATCCGCTTCCTGTCCATGGGCAGCGTGCCCAACATCGTCTCGGCCCTGACCGGCGGCCAGGCCGATGCGGGCGCCACCGTCGTCACCGTGCCGATGGTCCCGGCGATCGAGCGCGGCGACTTCAAGGTGCTCGGCTGGGTCTCCGACGAGTTCCCGTTCCAGGACCGCGCCATCTTCGTTTCGACCAAGACGGCCGACGAGCGGCGCGACACGATCCAGCACTTCTTCCGCGCCTTCAAGAAGGCGGCGCAGGATTATCACGATGCCTTCATCGGCCCCGACGAGCGCCCGAAGGAAGGTCCTTCGGCGCAAGCGACGCTGGAGCTCATCGCACGCCACGTCGACCAGAAGCCCGAATCGGTGCGGCTCGGCATCGCCTATGTCGATCCGAGCTTGCGCGTCGACGTGAAGGACATCCGTCGCCAGATCGCCTGGTACAAAGCGCAAGGCATGGTGAAGGACGACGTCGATCCCGACGCCATCATCGACAACCGCTATGTGGTGCCCCTGCCATGACTGAGAGCAAAGACCGCATCCTCACGACCCACGCCGGCAGCCTGCCGCGGCCGGCTTCCCTGCGCCCGCTCTTGGCCGCGAAGGACAAGGGCGAGCCGTTCGATGCTGCGGCGCTCGAGGCGGAGGTGAAAGACGCCGTGCGCGCGACGGTCGCGCGCCAGGTGGCGCTCGGCATCGACCTCGTCAGCGACGGCGAGATGAGCAAGGTCTCGTATTCGACCTACGTGACCGAGCGCATCTCGGGCTATTCCGGCAGCGGGCCGGGCACGCTCGCGCGCGACCTCCAGGATTTTCCCGAGTTCGCCAAGACCAGCAGCCGCGGCCTCAGCATCAAGCGCTCGCTATGCGAGGCGCCGCTTGCCGCAAAGGACGACCGGCCCTTGCAGCGCGACCTCGCCAATTTCCGCGCCGCGGTCGATGCGGCGCATCCGACCGGCGCCTACATGACCGCCGCCTCGCCCGGCGTCGTCGCGTATTTTTTGCGCAACCGCTACTACCCGTCGCACGAGGCCTATCTCGCGGCGCTCGTGCCGTTGATGCGCGCGGAATACGAGGCGATCGTCGCGGCCGGCTTCGACGTGCAGCTCGATTGCCCCGACCTCGCCATGTCGCGCCATCTCGGCTATGCCGATGCGAGCGACGCCGAATTCCAGCGCCTCTCCGAGCAAGCGGTGGACGCGATCGGCGCTGCCACGCGCGCCATTCCGGCCGATCGCATGCGCGTCCATCTGTGCTGGGGCAACTACCCGGGGCCGCATCACTACGACTTGGCGCTCGAGCGCGTGCTGCCGTTCGCCTTGAAGACGCGGGCGCAGGCGATCTCGTTCGAAGGCGCCAACCCGCGCCACGAGCACGAATGGGAAGTGTTCGAGACTTTGCGCCTGCCCGACGACCGCGTGATCCTGCCGGGCGTCATCGACAGCGCCACGAACTTCATCGAGCATCCGCGCCTCGTGGCGCAGCGCATCGAGCGCTATGCCAATGTCGTGGGCAAGGAGCGCGTCATCGCGTCCGTGGATTGCGGCTTCGGCACGAGCGCGATGAGCCAGAACGTCGATCCCGACATCGCCTGGGCGAAGCTCGGCGCGCTCGCCGAGGGTGCGAAGCTCGCGTCCCAGCGCCTGTGGCGGAAGTGAGGATTTGATGCCCGAGCTTTATGTCGCGACCAACGGCCTCTCGGTGTGGCAGAGCGCCGATCTCGGCGAGACCATCGCGCGCATGCCGAGCGGCACGAACCTCTATAGCGGCAGCCAGGTCTGGGCGCTGGCATCGCACCCGGCCGATCCGCGCCACGTCTATGCCGGCACCGATGCGGGCCTCTACCGCCTCGATCGCGCGGACGGGAAGTGGACGCATCTCGCATCGCCGATGGACGAGGAACGCCTCGTCACCGCCATCGCCCTGTCGCCGCGCGATCCCAACCTGATTTTCTGCGGCACGCAACCCTCATGCCTCTATCGCTCGCAGGATGGCGGGAAGATCTGGCAGAAGATCGAGACGGCGATGAAGCGCTTCACCACGAGCGGCTTCTATGGCAGCGCGCGGCCCGGTTTCGCCGACGATGGCGGCGGGCGGGGCGTGAAGCATTGGACGCGCGTCACGCAGGTGGCGCTCGATGACGATGATCCCAATCTCGTCTGGGCCGGCGTCGAGATCGACGGCGCATGGGCGAGCAGCGACGGCGGCCTGACTTTCGCGCGCGTCGCGGACGGGCTCGAGACCGACGACATCCACGGTTTTTGGGTGACGCGGCGCGGCGGACGCACTCTTTTCGCCACCACCAATGCCGGGCTGCACGTGAGCCGCGATGACGGGCGCAGCTTTCGCCTCAGCCGCATCGATTCGCCCTGGCAATACACGCGCAGCATCATCGCGCGCGCCGACGGATCGGGCGTCATGTTCATGACCAACGGCAACGGCCCGCCCGGCACGAGCGGCAAGCTCTTCCGCTCGCGCGACGGCGGCGAGCGCTGGGAGAACGTGCCGCTCGATCCCGCGCCCGACAGCTCGCTCTATTTCCTGGCGGCGCATCGGGCCGATCCGAACCTCCTCTTTGCCGCCGCGACCTTGGGCCGGCTCTATCGCAGCACGGATGGCGGCGAAAGCTGGGTCGGGTTGAAGGCGCGCCTGCCGGAAATCCGCGCGCTCCTGTGGGTTCCGTGATGCGCGCGCGCCTCATCCTCGCCGCCGCGCTCGCTGCTGTCGTCCTCGGCCAGGCGCGTGCCGAGACGGTGAAGCTCGGCATCCAGAAGCTCGAAGGCCAGGGGCCGGTCTTCATCGCGCAGGAGAAAGGCTATTTCCGCGACGCGGGGCTCGACGTCGACATCACTTATTTCACCGCGGCGCAGCCGATCGCGGTGGGCATCGTCTCCGGCGCGCTCGATTTCGCCGTCGCGGGGTTCGGCGCGGGCTTCTACAACCTCGCGGCGCAAGGCGAGCTGCGCATCATCGCGGCTTACGTGCGCGAGATGCCGAGCTTCCAGGCGACCGCCTATGTCATCTCGAACCGCGCCTACGAGGCGGGCTTCACCTCGCTCAGGGATTTTCCGGGCCACACCGTCGCGGTGATGCAGATGGGTGCCTCGCAGCATTACGCGCTCGGGCGCTTGGCCGAGAAATACGGCTTCGACTTGAAGAGCGTGCAGGTCGTCGCGGTGCAATCGGGTGCCAACGAGGCCTCGGCCGTGGTGGGCGGCCAGGTCGATGCCGCGGTCGTGCCCGAAACCTATGTGAAGACGGCTTTGGCGGATGGCGGCGCCAAGCTCATCGGTTGGGTCGGCGACGAGACGCCGTGGCAATTGGGCGGGGTTTTTTGCGCGACCAAGACCGCCGACACGCGCGCTGACACGGTGCGCCGCTTCCTCGCCGCCTATAAGCGCGGCGTCGCCGAGTTCCACGACGCCTTCGTCGGCCCTGACGGACATCGCCACGACGGCCCCACCTCGCCCGAAGTGCTCGCGATCGTCGGCAAGTATGTCGGCGAATCGCCCGACAAGGTGGACCTCGCCATTCCCTATTACGACCGCGAGGCGCGGCTCGACGTGAAGGACGTGCTGCACCAGATCGCCTGGTTCAAGGACCAGGGCATGCTGAAGGGCGATGTCGACGGCGCGGCCCTCATCGACCGCCGCTACGTCGTGCCGCTGCCGGATCAGGAGTAGGAACGGCGCGGCATTCGCTAGCAAACTCACCTGAGGGCGAAACGCCTCATCGCAAGGATCGGATCAAGCCGCCAGCGGTCGTAACGATCAGCGCCTCTGCTGCGCGGATGATCCCTGCCAACTGTGGTACTCGCGACGGTGATGCGCGCGCCTGACTGCGACGACCGCTACCAATGTCCCAAGTGCGGACGACCCGCCCAAGAGTGGCGCGATCCAAAATTGGATCGGCATCTTTGCCGCCATGTCTGCCGCCCAAGCTATTGCGTCTGCCATCGGAAGGGCCTTCATTCCGTGCCGATTGAAGATTAAATCGTCACGGTGACTGGGCTAGCATCAGAATCTACTCAGTTCACGGGCAATTAAGGGGCATGGGCTTCCGCCGGCGCCGGATGCTCCTACCGCTCCGCTTCGGCGGAGCTTTTCGTTCGTGTCAAACCGCTTGGCAGTTTCTTTGACCTACCACGAAAGTCTGGCTCGACCGCCTCGAAAGGATCGGGTCCTCCGCGCTTTCGCCGGGAAAGCGGGTGGCGTGGAGCGACGCCATCGTTGCTCCTCCGATCACACCCGCAGATCGGCGCCCAGCAGGATGCGGCGGTAGGACAGCGCCTCGGCGATGTGGATGCGGCGCAGACTGGCGCTCGCCTCGAGATCGGCGAGCGTGCGCGCGACGCGCAGCACGCGGTGATAGCCGCGCGCCGAAAGCTGCAGGCGCTCGGCCGCCTCGGTGAGGAGCCGGCGCCCGTCGGCATCGACCGCGGCCACCTCGTCGAGGAGCGCGCCGTCGGCCTCGGCGTTGGTGCGGATGCGGCGCTCCTGCGGCAGCTTGTCGTAGCGCAGCCGCTGCACCTCGCGCGCCGCGCGCGACGCGCACGGCGATCTCGGCCGAGCCTTCGGCGGGCGGCGGCAGCGCCAAATCCGATGCCTTCACCGCCGGCACGTCGATGTGGAGATCGATGCGGTCGAACAGCGGCCCCGAGATGCGCGACTGGTAGTCCTGCGCGCATTTGGGCGCGCGCCCGCACGCCAAGCGCCGGATCGTCGAGATGGCCGCAGCGGCACGGGTTCATCGCGGCGACGAGCTGCACGCGCGCGGGATAAGTGACGTGCGCGCTGACGCGGGCGACGTTGATGCGGCCGGCCTCGAGCGGCTGGCGCAAGGCTTCGAGCGTGGCGCGCTGGAATTCCGGCAGCTCGTCGAGGAAGAGCACGCCCAGATGCGCGAGCGACACCTCGCCCGGCCGCCCGCGCGTGCCGCCGCCGACGAGCGCCGGCAGCGAGGCCGAATGATGCGGATCGCGGAACGGGCGCTGGCGCATCAACCGGCCCTCGCGCAAGAGCCCGGCGACCGAGTGGATCATGCTGACTTCGAGCGCCTCGGCCGGATCGAGCGGCGGCAAGCAGCGCCGGAAGCCGCGCCGCGAGCATCGACTTGCCGGCGCCCGGCGGCCCGATCATCAGCAGATTGTGGCCGCCCGCGGCCGCCACTTCGAGCGCGCGCTTGGCCGTCTCCTGTCCCTTCACGTCCTTCAGGTCGAGCGCGCTCGCCGGCTCCTCGGCGACGCGCGGCTGGGGCGGCGACAGGAGCTGCGTGCCCTTGAAGTGATTGACGAGCGCCAGGAGCGACGGCGCCGCCACGACTTCGAGTCCGTGCGCCCAGGCCGCCTCGCCGCCCGATGCGGCGGGACAGATGAAGCCGCGCGATGCGGCCGCCGCCGCCATCGCCGCCGGCAGCACGCCGGCCACCGGCAGCAGCGAGCCGTCGAGCGCGAGCTCGCCCATCGCGACATAGGTTTCCGTCTCGTCTTGCGGCAGCACGCCCATCGCCGCCAAAAGCCCCAACGCGATCGGCAGGTCGAAATGGCTGCCTTCCTTGACGAGGTCGGCCGGCGCGAGGTTGACCGTGATGTGGCGCGCGGGCAGCGCCAGGCCCATCGCGGCCAAAGCCGCGCGCACGCGTTCGCGCGATTCGCCGATCGCCTTGTCGGGCAAGCCCACGACGATGAAGGCGGGCAGGCCGGCGGTGATGGTGACCTGGGCCTCGACGGCGACCGCCTCGATGCCCTGGAACGTCACTGTGCGAACCCGCGCGACCAAATTTCTGGCTCCCCCGCCCCGCCTTGCCGCCAAAAACCTATCAGGCAAGCGTCGCGAATACGAGGCACGCGCTGAGCTTGACCGGCCCCACCGGCCCTGCCTTTACTGTCGCAAAACAAGGGAGGCGGAATGGCCGGGTTCGAGGACCATTGCTGGCGGGACATCGTCCCGGCCGAAATTCTGGACATCTATTCGCATTACGAGCGCCCGGTCGGCGTTGGCGCCGCGCCGGCGCTGATCGCCATCGACCTCTACGAGCTCGCCTACGAAGGCGGCGCCAAGCCGGTCGCGAGCCTGCACAAGACCTATCCGAGCTCGTGCGGCGAGCACGCCTGGGCCGCGATCGAGCCGACCCGGAAGCTGTTCGCCGCCGCGCGCCGCGCCGGCGTTGCCGGTCTTCTACTCGACCCAGGACACGCGCGCCGATTCGAAGCCCGCCTTCCTGCCGGCGACGCGGCGCCAGCGCGTCAAGACCGCGCCCGAGCTTTATGCCATCCGGCCCGAGTTCCGCCCGCAGCCGGGCGACGTCGTCATCACCAAGCAGCGCGCCTCGGCCTTCTACGGCACGCCGCTCGCGGCGCACCTGACGCAGCTCGGCATCCGCACCGCGATCATCTGCGGCGAAAGCACGTCGGGCTGCGTGCGCGCCACCGCGGTCGATGCCTATTCGCACGGCTTCGACGTCGTGCTGGTCGAGGAATGCTGCTTCGACCGCAGCCCGCTTTCGCACAAGGTCAATCTCTTCGACCTGCACCACAAATATGCCGACGTGCTGCATCTCGAGGCGGTGCTGGCGCACCTCGAGGGCCTTGCCGTGAAGAAGGCGGGCTGATGGCCGAGCCGCTGCCGCAGGCGAGAACGGATGCGCCGCCCGCGCCGTGGGACGGGCTTGCGCGCATCCTGCAGCCGTTCTTCCTGAACCGGATGCGCGGCGTGCTGTCGATCGTCGGCGGCCTCGCCATCTGGGAATTTTTCAGCCGCGTCGTCGTCGACAACGCGCTTTTCCTTGCCGCGCCGACGCAGATCATGGCCGCGCTGTGGAAGCTCACCGAGACGGGCGAGCTGCAGCATCACATCGGGATCAGCGCGCTCGAATTCGCGCTCGGCTTCGTGATCGCGAGCGTGCTCGGCATCGCGCTGGGCGTCGGCATGGCGAGCAGCGTCACCATCAAGCAGACGATGCAGCCCTGGGTGTCCGGCATCTATGCGACGCCGACCATCGCGCTGGCGCCGCTCTTCATCCTGTGGTTCGGCATCGGCATCTGGTCGAAGGTGATCGTGGTGGTGACGCTCGTCCTGTTCTCGGTCAGCATCAACACCGAGGCCGGCTTGCGCCAGACGAGCGACCGGCTCATCGAGATGCTGCGCAGCTTCGGCGCGAGCGCGGCAGCAGATCTTCTGGAAGCTGTCATTGCCGTCGGCGATGCCGTTCGTGCTCGCGGGCTTGAAGCTCGGCATCGGCCGCGGCCTCATCGGCGTGGTGGTGGCCGAACTGTTCGGCTCGCGCGCGGGATTGGGCCGTCTCATCAGCCAATCGGCCGACAGCTTCAACATGCCGGAGCTGTTCGCCGGCGTCGTCGTGCTGGCGGCTGCCGGCATCGTCATGACGGCGGGCTTTTCCTGGCTCGAGGAAAAGCTCGTGCCGTGGACCAGGGATTGAGCATGGAGTCGAAACTTTCCGTCTCGGCCTTGAGCAAGCGCTTCGGCGACCTGGAGGCGCTGCGCGACATCGGGCTCGGCATCGGCGCGGGCGAGTTCGTGTCGATCGTCGGCCCGTCGGGCTGCGGCAAGACGACGTTCCTGCGCATCGTCGCCGGATTGGAGCCGGCGAGCGCCGGCGAGGTGCGCATCGACGGCCGCCCCGTCACCAGCCCAGGCGCCGACCGCGGCTTCGTCTTCCAGCAGGACAGCCTGCTGCCGTGGCGCACCGTGTTCGCCAACGCCATGATCGGACCCGAGATCGGCGGAAACGAGGGCGAGCGCGAGAAGCGCCGCACGCTCGACCTGCTGAAGCTCGTCGGATTGGCCGGCTTCGAGGACTATTTCCCGCGCCAGCTTTCGGGCGGCATGCGCCAGCGCGTCAATCTCGCCCGCGCGCTCGCGATCGATCCGCAGATCCTGCTGATGGACGAGCCGTTCTCCGCGCTCGACGCGCAGAGCCGCGAGATCATGCAGACCGAGCTCCTGCGCATCTGGGAGCAGGGGCGCAAGACCGTGATCTTCGTCACGCATCAGATCGACGAGGCGGTGTTCCTGTCGGACCGCGTCTTCGTGTTCGCGCGCCGCCCCGGCCGCTTGCAGGACCGGGTCGAGATCGACCTGCCGCGCCCGCGCACGCTCGCGCTGAAGCGCACGCCCGAGTTCGTGGCTTATGTCGACCGCATCTGGAAGCTCATCGAGAACGACGTGCGCGATTCCGTCCTGCACGAGCACGTGTGAGCTGACGGCTCAGTACAGCTCCTCCGGCATGCGCTTGGCGTATTCGACGTCGTAGGCGGCGCCGTCGGTGCCGGGGTTGCGCGCGGCGGCAAAGGCGCCGAGCGTCGGCACGCCCTTGGGCCGGCCTTCTTGCGCCGCCTGCCACAAATTCGAGCGCACGAGCGCCTTGGGGCAATGCTGGAACGCCTGCTCGACCGCGACCACCATGACGACGGCCGGCTCCTTGCCATCGACCGCGAAGCGCCGCTTCAGCGCCGGATCGGTGCTGATCCTGGCGCGGCCGTTGACGCGAAAGGTCTCGTTGGCGCCCGGCGCGAAGAAGATGATGCCGACGCGCGGATCGGCGATCAGGTTCTTGAGCCCGTCGATGCGGTTGTTGCCGCGCCGGTCGGGGATCATGAGCGTCTTGCCGTCGTCCGAGACCGCGACGAAGCCCGGCTTGTCGCCCTTGGGCGAGCAGTCGAGCCCCTGCGCCCCGCCGGTCGCGAGCACCAGGAACGGCGAGCCGGCGATGAAGGCGCGGCCGAGCGCGTCGACATGGTCGAGCTCCTTCTTCAGCACGCGCTCGTGCGGCGTGCCGTAGAGCGCCGCAAGCTCGTCGGCGGTGGTGACGGTGTGCTTCGCAAGGCCGTCCATGGCAAGCGTCCTTCCAAGTGCCGCGGCATTATAGCAGCGCGTCACTATAGCAGAAGGAGCCCGGATCAGCGCGGCGCCTGGCGCGCGCCGTCGAGGAACAGCCGCACGGCGCGGCCGGCCCAGGCGCCGAGCTCCGCGGCGCCGAGCTCGGGGCCCATGCCGAGCGCGCGCCGCCGCGGGCCCGCGATCACCAGATTGACGAACTGCTCGGCGGCATAGCGCGGATCGAGCGCCAGCGTGCCGCGCGCAAATTCGCCGGCAAAAATCTCGCCAAGACGCCCGTTCGCCGCGGCGCTGCTCTCGGCGACGATGCGCGTGAGCTCGGGAAAGCGCGGCGCCTCGGTAATCAGCAGGCGATAGAGTTGCAGCGCCTCGGGCGAGAGCGCGGCCGCGAGCATCTGTTTCGCCGCCGACTCCAGCACGTCCTCGAGCGCGCCGCCCGCTTCGAGCCGCGCCTCGAACGGCTGCACCCAGTTGGCGATGAGCCGGCGCACCACGGCGCGGAACAGGTCGGGCTTGTCGCGGAAGCGGTGATAGAAGGTGCGCTTCGAGATGCGGCATGCCGATGCAACCGCCTCGATGCTGGTCGCGCCGAAGCCGTCGCGCAAGAACAGCCGGGTTGCGGCCTCGAGGATGCGCTCGCCGAGCTCGGCCGCTTCGCTGCGGGTGGGACGGCCGCCGCGCCGGGCGGGGACCGTCCCTTCCAGCATCGTCATCAGCGCCAGCCGCGCCCGTAGTACCCGTGCCCGCCGCCGTAATAGCCGGGGCCGGCCGGATAGATGACGCAGCCGCCGACGCAGCGCGGCCAGCGTCACCGCGATAATGCACCCCGGCGCCGCGCCGGACGAGGCCGCTTCTGACTGCCTGAATTCGCTTCATGGATAGGCTCCTCTCACCTGGGGGGCCGCTTGCCCCTTCCCTCCACTATAGGCACCCGCATTATGAAACGCGCCCGATGCGTAGCAAATTTATTTTTGTAAACAGGGAAGTTAAGACGGGGATGCCAGGCCGAATCCGGCCTTAGCACTGGGGGACAGCCTCGAACGAGAGGAGAGTTCCATGACCAAGATCCGCAGCTTCTCCTGGCCTTCGCCGTCCTGGCCGGCACGGCCGGCGCGACGGCCGCCCCGGCGCTCGCCGCCGATTGGGGCCACGCCCCTTACGCGCACGCTCCTTATGCACGTGCCCGCGATTGGCGCTTCCACGACCGCCGCCCGGTTTTCTATGCCGGCGCGCCCTATGCCTATCCCTATGCCTATCCCTATGCGGTCCCGGCTCCGGCCTATGCCCCGCCGCCGGTCGTCTATGCGCCGCCGGCCGCCGCGCTCAGCGTCACGATCCCGTTCCACTTGCGATAGCGCCGAAGGGACGCCCCGCTCGTTCGAGAGGCGGGGCGTCCCGCCCCTTTTTGGGGGATGTTCTGCGCGGAGTTGCCGCACAACATTACGTCACCGCATCGAGGGAGAAGCACAAGATGATTGCGAAACGCATGTTGAGCGCGAGCGTCTTCGCCGCCGCGCTCGCGCTCGCCGCGCCCTTGGCATTGGCGCAGCAGCAGATGACGCCGGCCGCGCCGGCACCGGCGCCGAGCACGTCACCGTCGGCAAAGCCGGCGAAGCCCCCGTCGCGCGAGGCGCGCGTCGAGGCGCGGATCAAATCGTTGCACGCCCAGCTCAAGATCACCTCCGATCAGGAGCAGGCATGGGACGCGGTCGCAGCGGTGATGCGCGAGTCGGCCAGCAGCATCGATCAGCTGTCGCAGCAGCGCACGAAGGATCGCGCCAGCATGACGGCGGTCGACAATCTCAAATCCTATCAGGCGATCGCCGATGCGCACGCCGACGAGATGAACAAGCTCGTGCCCGCGTTCCAGGCGCTCTACGAAAAAATGTCGCCCGACCAGCAGAAGAACGCCGACGTAGCGTTCCGGCCGCGCACCTCGCACCGCGCGAGCGCGGCGAAGAAGAGCGGCTGAGTCCCATCCCGAAGGAGAACATGCGATGTCTCGCATCCGCATCGCGACGAGGTGCGCGGTTGCCGCGCTTGTCGCCGGAATCGTTGCCGCCGGAATGATCGGCGGAGCTTCGGCGCAGGACTATCGCGACCATCGCCCGCCGCCGCCGCGCCATTACCGGCACCGCCCGCCGCCGCCGCCCGCCTGGGGCTATGACCAGCCGACCTACGTACCGGCGCCGCCGCCCGTGGTCTATGCCGCCGCCGGCGCCGCCCGCGGCGATCTTCGGGCTGAGCCTCAATCTGCGCTGAGGCGCGCGGCTGACGCTCAGGCTGCCGGCCCGCCATTCGACGGGCGCGGCTCGACGGCGTGGCGCGCCGGCAGCGCGCGGCGTGGTGCGCCCGCCGTGCCGAGGAGCCAATCGACCTGCTCCTCGAGCCGCTCGATGCGCCGTTGCAGGGCCGGCGTCGGATCCTCCTCGATGAGGGACGTGAGCCGCTCGCGAAAGCGCGGCTCGATGCGGAGGCGGGCGGCGATGGCGCGCAGCAGCGGCTTGTCGCCAGGCGGAACGCGGACATTGGTCTGGACGGTGTTCATGGCTTCAAGCTCCGACGCGCGAATGAGCGCACGCTAGCCGCCAGTTATTACGAAGAGGCGGCGCTGCCGGATCGGACGCAGCGGATTATTGCGCCGCAGGAGTTGCCGACGATGAAGGCGCGCCAGGCGGCGATCGCGCGCCGCAATTGCCCGGCAAAGCTCCTTCTCTCGTCCGGCGCGAGAAAGCTGCCGACGACGAGGCTGTTGCCGTGCGAGGAAAGCGTGAGCGGGCTGCGCTCGGCCTCGTCGTCGAACGCGACGCGCAACCAGGTCGGCTCGAAGCGCCATTCCTTGCGCTCGCCCTTCACCGAGACGCGCGCGACGGTGAGGCTCTTCTCGGTCAAGCGCACGGCCTCGTGCTGACGCGCGCTGCGATAGCTCACGCGGAAGGCGACATAGACGAGCAGCACGTCGAGCCCGAAAAAGCCGAAGATCGGCCAGCAGCCGACGAGGATGCAGATCGTCCCGGCAAGGAGGCTCGCCCCGGCAAGCGCCGCCATGAGGATCGCGAAGCCCTCGGGCTTCAGGCTGCGATAGGGATGCAGCACCGTGTCGAGAAAGACGCGGCCGCCCTCGGTTTCGGCGTGGGTCATCGCAAGAACCTCGAGCCGCGATGCTAGAGCGGAACCGGATCCGGTGGAACAGGAACGAGACCGGGGCACATTAACGTTTGATTAACTATGCCGCGGTGAAACTTTTCCGCGAGCCGGAGAGGGGCAAGCCGTTGGGCAAACCTGTGACCCTCGTCACACTCGAGCACGCATCGGCGCCGAGCCCGTGGCGCTTTTGGTGGCTCGGCATCGCGCTCGTGAGCCTCGCGGGATGGGGCGGCATCATCTTCCTTGCCGCGGCGGTCCGAACACTCCTCTAGCCCGCGCCTGCGGCGCAACGGCGCATCGCCCGAAAAGGTGATCCGTCGGGTTCAACCCATCGTAGAGGGACCTGAGCGGCAATTGCCGTTTCCTGGCAGACACGAGGGGTTCGGTGCTCAGGATCTTCCGCCATTATTGCTCGGCGCCGGCGCTCTTTCTGTGCGTCTGCGAGACCATCGCCGTGGCGCTCGCGCTCTACTTCGCCGCCTCGATGCTGCTGCCGGCCGACGCCGCCAATGGCCGGCTCATCCTCGCCGCGCTCGTCCCCGCGCTCGTCAACGCCGTGCTGATGTTCGGCATGGGTCTCTACGACCCGCCGCACGTTGCCAATTTCCGCCGCGCGCTGCCGCGCCTCGTTGCGTGCCTGTGCATCGGCGCGCCGATTCTGGGGCGCACGCTCTCGATCGAAGGGACGGGCGAGGCGCGCACCTTCTATTATCTCGCCTGGACCGTTCTGGTCATCGCCTGCATCGTCGTGGCGCGCATGGTGGCGACGCCGTTGGCGCGCACCGGTTTCTCGCCGCGCCGCGTCGTCGTGGTCGGCGCCGGGCGCCTCGCCGCCGAGATCGAGCAGTTGATGGCGCGCGCCCATTCGCGCACCGAAGTGGTGGGTTACGTCGCGCTCGGCAACGAGACGCGCGAAGTGCCGGACGCGCGCCTCAAGTCCGCCACTGCGCCGCTCATCGACGTGGTGCGCGACAGCGCCGCCAAGGAAATCGTGGTCGCCGCCGACGATCGCCGCGGCATCTCGCTGCAGCCGCTGCTCGACGCGCGCATGGAGGGCGTCACGGTCACGAGCTTCCTCAGCTTCTGGGAGCGCGAGACGCGCCGCGTCAATCTGCGCGCGCTCGATCCGAGCTGGCTCATCTTCTCCGACGGCTTCCATATCGGCACCGCGACCAACGCGGTCCTGAAGCGCGTCCTCGACATCACGGCGAGCCTCATGCTGCTCGTGCTGACGCTGCCGACGCTGCTGCTGGCCGCCATCGCCATCAAGCTCGACAGCAAGGGCCCCGTGCTCTACCGCCAGGAGCGCGTCGGCCGCCGCGGCCAGATCTTCCACATCGCCAAGTTCCGCACCATGCGCGTCGATGCCGAGGAGCGCTCGGGCCCGCAATGGGCGAGCGTCGGCGATCCGCGCATCACCCGCGTCGGCCGCTTCCTGCGCCGCATGCGGATCGACGAGCTGCCGCAGATCCTGAACGTGCTGCGCGGCGAGATGAGCTTCGTCGGCCCGCGCCCGGAGCGGCCGCATTTCGTGCGCCATCTCGCGGCCGAGATCCCGTTCTATCGCCGAGCGCCATCGCGTCCGCCCCGGCATCACCGGCTGGGCCCAGATCAATTATCCCTACGGCGCCTCGATCGAGGACGCCCGCGAGAAGCTGTCCTACGACCTCTACTACATCAAGAATTTCAGCTTCCTGTTCGACCTGCTGATCATCCTGTCGACGGCCAAGGCCGTGTTCCTCGACGGCGGCGGGCGCTGACGGAAATCTTTACACTTTTGTGATCGGTTAATCCTAGTCAATAACATTAACCATCTGATCAGCAAAGCATAAACGCTCGCTGGCCCCGTTATTGCTTCCCTCCCTGCGAGGGGTGTGAAATGGACGACGGCGATCTGGGCGTGACGACGCTTGAGGAATGGCGCGAGAAGAACCGGGGCTTCATGGTCGCCCTGAGCATCTGCCTCGCCATCTGGATTTTCGGCATCTGGCTGATGGTTCGAACGTAACCGGCCGCGCCTGGACAGGTTTGCGGTCGTTCGCCAGGATCGGCGGATGACCAAGAGAGATGCCGAGCGGTTCTTCGCCCTGTTGGCGAAGGACCGGCCGGATCCGACCACCGAACTCGACTTCATCAATCCCTATACCCTGCTCGTTGCGGTTGTGCTGTCGGCGCAGGCGACCGATGTCGGCGTCAACAAGGCGACCGAGCGCCTGTTCAAGCTCGCCGACACGCCGCACAAGATGCTGGAGCTGGGCGAGGCGAGGCTGATCGAGGTCATCCGCACGATCGGCCTATTTCGCACCAAGGCGAAGAACGTGCTGGCTCTCTCGCGCCTGCTCATCGAGAAGCATGGCGGCATGGTGCCGGACGACCGCGCCGCGCTCGAGGCGCTGCCCGGCGTCGGGCGCAAGACCGCCAACGTGGTGCTGAACGTCGCCTTCCGCCATCCCACCATCGCCGTCGACACGCACATCTTCCGCGTCGGCAACCGCACCGGCTTGGCGCCCGGCAAGACGCCGCTCGCGGTCGAGGAGGGGCTCGAGCGGATCGTGCCCGAGAAATACAAGATGGGCGCCCATCACTGGCTCATCCTGCACGGGCGCTATGTCTGCACCGCGCGCAATCCGCACTGCGAGAAATGCGTCGTCAATGCGCTGTGCGCCTATCCCGCCAAGAGCGTCGAGGCCGCGACCGGCGCCGGCGTCAGGACAGGCCGAGCACGTCCGCCATCCCGTAAAGCCCCGGCTTCCGCCCGACGCACCAGCGCGCCGCGCGCACGGCGCCGCGGGCAAAAATCTGCCGGCTCCCGGCGCGGTGCGTAAGCTCGATCCGCTCGCCCTCGCCGGCGAAGATGACGACATGCTCGCCGGCCACGTCGCCGCCGCGCAGCGCCGCAAAGCCGATGTCGCCCTTCTTGCGCGGGCCGGTGATGCCGTCGCGCACGCGCTGGCTGTGCGCCGCGAGATCGATGCCGCGCCCTTCGGCCGCCGCGCGCCCCAGTGCCAGCGCGGTGCCTGACGGCGCATCGACCTTGTGGCGATGGTGCATTTCCAGCACCTCGATGTCGTACTCGTCGCCCAGTCGCGCCGCGACCTCGCGCACCAGGCCCAGGAGCAGATTGACGCCAAGGCTCATATTGGCGGCGCGCACGATCGCGACCTTGCCGGCGGCGTCGGCAATGGCGCTCTCGTGCCGGGGCTCGAGCCCGGTCGTGCCGATCACCAGCGGCTTTACGAGTCGCGCCGCGGTGGCGGCGTGGAGGCCGTCGCATCCGGTGCGGTGAAGTCCACCACCACGTCGGCGCTGGCGAAAAGCGCCGCCACATCGTCGCCGGCGAGGAGCCCGATCGCCCCCAACCCGGCGAGCTCGCCCAGATCGCGCCCGATCGCGGCGCTGCCCGCGGCGTCGATGCCGCCGGCGACGCGGCAGCCTTGCGTGCCGTGGATTTCGGCGAGCAGCATCCGCCCCATGCGTCCGCCGCACCCGGTCACCCCGATCGCGATCTCCGCCATCGCCGCCTCCGTTCCGCGGCGCCGATGATAGCGGGAAAGGCCAGGCGGCGGGCGCAGTTGTAAAGAATTGCGACACTCGGCCCCTTCCCTAACCCCGCCTTGTCCATTAGACGGGAGCCGCCATGGCGCTCCTGCGTTCGGTCGCGACGGTCGGCGGCTACACCATGATGAGCCGCGTCCTCGGATTTGTCCGCGACATGATGACGGCGGCATTCTTGGGCGCGGGGCCGGTGACGGACGCGTTCTTCGTCGCGCTGCGCCTACCCAACCTGTTCCGCTCGCTCTTCGCCGAGGGCGCGTTCAGCGCCGCCTTCGTGCCGCTCTTCGCCGGCATGGTGGCGAAGGACGGGCGCGAGGCGGCGCGCCTCTTCGCCGAGGATGCGCTCGCCGTGCTGCTGGCGGCGCTCCTCGTGTTCGTCGTCGCGGGCGAGGCGCTCATGCCGCTTCTTCTGCACGTGCTGGCGCCGGGCTTCGCCGACATCCCGGCCACCTTCGCCCTCACCATCCGCCTGACGCGCATCACCTTCCCCTATCTGCTCTTCATCTCGCTGGTGGCGCTGCAGGGCGGCGTGCTCAATTCGGTCGAGCGCTTCGCCGCCGTCGCGGCGACGCCCGCGCTCCTCAACATCTTCCTCATCGGCGCGCTCACCTTCGCCAACCCGCCGAGCGGCGATGCGCTCGCCTGGGCCGTGACGCTGGCGGGATTCGCGCAGTTCCTGTGGCTCATGGGCTCGTGCGCGCACGCCGGGATCGCGCTGCGCCTGCCCGTGCCCGTGCTGTCGCCGGCGGTGAAGCGCATGCTCGGCCTCATGCTGCCGGGCGTGTTGGGCGCCGGCGCGACGCAGCTCAACCTGGTGGTCTCGACCGCGATCGCATCGCTCCTGCCGACGGGCGCGGTCTCCTATCTCTACTACGCCGACCGGCTCGAGCAATTGCCGCTGGGCGTCGTCGGTTTCGCCGTCGGCACCGCGATCCTGCCGCCGCTGTCGCGCCAGGTGCGCGTCGGCGACGAGCAGGGCGCCATCGACACGCAAAATCGCGGCCTCGAGCTGGCGCTGCTCCTCACCCTGCCGGCGGCGGTCGCGCTGGGCGTGGCGGCGTGGCCCATCCTGCACGTGCTGTTCGAGCGCGGCGCTTTCAGCGCCGCCGACACGCACGCCACGGCCGGCGCGCTCGCGGCCTATGCCGCGGGCCTGCCCGCCTTCGTCCTCGTCAAGGTCATTGCGCCGGGATTTTTCGCGCGGCACGACACCAAGACGCCGGTCATGATCGCGCTGACCGCGATCGCCGCCAATGTCGTGCTGACCGTGACCTTGGGCCTGATGACGCCGCTCGCCCATGTCGGCGTCGCCATGGCGACTTCGGCCGCGGGCTGGATCAATGCGCTTCTGCTCATCCACATCCTGACGCGGCGCGGCCATTTCGCGCTCGACCGGCGCGCGCGGCGCGCGCTGCCGCGCATTGCCTTGGCGGCGCTCGGCATGGGCGCGCTCGTCGTCGCGCTGCAGACCTGGCTCGGCCCGGCATTTTCCGGCGGCACGATCGAGCGCCTCGCCGCGCTTGCTCTTCTGGTCGGCGCGGGGTTTTGCGCGTTTGCCGCACTTGCCGTTGTGCTGGGCGCCGCGCCCTGGGGCGAGGTGAAGCGGCGCCTCGGCCGCGCCTGAGGAGGAAAGATGTATCTGCCATCGCATTTCGCCGAGACGCGCGTGCCCGTGCTGCACGAGGCGATCGCCCGCTCCGGCATCGCGACGCTCGTAACGTCGGGTCCCGGCGGCATCGAGGCAAGCCATGTGCCGATGCTGCTCGATCCCGACGCCGGCGCCCTTCGGCACGCTCTTGGGCCACATCGCGCGCGACAATCCGCAATGGCGCGATGGCGCGGGCGAAGCGCTCGCCATCTTCCTCGGCACCGATGCCTACGTCTCGCCGTCGTTCTATCCGACCAAGAAAGAGAACGGCAAGGTCGTGCCGACCTGGAACTACATCGCGATCCATGCGCGCGGGGCGATCGAATGGTTCGACGATGCCGAGCGGCTTCGCGCCATCGTCACGCGCCTCACGCAGAAGCACGAATCCGGGCGGCCCGAGCCCTGGGCCGTGACGGACGCGCCGCCCGATTACGTCGACATGATGCTGAAGGCGATCGTCGGATTCGCGATCCCGCTCGCGCGGCTCGAAGGCAAGTGGAAGATGAGCCAGAACCGCCCGCCGGCCGACCGCAAGGGCGCGGCCGATGTGCTCCGCCGCGAGGGCAAGGGACCTGTCGCCGATGCCATCGAAAAGCCGCGCACGGCTTGACCCTGGCGCAGGCCGCGCGCGATAAGGCGCCGATGAATCGGATCTTCTCCGGCGTCCAGCCGACCGGCAACCTGCATCTCGGCAATTATCTCGGCGCGATCCGCAACTGGGTCCGGCTGCAGCGCGATTTCGACTGCATCTTCTGCATCGTCGATCTGCATGCGCTGACCTTGCCGCAGGACCCGGCGCAGCTGCGCGCCCAGACGCGCGAGGTGACGGCCGCCTATATCGCCGCCGGCATCGATCCCGAGCGCTGCATCATCTTCGCCCAGAGCAGCGTCTCGGCCCATGCCGAGCTCGCCTGGCTCCTGGGCTGCCTCACGCCCTTGGGCTGGCTCAACCGCATGACCCAGTTCAAGGAGAAGGCCGGCAAGGCGCGCGACGAGGCGGGGCTCGGGCTCTACGCCTATCCGGTGCTGATGGCGGCCGACATCCTGCTCTACAAGGCGACGCACGTGCCCGTCGGCGAGGACCAGAAGCAGCATCTGGAGCTTTGCCGCGACATCGCCGGCGCCTTCAACCGGCGCTATGGCGTCGAGTTCTTCCCGCTGCCCGAGCCGCAGATCTTCGGCGCCGCGACACGCGTCATGAGCCTGCGCGACGGCACCAAGAAGATGTCGAAGTCGGACAGCTCGGATTATTCGCGCATCAACATGACCGACGACGCCGAGACGATCGCGCTGAAGATCAGGAAGGCGAAGACCGATCCGCTCGCGCTGCCGGAAACGGTCGCGGCGGCCGAGGCGCGCCCCGAGGCCGACAATCTCCTCGGCATCTATGCATCGCTCGCCGACATGTCGCGCACGGACGCGGTTGCGCGCTTTGCCGGCAGGAATTTCTCCGACTTCAAGCGCGAGCTCGCCGATCTCTCGGCCGAGGTGCTGGGCCGCATCGGCGGCGAGATGCGCCGCCTCCAGGCCGATCCCGGCTATATCGACGGCGTGCTCCGCCGCGGCACCGAGCGCGCTTCCGCCATCGCCGGCCCGGTGCTGCGCGAGGTGTTCGACCTCATGGGGCTGTTGCGGGTCTGACCGCTACTCGACCAGCGCGATCAGCTCGATCTCGACCGGGATCTGGTTCGGCAGCGAGCCCATGCCGACGGCCGAGCGCGCATGCCGCCCGGCGTCGCCGAACACTTCGACGAGAAGATCGGAGCAGCCGTTGATGACCTTCGGATGGTCGGTAAAAGTCGGCACCGCGTTCACCATGCCGAGCACCTTCATGATGCCCTTGACGCGGTCGAGATCGCCCAGCTCCTGCTTCATCGCCGCGATGAGGCCGAGCCCCACCGTGCGCGCGTGCTGATAGGCCTGTTCCAGCGTGAACGCTTCGCCGACCTTGCCGGAGACATTGCCGGCGGGCCCGCGGCCTGACAGGAACAAGAGGTTGCCGGCGCGGCGCGCGGGCACGTAATTGCCCATCGGCGCGCCGAGCGACGGAAGAGTGATCTTCAATTCCTCGAGCCGCTTCTCGATCTTCATCGCTGCCTCCGCTTTCTCTGCAACCGCATTGCCGCGGCGGCGTCATTCTCAAGCGCGCGCGCACTTGCGTCAAATGTGCGGCATGCGGGCCGCCGCCCGCGGTCTGAATAATTTTTAAGTTGCCGCTCGCGCGCGGCGCTGGTTCGATTGCCGTCGATGCAGTGACGGAGTGCGCATGATTTTCGCACAAGCGAGTACGCGCGCAAGGTGCGTGGCGCGCGCCCTCATCGCAGCGCATGGACGAAGCGCGCAGGCGGTCGCGCTCGCCACCGCCGCCGTCCTGCTCGAGAACGGCCAGGGCGATTTCGCCGTTCTGTGGCAGCAGGTGGCGCGCGTCGTCAGCACGCTTCTGGCGGGCGACACCGGCGTCTAGGGCATCGTTAAGCGGCAATTAACCGTTCCCGGCAATGCTCGGGCGATGGACAAGTTCGCCTGCTCGCAGGCGGCGGAGCTCGATCTTCCGCCGTGCCACGACAAGATTGCGGCGGTTTACCGCTATTGGCGCAGCGTTTGCCCCGGCGACGGCGCGCTCCCGGGGCGGCAGCATTTCGATCCCGCGGCGATCCCGGCGCTCCTCCCCTGCATCAGGCTTTACGACGTCTTCCGCGATCCGTGGCGCTTCCGCTATCGCCTCGTCGGCACCGAGCTCGTGCGCCAACTCGGCCGCGACCTGACCGGCACGTGGTTCGGCGAGGGCGTGTCCGATGCGGCGACGAGCAAGAGCTACTGCGATCTCGTGTTCGTCGCATCGGGCCAGGGCCTCTCCTATCACCGCGGCTATCCCGTCTTCACCAACCCGCACAAGAACCATCTGACCGCGGAGCGCATCCTGCTGCCGCTCGCGAAGAACGGGCGCGATGTCGACATGATCCTGGGATTGTCGGTGCTGCACGCCGCCGCCGCCCGCCGCGTCGCCTAAAAGATCGCTCGAATACGCGGCAAATCCGCGGCGATCGCAGCGCGCGGATTCAGCATCCCTTCACGGGGGACGGGCGACAAGTGCCGCCATGCTTATGGCAGCGAGAACGCCCATGCACCGCATGTCCCGCCCGCTCGTGCGCGAGCTTTTGCTTTTGCTGCTGGCGAGTGCCGCGCCCGCAGCGGCCTGCGCCGCGGCGCTTGCCGCGAGCCTCTACGATCCGGACTGGCCGAACGGCCTGCTGCTGGTCATGAGCGCGACGGCTTTGGCCGCCGGCATCTATGTCTCCTGCATGATCGCGCGGGGATTTGCCAACGCGCTGAAGGATCTTGCCGCCGATGCGCGGATGCTGGGCCGCGGCGTCCCGCTCGCGCGGCTCGAGACCGAAGGTGCGCGAGCTCGCCGACATCGCCGATGCGCTCGCAGCGGCATCGGCGCGCCTGCGCCCGATGGCGCCGCCGCGTCTCGACTTGGCGCAGGGCGCGCAGAGCTGGTCGCGCGCGGTCGAAGCGCGCTATCGCACGCGCGCGCCCGCGCCTGCTCCGGAAAGGCGCGATGGCTGGTGCGATCCGGGCGAGGTGCTGACGCGGCTCGCGCAAGGCTTCGCGTCAGGCGCTGCCGCGGCCGGCGTCACGCTCGACTTCGATGTCGCGCCGTCGTTGCGCGACGTACGCGGGTCGGCGCAGGACCTCGAGACCGCGCTGTTCGGACTTCTCGATGCAACGCTTGCCGTGACCTCGCGCGGCGGCCGCATCATGCTTTCCGCGCACGAGGCGGCGCCTGGCACGGTGAAAATCACGCTCCGTGCCGCCGGACCTGCGGCCGCCGCCGCGCGCGGCATGGAAAGCGCCGGCGGCATGGTCGAGCTGAACTGCGGCGTGGTTCTCGCGGCGAGCCTGGCGCGGGCGCGGGCGCTCGTCGAAGTGGTCGGCGGCGCGCTCGTTGCCGACGCCGGCACGGTGACGATGCTCCTCGTCTCCTCGCTCGCCGGCAAGCGCGCCGCCTAAGACTCACGCATCCCATTCGGCGCGCACGTCGGGATCGGTTTCGCCCGGGCGGATGCGCGCCGCGAGTGCCTCGGCCTCGTGGGGCGCGGCAAGCCGGCGCACCGCCCA
This sequence comes from uncultured Alphaproteobacteria bacterium, assembly GCA_963804235.1. Lineage (GTDB taxonomy): Bacteria > Pseudomonadota > Alphaproteobacteria > ATCC43930 > CGMCC-115725 > DATJLY01. The sequence continues at coordinate 59,489 of CAWDPP010000013.1, forward strand.
GACCGCCATCGCGCGCACGAGCGGCGATCCGTCTTCGAGCCGCGCCACGGCCGCGCCGAGGAGGCCGGGTGCCGCGCTGTTGCCGATCGCGATCAGCACGTTCCGCACGAAGCGGTCGCGCCCGAGCCGCTTTACGGGCGAACCCGAGAAAAGGCGCCGGAAGGCGGCATCATCGAGCGCCGCCAATTCGTCGAGGCGCGGCGTGCGCAATTCCGCGCGCGGCGCGAGCGCCGGCAGCGATGCCGCTCGCGCGAACTTGTTCCATGGGCAGACGGCAAGGCAATCGTCGCAACCGTAGATGCGGTTGCCGATGAGCGGGCGAAACTCGCGCGCAATGTGGCCCTTGTGCTCGATCGTCAGGTACGAGATGCAGCGCCGCGCATCCAGGCGGTGCGGTGCCGGGAATGCGTTGGTCGGGCAGGCATCGAGACATTGCCGGCACGAGCCGCAGCGATCCTCGTGCGGCGCATCGGGCGGGAGGGAGAGCGCGAGATAGATCTCGCCGAGAAAGAGCCACGAGCCCGTCGCGCCGCGAGACGAGATTCGTGTGCTTGCCTTGCCAGCCGATGCCGGCGCGCTCGGCCAAGGGTTTTTCCATCACCGGCGCCGTGTCGACGAACAGTTTCAGCGCGCCGGGCCAGCGCGCGGCGATGAAGCCCGCAAGCCGCTTCAGGCGCGACTTGACGAGGTCGTGGTAGTCGCGCCCGTGCGCATAGACCGAGATCGCGCCGGTCTCGCGTGCCTCGAGCGCGTGCAACGGATCGGCGCCGGGCGCATAGGAGAGCCCGAGCACGACGACGCTCCGCGCCTCGGGCCAGAGCGCTCGCGGCGACGCGCGTTCGCGCGAACGCGCGGCCAGCCAGCCCATGTCGCCGTGATAGCCGGCCGTGATGTAGCGCTCGAGATCGCGGCGCGCCTCCCCCGCAAGCTCCGCTTCGCAGAAGCCCACCGCGTCGAATCCCAATGCAAGCGCCTCGTCCCGGATCGCCGCCTTGATTGCCGCGGCCTCCGCAACTGCGCTCATCCGCGCCCGCGATAAGGTGCGACGCCCTGGTCGGGGAGCCACAGCCCCTCGGGCGGCGCGCCGGTCTGGTAGAACACGTCGATCGGCATGCCGCCGCGCGGATACCAGTAGCCGCCGATCCTGAGCCATAGCGGCTCGATCGCGCCGACGATGCGGCGCGCGATCAGGAGCGTGCAGTCCTCGTGAAAGGCCGCGTGATTGCGGAAGGAGCCCAAGAACAGCTTCAGCGACTTGCTTTCGACGATGCGCTCGTTCGGCACATAGTCGATGACGAAGTGGGCGAAGTCGGGCTGGCCGGTGACCGGGCAGAGCACGGTGAATTCGGGCGCGGTGAAGCGCACGAGATAGAGCGTGCCCTTTCCGGGATTGGCGACATGCTCCAGCACCGCGTCGTCGGGCGAGGCGGGCAGCGCGCTTTTCGCGCCGAGCTGGGTGAGGGGCTTCTCTGCCATCTTGCCTCTCAGGGCGGCGGGATGTCGCCCGCCCGGAAGAGGGCGGCGAGCGCAGTCGGCATGGTCTTCGAGCGCGCCCCGCTCGATCGCTTCGCGCAATCCCGCCATCAGCTCCTGATAATAGCGGAGATTGTGCTCGGTCAGAAGCATCGCCCCCAGGATCTCGTCGTTGCGCACGAGATGATGGAGATAGGCGCGCGCATGTTTCTGGCACGCGGCGCACGGGCATTCATCGTCGAGCGGGCGCGGATCGTCGGCGTGGCGCGCGTTGCGCAGGTTCACCGTGCCGCGCCGCGTGAAGGCTTGCGCGGTGCGGCCCGAGCGCGTCGGCAGCACGCAATCGAACATGTCGATGCCGCGCAGCACCGCGCCGATCATGTCCTCGGGCTTGCCGACGCCCATGAGATAGCGCGGCGCATGCTCGGGCAGCGCCGGCACCGTCGCGTCGAGCACGGCGAACATCTGTTCCTGGCCCTCGCCGACCGCCGTGCCGCCGACGGCATAGCCGTCGAAGCCGATCTCGGCGCAGCCGCGCGGCCGATTCCTGGCGCAACTCCGGATAGATGCCGCCCTGCGCGATGCCGAAGAGCGCGCCTTGGCGCTCGCCCCGGAACGCCGCCTTCGAGCGCTCGGCCCAGCGCATCGACAGCGTCCATCGACTGGCGCGCCTCGTCCGCGCTCGCGGGGAAGGGCGTGCATTCATCGAACGCCATGGCGATGTCGGCGCCGAGCAGCGACTGGATCTCGATCGAGCGCTCGGGCGTCAGGTGATGCTCGCTGCCGTCGAGATGCGAGCGGAAGGTGACGCCGCTTTCGGACGAGCGTGCGCAGCTTCGCGAGCGACATGACCTGGTAGCCGCCCGAATCGGTCAGGATCGCGCGCGGCCAGCCCATGAAGCGATGCAGGCCGCCCAGCCGCGCGATGCGCTCGGCGCCGGGGCGCAGCATCAGGTGATAGGTGTTGGCGAGCACGATCTCGGCGCCGGTCGCGGCCACTTCCTCGGGCCGCATCGCCTTCACCGTCGCCGCCGTGCCGACCGGCATGAAGGCGGGCGTCTCGATCGTGCCGTGCGCCGTCCGCATGCGCCCGCGCCGCGCGGCACCCGCGCGCGCCAGAAGATCGAAGGCGAAGCCGCTCATCGCGCGTGCCCGGCCGGATGGAGCAGCGTCGCGTCGCCGTACGAGAAGAAGCGATAGTTCTGCGCGACCGCATGCGCATAGGCCGCCTTCATGCGCTCGAGCCCGGCGAAGGCCGCGACCAGCATGAACAGCGTCGAGCGCGGCAGATGGAAATTGGTGAGCATGAGATCGACCGCGCGAAAGCGATACCGGGCGTGATGAAGAGCTTGGTCTCGCCGGCGAAGGGATGGATGCGGCCCGCTGTCGTCCGCGGCGCTTTCGAGGAGGCGCACCGAGGTCGTGCCGCACGCGACGATGCGCCCGCCGCGCGCCCGCGCCGCGTTCATGCGCCGGGCCGCCTCTTCGTCGAGCATGCCCCATTCGCCGTGCATGCGGTGATCGTCGGTATCGGCCGCGCGCACCGGCAAGAAAGTGCCGGCGCCGACATGGAGGGTGAGCGTGACGCGCTCGACGCCGGCCGCCTCGAGCGCCGCAAGGAGCCGCGCGGTGAAATGAAGCCCCGCGGTCGGCGCCGCCACCGCGCCCTCGGCCCGCGCGAAGATGGTCTGGTAGTCGGCGCGGTCGCGCGCATCGCCGCCGGGCCCGCGCCGGATATAGGGCGGCAGCGGCATCACGCCATGGCGTTCGAGCGCGGCGCGGAACGCGGGTCCCTCGCAGGCGAACGCGAGCGTCACCTCGCCCTCGTCCTTCGCCTCGATTTCGGCCGAGAAATCGGCGGCGAAGTCGATGCGGTCGCCGGTCTTGAGCTTGCGCGCGCCCTTGGCGAAGGCGCGCCAGCGCCCGCCGCCCAAATCGCGATGCAGCGTCACCTCGACCTGCGCAGCACCCGCGCCGGCCGCAAAGCCGCGCCGGGATGACGCGCGTGTCGTTCACCACCAGCATATCGCCCCGGCGCGAGCAGGCTCGGCAGGTCGCGCATCCCGCGGTCCTCGAGCCCTTCGCCCACGACGAGCAGGCGCGCTTCGTCGCGCGGCTCGGCCGGTCGGTCCGCGATGAGGCTTCGCGGCAGGGCAAAATCGAACGAATCGACCCGCATCGGCGCCGCTTAGCCTGAAAAAGCGGCGGGGGGAAGCTTGACGGCGGCACCGCTGCGCGCCATCTTCCCGTACGTATAACGCGTTGATCGGCGCGGCGGATTCGTGAAATTACGGAACGAAAGCCAATTTGCCCTGGCGGCGCGTCATGGTAGAATGAAAGAAAGACTAGGAAGAATTCTGCCATGAGTCTCAACATCAAGAACGAAGAGGCGGACCGCCTCGCCCGCGAGCTCGCCGACCTCACCGGCGAGAGCGTCACCGCCGCGGTGACCGAGGCGCTGCGCGAGCGGCTTACCCGCGAGCGGCGCCAGCGCCGGCGCGAGGGCCTGTCGGAGCGCCTTCTCGCCATCGGAGCCGAGGTCGCCGCGCGCCTGAAGGAGCCGTGGAAGTCGATCGACATCGACGAGCTTCTTTACGATGAGCAGACGGGGTTGCCGAAGTGATCGTCGACAGCTCGGCGGTCATCGCGATCCTGCGCAGCGAGCCCGACGCCAAGCGATTTTCCGAGACGATCGAGGCGGCGGAGATCTGCCGCATGTCTGCGGCGACTTATCTCGAAACCGCGATCGTCATCGATGGCGCGCGCGATGCCGTCGCGAGCCATCGCGTCGACGAGTTGATCGCCGAGGCCGAGATCGTGATCGAGCCGGTGACCGTGGAGCAGGCACGGATCGCGCGCGAGGCCTATCGCGATTTCGGCCGCGGCAGCGGCCATGAGGCGCGGCTCAATTTCGGCGACTGCTTTTCCTATGCGTTGGCCAAGGCGACGGGCGAGGCGCTCTTGTTCAAGGGCACGGATTTCGCCGCGACGGACGTCAGGCGCGCATGACCGACAAGATCGCAGACGCGCTGCACCAATATCGCGAGGACGGCTATGCCGTCGTGCGCGGCATGTTCGCGCCGGGCGAGGTCGCGGCGATCGCCAGCTCGTTCGACCGGCACTGGCGCACCGGCATGGCGCACCGCGCGAGCTATCGGCACGGCAATCTGTTCTACCGCCAGGGCAAGGACCCGGTGCTCGGGAAAATCCTGCGCCTGGTGCAGTGGCCGTCCTATGTCGATCCCGTGCTCGAAGGGATAAGGCGCGATCCGCGCTGGCGCGATCTGTTGGCGCCGCTCATCGGGCGCGACGTGAAGCAGATCATCAATCAGCTGCACTGGAAGCCGCCCGGCGCCACCGCGGCCGATTTCGCCTTTCATCAGGACGTGCGCTTCCGCCGCCCGCGCTCGGCCTATCGCAACCTCACCGATTCCTACGTGCAGACCGGCCTCGCGGTCGACCGGCACGCGCCCGGCAACGGCGCCATGCGGCTTCTGCCGGGCTCGCACCGCCTCGGCGAAATCGAGATCGCCGGCGCGGGCGCGGTGCTCGACCAGGAGATGGCGGACGAGCGGCTCGAGCGCTCTGGCCTCGATCCGAGCCGCCTCGTCGATCTCGCGCTCGAGCCGGGCGATGTGGCGCTGTGGAATCTCTACACGATCCACGGCTCGGGCCCCAACCGCAGCAAGGCCGACCGGCGCTTCTATCTCAACGGTTACGTGCGCGCGGCCGATTGCGACCGCGGCGAATGGGTGTTTCGCGACGGCGTGCCGGTGCCATTGGGCGATCCGGTGCTGGTGCATTACGACGATCTCTTCGCCCGGCCCGAGCCGCATTACGTCGAGAGCTGAGCGGTCAGCCTTCGGGCTCGAGCGCCGCCGGATCGCCGAGGCGGAGCAGGCGGCTTGCCGCAAGGCGCCCGAAGCGCAGCGTGAGCGCCTTGCGCCGCGCCGGCGCCAGGGGGGTCAGCGCGCCCTCGCGCACGATCATGGCGTCGAACGGGTCCGCCACGATGAGGCCGCAATCTTCCGGGATAAGCGCGCGCGGAAACTCCGCCGCCACCGCGAAGGCGAGGCGGTCGCAGAAGTGGCGGTACTCGCCCCATTTGCGATCGTTGCGGAAATCGGCTAGCGAGGATTTCACTTCGACGATGAGGAGCATCCCATCGCGACCGACGGCGAGAAGATCGGCGCGCCTGCCATTGGCGAGCGGCACCTCGGCGAGGCTGGCGAATCCCAGCCGCGCCAACGCGCGCGCCGTGCCGCGGCAGATGTCCTTGGCGTCCATGCCGGCGTTCTCGATGACCGGCCGGAGTATTGAGGCATGAACGGCGAAAAACGAAGAATCTTCCGCGACGCCTGGCGCCTCTCGGTGCCGTATTATTGGCACTCGGACGAGAAAGGCTGGGCCTGGGGGCTTCTCGCCGCCGTCACCGCGCTCAACCTCAGCACCGTCTATATCAGCGTCCGGTTCAACTACTGGCGCAACGATTTCTACAACGCGATCCAGCAGCTCGACGAGCACGCCTTCTTCTACCAGCTCATGATCTTCTCGATTCTCGCGACCGTGTTCATCGCGATCGCGGTCTATCAGACCTATCTGCAACAGATGCTGCAGATCCGCTGGCGGCGCTGGCTGACGCGGCGCTATCTCGCGGCCTGGCTCGACGAGCGCGCCTATTACCGCATGCAGCTCGCCGGCCCCGGCACCGACAATCCGGATCAGCGCATCCAGGACGATCTCGACCGCTTCACCGTGCAGACGCTCGGCCTGGCGCAGGGCGTGCTCAACGCGGTGGTGACGCTGTTCTCGTTCCTGGTGATCTTGTGGACGCTGTCGGGCTCGCTGACGATTCCGCTGGGCTCGGCCGGCTCGGTCGCGATCCCGGGCTACATGTTCTGGGTGGCGCTCATCTACGCCATCGCCGGCACGTGGCTCACCTACAAGATCGGGCGTCCCCTCATCGGCCTCAATTTCCAGCAGCAGCGTTTCGAGGCCGATTTCCGCTTCAGCCTGGTACGCTTGCGCGAGAACACCGAGAGCATCGCGCTCTATGGCGGCGAGGCGCGCGAGTACGGCAATTTCATCGATCGCTTCGGCCGGCTCTATCGGCAATTTCTGGTCCATCATGAGCCGCGTCAAGATGCTCAACTGGTTCACCAACGGCTATGGCCAGATCGCCATCATCTTTCCCTTCGTCGTGGCCTCGCCGCGGCTTTTCTCGAAGCAGATCCAGCTCGGCGGGCTGATGCAGACGGCCGAGGCGTTCGGCCAGGTGCAGGGCTCGCTGTCCTTCATCGTCAATTCCTATACCGACATCGCGCAGTGGCAGGCGGTGATCGAGCGGCTCGGCACGTTCGAGGAGCGCATCCGCGAGATCGCGGCAGCGGCGCGCGCGCCGCAACGGATCGCGATCGAGCGCGCCGGAACCGGCCTCGCGGTCGAAGCCTTGGACCTCGACCTGCCGGACGGCACGCCACTGCTGCGCGGCATCTCGCTCGCCGCCGCGCCGGGCGAGGCGTTGTTGATCGAGGGCCCGACCGGCGCCGGCAAGAGCACGCTGCTGCGCGCGCTGGCCGGCATCTGGCCCTATGGCCAGGGCCGCATCCGCATCGGCGAAGGGATGATGCTGTTCCTGCCGCAGCGGCCCTATCTGCCGCTCGGGCCGCTTGCGCGAGGCGGTGCTCTATCCGCGGCCGGCCGATGGCATCGACGATGCGCGGCTCGGCGAGGTGCTCGACATCGTGGGAATGAGCGCGCTCAAAACCCGGCTCGACGACGGCGAGAACTGGGCCACGAGCCTTTCGATCGGCGAGCAGCAGCGCCTTGCGTTCGGCCGCATTTTGCTGATGCGGCCGGCGTTCGTCTTTCTCGACGAGGCGACGTCCGCCCTCGACGAGTCGGCCGAGGCCGAGCTTTACCGCAATCTTCGCGCGGCGCCGTGGCGGCCCACGGTGGTGAGCGTCGGCCACCGCAGCTCGCTGCGCCAATTCCACGACATCGTCTGCGACATCGCCCGCTTCGGCGCGCGCAAGGCGACGCTCGTGCCGGCGGCCGACTGAGCCGTTACGTCTCCGACGGCCGCACGAAGCACATGATGCCCATGCCCGGCAGATAGCACACGACCGCGCGGCCGGTCGGGTTGTCGATGTGGTCGAGCACCTTCTCGCGCGGCACGAGGATCCACTTGTCGCCGATCAGCGCTTCGTAGCCCTCGTGCCCCATGCGGTACTCGGTCTGGCGGCAATCCGCGATCGAGCAGCACGAGATGCCGGTGCCCGGTTGCCGCAGGCTCTGGAACCAGGGGGCGAGGAACGGATCGGCGCCGTCGGGCGGCGCCGCCTGCGCCGCCGCCAGAATGACCGCAAAAGCGCCAACGATCAGCACTTGCGGCAGCAAGTTTGGGCGAGTCGCGAGCAGAGTTCCGAGTCGCATGCCAACCTACCGGTCGGAAGGGTGAGGCCTCCCTCGGTTCGCGGCTTTCCGTGTCCGCGTTCCATTAAGAAACTATGCACGAAGCGTGCCGGATTTAAGTCCCCCTTCGTCCCGCGCAGGACAAGCGCGCCCGTGACGCGCTAGGTTGCGATCGCATGGCGCAAGACCACGAAGAAGCACAGCGCGAGGAGAATCAATTCCGCGCGGCGCGGCTCAAGAAGCTCGACGAGCTGAAGAAGCTCGGCGTCGATCCCTATCCGCGGGGATTCACGCGCACGGCCGAGGCGAAGGACCTCGAGGCGCGCTATGCCGGCCTCGCCGCCGGAGCCGCGACCGAGGACCGGGTCGCCGTCGCCGGCCGCATCCGCGCCATCCGCAACAACGGCCTGTTCATCGATCTCGTCGATGCCTCGGGCAAGATCCAGCTCTTCAATCACAAGGACTATCTGCCGCCGGAAAAGCTCGCGGTGGTGAAGCTGCTCGATCTCGGCGACATGATCGGCGCCGAAGGCATCGTGCGCCGCACGCCGCGCGGCGAGCTCACCGTCAACAGCCGCGATGTCGTGGTGCTGGCGAAGGCGCTGCTGCCGCTGCCGGAGAAATATCACGGCCTCGCCGACATCGAGACGCGCTACCGCCAGCGTTATCTCGACCTCATCATGAGCGAGGAAAGCCGCCTCACCTTGCGCCGCCGGAGCGACGTCATCGCCTCGATGCGCCGCCGTCTCATCGCCGCGGGATTTCTCGAGGTCGAGACGCCGATGCTGCACTCGATCCCGGGCGGCGCCTCGGCCAAGCCCTTCGTCACGCACCACAACGCGCTCGACCTCGACCTTTATCTGCGCATCGCGCCGGAGCTGCATCTGAAGCGGCTCCTGGTCGGCGGCCTCGCCGAGAAAATCTTCGAGATCAACCGCAATTTCCGCAACGAGGGCCTGTCGCCGCGGCACAATCCGGAATTCACCTCGCTCGAGCTCTACGAGGCCTATGTCGATTACCGCGCGATGATGGATATCGCCGAGAACCTCATCGCCGGCGCGGCCGAGGACGTGCTGGGGCGCACGCGCATCGACTATGGCGGGCGCGCGATCGAGCTGACGCCGCCGTGGCCGCGGCGCTCCATGGCGGAGCTCGTGCGCGACCGGACCGGCATCGATTTCCTCGCGATCGCGAACGCTGTCGATGCGCGCGCGGCGGTGCGCTCCTTGGGACACGAGCTGCCCGACACGGCCGGCTGGGGTGCGGCGCTCGAAGCGGCGTTTGCGGCGACGGTCGAAAGCGGGCTCATGGACCCGGTCCATGTCACGGGCTTCCCGCGCGAGATTTCGCCGCTCGCCAAGGGCGATCCCGCCGATCCGCGTCTGACCGAGCGGTTCGAGACCTACATCAACGGCTGGGAGGTCGCGAACGCGTTCTCCGAGATCAACGATCCCCTGGATCAGCGCGCCCGCTTCGAGGCGCAGATGCGCGCGCGCGAGCTCGGCGACGAGGAGGCGCAGCGCCTCGACGAGGATTTCATCGCCGCGCTCGAATACGGCATGCCGCCCGCGGGCGGGCTCGGCATCGGCATCGACCGGCTCGTGATGCTCTTGACCGACAGCCCGTCGATCCGCGACGTCATCGCCTTTCCGACGATGCGGCCGCGCTCCTAGGCCGGCGCAGGAACGCCGCGTAAATCGCGCCCGAGGCGAGCGCGGCAAACAGCATCATCGCGCCCATCGGCCGCGGCGTGCCGTCGTAGAGCGCGTTGACGGCATAGCCGCCGACGGCGCCCAGCAGCATCTGCACCACGCCCAGGAGCGAGGAGCCCGTCCCCGCCATGTGGCGCAGCGGGTCGAGCGCCGCCGCGACCGCGTTGGGCTGCACCAGCGTCTGCCCGAACATGTAGATCATCACCGCGCCCATGAGCGCCAGCGGCCCCGCCGCCGGAACCAGCGGCACGGCAAGCGCCGCGGCGCCGCCCAGCACCAGAACGCCGAAGCCCAGGCGCAACACGCGGTCGCCGGGCCAGCGGCGCAGCAGGCGCCGGTTGGTCGCGGCGCCGAGGACGAGCGTCACGGCGGAGAGGCCGAAATAGAAGCCGTAATGCTCGGGCTTGACGCCGTAATAGCCGATCAGCACGAACGGCGAGGACGAGATGAACGCGAAGATCCCGACCCAGCACATGCCGTTGACGACGGCGAAGCCGATCGCGACGCGCGTCGCGAAGAAGGTGCCGTAATTGGCGGCGATGCGCGCGGGCTTCAAGGCGTCGCGGTCGGGCGACGGATGCGATTCGGCAAGCTCGAGCCAGGCCGCCGCCAGAAGCGCAAATGCGATCGCCGCGATGGCGAAGAAAATGGCGGGCCAGCCGAACCGCACCAGGATCGCGCCGCCCGCGATCGGCGCCAGAAGCGGCCCGGCCGCGAACACGGTGGTGAGGAGCGACAGCACATGCGCTGCGCGCGAGCCGCTCCAATGGTCGCGCACGATGGCGCGCACGATGACCGGCCCGCCGCAGCCGGCGAACCCCTGGATGAAGCGCGCGACGACGAGCGGCTCGAGCTGGCGCGAGAGCGCGCAGGCAAGGCTCGCGAGCGTGTAGATCGACAAGCCGCCCAAGCAGCACGGGCCGGCGGCCGAACCGGTCGGCGAGCGGGCCGCAGCCGAGCTGCCCCACGGCATAGCCGACGAGATAGATGGAGAGCGTCAACTGCACCTGATCGGGCGTGGCGGCGAGGCTCTCGCCCAGTTGCGGCAAGGCCGGCAGCATCATGTCGATCGAGAGCACGTTCACGGTCATGAGCGCGCCCAACAGCACGACGAAGAAGCGGGATTCGGGACCGATCACGGATTCTCGAGGCTCAAGACGCCCCGGTCGTAGTCGTAGGCGAAGAGCTCGGCATAGCGGCCCCAGTTGATCACCGTCTCGAGCACGCGCTGCGCCTCTTCCTCGGACAGATGATCCTCGAGCTCGGCGAGGAAGCGGGCCTCGGGCGCGGCGTGGCCCGGCCGCTCGTCCAGCACCTTGCGGATGTGCGCGACAAGCGGCACCGAGCGGCGGATGTACTCGGCGAAGATCTGCTTCCGGTGCAAAAGGTCGGCCGCGGCGAACATGCGGCCGGCCGGCGTCACCTCGATGTCGCCGCCGCCGACCTGGCCGAAGCCCAGGAGCTGCAAGGTCTCGATCAGCACGACGAGCTCGTCGGTCGAAAGATGTTCGCTCTCGGCGAGCTTCGGCAGATCGGCGCGGCCCTCGTAGGGCGGCGCCACGAGCGCCTCCAAAAGGCCCACGAGCTGCTGGATCGACGCATCGGGCAGGCGATAGCCGATCTCGATCGTCTCGCCGCGCGGGCCCCGCTTGCCGCCTTCGCGGCCCGGCACGGTCGTCAAGAGCGTATAGACCTCGTCGACGAGGCGGCGGAAGGCGGCGCCGTTGACGTCGCGCGGCCGCGCCATCGGCACCGGGATGTCGGCGCGGATCGTCGCCGGATCGCTGCCGAAGATGATGATGCGGTCGGCGAGCTCGACCGCTTCCTCGATATTGTGCGAGACGATGATGATGCCCTTCGTCGGGATGCGGTGCGCGAGCCACAGATCGAGGATGTCGCCGCGCAGCGTCTCGGCCGTCAGCACGTCGAGCGCCGAGAACGGCTCGTCGAGCAGCAGCACGTCGGGATTGACGACGAGTGCCCTGGCGAACCCGACGCGCTGGCGCATGCCGCCCGACAGCTCCTTCGGATATGCGGATTCGAAGCCGTCGAGCCCGATCAGGTCGATCGCGGCGATGGCGCGCTGGCGCCGCTCGGCACGCGGCACGCCCTGCGCCTCGAGCCCGAATTCGACGTTGCCGAGCACGGTGAGCCAGGGAAAGAGCGCGAAGGTCTGGAACACCATCGCGATCCCTTGCGCCGGGCTGTTCACCGGTTGCCCGCGATACTCGACGACGCCCGAGGTCGGCGGCGTCAATCCGGCGATGATGCGCAGGAAGGTCGATTTGCCCGAGCCCGACTTGCCGAGGATCGCCACGATCTCGCCCTCGGCCAGCGCGAAATCGATGTTGTCGATGACGAGGCGCCCGGAATGATCCGGCGTCTGATAGGTCTTGGTGATGCTGCTCGCGGCGATCAGGCGCTGCGGCAGCGGCGATGGCGGAGGGGTGAGGTTTCGCATCAGTCGAGCCGCAATCGCTCTTCGGCGAGGTTATAAAGCCGCCGCCACAGGAGCCGGTTGAACACGAGGACGAAGAGGCACAGGACCGTAATTCCGAGCGCGAGCCGCGGGAAGTCCCCCTTCTCGGTCTCGATCGCGATATAGGCGCCGATGCCGTGCGCGGTGAGCGTGGTGTCGCCCCACTTGACGATCTCCGACACGATGCTCGCGTTCCACGACCCGCCCGAGGCGGTGACGGCGCCGGTCACGAACGCTGGAAAGATCCCGGGCAGCGCGAGCCGCCGCCACCACAGCCAGTTCCTGACGCCGAGATTGCCGGCGACGAGCTGGTAGTCGTTGGGCACCGCGAGCGTGCCGGCGATGACGTTGAACAGGATGTACCACTGCGTGCCGAGGATCATGAGCGGCGACAGCCAGATCTCGGTGTTGAGCTTCAGCGCGACGATGGCCGAGACGGCGAGCGGGAAGAACAGGTTCGCCGGAAAGGCCGCGAGGAACTGGATCAACGGCTGCACCCGGTGCGCGAGCGCGGGGCGCAGGCCGATCCACACGCCGACCGGAACCCAGATCAAGGCCGCGAGCACGATCAGCACGATGACGCGCGTCAACGTGAACGCGCCCAGCATGAAGACGTAAGCGACTTCGCTCCATCCGACCTCGACGCGCACGAAATCGTAGATGTAATAGAGCGCGTAGATGGCGGCGGCGCCGAGCGCGCCGAGCCAGAGGCGATCGACCAGCGCGCGGCGCCACGCCGGGACGGGCCGTGCCGCGCGCGCCCTCTGCTGTCCGCGATGCGTCAGGTGGCTCACGCCGACGGCGATGCTGTCGGCAACGAACGACACGAGGCGGAAGATGCGCGCGCGTTGCAGCATGACGAGGAACCACGGCGGCTCGATCTCTTCCTCGTTGATCTCGCCCATCTTGAAGCGCTGCGCCCAGGCGAGGAGCGGCCGGAACAGGAGCTGGTCGTAGAGGAGGATCAGCACCAGCATGGCGAGAATGGCGTAGAACACCGCCGCGAGATCGCGCTGATCGATCGCGACCGAGATGTAGGAGCCGATGCCCGGCAGCAGCACGGTGTTGCCGGAGACGCTGATCGCCTCGCTCGCCACCACGAAGAACCAGCCGCCCGACACCGACATCATCATGTTCCAGACGAGCTGCGGCATCGCGAACGGCACTTCGAGCTGCCAGAAACTCTGCCACGCCGAGAGATGATACATGCGCGCCGCCTCGCGCAGATCGTGCGGCACGGCGCTGAACGACTGGTACAGACTGAACGTCATGTTCCAGGCTTGCGAGGTGAAGATCGCAAAGATCGCCGCGCACTCGTAGCCGAGAAGGCTGCCGGGAAAGAGCAACACGAACCCCGTCACGGTGATCGACAGGAAGCCCAGGATCGGCACCGATTGCAGCACGTCGAGGATCGGAACGAGCAGTTTCTCGAGCCGCCGGCTTTTGGCCGCGGCGGCGGCGTAGGCGAGGCTGAACACGAGCGAGACGATGAGCGCCAGCACCATGCGCAGCACCGTGCGCAGCCCATAGACCGGCAGGTTGCTCGGATCGAGCGAGATAGGGCAGCGTCTCGCCCGGCTGATAGGGCACGTTCATCTGCCGGCTCGCCCAGCCGATCAGCAGGATCGTGCCGATGACGAGCGGCAGCGCCACGCCGTCCCAATAACTGGGACGCAAGCGCTGCGGCCAGGCAATGAACGGTGCTCCCCATCGCTGCGGCATGGGCGTTCGTTCCGCAAACCCTCTCGTCGATGGCGCTCTCTAGCGCATGGTCTGCGGCGAGGCGACGGAAAAAGCCCGATCAAACGGCGCTGTCACGAGCCTGCAACGAAGCCTCGCGCGTGTTAAAGCTGGCGGGTTCGCAGGAGGCTTCATGGACACGGAAATTCAGCGCGGCATCAAATTTGCGCGGCACGACGGCGCGGCCCTTTTGGGCGATCTCTATGCGCCCAAGGGCAAGGGCCCGCATCCGGTCATGGTCGCGGTCCATGGCGGCGGCTGGCAGCAGGGCGCGCGCGAATCCTATCGCTATTGGGGCCCGTATCTCGCCGAACGCGGCATCGCGCTCTTCGCCGCGAGCTATCGCCTCGCGAAGGCGGGAGAGCCGAGCTATCCCGCCGCCATTTACGACATTCGCGCCGCGGTGCAGTTCGTCAAGGGACGCGCCGAGGCGCTCTCGCTCGATGCGAGCCGCGTCGGGCTCATGGGCGATTCCGCCGGCGCGCACCTGGCGGCGATGGTGGCGCTCGCCGGCGACAAGCCCGAATTCTCGCAAGCCCCGCGCGGCAACTCCGCATGGCGCGCTCGCGACCAGCGTCAAGGCGCTGATCGGCGTCTACGGCGTCTATGATCTCGCGCAGCAGTGGAACCACGACATCCTGTCGCGCCCGCGCGATTCGATCTGCGACAAGTTCCTGGGTGTCGCGCCGATGGACGACCGCCGCCGCTACTTCGAGGCGTCGCCCCTCTCCCATGCCGTGACCTCGGCCAACGCCACCGCCGTGCTGCTCGCCTGGGGCACCGAGGACGACATCGTCGACCGCCGGACGCAGTCGGAGCCGTTCCTGCTGGCGCTGAAACAGGCGCGCTTTTATGCGCGCAGCGTCGTGATCGAGGGCGCCGGGCATTTCTGGATGTCCGATCCGATCGAGGAGCACGACAGTTATTCCGGCCGCTTCGCGCCGCGAGTTCTTCGCTTTCTTTCGGAAAAACTTTAGGCGCATTTTACGGAATTCTAACTTTCATCATCGGTTAATGTGTTTGACCGAGGATGGCCGGTCACCATCGGCGTCCCGGGTCGCGCATGCCGCCGTCTTCCCGCAAACGAAGCTTTCTGGGCTCGAAGTCGGGCCAGGGCTTGATTGCGTTCCTGGCTTTCTCGCTCGTCGTGTCGGTCGCCGTCGCGTGGGGTTTCTTGAACGCGAGCATGGGGCGGTTCGCCAATCAGAAGAGCGCGGAAAGAGCCACCGAACTGCGGCTCGCCGACGCGTTCGTCGCAACCTACGCGGACATGGCCGGGCAGCGCGCGCCGGCGCCCGGCTCGTTCCGCGCGCAAGCGATCGCGCGCTTCGGCAGCGACGATGCGGCGAGCCCGACGCAGCAGATCATGTGGCAGACCGTGGCGCTCGGCGCGTCGCTCTTCCTCGTTCTCGCCGGCGCCGGATTGACCGCGGCCCTCATCCATCAGCGTCAGGCGGACGAGCGCGAGGCGGCGCAGGAAGCGCTGCGCGACAGCGAGGCGCGGTTCCGGGATTTTGCCGACAGCGCCTCCGATTGGTTCTGGGAGCAGGACGAAAGCCTGCGCTTCGTCGCGACCTCCGCGGCGAGCCCAACGAGCAGGAAGCGATCGTCGGCAAGACCCGGCGCGAACTCTTCGACAACGGCACCAATTTCGGGCTCACCGCGGCGCAGCTCGAAGCGCACGAGGCCGATCTCGAAGCGCGCCGGCCGTTTCACAACATGCGCTTCCAGCGCATCGATCCCGACGGCCGCATCCGTTATGTCAGCGTGAGCGGCCGGCCGGTCTATGATTCCGACGGGCGGTTCCGCGGCTATCGCGGCACCGGGCGCGACGTCACCGCGGAGGTCGCCGCCGAGATCGAATTGGTGCTCCGCGTCGAAGAGCGCACCGCCGAGCTGCGCAAGGCGCAGATCGAGCTGTTGCGGCGCGAGAAGCTCTCGACCTTGGGCCAGCTCACCGCCACCGTGGCGCACGAGCTGCGCAATCCGCTCTCCGCGATCCGCAATACGGTCTTCACCATCAAGGAGACGATGGCCGGCGCCGGCCTCGCTCTCGACCGCCCGCTCGCCCGGGTCGAGCGCAACGTCACGCGCTGCGACCGCATCATCTCCGACCTCTTGGACTTCACCCGCATGCGCGAGCTCAATTGCGCGCCCATCGATTTCGAGGGCTGGCTCGAGGAGGTGCTGAGCGATCAGCGCCTGCCCGACGGCGTGATCCTGCGGCGCGATTTCGGCGCCCGCGGGCGCCTCGTGAGCTTCGATTGCGAGCGCATGCGCCGCGTCATCGTCAATCTCGTCGAGAACGCGGCGCAAGCGATGGCCGATCTCGAAGGGCGCGCGCGCACCCTCACCGTCAAGACGCACATCGAGCCCGACGCGCTCGATGTCGTCGTCGCCGACACCGGCCCCGGCATTCCCGCGGACATCATCGGCAAGGTGTTCGAGCCGCTGTTCAGCACCAAGAGCTTCGGCACCGGGCTCGGCTTGCCGACGGTGAAGCAGATCGTCGAGCAGCACGGCGGCACCGTCTCGATCGCGTCCGAGCCGGGCGCGGGGACCGAGGTTGCGATCCGGCTGCCCATGAGCATCGACAGGGAGATGGCGGCATGAGCATGCGCGTCTTCATCATCGACGACGACCGCGACCATGCCGAGAGCGTGGCCGACGTGCTCGCCATGCGCGGCTTCGAGTGCGAGCTCGCGTTCAGCGGCGAGGCCGGGCTCGCGCGCTTTCGCGAATCCTCCTTCGACATCGTCTTCATGGACGTGAAGCTGCCGGGCATGAACGGCGTCGAGACGTTCTTCGAGTTCCGCAAGCTCAGGCCCGGCGTCAAGGTCATGCTCATGACCGGCTTCTCGCTCGAGCAGCTCGTGGCGCAGGCGGTCGAGAACGGCGCCTTGGGCGTGCTGCGCAAGCCGTTCGCGATGCAGGAGCTGCTCGACGTGCTGGAGCAGGTGAAGCCGCGCGGCATGGTGCTCGTCGCCGACGACGATCCCGAGTTCGCCGCGAGCCTCGAGCCGATCCTGACGCACAACGGCTATCGCGTGAAGATCGCCAAGATCGGCGACGAGGCGTTGACGCTCGCCTCGCACGACGGGCTCGACTGCCTCATTCTCGACGTGCGCATGCCGGTGCTTGGGCGGCATCGAGGTCTATCTGCGCTTGAAGCACGCGGGCCGCTCGGTGCCGACGATCTTCGTCACCGGCTTCCCGGCCGAGCGCAACGCGGCCTTGGCGCGCCTCGCCCACCCGCTCGATCAGGACATCCTGATGAAGCCGTTCGATCCGGCCGAGCTTCTGGCGGCGCTCGACGCCGTGATGGCCGGCCGTCCGCCGCGCCGGCACATCGCCTGAGCTCCATGGCCGCCCGTCAAAAGGTCCTGATCGTCGACGACGACGCGGAGTTCGCGGAGTCGATCGTCGATCTCCTGCTTCCGGCCGGCTACGAACCCGCCGTCGCCGATCATGCCGACGATGCGATCCAGGCGCTCGCCCGCTTTGCTCCGGCGGTGGCGATGCTCGACGTGCGGCTGGGCCGCGCCTCCGGCGTCGATCTCCTCGCGCGCTTTCGGGCCGAGCGGCCCGACCTCATCTGCGTCCTCATGACGGCGCATGTCGACACGCAGTCGGCGATCGCTGCGCTGCGCCAGGGCGCCTACGACTATTTCGACAAATCGTCGGACCCGGCCGAGCTTCTGGCCGTGCTCGGCCGCTGCTTCGAGAAGGCGCGCCTGCAGGAGGAGAACCGCGCCGCTTACGAGGCGCTGCGCATCGCCAAGGAAGCGGCCGAGAAGGCCAACCGCGCGAAATCGGAATTCCTCGCCAATATCAGCCACGAGCTGCGCACGCCCTTGAACGCCATCATCGGCTTCTCCGAAGTGATGATGCAGGGCATCCTCGGCCCCATCGCCAACGAGAGCTATCGCGGCTACTTGAAGGACATTCACGGCAGCGGCATCGATCTCCTCAACATCATCAACGACATTCTCGACCTGTCGAAGGCCGAGGCCGGGAAGCTCGAATTGAGCGAGCAGTCGGTCGATGTCGTTGCGGTGATCGACGCGGTCGCGCGCTTGATGGCGACCAAGATCGACGTGGCCGGGCTCACGCTCGAGACCGATCTCGCGCCGGGCCTGAGCTTCCTCTTCTGCGACCGGCTCAAATTGAAGCAGGTGCTGCTCAACCTCCTGTCGAACGCCGTCAAGTTCACGCCGCCCGGCGGCAAGCATCGCGATCAGCGCCAGCTCCGACCCGGGCGAGGGCTTCGTCGTTGCCATCCGCGATACCGGCATCGGCATCGCCGCGGACGATCTCGCGCGCGTGCTCATGCCGTTCGAGCAGGTGGAAAGCTCGCTGTCGCGCTCGCACAACGGCACCGGGCTCGGCTTGCCGCTGACGGCGGCGATGATGGAGCTGCATGGCGGCGCGCTCGCGCTGACGAGCACGCTCGGCGGCGGCACGACGGCGACGATCCGCTTCCCGGCCGAACGCGTCGTCGATGCCGGCCTGCGCAACGCGCCGGAGTTGAAGCGCAGCGCCGGCTAGAGCAAGATCGCTTCGCATGGAAACGCCCGTTTCCATGCGAAGCGATCTTGCTCTCACTTAAAGATGTTAGACGATGATTCACGGATCGGACGGATCGCAAAGCGATTCCGCCCGATCCGATCATGGCTAGCGCCAGAACCGGCGCGTGGCGATGCGCGCGCCTTCCGCCATCGCCGCGAGCTTCGCCCACACCACCGCCGGATCGACCGCCGCCTGCCCGACCCAGGTGCCGAACCCGCAATCGCCGCCGGCGATCACGTTCTCGCGCCCGACCCGCTCGGCATAGCGCGCGATGCGCTGCGCGATCAGTTCGGGATGCTCGATGAAGTTCGACTTCGATTCGATGACGCCGGGAATGAGCACCTTGCCCGGCGGCAGCTTGACCTGATCGAACACCGTGAATTCGTGCGCGTGGCGCGGATTGGCCGCCTCGAAGGAAAGCCCGGCCGGGCGCGCGGCGAGCACGATGTCGAGAATGTCGGCAAGCGGCACGTCGTAATGGTGCGGCCCCTCGTAATTGCCCCAGCACAGATGGAGCCGCATGCGCTCGGGGCGCAGGTTTGCCACGGCGCGGTTCAGCGCCGCGACATGGAGCCGCGCCATGGCGCGGAATTCCTCGAGGCCGAGCCCGGCGAACTGGATGTGCCGCCCCATGGCAAGGTCGGGACAGTCGAGCTGGAGCACGAAGCCCGCGCCGACGATCGCCTCGTATTCCGGGCGCATCGCTGCGGCGATCGCTTCGAGATATGCGGCGTGATCGGGGTAGTAGCCGTTGTGGAAGAAGAGCGACACGAGCCCCGGCGAGGCCGCGGTCAGGAAGCCGTCGCGGGCATGGCTTTGCTCGAGCGCGCTGCGCAGATTGGCGATGTCGCTGCGCGCGGCGGCGCCGTCGCCGGCGCGCACCGGCGCGGTGCAGCCGGGCGTTTTGCGCCGCGCGCGGCCGGGATCGCCGAACACGCGCCGCGCCAGCTCGGGGAAATCGACCAGATCCTGGTATTGCAGCGGATGGCTCACCCCGCCGAAGCCGTCGAGCCGGTCCTTGACGTAGGTCGCATAGCTCGGCTTCGACATCTCGCCGTCATTGACGATGTCGATGCCGGCCTCGGCCTGCTTTGCGACGACCGCGCGCACGGCTGCGCCGACCGCGTCGGCCAGGGCCGGCGGCTCGACCGGAACGCCGTCCTCCTTGGCGAACATGGTTTTGACCAGCGCCTCGGGCCTGGGCAGGCTTCCGGCATGGGTCGTGAGAAACCGGTCCGTGCTTCCCTGCATGGCACCCCCTCCGCCGGAGTGCTTGAGCCTCCGCGCGACGAGGTATATATAAGCCCCTAACAATCCGGCCGGCGACGCCCATATGCGGCGGTATCGCGGGTTCCGGATGTACGTTATTTCCGGTTTTAAGGAAGTTCATCGCATGCGGGCGAGTTATTCCGGCGCCAACGCCCTGGAGCGGCAGCCGGCGCAGGAGGCCGCGTCCCAGGACGCGGACCGAAACGAGGAGCGGAATCACGAGGCAAGCGCCGCCGTCGGCAGCGCCCCCGTGCCCGGAAACCTGGCCGATGACAGCGGCGGCGCCGGCGACGCGCTTCGACGCTATTTGCGTGAAATTTCCGGGGCCGAGCTCCTCACCCGCGAGCAGGAGGTGGCGCTCGCCCAGCGCATCGAGGCCGGCCGCGCCGTGTTGTTCTCGGCGCTCTGCCGCAGCCCCATTTTCGTGGCCGAGATCAAGGCCTGGCGCGCGCGCATCACGGCCGGCAACCTGCTGCTGCGCGAGATCATCGATCTCGCCTCGACCCGGCGCCAGATCCGCGGCGGCGCCGGCGCGGACGAGCCCGAGGTCGAGGCCGACGACGACGAGTCCGGCGGCTCGACGCTGGCCCGGATCGAGGAGGAACTGACCCCTGCCGTCGTGGCCGCGTTCAACCGGGTCGTGCGCCGCAGCGCCAGGGCCGAGGCGGCGCTGCACCCGATCGTGCTCGACGGGCTGGCGGTCGACCGGCTGGCGGCGCGCTTGCGCGAAGTGTCGCGTCACCTTGCCGAGGCCGAGGGCAGGCTCGCCCGCCTCGTCGAGACGTCGCGCGTCGATCGCGCCGACTTCATCGCCACCTACACCCAGGCCGAATCGGCTGGCGCGTGGCTCAAGAGCCTGAGCCGGCGCCGGGCGCCGGGCTGGGCGCGGCTGCGGCACGATTCGAGCGAGGCGGTCAAGGCCGCGGTCGACGAGATCACGGCGCTGCTCGAAACGGCCGGCCAGACCCGCGCCGCCTTCCGCACGCTCATGCTCGAGCTGCAGCGCGGCTTGCGCGATTCCGAGCGCGCCAAGGACGAGATGGTGCGCGCCAATCTGCGCCTCGTCACCTGGATCGCGCGCCGCCACGTCAATCGCGGCCTGCCGCTCACCGACCTCATCCAGGAAGGCAATATCGGCCTGATGCGCGCGGTCGAGAAATTCGACTGGCGCCGCGGCTACAAATTCTCGACCTATGCCACCTGGTGGATCCGCCAGGCGTGCTCGCGCGCGCTGGTCGATCAGGGCCGGCTCATCCGCATCCCGTCGCACATGACCGACGAGGCGCGGCGCGTCATGCGCATGGAGCGCCACCTGGCCGGCGAGCTGCGCCGCGCGCCGACCGAGGCCGAGCTCGCCGATCGCCTGGGCATGCCGCTCGCCAAGGTGCGCACGGTGCTCGAGCTCGTGCGCGAGCCCGTCAGCATGGACGCGCCCTTGGGCGAGGACGGCGAGGCGACGATCGGCGACCTGATCGCCGACGACCGCGCCATCCTGCCGCTCGACGCGGCGGCCGATTCCGAGCTGCGCCGCGCCACCGAAGAGGCGCTCTCGCAGCTGACGCCGCGCGAGGCCGATGTGCTGCGCCTGCGCTTCGGCGTCGGCACCGCGAGCGAGCACACGCTCGAGGAGGTCGGCCGCAAGTATCAGGTGACGCGCGAGCGCATCCGTCAGATCGAGGCCAAGGCGCTCAAGAAGCTCGGCCGGCGCGGCCATGGCCGGCGTCTGGCGAGCTTCATCGAGCGTTGACTTAGGCGCTGATTTCCGCTCCCCTGACGGCGCGTTCTGTCAAGAATAAATCGTCAGGAGATCCCGAAATGACGAAGCCCACCTCCCTGCTTCTGGCGGCGGCGGCATCGCTCGCGCTCGCCGCTTCCGCGTTCGCGCAAGGCACGCCCGCGCCAATGCCCGCAAGCCCGCCCGCCGCCGCACCCGCACCCATGGCCGCGCCGGCGCCCATGGCCGCGCCGGCACCCGCCGCCACCGCGCCGATGAAGGGCATGAAAATGCCGGCCAAGAAGGCGGCGGCCAAGCCCGCGCCGACAAGAAGATGGCGATGAGCAAGATGAAGCTCACCTGCGGCGACTATGCCTGGCAGTCGCAGGACCAGAAGGATTGCGAGGCCGGCAAGATGAAGCCGCCCAACTGGCGCTGAACCGCAGCCGCTCCTGACCTGGAGTTTCGCGTCCCCGCGCAAGCGGGGGCGCGGTTCGGCGTATCAACGTCTGATGTCATTGCGAGCGTAGCGAAGCAATCCCCGAGATTGCTTCGTCGCCTTCGGCTCCTCGCAATGACAGAGAATTTTCGGCCCGTCCTCACACCCGTCCCACCACCGGAATGGCGGCGCCGTTGACGGCGCGCGCGGCGTCCGATGCCAGGAACAGGATCACCTCGGCCAGCGCCGCGGGCTCGACCCAGCGCGAGAAATCGGCGCCCGGCATGCTGGCGCGGTTGGGCGCCGTGTCGATGGTGCTCGGCAGCACGCAGTTCACATTGATGTTCTTGTCGCGCAGCTCGAGCGCCATGCTCTCGGTGAGGCGCATGACGGCGCTTTTCGACGCGGCATAGGCCGCCATCGTGGCGCCGCCGCTGAGGCCCGCCCATGGCCGCGACCGAGACGATCTTGCCGCCGCCCTGCTTCAGCATCGCCGGCACCACCGCGCGCGCCGTGCGCAGCACCGAGCCGGCATTCAATTCGATCATGCTGCGGAAAATCTCGTCGGAGGTTTCGTGCACCGGCTCGCCCATGTGGAAGCCGCCGGCGATGTTGCACAGCACGTCGATGCGCCCGAACCGCGCCAGCGCCTTTTGCACGGCGGCCGCGACCGCCGCTCCGTCGGCGAGGTCGGCCGCGACGAGAAGCCGCGTGGCGTCGTCGCTGCCGAAGCGGGCGGCCAAGCGCCTTCGCCTCGAGATCGAGCAGCACCATGCGCGCGCCTGTCGCCGCGAACGCAGCCGCCACGGCGCGGCCCAGCGACCCCGCCGCACCGGTAATCATCGCCACGCGTCCTTCGCTCATCGCGACCTCCCGCCGGTTTCCGCCGTCCCCGTCATGCGAGGCAAGCCGGGCCGTCCTGTCAATGGCTCGATGCCGGCGGCGCGCCGCATCGCCGCCACGACCCGCGCCACCGGCCCCGCGGAATTGATGCGCCGCCAGTCGAGCGGCCCGGGCTCGGCTTCGTACTGATAGGCCAACACCGCCACGGTCGCATCGGACGCATCGCCGCGGCGCTCGCGCAGGCGCGCCTCCATCGTCGCGCGCGGCGCTTCGAGCCAGAAGCCGGTGAACTTCACGCCGGCATTCGCGGCGATGAGCGCCGCCTCCGCGCGCGCGTCAGGGTCGATGAAGGTCGCGTCGAGAATGACGCTCGTCCCGGTCGCAAGGACGCGCGCCGCCTCGTGCCGCAGGCGCGCATAGACCTGCTTGCCCATCGCGCCGCGATAGGCCTCGGCCGGAAGCGGCGTCTCCGGCGCCAGGCCCAGCATCGACTTGCGCATCACGTCGCTGCGCAACACGCGCGCGCCGGGCGGCGGCGGCAGGTCGGGCGCGAGCGCCAGCGCCAGGGTCGACTTGCCGCTGCCGCTCCTGCCCGCCGACGGCGATGAGGCGCGGCGCGGCCGGCACCAGAAGCGTCTCGGCGAGCGCCAGGTATTTCCGCGCGGCGGCTTCCTTCTGCTGCCGCTCGGGTCCCTCCTGGCGCGCAGCCGATGCTGCCGTGACATGCGCCCGGATCGCCGCGCGCTGGCTCAGGAAGAGCGGCAGCGCCGCCAACCCGTCGTCGCCGCCGCCGAGATCGAGATAGCGGTTCAGCACCAGGTTGGCGAAGTCGGCGAGCCCGCGATGAACCAGGTCCATCAAAAGGAACGCAAGGTCGTAGAGCACGTCGATGCACGCGAGCTCGGGGCTGAATTCGATCGCGTCGAAGAGCGTCGGCCTGCCTTCGAACAGGCAGATGTTGCCGAGATGGAGGTCGCCGTGACAGCGCCTGACCTTGCCGCCCCGCGCCCGCGCATCGAGGAGGGCGGCGGTGCGCTTGAGCGCGGCATCCGTCGCAGCGCCGAGCCGCGCCACCGCCTGCTGGTCGAGGCATGCGCTCGCGCGCAAATTCTGCGTGTTGTCGGCGATGACGCGCGCCATCGCGCCGGCGCCGCCGCCCTCCGTCACCACTTCGGCCGTGCCATGGAAGGCCGCGATTTCGTCGGCGAGATCGCGCATCAAGCCCGGTGTCAGCGCGCGCTTTTCCGCGAGCCGGTCGAACAGCCGCTCGCCATCGAAGCGCCGCATCTCGACCACCCAATCGAGCGCCTCGCCGGGCCCGTCGAGCGCGAGCCTGCCCTTGTCGTCGCGCCGGATCGCGCGCACGCCGAGATAAAGCCCGGGCGCGATGCGGCGGTTCAATTCGAACTCGGCGCGGCATGCCGTCTCGCGCAACGCGACGGTCGAATAGTCGAGATAGGAGAAGCGCACCGCGCGCTTCAGCTTCAAGGCGCGATCGCCGATCAGGAACACCGAGGAGGCGTGCGTGTCGATGCGCGCGACCTTGCGCGGGCGCGCCTCGAGCCCGGCGCCCTTGGCGAGAAACGCGAGCGCTTCCTCTTGCGCGTCCATCCCTG
Organism: uncultured Alphaproteobacteria bacterium; assembly: GCA_963804235.1. Taxonomy (GTDB): domain Bacteria; phylum Pseudomonadota; class Alphaproteobacteria; order ATCC43930; family CGMCC-115725; genus DATJLY01. The sequence continues at coordinate 83,757 of CAWDPP010000013.1, forward strand.
CCGAGTGTACCGGAACCGCAACGCTTGATCGCCCGGAATCGCTGCCGCACAATGCCGGCACGATGGCGAAGAAACCCGAGCCCAAGACGATTGCCGAGGCCGACATCGATCCGCGCTACGACTGGCAGCGGCCGATCATGGCCTTGGGGCCGATGGCGGTCGATTTCGAGGAACGCGTCGATTTCCGCCGCCTGCACCGCTATCGCCTGGCGCGCACGCGCGCGGCGCTCGAAGGGCTCGGGGCTCGGCTCGCTCCTGTGCTTCGACCAGTACAACATCCGCTACATGACCTCGACGGTCATCGGCAACTGGGCGCGCGACAAGTTCACGCGCTACTCGCTCCTCGCCGGCGACAGCGAGCCGCATATCTGGGATTTCGGCTCGGCGGCGAAGCACCACCGCCTCTACGCGCCGTGGCTGCCGCCGCACAATTGCCACGCCGGCATGCTGGGCCTGCGCGGCGCGATCCATCCCAAGATCGGCCTGATGCGCAGCGCCGCCGAGGAGATCCGCTCGATCTTGAAGGAGCACGGCGTCGCCGACATGCCGGTCGGCGTCGATGTGGTCGAGCCCGCCATGCTGTTCGAGCTGCAGGCGGTCGGCCTCGACGTGCGCGACGGGCAGCAGATCATGCTCGATGCGCGCGAATTGAAGAGCAACGACGAGATCACGCTTTTGAACATGTCGGCGGCGATCGTCGACGGCTGCTATCAGACCATCGCCGAGAATCTGAAGCCCGGCATCCGCGAGAACGAGATCGTGGGCCTCGCCAACAAGCGGCTCTACGAATTGGGCTCGGACGATGTCGAGGCGATCAACGCCATCTCGGGCGAGCGCTGCTCGCCGCACCCGCACAATTTCACCGACCGCCTGATCCGCCCCGGCGACCAGGCGTTCTTCGACATCATCCAGAGCATGAACGGCTACCGCACCTGCTATTACCGCACCTTCAATGTCGGCCGCGCCACGCCGGCGCAGCGCGACGCCTACAAGCGCGCGCGCGAATGGATCGACAAGGCGATCGCGCTGGTGCGGCCCGGCGTCACCACCGACAAGATCGCCGCGTGCTGGCCCAAGGCCGAGGAGATCGGCTTCACCAGCGAGATGGAGGCGTTCGGTCTGCTGTTCGGGCACGGGCTCGGATTGGGCCTGCACGAGCGGCCGATCATCTCGCGCCTCAATTCGTTCGACGATCCGATGGAGATCAAGGCCGGCATGGTGTTCGCGCTCGAGACTTATTGCCCGGCCACGGACGGCTATTCCGCCGCGCGCATCGAGGAAGAGGTCGTGTGCACGCCCTCGGGCGCCAAGGTCATCACGCTCTATCCGGCGGAAGAGCTGCCGATCGCCAACCCCTATTGAGCCGGACGGCGCGTCGCAGCGAAGCGAGCCCGCGCTTGGCGAACTGGCGCGCGCGATTGGGGATGGCGCCGAGCGCGAGATGGCGCCGATAGGAGCGGCGGAACCGCGCGGCGTCGAAGCGCTCGTTCGGGCGCCGCGCGAGGAAAACCTTGTCGCACGGCAGGTGGACGAGGAAGCAGCGCTCGAACCAGGCGAGCGGTTTCTGCGGATGAAGGTGCGGGCGCGCTGAAATAGCGCCCGACGATGGCGACCGGCCCCGCGTCGAGCACCGGCACGCCTGCCGCGACCATGCGGCAGAGCGCGGCCGAGGTCAGCATCTCGTCGCCCTGATGATGGAAGAGGTCGATGTTGCGGCAATAACTCTGCCACATCGCCTCGATCTCGCCGGCGAGCCGCGCGAAGAAGGCGGGCGGGCCGGCGATGAATTCGCCGGCATACCAGCGCGCGACCGGCGACGGGCCGGTCAGCACGGCGAGGTCGGCCTCGATCGTGCCGGCGGCGAAGGCCGGCGCTTCCTGGTCGGTGATGTCGTAGACGAGCGGCAAGCGTGCGTCCGCCGCCGCGACGAGCGCGTGCGGCGGCGCGCGCAAGCGCGACGCTGTCGAGATCGATCGAGCATCGGCATAGGTCTCGGCCGGAAGGCGCGCGAACCAGCGGAACACGTCGATCTTGAAATGCGCGGAGAAGTACCGCGCCGTGCGCGGCACCGATGTCGAGAATTCGATCTCGCGCATGGCGATGCTGAGCCGAATTGGCGCGCGTCGAGCGCGCGAAGCCATGCGGCGTCGTTGGTCAGAAGCGTGAAGTCGCAGCCGGCGGCCGCAAGCGCGTTGGCGAGCCGCACGGCGTCGCCCAGATAGACCGCGGCGGCCGCATCGCCCGTGCGGCGCAGATTGCCCGATTGGCGCCGCCCTTCCGCGACGTGGAGCAAGCCGTAAAAGCGCATGGCTCTGCGTGCGTGCGCGCCGTCCGTCCGCCCCATGTGCATTCAACATGAGGAAGGCGGGCGCCGTTCCTTGCGTCACCGCGTCGCGTTCGCTAGAGCCGCGAGGGCAAGGAGGGCGAGGCATGGCGGATCTCGACAAGCAGAAGATCGGCTGGATCGGCACCGGCCGCATGGGCTACCCGATGGCCGAGCGTCTCGCCAAGGCGGGCTAGCGCCGTCGCCGCCTGGAACCGCACGCGCGCCAAGGCCGAGGGCTTGACGAAATCCGGCGTCAGCCTCGTCGAGCGCCCGTCCGATCTCGCGCATTGCGACATCGTCTTCACCATGGTGGCCGAGGGCAAGCACCTGAAGGATGTGACGCTCGGGCCCAATGGCGTCCTCACCGGCAACAAGATGCCGCGCATCCTGGTCGATTGCTCGACGGTCGATGAGGACGCGTCGAGCGAGGTGCGCGCGCACGCGGCCAGGCACGGCACGGCGATGCTCGCCTCGCCCGTCTCCGGCAACGGCAAGGTGGCGCGGGCGGGCAAGCTCACGCTCATCGCCTCGGGCCCGAAGGACGCTTACGAAGCGGCGCTCCCCTATCTCGAACGGCTCGGCCAGGGCGTGACCTATGTCGGCGAGGGCGAGCTCGCGCGCATGGTCAAGATCTGCCACAACGTGTTCCTGGGCGTGGTCATCCAGTCGCTCGTCGAGGTCACGACGCTGGCCGAGAAAAGCGGCGTCAAGCGCCACGTCTTCCTCGACGTCATCAACAAGAGCGTGATGGGCTCGGTCTTCACGCGCTACAAGTCGCCGGCTCTGGTCAATCTCGATTTCGCGCCGACCTTCACGCCCGTGCTGCTGCGCAAGGATCTGGAGCTGGGCCTTGCCGCCGGCAAGAAAACCGAGACGCCGCTGCCGCTGACTGCGCTCACGCGCGAGATCATCCAGAACCTCGTCGGCTTGGGTTTTTCCGGAGCAGGACTTCGCGACGCTCCTGGTGCAGCAGGCGCGCAATTCGGGCTACGAGCCCAAGCCCGAGAACGTGCCGGTCAATGACGGGCTGTCCTAAGCCTCAATGCATGAGGCCGCCGGCCGGATAGGGCGGGTTGGGCGGCGCGCCGGGCGGGGCCTGCATGCCGCCCGCGCCGTAGCCGGTGACCGGGCCCGGCGGCAATCCCGGCGCGAAATTGGGCGCGGGCGCAAGCGGCGCCGGAATGGGCGGCGAATAGGGCGCGGGCAGGCCCGGCACCGCGGGCAGATATGCCGGAACCCGCTGGTCCGGGGGAATGGCGCCGGGCACTTGCCCGGGCAAAGGCTGGATCGCGTCGTCCGGCGAGCGCCGCAAACTGGGCTGGCGCGGGGTCGCTACAGCCCGCCGCCAGAAGAGCCAGGAGGAGAATCGGAAAGCGCGTTCCCATATGCCTTAGATAGGGATTGCTCTTGCTTCGTCGTCCCCGCCCTCAGGACAAGGCCGCATGTCGATCCGCAATTTCGACAGACTGTTGAAGCCGCGCTCGCTCGCCGTGATCGGCGCGAGCGACGATGCGCGCAAGGTGGGCGGGATCGTCGTGCGGAACGTCGTGCGCGCGGGCTTCGCCGGCCGCATCATGCTGGTCAATCCGCATCACGACCGGATCGGCGCGCTCGAGGTCTATCCCGATGTGGCGCACCTGCCCGAGGCGCCCGACCTCGCCGTCATCGCCACGCCGCCCGACACCGTGCCGGGCCTCCTGGCCGAGCTTGGCGCGCGCGGCACGAGGGCCGCCGTCGTCATCACCGCGGGCTTCGCCGAACTGGGCGAGGCGGGCCGCGCCTTGCAGCAGCAGGCGCTCGAGGCGGCGCGGCCCAATCTCCTGCGCATCGTCGGGCCCAACTGCGTCGGGCTCATGGTGCCGGGCATCGGCCTCAACGCGAGCTTCGCGCATCTGGCGCCGGAGCCGGGCGACCTCGCCTTCGTGAGCCAGTCGGGCGCGCTCATCACCGCCGTGCTCGATTGGGCGGCCGCGCGCCACATCGGCTTCTCGCATGTCGTGTCGGTCGGCGACATGGCGGACGTGGATTTCGGCGACATGCTCGATTATCTCGCGGCCGATCCGGGCACGCGCGCCATCCTGCTCTACATCGAGGGCTTGAAAGAGTCGCGCAAGTTCATGTCGGCGGCGCGCGCCGCCTCGCGCGGCAAGCCCGTGCTCGCGGTCAAGGTCGGGCGCTTTGCCGAAAGCGCGCGCGCCGCGCGCTCGCACACGGGCGCGCTCGCGGGCTCGGACGCCGTCTACGACGCGGCCTTCCGGCGCGCCGGCATGCTGCGCGTCTTGAGCATGTCCGAGCTGTTCGACGCGGTCGAGACCTTGGCGCTCACCCGGCCGCAGCGCGGCGACGGGCTGGCGGTGCTGACGAACGGCGGCGGCGCCGGCGTGCTCGCGACCGATGCGCTCATCTCGATGGGCGGCAAGCTCGCGCCCATCGGCGGCGGCACGATCGCCGCGCTCGACAAGGTGCTGCCATCGACCTGGAGCCGCGGCAATCCCATCGACATCGTCGGCGACGCGCCGGGCGAGCGCTATCGCCAGGCGCTCGACATTGTCCTCGCCGATGCCGCGATCGACGCGGTGCTGGTGTTGAACTGCCCGACCGCGCTCGCCTCGGCCGAGGATGCCGCGCGCGCCGTCATCGCCGCGCTCGACGATGCCGGCACCGCCGCGCTTTCCGGGCGCAACGTGCTGACGGCGTGGCTCGGCGAAGCGACCGCCGCCGGCGCGCGCCGCCTCTTCGCCGCGGCGCGCATCCCGAGCTTCGAGACGCCCGACAGCGCCGTGCAAGGCTTCCTGCATCGCGTGCATTACCGCCGCAACCAGGAGCTGCTGATGGAGACGCCGCCGGCGCGGCCGCAGGGCAAAGAGCCCGACCGCGCGCGGGCGCAGAACGTCGTGGCGCGCGCCATCGCCGCGGGCCGCTCCTGGCTCGATGTCGAGGAGGTGGGCGAACTCCTCGAATGCTACGGCGTGCCGTTCCCGGCCGGCCGCGTCGCATCCGACGCCAGAGCGGCAGGCGCCGCCGCGGCGGAGCTGGGCTTTCCGGTGGCGCTCAAAATCCGCTCGCCCGACATCCAGCACAAGAGCGACGTGGGCGGCGTGGCACTCGATCTGCGCTCGCCCGAGGCGGTCGTCGCCGAGGCCGAGGCGATGGCGGCGCGCATTGCCGCGCAGTGTCCCGAGGCGCGGCGCGAGGGCTTCCTGGTGCAGAAGATGGTGCACCGCCTGGGCGCGATCGAGCTGATCCTCGGCGTCAGCGAGGATGCGGTGTTCGGCCCCGTCGTGCTGTTCGGCCAGGGCGGCATCATGGTCGAGGTGATGGCCGACACGACGCTCGAGCTGCCGCCCTTGAACGCGGCGCTGGCGCGGGCGCAGATGGCGAGGACGCGCGTCTTTCGCCTGCTCCAGGGCTATCGCGACGTCGCCTGCGCCGATCTCGACGCCGTCACCGCCGCGCTCCTCGCCGTCTCGCAGCTCGCCTCCGACCTCGCCGAGCTGAAGGAGCTCGACATCAATCCGCTTCTGGCCGACGCGAGCGGCGTCATCGCCTTGGATGCGCGCATCCGCGTCGCGCCCGCGACGATGGACGCGGCGGCGCGGCTCGCCATCAGGCCCTATCCGCAGGAGCTCGAGAGCGGTGCGGCGCTGCCCGACGGCACCAAGCTCGCGCTGCGCCCGATCCGGCCCGAGGACGAGCCGCTCCTGCAAGACATCGCGCGCCACATGAACGCCGAGGATCTGCGCCTGCGCTTCTTCACGCCGGTCAAGAGCCTGACGCACCAGCTCGCTTCGCGCCTGACGCAGATCGACTACGACCGCGAGATGGCGATCATCGCCCTCGGCGGCGACGGCCGCACGGCGCTTGGGCGTCGCGCGCTTTGCCGCCGATCCCGACAAGCGCCGCGCCGAATACGCGATCGGCATCCGCAGCGACTGGCAGAGACGCGGGCTCGGCCGCATGCTGATGGGGCGGATCATGGATATCGCCGCCCAGCGCGGCATCCCGGAAATGTTCGGCGACGTGCTGCGCGAGAACCAGCCGATGCTCGATCTGTGCCGGCGCCTCGGCTTCTCGGTCGAGACGCATCCCGACGATCCCGAGGTGCTGCGCGTCAGGAAGAAGCTCGGATAGCTTACGCCACGCCCATGTCGAGCGCGTAGCCGGCCGAGCGCACGGTGCGGACGAGGTCGCGCCGGCCGCCCTCGTTCAAGGCCTTGCGCAGGCGCCTGATATGCACGTCGACGGTGCGCAGCTCGACCTCGGCGTCGCGCCCCCACACGGCGTCCAGGAGCTGCTCGCGCGAGAACACGCGGCCCGGCCGCTCGAGCAGGAAGCGCAGCAGGCGGAACTCGGTCGGCCCGAGATGGACCGGCTCGCCGCTCCGCGTCACGCGGTGTGCGGCGCCGTCGAGCGAAAGGTCGCCGAAGCGCAGCATCTCGGCCTGCGCCGCCGGCCGCGCGCGCCGGATCACGGCCTTGAGGCGCGCGATCAGCTCGCTCGTGCTGAACGGCTTCGACACATAGTCGTCGGCGCCGCTGTCGAGGCCGCGCACGCGGTCGCCTTCCTCGCCGCGCGCCGTCAGCATGATGACCGGCAGGTCGCGCCACGCCGGCGCGCGCCGGATCTGCCGGCACAGCTCGAGCCCCGAGATCCGCGGCAGCATCCAGTCGAGCAGGACGGCGTCGGGCTTCTGCTCCTTCAATTGCAGGAGCGCTTCCTCGCCGTCGCGCGCCTCGCTCACGGCGAAGCCTTCCTTCTCGAGGTTGTAGCGCAGCAGCGTCGAGAGCGCGGCCTCGTCCTCGACGACGAGCACCGAGGGCGGCATCACCGCTCGCCCTCCGCCCGTTCGCTCTCGTCGCTGGTCTGGTCGAGACCGAGGCTGGTGCGGTCGCGCTTCGGGCGCATCTGCTGCATCGGCTCGCCGTTGACGAGGAAATAGAGCGTCTCGGCGATGTTGGTGCAGTGGTCGCCGATCCGTTCGAGATTCTTCGCCATGAACAGGAGATGCGTGCCCGAGGTGATGTTGCGCGGGTCCTCGATCATGTAGGTCAGAAGCTCGCGGAACAGGCTCGTATACATCTCGTCGAGCTCTTCGTCGCGGAACCACACCGCCATCGCCTTGTCGGCGTCGCGCTCGACATAGGCGTCGAGGATGTCCTTGATCATGGTGCCGGCGAGCCGCCCCATGCGCGGCAGCGCATAGACGGGCTTCACCGCCGGGCTCTGGTCGAGCGCGATCGAGCGCTTGGCGACGTTGGTCGCATAGTCGCCGATGCGCTCGAGGTCGGTCGAGATCTTGAGCGCGGCGAAGATCTGGCGCAGGTCGCGCGCCATCGGCTGGCGCAGCGCGAGCAGGCGCACGACCAGGCTTTCGATCTCGCGCTCGAGCTCGTCGACCCGCGTGTCGCTTTCGATCACGGCCGAGGCAAGATCGGCGTCGCGCTTTTCGACCGCCTCCATGGCCGAGGCGAGCTGGCTCTCGGCGAGCCCGCCCATCTCGGCGACGATGTTGTCGAGCCGGTGCAGTTCCTGGTCGTAGCTCTTGATGATGTGCTCGGAAGCCATCGCTCGCTCCTCAGCCGAAGCGTCCGGTGATGTAGTCTTCGGTCTGGCGCATCTTCGGGTTGGTGAACATCGCCTCGGTCTGGTCGAACTCGACGAGCTCGCCCAGGTACATGAAGGCGGTGAAGTCCGAGCTGCGCGCCGCCTGCTGCATATTGTGCGTCACGATGACGATGCAATAGTCGGATTTCAACTCGGCGATCAGCTCCTCGATGCGCTGCGTCGAGAGCGGATCGAGCGCCGAGGCCGGCTCGTCGAGCAGCAGCACCTCGGGCTTCACGGCGATGGCGCGGGCGATGCAGAGCCGCTGCTGCTGGCCGCCCGACAGCGACAGGCCGCTCTCCTTGAGCTTGTCCTTGACCTCGTCCCAGAGGGCCGCGCGGCGCAGCGCCTCCTCGACCCGCGCGTCGAGCTCGCTCGCCGGCAGCCGCTCGTAGAGCCTGATGCCGAAGGCGATGTTGTCGTAGATCGACATCGGGAACGGCGTCGGCTTCTGGAACACCATGCCGACGCGCGCGCGCAGCATGTTCAGATCCATCTTCGGGTCGAGGATGTTCGCGCCGTCGATCAGCACCTCGCCGGTGGCGCGCTGGTCGGGATAGAGCTCGTAGATGCGGTTGAGACAGCGCAGCACCGTCGATTTGCCGCAGCCCGACGGGCCGATGAAGGCGGTGACGCACTTGTCGTGGAGGTCGAGGCTCATGCCCTTCACCGCCATGAAGTCGCGGTAGAAGAAGCGCAGATCCTTGATCGCGATCTTGGGCTCGGCATCGGCCGGCCGTGCGCCGCGCGCGGCTTGTCGCGCCGGCACGATGGGCGCCGCGAGGTGCGTGCGGATCGGCTGCGGGAGCGGGGAGCGGGTGTATCCATGCGGGTGACTTCGATGCTCATTGCTGGAAGCTGCCTCGGCTCGCGACCCAGCGGGCCAGAATGTTGAGGATGAGGATGGTGAAGGTGATGAGCGTCGCGCCGCCCCAGGCGAGCACCTGCCAATCGGCATAGGGCGACAGCGCGAACTGGAAGATGACGACCGGCAGGTTCGCCATCGGCCCGTTCAGGTCCGTGCTCCAGAACTGGTTGTTGAGCGCGGTGAAGAGCAACGGCGCGGTCTCGCCGGCGATGCGCGCCACGGCCAGCATGACGCCGGTCAGCATGCCCTGGATGGCGGCGCGGTAGGTCACCTTGACGATGACCTTCCAGCGCGGCGCGCCCAACGCGATCGCCGCCTCGCGCAGGCTCGACGGCACCAGCACGAGCACGTTCTCGCTCGTGCGCACCACCACCGGAATGACGATGATGGCGAGCGCCACGACCCCGGCCCAGGCCGAGAAATGCCCCATCGGCACGACCATCACCTCGTAGACGAAGAGGCCGATGACGATCGACGGCGCCGACAGCAGGATGTCGTTGACGAAGCGCACGGCCGGCGCCACCCACGTGCCGCGGCCGAACTCGGCGAGGTAGGTGCCGGTCAGGATGCCGATGGGCGTGCCGAGCAAGGTCGCCGCGCCGGTGATGACGATGCTGCCGAAGATCGGGTTGAGAAGTCCGCCCTTGCTTCCGGGCGGCGGCGTCATCTCGGTGAAGAGCGCGCCTCCGAGCGCCGGGATGCCGTTCCACAAGAGCGCGCCGAGGATGAGGAACAGCACGATGAGGCCGGCCGCGGTCGCCGCGAGCGACAGCGTCAGGATGACGTAGTTGACGATGCGGCGCTGGCCGTAGAGCGTCATTCGCGCGCTCCGCTTCTCGAGCCGCATCAGCATGAGCTTCGCCGCCGCCAGCACGATGAAGGTGATGACGAAGAGGATGAGGCCCAACTCGATGAGCGAGGCGGTGTAGAGGTCGTCGACCGCCTCGGTGAACTCGTTGGCGAGCGTCGCCGAGATGGTCGTGCCCGGCGCCAGGAGCGAGGCGCTGATATGGTGCGCGTTGCCGATCACGAACGTCACCGCCATGGTCTCGCCGAGCGCGCGGCCGAGGCCCAGCATGACGCCGCCGACGATGCCGACGCGGGTATAGGGAATGACGATGTCGCGCACGACCTCGGCCGTCGTGGCGCCGATGCCATAGGCGCTCTCGCGCAGCATCGGCGGCACGGTCTGGAACACGTCGCGCGACACGGCGGCGATGAAGGGCAGCACCATGACGGCGAGGATGAAGCCCGCGGTCAGAATGCCGAGGCCCAAGGGCGGCCCGGCGAACAGCGCGCCCAGAAGCGGGATCGGCCCGAGCACGTCGACCAGGAACGGCTGCACCGTCGATTGCAGCACCGGCGCCAGGATGAAGAGGCCCCAGATGCCGTAGATGATGCTCGGGATCGCGGCCAGGAGCTCGACCAGCGTGCCGATCGGGCGCTTCGCCCAGCGCGGGCACAATTCGGTCAGGAAGAGGGCGATGCCGAGCCCGACCGGCACCGCGATCAGCATGGCGATGGTCGAGGTGACGAGCGTGCCATAGACCGACGGCAGCGCGCCGAACAGGTCCTTGACCGGGTTCCACGACTGGTCCCACAGGAAGCCGAAGCCGAAGCGCCGGATCGCCGGCATCGCGCCCATCACGAGCGAGATCAGCACCGCGAGAAGCAGCAGCAGCACGCCGATGGCGAAGGCCTTGGTGGCGCCGCGGAACAGCGCGTCCTCGACCTTGTGCCGGCCGAGCCCTCGTCCGGCCGCGAGGCGCATGCGCCCGGCCAGAGCGTCCGTCCCGCTCATGTCCCTCCTTCTTTTGGGCACAGGAGTAGCGCGGCACCGTTGCGGTTTTATGACGGTCCCGGTGCGGCCCGGCGACAGCGGCCGGTCGAATTGACAACGTCGTCGGGCCGCGCCATATCGATTTCGTACGGTCTTTACGTAAATCTGGACGGAGCGTGGCCGTCGCGGCGCGTGACGGGGGAACGGAAAATGCGGAACGAAGCCAATTCGGCGCCGGCGGCAAATTGGCGGAACGAACCCAATTGGCGATTATCCCGTACTTGACTAATGGCTCGGGCTGTGCCATTCTACCTCCCGTAAGACGGAGACAGGCCATGGCGAAACTCATTCACCAGATGACCATCAAACAGTGGGAGGCGGCCTTCCCCACCGAAGAAGCGTGCGCCGCCTATCTGGTTCGGCACCGCTGGCCCTTGGGCGTCATCTGCCCTCGGTGCGGGAACCCCGAGGTCAAGCCGCATGGCACGTTGCCGAATTGCTGGCTCTGCAATCAGTGCTCGCCGTCGGCCACGAATTACCGCTTCTCCCACATTGCCGGGACGGTTTTCGAGAACACGAATAAGCCGCTGCGCGACTGGTTCCGCGTCCTGCACATGATGGTCACCAGCAAGAAAGGCGTCTCGGCCCTCCAGGTCTACCGCGTGCTCGGTTTCGGCTCCTACAAAACCGCTTGGTACATGTGCATGCGGCTTCGGGGCGCGATGCAGGACAAAGACTTCCAGACCATGATGGGCATTGTGGAGTTGGACGAAACCTTCGTCGGCGGCAAGACCGAGAACAAGCACAAGGACAAGCGCGGGCAAGGTCGCGGGCCGGGTGGCGGCGCTGGCGGCAAGACCGCCGTTGTGGGCGCGATCCAGCGCAGCAAGAAGAATGTGGTAGCGCGCGTCATCGGCAGCGCCACGGCGGCGGCAGTCGGCGGTTTCGTACGCCAGACCATTGATAGCAAGGTCAGCTTGCTCGCGACCGATAAATGGATGGGGTACAAGGGCCTCGATGGCGAATACCAGCGCGTCAGCGTGGATCACAGCATCGGGCAGTACGTTGTGGGCGCGATCCACACAAACACGATTGAAGGCTTCTGGAGCCTGTTGAAGCGCGGCGTTGTCGGCACTTTCCACAAGGTCAGCCCGAAATACCTGCCGCTGTACGTCGCGGAATTTTGCTTCCGCTACAATAACCGTGAAAACGAGGACATCTTCGGCGCGGCAATCGGCGGATGCTAACGCCGAGACAGCGGTGGGTTGTTGGCGCCGGGGTAGTCGCGGTGGCGCTTGTGGAAGTGTCATGGTTTCTTCCGCTGTACGGCGAGATATGCCGCAAGGACGCCTATTCCGGCCACAAAGATTGCGCCAGCTATCACCTTGTTCTGGTCATCGGCTGGCATATCGGAGAAATTCTTAATTACTACAGCGGAGCCGTCGCAGCTGTCGCAACGGCTTTGCTGGCGTTCATCACCTATCGGCTGGTCGCTCTTGGCAAAGAGCAGTCGGATACCACGCGCGCTCAATTGCGCGCCTACGTTCTTATCAAGACCGCTTTCTTCGCCAGAAACCCGAACGGCCTTGGGCCGTGGGGCGTGCAAATTGAGTTGCAGAATTTTGGGCAAACACCAGCCAAAAATGTCAGAGTCATTATTGAACGAGATATCAGACAGACGATCGCCGAAAACGCGATCATCCCTTTGCCAGTAACGGCCCAAGCGCGCCCTCCCGCTCCTATCGGGCCGGGGCATTTTATGACCATCCACTGGGCCGCTGAGGCGGTAACATCGATTGGGCAGCGGCAAGGCCGGGCCGGTGACGGGCTAGATCTGCGCAGAGACGAACCCAACTCGGAATAGAAAACTATATCAATGACTTATGCTATTCGCCGGGAGGTGGACGGTGAACACCGAGCCGCGTCCCGGCTCGCTCTCGATCTCCAAGCAGCCCGCGATGGTGGTTGAGGATGTGCTTGACGATGGCGAGGCCCAATCCGGTGCCGCCCATCTCGCGCGAGCGGGCGGGATCGACGCGGTAGAAGCGCTCGGTCAGGCGCGGCAGGTGCTCGCGCGCGATGCCGGCGCCGTGGTCGCGCACCGAGAGCGAGATGGTCGCCCGCTCGCGCCCGCGCGCGCCGGGCAGGAGGCGGGCGGAGCGGCGCGCCTCGACCTCGATCGCGGTCCCGGGCGTGCCGTACTTGATGGCGTTGTCGATGAGGTTCTGGAACACCTGGGCGAGCTCGTCGCCGTCGCCCGGGGCGGTCAGGGCTGCGTCGCCCGGCAGGATCGAGCGTCGATGCGCATGCCGCGCGCCTCGGCGCGCGGTTCGAGCGCGGCGGCGACGCTGGCGACGAGCGTGCCCAGATCGGTCGCCGCGGTCGGCGGGCGGTGCTCGTTCATCTCGATGCGCGACAAGGACAGGAGATCGTCGACCAGACGCTGCATGCGCGCCGCCTGCTCGGCCATGATGCCGAGGAAGCGCTGGCCCGCCGCCTTGTCGTCGCGCGCCGGCCCGCGCAGCGTCTCGATGAAGCCGACGAGCGAGGCAAGCGGCGTCCTGAGCTCGTGGCTCGCGTTGGCGACGAAGTCGGCGCGGAGCTGCTCGGCCCGCTTCATCGCCGTCAGGTCGTTGAGGAGCAGCACCGCCGCGGCGCGCTCGGAGCGGCGCGGCGCCAGCGGCGCGATGCGCGCCGAGAGGTGGAGCTCGACCGGGCTCGTGATGTCGAACTCGGCCGTCCTCTGGCCTTCGCCGCGCAGCACCGCATCGACCGCCGGCAGCACCGCCGGATGGCGCAGCGCGCCGGCCAGATCGCGCTCCAGCAGATGCTCGCCCAGAAGCGCCTCGGCCGCCTTGTTGGCGCCGACGACGCGGCGGTCGGCATCGAGCAGCAAGAGCGGCTCCGGCAGCGCCTCGAGCACCGAGCGCGCCGCCTCGAGCTCGTCCTCGCGCGATTTCAAAAGCGCGCGCGTGCTGCGCGTCCAGCGCCCGACCGCGAGCCACAGCTCGCGCACGGAGAACGACAGGCTCTCGACCTCGGGCGCCGCGGCGGCGTCCTGGGTCATGCTCTCGATCGCCGCCTGGACCGCGGCGACGCCGAAGGTGAGCGGCCGCAGCACGAGCACGATGCCGGCATAGATGAGGGCGGCGGCGGCCACGGCCGGCGCCAGCGGCAGGGTGCGGCGCCAGGCCAGCACCGCGAGCACGGCGAAGGCCGGCAGCGACAGGATCAGCGCGCCGGCCAGGAGGCGCGGCAAGGCGATGCGCCAGCCGCCGCGCCCGCGTGCCCGTGCCGCCCGCGTCTCGCCATAGGCCATTGCCGCCGACTCTAAAGAGCGCACGGCGCCGCGCGCAAACAAAAAGCCCCGCCGAAGCGGGGCTAGTGGGGGGATTGTCGCGGGGGAAACGCGACAGGGTCCGTCATTAAGTACGGTGGCCGAGTCGGCGCGGATCAGTGCCGGCGGAAATATTTTTGCCGGCGGCGTTAGGCTTTCCGGGTGTGGATATGCGTAGTGCGCCCGCCCGCCGCGGTGAGGATGCGGGTGGCGACCGCCTCGAGCGCGGGGTCGGCCAACTCGCACCCAGAGCAGCACCGCGCCCGCCTCGAGCGCGGCCGCGAAGGCGGCGCTGTGGCGATTGGCGGTGTAGCGGTCGAGCACCTCCTTGATCGCCGCCCCGCCCAATCCCGCGCCGACCAGCGCCGCGAGCGCTGCCGCGATCGGCCCGCCCGACAGGAGCACGATCCCGGCCACGGTGAGCGGCCCCAGGAAATTCACCTCGTCGGTCAATCCGGCGAAGAGATATTCGCCCGGCGCGCCGGAATAGCCCGCGACGTTGCCCTGCCACTTCGAGCAAATCGTGGCTCGCCAGCACCGACAGGTCCGCCGGCGCGAAGCCCGCCGCCAGGAGTTTCTTCACCGCGTCGCGGAATTGCTCGCGCGTCGCAAACGACGCGACCGCCTCGCGAATGACCGGAAAGCGATCGTCCTTCGCGTCTGCCATGTCTTTCTCCCGTGGGCGCGGCGCATTTTCCCCTTCGCGGCCGGGGAATGCTACCCTCCCTCCGCCATGAACGACGCAGCGGCCCCGCAGCACCTCCCCGCCGAGGCGACGCCGATGATGGCGCAGTACCTCGAGCTGAAGCGGCGGCATCCGGATTGCCTGCTGTTCTACCGGATGGGGGATTTCTACGAGCTGTTCTTCGCGGACGCGGCCAAGGCCGCCGCGGCGCTCGACATCACGCTGACCAAGCGCGGTCGGCACGAGGGCGAGGACATCCCGATGTGCGGCGTGCCGATCCACGCCGCCGAGGTCTATCTCTCGCGCCTCATCCGCCAGGGTTTCCGCGTCGCCGTGTGCGAGCAGATGGAGGACCCGGCCGAGGCGAAAAAGCGCGGCCCCAAGGCGCCGGTGAAGCGCGCCGTCATCCGCATCGTCACGCCCGGCACGCTGACCGAGGACAGTCTCCTCGACGCGCGCCGGCACAATTATCTCGCGGCGCTCGGCGAGGCGCAGGGCGGATTGGGCCTCGCCTGGCTCGATCTCTCGACCGGCGATGTCGCAACGCAGGAGTTGACCGAGCGCGGCCTCGGCGCCGCTTTGGCGCGGCTTGCGCCCGGCGAAATCCTGGTGCCCGAGCGGCTCTTCGCGCGCGCCGAGCTCGGCGAGCTGTGGAGCGATTGGCAAAGCGCGCTGACGCCGCTCCCCAACGCGCGCTTCGACAGCGAGAACGGCAGGAAGCGGCTCGAGGCGCTCTACGGCGTCACGACGCTCGACGGGTTCGGCGCCTTCGGCCGCGCCGAGCTCGCGGCGGCGGGCGCGCTCGCCGACTATGTCGAGCTGACGCAGCAAGGCAAGGTGCCGCTGCTGAAGCCGCCGCGCCGGCTCGAAAGCGGCGCCTTCATGGAGATCGACGCCGCGACGCGGCGCAATCTCGAACTCGCCGAGACGCTCGCGGGCGGCAAGAAGGGCAGCCTGCTCGCGATCATCGACCGCACCGTGAGCCCGGCCGGCGCGCGTCTTCTCGCCGCACACCTCGCCGCGCCCTTGACCGATCCCGCGGCGATCGACGCGCGTCTCGACGCGGTTTCGTTCTTGCTCGCCGACGAGCGGCTGCGGCAAAACCTGCGCGCCGCCTTGCGCCGCACCGCCGACATGGCGCGCGCGCTGGCCAGGCTCGGCCTCGGCCGCGGCGGCCCGCGCGATCTCGCGGCCTTGCGCGACACGCTCGCCGAGACCGCGCACATGCGCCAGGCGCTGCAAGCGAAAGGCGCCGCTGCCCGCTCTGCTCGGCGAGGCCGAGCGCGATCTCGGCGAGCATTCGGCGCTGGTCGATCGGCTCGCGCCGCGCGCTGGCGTCCGACCTGCCGCTTCTGGCGCGCGACGGCGGCTTCATCGCGCGCGGGATATCTCCCCGCGCTCGACGAGCTGCGTGCTTTGCGCGACGAGAGCCGGCGCATGGTCGCCAATCTCCAGGCGCGCTACGCCGCCGAGACCGCCGTCCCGTCGCTCAAGATCCGCCACAACAATATCCTGGGCTACCACATCGAGGTGACGCCGCAGCACGCGCCAAAGCTCGGCACCGGCTTCATCCATCGCCAGACGCTCGCCTCCTCGGTGCGCTACGGCACGGTCGAGCTGGGCGAGCTCGAAAGCAAAATCTCGAGCGCGGCCGACAAGGCGCTGGCGTTGGAGCTCGCCGGCTTCGACGAGCTTGTCGCCGCGACGCTGGCGCAATCGGCGCCGATCGCCGCGGCCGCGGCGGCGCTCGCGGCGCTCGATGTGGCATCGGGGCTCGCCGAGCTTGCGGCGGACGAGCGCCATGTCCGCCCCGAGATCGACGAGGGGCGCGACTTCGCCGTCATCGGCGGGCGCCATCCGGTGGTCGAGGCGGCGATCACGGCCGCGCACGGCGCGGGCTTCGTGCCGAACGACTGCACCTTGGCCGAGGGACAGCTTCTGTGGCTCCTCACCGGCCCCAACATGGCGGGCAAGAGCACGTTCCTGCGCCAGAACGCGTTGATCGCCATCCTGGCGCAGATGGGCGCGTTCGTGCCGGCCGAGCGCGCGCGCATCGGCATCGTCGACCGCCTGTTCAGCCGCGTCGGCGCCGCCGACGATCTCGCGCGCGGGCGCTCGACCTTCATGGTCGAGATGGTCGAGACCGCCGCGATCCTCAACCGCGCGACGGCGCGCTCGCTCGTCATTCTCGACGAGATCGGCCGCGGCACCGCGACCTTCGACGGGCTTTCGATCGCGTGGGCGACGATCGAGCAGCTGCACGATGTGAACCGCTGCCGCACGCTCTTCGCCACGCACTACCACGAGCTCACCGCGCTCGCGGCGAAGCTCGCCGAGCTGTCCTGCCACACCATGCGCGTCAAGGAATGGCAGGGCGACGTCGTGTTCCTGCACGAGGTGGCGCCGGGCGCGGCCGATCGCTCCTACGGCATCCACGTGGCGAAGCTCGCGGGGCTCCCGCCCGCCGTGGTGGCGCGCGCGGAGGAAGTGCTGAAGACGCTCGAGACGAGCGAGCAGGGCGGCGCGCTCGCGCGCTTGGCGGAAGACCTGCCGCTCTTCGCCGCCCAAAAGCGCGCGCCCGAGCCGCCGAAGAAATCGCCGCTCGCGGCGGCGCTCGGCGCGGTGCGGCCCGACGAGCTCTCGCCGCGCGAGGCGCTCGAGCTGATCTATCGCTTGAAGGGACTGGCGGGCGAGGACTGACGTGATAGGCTTCCCTTGGCGCCCGCACAAGAACGGGCCCATGGGAGGAAGCGATGAAGCTCACATTCGCGCGGCTTGCCGTCCTCACTTCGCTCGCGCTCGGCGCGGCGCTCCCGGCGCAAGCGCAAAAGCATTACGCGCCCGGCATCACTGACACCGAGATCAAGTTCGGCCAGACCCTGCCGCTCAGCGGCCCGGTTTCGGCCTACGGCCAGATCGGCCGCGCCGAAGAGGCCTATTTCGCCATGATCAACGACCAGGGCGGCATCAACGGGCGCAAGCTCACGCTCGTCCAGGCCGACGACGGCTACAGCCCGCCCAAGACGGTCGAGCAGACGCGCAAGCTGGTCGAGGAGGACAAGGTCGCCTTCATCTTCAGCTCGATCGGCACGCCGACCAATCTCTCGGTCGAGAAATATCTGAACGACCGCAAGGTGCCGCAATTGTGGATCGGCTCGGGCAGCCACGATTTCGCCGAGCCGAAGCGCTTTCCCTGGACCATCGCGTTCCTGCCGAGCTACCTCATCCAGGGCAGCATCTACGCCAAGTACATCCTCGCCAACACGCCCGACGCCAAGATCGCCACGCTGCGTCAGAACGACGATTTCGGCAAGGACCTGTACGATGGCTTCGTCGCCGGCCTTGGCGACAAGGCCAAGACGATGATCGTCGCGTCGACGACCTACGAGGTGAGCGATCCGAGCGTCGATCAGCAGATCATCTCGCTGCAAGGCTCGGGCGCCGACACGCTGTTCGTCGCGGCCACGCCCAAATTCTCGGCGCAGGCGATCCGCAAGGTCTACGACCTCGGCTGGAAGCCGCACTACTTCGTCAATTTCGAAGGCAGCGCCGTCGCCGCCGTGCTGAAGCCGGCCGGGCTCGAGAAATCCGTGGGCCTCATTTCGACCGCCTACTTGAAGGACCCGACCGATCCGCAATGGAAGGACGATCCGGGCTTCAAGGCGTGGCTCGCCTGGATGGCGAAGTACATGCCGGGCGGCGACGTCGCCGATCTCTTCAACATCACCGGCTACACCGAAGGCCTGATGCTCGTCCAGATCCTGAAAGCGTGCGGCGACGATCTATCGCGCGAGAACATCATGCGCCAGGTGACGCATCTCGATCATGTCGTCCTGCCGACCTTCCAGCCGGGCGTCGAGATCAACACCGCGCCCGACGACTACGTGCCGCTGAAGCAGATGCGGCTCGTGCGCTTCGACGGCACCACCTGGGTCCCGTTCGGCAGCGCGATCACCGGCCAGTTGTCGTCGCTGCAATAGCGGCGCGTCTCAGTGGCAGATGATCCCGCCGCCCGGCCCTCTGAAGCAGGGCCGGTGCCGCCTCAGCACGAATGCCGTCGCATTCCGCGAGGCGTTGGCGACGCTGGTGCGGATCGAGGCGCCGATGCCGATCGCATCGAGCGCCGCTTGCACTTCCTGCGTGTTCGAGCCTTGGACGTTGAGCCCGGCAAGCTCGCCGCCCGGGCCGCCGGGACCGCCCGGGCCGCCGGGACCGCCCAGGCCGCCGGGACCGCCGGGACCGCCCGCGCCAGCCAAGCCGCCGCCACCGATCGTCGCGAGGCCCGCCGCGAGTGCGGCGACGTTCGACAGTTGCGGCGTCGTGAGCGCGCCGAGGCGGGAGATGCTCGTGAAATAGCCAGGCTCGGTGATGGTGAATGAGCCGCCGGTCAGCGACGTGACCGTCAGCGCGTCGCCATAGAGAAACGTCGCCCGCGTGACGCCGTCGCCCTCGACGTTGACGAGCGCGATGCCGCCGCGCACGGCGAGGACGGCGACCGGCGTGCGCATCGTCACGCTGCCCGTTTTCTTGCTGAGCTTGCCGCCGATGAAGCGGATGAGGCCCTTGGTCGTGCTCGTTTCGAGCTTGCCGTCGCCCGATTTCGGCGCGAACGCGAAGGCGTCGACCGTCGTCTCGCTGTCGGGCCCGATGCGCAGCGAGGAGCCGTCGAGGAACAGGATCTCGGCCGAGCCGTCATGGTCCGTCACGATGTTCTCGCGCGGCACCACGTCCTCGCCCGGCTGCAATTCGTGCGTCGTGCCGTCCGGCATCACCGCGCTCGCATGCGGCGCCACCGGCCCGGCGACCCCGGCGCGCTCGTCCGCCACGGCTCCGCCCGCCATGAGGCAGAGGGCGCCGAGAGCGAGGAGCCAGAGACCGGACCGTGGGAACTGCATCTTCTGGGCTCAATTATGCAATCGTGGGGTGAACCCGTACAAGCTTATGCCACCGTAATAAACTAAAACGTGAACGGTCCGATGTCGCGGGACGGCCGCGCGCGTGGATCCGCCCTCAAGCGTTAAGCCGGTCTAGAAACTCAATTGCGGGCCGACCAGGAACGAGGTGTTGGTGTAGGCGTAGTTGATGACGTTCGACGTGTTGATATCGCGCGAGACCACCGCCACGACCGAAATCCGCTCGGTCACCGGCACGATCTCGCCCAGCGAAAACTGCCAGCGGCGGTCGGTGCGCGTGATGCCCGGGGCGACGGTCGGATCGGCCCCGTCATAGGGGATGTAATGGCGCGACAGCCCGACCGTCGTGACGAGCGGATAGCCGAACGCGAAGCGCCCGATGTCGTAGCCGAGCGAGACGGTGCCGACGAGCGCGTAGTCCGTGTTGCTGTAGCCGGAAAGCCGCGTGTTCTGGCGAATGACGACGGTGCCGGCGTCGACCGCGATCTGCGGCCCGAACGTCTCGGCGAAAGTGAGCGCATAGCGGTCGAGCCTGCCGTCGAGCTCGCCTGCGGTCGGATAGTTGTTGCTCGGGCTGTAGGAGGCCTGCTGCCCCTCGTAGCCGAGGCCCAGCGTCGGCCAGGCGCCGCCGAGCTTCTGCGTATATTGCAGGCCAAGGCCGCCGGTGTAGTCGTAGGCCGCGCCGCCGAGCCGCACGCCGCTCACGAGCGCATAGGGGCGCAGCGTGCCGCCGCCGAGGCCGACGCGCCCCAGCCCGAGCTGCGGCCCGGCCGTCACCTCGGCCAGCGTCGTGTCGAGCTGATGCTGCCGGCGATATGACGAAACATAGAGGATTCCGTCCGCCTCGATCGCATCGTGATAGGGCGTGGCGAGATCGTAGGTGTATTGGCCCGACGCCTGCGCGAACAGATCGTTGTCGGGCTGCTTGGCGAACGACTGGCTCACCTGCTGCGGCGTGCCGGTGATGAGGAACAGCGGCGAGCCGGGCGCGGCGCCGGGATTGCTCTGCCATTGCGAGCCCAAGAACAGCGTGCCCGAGAACTTGCCGCGCGCCGCGTCCGCGTTGACGGTTTGCAGCGCCGCCTTGGCTTCGGCCCGCAGCTCCGGCGGCAAGTCGTTGGCTTCGGCGATCGGGTCGAGATATGCGCGCGCCATCGCGTAGGAGCCGAGCTGCGCATAGAGCTGGCCGAGCTTCAGGCGCACGTTCGCGAACTCGGGCTTGAGCGCCAGAAGCCGCTCGAGCGCGCTGACCGCGCCTTCGAGATTGCCGTTCTGCTGCGCCGCCATGGCATAGCGCAAATTGAGGTCGACGTTGGCCGGATCGCTCAGAAGCTGATCGTAGAGCCGGTCCTCGTCGCTTTGCGCTTCCTGCTCCGGATCGGCCGCTTGCGCGCGGCTCGTGGACGGCGGCACAGCTATGACAAGGGCCGCCAGCGCAAGCAGCCAAGGTACGCGCATCCCCCCGAAATCCTTCGCCCCCGCGCAATTGTTTCAATCTATCAACTTTGCCCCGGTGCGGGAACCCTTTTGGGGTTGTCCGCCCGGGTGGCCTCGGCGCACGCGGCGCGGTAACATCCCTATCCCATGAGCGTCATCGAGCGACAGCGCGACATCGTCGACCGGCGCGCCCTCCAGGCCCGCGTCGATGAATTGGCCGCGCCGGGCGAGGCGGCGCGCGGCGCCGTCGCCGAGATCCTGAAGCGCGCGCTCGCCGATGGCCGCGCCGAGGTGCGCCGCCGCTTCGAGGCGGGCTCGACCGGCACCGAGGCGACGCAAGCGCTCGCCTTCCTGGTCGATCAGGTGATCCGCGTCCTTTACGACTTCGCCGGGACGCGCGCATATCCGCTCGCCAATCCGACCGCGGGCGAGCGCCTCGCCATCGTCGCCGTCGGCGGCTATGGCCGCGGCGAGCTTGCGCCCTATTCCGACATCGATCTCCTGTTCCTCTATCCCTACAAGGAGACGCCGCATACCGAGCAGGTCGTCGAGTACATGCTCTATACGCTCTGGGATGCGGGGCTCAAGGTCGGCCAGGCGACGCGCTCGATCGACGAGACGATCGCCCGCGCCAAGGCCGACCTCACGATCCGCACCGCCGTGCTCGAGGCGCGCTACGTGTGGGGCGACCAGGACCTCTATCTCGATTTGAAGCGCCGCTTCGAGGCCGAGGTGATGAAGGGCACCGGCGGCCAGTTCCTCGAGGCGAAGCTCGACGAGCGCGACAAGCGCCATGCGCGCTTGGGCGATTCGCGCTACCTCGTCGAGCCCAACGTGAAAGAGGGCAAGGGCGGCCTGCGCGATCTGCACACCCTTTTCTGGATCGCCAAATACATCTACCGCGTCGACGACGTGACCGATCTCGTCGAGCGCAAGGTCCTGAACGCCGACGAGGCGCAGCGCTTCCAGCATGCGCAGAACTTCCTGTGGACGGTGCGCTGCCACCTGCACTTCCTCACCGGCCGCGGCGAGGACCGCCTCACCTTCGACCTGCAGGGCGAGGTCGGCACGCGCATGGGCTACACCGACCATGCCGGGTCGCGCGGCGTCGAGCGCTTCATGAAGCACTACTTCCTCATCGCCAAGGACGTGGGCGACCTGACGCGCATCTTCTGCGCGCTGCTCGAGAGCGAGCAGCAGCGTCAGCCGCTGTT
This sequence comes from uncultured Alphaproteobacteria bacterium, assembly GCA_963804235.1. Taxonomy (GTDB): domain Bacteria; phylum Pseudomonadota; class Alphaproteobacteria; order ATCC43930; family CGMCC-115725; genus DATJLY01. The sequence goes on from CAWDPP010000013.1 coordinate 105,921, forward strand.
CTCGTGGCGCCGCTGGGGCCGCAAGAAGCGCCACGTCGCGGGATTTACCGTCGATGCGAACCGGCTCGACGTCGCGAGCGAGCACGCCTTTCGCGACGATCCGGTCAATTTCATCCGCCTCTTCCACGCCGCCGACGAGCACGGGCTCGACATTCACCCGCACGCGCTCCGCCTCATCACCCAGTCATTGAAGCTGATCGACGGCAAGCTGCGCGAGAATCCCGAGGCCAACCGCCTGTTCATGGAGATACTGGCCTCGCGCCACGACCCCGAGACGACGCTGCGGCGCATGAACGAGGCCGGCGTGTTCGGCCGCTTCCTGCCCGATTTCGGCCGCGTCGTCGCGCAGATGCAGTACGACATGTATCACGTCTATACGGTCGACGAGCACACCATCTTCGCGATCGGCATCCTGCACACGATCGAAGCGGGCGAATTGCAGGACGAGCTGCCGCTGGCGACGGCGCTCATGCCGACGATCGATTCGCGCCGCGCGCTCTATCTCGCCGTGCTCCTGCACGACATCGCCAAGGGCCGCGGCGGCGACCATTCCATCTTGGGCGAGCAGATCGCCGAGAAGGTCGGCCCGCGCCTCGGCCTCACCGCGGAGGAGACCGAGACCGTCGCCTGGCTCGTGCGCTGGCATCTCCTCATGAGCAGCACGGCCTTCAAGCTCGACATCGACGATCCCGAGACCATCCGCACTTTCGCCGAGCAGGTGCAATCGCCCGAGCGGCTGAAGCTCCTGCTCATCCTCACCGTCGCCGACATCCGCGCGGTCGGGCCCGAAAGTGTGGAACGGCTGGAAGGCGACGCTGCTTGCGCGAGGTCTATCACCGCGCGTCCGACGTCATGTCGGGCGGCCTGGCCGCCGATGCGCGCGACGCCCGCGTCAAGGCGCATCAGGAGGAAGTGCGCGCGCTCCTGCGCGACTTCTCCGACGCGGAATACCAATCGTTCGTCGCCAAGACCTATCCCGCGCACTGGCTCTCGTTCGAGCCGCAGGCGATCGTGCGCCAGGCAAGGCTCACGCGCGAGGCCGAGCGCAGCGGCGCGCCGCTCACCGTCGATACGCGCGTCGATCCGGCGCGCGCCGTCACCGAGATCACGATCTACACCGCCGATCACCCGGGCCTGTTCTCGCGCATGGCGGGCGCGCTCGCGCTCGCCGGCGCCAACATCGTCGATGCGCGCATCCTCACGCTCTCGAACGGCATGGCGCTCGACACCTTCCTCGTCCAGGACCGCCAGGGCGGCGCGTTCGACCGGCCGGAGAAGATCGCGAAGCTCGCCGTCTTGTTCGAGAACGTGCTGTCGGGCCGCATCAAGCCGCAGATCGAATTGAACGAGCCGCCGGCGATCGCCAGCCGCACGCGCGTCTTCCGCGTCGCCGCCCCGCGTCCTCATCAACAACACGGCAAGCCGCACCCATACCGTGGTCGAGGTCAACGGCCGCGACCGGCCGGGCCTGCTCTACGAGCTGACGCGCGCCCTGACGCAGCTCAATCTGCAGATCTTCAGCGCCAAGATCTCGACCTACGGCGAGAAGGTGGTCGACGTCTTCTATGTGAAGGACCTGTTCGGCCACAAGGTCGAGCGCGAGGAGCGCATCAAGGCGATCCGCGAGGGCCTGACCCAGGCCTTGTCCGAGCCCGAGGCCGCCGCACCCGCGCCGCGCCGGCGCGCGCGCGCGCGCCCGGCGGCGGAATAGGGCTCTAGGCGGCCTTTTTCGCGAGGTCGCGGACTTCGTCGAGGCCTTCGCTCACGCGCTTGGCGATGACGTTCATCGCATCCGCGTTGGCCTTGGTCACGAGCTCGGCCAGGTGGCGGAAATTATCGAGGCCCTTCTCGATCGCCTTGCGCGAAAATTCCGCCTGGCGCGCGAGCCGGTCCTCCATCGAGCCATCGGGCTTGGTCATCTCGCTCAGCATCGCCTGCAGTTCTTCCATCGACTGCCGCGCCAGCTCGAGATTGCGCCGGACCCACGTTTGCGTGCTCTCGAGCGCCACTTGGTTCGCCTCGGTGAGCGCCTCGATGTTGCGGCGCTGCGCTTGCGCCATCGCCTCGAGGTCGATGTTGGGAAGCCGCCATTCCCCCATCACGCGGCGGAAATCGAACGCGCCTTCGGCGCTCGGATTGGTGCTTGCCATCTGCTGTCTCCCGTCTTGCGGCGGACGTTGTCCGAAGGATAAACATCACCGGCGCCGCCGGACAAGGCATGCTAAAGGGTGTCCCCGCTGTGGATTGGCTGGCGGCGCGGCAATCTGAGGCCCGGCGCGAGCGCCAGGAACATGATCGTGCCGGCCGCGGCCGGCGCGAATGCGAGCGCGGAAATGCCGGTCAAATCCCAGGCGAAGCCGCCGAGGATCGGCAACACGACGGCGCACGGATAGCTGATGGTGAACATCGCCGCCGAGATGCGGTGCACGTCGCCGGCCGCGCCCAAGAGCGCCGGCAGCGCCAGCATGAGGATGAGCAGCACGGCATTGGCGCCGCCCAGAAGTGCTGCCCACCACACGATGCCCGTGCCCCGGCTCAGCAAGATCCCGGCGATGCTGAGCGCGATGAGCGCGGCCATCGCCAGATATGTGGAGCGATGCGGCGCGAGCCGCCCGGCGAACAGGATCATGAGCAGCGAGCCCGGGAGCTGCCCGCCATTGAGCCCGGTCAGCACGTCGCCGACGAGGTCCGCGCGGCCGATCTCGTGCAGATAGTCGGGCAGGAAGGTATTGGCGCTGAAATAGATCGTGTTGATGCTGCCGAGCATGAAGCCCAGGCGCCAGATCATGGGATCGCGCCAATCGGGCCACCAGCGCGCCGCGCCGCCCGCTTGCGCCGCGCCGTTGCCGGGCCCGCGCGGGGCAAAGCCAACGACCAGCGCCGCCGTCGCGACGATCGGCACGGCCCACAGCACCAGCGACAGCCGCCAGCTGCCGCCCGCGAGCGGCAGCACCACGGGAATGGCGAGCGCCACCGCCAGCACCTCGGCGACGAGCAGCCCGTTGCTGTAGACCGCGGTGGCGAAGCCGATGCGGTCCGGCATCCAGTCGCGCACCAGGCGCGGCATCGCCGGCTGCATGATCGAGACGCCGGCGCCCATCGCGACCGTCGCGGCATAGAGCGAAAGGACGCCGGGTGCCGCCCCGCGCGCGGCGCAGCCCGCCGCCGTCAGCAACAGCCCGGCGACCAGCGTCGGGCGCGCGCCGAAGCGCGCGATCAGCATCGCGCCGGGGATGGCCGCAAACGCCAGGAGCAACGACGGCAGGCTGCCGAGCGTGCCGATCTCGGCCTCGGTCAGGCCGAGATCGCGATGGATGAGCGGCAGAAGCGGCGCGATCGCGAGCAGCGTCAAGCGCAGCGCCATGCCGGCCAGCCACAGGAGCGCGAGCGTCCCGGCGGCGCGCCAGGAATCCCGTCCGGCGGCCAGAGCCGGCTCCTCGACCTCGTCACTCGTCACTGAATGCGCCGCCCGCCCGGTCCGACAGCCCCGGGGTCAATATAGGGCCTACTCGCGCAGGTCCTCGAAGAATTCCCGGACCTTGGCGAAGAAGCCTTCGCTCTCCGGCTGGGTGCGCGCGGCCTCGCCCGCCTTCTCGAACTCGCGCAGCAATTCCTGCTGGCGCTTGGTCAGGTTGACCGGCGTCTCGACCGCGACCTCGACATACATGTCGCCGCGCGCGGGCGAGCGCAGCACCGACATGCCCTTGTTGCGCAGGCGGAACTGGTGGCCCGACTGGGTCCCGGCCGGGATCGTGACCTTGACGCGGCCGCCGTCGATCGCCGGCACCTCGATCGTGCCGCCCAATGCGGCCGTCGCCATCGAGATCGGCACGCGGCAATGGATGTGCGAGCCGTCGCGCTGGAACAGGCGGTGCGGCTTCACGGTGAGGAAGATGTAGAGATCGCCGGTGGCGCCGCCGCGCACGCCCGCCTCGCCCTCGCCGGCGAGCCGGATGCGCGTGCCGTCCTCGACGCCCGGCGGGATGTTGACGCTGAGGCTCTTCTCCTTCTTCACGCGGCCCTGGCCGCCGCAGGTGCGGCACGGATTGTCGATGACGCGGCCGGCGCCGTGGCACGAGGGGCAGGTGCGCTCGAGCGTGAAGAAGCCCTGCTGCGCGCGCACGCGGCCGGCGCCGTGGCAGGTCGGGCAATTGACCGGGCGCGAGCCGGGCGCGGCGCCGGTGCCGCCGCACGGCTCGCACGGCGCCAGCGTCTGCACGCGGATCGTCGTCTGCTGGCCCTTGAACGCGTCCTCGAGATCGATCTCGAGGTTGTAGCGCAGGTCGGTGCCGCGATTGCCGCCGCCGGCGCCGCCGCGCCGCCCGGTGAACTCGCCGAACATCTCGTCGAAGATGTCGGCGAACCCGGCGGCGAAGCCGAAATCGCCGGGGCCGGCGCCGGGCCGGCCGGCGCCATTCTCGAACGCGGCGTGGCCGAAGCGGTCATAGGCGGCGCGCTTCTGCTCGTCCTTCAGGACGTCATACGCCTCGCTGATGTCCTTGAATTTCTGCTCGGCCTTCTTGTCGCCCGGGTTCTTGTCCGGGTGATGCAGCATGGCGAGCTTGCGATAGGCCTTCTTGAGGTCGTCGGGCGCGGCGGTCCGCGCCACGCCAAGGAGCTCGTAATAGTCTTGCTTGGCCATCTCGTTGCGAACTCTCGACTTCGATCTCCCTCATGGAACCGCCCCGACGACAAGGTCTCCGGGGCGGGTCCTGTTCTACCGCGCGCGGCCAGCTCAGCCGGAGCGCTTCTTGCGCTCGTCGACCTCTTCGAAATCGGCGTCGACGACCTTCTCGTTGCCGGGTCCGCCTTCGCCTGCGCCGGGCGCAGCGCCAGAGGCGCCGCCGGCATCGCCGCCGCCGCCGCCGCCCGGCGCGGCACCGCCGGCGCCCCCTTGCTGCGCCTTGTACATGGCCTCGCCGATCTTCATCGAGACCTGCGCCAGCGCTTCGGTGCGCGCGCGGATCTGGCCCACATCCTCGCCGCCCGTCACCGCTTTGAGGTCGCGGATCGCGGCCTCGACCGCTTCGCGCTCGGCCGCCGGGATCTTGTCGCCATTCTCCGTGAGCGTGCGCTCGGTGGTGTGGATGAGCGCCTCGGCGTGGTTCTTCGCCTCGACCAGCTCGCGCCGCTTCTTGTCCTCTTCGGCGTGCGCCTCGGCGTCCTTCACCATCTTGTCGATGTCGCCTTCGGACAGCCCGCCCGAGGCCTGGATGCGGATCTGCTGCTCCTTGCCGGTGGCCTTGTCCTTGGCCTGGACGCTGACGATGCCGTTGGCGTCGATGTCGAACGTGACCTCGATCTGCGGCACGCCGCGCGGCGCCGACGGAAGGCCGACCAGGTCGAACTGGCCCAGGAGCTTGTTGTCGGCCGCCATCTCGCGCTCGCCCTGGAACACGCGGATCGTGACCGCGGTCTGGTTGTCCTCGGCGGTCGAGAAGATCTGGCTCTTCTTGGTCGGGATCGTGGTGTTGCGGTCGATGAGCCGGGTGAAGACGCCGCCCAGGGTCTCGATGCCGAGCGACAGCGGCGTCACGTCGAGCAGCAGCACGTCCTTCACCTCGCCCTTCAAGACGCCGGCCTGGATCGCGGCGCCCACCGCCACCACCTCGTCGGGATTGACCGAGCGGTTGGGCTCGTTCCCGAAGAACTGCTTCACCGTCTCGATCACCTTGGGCATGCGCGTCATGCCGCCGACCAGGATGACCTCGTTGATCTCCGACGCCTTCAAGCCCGCGTCCTTCAGCGCGTTGCGGCACGGCTCGACCGTCTTCTGGATCAGGTCGTCGACCAGCGCCTCGAGCTTCGCCCGCGTCAGCTTGATGTTGAGGTGCTTCGGCCCGTGCTGGTCGGCCGTGATGAAGGGCAGGTTGACCTCGGTCTGCATCGAGGACGACAGCTCGATCTTGGCCTTCTCCGCCGCCTCCTTCAGGCGCTGGAGCGCCAGCCGGTCGCTGCGCAGGTCGATGCCCTGCTCCTTCTTGAACTCGTCGGCGAGATAATCGATGATGCGCTTGTCGAAATCCTCGCCGCCCAGGAAGGTGTCGCCGTTGGTGGACTTCACCTCGAACACGCCGTCGCCGATCTCGAGCACCGAGATGTCGAACGTGCCGCCGCCCAGGTCATAGACCGCGATCGTGCCGTTCTTCTTCTGCTCGAGCCCGTAGGCCAGCGCCGCCGCGGTCGGCTCGTTGATGATGCGCAGGACTTCGAGCCCGGCGATCTTGCCGGCGTCCTTGGTGGCCTGGCGCTGGCTGTCGTTGAAATAGGCCGGCACGGTGATGACCGCCTCGGTGACCGGCTCGCCGAGATAGGCCTCGGCGGTCTCCTTCATCTTTTGCAGCACGAAGGCGCTGATCTGCGAGGGCGCGTATTTCTTGCCGCGGCTTTCGACCCAGGCGTCGCCATTGTCGCCCGGGATGATCTTGAAGGGGACGAGCTCCGCCTCCTTCTTGACCATCGGATCGGCGAAGCGCCGGCCGATGAGCCGCTTGATGCCGTAGAACGTGTTCTCGGGGTTGGTCACCGCCTGGCGCTTGGCCGCCTGGCCGACCAGCCGCTCGCCCGATTCGGTAAAGGCGACCTGGGAGGGCGTGGTGCGCGCGCCCTCGCTGTTCTCGATCACCTTGGCGTTCTTCCCCTCCATCACGGCGACGCAGGAATTGGTCGTGCCGAGATCGATGCCGATTACCTTTGCCATAGCCACCTCTTCGTGCAGCAGGGCCGCGCAGCCCATGGAGGCACTGCGCCCGCCCCCTCGGTTGGTCCAGGGATCCCTCGTGAATTGCAGCTTATATATGAAGGCTCGCCCCGCTCTACAACGGGCGCGACTCGGGCAAAAATGCCACAAGGGGCCGGTCGGCTGCTTCTGGACTCCTCTCGCCTCCGGGGAGAGCGGGAGTTGCCCTAAACCACCTCGTCGACCCGCTGGCCGCGGCGCGCCCGAGGCCTTGGCGACGCCGACCATGGCCGGCCGCAGCAGCCGGTCGTGGATGACGTAGCCGGGCTGAAGCACCTGGACGATGGTGCCGGCCGGTCGGTCGGGGGCGTCGACCTCGAACATCGCCTCGTGCAGATTGGGGTCGAAGCGGTCGCCGGGCTCGGGCGCGACCCTCCTGCACGCCGTGCCGTTCGAGCGTGGCGAGAAGCTCGCGCTCGGTGGCGGCGACGCCGACCAGGAGGTTGCGGCTGGCGCCGTCCTCGGCGCCGCCCGGCACGCTGTCGAGCGCGCGGCGCAGATTGTCGGCGACGCTCAGCATGTCCTTGGCGAAATTCTGCGCGCTGTAGCGCTGCGCGTCCTCGCGCTCGCGTTGCCCGCGGCGCCGCACGTTCTCGGTTTCGGCGAGCGCGCGCAACAGCCTGTCGCGCGTCTCGGCGAGCTCGGCTTCGAGCGCCGCGACGCGCTCGTCGGCGCGCTGCTCGCTCCGCGTGCGAATTTTCGGGGGCGCCGATGGCGCCGTCATCGTCCTCGGCCATGGGTCCCGATCCGTTATCCAAGGAGCCGGCCGATCACCTTCGCGGTGTAATCGACCAGCGGGATGATGCGCGCGTAGTTGAGCCGCGTCGGGCCGATCACGCCGATCGCGCCCAGCACCTGCTCGCGCGCGTTGCCATAGGGCGCCACGATCATCGAACACCCGGCGACGCCGAACAGCGGATTGTCGGCGCCGATATAGATTTGCACGCCCTCGCCGTCGCGCGCCGCATCGAGCAGGCGCACCATCGCCTCGCGCGTTTCGAGCACGTCGAAGAGCGTGCGCAGCCGTTCGAGATCGGCGAGCGCCGTCACGTCGTTCAGAAGCTGCGCCTGGCCCCTGACGATGAGGACGCCCTCCTCGCTGGTGCCCGACCAGGACGCGAGCCCGGCCTCGACCACGCGCGCGGTCAGCTCGTCGAGCTGCGCGCGGCGCCCTTCGATGTCGGCCAGGACGGCCTGGCGCGCCTCCTCGATCGTGCTGCCGACGAGCCGCGCGTTGAGGTAGTTGGATGCTGCGACGAGGTTCGCGGCCGGCGTGCCGATCGGCACGTCGATGAGGCGGTTCTCGACCAGCCCGTCCTCGGTCACCATGACGACGAGCGCGCGCGTGCCGGTGAGCGGCACGAACTCGATATGCTTCAGGCGCGCCTCGGTCTTGGGCGCGAACACGAGGCCGGCGCAGCGCGACAGGCCGGACAGCGTCGCCGTCGCCTCTTCGAGCGCCTGCGCCAATGACTTGCCCGAGCCGGCGAGCCGTCCGTCGATGTTGCGGCGCTCGTCCTCGGTGAGGCCGCCCACTTCGAGAAGGCCGCTCACGAACAGGCGCAGGCCCGCCTCGGTCGGCAGCCGCCCGGCCGAGGTGTGCGGCGCGAACAGCAGCCCCGCCTCTTCGAGATCGGCGAGCACGTTGCGGATGGTCGCGGGCGAGAGATCGAGCCCGCCGCGGCGCGCCAGCGTGCGCGAGCCCACCGGGTCGCCGGTCTCGACATAGGCGTCCACCACCATCCGGAAGATTTCCCGGCTGCGATCGTTGAGCTCGGTGATGAGCGGCTTGGCCACAGGCTCTCTCATGCCGCGCCAAAATGTAGGCAGGGTACCCCAGAGCGTCAACCGGGCGGCGCTTTACGCTGCGGCGCCTGCGCACTAGGCTTGCGCCTTTTCCAAAGGATTAAACGCAATGCCGCGCCCCTCCGGCCGCGCCCCCGACGAGATGCGCCCCGTCGCGCTCGAGCCGGGCGTCTCGAAATATGCCGAAGGCTCGTGCCTTGCGCGCTTCGGCGACACGCATGTCTTGTGCACCGTCTCGGTCGAGGACAAGGTGCCGCCCTTCCTGCGCAACAGCGGGCGCGGCTGGATCACGGCCGAGTACGGCATGCTGCCGCGCTCGACCCATACGCGCACCGAGCGCGAGGCGGCGCGCGGCAAGCAGTCGGGCCGGACGCAGGAGATCCAGCGCCTGATCGGCCGGTCATTGCGCGCCGTGACCGACCTCGCGGCCCTGGGCGAGCGCCAGTTCCGCGTCGATTGCGACGTGCTCCAGGCCGATGGCGGCACGCGCACCGCCGCCATCACCGGCAGCTATGTCGCGCTCGCGCTGGCGTTGAAGACGCTGGTCGATGCGGGCTCCCTGCCGCGCCTGCCGCTCGCCGATGCCGTGGCGGCGGTGTCGTGCGGCGTCGTCGCCGGCGTGCCGGTGCTCGATCTCGACTATGCCGAGGATTCGACCGCGCAGGCCGATGCGAACTTCGTCCTCACCGGCGCGGGCGGCATCGTCGAGGTGCAGGCGACGGCCGAAGGGGCGGTCTTCGCCGAAAGCGAATTCGCCGCCATGCTGGCGCTGGCGCGGCGCGGCATCGGGCGCTTGCTGGCGCTGCAAAAGAAGGCGCTGGGACTGGCGTGATGGCGCGCCGCCTCGCCGCCGCGAAACTCGCGATCGCCACGCATAATCCCGGCAAGCTCGTCGAGATCCGCGATCTGCTGGCGCCCTACGGCATCGCGACGGCGGGCGCGGCCGAACTCGGCGTGCCCGAGCCCGAAGAGACCGGCGCCGACGTTCGACGAGAACGCGGCCTTGAAGGCGCGCGCCGTCGCCGGCGCCAGCGGCCTGCCCGCCTTGGCCGATGATTCGGGCCTGGTCGTGCCCGCGCTCGATGGCGCGCCCGGGATCTATTCCGCGCGCTGGGCCGGTCCCGCGCGCGATTTCGCCGCGGCGATGCGGCGCGTCGAGCGCGAGCTCGAAGGCAAGGACCGCGCCGCCGCGTTCGTCGCGGCGCTGGCGCTCGCCTGGCCCGACGGCCATGTCGAATGTTTTGCCGGCGAGGTTGCGGGGCGCCTCGTCTTTCCGCCGCGCGGCGCAAAAGGTTTCGGCTACGACCCGATCTTCGTGCCGGCAGGGTTCGCGGAAACTTTCGGCGAGATGGACCCGGCGACAAAGCACCGCATGAGCCATCGCGCCGACGCGTTCCGCAAGCTCGCATCCGCCTGCCTCGGAGGCGCCGGGTGAGCGAGGAGATCGCGCTCTACGTCCACTGGCCGTTCTGCAAGTCGAAATGCCCCTATTGCGACTTCAACAGCCATGTCCGCGCCGGGATCGAGGACGCGCGCTGGCGCAGCGCGCTTCTGCGCGAGCTCGACCATTACGGCGCCAAGACGCGCGGGCGCCGCCTCGTCTCGGTCTTTTTCGGCGGCGGCACGCCGTCGCTGATGGCGCCGGCGACGGTCGCCGCCGCTCCTCGAGCGCGCCGCGCTTTATTGGCAGGTCGCACCCGATCTCGAAGTGACGCTCGAGGCCAACCCGACCTCGGTCGAGGCGCAGCGCCTCGCCGATTTCAGCGCCGCCGGCGTCAACCGCGTCTCGCTCGGCGTGCAGGCGCTCGACGACCGCGCGCTCGGATTCCTCGGCCGCGGCCACGACGCCGCCGAGGCGCGCGCCGCCGTCGCCGTCGCCGCGCGGAGCTTCGCGCGCTATTCGTTCGACCTCATCTACGCGCGTCCGGGCCAAGGCGTCGCCGAGTGGCGGCGCGAGCTCGACGCGGCGCTCGCGCTGGCGGACGATCACCTGTCGCTCTACCAGCTCACGATCGAGCCGGGCACCGCGTTTCCACACGGCGCATGCGCGCGGCGATTTCGCGCTGCCGGACGACGAGCTCGCCGGATCGCTCTACGAGGCGACGCAGGAGCGGCTCCTGCGCGCCGGCCTTCCCGCTTACGAGATCTCGAACCACGCGCGGCCGGGCGCGGAATGCCGGCACAATCTCGTCTATTGGCGCTCGGATGATTATGTCGGCATCGGCCCCGGCGCGCACGGCCGCTTCGGCGCCGGCGGCGCGCGCTACGCCGCGCGCCAGCGCCGCGCGCCGGAATCCTGGCTCGCCGCCGTCGAAGAGTCGGGCGACGCGACCGAGGAGAGCGTGCCCTTGGGCGCGCGCGAACGGCGCGAGGAATTCCTGATGATGGGGCTCCGCCTGACCGAGGGGATTTCGCGCGCGCGGTCTCGCGCGGCGCTCGGCGCCGACATCATCGACGCGCTCGATCGCCAAACGCTCGATGATCTGATCGATGGCGGTTTCCTCGCGCTCGACGAGCACCGCCTCGTTGCGACCGATGCCGGGCGCCAGCGCCTCAACGCCGTGCTCGCGCGGCTCCTCGCCTAGTACCAGATGTCCATGGCGAGGCCGCGCACGTCGGTCTCGTGCGCGCACGCGACCCGCTTCGGCGCGCGCGCCGCGAGCGCAAGCGCGCACGCATCGAGCAGATCATCCGCTCCCGCGCCGCTGCCGCGCAACGAAGCGCACCCAGTCTTCGAGCTCGGCGAATCCCGCCTTGCGCAGCAGACCGGCGCGGATGGCGAGACCCGTTCGCGTCTTCTTGCCCTCGCGCACCGCCGCGCCGCCGTGCAGCCGCGCGAAGGCAAGTTCGGGGTGCGCTTCGAGAATGCGATCCTGCATCGCCGGGGCGATGAAGCGATCGACCTCGCCGATCTTCGGCAGGATGTTCCAGAGCTGGCGCGAGATGCCGTTGCCGTCTTGCTTCGCCCACGCATTGGCCGCGTCGTAATCGGCGAACGCGAGCAACGGGCGGCGGACATCGACGAAGAGTCGGGGCCACGCCTCGCCCAGAAGTTTTCGCGCCGCGATGTCGCTGGCGCGGCGTCCCGTGTCCGGCAAGCCGATCGGGATGTCGATCAGGATGCGATCGGCTTCGATGCCGCCGATCTCGTCCGCCCGTTGCAGAATGCGGTACTCGGGCGCGCTTCGGTCGTCGACGATGACGGCGATCCAGCCGCCCTTGCAGCCGTCGACGCCGGCGGTGCGCATCTCAGAATTGCTGTTTCTGGAACGTCTGCGGCGCGGGATCGACGACGGTGCTGCCGGTGCGGTGCATTTCGAGGACGGCGAGGCCGCGCTCGGTGATGCCGTCGGGGAGCAGCCGGAAAATTCCGTTGAGGCCGGCAAAGCCGCTCGCGTTGGTGAGGGCGGCGACCGAGAAATCGGGCCCGGAGGGCGCGCGCGCGAGGACCGAGGCGAGCGCCGTCGCGTCATAGCCCAACGTGGCGAGGAGCGGCGGCGGGTGCTTGTAGAGTGCCACGAAGCGCTTCTCGAAATCCTGCCGCGCCTGCGGCGCCGGCGCCGCGTACCAGCCGCCTTCGAGCGCGGGCTCGGTGCCGACGCTCTGGTCGGCCCACAGGCCGGTGCCCAGGAATTTCACCTGGTCGGGATCGACGCCGTAATACGGCAGGAGCGGCGCCAGCGCCTTCAATCGCGTGCCGCCTTCGGCCAGGAGCACGGCATCGAAGCTGCCTTGGCCCGCGAAGTTCTGCACCGTCGGCGCGAGGTTCGCGGCGGCGGGATCGTAGCGCGCGATCGGCCCGAGGCTCGCGCCCACGATCTGCACCGAATCCTTCAAGGCCGCCGCGGCGAGGTCGCCATAGGCCGAGGCCGGCGCCAACCCGGCGAAGCGGTTCCTGCCATGCGCATGCGCGAAGGCGACGACGCGCTGGATCTCCTGGCGCGGATCGAACGCCAGAAGCCAGGTGCCGTTGCCGGCGAGCTGCGTCGCGGTCGAGAACGCGACGAGCGGCACGCCCGCCCCTTGCGCGATCGGCTTCACCGCCTCGACCTCGCTCGAAAGAAGGGGTCCGAGGATGAGCTTCGCGCCGCCGTCGATCACCGCGTGCGCCGCTGCCGCCGCCGCCGTCGCGTTGCCGCCGCTGTCGCGCACCAGAAGCTCGAGCTGGTCGTTGCCGGTCTCGAACAGCGCCATCTGCGCCGCATCGAGCATCGCCTGCCCCAAGGATGCGGCCGAGCCCGACAGCGGCAGCAGCAGGGCCACCTCGACATGATGCCCGGCCGCCCCGGACGGTTGCGGCGTCTCGGTCGTGGGGATCGGCGCCGACGTCACCGGCGGGTGCCACGAGCGAGGGCGCCGCCGTGGCGGGCGCCTCCGCCGCGGGCAGCGGCTGCGCTTTCTTCCCTCCGCAGCCGGCAAGCGCCAATATGGCGGCAAGGAACGCCGCAGTCCGAAAGTGCGAGCTCAGACGCGAGACCGACACGCGCGATGTCCCTCGACGGGAAAGGCCGAAAGCGTAGAGACAGCCCGGCGGGAAGTAAACCCGACGAACGGGCGGCGCTCGCGCCGGGCCTTTATCTCGTCGCGACGCCGATCGGCAATATCGCGGACATCACGCTGCGCGCGCTCAGCGTCCTCGCCGCCGCCGATCTCGTCGCCTGCGAGGACACGCGCGTCTCGCGGAAATTGCTCGCGCATTACGCCATCGCGACCGAGCGCGTCCCCTATCACGAGCACAATGCCGAAACGATGCGGCCCAAACTCATCGCGCGGCTCGAAGGCGGCGCGCGCGTGGCGCTCGTCTCCGATGCCGGGACGCCGCTCGTCTCCGATCCGGGCTTCAAGCTCGTGCGCGAGGCGCTGGCGCGCGGCATCTCCGTCACGTCCGTGCCGGGCGCCTCGGCGCCGCTCGCGGCGCTCGTGCTCTCGGGCCTGCCGTGCGAGCGCTTCTTCTTCGCCGGGTTCCTGCCGCCCAAGGGCGAGGCGCGGCGCCGCGCGCTCGTCGAGCTGCGCGCCGTGCCGGCGACGCTCGTCTTCTTCGAAAGCGCGCCGCGCCTGGCCGCGTCGCTGGCCGACATGGCGGCGGTTCTCGGCGACCGCCCGGCCGCCGCGGCGCGCGAGCTGACCAAGCTGTACGAGGAGGTGCGGCGCGCGCCGCTCGCCGAACTCGCCGCGCACTACCGCGAAGCGGGTCCGCCCAAGGGCGAGCTCGTGCTGCTGGTCGGCCCGCCCGCGGCCGCCGAGGAGGCGTCGGCGGCAGCGATCGATGCGGCGCTCACGGCAGCACTGGCGCGGCTCAGCATCAAGGATGCCGCCGCCGCGGTGGCCGGCGCGCTGAGCCTGCCGCGCCGCGCCGTCTATCAGCGCGCGCTCGCGCTCGCGGGGCGCGAGCCATGACCGCGGCGCGCCTGCGCGCCGAGCGCCGCGGCCGCGCCGCCGAGCTCATCTGTCTCTGGCATCTGCGCTTGCGCGGCTATCGCGTGCTGGCGCGGCGCTTTCGCGTGCCGTCGGGCGAGATCGACCTGATCGTGCGCCGCGGCCGGGTGCTGGCGGCGGTCGAGGTGAAGGCGCGCGCCGATTTCGCGGCGGCCGGCCAGGCCGTGGCCGGGCGCCAGCGCCGCCGCATCGCCCGCGCGTTCGAGCATTTCCTGCTGGCGCGGCCCGATCTCGCCCATCTCGATGCGCGCTTCGACGTGATGCTGGTCAGGCCGCGGCGCCTGCCGCGCCATCTGGCCGATGCCTGGCGCATCGAGTGAGGCGAGGGGGGCGAGGCCGTGCCACGAAATCGCCGCAAAGGCGCCCTTTCCCCGACGTGACCCGCGCGCCAGAATCAGCCGGAACATCCGCAGGAGAAAGCGCCTTGTCCCGACCTTCCCTTGCCGCCGCGCTCGTCGTCACCGCGCTTGCGGGCGCCGGCGCCGCTTCGCTTTCGGGCTGCATTCTCGCCATCGGCGCCGGCGCCGCGGGCGGCGGCTATGCCGTCGCGGCGCAGGAACGCTCGCTCAGCGATACCGCGCACGACGCCGGCGTCCAGGCCGCCGTCGCGCAGGCGTGGAAGAATTACAACCTCAAGCTCAACGACGATCTCAACTGCACGGTCTATGAGGGCCGCGTCCTCATCACCGGCACGGTGTCGAGCGACGACTGGCGCGCCGAGGCGGTGAAGCGCACCTGGCAGGTGGACGGCGTCAAGGAAGTGTACGACGAGATCCAGGTCGGGCCCGACGAAGGCTTCGTGCAGGACATGGGCGACACCACCATCACCAGCAAGCTCAAGACCCAGCTCATCGCCGACGGCGACGTGCGCGAGATCAACTACACGATCACCACGGTCAAGGGCGTCGTCTACGTCATCGGCACGGCGCGCAGCAAGGCCGAGCTCGACCGCGTGGTCGATCACGCCCGCAACATCGGCGACGTGAAGCGCGTCGTCTCCTACGTGCGCATCAGGAGCGGCGAGCCGCCGCAGCCCGAGACCGCGTCCTCGACGCCGCCGCCCGCCGGCGGCGCTGCGGCGCCCGCCGCGGCCGCTTCGCCCACGTCTCCCGGCGCGTCGGACGACGCCGTCACCACGCCGACGCCGCGCCAGGAGATCGACGTGACGCCGCTGAAATAGCGGCCGCTTGTTCCAAATCGGACCGCCCTAGGCGATACTGCCCTCATGGCGCTTGCCGTCGCGATCCAGATGGACCCGATCGAACTCGATCAACATCGATGCCGACTCGACGTTCGTTCTGGCGCTCGAGGCGCAGGCGCGCGGCCATCGTCTCCACCATTATCTGCCGCGCCACCTTGCGTTGCTCGACGGCGCGCTCGCCGCCAAGGCGCGCCGGCTCGAGGTGCGGCGCGAGCAGGGCCGCCATTTCACGCTCGGCGCCTACGAAAAGCTCGATCTCGCGACGATGGACGTGATCCTGATGCGGCAGGACCCGCCCTTCGACATGGCCTACATCACCGCGACGCATCTCTTGGAGCACGTGCGCGACAAGGTGCTGGTGGTGAACGACCCGGTCGCGGTGCGCAATTCGCCCGAGAAGCTGGTGGCGACGCGCTTTCCCGGCCTGATGCCGCCGACGCTCATCACCGAGCGACCGCGACGAGATCGCCGCCTTCCGCGCGGCGCACGGCGACATCATCCTGAAGCCGCTCTTCGGCAATGGCGGCGCGGGCGTATTCCGCGTCAAGCCCGACGACGAGAATATGAATGCGCTCCTGGAAATGTTCACGCTCCTCTACCGCGAGCCGGTCATGGTGCAGCGCTACCTGCCGGCGGTGCGCCAGGGCGACAAGCGCATCGTGCTGATCGACGGCGAGGCCGCGGGCGCCGTCAACCGCAGTCCCCGCCGCGGGCGAGGCGCGCGCCAATCTCCATGTCGGCGGGCGCGCCGTCAAAACGACGCTCACGGCGCGCGAGCGCGAGATCTGCGCCGCACTCGGGCCGACCTTGAAAGAGCAGGGCCTCGTCTTCGTCGGCATCGACGTGATCGGCGAACATTTGACCGAGATAAACGTTACGTCGCCGACCGGATTGCAGGAAATCAACCGGCTCGACGGCGTGCGCCTCGAGGCGCGCGTGTGGGATGCGATCGAGGCGCGACTCGGGCGCAGTTAAGCACCGAGTTATCCCTAGCTCTTGCGGGTCGGGCATAGGGAAAATCATGGACCTCCGCGCCGCGTTCCATAAAATGCCATGAGATCGCAAAAGACGCCGGGAGGGGGTGGGCAGCAGCGAGCCGCCCGCAAGGCGCGCCCCGAACCGCGGAGTGTGGAGACAATGACGGAAACCACCGAGGCGGTGGAATCGGTCAGCGGCGACCGCCGTTTCGAAATTCTGGTCGATGCCGTCACCGATTACGCGATCTACATGCTCGACACCGCCGGCTGCGTCGCCAACTGGAACACCGGCGCCGAGCGCATCAAGGGCTACGCCGCGTCCGAGATCATCGGCCGGCATTTCTCGGTCTTCTACACCGATGAGGATCGCGCCGCGTGCGTGCCCGAGCGCGCGCTCGCCGAAGCGCTCGCGCGCGGCAAGTTCGAGGGCGAGGGCTGGCGCATCCGCAAGGATGGCACGCGCTTCTGGGCCAACGCCGTGATCGAGGCGATCCGCGGTCCCGCACGGGCGGCTGCTCGGCTTCGCCAAGGTGACGCGCGACGCGAGCGAGCGGCGCGCGGCGCAGGAAACCTTGGAGCACACGCGCCAGGCGCTCTTCCAGTCGCAGAAGATGGAGGCGGTGGGCCAGCTCACCGGCGGCATCGCGCACGACTTCAACAACCTGCTCACGGTGATTTCCGGCAGCCTCGAGCTGATCCAGCAGCGCCCCGAGGAGCACGAGCGCGTGCTGCACTTCGCCGCCAACGCGCAGGCCGCGGCCGAGCGCGGCGCGCGCCTGACGCAGCAGCTCCTGAGCTTCGCCCGGCGCCAGTCGCTCCATCCCGAGCCGCACGCCATCAACGGCCTCATCGGCAGCTTCGAGGCCGTGTTGCGGCGCGTGTGCAGCGAGACGGTCGAGTTCGATCTGGCGCTCGATCCGCTGCTGCTGCCGGTGCTGATCGATGCGGCGCAGCTCGAGGCGAGCCTGCTCAATCTCGTGATGAACGCGCGCGACGCCATGCCGAAGGGCGGCAAGCTCACGATCGCGACGGCGAACGCCGCGCTCGACGCGGCCGCGGCGGCGGAGGCCGGCGTGCGGCCGGGCCCTTACGTGCGCATCACCGTCGCCGACACCGGCATGGGCATGTCGCCCGAGACGCTCGCGCGCGCCTTCGAGCCGTTCTTCACGACCAAGCCCGTGGGGCTCGGCAGCGGCCTCGGCTTGAGCCAGGTCTATGGCTTCGTCACGCAGTCGGGCGGCGCGGTGACGCTCGCAAGCGCCGCCGGCCGCGGCAGCAGCGTGTCCGTGCTGTTGCCGGCGCTCGATGCGCCGGCCGGGACGCAACCCTCCGCGCGCGGCCGCGCGCGCCGCGGCGGCGCACCGCGGCAACGGCACGGTGCTCGTCGTCGAGGACGACCCCGACGTGCTGCGGCTCGCGGTCGAAACGCTGAAGAGCCTCGACTACCGCGTGCTGACGGCGGGCGACGGGCCCGCCGCACTCGCGGTGCTGCGGCGCGGCGCGGAGATCGACTTCCTGTTCAGCGACATCGTCATGCCGCGCGGCATGAGCGGCGTCGATCTCGCGCGCGAGGCGATGCGCCTGCGCCCGGACCTGCGCGTCGTGCTCGCCTCGGGCTATGCCAGCGCGGCGCTTGCGTCCGATCACGGCAGCGATGATTTCGCCTTCATCAGCAAGCCCTATCGCGGCTCCGACCTCGCCCGCATGTTCCGCTCGCCGCCCGCCTGAGCCGCGCTATCATTCAAGCTGGCGAAGAGGAGGGCGAGCTCATGCCCGATACCGGCACCTTGCCGCGCAAGGCGCGGCGCAAGTTCGACTGGAGCGAGGTGGCGCTGACCGGGCCCGGCACGCTTGCCGGGACCTACATGCGGCGCTTCTGGCACCCGGTCTGGCGCGCGCAGGACCTTGCCGTGGGCCAGGCGCTGCCCGTGCGCATCATGGGCGAGGATTTCACGCTCTATCGCGGCGACAGCGGCGTGCCGCACGCCGTGGCGCAGCGCTGCGCCCACCGCCGCACGATGCTGTCGGCGGGCTATGTCGAAGGCGACGCCATCCGCTGTCTCTATCACGGCTGGAAATACGCGGCCGACGGGCGCTGCCTCGAGCAGCCGGCCGAGCTCGACGAGGCGTTCTGCGACAAGGTGCGGATCAGGGCCTATCCGACGCACGAATATCTGGGCTTGATCTTCGTCTTCATGGGCGCGGGACCGGCGCCCGCGCCGCCGCTCTTTCCCGAGTTCGAGGCGCCGGGCGGCGTGCTCAACGCCAATTGCTACACGCGCCTGTGCAACTATTATCAGAACATCGAGAACGGCGTCGACGAGGCGCACCTGCCGTTCACGCACCGCCGCACCCATTTCGAGGAATTGAACCGCGACGTGCCGCGCATCGAGGCCGAGGAGCGGCCCTATGGCCTCGTCGCCTACGGCATCCGCTCCGATGGAACGAGGCGCGAGCAGCATCTGATGCTGCCCAACATGCTGAGCATGTCGCTGCCGCGCGACGACCCGGCCGAGACCGAGTGGCGCATCTACATCTCCTGGCGCGTGCCGCTCGACGACGACCGGCACAAGACCTTCATCGTCGAACGGTTGGCATTACCGGATGCGGCGATCGCGCAGTATCGCGCGCGCCGCGCCGAGGCGGAAAAGCGCCTCGCCGCCCTGCCGCCGGCGGAAGACGTGGCAGCCGCGATCCTCGCCGGCAAGATGAAGCTGCACGACGCCGCCGACCGGCCCGATTTCCTCGGCATCCAGGACCACGTGGCGCAAGTCGGCCAGGGCGCCATCGTCGATCGCGGCGCCGAATGCTCTCGGCCGCTCCGACCGCGCCATCGCGCTCTTGCGCAAGCTGTGGGAGCGCGACCTGCGCGCGCTCGCCGAGGGGCGCGAGCCGACGCGCTGGGACTATCCCAAGCACCTCGCGCGCCCGACCGGGGTATAGAGTCCGATCCAGCAAAGTCGGAGCACTTTCCCCGATTGTCATTGCGAGCGGAGCGAAGCAATCCCTGGAAGATTGCTTCGTCGCTGCGCTCCTCGCAATGACGGCGTGATTCATCGGATGGGTAATTTCCGAGCCTGCCTCCCCCGCTCGGTTGCCCTTAACGTGGGCAATCGACCGAAGTGCGGTCGAGCGGAGCAGCAAGATGAACATCTTCACCGTTATCGGCGTCATCGTCGTGGTCGTTTTTGTCGCCGGCTATTTTGGCATGCACTTCCATTGATCGGCCGATCGCCGCGCGCCGTCATCTCGTGAGCCCAGCGGTGTCGTTCAGCGACGGCTGCATCATGGCATCGCGACGCCGCAGGCGGCAGCGTCCCCGCCATCGTTCCGCGCAGCAGGAAGCTGAATAAGTACATTCCGAGCCTATGCGGTCGCGCGTCGTGCGACCAACGTGGCAGGCGATCAACTCCCCCGAGATTGATCCCGCGACCTGCGCTCGGTGCTGCCGTTCCTCCGGGCGGTGGGGCTTTTTTTGAACCCATGCCGGCAAGAGGATACTCCGATGAGAAAATCACTGTTTTCGATCGTCACCACATCCGTGTTTTTGGCGGCGGTCTCGCTGGCCTCGGCCCAGACGTCAACGACCACCACTACGACCTGGACGACGGATCAAGGAAGCGCGATCCGCGCGTACTCGACGACCCAGCATTACAGCTCGTTCAGCGATCCGAGCTTGAACCCGAACGTCGGCATGGTGCTGCCGAGCACCGTCACGGTGTACCCGCTGCCCGAGACGATCGCAGGTCCCCGATGCCGACCACTACAGCTACAGCATCATCAACAACAACCCGGTCGTCATCAATCGCACCACCCGGACAGTGGTTCACACCTGGGGGCAATAGCCGGTCGATCCGGACTTGATTGGCTCCCGCGTTCTTGAACCGTAGAGCGGCCGAGGCGGCACAGCGCAGCCTCGGCCGTTCCTATTCGCATCGACGGCACCACGCGCGCAGCACCTGCAGCGCAGAGCCCGCCCTGAGTAGATTCCGGTCCTGCCGCATTGCGCCAAAGCCACGGAAGATCACCGCCAACCCCAATCCAAGGAGGAACTTCCGATGCAGATGGTTCTGGATAAAGCGACCATCCTCAGCCTGCCGCCGCTGCCCTATGGCGAGAACGCGCTCGAGCCGGTCATCTCGGCCCGAACCGTCTCTTTCCACTACGGCAAGCATCATGCCGGTTACGTCAAAACCCTGAACGAACTCGTCGCGGGCACTGCGCTCGCCGGCCGGTCGCTCGAGGACATCGTGCAGCTGACAGCCAAGGACCCGAAGACGGCGTCCGTCTTCCATAATGCAGCGCAAGTGTGGAACCACAATTTCTACTGGCTGAGCATGGCGGCAAGGGCGGCGGCGAACCGGCCGGCAAGCTCAAGCAGGCGATCGAGGGTGCGTTCGGAGGTTTCAAAGATTTCCGCACTGAATTTACCAAGGCGGCCATCGGCGAGTTCGGCAGCGGCTGGGTGTGGCTCGTCGCCGACAAAGAGGGCGAACTCCAGATCGCCGTCACCGCCGACGCCGACACGCCGCTCGTCGACGGCAAGAAACCGCTCGTCACGCTCGACGTGTGGGAGCACGCGTACTATCTCGATTTTCAGAATCGCCGGGCCGATTACATAGCGGCCTGGTTGGATAAGCTCGTCGATTGGCGTTTTGCCGAGAAGAATTTCGGCTGAAACCCGAAGCGGTTGGCCGGCCTCGATCTGCCGGCCGGCGTCCGAGCTACTGCTGCGCCAGAATCCCGCGCCGGCGCGCGATGAGCCAGTAGAGCGCGACGAGCGGCAGCATCATCAGCAGCATCAGGAACGCGAGCGCCGAGGCCTGGCCCAAGCCGCCGTTGAGCCACAGGCTCCACACCACGAACGGCAGCGTCATGTTGGCGCGCGTCGTCAGCACGACGGCGAGCGTCAGCTCGCGGAAGACGAGCAGCGCGATCCACAGCCACGCATAGAGCAAGGTCGGCGCGAGCAGCGGCACGAGCACGCGGCGCATGATGCCGCCGGTGCCGGCGCCGCTCACCGTCGCCGCCTCCTCGAGCTCGCGGTGGATCTGGATGAGGCCGCTGTTGGTCATGCGCGTGCCATAGGACAGCCGCGCCACGACGAACACGATGAGCAGGATCGTGACCGTGCCGAAGAGCGGCAGCGCGCGCCCGAACCAGAAGAGGGCGATGAGGAGCGCCGCCACGCCGAACACGATGTTGGGCACGGCGTGCGGCAGGAACGCGACCACGTCGAAGACGGCGCGGCCGCGGATGCGCGTGCGCAAGACGACCCACGAGAAGGCCACGCTCAGCGCCAGGGTCAGCGTCGGCGTCGCCACCATGAGGATCGCGGTGTTGGCGATCCCCTCGCGCGCCAAGGCCCACGGCAATGACAGATACTGCGCAAGCGAGACGCTTTTCAGCGCCGCGTCACTCGGCAGCTGGAAGAACGGCAGGAGCGAGGCCCAGGCCACGAGCACGAGCGGCACGATCTGGCTCAACAGCAGATATGCGGCGACGAAGCCCCAGGCCGGGATCGCCCAGCGCCCGAGCCGCGCGATGCGCGGGCGATAGGCCTTGCCGGTTACGACCTGGTAGCGGTGCGCCTCGCCCTGGATGCGGCCATAGAGCGAAGCGAGGCCGACGCCCATGACGATGAGGAAGCTCGACAGCGCCGCGGCCAGCCCGTATTGCGGCAGCCCGCTCGTCGAATCGAGCTGCAGCACGAGATATGTCGAAAACGTGAAGCGGCGCGCGCTCCAGCCGATGATCGCCGGCACGTCGAACGCGGCAAAGCCGATGGTGAAGATATAGATGGCGGCGGCGACGATGCCGGGCGCGGCGAGCGGCAAGGTCACGCGCGCGAGCGTGCGCACGAAATTCGCGCCGGCGATCTCGGCCGCCTCCTCGAGCGCCGGGTCCATGGCGCGAAACACGGCCGCCGACATGATGAACGAGACGGGCGCCAGGTTGAGCCCCTGGACCCAGCCCATGCCGGCCATGGTCGCGATGTCGAAGACGGGCCCGTGCAGGCCAAGCGCGCGCTCGAGCCACGCGTTCAACAGCCCGATCCGCGCATGCAGCAGGAAGAGCCAGCCCATCGCCGAGGCGAAGCCCGGCAGCAGCAGGCCGACCGTCATCAGGGTGAAGATCGCGGTCTTGCCCTTGAGGTCGGTGCGCTCGACGAGCCAGGCGAGCGGCACGCCGAAGGCGAGGCTCACCGCGAGCGTCACGAGCGCGAACGACACCGTGTCGGCGAGCACGGCATAGAGCGCGCTGTCGGCGAAGATGGCGCGGTAATTGCCGAGCGCCAGGTGCGCGGCCGGATCGCCGACATCGCCGACGCGGAATCCCAACCACACCACGACGAGCAGCATCACGACGATGAGCGCGCTCGTGGCGCGACCGCGCCGACCATCGCCGCCGACCAGGGGTCGATGCGGCGGACCCGCCTCCTGGCCTTGCCGCCGTCCTTGAAGGGAAGGGCGAGGGCGGGCGGCGCGCTCGTCACTTCTTCGCGGTGAAGATCTTGTCGATCTCCTTCCACGCCTCATAGGCTTCGGGATGCTGGGCGTACCAGGCGACGTCGATGCGCACGAATTTCTGGCCGCGCTCGCGTTCGAGATCGGCGACGAGCTGGTGCGCCTTCGTCTCGGGGAAGAGGTCGTTGTCCATTTCCCAGGTCTGGCGGATGAGCGCCTGGCCCTCCTTCGTCATCATGAAGGCGGCGTAGAGCTTGCCGGCGTTGGGATGGGGCGCGTTCTTCGGCACGCCGAGATAGAAATATCCGAGCGCCGGAAAATCCGCCGGCGGGATCTGCACGATCGGCGCGCCCTTGCGCACGATGTCGAAGAAGTCGGTGCCGTTGCAGGTGATGGCGAAGGCGAGGAACTCGCCGGTGGCGAGCCGCTCGCCTTCGTTGCAGCGCATCAGTCCCGCGATCTGGTCCGACATCTTGCGCGCGTAGTCGAGCGCGCGGTCGTGGCCCCACATGTCGCTGGCGGCAAGCGCGTCGAAATTGGCGGCATACGGCGTTGCCGCGATCTTGCCCTTCCATTCGGGCTTCAGGAGATCGGTCAGGAGCTTCGGCTCGGACGGCGCGAGCGCCTTGTTGTAGGCGATGCCGGGAAGCGCGGTGATGACCTTGAGGAGCTGTGCCGTCGAGATCGACGATCCCGTCGCCGATCCGCCCCGGCAGGATACTTCTGCCAGGGCGCTGCGAGGAACAGGTTGCGCGGGACGAGCCGCGACAGCACGTCGGCATAACCCACATAGACATCGGTCGGCGACGGCTGGCCCGCCGCCTGGCGCATGGCGATGTCGTTGCCGACCTGCGGCATCGAGCTGCCGGGCGTGAACTGGATCGGCAGATCGACGCCGAACGCGCTCTTGATCGCCTGCTCGTAGAGCGGCGCGCCCTGCGTGCCGCCGAACGTGCCTTCGCCCCACGAGAGCGTGAGCCCGCCCTCGGCCTTGGCGGCGGCGATGAGGGCAGTCATGTCGGGACTGAAATCGGCCGCCGCCGCCCGCGGCGCGGCCAGCGCGGCGCAGGCCAGCGCCAGGCCGAGCATCCATCCCATCCGCCGCCGCCGCCGGCTTGCGCTTCTCCGGTTCATGGCGTCGCCCCCTCGCTCTGCCGTTCTTGGCGGCAAACTTAAGGTGGTTTTGCCGCCGAGGGTAGGGGTTTGCAGGACGGCGCGTGCGCTCGGCTGAAAGCGCAACGCCTCATCGCTAGTGCGCCGGGGCAGGCCCCGCGTTATTCTCCGCGCTCTTAAGCAAGCGGTGTCCAGCCGCGCCAACGGGAGAAAACGTCATGGCCAAGAATTTCGACCGCCGCACCATCGTGCTCGCAGGGGCCGCCGCCGCGGCAACGGCGGCGCTGCCGCGCGTCGCGCTCGCGCAAGCGCAGCCTTTGCGGCTCGGCCTCATGAACGTGAAGACCGGCCCGCTCGCCGAGGGCGGCATCCAGATGGAGCAGGGTCTCACCGCGTTCCTCAAGGACCGCAACATGACCTTGGCCGGGCGCAAGGTCGAGCTCATCGTCGCCGATACCGGCGGCAATCCGGCCGGCGCCAAGAACAAGGTGCAGGAGCTGGTCGAGCGCGACCATGTCGACGTCATCACCGGGCCCTTGGCGGCGTTCGAGCTTCTCGCCATCACCGATTACATCGCGCAGCACAAGATCCCGACCTTGAGCCTCGCCGCCGCCGAGGACATGACGCAGAGGAAGCCCAATCCCTATTTCCTGCGCGCGTCCGCGACCTCCTCGCAGGCGATGAAGCCCCTGGCCGACTACGCCGCCAAGGAGCTGAAGTTCAAGACGCGTCATCTGCATCGCCGAGGATTTCGCCTTCGGCTACGAGCAGATGGGCGGCTTCCAGCAGGTGTTCGAGGATGCCGGCGGCAAGGTTCTGAAGAAGCTCTGGCCGCCGCTCGGCACCGCCGACTACACCCCCTATATCGCGCAGATCAGCGAGTGCGACGCCGTGGTGCCAGGGCTTCGCCTCCGGCGCGCCGGTCAAGTTCATGAAGCAGTATGCCGATGCCGGCCTCAAATTCCCGGTGCTCGGCGGCGAAACGGCGGGCGACGACGCGCTGCTCAAGAGCTTCGGCGACGAGGCGATCGGCATGATCACCGCCGCGCCCTATACCGTCCGATCTCAAGAACGCGGCCAACGAGCATTTCCTCGCCGTCATGAAGAAGGAATACAACGTCCCGGTCGGCCAGTACGCCGCACTCCTCTGGCTCAACGGCCAGATCATCGAAGAGGCGCTGAAGAAGACCGGCGGCAAGACCGACGACAAGGACGCGTTCATCACGGCGCTGCGCGCGGTCGAGCTCAAGGAGACGCTGCGCGGGCCGGTGCGCTTTGATCATTTCGGCAACGTCATCGGCGACATCTTCATCCGCAAGATGGAGAAGAAGGACGGCGCGCTCGTCAACACCACGATCAAGACCTATCACGACGTGGGCCAGTTCTGGCCCTACGACGAGAAGAAGGTCCTGGCGCAGCCGGTCTATTCGCGCGACTTCCCGCCGCTCAAAGCCTGAGTTTCCGCCGCGCCCCGCTGCCGATGAACCTCTATATCCTGCTGGCGATCAACAGCGTGGCACTCGGCGGGCTCCTGTTCCTGCTGTCGTCGGGCTTCTCGCTCATCTTCGGCCTGATGCGCATCCCGAACCTGACGCACGGCTCGCTCTTCATGCTGGGCGCCTATTTCGGCGCGAGCTTCTATATCTGGGGGCATCTCGATTTCTGGCTCTCGGCGCTCTTGGCCGCGCTCCTCACGGCGCTTCTCGGCGGCGTCATCGAGCGCCTGCTGCTGCGGCGGCTCGCCGGCAACGAGCTGGCGCAGGTGCTGGTGACGCTCGGCATCTCGTTCATGGTCGCCGATCTCTGCCTCATGGAATGGACCGGCGATCCGATGTCGGTGGCGACGCCCGAGGGCTTGCGCGGCGGCACGCGCATCTTCGGCGTGCCGTTCCCGATCTATCGCCTCGCCGTCATCGTCATCGCGCTCGTCGTGGCGCTGGCGCTCTGGCTCCTGCTCGAGCGCACGCGGCTTGGCGCCATGATCCGCGCCGGGGTCGATGATCCCGACATGGCGCGCGTCGTCGGCATCCGCGTGTCGCGCCTCTTCACCCTCGTGTTCTGCCTCGGCGCCGGGCTTGCCGGCTTCGGCGGCATCATCGCCGGGCCGATCCTTTCGGTATATCCGGGCCTCGACAACGAGATGCTGCCGCTGGCGCTCGTCGTCGTCATCCTCGGCGGCACCGGCAGCCTGGTCGGTTCCTTCGTCGGCAGCTTCATCGTCGCGTTCCTTTACAATTTCGGCCAGGCGCTCCTGCCGGAGCTCGCCTATTTCGTGCTGTTCCTGCCGATGGTGCTGATGCTGGCGGTGCGTCCGCGCGGACTGTTCGGCAGGCACGCGCCGTGAGCGCGCGAGGGATCGCCGCGCTCGTGGCCGTGGCGGCGCTCGCGACCTTGCCGCTGTGGCTCGGCGATACGTATTTCATCAACGTCGCGAGCCAGATCCTGCTCTACGCCGTGTTCGCGCTCGGCCTCAACGTCATCGTCGGCTATGCCGGGCTCGTGTCGTTGGGCCATGCCGGGCTTCTGGGGCTCGCGGCCTATGCCGCGGCGATCCTGCTCCAGGCGGGCTACGGGCACGGCGTGGCGATCATCGGCGCGCTCGCCGTCGACGCTCGTCGGCACGGCGCTTTTCGCGGCGCTGGCGCTGCGCGCGACCGGCATCGGCTTCGTCATGATCACGCTCGCCATCGGCCAGATCCTGTGGGGCCTGGCCTATCGCTGGCTCAGCCTCACCAACGGCGACAACGGCATCAATGTCAGCGCGCGGCCGGCGCCGTTCGGCATCTCGTTGGACGGCGCGCCCGAATTCTATTACGCGACGCTCGCGACGTTCCTGCTGTCCGTGCTCGCCGTCTTCATCTTCACGCGCTCGTCCTTCGGCGTGAGCCTCTCGGGCACGCGCGACCAGCCGCGCCGCATGACGGCCTTGGGCTATCACGTCTGGCTCATCCGCTTCTATGCCTGCCTCTTCTCGGGTTTCCTGAGCGGCGTCGCCGGGTTGCTGTTCCTCTATTACAACGAGTTCATGAGCCCGCAATCGATCCAGCTCTCGGCCTCGGCCGAGGCGCTGCTCATGGTGATCTCGGGCGGCTCGGGCACGCTTTTGGGGCCGATCGCGGGCGCGGCGCTCGTCGTCATCATGAAGAACGTGGCGAGCGCCTATATCGAGCGCTGGAACTTCGTGCTTGGCGCGATCTTCGTCGCCATCGTCATCTTCATGCCGGAAGGGTTCGTGCCGGGCTCGGTGCGGCTCGCGCGCTGGGGCGTGCGCGCGCTGCGCCCGCGGCCCGCGCCCGTCGCGGCGAAAGGCGAGCGATGAGCGCGCTCACCATCCGCGCGCTCGAGAAATCCTTCGGCGGCCTGCGCGTCACCGCCGCCGTCGATCTCGCCGTCGAGCCGGGCGAGCGCCGCCTCATCATCGGCCCCAACGGCGCCGGCAAGACGACGCTGTTCAACCTCATCGCCGGCGAGCTCGAGCCCGACGGCGGCTCGATCGCGCTGTTCGATCGCGAGCTCGTGCGCCTGCCCGCGCGCATGCGCGCGCATCTGGGCCTCGCGCGCACGTTCCAGATCATCACCCTCTTTCAGCGCAACACGCTCCTGCACAACGTCATGCTCTCGCTCCTGGGCGTGCGCCGGGAGCGCTGGAACCCGCTCGCGCCGTTCGCCCGGCGAGCGCGACTTGGCGGCGCGCGCGGAAGCGGCGCTGGAGCGCGTCGGCCTCGGCCACCTGGCCGCGGCGTCCGCTCGCCGAGACCGCTTACGGCGAGCGCCGCCGCGTCGAGATCGCCATGGCCCTGGTGCAGAACCCGCGCGTGCTGCTGCTCGACGAGCCGTTCGCCGGCCTCTCGATCGACGAGCGCCGCGACGTGCTGCGGCTGTTGACCGCGATCCCGCGCGACGTGACCATCGTCATGATCGAGCACGACATGGACGTGGCGCTCGATTTCGCCGAGCGCATCAGCGTCATGCATTTCGGCGAGATCATCGTCGAGGGGAGCCGCGCCGAGGTGGTCGCCGACCCGCGCGTCGCGGAGATCTATCTTGGCGCGTGACGCGCTCGCGCTTGGGCGAGATCGACGCCTTCTATGGCGACAGCCACGTGCTGCACAACGTCTCGCTGCGTCTGGTCGAGGGGCGGCTCCTCGCGCTTCTCGGCCGCAACGGCGCCGGCAAATCGACCTGCATGAACGTCGCGGTCGGGCTGCTGCGGCCGCGCCGCGGCGCGGTCGCGGTGTTCGGCGAGGCCGTCACCGGCCGCAACCCCGAGGACATCGCGGCCACGGGCGTGGCGCTCGTGCCGCAAGGGCGCCGCATCTTCAAGAGCCTGACCGTGCGCGAGAACCTCATCGTCGCGGCGCGCGCGCCGGCATCGGGCGCGGCCACGGGCTGGGATCTGGACCGCGTCGCAGCGGCATTTCCGCGCCTCGGCGAGCGCCGCAACCAGGTCGCCGGTTTTCTCTCGGGCGGCGAGCAGCAGATGCTTGCGATCGGCCGCGCCCTCATGTCCAATCCGCGCGTCCTGCTGATGGACGAGCCGTCGGAGGGCTTGGCGCCGACCGATCGTCGCCGAAGTGATGGCGACGATCCGGCGCTTGAAGGAGGAGGGATTGTCGATCCTGCTCGTCGAGCAGAACGTGAAGCTCGCGCTCGCCGTCGCCGACGACGTGGCGATCCTCAACAGCGGCCGGCTCGCCGCCGCAGGACCGGCCGGCGAAATCGCGGCGCGCGCCGATCTGCACCAGCATTTGGGGATTTATTAGGAGGGAAACGCAGATGATGTTCTCATGCAGCCCGGCATCCGCGCGCGCGCCGATCATGGCGCGGGGGCCGCGCGCCGGGCGCGGGCCCAAGCACTTCACGGTCGACATCCATTGCCATGTCGAGACGCCGGAAGCGACCGATCTCGTGCGCGGCGTCGCGCACGCGCCGGAACAGCAACATGGTCTTCACCAACGAGGCGACGCGCGAGGTGAACCGCAAGCAGCAGCAGGACATCCGCACCGCCATCACCTCGGTCGAGGCGCGCCTCAAGCACATGGACCGCACCGGCATCGACATCCAGGCGGTCTCGACCTCGCCGATGCAATACTACTACTGGGCCGAGCCCGAGCTCGGGCGCCAGACCGCGCGCCTCATCAACGAGAACATCGCGCGCATCGTCGCCGATCATCCCGACCGCTTCGTCGGGCTTGGCCACCGTGCCGCTGCAGGCGCCCGATTTCGCGGTCGCCGAGCTCGAGCGCGCGGTGCAGCAGCTCGGCATGCGCGGCGTCGAGATCTGCACCAACGTCAACGGCGCGGAATTGTCGGCCGAGCAGTTTCCGCCCGTTCTTCGCCAAGGCCGAGGAGCTCGGCATCCTCATCTTCATGCATCCCTCGGGCTTCACGCACGGGCAGCGCCTCTAGCGATCATTACTTCATCAACGTCATCGGCAATCCGCTCAATTCGACGGTCGCGGTCCATCACCTGATCTTCGACGGCGTGCTCGAGCGTTATCCCGGCTTCAAGATCGTGGTGGCGCATGGCGGCGGCTATCTGCCCGCCTATTCCGGCCGCATCGACCACGCGCACGGCGCGCGCAGCGATTGCCGCCGCGTCATCGCCAAGAAGCCGACGAGCTATCTGAAAAAACTCTATTTCGACACGATCGTCTTCACGCACCATCAGCTCGAATATCTGACGCAGCAATATGGCGCCGATCACATCATGCTCGGCACCGATTATCCCTACGACATGGCGCTGCCGAAGGCGGTGCAGTTCGTCGAGAGTGCCGATCTGGCCGAGCGCGAGAAAGGGCTGATCCTCGGCGGCAACGCCGCGCGCCTCTTGAAGATCAAGCCGCCGAAGGCCGCCGCACGCCGAAGCCGGCGCGCGCGCCCCGCGCCAAGGCCAAGGCGAAAGCGAAGCGACGCTAGTCAGCCCGCGAGCGCCATCAGCTCGCGCACCGAGCGGAGCTCGTCGAGCGCGCCGACCGCGTCCTGCAGGCGCGCCGCCGCCGCCTCGCCGAGGACGGGCGCGGCGAGGCTCGTGAATTTCTCCTCGATGCGGCGGCCCTGCGCCGCGACATCGGCGGCGGCGATGCCGCTATCGTGCGCGGCCTGCGAATTTCCGGCCGCCCTCGAGCGTCACCTGAAGCTCGGCGCGCGAGCTCGCCCAGCCATCGACGAATTCGATCCGCACCTTGTCGCGCAGATCGAGCAGGCGCGGCTCGGCGGTGCGCTCGTCGCTGTATGTCGCAAGCCGCGCCGTGTCGATCCCGGCCAAGCGCCAGCGCGATCGTGAAGCGCAGCGAGAATTTCGCCTCGAGCCCGGTCGCGGGCTTGGCGATGTTGCACACCTTGTCGGCGCCGCGGTCGATCGTGAGCACGATCTCGCGCACTGTCGCTTGCATCGAATCCCTGCTGCCGCGGCGATCGGCGCGCGCGCACTCGATCGGCGCGTGCGTCAGATAACACGCGGCGTGATACTTGAAGAGATTGCCGCGCACGTACCAGCCGCCGGGCGGCGCTTCGAGCGCGGCCGCGGCATCGAAATCGGGCCCGTGCGTCGCGGCAAATCCTTGCGCGCACTCGATCGCATCGGCGCGGCTGGTGAAGCCCTTGGCGGCAAGGCGCGCGGCGAGAAGCCCGTTCTCGGCCGCCTTGCCGGCATGGAGCGGCTTGCACATCGTGCCGAACATGGATTTGAGCCCGGCCGCTTCCGTCGCGGCGATGCCGAGCGCCATCGCGGTGCGCGCCGCATCGAGCCGCAGCAGGCGCGCGCACGCGGCGGCGGCGCCGAAGCTTCCCGCCGTCGCCGTCGCGTGGAAGCCCAGCGCATAGTGCCCCGGCGCCACCGCGACGCCGACCCGGCACAGCGTCTCGTAGCCCGCGACGTATGCCGTGAGGATTTCGCGCCCGCTCGCGCCGATCGCTTCGCCGAGCGCCAGGATCGCCGGCAGCACCGCCACGGTCGGATGGCCGATATAGGAGAGATGCACGTCGTCGTAATCGAGCGCGTGCGACGTCGTGCCGTTGACGAGCGCCGCGAGCAGCGGCGGCGCCTTGGCGCGGCGCCCGACGAGCGTTGCCGCGCCGCCCGGCCCTTCGCTCGCCGCTTCGGCGGCGATGATCGACGGAAAGCGGCTCGCGCGATCCCGCCAGCGTCACCGCGAACCAGTCGAGGATGGCCTGGCGCGCCACCGCGCGGATTTCGGCCGGGAGCGCGCCGATACTCGAGCGCGGCGCTGCGCTCGGCCAGTTGCGCGGTCAGTCCGTTGCTCATCGCCGCCTCCGCCCGGTCAACCCGGACGGAGGCTGGCACAGCGAGCGCCGGTCAGGAAAGCGCGATCAGGCGGCGGTCGTCGTCTTCGGCCGGAGATAGGCCATGGCCGCGTGCTTGGCGCAGTAGGGTTTGCCCGGCGACCGGCTTCTCGCCGCAGAACTTGAAGTCCTTGTCGCCGGGGTGGCCGTTCGGCCAGGTGCAGATGGCCGGCTGGACGCCGAGGCCGCGCCGCCGGGTCGGCGGACGCTTCAGCGGCGACGGGCGCGGCTTCAAGGCCAGCCGGTGGGCCTTGCCGATGACGGCGTTCTTGCTGATGGCCAGGCGCCGCCCGATCTCGGCCGTCGGCAAGCCTTCGTCCCAAAGCGCGATAAGCCGGTCAATGAGCTCTGCGTTCCAGATCGTCTCCATGGGTTCCTACCGTATCATGGGGTAGAGCCGTTGTTGGCCTACTAGATACAGTAGCACGAACTCGGCCGACTCGCCAACGCAATTCTCGCCTTCCGCGCGCAAATAATGGCCCCGCCGCGCGCGCCCGTGCGCCCCGGCCTTGGCCCTTGAATTTGCAGACGGAACGGTGGTGCGTCCTTCGACTTCGCGCTGCGCGCTGCGCTCAGGACGAGGGGCGCTTGAGCAACATTCCTCATCCTGAGCGGAGCGGTCGCGACCTGAGCTTGGCGAAGGCGAGCGACCGCGCAGTCGAAGAACGCACGACGGTTCGAACCGGACGGCGTCAGCGCCTAAAGCAGCTGGATCGACGAGGCCTCGCGGCCGCGCCGCGCCTGCGCCACCATCATGCGCACCGGCTGGCCCGGCTCGAGCCCGTCGAGGCCGGAGCGGCGCAGCGCCGTGACATGGACGAAGATGTCCTTGCCGCCGTCGTTCGGCAGGATGAAGCCGAAGCCGCGCGCCGGGTCGTACCATTTGACCACGCCGTCGAGCGCTTCGGTCGGCCCCGAACTTTCATTGCCATAGGAGTCGTCGCGCTGGCGGAAGCGGCCGCCGCCGCCGCCGCCGCCGCCCTCGCGCGGCGGGCGCGGCTGGGCGGTCGAGGCGTCGAGTTGCAGGACCTGGGTCGCGGCGCGGCCCTTCGGTCCCTGGACCCATTCGAACGTCACCGAGGCGCCGTCGGGCGCCTCGCCGAAGCCCGAGCGCTCGAGCACGGCGAGCGGCAGGAAGATGTCGCTCGTGCCGTCTTCCGGCACGATGAAGCCGAACCCTTTACTGCGATTGAACCACTTGATCTTGCCGGAAAGCCGCGCCGCCTCCCCTTGGCTCATGCTCATGGACGCACCATCGCCTCGACCTCGCCCTCCCCCGGCATGGGCGGTGCCCAGTGGCCATGCGGGCGATTCAAGACCCCCAAAAGCGCAGTCCCCCCGCGGGTTGCGCAACCTAGAAGGATATTTCTACTTTGCTTTGCTGGCAATTAGTAAATAATTGACGGCCGAAATCGGGTCCGAGCGTCCAATCGCCGCTAAGCGGGCGGAAGACGAGCCCCTCGATCGCCTCGACATTCATGCCGGCGTGGCGCAGATGCGCCGCCATTTCCGACGGGCGCAGGAACTTGCGCCACTGATGCGTGCCGCGCGGCAGCCAGCGCAGCACGTATTCGGCGCCCACCACCGCGGTCACGAAGGATCGCGCGGTGCGGTTGAGGGTCGAGGCGATGAACGCGCCGCCGGGCTGCACGAGCGCCGCCGCGGTGGCGAGAAAAAGACCGGAATCGGCCGCGTGCTCGGCCACTTCGAGCGCCAGCACCGCATCGAATTTCCGGCCCCGCGCCGCAAGCTCTTCGGCCGCGTCAGCGCGATAGTCGATCGCGAGCCCGGCGTCCTGCCGCGTGCGCGCGCGCGACGCCGAGCGCGGTCGCCATCGGCGTCGAGGCCGGTCACGGCAAATCCGAGCCGCGCCATCGGCTCGGCGACGAGCCCGCCGCCGCAGCCGATATCGAGCAGCTCGAGCCCGGCGAACGGGCTGAGCTCGTCCGCGCCGCGCGCGAAATGGCGCGCGAGCCGCGTGCGAATGAATCCGAAGTCGCGCCGGGTTGAGGCGATGCAGCGGCCGGAACGGCCCGTCCTCGTCCCACCACGCGTGCGCCTGGCGCGAAAAGCGCTCGACCTCGTCGCGATCGATCGTGCCGCCGCGCGCGGGGGGCGCTTCTTGCCTCGGCTCCATAGCGGAGAGTATGAATGGGCGGCCCATCCCCGCAAAGACCGCTGTTCATGGCCCGCATCGTGCAGAAATTCGGCGGCACCTCGGTCGCCAATGTCGAGCGCATCAAGCGCGCGGCGTTGCGCGTCAAGCACGAGGTCGATGCCGGCAACGAGGTCGCGGTCGTGGTCTCGGCCATGGCGGGCGTCACCGACCAGCTCGTCGAATGGACGCGCGCGATGGCGAAAATCCCCGACGCGCGCGAATACGATACCGTGGTCGCGACCGGCGAGCAGGTGACGGCCGGCCTGATGGCCATGGCGCTGCAGGATCTGGGCATCGACGCGCGCTCGTGGCTCGGCTGGCAGGTGCCGCTGCACACCGATGCGACGCACGGCAAGGCGCGCATTGCCGCGATCGATACGACGACGCTCGCGCGTCGCCTCGGCGAGCGCCAGGTCGCGGTCGTCGCCGGGTTCCAGGGGCTCGGCCCGGATCAGCGCATCACCACTTTGGGCCGCGGCGGCTCCGACACGTCGGCGGTCGCGCTGGCCGCCGCCTTGGGCGCCGAGCGCTGCGACATCTACACCGACGTGGACGGCGTTTACACGTCCGATCCGCGCATCGTTGCGAAGGCGCGAAAGCTCGATAAGATCACCTACGAGGAAATGCTGGAGATGGCGTCCTTGGGCGCCAAGGTGCTGCAGACGCGCTCGGTGGAGCTGGCGATGAACCACGGCGTTCGCGTCCAGGTGCTGTCGAGCTTCAGCGACGAACCCGGAACCCTGGTGGTTGACGAGGACGAGATCGTGGAAAAGCAGGTCGTCTCCGGCATCGCCTATAGCCGCGACGAGGCCAAGATCACGCTCGCCAAGGTGGCCGACCGGCCCGGCGTGGCGGCGGCGATCTTCGGGCCGCTCGCGGACGCCGCCGTCAATGTCGACATGATCGTGCAGAACATCTCCGAGGACGGGCGCACCACCGACATCACCTTCACGGTCGCGAAGTCCGACCTCGACCGCGCGGTCAAGGTGCTGGAGGCGCGCCGCGCGCAGCTCGGCTACGCCGCACTCCGGCCCGACGCCAACGTCGTCAAGATTTCCGTGATCGGCGTCGGCATGCGCAGCCACGTCGGCGTCGCCAAGGAGATGTTCGAGACGCTTGCGGCCAAGGGCATCAACATCCAGGTGATCTCGACCTCCGAGATCAAGGTGAGCGTGCTCGTCGCCGAGGAATATACCGAGCTCGCGGTGCGCGCGCTCCACACCGCCTACGGTCTCGATGCCGCCTGATCCGCGCGCCCGCGCGAAGGCCCGCCTCGATCTCCTGTGGCGCCGCGGCTGCGAGTTCCTGGGCTGCGAGGCGGCGGTGATGGGCGGCGCCATGACCTGGGTGTCGGAGAAGAACCTCGTCGCCGCGATCTCGAACGCGGGCGGCTTCGGCGTCATCGCCTGCGGCGCCATGACGCCGGCGCTGCTGGCGGCCGAGATCGACGGCGCCTTCGCGCTCACCGACGCGCCCGTTCGGCGTCAACCTCATCACGCTCCATCCCGACCTGCTCGCGCTCATCGACGTGTGCGTCGGCCGCCGCGTGCCGCATGTCGTGCTCGCGGGCGGCGTGCCGGGCCAGGCCGCGATCGCCCGCATCAAGGACGGCGGCGCCAAGGCGATCTGCTTCGCCCCGGCGCTGTCGATGGCGAAGAAGCTCGTGCGCATGGGCGCCGACGCCATCGTCATCGAGGGGATGGAGGCGGGCGGCCATATCGGCCCGGTCGCGACCAGCGTCCTGGCGCAGGAGATCTTGCCGCAGCTCGACGACGTGCCGGTGTTCGTCGCCGGCGGCATCGGCCGCGGCGAGGCGATCCTCGCTTATCTCGAGATGGGGGCCTCGGGCGTGCAGCTCGGCACGCGCTTCGTGTGCGCGCATGAATCGATCGCGCATGCGCGCTTCAAGCACGCCTTCATCCGCGCCGGCGCGCGCGACGCCGTGCCCTCGCAGCAGCTCGACGCGCGCTTTCCCGTGATCCCGGTGCGCGCGCTCCAGAACGACGGCACGCGCGATTTCCTGGCGCTGCAGCGCGACGTGATCGACCGCTTCGCGCAGGGCGCGCTGACGCAGAAGGAGGCGCAGCTCGAGATCGAGCATTTCTGGGCCGGTGCGCTGCGCCGCGCCGTCATCGACGGCGACATCGAGCGCGGCTCGCTCATGGCCGGGCAGAGCGTCGGCCTTGTCACGCGCGAGCAATCGACCCGCGCCATCATCGGCGAGCTGATCGACCAGGCGCTCGGCGCGCTCGCCGCGCGCGAGGACGCCGCCGCCCTGGCCGAGGCGCCGACGCGAGCGGACGCCTGATGGAACCGGCGGCGGCGGTCACCGGATCCCGCCGCGTCCTGCGCCGGCTGCGCGATGTCATGGCCGGCTCGGGCACGGCGCAGCAGCGCCTGAACGATGTCGTGCGCATCATCGCCGGCGAGATGGTGGCCGAGGTGTGCTCGATCTACGTCATGCGCGCGGGCGAGGTGCTGGAACTCTTCGCGACCGAGGGCTTGCGCCCGGAGGCGGTGCACCGCACGCGGCTGCGCGTCGGCGAAGGCCTGGTCGGCGTCACCGCCGCGACCGCGCGGCCCTTGGCCTTGGCCGATGCGCAGGCGCATCCCGATTTCGCCTACCGCCCCGAGACCGGCGAGGAGATCTACCACTCGCTGATGGGCGTGCCGGTGCTGCGCGGCGGCCGCGTCTTGGGCGTGCTCGTGGTGCAGAACCGCACGCTGCGCCACTACACCGAGGACGAGGTCGAGGCGATGCAGACGATCGCCATGATCCTGGCCGAGCTGGTCGCCTCGGGCGAATTGGTCAATCCGCTCGAGCTGCAGCCCGCCAACGGCAACGGCATCCTGCCGGTGCGATTGGAAGGCGTGCGCATGCATGGCGGGCTCGCCATGGGCATCGCGGTGCTGCACGAGCCGCGCATCCTCATCCGCCAGGTCGTGGCCGAGAATCCGCAGGCCGAGCTCGCCCGCCTGCGCGGCGCCATAGCGTCGGTGCAGAAATCGATCGACGACATGCTGTCGAGCGGCGTCGCCGAAAGCGGCGAGCCGCGCGAGATCCTGGAAAGCTATCGCATGTTCGCGGCCGATCGCGGCTGGATGCAGCGCATGGCCGAGGCGGTGCGCGGCGGGCTCACCGCCGAGGCCGCGGTGCAGAAGGTGCAGGACGAGACGCGCGCGCGCCTGCTTGCAGGCGAGCGATCCCTATCTGCGCGAGCGCCTGGCCGATCTCGAGGACCTCGCCAACCGCATGCAGCAGCATCTGGCGGGACGGCCCTTGACCGCCGCCGCCGCCGCGCTGCCGGACGAATTCATCCTGGTCGCGCGCAGCATGGGCCCGGCCGAATTGCTGGACTACGACCGCGCGCGGCTCAAAGGCATCGTGCTCGAGGAAGGCTCGCCCACGGCGCATGTCGCGATCGTCGCGCGCGCACTCGACATCCCGGCGATCGGCCGCGTCCACAACGTGCTCGAGCGCATCGACGCGGGCGATCTCGTGGCCATCGACGGCGAGGAAGCGGCCGTGTTCGTGCGCCCGTCCGAGGACGTGCAGCAGGCGGTCGAGCGCCGCATCAGCATCAAGGCGGGCGAGCGCCGGCGCTATGCCGAGCTGCGCGAGCTGCCGGCCGAGACGCGCGACGGCGTGCGCATCAGCCTGCAGCTCAATTCCGGCCTCGCCATCGACCTGCCGTTCATGGACATGACCGGCGCCGAAGGCATCGGTCTCTTCCGCACCGAGCTGCAATACATGCTGCGCGAGCGTTTCCCGACGGTCGACGAGCAGGCGCAGCTGTGCGGCCGCGTGCTCGATCAGGCCGGCGACCGCCCGGTCACGTTCCGCACGCTCGATGCCGGCGGCGACA
Organism: uncultured Alphaproteobacteria bacterium; assembly: GCA_963804235.1. Lineage (GTDB taxonomy): Bacteria > Pseudomonadota > Alphaproteobacteria > ATCC43930 > CGMCC-115725 > DATJLY01. The sequence continues at coordinate 142,989 of CAWDPP010000013.1, forward strand.
AGCTCTTGCCCTACATGCCCGACGTGGCCGACGAGAATCCGGCGATGGGCTGGCGCGCCATCCGCATCGCGCTCGACCGGCCGGCGCTGCTGCGCCAGCAGCTGCGCGCCTTGATCCGCGCCGCCTCGGGCCGGCGCCTGCGCGTCATGTTCCCGATGATCGCCGAATTGGCCGAGCTCGAGGCCGCGCGCGCCATCCTCGAGCTCGAGATGGAGCGCGCCTGGCGCCGCGACGTCGAGCCGCCGCCCAACGCGGTCGAGGTTGGCGTCATGCTCGAAGTGCCCTCGCTGTTGTTCCAGCTCGACCAGGTTCTGCCGCGCGTCGATTTCCTGTCGGTCGGCACCAACGATCTGACGCAGTTCTTCTTCGCCTCCGACCGCGGCAACCCGAGGCTCGCCGCGCGCTATGATTCGCTCTCGCCGACGCTCTTGCGCGCGCTCCGCTCGGTCGTGGCGATGTGCCTGCGCCACCGCGTCGAGCTGTCGCTGTGCGGCGAGATGGCGGGCGACCCGCTCGACGCCGCGGCGCTCGTCGGCATCGGCTTCCGCACCCTGTCCATGGCGCCCGCCTCGATCGGCCCGGTCAAGGCGATGGTGCGCAGCCTCCATCTCGGCGCGCTCGGCGAATTCCTGGCGGCGTGGGAGGCGAGCCCGACCCGGAGCCTGCGCGACAAGCTCAAGGATTTCTGCAACGACCACGGGATCGAGCTCTAGGAAAAAATCTTAACGCCAAGGCCGCAGAGGTCGCGCAGAGGGCGCGGAACGAAATCGCAATGTGCGTCCTCGGCGTATCCACGCGCGTCCACCGCGCCAGAATCGCGCCGTATCCGCCCCGTTAAAATTTGTGTTTGGGCGGGCGCATTGGTACAAGACCGGCCGAGGCCGAGCATTCGGGGACCGCGCCGCGATGGCGAATTTCGTTTCGTCTCCGCCCGAGAACCGCACCGCCGACGGAGCGCTCGTGCGGCCGCGCGACACGATCGGCGATTTGCTGCGCCGCACCCGCCAGGAGCAGGGCGTCGCGGTCGAGCAAGTCGCCGGCGCGCTGCGCATTCGCGCGGCCTATCTCACCGCCATCGAACAGGCCCGCTACGACCGCCTGCCCGGCCCGGTCTATGCGCTGGGCTTCGTGCGCGCTTACGCCAACGCGCTCGGGCTCGACGGCGACGAGGCGGTGCGGCGCTTCAAGCTCGAATCGGCCGGGCTCGAGCAGCGCCGCGATCTGGCCTTTCCGATGCCGCTCACCTCGCGCAGCATGCCGGGCGGCCGCGTCGTGCTCGTCGCCTTCGTGCTCGCGGTGTGCGCCTACGCCATCTGGCACTATGTCTCGACCAGCGACCGCGAGCGGCCCGAGCGCGTGGCAGCCGTGCCGACCGAGCTGCTGCCGCCGGCACCGGCACCGGCCGCGCCGGCCGACACCGCGGGCACGGCACCGGCCGCGACGCCGGCGACCGCGCCCGCCACGCCGCCGCAGGGCGCGGGTCCATCCGCAACGCAGACCTCGAACACCGCGCCGGTGCCGCCGCCGGTCACGGCAACTCCGCTGCCGCCGCCTCGCGCCGGGCGCATCGGCGCCCGCGACCGCTTCCCAGCCGGGCGCGGCGCTGGTTGCACCGCCGGCGCCCGCGCCCGCGTCCGGGCAGAGCGCGAGCCTTGCGCCGCCGCCGACCGCCGCTGCTTCCGCGCCGCCCGGCGCGCCCGCTCCGGCGCTGCCGCCGGGCGCGGCCGTGGTGCCCGCGCCGGCATCCTCGCCGGCGCTGCCGCCCGGCGCCGCCCTGGTGCCCGCGCCCGCTTCGCCCGGCACCGATCAGACGGCGGCGGCGTTCGGCCACGGCCGCAGCGCCCGAGCAGACCGGCCCGCGCGTCTATGGCGCCGTCACCGGCCCGTCGCACATCACGCTTCTCGCCAAGCAGGATTGCTGGATCCAGGTGCGCGACGAGAGCGATCCGGCGCAGCCGCTCGTGGCGCAGCGCACGCTGCGCAAAGGCGATAGCTATCGCGTGCCCGACCGCGGCGGCCTCGTGCTGCGCACCGGCAACGCCACGGGACTCCAGGTCCTGGTCGACGACCGCGCCGTGCCCGCCTTGGGCGGCACGGTGCGCAGCGTGGCGCTCGACCCCGCGCGCCTCATGGCCGGCAACGCGCTCGAATAGGCGCGCAGCCGGAATCGACTCAAATGTAATCGGGCAACAAAGGGCCGGATTGCTTTTGGAATCATCGGCGCGGCAAAGCACAATAAACTTGCGAAATGAATGTGTTATGTTGACCGAGTCGGAGTCTGTATCGGGAAGGGCGTGCGCCGGATGGCACAAAACCCAGCAACAGGTTTTGTCATAACCTTGTTCTTCGACAAGCGAAGAGATGGGCGTTTCCACGTCCACAGCCCGGATGTTCCTGGCTTGCATCTCGCCGGCCGCGATCTCGATGCCGTGCGGACAGACATCGAGCCCGTGCTCAAGGACATCCTCCTGCACAACTCCAAGGTCGTGGTGGACGAGATCCAATGGCATCCAAGTTTGGAGGACGTCGTAAAGGTAATGACTGGGCCACCTCCGTCTCCTGATGCCCCGCCGCCAAAATCGAATTTCCTTCTGATCTTTGGCCACGCCGCCTAACCGGGCTCCGAGCCTTCCAAAATCGGAAGTCGTTGCGCGCCTTTCACGCCCGCCATGGCGCTGCATTGAAGTCAGGCAGCACGCCGTGACGACGCTATGGCGTACGCAGTACGGTTTCTATTTTTCGGTTCCGAACGATTGCACGGAAGCCGATTCTCGAGGCCGTGTTGGCCGATCTCAGAAAGGACGGCCGGAAGCGCAACGTTTAATCCGCCTTCGAGCCGGTGCCAAATCGCAGCTCTGACCAAATCTCACGCCCTAGAACCGCCGCAGCCGCGGCAGCAGGCGCTCGGCGTTGCCGTAGTCGATCGCCTGCAGCGTCGCCGGCGCCAATCCCACCTTCTTGAGCGCGTCCCCCGTCATCGCCGCGGTGAAATAGGGATAGTCGCTGCCGAACATGAATTGCGAGGCGGGCGCCATCTTGAGCGCGCCCGCCATGTCGGCCGGCCACGCCGCGTTCGCCACGTCGAAATGGAGCCGCGCGATCTCGGCGGCGATGCCGTCGGGCGCGATCTCGTGCAGGTTTTTGAGCGGCCGCAGGATCGCGAAGAACGCGTTCACCCGCTCGAACAACGACGGCAGCGCGCCGCCGCCATGCGAGAACACCCATTTGATGTCGCGGAAGCGCGCGAAGCTGCCCGACAGCAGCAGGCTCGTCACCGCGCGCACCGTGTCGAACGGCACTTCGAGCACCGAGGGGCCGATGCCGAGGATCGTCTCGCAGCAATCGGGGAATGTGGGATGGACATAGACGATCGCCTTCCTGCGGTTGAGCTCGGCGAAGATCGGCTGGAACATCGGGTCGCCCGGCCACTTGTCGCCATAGGAGCTGGCGATGCCGATGCCGTCGGCCTTCAATTCGTCGAGCGCATGCTCGATCTCGGCGAGGCTCGCATCGACATCGATCATCGGGATGAGCGCGTAGAGGCCGAACCGTCCCGGATGGTCGCGCATGAGCCCGGCGCCATAATCGTTCGACGCGCGCGCGACCCGCGTCGCGAGCGCGGGGCCCCCGCCCCACCAGCTCTCGTGCAACGACGACATCGACAGGATGGCGGTGCCGACGCCGCCCTTCTGCATGTCGTCGAGCGTCTTCTCGACGGTCCAGCCGTTGGTGAAGGGCAGGCCCTGGCCCTTCTTCTGCGACCAGGCGAGGTCCGCCTCCTTCCATTCGGGCGAGTAGAAATGATGGTGCATGTCGATGCGCCGCGGCCGCCCTTGCGCCGCCGCCACCCCCGGAAGGAGGACGCCCGCGCCGATGGCCGCGAGCCCGGCCAGGATGTCGCGGCGGCCCGGTCGCATTTCTGTCATTGTTTCCTCCAAATTGCGCGGGCGGCGCGGCGGGCGTCGCGGCGGGCGCGGCGCTCGCATAGTCCCCGGCGCGGTTTTGTATAGCGCGTGGAAAGGCGCTATATAGCGCTCGCGGTTCGTCAAGGAGTTGGGCGATGAGCGTGCGTCCCTATCGCGATATCCAGCGGCGCAAGTGCCGGCAGATCCATGTCGGCCCGGTGCCGGTGGGCGGCGATGCGCCCATCACCGTGCAGTCGATGACCAACACGCTGACGCATGACGTGAAGGCGACGGTGGCGCAGATCCAGGCGCTGGAGCGCGCCGGCGCCGACATCGTGCGCGTCTCCTGCCCCGATCAGGAATCGTCGCTCGCCTTGAAGGACATCGTGCGCCAGGTGAGCGTGCCGATCGTCGCCGACATCCATTTCCACTACAAGCGCGCGATCGAGGCGGCCGAGAACGGCGCCGCGTGCCTGCGCATCAATCCCGGCAATATCGGCTCGGCCGAGCGCGTGCAGGAAGTGGTGAAGGCGGCCAAGGATTATGGCTGCTCGATGCGCATCGGCGTCAATGCCGGCTCGCTCGAGCGCGACCTGCTCGAGCGCTATGGCGAGCCGTGCCCCGAGGCCATGGTCGAAAGCGCGCTCAACCACGCCAAGATCCTCGAGGACAACGACTTCTTCGAGTTCAAGATCTCGTGCAAGGCGTCCGACGTGTTCCTGGCGGTGGCGGCCTATCAGCAGCTTTCCGAGGCGTGCGACTATCCGCTCCATCTCGGCATCACCGAGGCGGGCGGCCTCATGGGCGGCACGGTCAAGTCGGCGATCGGCATGGGCTCGCTGCTGTGGGCCGGGATCGGCGACACGATCCGCGTCTCGCTCTCGGCCGATCCGGTCGAGGAGATCAAGGTCGGGTTCGACATCCTGAAGTCGCTGGGCCTGCGCCGGCGCGGCGTCACCGTGATTTCGTGCCCGTCCTGCGCGCGCCAGCAGTTCGAGGTCATCAAGACGGTCGAGCTTCTGGAGCAGCGCCTGGCGCACATCACGACGCCGATGACGCTCTCCGTCATCGGCTGCGTCGTCAACGGCCCGGGCGAGGCGCGCGAGACCGACATCGGCTTCACCGGCGGCGGCCACGGCACGCACCAGGTCTATCTCGCCGGCATTCCCGCCCATCGCCTGAAGGACGAGAGCATCGTCGATCACCTGGTGGCGCTCGTGGAAAAAAAGGCCGCAGAAATAGAGCGCGAGAAGGAAACGGCACCGGCGCCGGCGGCGCAATAACGCAACATGCCATCGCTTCAGCCGGTGCGCGGCACGCAGGATCTCCTGCCGGCCGAGCAGCGCCGCCACCGCCATGTCGTCGAGACCGCGCGCCATATCGCGGCGCGCTACGGCTATGCCGAGATCGCGACGCCGATCTTCGAGTTCACCGAAGTGTTCTCGCGCCCGATCGGCGCCGCGACCGACATCGTGCAGAAGGAGATGTACACGTTCCAGGATCGCGGCGGCGAGGAGATCACGCTGCGCCCCGAATACACCGCCGGCATCGTGCGCGCCGTCCTCTCGAACGGCCTGACGCAGAGCCTGCCGCTCAAGCTTTTCGCGAGCGGCCCGATGTTCCGCTACGAGCGCCCGCAAAAAGGCCGCTTCCGTCAGTTCCACCAGATCGACGTCGAGCTCCTGGGCGTGGCGCAGCCGGCGGGCGATGTCGAGGTGATCGCGCTGGGCGCCGATATTCTCGCGGCGCTCGGCGTCCTCGGCACGACCGAGCTCGAGCTCAACACGCTCGGCGATCTCGCCAGCCGGCAGGCCTATCGCGCGGCGCTCGTCGCTTATTACGAGAAGCGCGCCGATGAGCTGAGCGAGGATTCGCGCCGCCGGCTCGAGCGCAATCCGCTGCGCATCCTCGATTCGAAGGAAGCGGGCGACAAGCGCGTCAACGAGGAGGCGCCGCTGTTCGACGCCTATCTCACGCCGGAGGCGCGCGCATTCTTCGATGCCGTGCGCGCCGGGCTCGAGCGGCTCGGCATCTCCTATCGCTTGAGCCCGCGCCTCGTGCGCGGCCTCGACTATTACTGCCACACCGCGTTCGAGTTCGTGACGCGCGATCTGGGCGCGCAGGGCACGGTGCTGGGCGGCGGCCGCTATGACGGCTTGATGGGCGTGATGGGCGGGCCCGAGACGCCGGGCGTCGGCTGGGCCGCGGGCATCGAGCGCCTGGCGCTCCTGATCGCCGAGCCGCCGCACGATGCGCGCGCGATCGCGCTCGTGCCGCTGGGCGAGGCGGCCGAGGCGGCGGCCCAGAAGCTCGCGCACGAGCTGCGCCGCGCCGGCTTCGTCGTGGATTTGGGATATTCCGGCCAGCGCAGCCTGAAGCGCAGCCTGGCGCATGCCGAGAAGATCCATGCGCGCGCCGCGATCATCATCGGCGACGACGAGCTCGCGCGCGGCGCGGCCAGCCTGCGCGATCTCGACGCGCGCCAGCAGACCGAGGTGCCGCTCGCCGCACTGCAGGAGCGGCTCCGCGAATTCCGATAGGGCGCACGTGGTCGACACGCATGAAGTGGCGCTTGCGCGCGCGGAAGAGGACGCGCCACCGCTCCTCGTCGCCGGCTTCGACCATCGTGCCGCGGGCCTCGACCTGCGCGACGGCTTCGAGCGCATCGAGGCCGATCTCGGCGGCGCGCTCGAGCAGCTGCGCGGCGCGGGCTTGCGCGACGGCGTGCTGATCGCGACCTGCGACCGGGTCGAGCTCGCGAGCCACGACGCCGCCGCTCCCGTCGCTCCTCGTGCCGCTCGTCGCCGCGCGCGCTTCCGTGCCGGAATCAACCCTTGCCGCCGCGCTCTATCGCCACGAGGGCGAGGCGGCGTTGAAACATCTCTTCGCCGTCGCGAGCGCGCTCGAAAGCGCCGTCATCGGCGAGCCGCATGTCCTCGGCCAGATGCGCGCAGCGCATCGCGAGGCGGCCGAATTGGGCCTCGTCGGGCCCGCGCTCGAAGCGTCCTTCCTCGCCGCCTTCGCCTGCGCGCGGCGCGTCCGGCGCGAGACCGGCCTCTCCGAGAGCCCGCAATCGATCGCCGCCGCGGCGATCGATCTCGCGCGCGACATCCACGGCGATCTCGCGCGCGCCTCGGTGCTGCTGCTCGGGCCCGCCGAGATGGGCGAGCTTCTGGCCGAGCAATTCCGCCGCGCCGGCCTCAAGCACCTTGCCGTGTGCGGGCCGCCCGAGCGCGCCGAGCGCGCGGCGTCGCGCCTCACCTGCCATTACGTGCCGCTCGCCGAGCTGCCCGACGCGCTTGCGTCCGCCGACATCGTCATCGCGTCCTTGGGCTCGGGCCGCATGGTGCTGAGCGAGCCGCTCGTCGCCGCCGCATTGCGCAAGCGCCCGCTGCGGCCCATCTTCGTCATCGATGTGGCCCTTCCGACCGATGCCGATCCGGCGATCAACGAGCTCAACGGCGCGTTTCTTTACGATCTCGCCGATCTCGAGCGCGCGGCGCTTGCCGGCCGCGCCAACCGCGCCGCCGCGGCCGACGCCGCTTGGCGCATCGTCGAGGACGAGCTGCGCCAATTCGCCGCGCGCCGCGCGGCGCGCACCGCGGTGCCGGCAGTGGTGGCGCTGCGCCGCCATTTCGAGAAAATGCGGGACGAGGTGATGGCCGAGCGCGGCCTCGATGCCGAGGCGGCGACGCGGCTTCTCGTCGCGCGTCTCCTGCACGCGCCGTCCGAGGTGCTGCGCGATCTGGCCGGCGCGGGCGGCGATGTCGCGCCGATGGAGGAACTCTTGCGCCGGCTGTTCCGGCTCGGCCCGGGTGACGAATGAGCGAGAGCGTCATCGACGAAAAGCTCGACCGCGTGGTGCGGCGCCACGCCGAGCTTGCGCACACGCTCGCCGATCCGGTGAAGCTCGGCGGCGATTTCGCGCGGCTCGCCAAGGAATATGCCGAGCTGACGCCGCTCGTCGAAACGATCGAGACGCTGAAGAAAGCGCGCGCCGAGCGCGACGATCTCGCGGCGCTGGCGCGCGAGGCCGATCCCGAGATGCGCACGCTCGCCGCCGGCGAACTCGCGGCGCTGGAAAAGCGCCTGCCCGAGCTCGAGCGCCAGGTCCGCCTCATGCTGCTGCCGAAGGACGAGGCCGACGAGCGCAACGCCATCCTCGAGCTGCGCGCCGGCACCGGCGGCGAGGAGGCGGCGCTCTTCGCCGCCGATCTCTTCCGCATGTACCAGAAATATGCGGCGCTGCATGGCTGGCGCTTCGAGGCGATGGAGATATCCGAAACCGGCATCGGCGGCTTCAAGGAAGCGATCGCCGCGGTCAGCGGCAAGAACGTGTTCGAGCGCCTCAAATTCGAATCGGGCGTCCATCGCGTGCAGCGCGTGCCCGAGACCGAAGGCTCGGGCCGCATCCACACCTCGGCCGCGACCGTCGCCGTGCTGCCCGAGGCCGAGGATGTCGACATCCACATCGACGACAAGGATCTGCGCATCGACGTGTTCCGCTCGAGCGGGCCGGGCGGCCAGTCGGTCAACACCACCGACAGCGCCGTGCGCATCACGCACCTGCCGACCGGCCTCGTCGTGCAGCAGCAGGACGAGAAATCGCAGCACAAGAACAAGGCGAAGGCGTTGAAGGTGCTGCGCGCGCGGCTGTACGAGCGCGAGCGCGAGGCGGCCGCCGCGGCGCGCGCCTTGTCGCGCAAGACCCAGGTCGGCACGGGCGACCGCTCCGAGCGCATCCGCACCTACAATTTCCCGCAAGGCCGCGTCACCGACCATCGCATCGGCATGACGCTCTACAAGATCGACAAGGTGCTGGGCGGCGAGCTCGACGAGTTCATCGACGCGCTCATCGCCGAGGACCAGGCGGCGCGCCTGGCGGAGGCGGAATGAGACCGACGCTCGGCGAAGCGGTCGCAGCCGCGGCGTCCGATCTTGCCGCCGCGGGCGTGCCGGAGTCGCGGCGCGAGGCGCGGCTTCTGGTGGCGCTCGCCGCCGGGATCGAGACCTCGTCCGTGCTGAGCTATCCCGAGCGCGCGCTCGAGGCGGCGGCCGCGGCGAGGCTCGCGGAAATGGTGCGGCGGCGCGCGGACGCGCGAGCCGGTCTCGCGCCTCGTCGGGCGGCGCGAATTCTGGAGCCTCGACTTCGAGGTCGGGCCCGCGACGCTCGATCCACGGCCCGACAGCGAGACCGTGGTCGAGGCGGCGCTGGCGCGGATCGCGGACCGCCGCGCGCGCCTCAGCGTCGTCGATCTCGGCACCGGTACGGGTTGCCTTCTGCTGGCGCTGCTCTCGGAACTGCCGAACGCCATTGGGCTCGGCCTCGATCTCGCACCCGAGGCGGTTGCCGTGGCGCGCCGGAACGCCGCCGCCAACGGCATGGAAGGGCGGGCCTTTTTCGCGGTCGGCGCGTGGGGCGCGGCGGCCCGCGGCGGGCACGACGTGGTGCTCGCCAACCCGCCCTACGTGCCGTCGGGCGAGATCGCGCGTCTTGCCCCGGAGGTGGCGCTGTGGGAGCCGCTTCTGGCGCTCGACGGCGGCGCCGACGGGCTCGCGGCCTGCCGCGCCCTTGCCCCCGGCCTCGGCCGGCTCATCGCCCCTACGGGATTTGCGGTCATCGAAGTGGGCGACGGGCAGGGCGACGGGGCCGCGGCAATATTCCGGGCCGCGGGCCTTGAAGTGGCGGGCCGGCATCGCGATTTGAGCGGTTTGGAGCGCTGTCTCGTGGTCGCTCATCCATAAAAAAACATTGGAAATGCCAGCACTTCCCGTCTAGGGTGGTGTTGACCTAACGACAACGAGCCACTGGCTCCCGCTGCCCTTCGGGGCCGGCCTGTCCCGGCCGTATGGCGCTGCCGCGTCACAGAAGTGACGGCCGCCGGGGACCGCTTTCGAAACCAGATCGTCGTGACTTATGCATCGCGATTTCAAAGGCATCATGAGACCAGGGCAGAACAAGCGGGGCCGCAACCGCAACAACATGAACGGCGGCGGCGGCGGCGGTGGAGGCGGTGGAGGCGGCGGGCAGCACCCGGGCAACCGGCCGCGGCCGCCGCATCGCATCCAGACGTTCGAGAGCAGCGGGCCGAACGTAAAAATCCGCGGCAATGCATACCAGGTCTTCGAGCGCTACATTGCTCTGGCGCGTGAGGCCTCGTCCTCCGGCGACCGTATCGCGGCCGAGAATTTCTATCAGCACGCCGAGCATTACTTCCGCGTGATGAACGCAGACGGCAACGGCCAAGGCCATCCGCAGCAGCCGCGTGCCATGACCCCGGCCGATACCGAGATGAACGGCGACGGGGACATGGACGGGGACATGGACGGCGACCAGCCGGAATTCCAGAGCAGCCGCCCGCCGGCCCAGCCGGAGCCCGAGCCCGAGTCCGACCGCGAGCCCGAGGTCCCGCCGCCCCCCACCTCGACGAACTAGGCGCGTTTCGCATCGTCGTTCGTCAGGACCGGGCCTGTCCCGGCCAGCGACGTTTTCTCCTGCTACGAACCGCGGATTGCCGGCGTTTGCGCTGATGCGGACGGCGCTCCCATCTTGCTCCCGGCAAGCGGCGAACCCATATCTCACGCGAAGGGTGCAGGACGTTGCCTCCAAGAGGGACACCGGCGCCGGTTCATGGGGTGAGGCATGGAGTTCGAGAAATATACCGAGCGCTCCAAGGGATTCGTGCAAGCGGCACAAGCCTTGGCGCAGCGGCGCGGCCATCAGCAGATCGCGCCGGAACATCTGCTCAAAGTCCTGCTCGATGACAAGGAAGGCCTCGCGGCCAACCTGATCCGCGCCGCGGGCGGCGATCCGCAGCCCGTCCTGGCCGCGGTCGAAGCCGCGCTCAACAAGATGCCGCGCGTCGAAGGCGGCGGCGCGCAAACCTATCTCTCGCCCGAGCTGTCGCGCGTCTTCAGCGAGGCCGAGACCGTCGCCGAGAAGGCGGGCGACAGCTTCGTCACGGCCGAGCGGCTCCTGCTCGCGATGACGCTGCTCAAAGGCGCGCCGGTCGCGCAAGCGCTCGCGGCGCAGAACATCACGCCGCAAAATCTCAATCGCGCGATCGAGGAGATCCGCAAGGGCCGCCACGCCGACTCCGCGACCGCCGAGGAAGGCTACGACGCGCTCAAGAAATACGCGCGCGACCTGACCGACGCGGCGCGCGAGGGCAAGCTCGATCCCGTCATCGGCCGCGACGAGGAAATCCGCCGCACCATCCAGGTGCTGTCGCGCCGCACCAAGAACAATCCGGTGCTGATCGGCGAGCCGGGCGTCGGCAAGACCGCGATCGTCGAGGGCCTGGCGCTGCGCATCACGCATGGCGACGTGCCCGACAGCCTCAAGGAAAAGCGCCTGCTCGCGCTCGATCTCGGCGCGCTCGTCGCCGGCGCCAAGTTCCGCGGCGAGTTCGAGGAGCGCCTGAAGGCCGTCCTCGCCGAGATCACGGCGGCCGAGGGCGAGATCATCGTCTTCATCGACGAGCTGCACACGCTCGTCGGCGCCGGCAAGGCCGAAGGCGCGATGGACGCGTCCAACATGCTGAAGCCCGCGCTGGCGCGCGGCGAGCTCCATTGCGTCGGCGCCACCACGCTCGACGAATACCGGAAGCACATCGAGAAGGACGCGGCGCTGGCGCGGCGCTTCCAGCCGGTCTTCGTCAGCGAGCCCACGGTCGAGGACACGATCTCGATCCTGCGCGGCATCAAGGAGAAGTACGAGGTCCATCACGGCGTGCGCATCACCGACGGCGCGATCGTCGCCGCCGCGACCTTGTCGAACCGCTACATCACCGATCGCTTCCTGCCGGACAAGGCGATCGACCTGATGGACGAGGCGGCGGCGCGGCTGCGCATGGAGGCGGAATCGAAGCCCGAGGAGATCGACGAGCTCGACCGCCGCATCATCCAGCTCAAGATCGAGCGCGGCGCGCTCGAGAAGGAGCACGACGACGCCTCGCGCGAGCGGCTCGAGAAGCTGGTCGAGGAGCTGACCGATCTGGAAAAGGAATCGGCCGAGCTCACGGCGCAGTGGAAGGCCGAGAAGGACAAGCTCGCCTCGGCGCAGAAACTGAAGGAGCAGCTCGACCAGGCGCGCGTCGAACTGGAACAGGTGCAGCGCCGCGGCGACTACACCCGCGCCGGCGAGCTGACCTATGCCGTCATTCCCGAGCTCGAGCGCAAATTGAAGACGGCCGAGGCGGCCGAAGCGCACCGCATGATCGAGGAGGCGGTGACGGAGAGCCACATCGCCGGCGTGGTGTCGCGCTGGACCGGCATCCCGGTCGACCGGATGCTCGAGGGCGAGCGCGACAAACTGTTGCAGATGGAAGCGAATTTGAGGCGCCGCGTCATCGGCCAGGACGAGGCGGTGATCGCGGTCTCGAACGCGATCCGCCGCGCGCGCGCCGGCTTGCAGGACCCGAACCGGCCGATCGGCTCGTTCCTGTTCCTCGGGCCCACGGGCGTCGGCAAGACCGAGCTGGCGAAAGCCTTGGCCGAATTCCTGTTCGACAACGAGCAGGCCATGGTCCGCATCGACATGTCGGAATACATGGAGAAGCATTCGGTCGCGCGGCTCATCGGCGCGCCGCCGGGCTATGTCGGCTACGAGGAAGGCGGATCGCTCACCGAAGCGGTGCGGCGCCGGCCCTATCAGGTGATCCTGTTCGACGAGATCGAGAAGGCGCATCCCGACGTCTTCAACGTGCTGCTGCAAGTCTTGGACGACGGGCGCCTCACCGACGGGCAGGGCCGCACGGTCGATTTCCGCAACACGCTCATCGTGCTGACCTCGAACATCGGCAGCGACGTGCTCGCGGGCTTGCCCGAGGGGCGCGACGTATCGACCGTGCGCGAGCACGTCATGGAGATGGTGCGCGCCGCCTTCCGGCCCGAGTTCCTGAACCGGCTCGACGAGATCCTGATCTTCCGCCGCCTCTCGCGCGACGACATGAAGGGCATCGTCGACATCCAGCTCGCGCACCTGCAAAAGCTCTGGCGGACCGCAAGATCACGCTCGCACCCGACGACAAGGCGCGCGCCTGGCTCGCCGAGACCGGCTACGACCCGGTCTATGGCGCGCGGCCGTTGAAGCGCGTCATCCAGCGCCAGCTGCAAAACCCGCTGGCGGAGCTGATGCTCAAGGGCCGCATCGCCGAGGGCGAGACGGTGGCCGTCACGACGGGCGAAGGCGGCCTCGCGATCGCCGGCGAAGTGGCGAAGGCGGCGGAGTAGGGCGCGCCGCTCGCGCAATTGCGGGCGCGGCGCAGCGATCCTATCATTCCCGCCATGCGCGATCGTCATCCCGAGAATGCGCCGGGCGACTGGTACGTCGATCGCACCTGCATCGATTGCGGCGCGTCGAAGAACGTGGCGCCCGGCCTCATCGCCGAGCGCGGCGGGCAGTGCGTGTTCGTGCGCCAGCCGGACAGCGCCGGCGATGTGACGCAGGCGTGGCGCGCGCGGCTCCTGTGCCCGACCGCGTCGATCCACAGCGCGAGCACGCAGCACGCGCCGCCCAATGTTTTCCCCGAGCCGATGACCGAGCGCGTGTGGCGCCTGGGCTTCAACGCGCGCTCGTCCTGGGGCGCCAACTCGTTCCTGTTCCGCACGGACGCGGGCAACGCCATGGTCGATGCGCCGCGCTGGACCGCGCAGTCTGCGTGGACGCGATCGAAGAGCTGGGCGGGCTCGCCAAAATTCTTCTCACGCATCGCGACGACGTGGCCGATGCCGGGCGCTATGCCGCGCATTTCGGCGCGCGCGTCTTCATCCACGAGGCCGATCGCGCCGCGGCACCTTACGCCACCGACTTCCTGCGCGGGCGCGACGCGGTCGCGCTCGAAGCCCGGGCCTCGTCTCCATCCCGCTCCCCGGCCACACCGAGGGCAGCGTGGCCTTCCTCCTCGAGGACCGCTGCCTCTTTACCGGCGACAGCCTGTCGTGGGATTTCGAGACCGGCGATCTGCGCGCCTCGCGCGCCGTGTGCTGGTGGTCCTGGCCCGAGCAATTGGCCTCGCTCGCCCGGCTCAAGGCTTACCGCTTCGAATGGCTCTTCGCCGGTCATGGCGGCAGCCATCGCCTGCCGCAAGCCGAGATGCAGGCGCGCCTCGCCGGTCTCCTGCGCCGCTTCGGCTACGAACAAGCCGCTTAGCGCATCTCCTTGAGCCAGCGTTCCGCGCCCTTGTGCAGCGGCACGTCCATCGGCGTCGCGTTCGTCTCGCGCCACACCTGGCTCACATCCTCGAACGAGTCCTGCTCCCACGGGATCTCGTCGGCGCGCGCGGCAAAACCCGAGCACACATCGTAGACGACCTGCTCCGGCAAATCGGCGCGCGCATAGAGCGGCCAGCCGCTGTAGTCGATGCACGGATGATCGTGGTCGAGGCCGGGGAAGCGGCTCTTCGGCACCATGATCCGGCGCCAGCCGAGATCGGCGAGCTCAGCGAAGATTTCGGGCTCGGGATCGAGCAGCACCATGTCGTGCTTCAATGCTTCGTCGAACCACACGACGAGCGCCTCGTCGAAGATCGCATCGAGCGTGCCGTCGCGCAGCGGCTCCATGCGGCGCTTGTCGCTCGGACTGCCGCTCATCGAGAGCTTGCCGCCCCACGCTTCGATGTCGGCGAGGCTGAAGCCATAAAGCGCCAGCACCTGGTCGGTCAGCACGCGCGTCGAATGGGTCGGGTCTTCCTTGACCGAGACTTGGAGCGGATAGCGCGCGCGCTTGATGTCGGCGAGCGAGCGGAAGCCCAAGTCCCTTCCGCACCGCGAACACGAACCAGTCCCAGGTCGGCCAGTTGCCGACGATGCGCAGCGGCAGCTTTTCGGTGAACAGTCCGACGCCGCGATAAGCCTGCGTCAGGAACGCCGAGGGATTGACGAACGCCATCTCGATCGTGCCCTTGGCGACCGCGTGCGCGAGCGTGGGCGAGCCCGTCGCCATGCGCAGATGCGGCCGGAACTCCGCGCCCGAGCCGTTGCCGATGGTGATGCACACGTCGCGATTGCCGCCATAGGGCGTATTCGGATTGCCGGCATAATTGAGCGCCAGCTCCCACAGCGCTTTCGCGCGCAGGAAATTCGCGCCCCGCGGCAGCTTTTCCATGATGCCAGCCTCCCTCGTTCGGACTGTCATTGCCAGGAGCGGAGCGGCGAAGCAATCCCTTAGGGGGAAGGCAAGCCGCTCCGGCGCCAACTCTGGAGGTCGAGACACCAGGATTGCGCACGCACGCGCGTAAGCTCTCCGTGGCAAGTGCCGTCGAATGTCGATGATCAGGGAGGCTCGCCATGCCCGGCCACAAGCTCGGACGCCTGCACCGGACCTACAACCCGCGGATACCTCACCTCAGCGCGCTGGTCGCCGGCCAGACATTGCCGCCGCCGCCCGCGGAAAAGAACTGGACCTCGGGCATGCCGGCGAATGTCGGCATGATGCTGAACGATACGCTCGGCGACTGCACCTGCGCCGCGTTCTATCACGCGCTGCAAGTGTGGAGCTTCAATTCCGACGCTGCGATCCAGACGCAGCCGGATTTCGACGTCGAGCGGCTCTACATTCTCGCCTGCGGCTACAATCCGCGCGTCGGCGGCGAAGGGCCGGGCGGAAATGAGCAGCACGTCCTGACCTACCTGCTGAAAAGCGGCGCGCCGACCGGGCCCAAGGGCCAGACGCGGCAAAAGATCGCCGCCTTCGTCGAGGTCGATCCGCGCAACACCGACGATGTGAAGCGCACCATCCTCGATTGCGGCGTCGCCTATATCGGCTTCAACGTGCCGCATTACATTTTGCCCGCGCCGCCGGCGCAGCCGCCGCAAGTGTGGGACGTGCAGAGCCCCAACGGCGCCATCGTCGGCGGCCACGCCGTGGTGCTTGCGGGCTACGACCCCAGAGGCGTGCGTGTCATCTCGTGGGGCCAGTTCTACACCATGACCTGGGCCTTCTTCGCCAAATATGTCGACGAGGTTTACGCGATCGCCGATGCGAGCTGGATCGAGAAAAAGGGCACCAGTCCCGGCGGCCTGAGCCTGGTCGAGCTCGAAGCGCAGATGAAGGGCATCGCCGAAGAGTGAGCCTTGTGCAACGGCGGGGTCGCCTGCTGCGGCGTCGTCGCCGGATTATGACGCGGCCTTTCAGCCGGCTTCTTCCTGCTCCTTCGCGGCGATGAGCCGGGCGTAAGCGCCGCCGCTCGCCAGCAGCTCGGCCGGCGTGCCGGCCTCGACGATGCGGCCCTCCTCGATCATGAGCACGCGGTCGGCGCTGCGGATGGTCGATGGCCGGTGCGCGATGATGAGCACGGTGCGGCCGCGGCGCACCTGCGCCATGGCGCGGCGCAGCGCCTCCTCGCTCTCGGTGTCGAGGTTCGACACCGCCTCGTCCATCACCAGCACCGGCGCGTCGCGCAGGAATGCGCGCGCGATCGCGATCCGCTGCCGCTGTCCGCCCGACAGCCGCGCGCCGCGCTCGCCGCACGGCTCGGCATAGGCCTTGGGCAGCGCCGCGATGAAGTCGTGCGCCTGCGCCAATCGTGCGGCGCGCTCGATCTCGGCATCGCTCGCCTCGGGCCGGCCGAGGCGGATGTTGTCGGCGATCGTGCCGTTGAAGAGATAGACGTCCTGCGGCACCAGCGTGACGACGCGGCGCAGATCGCCGAGCGACAGCTCGCCGAGGCCGCAGCCGCCGATGCGGATCGCGCCCTCGTGCGGGTCCCAGAACCGCAGCAGCAGATTGGCGCAGGTGGTCTTGCCCGCGCCCGATTGGCCGACGAGCGCCACCGTCTCGCCCGGCGCCAGCGCGAAGCTCATGTCGCGCAGCACCGGCGCGCCGCGGCCATAGGAGAACGAGACATGCTCGAACCGGACCGAGCCGTCCTTGACGGCGCTGCGCGCGGCATGGCCGCTGTCCTCGACCTGCGCCGCCTGGTGGAACACGGTCGCGACGCGGTCGGCGCCGGCGCGCAGCTCGCCGAGCTTGCGCGCGGTCTGCGTCACCTCGGTGATGGGCGCGAGCGCCGCGCCCGCCAGCACCACCGCCATCGGATAGAGCGCGAAGCTCATGCGCCCGCTGCCGACGAGCCACAGCCCGGTCGAAACGGTCGCCAGCACCGCGAGCGCCGAGCAGCACGTCGATCGCCGCCTGCTCGAGCCCGGCGCGCACGCCGTAGCGCATCTGGATGACGTGGACGAGGCGCGTCTCCTGCATGAGCTTGCCGAGGAAGCGTCCGCCGGCGCCGAACACCGCGAGCTCGCGCAGGCCCTGCACGAACTCGACCGCGGCGGCGTTGAGCCGGCCCAATGCGGACAAGAGCGCGCGGCCCTGCTCGCCCGCGCGCTTGGCGAGCCAGAACGGCACCGACGCGACGAGCGGCAGGAACGGCAACAGCACGAGCGCCATCAGCGGATGGACGAACGCCAAGGCGCCGAGCACGCCCAAGGGCACGATCACCGCGCCGATATAGTCGCCCAGCACATGCGCGTAGAACCACTCCATGAGGTCGGCGTCCGCCGTCGCGACCGAGGCCAGCTCGCCGGTGCGGCGGCCCAGCACATAGGCGGGCGCCGCGCGCTCGAGCCCGTCATAGATGCCGACCTGCAGCACCTCGATCAGGCCATAGGCGAAATCGTGCGAGATGAAGGTCTGCCACCATTTGCACAGCGCGGCCGCCAGCACCGCGCCGCCCAGGATCCAGAAGGCGCCGGTCAATGCCTGCGGCGCTATGTGCATGACCGCGTGCCCGACGAGCCAGGCGCCGGTCGCGGCCGCGATCACGGTCGCCACTTGCGCGACGATGCCGGAGAGGACGGTGATGATGAAATGCGCGCGCTTGACCGAGATGAAGGGCAGCAGCGCGCCGAGCCCGTAAGAGCGCGGCCGCTCCGCGGATGCGCCGATCGCGTCGAAGGTTTCGACGGTCATGCGGCTTCTCCCTGCGCGAGGGTGAGCCGCGAATAGAGCCCGCGCCGCGCCAGCAGCTCGTCATGCGTGCCGTGCTCGACCAGCGCGCCTTGGTTCAGCACGAAGATGCGGTCGGCCTTGCGGATGGTCGAGAGGCGATGGGCGATGACGATGGTGGTGCGCCGCTCGAACAGGCGCTCCAGCGCGCGCTCGATGGCGCGCTCGCTCGCCGGATCGACGCTCGAGGTGGCCTCGTCGAGGATCAGGATGGGCGCGTTCTTCAGGAGCGCGCGGGCGATCGCGAGGCGCTGGCGCTGCCCGCCCGAAAGCTGCGCGCCGCGCTCGCCGACCTCGGTGCGATAGCCGTCGGGCAGGCCGCGGATGAAATCGTCGATCTGCGCCGCCGCGGCCGCTTCGCGCAGCTCGGCGTCGCTCGCGTCCTCCTTCGCCATGCGCAGATTGTCGGCGATGGTGCCGTGGAAGAGGAACGTGTCCTGCGCCACGAGCGCGACGCGCTGGCGCAAATCGGCAAGGCTCATCTCGCGCAGGTCCGTGCCGCCGATGCGGATGAGGCCCGACGCCGGATCGAAGAAGCGCAGGAGCAGCGCGGCGATCGTCGTCTTGCCCGCGCCCGAGGGTCCGACCAGCGCCACGCGCTGATGCTCGGCGACCGCGAACGACACGCTTTCGAGCGCCGGCCGCGTCGTCCCCGGATAGGCGAAGGTGACGCGGTCGAACGCGATGTCGGCGCGCGCCGGCGGCGGCAGCGGGCTGGCGCGGCTCGACGACGATCGGGCGCTCGGCCAAAAGCCCGGCGATGGCGGGCGCGGCGGTCTGGCCGTTCCAGGCGGAGTGGAATTCGCGCTCGAGCCGGTCGAGCGGGCGGAACGCCTCGCGCGCGAGGAACAGCGTCATGAAGAGCGCCACCGCCGGCAGCTCGCCCGATGCGACGCGCCACGAATTCCACGCGAGCACCGTCGCGACGCCGCCCAGCGACAGCAGCCCCGTGATGCCGCCCCGCACCAATGATACGGAGAGCGTGCGCATCGCCTCGTCGCGCAGCTCGACCGCGCGCCGCACCAGCTCGACGCGCCGCGCCGCCGAGGCGGAGAAAGCTTTGAGCGTCACGAGCCCTTGCAGGCTGTCGAGCAGATATGCGCCGAAATCGGCGCGCACGGCGAAGAGGCCGCGCGACTTGCCGCGCCGCCACAGCATCCAGCTCCGGCTGAAGACCGGCACGATGATGACGAACGGCAGCAGCACGAGCGCCGAATGGAGATCGATCACGGCGAGCGACGCGAGCACGAGGCCGGTGCCGAAGATCGCCACGTACACGGTCGGCATGTAGCGGCTGTAATAGGTCTCGATCGCCTCGACGCCGCCGACCACGGTCTGCTGGATCTTGCCGCTCTGCTGCGTCATGGCGAAGCTCGGGCCGAGCTCCACGAGTTTCTCGAGCAGGCGCGCGCGGAGCGTCTCCTTGGTCACCTGCGCCGTCCTCTGCGCCGCGATCTCGACCAGCCACAAGAGCCCGCCGCGCACGATGAGGAGGGCGAAGAGCCCGGCCACGTAAGGAACCGCGCCTGCCACGTCATGGCGCCGGAAGACCGAGCCCAATGCCAGCGCCAGCAGCACGCCCTGCGCGACATAGGCCGCCGTCACCAGAAGCCCGAGCACGACGCTGTGCAGCACGTTCCAGCGAATGGGGCCGGCAAGATTCCACAGTGTCCGGTTCATGCCGCCACTCCCTGCCTCAGCCGAAATTCGGCGCGACCTCGGCCATGAAGCGCGCCATCTCGTCCTTCACCTGCGCGTGCGGCTTGATGCCGACGTTGAAGTAGAGGATGACCTCGTCGAACCCCGCCGCCTTCACCTTGGCGAGCGTGTCGCCGATGCGCGCGGACGAGCCCAACAGCACCGAGTTCTCGGTCAGATCCTCGGGCCGCGAATTCTTGAGGCGCTCGACCATGTCGATGAAATAGCGGTAGGAGGGCGGCGCCGTCGCCGGATCGCCGGGCAAGGCCGGGATCACGCATTCCTTGTAGTAGCGGATCTGGCGCGCGCGGGCGGCCGCGTCCTCGGCGGCGTTATCGGCGAAGTGGGTGAAATAGCTGCACATGAGGCGCTGCGGCTTCTGGCCGTGCTTGGCGCAGGTCTCCTTGTAGAGCTGCGCCACCTCCTTGAGCCCGCCAAAGGTCATCGCCGCCGCGAACGGCGCCACGATGAGGCCGCAGCCAAGCCTTGCGGCGAGCTCGATCGACGGCTTCGAGAACGAGCCGACATAGGCCGGCAACGGCCGCTGGATCGGCTTCGGCGTGATGCGCACGTCGTCGAAATGATAATACTTGCCGTGCCACGAGATGCGCTCGTCCGCCATCCACAGGCGGCGCACGATCTCCATGCCCTCCTCGAAGATCGGCTGGTTCTCCTCGAACGACACGCCGAACGGCTGATATTCGCGCCTGTCGTAGCCGCGCCCCGCCGCGAAATCGACGCGCCCGCCCGAGAGCAGATCGAGGCTCGCCCATTGCTCGGCGACGCGGATCGGATGGTGCAGCGGCAGCACCGTCACCGCAGGCGCGAGCCTGATCCGCTTGGTCCGCGCCGCGACATAGGCCAAGGCGAGATCGGGGCACGACAGCACGCCGAGCGAGCTGAAATGGTGCTCGCCGATCCAGGCCGAGTGCATGCCGAGCTCTTCGGCGTAGAGCGCCTCGTCGACGATGTCGGCGATGAAGCTGTTGGCCTCGCGCCGGTTGTTGTCGTAGTGGTTGTCGCTGAGGGTGAAGTAGCCGAAATCCATCGCCGCCTCGCTTCCCGCTCGTTCGCCTTTTCATACACCATGCGCGTCCCCGCCGCACCGTCTTGATCCGGCAGCTCTGCCGTTCCAGAAAGGCCGGCCAAGGTTGGAGGATGTATCAAGAATGAAGGCGATACGGTTCCACGAATTCGGGCCGCCCGACGTGCTGAAATACGAAGACGTGCCCGATCCCGCGCCGCGCCGCGGCGAGGTGCGCATCCGGGTGCACGCGGCCACGGTCAACCGCGTGCTCGACGTGGCGCTCCGCGCCGGCAAGCAGCCGCAGCGCGGCGCCAAACCGCCCGTCATCCCCGGCGTCGATTGCGCCGGCGTGATCGATGCGGTCGGCGACGGCGTCACGCACTGGCGCCGCGGCCAGCGCGTCGCCGCGGCCGGCACCATGCCGCTCGAGCCGTGCGATGAGGACGACACGAACTATGACGGGCCCGCGCGGCATGATGGGGATCAGGCGGCCGGGCGGCTTCGCCGAGCTCGTGGCATTGCCCGCGTGCAGCCTCTACGCGCTGCCCGACGGCTTGGGCTTCCACGAGGCGGCGGTGGCGCTGCGCCATTGCCCGACGGCGTGGAACCTGCTCATCAACGAGGCGCGCCTCAAGCAAGGCGAATGGGTGCTCGTCATGGGCGCCGGCGGCAATTTGGGCACGATCGGCATCCAGATCGCCAAGAACGTGGTGGGCGCGCGCGTCATCGCCACGGCCGGATCGGACGAGCGCGTGCAGATGGGCCTGGCGCTGGGCGCCGATCACGGCGTCAACTACCGACGCGCCGATCTGCTCGCCGAAGCGATGCGGATAACCGGCGGCAAGGGCGTCGACGTGCTCTACGACAACATCGCCAATCCCGCGATCCTGCCGCAGGCATTCCATGCGCTCGGCCGCGACGGACGGCTCGTCACCGCGGGCGCGCATGCCGGCCCCAACGTCTCGATCGACTTCTTCCACCTCTACGACCGGCGCATCACCATCCGCGGCATGCCCGGCCACAAGGAGGAGGACGTGCCGAAATGCTTCGAGGCGGTCGCTGCCGGCAAGATCAAGGTGCAGATCGCCGAGGTGCTGCCGCTGTCGCGCGCGGCCGACGCGCACCGGATGGTCGAGGCCGATCCCGGCATGGGCAAGCTCGTGCTCGACCCGACCTTGGGCTAGGCGGCGCGCGCCGCCCGCGGCAGGGGTTTGGCGCCGCGCGCCACGTCGATGACGTGCGGCGGCGTCGTCGGGCGCGCGATCGTCGCGCCAGGCGACATGCCCGTCCGGGCGCACCAGCACGAGGCGGCGCTCGTAGAGCGCGGCGATATCGGGCTCGTCGATCGCGATCTCCGTCAGCGGCAGGCCGCGCGCGGCGGCGGCGGCGGCAATGGGCCGCGCATCGGCCGCGCCGAAGCGCAGCAGCACGAAGCCGCGGCCGTAGAGATCGAGCGTCGAGCGCCCGTCCCTCAGGAACGCATGCGGCGCGCGCGAGCCGGGCCGGCTCGTCGGCACGTAAGTGCCGGGCTCGTCCGGCGTCGGCGGCGTGCCGTCGGGCCACACGATCGGCGAGGGATCGTAGCGGTATCCGAGCGCGATCCCGTCCGAGACATATTGCTTGGTCTTGGCGCCGACGATGGCGTCGCCGACTTGGCGGCGCAGGCGCTCGCCCTCCGGCGTCGCCGCGGTGAT
The DNA here is from genome assembly GCA_963804235.1 of uncultured Alphaproteobacteria bacterium. Taxonomy (GTDB): domain Bacteria; phylum Pseudomonadota; class Alphaproteobacteria; order ATCC43930; family CGMCC-115725; genus DATJLY01. Next base: position 165,264 of record CAWDPP010000013.1, read on the forward strand.
CTCGTTCCGCTCGGCGCCCTCGGTGAAGCGCTCGGTGTTGCGCGTCGCCTCGTCGACGTTGCGCTGCGCCACGGGCTTCCTCTCGATCTCGTAGCTGTCGAGGAGCGCCGCTCCGCCCCAGCCTTCGACCATCGCCGCGAGCTTCCAGCCGAGATCGACCGCATCGCCCATGCCCGTGTTCATGCCGAACCCGCCGGCCGGGCTGTGCTGGTGGACGGCGTCGCCGGCGAGCAGCACGTTGCCCCGCTGCCAGCGATCGGCGACGACGCTGCGGCAGGTCCAGGGCAGCGCGGAGATGACTTCGTACGCGATGCCGGGGCCGACGAGCCGGCGCACGATGCCGTCGACATCGACGTTGTTCCGGCGGCACGGGCGCGAGCCCCTGGTTCAAGCCCGAGCCGCCACAGCTCGTTGCCGTCGAGCTCGATCAAGGTCGGATGGCGCAGCTCCGGATCGACGAACATGTAGAACGCGGCCTTGCCGAGCTTGGTGTGCGTCCACAGGTCCTTGATCCTGAGGAAGAGGTTGAGGTGATAGTCGAGCACCGGGCGCCCTTCCCAGCGCGCGCCCAGTGCCTTCGGCACCGCGCTCGCCCCGCCGCACGCGGCGACGAGATAGCGCGCGGCGATCTCTTCGACTGCGCCGGTCGCGAGATCGCGCACCGTGGCGATGACGCCGTCCTCCGTCTCCTCGAAACGCCTCGAAGCGGCAGCGATAGCGCAGCGCGACGCTTGGCAGCGTCGCGACGTGCTTGCGCATGATCGGGTTGAAGAACAGCTGGTTGCAGCGTTGCGAGCGCTCGGGCGTCGTCGGCAGCGGCTTCGCGCCGCCATGGGTCGGGCGCTCGATGCGCGCCACCTCGAAGCCCTGGAGGCTCGTCGCATAGACGATGGTCGGCGGGAAATCGGGCGGCGCGCCGGCGTCGCGCACCGCATCGGCGATGCCCCAGCGGCGGCAGAACTCCATCGTGCGCGAATTGACCGTGTTGGCGCGCGGATGATGGATCGTGCCGTCGCCCTGCTCGACCAGCATGCAGTCTATGCCGCGCCAGCCCAAATCCGCCGCAAGCCCAAGTCCGACGGGGCCGCCGCCGACGATCAGTACCGGCACTTCGCGCATCGCTTCGCACTCGTCTCCCTTGTACGCTTCGCGCCAGTCTAGCAGCGGCTGGCGCATTGTTCACCGCCCCGGGATGGGCTAGCGTTCTCGGCCTGAGGTCGAGAGAGGAGCGTCCCATGCTTGCCTGCCTGTCTCCCAATGGCCAGAACCGCTTTAACGGACCCTATGCGCCCGTCCGCCTGTTGGTCGCGACCGAACACGGCGTGAGCGTGCTGGAGCGCTCATCGCCCAAGGGCGCCTGGCGCCTTGTCCGCCAACACGCTGCCAAACTCGCACGCGACCACGCTCGCGGCGTTGCCGGGACAATCGGGCGTGTTCGTCGGCACGCATGGCGACGGCGTGTTCTTCAGCATCGATCAGGGCGCGACCTGGGAGCCGCGCAACGACGGGCTGGCGATCAAGGACGTCTATTCCGTGGCGTCGGTCGCGCGCAAGGACGGGACCATCGTCTATGCCGGAACGCAGCCGGCGCATCTGTTCGAGAGCCGCGACCTCGGCCTGAGCTGGTCCGAGCTGCCCGCCTTGCGCCAGGTGCCGGGCACCGAGCATTGGACCTTCCCCGCCCCGCCGCGCATCGCGCACACCAAGATGATGGTGTTCGATCCGAAGACGCCCGAGCGCTTCTATGCCGCGATCGAGCAGGGCGCGTTCCTGAAGACGGAGGATGGCGGCCGCACCTTCCGCGAATATGCCGGCTACTCGCGCGACGACGACAGGGCCTATCGCGACATCCACCAGATCATGGTGGTGCCGTCAGAGCCCGAGACCGTCTACATGACGACGGGCGTCGGCCTCTACAAAAGCACGAACGGCGGCGAGACTTGGGAGCGCCTGACCGGCGCCGAATTCCGCCTCGCCTATCCCGACCACATCGTGCTGTCGCCGGACGAGCGCATCATCTTCATGACCGGCGCGCGCGCCGATCCGGGCGTGTGGCGGCGCTCGCACGTCGCCGACACGGCGATCGTGCGCAGCCGCGACGGCGGGCGCAGCTGGGACGAAGTTTGCCAGGGCTTCTCGGTCCTGCCGCGCGCCAACATCGAGGCGATGACGCTCGCCGCATATCCCGGCGGCTTTACGCTCTTCGTCGGCGACACCGACGGCGCCGTCCATGCGAGCGAGGATGGCGGTGAGACCTGGACGCGGATCGCCGACGCGATCGGCCCGGTGACCAAGGGCGACCACGCAGCACTGCTCGACGGCCGGCGCATGGAGCAGCGCGCGCACGCCTGACCGGCGTCAGGCTTCGGTGATCGCCACCAGGTCGATCTCGACCATGAAGTCGGGATCGGAGAGCCGCGTCACGCCGACCATGGTGCTGGTCGGCGGCGCCTCGCGGCTTTCGGGCCGGCGGACGGACGGATCGGCCAGCACTTTCTTCAACCCGTCCACGTCGGTGGTGAAGACGCGCCGCACCACCACGTCGTCCCAGGTCGCGCCCGCCGCCTTCAATTGCAGCGTCAGCCCCTCGATGACGCGCAGGTACTGCGCCTTCAAGTCGCCCTTCGCGACCGGCCGGTAGTTTTCGTCGGATGGCGTCTGCCCGGCGATGAAGATGAACTTGCACGGCCCCTTCACCGTGACGACGCGCGAATAGCTCGGATGCTTGTAGAGCTCCGGCGGGTTGATGAATTTTTTGTCCATGCGGCTCTCCCTCGTTTCCCCGGTATGATACCTGCGAGAACCGAGGGAGGCACGCCATGCCCTATGCCGCAAGCGCCGGCCAGAAACTCTATTACGAGGAAGCCGGGAAGGGCTATCCGATCGTGTTCGCGCACGAGTTCGCCGGCGACTGCCGCTCGTGGGAGAGCCAGATGCGGCGCTTCTCGCGCGATTATCGCTGCATCGCCTTCAACGCGGTGGGCTATCCGCCGTCCGACGTGCCCGACGACGAGGCGCTCTACGACTATCTGCACCAGGTCGAGAACATCGCCGCGGTGATGCGCCATCTCGGCCTCGCCAAGGCGCATATCGTCGGGCTCAGCATGGGGGCCTATTCCGCGCTGCATTTCGGCCTGCGCCATGACGACATGGCGAGCGCGCTCGTCGTCGCCGGCTGCGGCTCGGGCGCGCCGCGCGAGCATCGCGTGCGCTTCAAGGCCGAAAGCGAGGCGATGGCCGCGCGGCTCGACCGCGAGGGCATGGACCGCGTCGCGCCCGTCCTCGCCTCGAGCCCGACGCGCATCCCGTTCCAGAACAAGGACCTGCGCGGCTGGCAGGAATTCTCCGCGCAGCTCGCCGAGCACAGCGCCAAGGGCTCGGCCAGGACCTTGCGCCGCTTCCAGGCGCCGCGCCCGTCGCTGTGGGATTTCGAGGCGGAGCTCGCCGCGCTCGAGGTGCCGGTGCTGCTCCTCCTCGGCGACGAGGACGAGCCGTGCCTCGACACCAACGTCTTCCTGAAGCGCGCCATCCCGACCGCGGGGCTCGTCGTCGTGCCCAACACCGGCCATCTCGTCAATCTCGAGGAGCCCGCTCTCTTCAACGATGCGGTCGCATCGTTCCTCGCCGCGGCCGAGCGCGGCACCTGGCCGAAACGCGATCCGCGCAGCAAGAGCGCCGAAGTCTTTCCCGAGGGCAAGCGCTAGGCGCTAGAATCCGATCGATCCAGGCTGAAGCATATTTCCGTCGCCCCCGCGGCAGCGGGCTTGGCGCCTGCCGAGCGTCCACTGGACGCTCGGCCCGAACATGCCGGCGGCATGTTCGGCGGCGCCAAGGGGCAATGGCACGTCGCTCGCTCCTGGGTTCCCGCCTGCGCCTGCGCGGGAACGACGATTCAATCCTGACGAATCCGACTCTAGTTCTTCTTCAAATAATACTCGCCGTCCTCGTTGCGCTCGAGCACGCCCTCGCCGCGCAGCGTCTCGATCTCGAGCACGATCTCGCGCCCGTCGCGGCTGCCAAGCGCCGACATGAGGCGCGCGAAATGCAGCGGGCCGCCTTCGAGCGCCTGGCGCACCGTCTGGAACCGCGCCGGCCCGCCGATCTTCGGCGCTTCCGGCACGCGCGAGGTCACGGCCTTGGGGCGCGGATAGGGGAAGGTCAGGTCGAACCCCGCCTTGGCGCCGAGGCCGCGCTGCGGCGCCGACGGGTCCATCGGCATCAGCGCCATGTTGGCGAGGACGACGATGTCGCGGTCGGCCTGGAAGCGGCTCGACATCGCCCATTCGATCTCGGCGCTCGACTGCACGTTGACGTCCTCGTCGGTGACGAAGACGTGCTTCACGACCATGAGGTTGGCGAGCAGCGTGGCGATCGCCTTCCTCGCGTCGCCCTCGTGCCGCTTCCTGCAGCGCCACGCGCACATGGCCGCTCACGCCCGGCCCCGGCGGCACGCACACATCGACCGGGTCGAGCCCGGCCTGGCGCAGCAGCCGCCACGCTTGCGCCTCGACCTGGAGGTTGCCCATCGGCGCGCTGTCGCAGTCGGACAGGTGCTTGCCGACGCCGTGCTTCACGGTCTGGTACAGCACGTCGCGCCGCCGCGTGATGGCGGTGACGTGGAACACCGGGTCGCCGTGCATCGGCCCGTAATAGCCCATGTATTCGCCGTAAGGCCCTTCGTTGTCGATATAGCCGCGCTCGTCGACATAGCCTTCGAGCACGATCTCGGCATCGGCCGGCACGTAGAGATCGTTGGTGAGGCACTTCACCACCGGCAGCGGCTCGCCGCGGAACATGCCGAGCGATTCGATCTCCTGCCCGGCGCCGCGCGAACCGGCGGCCATCATGTCGAGCGGATGGGCGCCGACGGTGAAGCTCGCCTGCAGCTTCTCGCCGCGCGCGACGCAGCCGAGATAGATCTGGCGCAGGTCGGACGGCGCGGTGAGATTGAACCCGGCCTTGTCCTTGCCGCGCAGCATGAGGCGGCGGCAGCCGACATTGCTGCGCTGCGTCGTCGGATCGACGGTGAAGTCGATGCCGGACGAGATATAGGGCGCGCCGTCATATTCGTGCTGCACGTGAAACGGCAGCTTGGTGAGGTCGATGTCCTTGCCCGTCACCACGATCTCGTGCACCGGCGCCTCGTTCGACGGCACCGTAAAGGTCTTTTGCGGAGTGGCCATGCGGCGCTGGTATTCCTCGCGCATCTTCTCCGGCGCCACGCCGAACGAAGCCGCAAGGCGCGTGCGCGAGGCCGCGACCGCGGCGGCGAGCTCGTGCTGCTCGGGACCGGCCTTCTTGAACAGCACCGCCTTCGCCGTCGCCTCGATGATCGGCGACAGATCGGAGAGCGCCACCGGCTCGGCGTGAACCTGGACCTCGCCCAGGTCGACGAGGCGCTCGACCAGGCGGCGCAGGCGGAACTTGTCGGGGTTCCACGTGACGTCGGCTGTGCGCGACTGGCTGGTCCATTGCCGTCCTCTCTCTGCGGGTCTAAGCATTCTGACAATGAATAATAAATCGGGCAATGGCGCCGACGAGGCGAAGGGCTCGTGGGGCGAGCTGTTCCGCGGCGGGATGGGGCTCTATTCGGCGCTCATCATCGGCGGCATCGCGCTGCACGCGACGCAGATCCTGGTCATCGCCATCATCATGCCGACCATCGTCGCCGATATCGGCGGCGCGGTTTTCTACACCTGGGCGGCGATGCTCTACACGATCGGCTCGATCGTCGGCGCTTCCTCGACGGGCGCGGTCTGGGCCCGCTTCGGCGCGCGGCGCGGCTACGCGCTGGGCGCGAGCGTCTTCGCGCTCGGCACGTTCGCCTGCGCGCTCGCGCCCAACATGGGCCTGCTGGTCGCCGCGCGCGGCGTTCAGGGCTGGGCCGGCGGCCTCGTCGCCGGCGGCGGCATGGCGCTCATCACGAGCCTCTACAGCGCGCGGCTCCGGACGCGCATCCTGGCGATTTCGCAGGGCACCTTCACCGCCTGCCACCTCGGCGGCCCGGTCGTCGGCGGCGTGTTCGCCGCGATCCACTGGTGGCGCGGCTCGTTCTGGCTGATGGCGCCGTTCATGCTGCTGTTCGCCGCGCTGGCGTATTACCGCCTGCCCGAGCGGCTCGATACCGAGGCCGAGCGCAGCGGCGCGCCGCCGATGCCGCTCGCGCGGCTGGCGACGCTCGCCGTCGGCGTCGGCTGCGTCGCCGCGGTCGGGCCGGTCGAAAACGGCGTCCTGCGGTTCATCCTGCTCACCGCGGCCGTGGCGCTCGTCGGCCTTGGCCTTCCGCCTCGACGGCGCGGCGACGAACAAGATCTTCCCCGCGCGCGCGCTGTCGCTCACGGCGCCGATCGGCCTGTCGCTGTGGATCCTGTCGCTGCACGCGATGGCGCAGACGTCCGTGACGCTGTTCCTGCCGCTCCTGCTTCAGGTGGTGCACGGCGTCTCGCCGGTGTTCGTCAATTTCGTCACCATCTCCATCTCGCTCGGCTGGACCGTCGGCGCGTTCGCGGTCTCGGGCTGGTCGGGCGCACGCGAGCGCCTGGCGCTGTGGTCGGGCCCGCTCGTCGCGTTCGCGGCCCTCGTCGCCCTCACGTTTCTCGCGCTCGCGCCGCAGCTCGCGCTCCTGACCTTGAGCGGCTTCGCCATGGGGCTCGGCGTCGGCCTCTACAACGTGCATCTCGTCGCGCGCACGATGGCGATGGCGGCCGACGGCGAGCAGCGCACGGTCGCGGCGGCGCTCGCCTCGGTGCGCTCGCTCGGCACCGCCTTTGCCGCCGCGATCGCCGGCGTCATCGCCAACGCGGCGGGATTGGGCGACGCGTCCGATCCCGCCGCCGTCGCGCATGCGGTGACGACGGTCTATTACTACTGCTGGATCCCGATGGGGCTCGCGGCGCTCTTCATGTTCCGCTTCATCCGCATCGGCGCGGCGCAGGACGCGCCGGTGCCGGCCGCGGCCGATTGAGCCTCACGTCCCTTCGTTCGGGTCGTGATAGAGCTGACCGACGATGCCGGTGACGCCCGCCGTGAACGCGCCCATGTAATAGCGCCCGTCGCGGTCGCGGCCGAGCTTGCCGTTCTGGCGCAGCGCGTCGAGCGCGCTCGCGACCTCGCGCCCGTCCTGGCTGCCGATCGCCTCGACGATGTCGGCATAGAACATCGGCGACGCGCCTAACGCCTGCTCCACCGTCTGGAACCGCGCCGGCCCCTTGAACACTTTCGCCGCGCTGCGCGTCAGCGGAATCTGCCCGTCGCGGCCGAACGGCTTGGTGCAGTCGAACCCGGCCTTGGCGCCGGTGCGCCGCCCTTGCAGCGAGGGGTCCATGGTCATGCCGACCATGCCTTGCAGCACCATCAAATCCTGGTCGGCCTGGAAGCGCGTGCCCATCGCCCATTCGACCTGCTGGTCGTTGTGGATGTCGATGTCCTCGTCGAACACGTAGACGTGCTTCAAGCGCATGATGCCGCCGAAGAGGGCGGCGATCGCCGCCTTCGCCTCGCCATAGGAGCGCTGCTTGATCGAGACGCGCAGCGTGTTCGAGCCGCCCGAGACCGAGCGCAGATAAGCCGAGACCGGCTCGCGCACCGTGCTCTTGAGGATGCGCATCGCCTCGGCCTCGGTGCGCATCGCGCTGATGACGGCGCTGTCGGTCTGGTCGAGCACGAAGGCCGAGCCGTGCAGCAGCGTCAGATGGAGCGCGTCGCGCCGCATCGTGATCGCGGTGCAGTGGAACACCGGGTCGAGATGGATGGCGCCGTAATAGCCCATATATTCGCCGTAGGGCCCTTCCGGCTCGACATAGCCGCGCTCGTCGAGATAGCCCTCGAGCGTGATCTCGGCGTCGGCCGGCACCAGGATGTCGTTGGTCACGCTCTTCACCACCGCCGCCTTCTCGCCGCGGAATGCCGCGACGAAGCCCAGCTCGTCGTTCGGCACGCGCGTCGTCGCGGCGACGAAGTCGAGCGGATGCGCGCCGATGGTGAAGGTGATCGGCAGCTTCTGCCCGCGCGCGACGCAGCCCGTGTAGATGCGCTTCAGGTCCGACGGCGCCGTCACGTTGGTGCCGGTCTCGGTCTTGCTGCGCAGGCTCAAGCGCCGGCAGCCGACATTGCGTCGGCCGGTCGCGGGGTCGATCGTGTAGTCGATCGCCGAGCTCAGATAGCAGCTCCCGTCATAGGCATGATGCGGATAGAACGGCAGCTTGGTCAGATCGATGTCCTTGCCGGTCAGCACGACTTCGTGCACCGGCGCCTCGTCCGAGGGAATCTCGACGATCGGCTGCGGCGCCGCGAAGCGCTTCCAGTATTCGTCGTAGAGCTTGTCCTCGCTCACGTCGAAGGCGGCGGCGAGGCGCTTGCGGTTGCCGGCCGTCTTGGCGGCAAGCTCGATGCGCTCGGGCCCCGCCTGCTTGAACAGCACCGCCTTGTCCGTGCCCTCGATGATCTCGCTCACCTTGGTGAGCGGCACGGGCTCGGCATGGACCTCGACTTCGCCCATGTCGACGAGCCGGTCGACGAAGCGCCGCAGGCGGTACTTGTCCATGTCGATGTCGGAGCGGACGCGGGTCTTGGTATCCATGAACTGCCTCCCTGGAGCGCCTGTGGCGGCGGCTTTTTTAGAAGAACGCGAGCGTGCGGATCTCGATGCTTTCGCGCGGCCGCGCATTGGGCGGCGAGGTCGGGTCCTCGATCGCGGTATGCGCGGTCCAGCGCGCGCGCCCGTCCTTCACGAACTCGTACACCTTGAACACGATCGCCTCGTCGCGCCGCATGCGCGGGAACCAGTACCACTGATGGCGCGGATTGTAGGTGATGGCGTAAGTCTGGCCGACGCGGGTCGGATAGCGCCGCTCGGACACGACGAGATCGTCCGGCGCAAGGCTCTGCGCGTCGGCGATCGCGAGCGGGAAGGTCTCGACCGGGTGGCGGATGGGCCGCCACACCTGGATGATGGCGAAGCGGCGCTGCAACAGTTTCTCCGCCTCGTCCGGCAGCAGGTCGCGCACGCGCTGCGGCCCCGACCACTCGGTGTAGTCGTTGTGCGCGCGCCGCACCGGCTCGCGGATCTTGCGCGCCTCGCGGTCGTCCTCGTCGGCGGTGCGCAGCGTGTGGTCGAACACGACGACGCGGGCTGCGCCGCTCTCGGCCTTTATCAGCGCTTCCATCTCCGGGTAATAGACGCGCCTCACCTCGGCCTCGTCGAAGAAGCTTTGCACCTTGGTCGGGTGCGCAACGAAGCGGAAGCCGTCGCGCTCGAGCGTGAAGCCGGCCGGCATGGGGACGGCCGTTCCTGATCTGCATGACGTGCGGATCGAGGTTGCCGCCCGAGCGCACCTCGGTCGAGCCGGGCCCGCCGGTATAGGTGAAGGGCTTCTCCCCGTCGCGCAGCATGTAATTGACCGACGCCGCGATCGTGTCCGGCGCGGTGGCGAGTTCGGCGAGCTCTGTCATGGGGTTCCTCCATGCCGCCTGTTGGCCCTTGCGGCAAGTCAGGTACACTCGCAAAGGATAATAGGTTCGGGCGCTTCTCGGTACAACACGGGGGGCGCCGGCCGGCAGGGGGCAGATATGCGAAGGGCGCTCGGCTCGATCTTGGTGGCGCTCGTCATCTGCGCCGGCGCGGCGCGCGCGGACGAGGCGGCGCCCGCCGACACCGCCGCCCGCCTTGCCGCCCGCGCGCTCGCCGACAATTCGGCCTTCGCCGTCGTCCAGTCGCTCACCACCGAGGTCGGGCAGCGCCTCGCCGGCACCGAGGCGACGGCGCGCGCGGTCAAATGGGCCGAAGCGCATTTACGGCGATGGGGCTCGGCGATGTCCACGCCGAGCCGTTCCCGCTCGACGCCTGGGTGCGCGGCGACGAGACGGCTGCGGTGGTCTCGCCCATTCCCTATCGGCTCGCGATCACGGCGCTCGGCGGATCGGTCGCGACCGGCGACAAGCCGATCGAGGCCGAGATCAAGCTCTTTCGCACCTATGCCGCGCTGCTCGCGGCGCCGCCCGGATCGCTCGACGGCAAGATCGCGGTGGTGACGCAGCGCATGGTGCGCGCGGCCGACGGCGGCGGCTATGGCGCCGTCAATCCGATCCGGCGCCAGGGTCCGTCCGAGGCGGCCAAGCGCGGCGCGGTGGCCTATCTGCACCGCTCGCTCGGCACCGACGATCACCGCCTGCCGCACACCGGCGCGCTCAACTACGAAGACGGCGCGCCGCGCATCCCGGCGGCGGCGCTGTCCAATCCCGACGCCGATCAGCTCGAGCGCTTGGCCGCGCGCGGGCCCGTGCGCGTGCGCCTTCGCCTCACGCCCACCGTGCGCGAGAATGCGCAATCCTGGAACGTCGTCGGCGAGGTCAAGGGGCGCGAGCGGCCGGACGAGATCGTGCTGATCGGCGCGCATCTCAATTCCTGGGACCTCGGCACGGGCGCCACCGACGACGGCGCCGGCATCGCCATCGTCACCTCGGTCGGGCGGCTCATCGCCGCCTTGCCGCAGCATCCGCGGCGCACCGTCCGCGTCGTGCTGTTCGGCGCCGAGGAGATGGATTATTCGGGCCCGGCCTATGCCAAGGCGCATGAGGGCGAGGCGGCGCACATCGCGCTTGCCGCCGAGGCCGATTTCGGCTCGCGCCCGGTCTATGCGGTGCAGCTTCCGGGCGCGCTCGCCACGGCCCCCTTCGGGCGCACGCTCGCCGATGTGCTGGCGCCGCTCGGCGCCTTCATCGATCGCCGTCCGGCGCTCGGCAGCGGCGACGATGTCCGCCCGCTCCAACCTCTGGGCGTGCCGGTCGCGTCGTTGCGCCAGGACGGGACGATCTATTTCGACACGCACCACACCGCCGACGACACGCTCGACAAGATCGATCCCGGCGAGCTTGCGCACGCGGTCTCGGTCTGGGCCGCCTTCGTCTATCTCGCCGCCGAGCTCGACGTCGACTTCCGCGCGCACCGCGCCCGCGGCGAAATAGCGACCCTAACCCGTGCGCCCGATCACGGCGTAGAGCGGGTCGTGCGCAGCGCCGGGCTCGGCCAGCGTGCGCGCTTCGACCGCGGCGAAGCCCGCGCGCTCGAGATAGAGCGTGACGAGCTGCTGATGCTGCTCGTCCCCGAGCGCGAGCCAGATCGCCACCGCCTTGGTCGGAAAGCACCGGTTCGAGAACGTCACCGCGATGCAGCCGCCGGGTTTCAGCACGCGCGCGGCCTCGCGGAAGACATCGATCGGATGTTGCAGATACTGCACCGAGACGCACAGCGCGACCGCATCGAGCGAGTTATCGGCCAAGGGCAGGATGGGGTCGCGGTTCAGATCCTGCACGAACCGGCGGTGATAGCGCGGGTTGGCGGCCAGCTCGGCCTCGTTCATGCCGTGGCCGATCACCTCGCCATAGTCGATCTCGGGCGGCAGGTGCGAGACCCAGCTCCCCATGAGGTCGAGCACGGCGCCGCCCGGCGGGAACAGCTCGCGGTAGAGCGCAGTCACCGCGGCGATGGCACCATCGTCGATATGCGTGACGAAGCGCGGCGTGCCATAGAAGAGCCCGTCCGGCGCCGCGTCCTCCTTGGCGAAATAGTTCGGCGGGAAGTCCGGTGCGCCGCGGTCGGTCATGGCCTGACGTTACACCGCCCGCCGCCGCGCGCGAAGCCGCCCTACTTGCCGTAGTTCTTGACGAGATAGTCGATGATCTTCTTCTGGTCGTCGGCCGAGATCGGCGCGCCGAACGCATTCACCATCTTGGTGACTTCGGCGGTCCAGGCCTGGCGGTCGAGGAACGGCGAGTTGGTGCGGATGTAATCGACGGTATGGCACGCGCCGCAATTGCCGGCGACGAGATCGCGCTCGGGGCCGTCCTTCAGGGGCACGGGCTGCTCGGCGGCGAAGGCGGGCCATGCGCACAGCATCGCCGCAAGGATCAGGATCTTTCTCATTCTACCCTCACGCGGCGATGATGGTGACGGGCCGCGGCACGTTGTTGTGATAGCCGGCGGGGTTCCAGATGAGCTGATCGGCCTGCGTCTGGCCGGCGCGGTTCGATGCCTTGGCGATGATGCGGTAGGTGCCCGCGCGCTCCGGCACGAAGCGGAAGCTCCAGGTCCGGAACGAGTAGCGTCCGTCGTCCTTGCCGAGCTCGGCGTCGCGCCAGCTCTGGCCGCCGTCCGACGACATCTCGACCCGGACGATGCCATAGCCGCCGTCCCAGGCGAGGCCCTTCACTTCGACCGGCTGCCCCGCTTTCTGCCGATGCGGGCTCGCGGGCGCGGTGATGAGCGAGTTGACGACGATCTCGGTGATCGGCGTGTTCGCCGGCGTTTCCTGCGAGATGAAGCGGTCGATCACCGGGAACTTTCCGATCGGGATGCGATAGGCGCTCTTCATCCAGAACCCGTCGAACGGCTTCGTCGCCGCGTCGATCGAGACGATGTGCTTCATCCAATAGGTCGCGGTCCAGCCCGGCACGATGAGGCGCGCGGGCGCGCCGTTCCAATGCGGCAGCGGCGCCCCGTTCATGCTGTGGGCGATGAGGGTGTTCTCGTCGAGCCCCTTCCACACGGGGATGCTCTTGACGAAGTCCGGCGTCTTGTCGAGCACCGGACCGTCGGCGCCGTTGAGGACGAGCTCGAGCGCGTCGGCGCGCAATCCCGCCTTCGCCAGCACGTCCTTCAAGCGGGCGCCGCGCCAGACCGCGTTGCCCATCGCGCCGACGCCCCATTGCACGCCCGCCACATGCGGATCGCTGAGGCCGCGGCGATTGCCCGAGCACTGGCACACCGCCCTCAGCTCGACCTGCTCGAAGCCGCCCTGCAGATCGGCAAGCGACAGCTCGAACGGGCTCGCGGCCGCCTCGCCGCCGACGCGCAGGCGCCATTTCTGCGCATCGATCGCGTCGGGAATGTCGGCCAGGTGATAGCGCACGAAGAATTCGTCGTTGGGCGTGATCTCGCTGCCGAAAGAGGAGAGCGGCGTTTCGTAATTGGGCGGCCGGTAGGAAAGCTTGATCAGCGGCTTCTTGCCCGGCAGCGCGTCGAGCACGGCGGTGTCGTATTCGCCCGCCGGCAGCCCCTCGACCAGCGGCGCGCCCGCCGCCGCGGCCAGGCGCGGCATCGTTCCCGCGAGCAGCAAGCCGCTGCCCGCGCCGCGCAAAACATCCCGACGTTTCAGCATGCGCGCCTCCCGACACGAGTATGCGAATTCTCCCTCTTTACCACTTGTTCCTGAGTTCCCTGAGCTTCACGAACACGGTCTTCTGATCGGGCTTTTCCGGCAAATCGGGAAAGGCCTCGCGCAGGCGCCGGATCACGCTGGGGCTGGTCAGGCGGAAGAAGGTGTTGACCTCCTTCTCGAGGCCGAGCGTCGTCACCAGCGCGCGCCCCGGGTCCTGCTTTTCCATCTGCGGCAGCATCGCCTTCGCCTTCGCGTTGTCGGGCTCGCGGTCGAGCGTGAAGCCGAGGTTGCGCGCGATGTAGTCGTGCCCGGGATAGACCAGCGTCGCGTCCGGCAGCTTGTCGAGCTGGCCCGCGAACGTGGTGTAGAGCTCGTTCGGATGGCCGCCATTGTGGCAGTTGCCGGCGCCGGCATTGAAGAGCGTGTCGCCGCAGAAGAGCGCGGGCGTGTCGCCGCGCGCCAGCACGCAGATATGCGACATGGTGTGGCCCGGCGTGTCGAGGCAGGAGAAGCTCGACGCTTTTGCCGACCTCGATCACGTCGCCCGCGGCCAGCCCGCGGTCGATGCCGGCGATGCGGTCCTTCGCCTTCGCGTGCGCCAGAAGCTTGGCGCCGGTCGCCGCCACCACCTGCGCGTTGCCGCCGGTATGGTCGCGGTGCTCGTGCGTGTTGAGGATCTGCGTGATGGTCCAGCCTTTGGCCTTCGCCGCGGCAAGGCATTTCTCGTGGTCGAGCGGATCGACCGCGAGCGCCTCGCCGGTCTCGGCGCAGGCGATGAGATAGTTGAAGTTCCGGCCGGCATTGCCGGTCCAGATCTGTTCGACGAGCATCACGAAACCCTTTCTCATGCGTAGCGCGGGAAGAGGCGCAGCGCGTTGCCGCGCCGGATCGCGGCCACGTCCGCCTCGGACAGGCCGAGCCGGGTGATGCCTTGTGCGATCTCGACCGACGAGCCGAACGGCGCGTCCGAGCCGTATGTGAACTGCGACACCGGCAGCATCTTCAACACCGCCGTCATGCCGATGGGCGCGCTGCCGATGCTGGCGAGATCGTAATATTGCCGCCTGATCTCGGCCTCGAAGCCATTGGGCATGCGCGCCTGGCGCTCCTCCGGCGTCAGCCGTGCGGCGATGCGCGCGAAGCGCTGCACCACCATCGCAAGCGTGCCGCCGCCGTGCGAGAAGATGAACTTGACGTTGGGGCAGGCGCCGGCGGTGCCGCCGAAGATGAGGCTGGTGATGGTGCGCGTCGTATCGGTCGGGAATTCGATCTGCGGTCCGCCGAGGCCCGGGAACACGTTGCCGCACGACATGGTCGGATGGACGAACACCGCGGCCTTGCGCCGGTTGAGCTCCTGGAACACCGGCAGGAATCCGGGATCGCCCAGGAGCCGGGTCTCGTAGCTGGTGAGCACGCCGATGCCGTCGAGCTTCAGCGTGTCGAGCGCGTATTCGATCTCGCGCAGGCTGCCCTCGATGTCGGGCAGCGGGATCGCCGCGAACATGCCGAAGCGGCCGGGGAAGTCGCGCGCCATGCTGGCGCCGAACTCGTTGCATTCGCGCGCCCGCGCGCGCGCCTTCTCGACGCCGTCGCCGAACCAGATGCCGGGGCTGGTGATCGACGAGATCGCGGTCGCGATCCCGGCCTTCTCCATCGCCTCGAGCGAGGTGCCGGGCGTCCAGCTCGTATAGGCCGAGGCCGGCAGCGCCACCGAATCGGAGACGAGCCGCTCGAGATTCGTCTTCGTATAGTTGGGCGGATAGATGTGGTGGTGCGTGTCGATGATGCGCGGCGCGGCGTCGGCCATGTTGTCCTCCCGGTCCTGCGGACTATAGGAGCATAAGCGCGCCTTGCCGCCAATCACGCGAAACGGGCGGCGCGATAGGGCGCCATGTCGATGCCGGGATCGCGCCCGGCGACGAGATCGCTGACGATCTTGCCGGTCATCGGCGCCGCCGCCATGCCGACATGGCCGTGGCCGAAGGCATGGATCACGTCGGGCGAGCGGCGCGAGGCGCCCAGCACCGGCAGCAAGTCCGGCAGGCTCGGCCGGTGGCCCATCCAGACCGAGATGCGCGCCTCATCGGGCGCCCCCGCAAGCGCCGGAAACATGCGCTGCCCCTGCGCCAAAAGGACACGCGCGCGGCGCCAATCGGGCGCGGCCTCGAGCCCCGCGAACTCGACCGTGCCGGCAAAGCGCAAGCCGCCGCTGCATCGGCGTCGCCACGAACTTCCCGTCCGCCTCGGTCGTCGGGTATGCGCGGCGCCGCCTCGGGATCGCGCAGCATCAGGTGATAGCCCCGCTCGGTCTCGAGCGGCACCTTGTCGCCGAGCGATGCGGCAAGCGGCGCCGAGAACGCGCCCGCCGCCACGATTGCAACATCCGCCGCGATCGGCGCCGTGATCGGTGCGCACGGATGTGAGCCGGCGTCCGTCGAGCTCGAACCCGGTTGCGCGCGCCCGGCGGATTTCCGCGCCGTCGCGCACGAGCGCCTCGGCCAGCGCGCACACGAGGCGGTGCGGATCGCTGGTGTGGCCGTTCTCGGCGATGAAGCGGCCGCGCACGTAGTCGCGCGACAGCGCCGGTTCGAGCTGGCGCAGCTCGTCGGGCCCAAGCGTCTCCCACGTGATGCCGTTGTCGCGCCGCAAATCCCAGTGCGGCTCTTCCTTCGCGAAGGCCGCGTCCGAGCGATAGACGACGAGATGGCCGCGCTGCTCGACGAGATGCCCGGCGCCGGCGTTCCGCACAAGCGGGTCGAGGCAGGCGAGCGAGGGGGCAAGCAGCGCGCGCAGCGCGCGGGCCGTGCGCGCGACGTTCTCCGCCGTGCCGGCGCGCGCGAAGCGGATGAGCCACGGCGCGAGCGCCGGAAGATGGCGCCAGCGCACCGACTAGGGTCCCAGCGGATCGGCGAGCCAGCGCGGCGCGTTGCGGATCGTGCCCGGCATCGACATCGGCACGACCGACGAGCCGTTGAGGCAGCCGGCATTGCCGAAGGACGCGCCCTCGCCGGGGCCGGCGGGGTCGATCACGACGACGTCGTTGCCGTCGCGCAGGAGCCAGCTCGCGGCCGCGATCCCGACCATCCCCGCGCCGATCACGACGACCCGCTTGGCTGCCACTTCGCTCCCTCGCGCGGCGCGAGCTTAGCTCAAGTCTCGACGACGGGCGCGGGAGGGCGCACAGTGAAGCGGCAAACGCCCTGGGAGACGGCGCAAATGAATCTGCAGCTCAGCATCGGCCTCACCTCCAATCCGCGCACCTGGCCCATCCTCGACGGCACGGTCAAGCCCGACGGGATCGACCTCGTCATCAGCCTCGTCAGCCCGTCCGAGCTGTTCTGGCGGCAGTTGCGCTTCGGCGATTTCGACGCCTCGGAAATGTCGATGTCCTCGCTCATGATGACGATCGCCGGCGGCGACGAGCGCTGGGTCGGCGTGCCCGTCTTCACGACGCGCTTCTTCTTCCAGACCTGGGCGCTGAAGCGGCGCGACGCGGGCATTTCCTCGCCGTCCGACTTGAAGGGCAAGCGCGTCGGCGTGCCGGAATACCAGCAGACGGCGGCGCTGTGGTCGCGCGGCATCCTGCAGCACGAGTTCGGCGTGCGCCCGCAGGACATGGAGTTCTGGATGGAGCGCGTGCCCGAGCGCAGCCACGCCGGCGCCACCGGCTTCAAGGCGCCGCCGGGCGTCACCATCCACCAGATCCCGCAGGAAAAGAGCATCGGCTCGATGCTGCTCGCGCGCGAGCTCGACGCGACGCTCCTCTACATCCCCGGCCACAGCATCATCGACCGCAGCCTGGTCGATCTGTCGAACCATCCCGACATCGCGCCGCTCTTCCCCGATCCGATCGCCGAAGGCACGCGCTACTACAAGAAGACCGGGCTCTATCCCATCAATCACGGCATGATCGTGCGCCGCAGGATCGCCGAGAAGGAGCCGTGGGTCGTGCTCAATCTCTACAAGGCGTTCGAGCGCGCCAACGAGATCGCCCACCGCCAGCGCATGGCCCATGTCGAATACCACATCGCCTCGGGCCTGCTGCCGCCCGAAGCGAAGACCGCGCTCGACACGCCGGTGCTGCGCCACGGCGTCAAGTTCAACCGCAACATCCTCGAGACCGCGGCGCGCTACTCGCACGAGCAGGGGCTGACGCCGCGCCTGATGAAGCTCGAAGAAATTTTTGCCGCGAGCACGCTCGACCAATAGGATAGCGCCCGAGACATTCGAGGAGGAGCAACGATGCGTGTGCGGCACCTCGTCGGTGCGGCCCTCGGCTGCGCGCTTCTGCATGGGGCGCCGGCCGCCACCGCCGCCGAGACGATCGAGACCGGCCTCATCGGCGCCGCCAACGCGGTCGAATGGCCGTTCTACATCGGCCTGCGCAAGGGCTTCTTCACCGATGCCGGCGTCACTCTCGACGTGATCTACGTGCCGACCGCGCCCGGCCTCGTGCAGCAGCTCGCGGCCGGATCGCTCGACATCGTCGATATCGGCGCGGTCGAGCCGATCCACGCCGTCGCGCGCGGCGCCGCGGTCGCGATGCTGCGCATCTCGGGCGCGGTCTCGCCCTACGAGGTTCTGGCGAAGCCCGACATCAAGACGCTCAAGGACCTGAAGGGTCATACCGTCGTGATCGGCGGCCTCGTCGACATCAACCGCGTCTATCTCGAGCGCATGCTGAAGTTCGCCGGGCTCATCGACAAGGACGTCGACATCACCGTCGTCGGCAACACGGCCGGGCGCTTTGCCGCGCTCAAATCCGGCACGACGGATGCGACCATGCTGGCGCCGCCGGTCAATTTCTTCGCCGAGGAAGCGGGCTTCCACAGTCTCGGCAACATGCTCGACTACGCCAAGGACCTGCCGTTCGGCGCGACCGACGTGTCCGTGGCCTTTGCCGAGAAACATCACGACGCGGTGATGAAGTTCATCGGCGCGCTCAACAAGAGCTTTGCCTGGTTCAACGACGACGCCAACCGCGATGGCGCGATCGACCTGCTCGCCGCGGAAATGAAGACGGCGAACCGCGACGACGTCGCCAAGAGCTACGATTTCCTGCGCAAGATCGACTTCTTCGATCCGAGCGACGTGATCTCGAAAAAGCGCGTCGAGACGCTGATGGACGAGATGACGGCGCTCGGCGACACGCAGGGCAAGGTGCCGATGGACAAGCTGCTGCTGCCGGGCGTGTCCAAGGCCGGGCCCTGAGCGGCGCGCCATGACGCTACGACATGGTCACCGTGGGCGGCGGCTTTTCCGGGCTCGTGACCGCGTGCCGCGCGGCCGAGCTCGGAATGAAGGCCGCGGTGCTGGAGGCGCGGGCGGAGCCGCTCTATCCGTGCAGCTCGCGCTACTCGACCGGCGTCTTCGGCGTCATGGGCATTTCGCTCATGAACGAGCCCGACCGCCTCCTCGCCGCGATCGTCGACGGGACGGACGGAATCGCGCGGCGCGATCTCGCTGCCGCCATCGCCAATAACGCGCGGCGCGCGCATGACTGGCTCGTATGCTTGCGGCGCGCGCTTCGACACGCCGCCCTTCGCCGCCTTGGGCGCGGTCGACCGCAGCGCCCATGTCATGGCGCCGCGGCGCACTTTCGGCGCCGGCCTCGATTGGCCGGGGCGCGGCGCCGACCTCTTGATGCAGCGACTCGAAAGCGCCCTCGTCGCGCGCGGCGGCGAGGTTCTGCGCGGCACCAAGGCCACATCTCTCATCGTCGCAGGCGGCGCCTGCGCCGGTGTCGTGGCGAGCGGGCACGAATTTCGCGCGCGCGCGACCGTCATCGCCGATGGCGGATTTGCCGCCAATTCCGATCTCGTGCGGCGCTGGATCACGACGCGCCCGGACCGCGTGCTCGCGCGCGTCGGCCCCGGCGCCATGGGCGACGGCATCCTCATGGCCGAGGCGGCGGGCGCGGCCATCGGCGGCTTCGGCAAATTCTATGGCCATGTCCATCATCGCGATGCGATGACGAACGCCGGCCTCTGGCCCTATCCGCATTTCGACGCGCTCGCCGAGGCGGCCATCGTCGTCGGCCCCGATGCCACGCGCTTTGCCGATGAAGGGCTGGGCGGCGTGCCGCTCGCCAATGCGATCGCCGCGCTCGCCGATCCGCTCTCGTCCTTCATCCTCTTCGACGACGCGATGTGGCAGGGCGAGCCGGGCCATGCCGGGCCGGTCGCTTGCAACGGCACGCTCCTCGAAGCGGGCGCCGCGCTCATCAGCGCGCCCGACATCGCGACGTTGGCCGATAAATGCGGCCTGCCCGGAGCGGCGCTCGCGCAAACGATCCGCCGCCACAACGAATTCGTCGCCGGCGGCGCGCCCGATTTTCCCCGCACCGCGCGCCGCACCAAGCCGTGGGCCTTCGCGCATCCGCCCTATCACGCGGCACCGCTTTGCGCCGGCATCACCGGCACCATGGGCGGGATCGAGATCGACGCCGACGCGCGCGCCCTCAAGCCCGATGGCTCAGCAGTTCCCCGGCCTTTACGCCGTCGGCACGCCGGTCGCACAGCTCGAGGGCGGCCCGCGCGCGGGCTATGTCGGCGGCTTGTGCAAGGCCTTCGTGCTCGGGCTCCTGGCGGCCGAGCACATCGCCGCCGCGCGCTGACTTACGTCACGCCTTGGCGCTCGGCCGCGCCGCGACGGCCTCGTACCAGCGCTGCAGATGCACCAGGCTCTCGGGCGGCTTGAGCTTGGCCCAGCCGGCGAAATCGACCGCGATGAGACCGGTGATGTCGGCGATGGTGTAGTCCGGCCCGGCCAGGAATTCGCTCTCGCCGAGGCGCGCGTCGAGCCGTTCGAAAAAGCGCGCGACGCGCGCGCGGCCGCGCTCGGCCAAGGCCGGGATCTGCTCGTATTCGTCGGGCCCGGGCAGCGCGTGCCCCTTCATGCCCGGCGTCGCGTTGCGGAACGCCTCCATCACCGCATAGAACCCGTCGCGCTCGGCCCAGCGCTGCCATTGCTCGACCACGCCCGCCTCGGCCGCATCGCGCCCCATGAGCGGCCGCTCGCGGGTGCCCCGCCTCGAAATAGCGGCAGATGCCGATCGCATCGGTGATGCGCCGCCCGTCGTCGAGCTCGAGCACCGGCACGGTGCAATCGGGATTGATCGCGCGGAACGCGGCGCCGAACTGCTCGCCCTTGCGCAGATCGATTTGCACCGTCGGCACGGTCAGGCCCTTCTCGGCGAGGAAGATGCGCACGCGGCGCGGGCTCGGCGCGCCGGTGTAGTCGTAGAGCATCATGCTGGGACTCCGATCGCGGCGGCGCACGCCGCATGTTGGCGCACGAGGACCGCGCGCTCGGCGAAAAGGTAATCGGGATCGCGCCCGGCCTGGCGGCATTTGAGCGCGCGCTCGATCAAGGGGAAATCGAGCCCGGCGAACCGGCCGCCACGCGAGGAACGAAACCGCCTCGTCGTTCGACGCCATGGCGCCCGTGGCCCAGCTATAGAGAAGCCGCGCGGGATAAAGCAGGCAGCGCACATAAGGCTTGTGCTCGGCGGGCAGGAGCCCGCTCGCGTCGGCGAAGCGCCGCACCTCGTTCGTCCAGGCGGCGAAGGGCTGGCCGCGCAGGTAGTGCGCGAATCTCGGCGCGGCTTGGCCGCGCGGGGCGCACGCGCTCGCGCTCGATGAGCGGCACGGCGTGATCGACATAATCGGCGCGGTCGAGCGGCGGCAAGCGGCCCATCGTGAAGCCGCGATCGGCCCAGAAGATCGACAGCTTCGGCGCCAGCTCGGGCGCAATCGCCGTGGCAAGGGCGCGCATGGCGTCGAGCTCGTCCGGCCGCACGCCGTCCGCGGCGATGACGGCCATGTCGATGTCGCTGTAGCGCCCGGTGAAGCCGCCATGGGCGAGGCTGCCGATGAGATAGACGCCGAGCATCCGGAGCCCGAGCAGTTCGCTCCACTCCTCGGCCATGCGCCCGGCGAAGGCCGACGCGCGGCGCGCTCGTCGTGCGCCTCGCCCGCCATTTATTTCGCGCCGAGCTCGCGCCGCACCAGCGCCGTGCCGGCGACAAGCGCCTTGAGCTTCGCCAGCGCGAGCGGGCGGTCCAAGGGCGCCATGCCGCAATTGGTCGAGGGCTCGATCCGCTCCGGCGGCACGTGCGGGAACGCGCGCCGGATCGTGGCCGCGACCTCTTCCGGCGTCTCGACGCGCTCGGTCGCGACATCGATCGCGCCGAGCTGCACCGTCTTGCCGCCGAGCAGCGCCAGAAGCTCGACCGGCACGCGCGAATTCGCGCATTCGAGCGAGACCTGGTCGATGCGGCTTGCGGCGAGCGCGGGAAAGATCGTCTCGTACTGGCGCCACTCGCGCCCGAGCGTCGCCTTCCATTCGATGTTGGGCTTGATGCCGTAGCCGTAGCAGATATGGACGGCGGTCTTGCACGAAACGCCCTCGATCGCGCGGTGCAGCGCCGGTACGCCCCATTCCGCGACGGCGTCGAGATAGACGTTGAAGGCGGGCTCGTCGAACTGGATCACGTCGATCCCGATCGCCGCCAGCTCGCGCGCCTCCTCGTTGAGGAGGCTTGCGAACGCCATGGCGAGCGTCACGCGGTCGCCGTAATGCTCGTCCGCAATCGTATCGACGATCGTCATCGGCCCGGGCAGCGTGAATTTGAGCTTGTGCGCCGTGTGCGCGCGCGCGATCCGCGCCTCGAATGCGTGCACCGGCCCCTTGCGCCGCAACGGCCCCGTCACGGTCGGGCAGTCGGCGACATAGCGGTCGTTGCGGATGCCCATCTTCACGCGTTTGCCGAAATCGATCCCGGCGATGTTCTCCAGGAAGCCATGCACGAAATGCTGGCGCGCCTGCTCGCCGTCGCTGACGATGTCGATGCCGCAATCCTCCTGCTCCTTGATGGCGAGGATGGTGGCGTCGCGCTTGGCTTCGGCCAGCGCCTCGCCGCTTTCGCGCCACGGCGCCCACAGCATCTTGGGCGTCGCGAGCCAGAACGGCTTCGGCAGGCTGCCGGCGACGGTCGTCTCGAGCATGAGCGCTCTCCTGCAACGTCGCCCCACCTTGCCGCCGCCCGCGCCGTTGGGGAAGCGATTTCGAGGAGCGCATTGACTTGTCCGCCCCCTCGGCAACAATCGGCCAAGGGCAACGGAGGCGAAGGCACGTGAAGACCCGGCCGCAGCTCAAACCGGTCGATCGCCAGAACGACGATATCGGCGAGGCGACGCGGCTTCAGCTCTATCGCCTCCAGGTCGAGATCCGCGACTGCGAGCAGCGCGCCTACGAGCTGTTCCTGCAGAATCTGGTGAAGGGCACGAGCCATCTCTCCTTGGGCCAGGAGGCGATCGCCGCCGGCTTCGCCCAGGCGATGGAGCCGGGCGATCTGAGCTTCTGCACCTATCGCGGCCATGCGCACACGCTCGCGCGCGGCGTGCCGATGGACCTGGTGCTGGGCGAGCTGATGCAGCGCGACAACGGCCTGATGCGCGGCAAGGGCGGCTCGATGCACCTGACCTCGGTCGAGCACGGCGTCATGGGCTCCTATGCCATCGTCGGCGCGCATCTGCCGATCGCGTGCGGCGCCGCGTGGCGCGCGCAGTACCAGGGCGCCAAGGATGTCTCGGTCTGCTTCTTCGGCGACGGCACGACCAATATCGGCGCCTTCCACGAGGCGCTCAATCTCGCCGCCACGTGGAAGCTGCCGGTCGTGTTCGTGTGCGAGAACAATCTCTACATGGAATATACGCCGATCGGCACCGTCACCGCGGTCGAGCACCCGGCGGCCGATCGCGCGGCCTCCTATGGGCTCGAGCGCATCGTCATCGACGGCAACGACGCCGACGCGGTCTATCGCACCGCGCGCGCGGCCTATGTCCGGGCCCGCGCCGGCAAGGGCCCGTCGATCATCGAGTGCATGACCTATCGCCACAGCGGCCACTCGCGCGCCGATCCGGCGAAATACCGCCCGCCGGGCGAGCTCGAGAACTGGATGAAGCGCGATCCGGTGCCGACATATCGCCGCCGGCTTTTGGATTTCGGCATATCCGAGGCTGCGGTCGGCGCGATCGAGCGCGAGTCCAAGCGCAAGGTCGATGACGCGACCGAGAAGTGCAAGGCCGCGCCGCCGCCGTCGCCCGACATCCTGACCACCGACGTCTATGCCGATGGAGGCTGGGCGTGGCGGAACTGACCTATCGCGACGCGGTCGCGCGCGGCATCGCGCAGGAGATGGAGCGCGATCCCGACGTCGTGTTCCTGGGCGAGGATGTCGCCGCCGCCGGCGGCGTGTTCAAGGCGACGGTCGGCCTTCTGGAGAAATTCGGGCCCCGGCGCGTGCGCGACACGCCCATTTCCGAGCAGGCGATCTTCGGCGCCGCGATGGGCGCGGCGATGACCGGGCTGAAGCCCATCGCCGAGATCATGTTCTCCGATTTCCTCGCCGTCTGCTTCGACTACATCGCCAACGAATTCCCGAAATCGCGCTACATGTCGAACGGGCAGGTGAAATGCCCGCTCGTGGTGCGCACGGGAAACGGCGCTGGCTCGCGCTTCGGCGCGCAGCACAGCCAGAGCGTCGAGAACTGGGCCATGATGATCCCGGGCCTCAAGGTGGTGGCGCCGTCGAACCCGCTCGACGTGATCGGGCTTCTCGCGGCCGCGGTGCGCGATCCCGATCCGGTGATATTCTTCGAGCACAAATCGCTTTACGCCACGAAGGGCGAGGTGCCGGACGGCGAGATCCTCGACCGCCTCGGCACGGCGCGGATCGCGCGCGCGGGCAACGGACGCGACCGTCCTCGCGCTCGCCCTCATGGTGCCGCGCGCGCTCGAGGCGGCGGAGATTCTCGCGCGCGAGGACGGCATCGAGGCCGAAGTGGTCGATGTGCGCTCGCTCGTGCCGCTCGACACCAAGACCATCCTCGGCTCGCTCGCCCGCACCGGCCGGCTCTTCACCGTCGAGGAGAATCCGCGCCTGTGCGGTTGGGGCGCCGAGATCGCGTCCATCGCCGCCGACGAGGCGTTCTGGGATCTCGACGGGCCGATCGTGCGCATCACCACGCCGCACATCCCGCTGCCCGCCGCCGACAATCTCGAAGATCTGGCGCTGCCGACCGTGCCGCGCATCGTCGACACCATCCGCCGCAGCCTCAAAGCGTGAGGGTCCCATGAGGAACGAGCCCGAGATCGACGCTCCGAGCGACCTCTATATCGGCGGCAAGTTCCGTCCCGCCTCCGACGGCGGCCGGTTCGACGTCTACGACCCGGCGAGCGAGGAGGTGATCGCGCGCGTGGCCGACGGCACGACCGAGGACGCCATCGCCGCGGTCGATGCGGCGGCCAAGGCGTTCCCCGGCTGGGCCGCCAAAAGCCCGCGCGAGCGCGGCGAGGTGCTGCGCAAGGCGTTCGAGCTCTTCACCGCGAAGAAGGAATATTTCGCCCGCCTGATGACGCGCGAGAACGGCAAGGCGCTGGTCGATTCGCGCGCCGAATCGGCTTATGCCGCCGAATTCTTCCGCTGGTATGCGGAAGAGGCGCCGCGCAACATCGGCGAGGTGTCGCGCGCGCCGGCCACGGGCGCCCGCATCCTGGTGCAGCACAAGCCCGCGGGCGTCGCCGTCATGGTGACGCCGTGGAATTTCCCGGCCGCCATGGGCACGCGCAAGATCGCGCCGGCGCTCGCGGCCGGCTGCACCATGGTGCTGAAGCCGGCGTCGGAGACGCCGCTCACCATGCTGGCGATCGCCGAGCTGCTCGCCGAGGCGGGCGTGCCGCCGGGCGTCGTCAACATCCTGCCGTCGCGCAAGTCGGGCGCGGTGGTGCGCGCGATGCTGCACGACCCGCGCGTGCGCGTCATCTCCTTCACCGGCTCGACCGAGGTCGGCCGGCGGCTCCTGCACGAG
This sequence comes from uncultured Alphaproteobacteria bacterium, assembly GCA_963804235.1. GTDB lineage: Bacteria > Pseudomonadota > Alphaproteobacteria > ATCC43930 > CGMCC-115725 > DATJLY01. The sequence continues at coordinate 190,291 of CAWDPP010000013.1, forward strand.
GCGGCCGACAATGTCGTGCGGCCGGCGATGGAGCTGGGCGGCAACGCGCCCTTCCTCGTGTTCGAGGACGCCGATCTCGACGCCGCGGTCGAGGGCGCGATGATCGCCAAGATGCGCAACATGGGCGAGGCCTGCACCTCGGCCAACCGCTTCCTGGTGCACGAGAAGGTGCACGACGCCTTCGTCGAGAAATTCGCGGCCAAGATGAACGCGCTGAAAGTCGGCAACGGGCTCGAGGACGGCGTCGCGGTCGGCCCGCTCGTCAATGCCGACACGCGCGACAAGGTGGCGAGCCTCGTCGCCGATGCGGTCGAGCGCGGCGCGCGCGCCGTGTGCGGCGGCAAGCAGCCCGCGGGCAAGGGCTTCTACTATCCGCCCACGGTGCTGGTGAACGTGCCCGACGGCGCGCGCTGCCTCGCCGAGGAGATTTTCGGCCCGGTCGCGCCGGTCCAGACCTTCCGCACCGAGGACGAGGCGATCGCCAAGGCCAACGCCACCGAATACGGGCTCGTCGCTTATCTCTACACGCGCGACCTGGCGCGGGGCTTGCGCGTCTCCGAGCGGTTGGAATCGGGCATGGTCGGGCTGAACCGCGGCGTCGTGTCCGATCCCGCGGCGCCCTTCGGCGGCGCCAAGCAGTCGGGCCTCGGCCGCGAGGGCGCGCACGAAGGCATGCTCGAGTTCCTCGAGACGCAATACATCTCGGTCTCCTGGTAGGCGTGGCGATGGACGTGCTCATGCCGCAGCTCGGCGAGACCGTCACCGAGGGCAAGGTTGCGACCTGGTTCAAGACGGTGGGCGATGCCGTCGCGGCCGGCGAGAACCTGTTCGAGATCGAGACCGACAAGGTGACGATGGAGGTGCAGGCGACCTCGTCGGGCGTGCTCGCGGAAATCCGCGTGCCGGCTGGTGCCACCGTGCCGGTCGGCACCATCGTCGCCGTGCTCGGCGGCAAGGGCGAGGCTGGCGCGAAAGTCGAACGGCGCGGCGGTCGCGGCCAAGGCGCAGCGCCGCGCTCGTGCTCGAGCCGTTCCGCGAAGTGCGCACGCCGGACAAAAGTTTCGGGCGCGCCGCCGGGCCGCTGGGCTTGAAGGTGTCGCCGCTGGCGCGCCGCCTCGCCGCCGAGCAGCGGCATCGATCTCGCCGCCATCGCGCAAGCCGTGCAGGCGCGCGGCGGACGGCGCATCGCCGCGGCCGATGTGCGCGAGGCGCCCGCTGGTACGGCGCTCGCGCGCCGCGCGAGGGCACGGTCGCCTTGAACCGCATCCGCGCGATGACGGCCCGGCGCATGGAAGAGGCGTGGCGCACCATCCCGCACGTGTTCCAGGCGGTCGAGGTCGATTTCTCCGCGGTCGAGCGCGCGCGCGCTGGCGCAGAAGCAGCGCTTCGAGGCGCGCGCCGGCGTCGGCCTCACATATCTTCCCTTCGTCGCGCGCGCGGCGTGCCTGGCGCATCGCCGAATTCCCGCACATCAACGCCGCGTTCGAGAAGGACCGCCTCATCCTGCATCGCGACATCAATCTCGGCATCGCCGTCGATCTCGCGCATCAGGGGCTCGTCGTGCCGGTCGTGGCGCATGCCGACGAGATGAATGCGGGCGGGCTCGCCAAGGCGATCGCGCGCCAGGTCGAGAAGGCGCGCGCCGGGAAACTGCTGCCCGGCGATGTCGAGGGCGGCACTTACACGATCAGCAACAACGGCAGCTTCGGCACGCTCTTCACCGCGCCGATCATCAACATGCCGCAGGTCGCGATCCTGTCGTTCGACGCGGTGAAGAAGCGCGCGGTCGTGGTCGAGACCGCGGACGGCGACGCCATCGCCGCGCGCCCCGTCGCCGTGATCGGCCAGAGCTTCGACCATCGCGCCTTCGACGGCGCCTATAGCGCGGCGTTCCTGAAGCGCCTCAAATCGATCCTCGAAACCCGCGACTGGCCGGGCGAGCTCGCGTAGAGCCGCCCCTCACCGTCGACCGCGCCCTCTCCTCGACCGGACGGTTTGCCGTCGCTCGCACGTGAGGAGTTGGTCTGGATCGTACGTGCTTATCCGAGCGTTGATAGCGGGCGCGAATGCCAACTCGCCGGCCGGACGGCGGCATGCCAACCCGTGAGCGACGCGATGGACTACCCGCTGCTCGTCATGGCGGTTTCGATCGTCGTGCTGTGGCTTTCCGCCACGAGCGGAGCGGCCTTTTTCAGAAGGCGGCGCAGCCTGGGGGAAGACGCGCGCGACGACTACAACGTCGTCCTGGCCGCCACGCTGACGCTTCTCGGCCTCATCATCGGCTTCAGTTTCTCGATGGCGGTGAGCCGGTACGATGAACGCAAGACCTTTGAGGAAGGCGAGGCCAACGCGATCGGAACGGAATATCTCCGGGCCGACCTGCTCCCTGCCGCCGATCGCGAGCGCGTGCGCGCGCTGTTGCGGAGCTACGTCGATCAGCGAGTCCTGTTCTACGTGACCCGCGATCGACGGCAGCTTCGGCAGATCGGCGCACAAACCAGCCAGTTGCAGGCCGATCTGTGGTCGGCGGTCCGCGCATCGGGCGCGGCGCAGCCGAACCCCGTCGTCGCGCTGGCGGTCGCGGGCATGAACGACGTGCTGAACTCGCAAGGCTATACGCAAGCGGCCTGGGACAATCGAATCCCGGTTTCCGCCTGGGCCCTGATGGGAGCGATCGCGATCTTCAGCAACATTTTGCTGGGCTACGGCGCGCGCAAGTTGGCAGCGGGCTCCTTCCTGCTTATGGTTCTGCCGCTCGTCGTGTCGATCTCGTTCTTTCTCGTCGCCGACATCGACAGCCCGCGCGCCGGAATGATCCGCGTGCACAGCGCCAAACCTGGACAGGTCTCTCCGAAGCGTTGCGCGCGGACGAAACGAAGCCTTAGGCGGCCGGCGCTCGCGGCGGCCTTTCCTTCTACCTGGTGCCACAACCGGCGCCATGCCTCCCGGCGCGGCCGGACTGCTGCTTGTCATCGCAAGGGCGAATGCGCATTCTCGGCGAGTGCACGCCGCATGAGGAACCGATGCCGAATATCCCCGACGACGTCTTCACTGAACCAGATGTTTCGCCGGATACGCTGGCCAATCTGGGCCCGCTGCGTCGCCTGGCCGGCGTGTGGCAGTCCGATCAGGGGGTGGACATCAACCCGAAAGCGGAAGGCCCCGAACGGCGCGTGTTCCGCGAACATATCCGAATGGAGCCGATCGATGGGCAGACCAACGGCCCCCAACTCCTCTATGGGCTGCGCTACCACATCCATATCAACACACCGGAGGAAGCCATCACCTTCCACGATCAAGTCGGCTATTGGCTGTGGGAACCGGCCACCGGGCTGATCATGCAGACGATCGCCATCCCGCGCGGTCAGGTGGTGCTGGCGGGCGGAACGGCGGCGCCGGATGACAAGCGCATTTCGGTGGAGGCGCGGCGCGGCGATCCCCGCTTCGGGATTTGCTCGACCACTTTCCTCGAAGCGGCGTTTCGCACCGACTATTACCGCATCGACATCGCCTTCAACGATGACGACAGCTGGACCTATGTGACGCGCACCGATTTGGCGGTTCGCGGCAACACGCCGCCGTTCGACCACCGTGACACAAATACTTTACGGCGGATCGCGCCGCCGACGGCGAACCCGCTCGTCGGTCTGCTGAAGGGCGGCAAGGCGGGCTAGAGCGAATGCGCTATCCGATCGCTGACGAAGGCCGCGATCCCGCTTCCCTGCGCCGCTTTCCGTGCAGGACCGGCGCAACTCCCGTCATTCAAGATGACGCGGCGGCTTTGCCGGACACGGCATGACTATTCTCGCCGCGCGGCCGAGTTGGGGCCTGCTGACGATTTGCCTCGGCACGCTGCTGGTGCCGTTCGATGCGGCGGTCAATGTCGCTTTTGCGCCGATCGTTCGCGCCTTCGGTCTGCCGATTCCGGCGATCCAGTGGGTCGTGATTTCCTACACGCTGACCTACGCGTCGCTGATGCTGGTGTTCGGCCGGATCGGCGACATGCTCGGTTATCGCCGGCTCTTCCTGATCGGGACCGGGTGGAGCGCCGCTTCATTTGCGCTGTGCGCGGCGGCGCCGTCCTTCGGCTGGCTGTTGGCGGCGCGCGTGTTGCAGGGCGTCGGCGCGGCCCTTGTCCTGAGCTGCGGACCGGCGCTCGCGACCAGCCTCTATGACGAGGAGCGGCGCGCTCGCATCCTCGGCGTCTACACGATGGTGTTCGGCGTCGGCGGAGCGTTGGCACCGGCTCTCGCCGGCCTGTTGGTGCAGTCCTGGGGCTGGTCGGCCGTGTTCTCGTTCCGCGTGCCGATCGCGCTTGCCGCCTTCGCGTTGGCGTGGGGACTGCCCGTCGCCGTGCGGCCGGCAACAGGCGAGCGCTTCGATGCCGTGGGCGCGGGGCTGTTGGTGCTGACGATCGGGCTGCTGCTGCTGGCGCTGAACCAGTTGCAGCATCTGGAGGAGCCGGTGCCGTGGCTGGTGCTGCTGGCGACGGCGAGCGTGCTCGCAGGTGCCGGCTTCGTGGCGCAGGAACGGCGCGTGACGCGGCCGATCATCGATCTGCGCTTCTTTCTCGACCTGGATTTCGCGATGCTCAATCTCGCGCACGCGCTGCTGAACCTTGCCGGCTTCGCGGTCATGCTGCTCGTGCCGTTCTATCTCGACTTCGTTGGCGGCCTGAGCGTCGCCGCGTCCGGTTTCATGCTCGCGGCGTCGCCGCTCGGCATCGCGGTGGCAGCGCCCTTGGCTGGGCGGTTGGCCGGACATGTCCCGCAGTGGCGCCTCGCCCTCTTCGGCGCGGCGGCGATGGCGGCCGGCCAGGTGCTGATCGGCATGGTCGGGGCTCGGCCGCCGATCCCGATGCTGTTCGGCGCGATGGCGCTGCAAGGCTTCGGATTGGGGCTCTTTCAGGTGGCCTATTTCGACATCGCCACGGCGACGATCCCGCGCCAGGATCGCGGCGTGGCCGGCAGCCTGGTCATGATGACCCGCACGCTCGGCATCGTCATCGGCGCGACGACGCTGATGCTGGTCTTTCAGGGGCTGCGGGCGGAAGCGGCGGAAGGCGGCGCATCGGAAGCGCAGGCTTTCCTCGCCGGCTTTCAAGGCGCCTTCCACTTCGCCGCCGCGATCCCGGTCGTGGCCGTGGTGTGCGCGCTCCTGCGCGGCTGGTGGCGGCTGCCCGTGCGCGGGAATGTAGAGCGGACCTAGCGCCTACCTCGCGACACCTCCGCTGGCGGCCCAACCCGGAAGTCGGCCCGACACGAAGTTCGATCGACTCGACGCCACCCCTGCGGTGTTACTGTGCGCCACGATCTGGCCGAGGGAGGAAGGCCGTGGAGCAGCATCGCCTCGTCGGAACGACGCGACGCACGATCCTCACCGCGATGGCGGCGACGCTGGCGCCGGGACCCTGGACCGCGCAGGCGCAGCCGCAGGGCGCGATGCGCCGCCTCGGCGTGCTCATGGGCGCTGTCGCCACCGACGCCCAAGGGCAGAAAAACGCCGCCGCCTTGGTGCTAGGGCTCGGCGCGCTCGGCTGGAAAGAAGGCGGCAATCTGCGCATCGATTGGCGCTGGGCCGGCGGCGACCGCACGCTTTACGAGCGCGACGCGGCGGAGCTGGTCGCACTCGGCCCCGACGTGCTCGTGGCCCCGAGCTCCCCGGCGGTCGAAGCGCTGCGGCGGCAAACCAGCACGACCCCGATCGTGTTTGCGGACATCGCCGATCCGGTCGGCCTCGGCTTTGTCGCGAGCCTGGCGCGACCCGGCGGCAACATCACCGGCTTCAGTGCTTACGACCCGCCGATGGCGGGAAAATGGCTGCAGATGCTGACGCAGATCACGCCGCCCGCCGTGCACGTCGCGGTCCTCTACAATCCTGGGACCACGCCCTATGCCGGCGTGATGTTGCAGGCAATCGAGGCGGCGGCCCCGTCTCTCGCACTAACGGTGCAAGACGCGCCGATTCACGACGAAGCCGAGATCGAGGCGACGATGACGGCGCTCGCGCGCGAAGCGCGCGGCGGGCTGCTGGTTCTCCCGGAATCGTTCACCACCGTGCATCGCGACGCCATCGTGGCGCTCGCGGCCCGATACCGTCTGCCCGCGGTCTATCCCTTCGGCTTCTTTGCCGCGGCCGGCGGGCTGATGTCCTACGGCCTCGACCAATCGGACTTGATGCGACGCGCCGCCACCTATGTCGACCGCATCTTCAAGGGCGCCAAGCCGGGCGACCTGCCGGTGCAGGCACCGATCAAGTTCGAGACGGCGTTCAACCTCAAGACCGCGAAGGCGCTCGGCGTCACCCTCCCGCCGTCGCTTCTCGCCACCGCCGACGAGGTGATCGAATAGGCGGCGCGACTGCCGCGCGCATCACGCCCCGCCGGCGCGTCGCCCGCTCCGCCGCCGGCACGCGCGTCACTGCGTGCGCCTGCAGCGCCGGCAGGACTTCGCGGCCGAAGCGGCGCAGCTGTTCCATGTATTGGCGGTGCGGCATCGCGCCGTTGTTCACGTTGATGAGGACGGAACCGGCGCCGGTCCGCTCGGCGAGCGCGATGAGGCGGTCCGTCACCTCTTGCGCCGAGCCGAACAGCAGCTTGCCCGATTCCGCCCGCGCCTCGACGTCGGCGAGTTCCATCATGCGGATCTTGCTGCGATCGAGCCCGCCCGACGTGCGGTTCTCCGGCCGCACGTAATTGTGCGACGAGGTCGCGGCATAGCCCGGCCCCAGCTCGACATTCTTGCCGGCCTCGGTGATGGTGCCGTGATGCCACAGCGTCTGCGTGAAATAGAGATATGACGGCGAATATTCCGCGATCGCCGCCTTCTTGCTGTCGGCGACGAAGGCATCGGCCACGACGCAGAGATGATCGGGCGTGATGCGATGGCCGGCGCCGGCGAGCGATTTTGCGAAATGTCCGACGACGTCCTCGGTGAGGCCGGGGCTCACGTCGGTGATGACGGCGCTGAGATTATGCTTGCCCGCCCATTCGATCGTCTCCTGGCTGCCGGTGAAGGGGACCCACACCGGCGGGTGCGGCTGCTGGTAGGGCCGCGGCCAGATGGCGATATCCTTGAACTGCCAGAATTTGCCGTCGTGCGAGAACACCTCCTCGGTCCAGGCCTTGATGATGATCTCGTAGGCTTCCTCGAAGCGGGCGCGGGATTCGGCCGGCGCGATGTTGAAGACCCCGTACTCGCGCGGCGCGCCGCGCGCGAAGCCCGACAGGATGCGGCCCCGCGACATGAGGTCCGCCATCGCCAGCTCCTCGGCGATGCGCAGCGGATTGTGCATCGGCAGCAGATTGCCGAGGATGAGGAACTTGAGCCGCTTCGTGCGCTGCGCCGCGGCCGCGGCCATCATGTTCGGCGAATTCATGAGGCCGTGCACCGTCGTGTGATGCTCGTTGAGGCCGACGCCGTCGAATCCCAACCGGTCCATTTCTTGCCACGCCTCGAGATGCTCCTCGAAGGTGCGCGCGCCCACCTCGGGGTCGAAATGCCGCCGCGGCAGCGGGTAGGGAATGTAGCGGCGTGTCTTGAACTCGTCGAACTGACGGCCATAGGCCATAAGGTCGAAAACGAAGACCTTCATGGTTGCGTTGTCTCCTGGAGATCGGGGATCGGACGGGAACGGTTCGCCGCGCTGCGCCACGCCGGCGGCAAAAGCCGATCTTAAAGCACGATCGCTACACGATCGCCATAAGTCGTACATCCTCTCGTCGCCCCCGCTTCTCGCGCCGGCCCGCGAGTTTCATTATTCCCTCCCCCTTGAGGGGAGGGTCGAGGGCGCGGGGGGTCAGGCGCAGGTCTGCTGACGTGACCAGCATGTGGCGGCCGCCGCTCGCGGCGATGTGCGCGCCCGGAAATAGCGAAACACTGCCGCCGGCGATGTCCGCTAATGACCCGGAGCGGACGTCATCCTTCACGAACTTGCATGGGATTTGATGCGGCCGTTACGACGCCGCGTAACGTTGCTGAGCGCCACAGTGTCGACCACAATAGAAAAATTCTTCTTAGGAGAATTTTGGAGGCCGACCATGACACTCAGAGACGATCGCAGTAGGTCTGTTTTCGCGTCGCCACTGCATCTAATCGCTGCCGTACTCTTAGCAGTGCTAGGCATCGGAGCCCTCTACATCCATAAGAAGGCGTCTTTCCCAGCAGCGCTTGTGTGGGGACTGCCAGTAGGAGTAATTGTCGTCGCGGACGGCTACATCGCCCTCATATTGTGGATCGCAGCCTGTGTAAGTCAGGGCACAAACAAATTGCGGCGCTTTCTCCCCCATCGTACGACTGCACTGTTAATGCTACTCATGTTCGCGATCGCACTGATTTTATCCTTTGCCGGTCTGTATATCGAAACCAATTCGATCAAAGCGGCGGCGGATAAGGCCGTCCTTAGCACCGTAACCGACGCTATCTATTTCAGCGTGGTGACCATTACGACATTGGGTTACGGTGACTTTACGCCGCAAAGCACGTGCGCAAAGTACATAGTCATCTCCGAGCTCGCCAGCGGAATTTTGCTCCTTATTGGAGCCTTGCCGCTGGTCGTCTCGCGCTTGAGCAATCTTGGAGACGATGCAGCGGACCAAACGAGGGCAGTAGACAAAAAGGGCAGAGAAATAACGTTCCACGCACTGAAAATCTCCTTCCCGAAGAGGGACGACGATGAGCTTACAATCAATGACAGCACCCTCGCATGGCGGAGATTTGGCTTGGTCCTAACCGTGACGAAAACGGCGTCAGGAGAATTCACATACCGCCGCAACGACGAGGCCCCGGCCTTCGTGAAGGCTAACAAAACGCTCGTCTTCGACAGGCAAGGTGAAATCAAATAGGTCTGAAAGATCGCGGCGCTCCCGGTGTGCCGCTAATTGCTAAACGTTCGCTTCGCTGGGCCGATAATCCCATAGATTGTCCGCTCCTGGCGCATCTCCGCCACTTGCGCGACGATCGGGCCGGAATTGGATGAGCGTTGCCGGAATCGTCCACGAAATCGACCATGGAGTTTTCGCCGTCGC
>CAWDPP010000014.1:0-7777 GCA_963804235.1 uncultured Alphaproteobacteria bacterium
CGCGAATTCGATTCCGCTGCGACGGTAGTGGAGCGGCGGCATGGGGGCAAGACGGTCGCAGGCCCGCCGCCGTTCTGGTGACGGCGCGCCCGGTACGGGCTAATCTCGGGCGCAACGGAGGATCGCCATGGATCAATCGCAGCTTGCGCAATCGGCACCGCGCCGCAACGATGTGCCGCAAACGGAATGGGAGGCGCGGGTCGATCTCGCCGCGGCGCATCGCCTGGCCGATGGAACGGCTGGACCGACCTGATCTTCAACCATTTCACCGTGCGCGTGCCGGGCGAGCCGGACCGTTTCCTGATCAAGCGCCACACCCTGATGTTCGAGGAGGTGACCGCCTCGAACCTGGTCAAGGTCGATCTCGCCGGCACGCCGGTCGGCGACGGGGACGTGAACCCGGCCGGCTTCATCATCCATTCCGCGGTCTATCAGGCGCGGCCCGACATGCAGGCGGTGATGCACCTCCACTGCCAGGCCGGCATCGCCGTCAGCGCGCGCAAGGGCGGCCTGCGCTTCCTCTGCCAGGAGGCGATGCAGTTCTACAACCGCGTCAGCTATCACGATTTCGAAGGCATCGCCCTCGACATCGACGAGCGCGAGCGCTTGGCCGCCCATCTCGGCCGCAACAAGGCGATGATCCTGCGCAATCACGGGCTCCTCACCTGCTGCGACACGGTGGCGGACGCGGCGCTGAAGCTGCGCACCTGATCATGTCGCCGAGACGCAGCTCCACGTCGAGGCCGCGGGCGACGAGATCACCGAGCCGCCGCCCGACGTGTGCGAGCGCACCGCGCAGCAATACGAGCGGCTCGCCAAGAGGCACGGGCGGCGCGCCGAATGGCAGGCCGTGCTGCGCTGGCTCGACCGCGCCGATCCGTCCTACCGCAATTGAGGCGGCGCGAGATGGCCGACACCTCTGGGACGAGCCCGCCGCGCTTTCGCGCAGGAGCTGCTGCGCGCGCGGCCGAGACGCTGGTGCCGGTGCTCCGCGAGCGCGCGCCGCAGGCCGAGGAATTGCGCCGCTGCCCCGACGAGACGGTCGCCGATTTCGCCGCCGCGGGGTTTCTGCGCATCTGCCAGCCGGCGCGCTTCGGCGGCTACGAGCAGCCTGGGACGTGCTGTGCGAGGTGAGCCTCGTGCTGGCGCGCGGCTGCGGCTCGCAGGCGTGGGTCGCCAACATCTACAACGACCACTCCCAGCTCCTCGGCATGTTCGCGCTCGCGGCGCAGGACGATGTCTGGGGCCAGATCCCGACGCCCGGCTCTCGGCCTCGGTCGAGCCGGTCGGCAGGGGCCGGCCGTGCCGGGCGGCGTGCGCCTCTCCGGCCGCCACCGCTATTCGAGCGGCGTCGATCACGCCCATTGGGTGCTCTGCGGCGGCCACGTCGTGGCCGACGGCAAGCCGCCGCAGCGCTGCTTCTTCCTGGTGCCCAAGAGCGACATCGCCGTCATCGACGACTGGCACGTCGTCGGCCTCGCCGGCACCGGCAGCAAGAGCTTCGAGGTCAACGACGTGTTCGTGCCCGAGCACCGCATCCTCGACGGCGCGCCTCCGACGAGGGCACCGGGCCCGGCACCGCCGTCAACACAGGCGCGGTCTATCGCATGCCGCGCCACGACATCGCCGGCACCGGCTTCGCGGCGGTCGCGCGTCGGCATCGCCGAGGCTTCCTCGCCGAGTACGTCGCCATACGCGCGGGCGCGCCGTTCGCGCGGGAGGCGGTGGCGGACCTGGTGGGGACGCAGATCGGCGTCGGCACCTCGTCGGTCGAGATGATCGCGGCGGGGCAGCTGTCATCGGCGTCGCGCGCGAGGCGATGGCGGTGCTCGAGCCGCGGCGAGCGGCTGAGCACGAGCAGCGCCAGCGACGCGGCTCGCCTCGGCTTCGCCGCCAGCTCGCGCTCGGCGCGGTGCAGCGCCTGTTCAACGCCGCCGGCGGCCGCGCGCTCTTCCCCGACAGCCCGATGCAGCGCGAGATGCGCGATCTCTATGCCGTCGCGGCGCATCGCGGGCTCGCCTGGGAGGCGTCCTCGCCCGTATGGCGCCTGCTGCTGGGGGGGCGTGCGTGAGCGGCGCTGCGTTGGGGACTTAAAGTCATCGATCTGACGCGGGTGCGCGCCGGGCCCACCTGCGTGCGCCAGTTCGCCGATTGGGGCGCCGAGGTCATTAAGGTCGAGATGCACGAGGACGATCCGGGCGCGCAACGACGCCGATTTCGCCGCGCGCCACGATCCCGATTTCCAGAATCTCCACCGCAACAAGCGCTCGCTCACGCTCAACCTGAAGCATCCCGACGGCGCCGCAGATCTTGCGCCGCATGGTCGAGCGCGCCGACGTCGTGGTCGAGAATTACCGCCCCGACGTCAAGTACCGGCTCGGCATCGATTACGAGAGCGCTGAAGGCGATCAACCAGCGCCTCATCTATGCCAGCATCTCCGGCTTCGGCGAGGACGGGCCCTATAGCGACCGGCCCGGCGTCGATCAGATCGCGCAGGGCATGTCGGGCCTCATGTCGATCACCGGCGAGCCGGGGCGCGGGCCGATGCGGGTCGGCATCGCGGTCGCCGATCTGGCGGCCGGGCTCTTCGCCGCGCTCGGCATCCTGGTCGCGCTGTGCGAGCGGGAGCGCTCGGGCGAGGGGCAGTGGGTGAAGACCTCGCTGCTCGAGGCGCTGCTGTTCATGCTCGACTTCCAGGGCGCGCGCTACATCATGAAGGGCGAGGTGCCGCGCCAGGTCGGCAACAACCATCCGACCGGCGTCGCCGACCGGCACCTTCCGGACCAGCGACGGCTATATCAACATCGCGCCGACGCCGCCGATGTGGCGCCGCTTCTGCACGCGCTGGGCGCGCCGGACTGGATCGACCATCCCGACTACGCGACCGCCGGCCGCGCGGCGCAAGAACCGCGCAGCGGCTCAACGGCCATGATCGACGAGATCACCGTGCGTGGAGACGGGCGCCGCGCTGATCGAGAAACTCAACGCGGCCGGCATTCCCTGCGGGCCGATCTACGCCATCGACCAGGCCTTCAACGACCCGCAGGTGAAGCATCTCGGCATCGCGCAGCAGGTGGTGTCGAAGACTGCTGGGCGCTCATCACCCTGGTCGGCCAGCCGGTCACGTTGAGCCGCACGCAAAGCCGCCTCGCCACCGCCGCGCCCGAATACGGCGAGCACAACGACGAGGTGCTGCGCGAGCTCGGCTACGCTGCCGCCGAGATCGAAGGCTTCCGCACGGCCGGCGCGGTGTGAGTGCGCCTCTCCGTGGCAAAGCGGAGAGCGAGGTTGCAACCCCTCTGAGCGGAAAATGATGGGCGAGCTCGCATGGCTTGCGGCGAGCGTCATGTTCGCCGGGATCGTGACCGGCATCCTCGCCGGGCTGTTCGGCATCGGCGGCGGCGCCATCATCGTTCCGGTGCTGTTCGAGGTGTTCCGTGTTCTCGGCGTGCCCGACGCCGTGCGCATGCAGCTCTGCATCGGCACCTCGCTCGCGATCATCGTGCCGACCGCGGTGCGCTCCTACCGCGCGCACAAGGCGCGCGGGTTCGTGCTGCCCGAGGTCATGCGCCGCTGGGCGTTGCCGGCGATGGCGGGCGTCGCCGTGGGCTCGGCCCTGGCGGCGCTGGCGCCGCCCGATCTGCTCGAGGCGGCGTTCGTTGTGGTCGCCTGCCTGATCGCGGCAAAGCTTCTGGCCGGGGAGGGCACTTGGGTCTTGGGCAACGAGCTGCCGGGCGCGGCGGCGATGACCGCCTATGGCTTCGCCATCGGCTTGGGATCTTCGCTGATGGGGATCGCCGGCGGCTCGTTGGTGACGTTCGTACTGACGCTCTACGGCCGGCCGATCCACAATGCGGTGGCGACCGCCGCGGGCCTCGGCGTCCCGATCGCGCTGGCCGGCACCATAGGCTATGTGCTTGCCGGCCTGCCGCATCGGGCCCTGCTGCCGCCGCTGTCGCTCGGCTACGTCTCCGTGATCGGCGTCGTCCTGATCGCGCCGCTGTCGAGCTGGGTCGCGCCGCTCGGCGCCCGCCTGGCGCACGGGCTGCCGAAGCGCAAGCTCGAGATCGGGTTCGGCCTCTTCTTGCTGCTCGTCGCCGCGCGCTTCCTGGCGAACCTCGTCATCCCGGCGATCTGATCCGCCGTTTGCTCGTCGATCGGCAGCACTCTACGCGTTCTTCTTCGCCACGACGCGCGTGCTCAGCGCGCCGACCGCGGGCGACTTCACTTCGACGATATCGCCGGGCTTCAAGAACCGCTCGGCCGACGGCGTGCCATCGGCCTGCAAGGGGCTCGAATCCGCGGCCGTGCCGGCGGCCGTGCCGCCGCTGATGATGTCGCCCGGATAGAAGGTCAGGTCGCGCGACAGGAATTCGAGGTACTCGCCGAACGAGAACACCATGTCCTTGGTGTTGAAGCTCTGCCGGCGCTCGCCGTTGACGAAGGTCTCGACCGGGGAATTGAGCGCATCGGCCTCGCCCACCGAGATGCAAGGGCCGAGTGAGCAGCAGCTGTCGAAATTCTTCTGCATGGCAAAGCGCAGCGGGCCCGGCTCCGCGACGCCGCGGATGCTCCAATCGCCCAGCAGCGTGATGCCCCAGATATAGTCTTTCACGTCCTTGGCGCGGATGTCCTTCCCTTCCTTGCCGATGACGATCGCGAGTTCGCCCTCGTAGTCGAGCCGGTTGCAGCGCGCGGGATAGATCAGCTCGCCGTCGGGCTCGACCATGTCGCGCGTGATCTTCCAGAAGCCCCAGATGCCGGTCTTGCGGATCTCGGCGGTCGGGTCGCCCGCGAACGGCTTCACGTCGCCGGTGCGGTTGCGGTTCGCCATGGCGGCGGCGTGGTCGGCGAAATTGCCGCCGGCACACGCGATGCGCGCGCCCGCCGGAACCGGCGCGTGCAGCGTCACCTCGCTCGCCGTAAGGATGAGCTTCTCGCCGTAGGTGCCCTTCTGGTGCTGCACCTCGCTGAATAGGTAGTCGAGCGCCTTTTGCGCGTTGTCGAGCGCGCGCTGGCCGCCCTCGATGAAATGGCCGAGCTCGGGCGGGCACAGCGCGTTGGCAAGCCGCCGCGGATGGCGCTCGCCCTGGCGCTCCTTCAGATACTTGGCGAAGGCGAGCGAGATATCGACCACCGTCTCGTCGCGCAGAACGCCGGTGCGGCGTTCGGGACCGAATGTCACGATCTTCATTGGCAAAAGCCTCCTCGTTTGCGCCGATCCTAACGTGAAACCGGGACCCATTGGAAGATTGCGCGGGGTGCGGCTCGTTGACACCCCGTGCGACCCATGCAGAATTGCGTGCAAGACCGCGAGGATCGGCAAAGGAGGCTCGGTTGTTCCGTTCCGTGACCGATCTGTTGCGGCCGAAGATCGATCGCCATCATCGGCGCGTCCGATCGCGGCGGCGACGGCTGGTCGAAATCGATCTACGACAATCTCGCCTATTGCGGCTTTCCGGCGAAGGTCTATCTCGTCAACCCGAAGCGCAGCGAGCTTTGGGGCGAAACCGTCTATCCCGATTTCGCCGCGCTGCCCGAGCGCGATCGATCTCGCGCTCACCATCATTCCCGCGCCCGGCATTCCCGATACGCTCGCCGAGGCGGCCGAGCATGGCCTGAAATGCGCGCTCATCTACGCCGCGCGCTTCGGCGAGGGCGGCGATCCCGAGGGCGAGGCGCGCGCCTACGCGGTGCGCGCGCTGTGCGAGCGACAAGGGCCTGCGCGTCTCCGGCCCCAACTGCATGGGCCTGGTCGCGCTGCGCGAGAGGCTTCTGCTCTATCCGGCGGCGCGCGTGCGCGCGCTGCCGCCGGGCGAGGTCGGCGTCGTCTTCCAGTCGGGCGGCACGTTCCAGTTCTGGCTGCAGCAGGCGGCGATGCGCGGGCTTCGGCTTCTCCTATGCCGTCTCGAGCGGCAACGAGCTCGATCTCGATCTCGCCGACTACATCAATTTCCTGGTCGAGGACGAGGAGACGCGCATCATCGCCTGCATGGTCGAGGGCGTGCGCCGGCCCGAGGCGTTCATGGCGGCGGCGGCAAAGGCGCTCGCCGCCAGAAAACCGCTGCTCGTGCTGAAGCTCGGCCGCAGCGCGCGCGGCCAGCGACGCCGCGGCATCGCACACCGGCGCGCTCGCGGGCGACGATCGCGTGTTCGACGCGGTGTGCCGCAATTACGGCGTGCTGCGCGTGCCGACGCTCGACGATCTGATCGAGGGCTGCCTCGCCTTCGGCCCGGCCGGCTGCCGCAGGGCAAGCGCATCGCCATCGCCGGCTTCTCGGGCGGCGCCAAGGGGCTGCTGCTCGATTACGCGCACGAGCAGGGGCTCGAGCTCGCGACCTTCGCGCCCGGCGACCGCGGCCGCGCTTAAAGCCGCGCATCGATCCCGGCCTGCCGGCGGAGAACCCGCTCGATGTCGGCGCCACCACCGGCGTGCAGGCGCAGAAATTCAGCGAGATCTGCCGCATCATCGTGCGCCGATCCCACTGTCGATCTCTTCATCATGCAGGGCCAGCTGCCGATGACGGCGGAGAGCCCTATCCGATCGGCCCGTTCCGGGAGGTGCTCGCCGCGACCGACAAGCCGGTGATCTGCTATGGCCGCACGGCGCAGAACGTCACCGACGCCGGCCGCGCTTTCCAGGCGCAGGCCGGCCTGCCCTTCATCCAGGGCCTGCCCGAGACGCTGCGCGCCGCTGCCTGTCTGATCAACCATGCCGCGGCGCTGCGCGCGCGGCGATCGCGCCGCTGCCGCCGCCGCGCGGCGATGCCGCATGCGCTCGACGGGCGCCGCGTTCGACCGGCGTCTGCTCGCAGCGCACGGATTGACGCTGCCGCACAGCGCGCGCGCCAAAACGCCCGACGAGGCGGCGGCGCGCGGCGGCCGAGATCGGCTTTCCGGTCGCGCTCAAGATCCTGTCGCCCGCCGCGCTGCACAAGACCGAAGTCGGCGGCGTCGCGCTTCGCCTCGCCGATCGCGACGCGGTGCGCGCGGCGGCGGCAGGCGATGGCTGCGCGCGTGCCCGGACCGCATCGACGGGTTTCTGGTGCAGGAGATGGTGGACGGGCTCGAACTCATCGTCGGCGTGCGCGAGGACGCGCAGTATGGGCCGGTGATGGTGGTGGGATTGGGCGGCGTGCTGGTCGAGGTGCTCGACGACGTGGCGCTCCGGCTGCTCGCCGGTCGATGAGGCGAGGCGCACGAGATGCTGCGCTCGCTGAAGGGCGCGAAGCTGCTCGGGCGCGTTCCGCGGCCGGCCGCGCGCGCGATCGTGGCGCTGCGGCGCGGGCGATCGCGGGGCTGTCGCGCTTGTTCCTCGATCACCGCCCGTTCCTCGCCGATCTCGAGATCAATCCGCTCATGGTGCTGGAACAAGGGCAAGGCGTGCGCGCGGTCGATGTGCGCGTCCTCCGCCGCGACACGCGAGGCTGAAATGGACGAAACGCAGGGCATGAATTTCGAGCTTCCGAAGAGTATCTCCGGATGCTCAAGGACACGGTGCGCAAATTCGTCGATCGCGAGCTCATCCCGATCGAGCGCGAGGCGTGCGACGGCCACAAGCTCAAGCCCGACATGCGCCGCCATCTCGAGGCGAAGGCGAGCGAGCTCGGCCTCGCCAATTACGACGTGCCGAAGGAATATGGCGGGTTGGGATTGGGGCTGCTCGCCAAGGTCGTGGTGTGGTCCGAGATGGCGCGCAGCATCGCGCTGCCGTCGCGCGCCTCGGAAATCTTCGGGCCCAATGTCAGCCCGATCCTCTACCACCTCGACGACGAG
>CAWDPP010000015.1:0-7986 GCA_963804235.1 uncultured Alphaproteobacteria bacterium
GATGCCGAGCGCCTTGGCGGTCTTGAGATTGATTGCCAGCTCGAACTTGGTCGGTCGCTGGACCGGCAGGTCACCCGGGCTGTCTCCCTTGAAGATTTTGTTGACATAAGCGGCCGCGCGCTGGAAAAGGTCTTTTTCGTCGGTGCCATAGGACATCAACCCGCCCGCCGCGGTGAAGTAGCTGAAACCGTAGACTGCCGGCAGGCGGTACCGGGCCGCGAGAGTGATGATGACGTCGCGATGCACGGCGCTAAAGTTGCCTGGCAGAACGAGCAGCCCGCAACGGTCTTTGAAGGCCCGCCATCGTTGCTTCGATCCCGGCGTCGTCGTGAACCGGCGCCTCTTGCACGGCCACGGCGAGGGATGGGGCCGCATCCGCGATGGCGCGCAGCAACGTCCCGTAGGGCGCGCTCGCGGGATCGTAGAGGATCGCCACACGAGCGACGGGCGGAGTGATCTGCGTCAGCATCTCCAGCCATTTGCCGCCTATCGGCGGATCGAAATTCCTGAAACCGGTGATGTTACCGCCGGGGCGTGTGAGGCTCGCGACAAACCCCGCGCCGACGGGGTTGGTGCCGACGTCAACGAATACGAACAAGGACATGTTCGTCTGCGCCGCAGCGCCGCCACAGACGGGCTAGATTGGGCCAAGATCACGTCCGGGTCGGAGCGCGATCGGCCTTCTACCGCGTAGCGCTCGAAGAGCGCGGGCTCGCCGCCGGCCCACCGCCAGTCGGTCCGAAGATTGCCGCCCACTTTCCAGTTCAGTGCGCCGAGCCCTTGTGCCAAGGCAGCCGCATACAACTCTCCTGCCGAGTTGTTTGCGACAGTTTGCGACAGAACCCCAAGGCTCCGCGTTCCATTGCGCGGCTGCGCGCGAGCGGCGAACGGTCCTGGCACCAGCGTCAACGCTAGGCTGGCAAGCACCGTACGCCGTGTCATCCATCGGATAAATTCCTGCTTCACGGCCTTCCTTCCTCGGCCATGACTGGGGTTGCACTTTACCAGGGGTGAGGTGATCGAGCCTATGGGCTTAAGCAGGCCGATGTCTCAAACGGGTCAGAAGCCGAAATTCAAGAGGAGACGCTAACCGGCCATGCCGTTCTGGTGACGCCGCGCCCGCCACGGGCTAATCTCGGGCGCAACGGAGGATCGCCATGGATCAATCGCAGGGCTTCGCCGGCGCTGGCCGCAACGACGTATCGAAGCTCGAATGGGCGGCGCGGGTCGATCTCGCCGCGGCGCATCGTCTCGCCGCCGCGAACGACTGGACCGACCTCATCTTCAACCATTTCACCGTGCGCGTTCCGGGCGAGCCCGATCGCTTCCTTATCAAGCGGCACACGCTGCTGTTCGAGGAGGTGACGGCGTCCAACCTCGTCAAGGTCGATAGCGGCGGCGCGCCGGCCGGCACCGACGAGGACGTGAACCCGGCCGGCTTCACCATCCATTCCGCCGTCTATCAGGCGCGGCCCGACGTCAACGCGGTGATGCACCTGCACAGCAAGCCCGGCATGGCGCTGAGCGCGCGCAAGGGCGGCCTGCGCTTCCTCAGCCAGGAATCGATGCAGTTCTACAACCGCGTCGGCTACCACGATTTCGAGGGGATCGCGCTCGACACCGACGAGCGCGAGCGCTTGGGCCGCGATCTCGGGCGGCACAACGCGCTGATCCTGCGCAATCACGGGCTCCTCACCTGCGGCGACACGGTCGCGCAAGCGGCCTTGCGGCTCAGGACGCTCATCATGTCGGCCGAAGTGCAGCTCGAGATCGAGGCGACCGGCGCCGAGATCAGCGAACCGCCGCCCGAAGTGTGCGAGCGCACGGCGCAGCAGTTCGAGAAGCTGCAGCAGAAGCACGACCGGCGCGACGAATGGCAGGGCGTGCTGCGCGGGCTCGACCGCACCGATCCGTCATATCGCAACTGAAAAGCGGGCGCGCGATGGCCGACACGATCGGGAACGAGCCCGCCGCGGTGCGGCAGGAATTGCTGCAGCGCGCGGCCGAGCTCGCGCCGGTGCTGCGGACGCGCTCGGCCAAGGCCGAGGAAATGCGGCGCTGCCCCGAGGAGACCGTCGCCGATCTCGCCGCCGCCGGCCTCCTGCGCATCTGCCAGCCGGCGCGCTTCGGCGGCTACGAGCAGACCTGGGACGTGCTGTGCGAGGTGAGCCGCGTCCTGGCGCATGGCTGCCGGCTCGCAGGCGTGGGTCGGCAACATCTATTGCGACCACACGCAGCTTCTAGGTCAGTTCGAGCTCGAGGCGCAGGCCGATGTGTGGGGCAAGGACCCGGGCGCGCGGCTCTCGGCCTCGGTCGAGCCCGTGGGCAAGGGGCGCAAGGTGCCGGGCGGCGCGCGGCTCACCGGCCGCCACCGCTATGCAAGCGGCATCGATCACGCGCACTGGCTCCTGTGCGGCGGCCATCTCGAGGAAGACGGCAAGAAGCCGCAAGGCAGCTATTTCCTCGTGCCGAAAAGCGATGTCACCGTGATCAACGACTGGCACGTCATCGGGCTGTCCGGCACCGGCAGCAAGAGCTTCGAGGTGAAGGACCTGTTCGTGCCGCAGCACCGCATCCTCGACCGCGACGCGTCGGATGAAGGCGACGTGCCGGGCGCCGCGGTCAATCCCGGCATCGTCTATCGCATGCCGCGTCACGATGTCGCCGGCAGCGGCTTCGCCGCGATCGCGGTCGGCATCGCCGACGGCTTCCTCGACGAATATGTGAAATTCACTAAGCCGCGCCAGTCGCGCGGCACGCACATCGCCGACCTCATGGGCACGCACATGGGGATCGGCAATTCCGCGGCGGAAATCCTCGCCGCCGGGCGCCTTGCGATCGGCGCCGCGCGCGACGCCATGGCGACGCTCGAACGCGGCGAGCGCCTCACGCAGGAGCAGAGGAAGCGCACGCGGCTCGCCTCGTCTTACGCGGCGCAGCTCTCGCTCGCCGCGGTGCAGCGTCTCTTCAACGCCGCCGGCGGCCGCGCGCTCTTCGTCGAGAACGCGATGCAGCGCCAGATGCGCGATCTCTATGCCGTCGCCGCGCACCGCGGCCTCGCGTGGGATTCGAGCATCGCCAATTACGGCGCGCTGCTCCTCGGAGGGGGCGCGTGAGCCTGCCGCCGGCCTCGAGCGCGCTCCTGGGCCTGACCGTGATCGACCTGACGCGCGTGCGCGCCGGGCCGACCTGCGTGCGCCAGTTCGCCGATTGGGGCGCCTCCGTCATCAAGGTCGAGATGCGCGAGGAGCCGGGCAGCGCCACCCAGTCCGATTTCGCCGCGCGCAACGATCCCGACTTCCAGAATCTCCACCGCAACAAGCGCTCGCTCACACTCGACTTGAAGCATCCCGACGGCCAGAAGATTTTCCGCCGCCTCGTCGAGCGCGCCGACGTTGTCGTCGAGAACTACCGGCCCGACGTCAAATTCCGCCTCGGCATCGATTACGAGACGCTGAAGGCGATCAACAAGCGCATCGTCTATGCCAGCATCTCGGGCTTCGGCGAGGACGGGCCCTATCGCGACCGTCCCGGCGTCGATCAGATCGCGCAGGGCATGTCGGGCCTCATGTCGGTCACCGGCGAGCCGGGCCGCGGGCCGATGCGCGCCGGCATCGCCGTGGGCGATCTCGCGGCCGGGCTTTTGGCGGCGCTCGGCATCATGGTCGCGCTGTGGGAGCGGCAGCGTTCGGGCGAGGGGCAATGGATCAAGACCTCGCTGCTCGAGGCGCTGCTCTTCATGCTCGATTTCCAAGGCGCGCGCTATCTCATGAAGGGCGAGGTGCCGCGCCAGGTCGGCAACAACCATCCGACCGGCTCGCCCACCGGCACCTTCAAGACGCGCGACGGCCATATCAACATCGCGCCGACGCCGCCGATGTGGCGCCGCTTCTGCACGGCGCTGGGCCGCCCGGCCTGGATCGACGATCCCGATTTCGCGACGCCGGCCGCCCGGCGCAAGAACCGCGAGCGGCTCAACGCCATGATCGACGAGATGACGTGCGTGGAGGCGGGCGCGGCGCTCATCGAGAAATTCAACGTCGCCGGCATTCCGTGCGGGCCGATCTACGGCGTTGATCAGGCCTTCGCCGATGCGCAGGTTAAGCACCTCGGCATCGCGCAGCAGGTCGAATTGAAGCTGCTCGGCCTCATCACCCTGATCGGTCAGCCGGTCACGTTGAGCCGCACGAAAAGCCGCCTCGCCGCCGCCGCGCCCGAATATGGCGAGCACAACGACGAAGTGCTGCGCGAGTTCGGCTACGCCGCCGCCGAGATCGAAGGCTTCCGCAAGGCCGGCGCGGTGTGATCGAGGCGCCTGCCCCGCCGTCATTGCGAGCGCGAGCCGAAGCAATCCCGGAGATTGCTTCGTCGCTTACGCTCCTCGCAATGACAATTCTGACTGCGTGCTAGGCGTTCTTCTTCGCCACGACGCGCGTGCGCAGCGCGCCGACCGCGGGCGATTTCACTTCGACGATATCGCCGGGCTTCAGGAAGCGCTCGGCCGACGGCGTGCCATCGGCCTGCAAGGGGCTTAAGTCCGCGGCCGTGCCGGCGGCGGTGCCGCCGCTAATGATGTCGCCCGGATAGAAGGTCAGGTCGCGCGACAGGAACTCGAGGTACTCGCCGAACGAGAACACCATGTCCTTGGTGTTGAAGCTCTGCCGGCGCTCGCCATTGACGAAGGTCTCGACCGGCGCGTTGAGCGCGTCGGCCTCGCCCACCGAGATGCACGGCCCGAGCGAGCAGCAGCTGTCGAAATTCTTCTGCATGGCAAAGCGCAGCGGGCCGGGCTCCGCCACGCCGCGGATGCTCCAGTCGCCCAGAAGCGTGATGCCCCAGATATAGTCCTTCACGTCCTTGGCGCGGATGTCCTTGCCCTCCTTGCCGATGACGATCGCGAGCTCGCCCTCGTAGTCGAGCCGGTTGCAGCGCGCGGGATAAATGAGCTCGCCGTCGGGCTCGACCATGTCGCGCGTGATCTTCCAGAAGCCCCAGATGCCGGTCTTGCGGATCTCGGCGGTCGGGTCGCCGGTGAACGGCTTCACGTCGCCGGTGCGGTTGCGGTTCGCCATGGCGGCGGCGTGATCGGCGAAATTGCCGCCGGCGCACGCGATGCGCGCGCCCGCGGGCACCGGCGCGTGCAGCGTCACCTCGCTCGCCGTAAGGATGAGCTTCTCGCCGTACGTGCCCTTCTGGTGCTGCACTTCGCTGAACAGGTAGTCGAGCGCCTTCTGCGCGTTGTCGAGCGAACGCTGGCCGCCCTCGATGAAATGGCCGAGCTCGGGCGGGCACAGCGCGTTCGCAAGCCGCCGCGGATGGCGCTCGCCCTGGCGCTCCTTCAGATACTTGGCGAAGGCGAGCGAGATATCGACCACCGTCTCGTCGCGCAGAACGCCGGTGCGGCGTTCGGGACCGAATGTCACGATCTTCATTGCGAAAGCCTCCTCGTTTGCGCCGATCCTAACGTGAAACCGGCACCTATTGGAAGATTGCGCGGCGTGCGGCTCGTTGACACTCCGTGCGACCCATGCAGAATTGCGTGCAAGACCGCGAGGATCGGCAAAGGAGGCTCGGTTGTTCCGTTCCGTGACCGATTTGTTGCGGCCGAAGACCATCGCCATCATCGGCGCGTCCGACCGCGGCGGCGACGGCTGGTCGAAATCGATCTACGACAATCTCGCTCATTGCGGCTTCCCCGCGAGGGTCTATCTCGTCAACCCGAAGCGCAGCGAGCTTTGGGGCCAGACCGTCTATCCCGATTTCGCCGCCTTGCCCGAGCGCATCGATCTCGCGCTCACCATCATTCCCGCGCCCGGCATTCCCGAAACGCTCGCCGAAGCGGCCGAGCACGGCCTGAAATGCGCCTTGATTTACGCCGCGCGCTTCGGCGAGGGCGGCGATCCGAGGGCGAGGCGCGGGCGTCCGCGGTGCGCGCGCTGTGCGAGGAAAAAGGCCTGCGCGTCTCCGGGCCCAACTGCATGGGCTTGGTCGCGCTGCGCGAGCGGCTCTTGCTTTATCCCGCAGCGCGCGTGCGCGCGCTTCCGCTCGGTGATGTTGGCATCGTCTTCCAGTCGGGCGGCACGTTCCAGTTCTGGTTGCAGCAGGCGGCGACGCGCGGGCTTGGCTTTTCCTATGCCGTCTCGAGCGGCAACGAAGTCGATCTCGATCTTGCCGACTACATCAATTTCCTGGTCGAGGATGACGGGACGCGCATCATCGCCGCACGGTCGAGGGCGTGCGCGGGCCCGATGCGTTGCGGCCGCCGCGGCAAAGGTGCTCGCGGCCAAAAAATCGCTGCTCGTGCTGAAGTCGGGAAGAGCGCGCGCGGCCAGGATGCCGCGGGTTCTCGTATCCCGGCGCGCTCGCGGGCGACGATCGCGTGTTCCATGCGGTCTGCCGCAAATACGGCGTGCTGCGCGGGCCGATGCTCGACGATCTGATCGAGGGCCGTCTGCCTTCGGCCCGGCCCGCTGCCGAAGGCAGGCGCATCGCCATCGCCGGCTCTTCGGGCGGCGCCAAGGGCCTCCTGCTCGATTACGCCAGCGAGCAGGGACCTCGACTGGCGACCCTCGCGCCCGCGACGGCGGCGGCGCTGAGCCGCACATCGATCCCGGCCTGCCGGCTGAGAACCCGCTCGATGTCGGCGCCACGACCGGTGCAGCCGCAGAAATTCAGCGAGATCTGCCGCCTCATCTGCGCCGATCCCAATGTCGATCTCTTCATCATGCAGGGCCAGCTGCCGATAACGGCGGGCGAGCCCTATCCGATCGCGCCGTTCCAGGAGGTGCTCGCCGCGACCGACAAACCCGTGATCTGCTATGGCCGCACGGCGCAGAACGTGACCGACGCGGGCCGCGCCTTTCAGGCCAAGGCCGGCCTGCCCTTCATCCAGGGCCTGCCCGAGACGCTGCGCGCCGCCGCCTGCCTCGTCGCATATGCCGAGGCGGTTCGGCGCGGCATCGCACCCCTGCCGCCGTCGCGGGGCGAGGCATCGTCGCTCGCGGGCGCCGCGTTCGAGCGGAGTCTGGAAGCGCACGGATTGAGGCTGCCGCGGAGCGCGCGGGCCAAAACGCCGGACGAAGCAGCGGCGCGGGCGGCCGATATCGGATTTCCCGTGGCGCTCAAAATCCTGTCGCCCGCCGCGCTGCACAAGACCGAAGTGGGCGGCGTGGCGCTTCATCTTGCCGATCGCGCTGCGGTGCGCGCGGCGGCGGCGGCGATGGCCGCGCGCGTGCCGGGGCCGCACGATGGGTTTCTGCTGCAGGAGATGGTGGACGGGCTCGAGCTCATCGCCGGCGTGCGCGAGGACGCGCAGTATGGGCCGGTGCTGGCGGCGGGATTGGGCGGCGTGCTGGTCGAGGCGCTCGACGACGTGGCGCTGCGGCTTCTGCCGGTCGATGAAGCGATGGCCGAAGAAATGCTGCGGGGGCTCAAAGGCGCGAAGCTGCTCGGCGCGTTCCGCGGCCGGCGCGCGCGCGACGTGGCGGCGGCGGCGCGCGCGATCGCGGGGCTCTCGCGATTCTTCCTCGACCGCCGCCCCTTCATCGCCGACCTCGAGATCAATCCGCTCATGGTGCTGGAGCAAGGGCAAGGCGTGCGCGCGGTCAACGTGCGCCTCGTGCGGCGCAACGGATGAGGGACGAGATGGACGAAACGCAGGGCATGAATTTCGAGCTTCCGGAAGAGCTCCGGATGCTGAAGGACACGGTGCGCAAATTCGTCGATCGCGAACTCATCCCGATCGAGCGCGCGGCGTGCGACGGCCACAAGCTCAAGCCCGACGTGCGCCGCCATCTCGAGGCGAAGGCGAGCGACCTCGGCCTCGGCAATTACGACGTGCCGAAGGAGTATGGCGGGTTGGGATTGGGGCTGCTCGCCAAGGTCGTGGTGTGGTCCGAGATGGCGCGCAGCATCGCGCTGCCTTCCCGCGCCTCGGAAATCTTCGGGCCGAACGTCAGCCCCATCCTCTACCACCTCGACGACGAG
>CAWDPP010000016.1:0-90577 GCA_963804235.1 uncultured Alphaproteobacteria bacterium
GGCGTCCTCGGCTGCGGCAGTTGCGGCAAGCGCAACAGCGCCCGGTTTCCCATGCTGCTTGACGTGGACCGCGAGTATCGGGCAAGGGCCAGTTCCGGGGATGGGAGTTCACGGTGCTCTTGTCCAATACCCGCCCTCGCCCACGAACTGGGTTGGACTGCCGACTGGTTTCTTCGCCCGAGGGGCAATGCACGATCGTTACGGAAACGCAGGGCCCCCTGACCGGACATCGTGCGGTGAGAGACGCGAGGCGGCGGCCGCTAGTGTGAATCGCAAGCTGAGCGGGGAGCAATCGGAGGAGGCTGTTCGTGCTGGAAGTTTTTCATTCTGCCTCCCGGCCCTTCTCGCGCTTTCTGTTGCAGCCAGCGACGTTCGCGCCCAAGCGATTGGCGACCCGAAACAAGGGCTCGCGTTCGCTCAACAGACTTGCTCGCCATGTCACTCGACCGTAGCTGAACAGGATCGCTCCCCGAACGCGCAAGCGCGAGATTCGTCGACCTTGCAGCCGCCTCCGGAATGACTAACGCCGCGCTATTGGTTGCTCTCACCACCCCGCACGCAGGGATGCCGATGTTCACGTTCACGAGGAACAACGGGACGACATAATCGCTTACATCCTCAGCTTGCATTGAGCTGATGCGGGGACGCAGGGCGCGGCTCTTCGCCGCTTGATGCGGCCATTTCGTTGACGTGCGCGACAAAGTCGAGATTTTCGACACGGTCAGGTCCTCATAGAGACTGAAGCGCTGCGTCATGTAGTCGACCTGGCGGCAGATCTCGTTCGGCTGGCGGATGATGTCTGGCCGGAGAACATGCCCCCTGCCGCCGTCCGGCTTCGTAGACCGCACAGCATCCGGATCGTGGTGGTTTGCCGCTTCCGTTTGCCCGAGAACCCGCAGTTCGCCTGCGGCGACCTGGAACTCAAGGCTCCGACAACTTTAGCTTGCCGAAGCTCTTGCGCAACCCCGCTGACGTGGATGACGTCATCGCTCATGGCGGGCAGGCCGCAGGCATCACCGTCACCGGCTGGCCGGGGTTCGGTCAGCGCGGCCTGCGTCTTCGGCGGCCGCGCTGGGCGGAAAGGATCCGTACTCATCGACACCGGTAAACGCGCACCACGCCTTCCAACACGCCGAAAATTTGCCCGACCTCGTCACCCTCCCAGAAGAGCGCCGCTCCAGGCGTCTCAGTCGGCTGGCCCTTGAAGACGTCCTGAGCGTGGGCGTCTGTAGGGGTTCACGGAACGGAACGGCCGGCTTAGGGATCGCGAGACGTTTTGCAAGGGCGCGGACGTGCACCCGCGCTGGCTCCCCGGAATGAGTGAGGCGGTGACATTGGCTACTGGGAACGATCAGTAGAGGCGAGGGTCAGGACGTCGACGCTTTCGCGACGGTTGAGCAGTTACTTATTCGCGGGATTCGATGCCGCATGCCAATTGTGCGTCGTGGGGCTGCCTCGGTCTGGCTCACTGAGATCGGCATGGCCGCCCCTAAATCGCCGGAGGAATTCCCTGAACCCACCGACCGACGCACTGGCTGTCGCCTCGAGGGTCGCCGCGCGTCTTAGGCTGCGATCATTCGCGGCTCCACGCTGCGACCGATTGCCCAGATGAACCCAACAAGTTCGCGAGCAACCGCCGTGATCACGACCGGCGCCTTTTTCCGCCGCGCGAGCATTTTGGCGATAGCGCGCGCATAGGCGAAGCTGCACCCTGCAGGCGATTGCGCGGACCTTCTGCCGCCCCTCCTGCCAACGGCGAGGATTTCCGTCAGCGTCCGCTCGAAGACCGGCGAGCCGCGCTTTCACCCTCGTCGCCGGCGTCGGCAATATCCTGTTCGGCGAGGCCCTGGCTGAGGGAGCGCTCGTCTTCGCCAAGGCCTGCGAGCTGGGTCTGGAGGGGATCGTGTCGAAGCGCGCCGGCAGCCGATATCGGAGCGGGAAACGAGCCGGCACTGGCTGAAGTCGAAGAACCCGGAGTTTGAGGACGTGACCCATGCCTCGCGACGGCGCGTTCATCCTGTCCGACCTTCGTAGTCCGACGCTGTCGATCGTCTGCGAGCCGTGCGGCCGTCACGAGGACCTATAACGTGGAGCGCCTCATGGAACGGCACGGCGACGCCAAGCTGACCGATCTGCTACAGACGCTGGCCAATTGCCCGAAGGCGCGCTCGGCCAGCATCCACGATCGGTGCAAGGCGGTATTCGAAAGGCTGACCTTTTAGTCCAGTTGGACGAAGAGCGCCTCGGCCTTCGCGGCATTTCAGCCGCCGTGGACAGGTCGGGCCAAATCAGCGTATCGCGGGCTCAGGAAGAGGGACGGCCTAAGCGATGCCAATCCGCCCTGAGCTACGACCGCTCTATCCCCGCATTGGCGCAGAGCTGAGCGGCCACGTCCGCTTCGAGCGCGCCGAAGGAAGGTGCCGACGTTTGCGGCCGACCACACCTCACTCTCCTCCGCTGCCTGCCGGACGGGCGCTGGTTCGACGAGCCAGCGGCGACATGGCGGGATCGCCGAGGGACATCCCCGCCCGCTGGCCCGATCTTATGGAGACAGATCGGTTTCGGATGACGCGCGTCGTGCTCGCGGCGGCGCACCTCGACAGCGATCCGACCAACAATCGGCTACCAGAATCTGCGGCGCGCTCTGTTGCGGCGCTACCACATGCTGCACGATCGGCCGCACCATTTGGCCCAGCGCTGGATCACTTACCGCCGGCGCTCGGCAGACGGCGATCTCTTTCTCGGTCCGTACCCGGCAATGATCGCCGCGCTACATCGAAACGGACGTCGCGAGGGTAGAGTAGCTCCGGGCCAGGAATCGACGAACGGTCGCCGAGGGCGCCCGCTCGGCGCGGGCCGCCGTTAAAAAAACGGGAAAGAAACGGCTGCGACCACTTTAGCGCCATCGGGCAGAGGTGTCGCGCCCGTCAGCCTCTCAGCCCGATGCGTACCCGGACCAGTTAAAAACTGGAGAACCCCTTACGAGGGGACCAACCTCCCAGGCCGCCTCCGGCTGACCGGCTTGCGCGCGGCGCTGGATATGGTCGATTTCGCCGAAAGGCTGGACCAATTTCCATCGCCACAACGGCGCGACATTCTTCTGGCCCTGCAAGGGGTGTTCGAGGCGCACCCAGGAGGGCATTCTCATCCGCGCGAAAGCCGGCGACGTCTCCTCGGAGCCGATCAGGAAGATGCGTGGCGCCCAGCAGACCCGCATGAAACGCTTCCCTACCTCTGCGTCGCTTTCTGCGTCACCGCACCGGATCGCGACCACGTGACGAACGTCATCAAGGCGTTCTGACAGGCCCGGCTGGCAATCCAACCGCGAGCTCGGCCGTATATATCTGCACCTTCGCCTTGGGGTCTTTCGGGATCGAGGCATAGAGCTGGTCGAACAGGTCGTCGAGCAATTTTTGCATCGTTACCCTCCTCCTGCTGGCCGACTGCAGCGCGCCAATCTCGCGTAGCCCCAGCAGCGAGGCACGGGAGTGGCCAGGACGGCCGTTTGAGGTTCGATACAGCTGCTGGCCGGGCGGGACGAGGTCCTGAATTTGCAGTTTCATCTCCTTGATCCCAGTCGAGCAAAAAGCGAGTTCGGGCCTCCCTGTGGCACCGCGCGTCCAAAAAGCCTGAACCCTGAGCGACGCAGCATCCACAATGCAAAACCAACCCTATTGGACGCGGTTCAGCCAAGCGCGACATGGGCAATATCAGCCGAGCGCAGCGCGCGCGCCGTGAACGGGAACGCCGCGCTCAAATCGCCGCGTGGCCGGAATGGCCTGGGCGACCGTTCTGAGGTCGGCGAAGGGGAATGGATCCCGACCAGCAAAAAGCCGCCTACAAGTCTCTCCCGTGGCTTCCGTGCGTTCAGAAAGCCGCAGGCTGTGGACGCAAACCGAGCGTCGGGTGCTGGCGGCCTTACCCAGCGTTGGCCGGAGAGTCGCCGTATCCGTCGAAAATCGGGCGATCCTGCCAGCAGCCGCCTCTACCGTATCCGTAGCCCCAGCAGGATAGGTCGCGATGGCCGCGCCGGTGAGCACGCCGGCGGCGACCGCCGGGCCCAGAAGGCCAGACATCCATGTGAGACCGAAGGCAGCGGCCCTGAGGGAGACGGCGAGTTGCCTTGCGATCCATGCGCCGGCCGCCCGTCTTGATAAGCCCGAAAGATTCTAATAACATAAGTGATAGGTGCGGGGGCGGATGCGGGCGTCCGGCTGACCGGACGCTGTTTGGAGAAATCCGATGGCGCGAGGTGGGCGGCCATTGCGCAGCTTAATCGCCCGCCGGGCAGTTAGGCTCTTTGGCGATAAGCTGACGCCGCGCGGTATTAGCTCAAGCGAGTTTGAGCCGATCCAAGTATGTCCGGGAGTTTGGAATGCACAAATATATCTCGCCACTCGTTGTAGCTTCTGTGCTTTGTCGTTTTTTCTTGCCTTGCATGGGAGCGCCCGCGACCTCGGCAGATTTATCCGGCAGAGAAATTCTGTTGGGGTGATGGTGACATAATGACGTTCTCTCCAGGAGGAAAATTTTCGAGCACCCGCTATGGAGAGGGAACTTGGCGGAGTACTTCTGTCGGTGTCGAACTGCACACCCCGACCATCTTTAAAAACTTGTGGGATATCGAAAAACTACCAGACGGCACGTTCACAAAAACCGATCGCTACGCTAATTCCTGGGCATCTGGAAAGTATTGCAAATAACGTACAGAAGTTCGGAGTGGCGCGAGGCGACGAAGCTGATCGAGACGGAGCCGCCATTCTTCCGCGGAGGGCTCCGGCAATTGACGCCGCGCTCTTGCATGCCGCGTTCGTATATGATAATGTCTTTTATCCATCGTGTATTTAAATCTGGAACCAAGGTGTAGGCACCAGCGCGGGGGATGCACCCTGCGGTGTTCGTCCGCCAAAATTTAATTTGATCTTCGTAACTCTACGGTCACCCCCTTGCCAGCCGCAGGATCACGTCGCTGTAGCTCTCGCGCGCCCGCGCATCGCAGGCGACGGAATGTTACCGGCAGCGGGGCGACCCCAACTGGGTGGGCGGCGACGACCCGGTTATTGGCGTTGGCGAGTTGGACGCACTCCCCTGTCACGGGATTGAAGTAGGTCCCGACGATCATCCCGCCGGCCACTGAAGTCCCGACGTTCCGAATCCGCCGGACGCCATCGTGGACAGGGCCTGAGCGGGCTCCATTCCGATGACATTGGGGATGCCGACTGGGGCAACCCGCTCCGGGCGACGATGAGGCGGCCACTCCGCGCCGGCCGAGTCGCTCCCGCGTTCGCGCTCCGCGGCGTGGCATCCTTGCCTGTAGGCGTGGCTATGTTCTTCTTGGTCGAATTGGCCGGCCAGACAATCGTGATAGCCGCGATCGTATTCGCGTGGAGCGTACTGGGCGGCCACGGGCGTTGTGGCCGACAAAGCCAGTGTTCCCGCGGCGATGGCGATCAGGATCCTCAAAGGTGTTTCTCCTGTTGGTCTTGCTGAGCAGCCGGCGAAAGGCCCGTCGGCGGGACAGGCGTCTGTCAACTAAAGAGCGGAGCTGTTGCGGTCAAAGCGTCTGGCGCCCGTCTCCACAACAAAATGAGCGGCCCGGAGGCCGCGCCGCATCTTGCGCCCTGAAACGCCGTCAAACGAACCGATCTTGTCGCGAGTCTTGCCCGAACCTTGTGGAAAGTTTCCACCATGTCCAAGGTCGGTGCGCAGGCCCTGCCGCTCTTTCGCCTCGGCCTTCCCGACCGGCTCCAACGCGCGCCTGATTGCGTCGATCTCGCTTGGAAGGAAGTCTTTGCGGATTACCCTTCGAATCCCCGCCCCAAATGGTGACCACCTCGCCACTATCGGCTTCGTCGGGCTTTGCCCGCGTCGCTTCATGCTTCTCCTTCGTGGGCAAAGCGCCGAAGGGCGGTCGTCACCGCGTTCGAGGTGTCAGGAACGCCCGTCGCGCGGTAAAACCGTTTCAGTCCGGCGACTTTCGTCCTGACTCCGGTCGTTCCTTGGGCCACCATCTTAGGCGCGCTTCCCCCGTTCCTGCCGTTCGGCGAGACGTTCACTATCTGCCCCTTGCGGCCTTGGCCCCTACCCGGACTTTTACTCTTGATAACGAATTAAGAGTTTTTGCGTCGCGAAGCCGATGCAAAAACTCCGTTGGACTGAACGCGGTTGGAGCCGAGGGTTCAGCTACTGCTCATGGAAATTTCAGTCGGGATCGGGCGTTGGAGCGACGACGGAGAACAGGTGGAAGGCTCTGGGCTTCGCCTTGGTCGCCATTGCGCGCTTGGAAATTGCGGGGGCGGGGCCAATGGACTTCGTTTCGCGCCGACAGAGCGGGAGTTTGGCGGCCCGGGCCAAACGGATGCGCGGCATGGCCGAGGCACGCATGGACTTGGAGGTCGTATCGGGCGACAGAGTTGCACGTCATGGTCCTTGGGCCCACTTCGGGGAGAGCTGGCGGACGAACATTAGAAGGCCTTTGCGGCAGCAGGGACAGACCCGTGGATCGTCCGACGTTTTCGGGTTGGCCGATGGATCAGCGGCGTCCGCGCCGATCCGGCCGCGAGGTTGCGTCGTCTGCCGGTCGAGAAGAAGCAGCAGACGAGCGCGGGCAGCGTCTTTGCGCTTGGCGGGATGCCAGAGGCCGAAGTAGCGGACCTTGTGGAAGCCGCGCGGCAGCACGTGCTGGAGGAAGCGGCGCATGAACTCGTCGCCGCTGAGGTGGCAGGTTCCGCGCGGCCGGTCTTGCGGTCCTTGTATTGGATGGTGACCGTTTCGTCGTCGAGGCCGACGATGCGGGCGTTGGTGAGAGCGACGCGAAAGACGTAGCGGGCGAGATAGTCGAGCACCGCCTGTTCGCCGTTGCCCCAGGCGGTGACATGGAGGATCCAGGGCCTGCGACCACACCGCCTCGGGGATGACGAGATCAGGACACTTTCGGCAGCAACGCGCGGAATTTGCCGCGCACCAGCTTTGGCAAGAGCCTTGATGGGGACCAGGAACTTCCGGCGCGCCGGATGCCAGGTGCTGGCGTCGTCGGAGATGCCGCCGCCGCTGACCAGGCAATGAACATGCGGGTGCAGAGTTCAGCTGCTGGGTCCAGGTGTGCAGCACCGCGAGCACGCCGACGGTGCCGCCGACGTAACGCGGATCGCGGGCGAGTTCGATGATCGCCGCGGCGCTGGCCTGCATCAGCACGCCGTAGCCGTCACGCTGATTGGCCCGCAGCACGTCCGCGCAGTTCGGCCGGGCACGGTGACGGTGATGTGGAAATAGCGGCACCGGCAGCATCTCCGCCTGCCGGTGCTTCGAGCCATTTCTGGGTCTGTGCGGTGTGACACTTGGGACAACTGCGGTTGCTTGCAGGAATGATAGGAGAACATCTCGGTGTCGCATGTTCGCAGCGCCAGACCTGGCCACCGAGTGCCGCGGTGCGGCAGTCTGAGGATGTCGTCGATGGCGCGCCGGTGCGAGGGCAGCATCGACGCGCCGTGGGCCGAGAGGTAGTCCGCCGCAAAGCGGCGGAACACGTCGGCGACCTCGATCATGACCGTGCCTCAGAGGTCGGTCATCAGCCGATCGAGCAGAGTGTTGAGCGATGCTCGGGTTGGCGTGGTGAGGTGGGTATAGATGGTGGTGGTCGCGATGCGCGTGTGGCCGAGCAGGATCTGCACGAGACGGATGTCGACGCCGTTCTCGATCAATCGTGTCGCGTAGCAATGCCGAAGCGCGTGGGACGTCACCCCGCTGCGAATGCCCGCCGTGTCAGCGGCGGCGGCGAAGGTATGCGACAGCACGCGTTGGTTGAGCGGCCCATCGCCGCACCGGTTGGGGAACAGCCAGCGCGGGTTGCGATGGGTCCGCCAGAGGGTGCCCAGCTCGTCGAGAACCGGCTGGGGCAGCAGCACCAGCCGCTCCTTGTCGCCCTTGCCGATGATGCGTAGCACCTGGTTGGCGCGGTCGATGGAGCGGATCTCCAAGGTGGTGGCCTCGCTGATGCGCAGGCCGCACGCATACATGATGGCGAGGCAGGCCTTGTGGACGGGTATCCTCACGCCGCCCAGCAATGCGCGGACTTGCTCGTCCGACAGGACCTCGGGAAGCCGTAGTTGTTTGGGCGGGCGAATTCTTTTTTTTGAAACAGCGCCCAGTCGCGATCCCGGCGTCCGGCGATAAAGGAATTGGATGCCGCCTTGATAGGCCCTGAACGTGCCGAGCGCGACCCCGCGCTCACGCAGACCGAGCAGGTAGCGCCGTACCTCTTCCTCGCTCAGCTGATCCGGCGAACGGCGGTAGTACGCGGCCAGCCGACGGACCGCGTCGATGTAGACGGTCTGCGTCGCAGCCGCCAACCCCGCCGACTTCATGTCTTCGATCATCTGCAATCGCAACGGCGTCATCGAGGTCTCCCTTGGTTCGGCAAGCCGGCGCAACGGCGCCAGCTCCAAGGAAATAGCCTCAACTCAAATGCCGCGCGGGAAGCGCCGACCTACGGCGGAGCCGTTCAGTCCAACGGATTTTTGCGGGACTACGAGCCATGCGAGCAGTTGCGGCGATCACCCCCACTGACCCAAGACCAAGGTTGCGTGCGATGTCCAAAAAATACCCGTTTGCCACCTTCTTAACCGGGGTAATTCAAAAGACATATAGCCGCTGGCTCAGCAGAAAATCGATTGCTCATGCTAGGCGCGACAAGAAGCGTGGCAACACAACTGCGATCAACGAAGCGTACAAGAAGGCCATCCATCTGGCTGCTGTTGATTCAGCGGGCCTTGATGAGTACACCGGAGAGGCGCTCGACTGGCATCTTGTTAAGTGAAATACGACAACGACGAATCACAAAGCATCGGCGAATTCCAAATCACTCTTTGCCCCTTTGCCGACAGTCGATCACCTTGTACGAGGGATTCGGAGAGCCGAATTTAGATATGCGGATGGCGCACGAACGACGCCAAAGGTGACCTGACCCACGCCGAATTGTTCGAGTTTTGCCAACGTTTGCTCACTTCAAACCCCGCTGATTTTCCGTAAGACCGGTTATCCGTGATCTCGGCGCGTCGGCGGGCGCGCGTTGCGTTAATCAAAAGTTTTGGAACAACGATTTTCGGCCCTGAAGCAATTCGCCCGCGTCTCGGAAACGGGCGAGTATCCGCACGCACTCCTCCTTATGTCATGCGATTTCGGCAATATCCCTATCCCACCAAGCGATATAAATGTACTGATTAATGCTGTCCGTTTTTGCGCTCGGATAGTGTCTTAAAAATCTACCATTTATGTATTTCGGATCGCGTGTGTTTGGTCAAAAAGCCATCTTTCAAATCGGAGTATGCTATCTTGACTGTGGCCCCAATCAAGCATTACAAATCCACAAAGGTTACAATCGCGTTGGCTGCACCAATTTTTATATTTTCTTCTTCTTTGCGATGGATTTGCAGTGATCCCAACACAGAATTGCACGACTTTTTTTGATGAAATAATATCGCGCACGGCTTGAAGAGCCATTTCATAATGAACTGATTGACGTGCCGTGGGCGGGTTTGGGGCTCTCATAGTGGGACCTACGTTCAGCGACGGGGGGCAAGCGCACGCCCAGCAAGTTGGGCGAAAGACACAGTGAAAGCCTCGGCATTCTGCTCAAAGTCCTTAGTTTCCATGCGAACCCGCTGGTTACTGTCCGCATGAACGGGCCAGTCCGGTATCATGAGCTGGAGCAGGTCTCCCCAGGCCGCCGTGACATCCGCCAATGCCCCGCCGAGACGCGGGCCATCTCTGTTGGCGCGGGAAGATGGAAAGCCGCCGAGTAGCGCTGGGTGAGCGATGCGAGACGCTTGCCACCCATGCATGGCACTCTCTCCAGTTGAAGAGATAGTGATTGGCTTGAGGTTGTTCTGTTCACGACGTAGCCCGCCCGTTCCAAGCGTAACAAAGGTTCGATGGCGGCCGCAAACCATGGGAGTTCGAGCAGCGTGGGGGGGATGGGCTGGATACAAGCGCGTTCCCTGAACCCCATTAGCCCATCGTCGATCGTATCGGCGAGAAGGCCGAGCACCTCCATCGCGGGACGGTTCAATTCTTGGAGCCCCGCGCCAACCGACCTAGCCAGGCAGATCTCCTCCAGGCTCGAATGTCCGTGCGAGCCTCCCCGTTTCCCGACGATACAAATCACTGGGTCGTACCCCTCATCGCGATAGCGCTGCAGTTGCTCAATATTGGGCGGCCAGCTTCGACTTCAATGCAGCCTGGATCAGCCCCACGCCGTTAGAATAGAGTCCGGTCGATTGCCCGTATCGGAGATGACCTCCCTGGTAAGCCAATATTGGGGAGATCTGGAGAAGGTGGCACAACGGCTTCCAGAATTCGGGAATGCCGAGCGCGCCGAAGAGCGTCAAGTTTACACGGCTTTCCTTCTTGAGCAGGTCTTCACGGGTGTGCGAGCGGTTGGCACGAGCGGACGCTACGAGGACGGGAATGTTCAACTGGATATCCTTAGAATAGGGACGGAAACCACTTCATTGCCAGGGCGATCTGCCTCCCGGGTGAAAACTGGCTAGTCGTTTTCCAGATGAACCGCAGCTCGGGACTACCGACCACGGCAGAACTAAACCCCACTTGTGGCGCTGTGATAGCATCGGAATATACCTATATGGGCCAAAAGCGCCTCTCAAAACTCATTCTCAATTCGTGCCTCTCAGAATGTCGCGGACCAAAGGCCGAAAAGTTCAGTCGAAATCGTGAAAAACTTTTCCCGTCCGCGACCGAAACCACAAGTTTAGAGCGTTGCGAAAATCAAAACATATGGAACAAACGCGGGCCGTTGATCTCGCAGCGCTTTTCCGTTGCAGAAGTCAGGTCCGAAAGTCCGCCGACCCCTACCCCCCGCCCGTGCTTCTTGTGAATGATAACGTCCTGTATCATGCGCAACATTATTGGTGTTGTGAGGTCGTTCGCCGAGCGGCGAGGGTTACGACAGGCGGTTGAGAGTGTCTGCTTCACTGAAGGGTTTCGGACACCGGCGCGGTGGGGGGACGGTTGTGCGTGTTCTGGGGCCAGCGTTCGAAACCCTTCAGTGAAGCGGACATTGCAGGCCGCAGCCTTGCACGTCGAGAGGGCGACTCCCACCCCTATTTCGTTCGCGCGCGCGCCTGACCCGCGTCCGCAAGCCGCAGAATTACGTCGCTGTAGTCCTCGCCGGATGGCCGCATCGCGCGGAGCCGGTCGACAACCGCCCGGCCGAGCCAGATGAAATAGTCGCCATTGGGCCGCGCGCCTCCGCTCGATGGCGAGGCGGTTGGCAAGTGGCGGCAATCCGCCCCCCTATGCGCCCGGGCTGACGATTATGCGGATCATGAGAGAAGGATCCCATTTCACTCGGGTAAGTCTAGATGTAGTGTCTGAGCGATGGCGTGCTTGAGGGCGCGCGGTGCATGAGGCGGTGCATCATGCAAGATAACATGCGAAGCCACGGCTTACCGGCACCGGGGGCGGTTGCGCTATTGGCCGCTCTGGTACTCGTTTTCGCCTTCAGCGCGCGGCCGGCGGAGGCGAAGCCGTTCGCCTATGTGGCGAGCCCTGGCAATGGCTTGGGCTTTAACGGTGTATTGGTGATCGACACGGCCACCAACATGGTGGTGGCCACCGTTAAGGTGGGGAATGGGCCCAGGGGCATAGCGGTCACCCCGGATGGGACACACGCCTATGTGGCGAATGAGTTCGACCACGCAATCACCGTGATCGCGACCGCCACCAACACCGTGCTGACGGGGCCGGGGTTCCCGATCCCAGTGGGGCACTTCCCCAATACGGTGGCCATCACTCCGGATGGGCAACACGTATATGTGACGAATAACGGCTCGAACAGTGTCTCGGTGATCGCCACCGCCAGCAACACGGTGGTAGCCACCGTTGCCTTGGTTTGGGGAGTGGGCCCGCGGGGATAGCCGATCACGCCGGATGGGACACACGCCTATGTAGCAAATTTTGGCGCCGGCACTGTCTCGGTGATCGACACGGCCAGCTACACTGTGTTGACAGGGACAGGGTTCCCGATCCCGGTGGGAACTGACCCCGAAAGGATAGCCATTACCCCGGACGGGCAACACGCTTATGTGACGAATAGCGGCTCCAACAATGTCTCGGTGATCGACACAGCCACCAACACCGTGCTGACGGGGACGGGGTTCCCGATCCCGGTGGGAAGTTCCCCTGGGGAATATCCATCACTCCGGACGGGACACACGTCTACGTAGTGAATGATGACACCGGCACTGTCTCGGTTATCGCCACGGCCACCAACACCGTGCTGACGGGGACGGGGTTCCCGATCCCGGTGGGGAATGCCCCCATTGGGGTAGCCGTCACCCCGGATGGGCAATACGCCTATATAGCGAATAACGGCTCCAACAGTGTCTCGGTGATCACCACCGCCAGCAACACGGTGGTGGCCACCGTCACGCTTCCATCGGCGAGTGGCCCCTGGGTCGTGGGCATCGTACCGCCTGCGCCGGGACGCGATTACTGCATTGATAGGAGCGGCGGCGTCGTTGGCGGAACTCTTGTCGCCAGGAATTGTCAGACCTGCCAAACGCGGGTGAATGTGTGGAATGGGAAGGCTTCTGCGCAAGCGGATGTTCCCCCGGACGACGTGGAAAGCGGAGTTGCCTGCGCGTCGTCGGACGGCGCGCATGTTTCCCTTGGTGTATCGACTTACTATCTGCTGAGCGATCGAGAATTCGACTGGATTCGTCTGAGCTTCCGGCTGAAACAGGCTCGGGTAATCTTAATTATCAAAACCCTGCGCTACAACCGTAAATTCTACGGCAGCAGGCAGGCGCTGTAGTGGAGTGCCGGCGCCGTAACGCGGGTGGACGTCTCGATCGGGCATTCGTCGGGCAAGCAGAGCACTCCACCCGGATCGTGGCGATCGGCTGCTCGGTGGCTTCGACGCGAAGGCGCTCAAGGACGCTTTCACTTGCATCGCGCTTGAAAGGCCGGGCACGCAAGATCGAGGAGGCCGTCCGAGTCTATGCGGGAAGAGGCAGGCGAACATGCTCCTGGCGCAACCGCCGCCTTCAGCCGAAGACTGCTTTCTGGCGTCCACCATTAAGCGGGCGACCTTGGAGGGCAGAAAAAGGTCAGAAAGCTGTCGGTCGCTGATTATCTGCCGACGGTTGGCGCGAAGCCAAGTACGCCGCGATTTCGGCCCTCGCTCAAATCGTGATCCGCTCGACCTCGTCGAGCGTGATCTCGTCGCCCGTGCGATCGTAGAGCTTCGTCGTGCGCGGGCTTTCGTGCGCGGCCATGGCTTGCGCGTTTTCGAGCGTGCCGCCGGCCTCCAGATAGGCGGTGATGCCCGTGGCGCGAAACGTATGGCAGCCGACTCTGATGTGCATGCCGAGATCGGCAGCGCGGCGCTGAATCATGCGCCAGGCGTCGACGCGGTTCATCGCTTTCTCGGTTAGCATATCGGTTCGACCGGCTGCCGAGCGGAAGAGGGGGGTCTTGCCGTCGTCGCCGATCCCGGCCGCCTCGATGTAGTCGTAAAGGTAGGCGTCGAGATTGTGATGGGCCGGCACCTCATGGCGCTTGCCGCTTACCCGTGGAGCCGGACCCACCGGCGGAGGCCGTTCGGGACGTAGTCGTCGACCCTCATGGCGACGACCGCGCCGATGCGGGCAAAGGCGAACGTCATCACCGCGATCAGCCCCGATCGCGCAGGCCGATCACGGTCGTCGTGTCGATGCTGTCGAGGAGGCGTCGGGCCTCCTCGGCGGTGAGCGCGGGGGTCTTCCCGGTCTTGACGACGTGCTTCGGACCTCGCACCCCCGCGGCGGTGGTGGCGACGACCTGGCCGGTGACCAGCAGCAACAGCATGCGGATCGCGGCAAGGTGCTGCTTGACCGTCGGCTTCTCAAAATCCTTGAGCGTCGACGTAGGCGGCGACATGCAGCGGCTCGATATCGGCGATCTCGCCAGCTTGTGATGGTCACACCAGCGAAGAACCGAGCTGCGACCCGGTAATAGGCCAACCGGGTATTTTTGTTGCGGATGGTGGCGGCGAAGAACTCGAGGAAGCGGCGGACGGGCTTGTCGCCGGCGGCGGCGATAACGCGGGGCACCAGGATGCCGTCGCGGGTGGCGACCGCGAGCGTTTTTGAACTCCGAAATGACGCCTAATCATGCCGGTTAGTGTAACATAACGTCGTCCTTATGTTGCACTAGATATCATGAGCTTTTGCGGCCAAGGGCACGTTCAGGTCCAGTGCCGACAGAACGCTTGACCTTTGTAAGACCCCAGCTCAGCCCGTATGTGTCTGAATGACGGAAACTTCCAGTGGGATGACACGGTCAGGCCGCCGCGAACGTCGCTCCCCATGGCGTGACTTGGAGTTCGGCCCGCGATGTGTTCCGGGACCCTTTCGCGCTCGATTGGCTCGACGAGAGCGAGGAACACGGCGAAGACCGTTACGCCATAATCGGTATCGCCGAAGGTCGCCTGCTTTATGTCGCCTACACGATGCGAGGCGAAACGATCCGCATCATTTCGGCCGAGGAGCCGAGCCCCATGAACGACGACAATACCATGAAGACAACGCCTAAGACGCCGAAACACGATTGGAGCCGCTCGACGCTATGAGCGAAGCCGAACGTCATGCCGCAGCGCTCGCCGATCCCGACGCGCCACCCCTGACGCCGGAACGGTTGACGCGCATGAAGCGAACGCCTCAGGTCAAGGTCATCCGCCGCGCCCTTGGCCTATCGCAAGAGGACTTCGCCGAACGCTTTCGGATCCCCTTTCGGCACCTTGCGGGACTGGGAACAGGGCCGCAAAGACCCTGACGCCGCCGCCCGTGCCTACCTTGTCGTGATCGGGCGTAACCCCACTGCGGTAAGCGAAGCCCTTCACCCCCGCTCCATGAGCGAGGTGGCTGACCGAGCGGCATCATCGACTTCCCGACATCAGGCCGCACTCGACTTCGACCTGGGCTCCGAGCGCGAGGGAGCCGCAAAGGTGGTGCTCGCGGGCAGTCGGTCTGGAGGAAAGTAATTTTCAAAATCTTGTTCAATTCCATCAGCTTGGAAATGTCGGCCATGATCACCGTCTTCTTGAAAACCTCGCGGAAGGTCAGTCCATTCCTTTTTTAGTATCGCGCCGATATTCTCCATCATCTTGACGCGCCTCACCCTCGAGACCGCCACCAGCGAGTTGAAACGTACCTCGAATCATCCGACCCGTGGCGGGAGATTGATCGTCGTCCACGCGCACGGCTAGGCTTAACGGTAGCTTCGCGCCCAGCGTCGACGGTGAATTGAAGTGCGGCTTTTTGCTTTCCTTTTCGGAGCGCTACACCCAGTAGACCCTTCAGTTGCAATTCTGCAGGTCGGCCCTCGGTCAGGCTCAGTTTCCCGCTGGCGGCCAACGGCAAGATGGGGTCATCTTCGGAGTCTTTTCCTTGGCTGCAGTGCAGTAATTGCCTCCCCACCATACCCAGACGAAGGCTGCTGCGATCACGCCTCCGCGATGCAGCCGAGCGGAAGATGCCGGCCCCGACCCTGCGAGCCAGGAACTGGGAATCCCAAGAAACGCGAGCAGCGCGATCGCTCCACCCATGACCAGACACGCCGCCGAGCGGGAATCCGAGGGGGCGGCCTTCGCGCGAGGAAGAACATTACAGCGCAAGGCCGAGGTAAATCGCGCCAATCCGGCGAAATAAGATAAGAGCACCGGTGGTCGGTTCTACGCCCCACTCTTTGAGCACCGCGCCGCCGGCATCTCTTCGAGGAGCTTTGGATTGCCCTCCTGCCAACGCGGCTCCATCTTGATGCGAGAGATTTTCCAGCCCTTGGGCGTGCGTATAAAATCGTTCTCGTACCTCGCGTAAATGTGCCGGAAACCATCCTTGTCCGTACGCTCATCGCGCATGGCCGTATGAGGTTGACGTAGCCCTATCGTCATCGACGCGGATGTCCAGGTTGGTGGACATATGTTGCGTCTTTACGCTCGCGTAGGTCGTCTCAGACTGGGCCCGCAGAGCCTTGGCGGTTACGGTCTTGGCCGACTGCACCGCGCCAAAGTCAATCGCCACCTCGTCCGCAAGAGTGGACTCGAATTCGTTCCACTGCTTTGCGTCGGTTGCACGGAAAGCTGAAACCGGCCCCTACTCGTTGCGCAAAAACGGCGCGGCCTTGGCGCCCAAGGCGCGCCACGTGCCGGCATAGCCCGCGGCGATGGTGAAGACCGTGGCGAGGACGAGCGTCGCCGCGACCGTGCCGCCGGAAAAGCGCCACGGCGCGTCCATGACGCGCGT
The DNA here is from genome assembly GCA_963804235.1 of uncultured Alphaproteobacteria bacterium. Taxonomy (GTDB): domain Bacteria; phylum Pseudomonadota; class Alphaproteobacteria; order ATCC43930; family CGMCC-115725; genus DATJLY01. The sequence goes on from CAWDPP010000016.1 coordinate 16,302, forward strand.
CATGAGGAGCCCCGCGGCGCACCTGCATGCCGCCGGCGCTGCCATAGGGCGGATCACAGGGATAGCTCAGCGCCGTGGTGCGGATATCGACGATCTTCATGGCACTACACCTCCTCAATTCCGTCTTGCAGGGGCTGGCCCACGGCTGTTCGGCTCCGGTTTAGCTCATTGGACACAAATTGAGCCGGATGCAGTCGTTTACTGGCGCAAAACGGATTTCCTTTAGACGCCAACGCTCGTCAGGAAAGTGCCAGGACCGCGCTCTTGTCCGGCATGACAAATAAAATGATGCCCCCTTCCGCCTGCGCGCAAGCCTGATGTAGCCTCTCCTTGGAGCCACCATCGGGACGTGCCGAATCCCGATTGTTGCAACGGCGGCAAGTGCCATCGGCAGGCCTCCACCCAAGGGTACAGCGCCCATGCCCAAACTCTACGAGGCCCTCGCAGAAGCATTCCTTGCGGAGGGAGTTGACACGCAGTTCGTGCTGATGGGCGACGGCAACATGCACTGGTCCACCGCCTTTGCCAAACTGCCGGGCGTGCATACCGTCCACGTCAGGCACGAGCACTGCACCGTAGCGGCGGCCACAGCCTATAACGTCGCCACCGGCAAGGTCGCCGTTGCCTCCGTCACGTGCGGCCCTGGCGTGACCCAGTTGATGACGGCGCTTCCGGCTGCGGTTCGCGCCCGCCTGCCGATGGTGGTGTTCGCTGGCGAGTCGCCGATCAATGCCAAGTTCTACAATCAGTACATCGACCAGGCGCCGCTGGTGACGGCGACTGGGGCGCATTACATCGCCGCGCATAGCGCGCCGCGCATGATGGATTACGTGCGCGAGGCCTTCCACATCGCCAAGTACGAGCGGCAGCCGGTGGTGCTGGGCATTCCCTACGACCTGCAGAAGGTCGAGCACATGGCCAACCAGCCCTACGAGACCTCGGCGATGTATCAGCCCAAGGTCGGACGCATGCACCCCGATCCCGAGGTCGTGGCCGAGGCCGTTGAGCGGCTGGCTGCGGCAAAGCGGCCGATCGTCCTCGGTGGCCGCGGCGTGCTGTGGTCCGGCGCACGGGATGCCGTGATCAAGCTCGCCGATCGCTGCGGCGCCTTGCTCTCCAATACGCTGCCTGCGCGCGGTCTTTTCCACGACCATCCGTTCGGGCTCGGCACCACCGGCAGTTACTTCACGTCGTTGGGCAGGGAGATGTACGAGTCCGCGGATGTCGTGCTCGCGGTTGGCACGAGCCTGTCCTATTACGTCGGTGGCGGGCACTACTTCGCGCAGGCCTGCAAGATCCAGTTGGACAATTCCCCACGCGGCCTGCGCGACGGACAGAAGGCCGCCGACATCTACGTCAGATCAGATGCGCTAATTGGTATCGAGGCAATCCTTGCCGGCCTCGACAAGAAGTTGGGCGTTGGCAAACCGACGGCGGCGGCTATACGCACGAAAGAGCTGGCGCATCGCATCGCGACCGAGCCGGCGGACTCGATGCCGTTCGACATCGCGCCCGGGGTGCTCGATCCGCGCGACGTGATCGGGGCAATCGACGCGGTGGTTCCAAAGGACTGGGACATCGTTGTCGGTGGCGGCCATCAGGCCTATTTCAACACTCAGATGCGTGGCAGGCCGGCGGAGCGCTACACCACGGTCCGTGAATTCGGCGCGGTCGGCAACGGCCTGTCGTATGCGCTTGGGGTTGCGGCTGCGCGCTGGCAGGGCCGCGAGGGCAAGATCGTGCTGTTCGAAGGCGACGGCGGGCTCTTGTTCCATATCCAGGAACTCGAGACGCTTAAGCGTCAGGGTTTTCGCATCCTGATATGCGCGATGAATGACGGCGGGTACGGCTCGGAGTTTCACAAGCTGCGCGCGGACGGCCTCGACGATAGCTTGGCTGTGTTCGGCCGGCCCGCGCTCGAAAACATCGCACGCGGCTTCGGCCTGCGCGGCCACGAGATACGCGATGTGTCGGTAATCCCGAAGCTGTTCGCCGACTTCGTTGCCCAGGGCGAAAGCGAAATTTGGAACATCCAAATCTCCGACCAGGTCACGGCGCCGGTGATCCGCCAGACCATCAAGCGCGGGCACGGCAATATGTGAAAATTTCGATCGACGAACCGGCCCCTATTCGTTCCTGAGGAACGGCGCGGCCTTGGCGCCCAAGGCGCGCCACGTGCCGGCATAGCCCGCGGCGATGGTGAAGAACGTGGCAAGGACGAGCGTGACCGCGACCGTGCCGCCGGAAAAGCGCCACGGCGCGTCCATGACGCGCGTCATGAGGAGCCACGCCGCGAGCGTGCCGATGGCCGCCGCAAGCGCCGATGCGGCAAGGCCCAGGAGCCCGTACTCGATGACGAAGGCGCGCGTCACGTCGGCGCGCGTCGCGCCCAGCACCTTCAGCACGACGGCGTCGTAGACGCGGCGGCGCTGGCCCGCGGCGATGGCGCCGGCGAGCACGAGCGCGCCCGCCGCGAGCGCCACCGCCGCCACCGCCGAGATGGCGGCGCCGATCGCCGCTACGATCTGCGCCAGGCTCGCGAGCGCGTCCTTCACCGCGATGGCCGAGACGTTGGGGAAGCGGTCGGTGACGGCGCGCTCGAGTGCCGCCTCGTTCTCGGGCGCCGTGCGCGCCGTGGCGATGTCGGTCTCGGGCGCGCCGTCGAGCGCGCCCGGCGACAGCACGATCGCGAAATTGATGCCGAGCGAGGTCCAGTCGATCTCGCGCAGATTGGCGATGGTGGCGGTGAGCTCGCGCCCCAGCACGTTGACGGTGAGCGTGTCGCCGAGCTTCAAGCCCATGCCGTGCGCGAGATCGGCGTCGAAGGAGAGGAGCGGCGCACCGCGATAATCGGCCGGCCACCAGTCGCCGGCGACGACGCGCGAGCCCTTGGGCACGGAGGCCGCGTAAGTGAGGCCGCGGTCGCCGCCTAACGCCCAGCGCGCCTCGGGCGCGACATGCGCCTCTTCGACCGGCACGCCGTTGATGCGCTCGATGCGGCCGCGCAAGCGACGGCACGCGCCCCTCCTCGGTGACGCCCGGCATGGAATGAAGGAGCGCGTCGAACGGCGCCGCCTGATCCGGCTGGATGTCGATGAAGAAGAAGGACGGCGCGCGCTGCGGCAGGCGCAGGTCGATCTCGTCGGCGACGTTGCCCTCGACCAGCGCGATCGCGACCAGCACGGCGAGGCCGAGCCCGAGCGAGGCGACCACGCCCGCGGTCGGCGCGCCCGGCCGGTAGAGATTGGCGAGCGCGAGCCGCAGCGACGGTTGGCGCGGGCGTCCCATGCGGCGCGCCAGCACGACGAGCGCGGCGGCGGCGAGGCGGAAAATCACGAGCGCGGCGGCCGTGCCGAAGACGGCCCAGGCGGCGGTTCTGCGGTCGGACGCGGTCGCGATGGCGAGCGCGGCGAGACCGGCCGCCGACGCCGCCACCGCAAGGACGCACCAGAGCGGGCGGGCGGCCGAGGATCGGCTCGACGCGCGCGCGGAAGAGGCTCGCGGGCGCGACGCCGGTGGCCGCGCCCAAGGGCCAGAGCGAGAAGGCGAGCGTCGCCAGCAGGCCGAACAACGCGGCTTCGGCGAGTGGTGCCGGATAGAGCGCGACCCGCGCCGTCACCGGCAGGCTCGCCGGCAGGAAGGGAGCGGCGGCATAGGGCGCCAACGCGCCCGCGACGAGGCCGAGGACGATGCCGGCCAGCGGCCAGCGCCAGGATCTCGGCGAGATATGTGGCGAACACGAGGCGCAACGGACGCGCCCAGGCACTTCAGGGTGGCGATGCTCTCGGTCTTGCCGGCGAGATAGCTCGTCACCGCGTTGCCGACGCCGACCCCGCCGACCACGAGCGCGGTGAGGCCTACGAGCGTCATGAACACGGTCAGGCGGTCGAGCAGCGTCGTGAGATTGGGCGCGGCGTTGCGGAAATCGCGGATGCGCCAGCCGGCATCGGGAAAGCGCGCCTTCGCGCCATCGACCACGGCAGCGACATCTTCGCCGGGGCGGAGCTTGACGCGGTAGCTGTGGTTGATGAGGACGCCCGGCGCGAGCAGGCCGGTCGCTTCGAGCGCCGCTTGCGACATGACCACGCGCGGCCCGATCTCGATGAGGCCGCTGATGCCGTCGGGCTCGTGCGCGAGCGCGGCGCGCACGGCGAGGACGGCGTCGCCGATGCGGACCCTGTCGCCCGGCTTGATGCCGAGCCGGTCCATGAGAGCCGGCGCCACCACCGCGCCGAATTCGCCGCCGCGCTCGGCAAGCGCGCCGGCGAGGCTTTGCGCGGGCGCGAGGCCCACATCGCCGTAAAGCGGATATGCGCCATCGACCGCCTTGATCTCGACCAGGCTGCGGCGCGCGCCGTCCATCCGTGCGCGCCATGGCGCGCAGCTGCGCCACGTGCGAGACCTCGCCCGCGGCTGCGAGATAGGCCAATTCCTCGGCGCTCGCGGTGCGATGGACGAGCGCGAACTCGACATCGCCGCCCAGGAGCGCGCGCGCGTCGGCGCTGAGGCCCGCTTGCACCGCGGCTCCGAGCGAGCCCACGCCGGCGATGACGGCGACGCCCAAGGCGAGGCACAGGATGAAGATGCGGAAGCCCCCGACGCCGCCCCGCAGCTCGCGCCGCGCGAAGCGAAGGGCGAGCGGCAATCGCATCACCCGCGCCCCAGGCGCGCGAGCGCGGCGGCGATCGCGTCCGCGCCGGCGATGCGGCCGTCGGCCAAGCCCACGACGCGGTCGCAGCTGCGCGCGAGCTCGCCGTCATGCGTGATGAGCAGGAGCGCGGTGCCGTGCTCGGCGCGCAGATGGAACAGCAGATCCATCACGATGCGGCCGGTGGCGCCGTCGAGATTGCCGGTGGGCTCGTCGGCCAGCAGCAGCTTGGGCCCGGCGACGAAGGCGCGCGCGATGGCGATGCGCTGCTGCTCGCCGCCCGAGAGCTGCGCCGGATAATGCAGGAGCCGCGCCTCGAGCCCGACGCGCGCGATGCCCTCGCGCGCCGCCTCGAACGCATCGCGCCGGCCGGCGAGCTCCAACGGGATCGCGACGTTCTCGAGCGCGTTCATGGTCGGCACGAGATGGAACGACTGGAACACGATGCCGATCGTCTTGCGCCGGAAGCGCGCGAGCCCGTCCTCGTCGAGGAGCCCGAGATCGGCGCCGTCGACGACGACGCGCCCGCTGCTCGGCCGCTCGAGCCCGGCCAGGAGCATCATCAGCGTGGTCTTGCCCGAGCCCGAGGGGCCGACCAAACCCACCGACTCGCCGCGCTCGATCGCGAGCGAGACGCCGCGCAGCACGTTGACGGGGCCGGCCGCGCTGCCCAGTGTAAGATGCAAATCATCGGCGCGGGCGATCGGTAGGGACATGTCTTCTTCTGAGCGGTGCGGCCGGAGCGGATATGGCGGCGGCCGCATCCTTGTCAACTGCATCTGCATCCTCGCGGCCTGTCTCGCGCTGGCGCCGTGCTCGGCGCGGGGCGCGGCGCTGCGCATCCTGATGCTCGGCGACAGCATCACCGCGGGCTATGGCCTGGCGCCCGCGGACGCGCTGCCGGCGCGGCTCGAGGCGCGATTGAAGGCGGACGGGTTCGACGCCAGCGGTCAGCAACGCCGGCGTCTCGGGCGACACCACGGCGGGCGGTGCGGCGCGGCTCGACTGGGTCCTGGCCGATCATCCGCAATTCGCGCTCGTCGAGCTTGGCGCCAACGACGCGCTGCGCGGCCTCGATCCGGGCGAGGCCGCGCAGAATCTCGACCGCATCCTGGCGCGGCTCCAGGCCGCCAACGTCAAGACGCTCCTCATCGGCATGCGCGCGCCGGGCAATTGGGGGCGCGACTACCAGCGGGATTTCGACGCGATCTATCCGCGCCTCGCGGAGAAATATCACGTGGCGCTCTATCCCTTCATCCTCGACGGCGTGGCGCTCGATCCGGCGTTGAGCCAGGCGGACGGGCTCCATCCCAACGCGAAGGGCGTCGCGGTCATCGTCGCGCGCCTGGCGCCCGCGGTCGAAAGCCTGCTTGAAGGGCGCGGGCAAGGACAGCTAGGGGGGCGCGATGCTGCGCCTCTTCGTCGGCATCGATCTTCCGCCCGAGCTGAAGCTCAGGGTCTCGACGCTCGCCAACGGCGTGCCGGGGGCGCGCTGGGTCGATGCCGGGAATTATCACGTGACCTTGCGCTTCATCGGCGAGGTCGACGAGGGTGCGGCGAGCGACATCGACGCGGCGCTCGTGCAGATCCGCGCGCCGCGCTTCGCGCTGGCGCTGCGGGCGTCGGCAATTTCGGCACGCGCGCGCTGTGGGTGGGCGTCGAGCGCAACCCGGCGCTCTCGGCGCTCCACGACAAGATCGAGAGCGCGATCGTGCGCGCGGGCTTCGAGCCCGAGGGGCGGCGCTATGCGCCGCACGTGAGCCTGGCGCGCCTCAAATACCCGGCCGAGGAGCGCATCCAGGCGTTCCTCGCGCAGCACGCGCTCTTCCGCGCCGAGCCGTTCGCGGTCGCGCATTTCAGCCTGATCGCGAGCTATCTGACGAAGAGCGGCGCGATCTACGAGGACCAGGCCGATTACGCGCTGAAATAGGCGCGGGTCAGCGCACGCCGCCCGTGTTCTTCACCGGCCCGGTATATTTCTCGAAGCGCGCGCGCAGGTCCTTGATGAGCTGGTCGTTGGTGATGAAGGCGCGATAGTCGTTGACGACCTTGTAGCTGAGGATCGGCTTCCAGCCGTTGGGCGCGGGCACGTCGTTGCGCGGCGACCAGGTGCCCGTGCGCTTTTGCTGCTCGGGCTCCAGATACCAGGCGAGGAAGAGCCGCGCCGCGTTGGTGTGCGGCGCATCCTTGAAGATCGCCGCCGACAAGGCCCAGATCGGGATCGCATCGACCTTGGGGAACGCGATCTCGTAGGGCGGGTCGAGCCGGATGTTGGCGATGGCGTCGAACGTCGCGATGTTGGCGCCCGACGCCACGCTGCGCTGCACGCCGAGATGGCCCTGAATGAAGTTCGGCTGGTTCGCCATGTATTTGTCCATGTAGGACCAGCCGTACTTCTTCACGACCGCGTAGAAATCGTAGAGCGTCGCGTCGTCATCGGCCGGATATGCGGCGACGAGCTTGCCGCGGAACAGGGGCTTGAGGAAATCGAGCGCCGATTTCGGCACGTCCTTGGGCGCGACGGCGTTGGCGTTATAGGCATAGACATGCGCGTTGACCGAGAGCGCGATGAAGGCGGCGTCCTTGTCCTTGAAGCTCTTGTCGATCTTGTCGTAGCCGGGCGGCCGGTAGCTCAGCAGCGCGCCCTCGCCTTTCCAGCGCACGAAATCCTGCATCGTCTGCAAGCGCGGCGATATCGACCTCGAGCTTCTTGTTCTTGAGCTGCTCGTCGATCTTGCGGTCGAGCACGTTGCTGAAGCCGCCATTGACCGTGACGGCGATGCCGGGATAGCGCGCGGAAAAATCCTTGGCGAACGCCTCCCACGGCGCGGCCGGCCCGCCGGTATAGAGGACGAGCGCCCCTTCCGCCTTGGCCTTGGCGTAAAGCTCGTCGAGATTTTGCGCGCCGGCATCCCGTGCGCCGAGCGCGAGCGACAAGACCGATGCGAGTGCGACAACCGTGCGCGTTCCGAACATGCTCGTTTCTCCCTGTTCCGATTTGTTCGATCAGCCGCCGGCGAGCCATTGCTCCGTCTCGGCGCGCACGCGGCGCTCGGTGTCGCTGCCGCCGACGACGACATCGGGCGGCATCGTGCGCCCCACCTTCGCGTTGCGGAAGCGCATGAAGGCCATGCCGGCATTGGGCCCGCGTCAGCTCGATGCCGTCGAAGAATCCGGCCGGCACCGAGCCGGGCAGCACCGCATCCATGCGGTCCTTGTCGTAGATCACGACCATGCGGGCGATGCGCCACGTGCCTTGGCGGCGCTCGACGCCGGTCGTACATGCGCACCGACGCCGTCAGATCGAACAGGTGCCCGTCGAAGCGGTCGCGCACCTGCACCTGCGCGTCGGTCTCGAGGATGGCGCGGTCGCCGTTGACGGCGACGCGGGAGCCGCCGAACCAGTGCTTGCTGCGCTCCTCGGGCCGGCGCGCGGCCGACATGGCGATGGTGCGCTCGAAGAATGTCGCGGCCGGTCCCGAGAACCACGCGACATGGACGGTGGCATCGGGATGGAAGCAGGCGCGCATCCCGTCCCAGTCGCCATAGTCGCGCGCGAAGGCCCAGCGCTGACGCACGCGCCGCACCAGCTCCTCGTCGACGAACCGCTCCATATCCATCGCTTCCTCCCTCTCCTCGGGCGATGCTATAGAGGCGCGGCAGCCGCGACAATCGCGTAAGGGAGAGCCCGCGATGCAGTTCGGCATCTTCGATTACATCGACGTGCGCGACGAAGCCCCTGCCCGCACCTTCGACGAGCGCATGGCGCTTTTGCGCGCGGCCGAGGATGCGGGGTTCCTGGGCTATCACCTGACCGAGCATCACGCGACGCCCCTGTCGCTGGCGCCCTCGCCCAATCTGTTCCTGGCCGCGGCGGCGCGCGAGACCAAGCGCCTGCGGCTCGGCACGCTCGTCCATCTGCTGCCGCTCTACAATCCGGTGCGGCTCATCGAAGAGCTGTGCATGCTCGATCATCTGAGCCACGGCCGCCTCGATATCGGCTGCGGCACCGGCGCATCGCCTTGGGAGTTCGCAGGCCTTCGGCGAGGATTTCGAGACGGCGCGCGACGGCTTCGAGGAGATGTTCGAGATCGTGCACAAGGGCCTGACGCAGGATCGGCTCGTCCATCACGGCAAGCGCTGGCGCCATGACGGGCTCAAGATGGTGCTGCGGCCGGTGCAGAAGCCGATGCCGCCGCTGTGGTATGGGCTGCGAAGCGATTACGGCCATGCCTTGGCCGCGCGCTATGGCATGAACGTGGTGACGCTCGGGCCGGACGAGCGCATCGCCCGCCGGTCGCGCGCTTCCGCGACGGCGTGGCGCGAGCACGCGGACGAGCGGGCCCGCATCGGCACCGGCACCGAGACGCCCTTGATCGGCGCGATGCGCGCGATCTTCGTCGCCGACACCGACGCGGAAGCGGCGCGCATCGCCGGGCCCGCGCACGAGCAATGGTTCGAGAGCCTGTGCTGGCTGTGGAAGGAGAACGGCTCGTTCCCGCCGATCGCGCTGTCGCCGGATTTCGCCGAGGCGACGCGCTCGGGCGCGCTCGTCGCGGGCTCGCCGCAAACGGTGCGCAAAATCCTCGTCGAGCAGGCGCGGCGCATCGGCTTCAACTATCTCGTGCTGCACCTCGCCTACGGCTCGTTGGGCCATGCGCGCGAGATGCGCTCGCTCGCACTCTTCCGCGACGAGGTGATGCCGGCGCTCGTCGGGATCGACGCGCCTGTCGCAGCGAAGTGATCGCGGCCGGGGCGGTTGAGGGGGAGGCCGCCGCCGGCCGCGATCTTTCGCGCGCGAGAACGTGGATAAGGAGAAGTGAATATCCGGGCGCTTAATCCGCCCGCAAACCACGCTCCAACCCTAGCAGCGCCGGTTTAAGCAACCGTAAAGTCGCGCCGCGATGCGGCGAGGCGGCGCTTCAGGACCGACATCTCGTGGTCCTCGGCCGGCTGGTAGAACACGTCGATCTCGCGGAAGGCGGCGAGCCAATCCTCGGCGAGCGCGCGCTCGCCCACGACGAAGGTGTCGAAGCCGCAGCGCCGCATGAACAGAAGCTGGTCGCGCAGCACGTCGCCCTCGGCGCGCAGCTCGCCCGTGAAGCCGAGCCGGGCGCGCAGGAGGCGCGCCTGCGAATAGGCGCGGCCATCGGTGAATTTAGGAAAATTCAACACGATGAGCGTGAGCCGCGCGAGATCGCCCGCGAGCTTCGTGGGCGACACGTCGTTCGGCAGGCGCACGCCCGAGCGCCGCCGGGAGCGCCGCGAGCCGTTCCTTCTGCTCGACCCAGCGCGCATAGGAGACGGTGAGGCGCGGCGCGTCGGGCACGCCCTCGTCGTCGGCGAGATGACGCCACGAATCGGTGACGAAGCGCTCGTTCCTAATGAGCGGCATAGAGCGCGTCCTTGAACGGCTTGTTGCCGACGCGGGCGTAGGTTTCGGGCAGGCGCTCGCCGTTTGCCCGCAATTTGAGATAAACATCGACGATCTTGTCGACCGAATGGACGATCTCGTCGCTGCTGACCGCGGGGCCGACGATGGCGCCCAGGCGCCGCGTTCTCGTCGGCGCTGCCGCCAAGCGTGATCTGGTAGAACTCCTCGCCGTTCTTGTCGACGCCGAGAAGCCCGATATGGCCGACATGGTGATGGCCGCAGGCGTTGATGCAGCCCGAGATCTTGATCTGGAGATCGCCGATCTCGCGCTCGCGCGGGGCGAGCGCCACAGCGAGGCGCTGCGCCACCGGGATCGAGCGCGCCGTGGCGAGGCCGCAAAAATCGAGGCCGGGGCAGCAGATGATGGCGCTCGCGAGCGCCACGTTCGCCGTCGCAAGCCGCGCCGCGGCGAGCGCGCGCCACAGCGCCGGCAGATCGACGCGGCGGATTTGCGGCAGCACCAGGTTCTGCTCGTGCGTGACGCGGATCTCGCTCTGGCCGTAGCGGTCGGCGAGATCGGCGATCAGGTCCATCTGCTCGGCGGTGCAGTCGCCGGGCGTGACGCCCGGCTCCTTCAAGGAGATGGTGACGATGGCGTGGCCCGGCACCTTGTGCGGCGCGATGTTCTGCTCGACCCAGCGGGCGAAGCCGGGCTCGGCTTCGATGGCGGCGCGGAAGGCGTCGTCGTCGGCCGGCGCGGGCGTCGGATCGGGCGGCGGGAAGAAGCGCGCCATCTCGGCGATCGCCTCGTCCGGCAGCGCCAATGACGCATGGTCCATCGCCGCCCATTCGGCCTCGACCTCGGCGCGCATGCGCTCGATGCCGAGGCTCTGCACCAGGATCTTGATGCGCGACTTGTAGAGATTGTCGCGCCGTCCGTACTGGTTGTAGATGCGCAGGATCGCCTCGAGATAGGAGAGGAGATCGCGCTTCGGCACGAACGGGCGGATGGTTTGCGCAAGGAGCGGCGTGCGCCCCAGGCCGCCGCCGACCAGCACCTCGAAGCCGACCTCGCCCGCCTCGTTGCGGCGCAGGTAGAGGCCGATGTCGTGGATCTTGACCGCGGCGCGATCGTCGGCCGCGCCCGAGACCGCGATCTTGAACTTGCGCGGCAGGAACGAGAATTCCGGGTGCAGCGTCGACCACTGGCGGATGATCTCGCAATAGGGCCGCGGGTCCTCGATCTCGTCGGTGGCGGCGCCGGCGAAGGGATCGGTCGTGGTGTTGCGGAAGGAATTGCCGCTCGTCTGGATCGCGTGCATCTCGACCTCGGCGAGCGCGGCGAGGATGTCGGGCGTCTCCTCGAGCTTGATCCAGTGGAACTGGATGTTCTGGCGCGTGGTGAAATGGCCGAAGCCGCGGTCCCAGGTGCGCGCGATATGGCCGAGCTGGCGGAGCTGGCGCGAGCTCAGCGTGCCGTAGGGAATGGCGATGCGCAGCATGTAGGCGTGGAGCTGAAGATAAAGCCCGTTCATCAGCCGCAGCGGGCGGAACTCGTCCTCGGTGAGCTGTCCGGCAAGGCGGCGGCGCACCTGGTCGCGGTATTGCGCGACGCGCTCGCCGATGAAACGCTGGTCATATGAGTCGTAGCGATACATGGCGCACTCAGATGGTGGGGCCGAAGGCGCGGATCACTTCGCGCAAGCGTCGAGCGGACGGACCTTGCCTTCGACGCGGCGCGCTTCGATGAGATAGGGCGCCACGACCGGCAGCGGCGGCGGCCCGCTCTGCGCTTCGGCGAGCAGCGTCTCCGACTCCCCGGCCGCGACGAGCCGCGCATCGTCGATGGCGGGCGACCAGCCGCCAGCGACGGTGCGATAGACCGGGACGCCGTCGCGCAGGCGGTTGGCCGTCACGAGCTGCGTCACGTCGGCTTCGGGCATGGCGGCACTAGGGCTGCGCGGTGAAGCGGAGATAAGGCTTCAGCGTGCGGAACCCCTTGGGGAAGCGCTGCTTCGCCTGCTCGTCGCTGACCGAGGTGACGATGATGACGTCCTCGCCCGGCTTCCAGTTGACCGGCGTCGCGACCGGGTGCTTGGCCGTGAGCTGCAGCGAATCGAGGAGCCGCAGCACCTCGTCGAAATTCCGTCCGCTCGCCATCGGGTAGGTCAGCATCGCCTTGACCTTCTTGTCGGGGCCGATGATGAAGACCGAGCGCACCGTGGCGTTATCGGCGGGCGTGCGCCCTTCCGAGCTGGATCCTACCTCGGCCGGCAGCATGTCGTAGAGCTTCGCCACCGCGAGCTGCGGGTCGCCGATCAGCGGATAGTTCACCGCCGTGCCCTGCGTGTCCTCGATGTCCTTCGACCAGCGCTTGTGGCTGTCGGTCGGATCGACCGAGAGGCCGATGACCTTGGTGCCGCGCTTGTCGAACTCGGGCTTCAGGCGCGCGACGGCGCCGAGCTCGGTCGTGCAGACCGGCGTGAAGTCCTTCGGATGCGAGAACAGGATCGCCCATTTGTCGCCGATCCACTGATGGAAATCGATCTTTCCCTCGGTCGTGTCGGCGGAGAAATTGGGCGCCTCGGAATTGATGCGCAACGACATGAGTGCCTCCTTTATGTGGACGGCGTCGAATCAGTGACGGGATATGAAGCCCGAGAGCCAGCCGCGCCGGCTCATCCAATCGTCGGTCAGCTCGGCGATCTCGGCGGGCGCCATGCCTGCCTCGCGCCAGACGCGGCGCAGGCGCGACACTTCTTCAAGCCGGCCGCGCCATTCTGGGCCGAAGAGGCCGCCGAGAACATCCCTGATTCGCGCCGCCAGCGCCGGGCTCGCGCCGCCCGTGGAAACGGCAAGCGTCAGGCCGCCGCGGTGCAGCACCGCCGGCATCTGCGTGTCGGAGAGGGCGGGCTCGTCCTCGACATGGACGATGACGCCGATGAGCCGCGCCGCGCGCGACAGCGCCGCACGCACCTCCGGCGGCGCATCGGCGACGAACACCAGTTGCGCGCGCGCCAGCTCCTCGCGCGACGGCCAGCGCCGCTCGAGCCGCGCGCCCGCATCGGCGGCGAGGAGCGGCGAGGGCGCGTCGGCGAACACGGCGATCTGCTTCGGCGCCCGCCTCTTCGAGCAGCCGGAGCCGGCGGCGGGCGGCATCGCCGTTCCCGACCAGCACGAGCTTCAGGCGCGAGACATCGATGAAAAGCGGCAGCACGCGCGTCTCCAACAGCGGCGACTGTCAATACAGCATATTCTACGGGAGACGCACGTCAATAGTTTTAATTTACATATCTATAATGTGATAACTCTCACTTGGCCGGTTCGGCGGGCGCACCGGCCCGCAACTGGACGTTCTGGCGCGCCAGCTCGTCGACCACCTGCTTGGCGTTGGCATCGCCCTGCTGTGCCAGCTCGGCGACGTCGCCGGCGAGCGAGTCGGTCGCCTGCTTCAAGCGCGCGGCTTCCTCGAGCGGCCCTTCCTGGCTTTTTGCGACGGCGACGAGATTCTGCGCCTCGCGCGCCAGCTCCACGGTCTGGAACGCGACGCCGAGAAAAAGCCCGACGGCGACGAGCGCCACCGGCAGTTCGAGCGAGCGCATCATGGCTTGGCACCCGCGGCCGGGGGACTGCCCGGTGGATTGACGGTGACGCGGATGCCGTGGCGCTCGAGCAGCGCCGTGAGCTTGTCGTCCTTGTTGGCGACCGCGCTGCGGGCGATGGTCTCGATCAGGAACTGGCTCACGCGCGCGATCTGCACGCCCTGATTGATCTGCTGCTGGCGCTGGCTCGCCTCGCGCTGCGCGCCCTGATTGCGCACCACGAGCACGGCATTGACCGGCACCAGCACGATCGCCGCGAGCGCAAGCCAGATCGCCGCCGGCCGCAGCCACGACGCGGTGTCACCATCGCTCATGTGCAATCCCTTTCGCGTCCTTGCGACGCGCGCCATTATAGCGCGAGATTTTCCGACACGGGCGCACATGGGCTGGGATCCGCGGCAGTACCTCAAATTCTCGGGCGAACGCTTGCGGCCCGGCTTCGACCTTCTGGCGCAGGTGGACGACGAGCTGCCGGAGGGGCCGATCTGCGAATTGGGCTGCGGCACCGGCGTGCACGCGCGGGCGATGGCCGAGCGCTGGCCCGGGCGGCCGGTCATCGCGCTCGACAAATCGGCCTCGATGCTGAAGGAGGCGGGCGCCGAGGCATCGTCCGTGCGCTGGGTCGAGGGCGACATCGAAGCCTGGTCGGCGCCCGCGCCGGCCGGCCTCATCTTCTCGACCGCGACGCTGCAATGGCTCGAAGGGCACGAGCGTCTGTTCCCGCGCCTCATGCAGCGAACTCGCGCCCGGCGGCGTGCTCGCGGTGCAGATGCCGCGCAATTTCGATGCGCCCTCGCACGTGCTGCTGCGCGAGACGGCGACTGGAGGAGCGCTGGTCGAAGGCGCGCCCCGGGCAGGGCGAGACCATGCCGCTCAGGACCGATCCGGTGCGCGGACGCCGTCCTTCTATTACGATCTGCTGCGGCCCTTGGCGCGCGAGCTCGAGCTGTGGGAGACGGAATATCTGCACGTGCTCGAGGGCGAGGACCCGGTGCTCGAATGGGTGCGCGGCAGCGCGCTGCGCCCGGTGCTCGAGGCGCTCGGGCCGGACGAGGCGCGCGCCTTCGAGGCGCGCTATGGCGCGAAGCTGCGGGCGGCCTATCCGCGCCGCGCCGACGGGCACACGCTTCTTCCCGTTCCGGCGCATCTTCATGGTGGCGCGCGCATGAAATACTGGCTCCTCAAATCCGAGCCGTCGGCCTATTCGTGGGACCGGCTCGTCGCCGACAAGCGCACCGAGTGGAGCGGCGTGCGCAACTACCAGGCGGCCAACAACCTGAAAGCGATGAAAGCCGGCGACCGCGCGTTCTTCTATCACTCGGGCGCCGGCCCGGAGGTGGTCGGCGTCGCCGAGATCGTCAAGGAAGCCTATCCCGATCCGAGCGACAAGACCGGCCGCTTCGTCATGGTCGACGTGAAGGCGCTGATGCCGGTGAAGACGCCGGTGCCGCTGGCCGCGATCAAGGCCGAGCCCAAGCTCAAGGAGTCTGGCGCTGGTGCGCCAGGGGCGGCTCTCGGTCTCGCCGGTGAGCGCGGCGGAATGGCGCGTCATCGCGGCGATGGCCGGCGTCAAGGCGTGAGCCGAACGGTCCTGTGCCGCGCCGACGAGATCGCCGAGGGCGCGGGGCGCGGCTTCCGCCTCGGCCAAGGCACGGAGCAGATCGCCATCTTCGTCATCCGCACTTCCGGCACAATTCGCGGCTACGTCAATTCCTGCCCGCATATCGGCACGCCGCTCGACTGGCTGCCCGACCGTTTCTTCGACCGCAGCGGCGAGCATCTGCTGTGCGGCACGCATGGCGCGCTCTTCCGGCCGGAGGATGGGCATTGCGTGCGCGGCCCCTGCGTCGGCATGCGGCTCGAGCCCGCGCCCATCGCGATCGAGGACGGCAGGATCGTGCTCGATCTCACGTCACGCGAAAATTCTTGAACTGCCACGGATCGGCGCGGTCGATATCCTCCGGGAAGAGACGCGCGCGGCCGTCGAGCGGCGTCCAGCCGCTATAGGCGCCGACCAGGTCGCCGAGATAGGGCCGCGCGATCTCGATGATGCGCTCGTGGTCGATCTCGTCGGGCTCGACGATCGAGCGATCGGGGTTCTCGAGCGCCCAGACCATGCCCGCGAGCACCGAGGCCGTGACCTGGAGGCTCGTCGCGTTGTTGTAGGGCACGAGGCGCCGCGCATCGCCGATCGCCAGGCGCGAGCCGAACCAGTAGGCGCCCAATTCGTGCCCCATCAGCAGCACGCCGAGCTCGTCGATGCCGGTGTCGATCTCGTCCATGAGGAGGCGCTTCTCGCCCTGCACGCGCCAGTTCTTGCCGGCGAGCTCGTGCAGCGACAGCACCGCGCCGTCGCACGGGTGATAGGCGTAATGCACGGTCGGCCGGTAGCGCGCGGCTCCGTCCGCGGCGACGGTCAGGTAATCGGCGATCGAGATCGATTCGCCGTGCGTGATGAGGAAGCCGTGATAGGGCCCTTCGAGCGGCGTCCAGCTGCTGCACGTGCGTGGCCGCACCCGGGCGCTCGAGATAGATCGCGGCGCCGCCGCCGAAGGCGTGGCGCGCGCCGTCGGCGGGGAAATGGCGCTCGTGCGTGCCCCAGCCGAGCTCGGCCGGCTGCATGCCCTCGCCGACGAAGCCGTCGATCGACCAGGTGTTGACGAACTCGCCCGGACGCTTCGGCGCACCGCCCATTTGCGTGTCGCGCTCGGCGATGTGGATGACCTTGACGCCGAGCCGCTCGGCGAGCGCCGCCCAGTCGGCGCGCGCCTTCGGCTTCGGCACGGCAAGGCCCACGCCCGACGCCAGATTGAGCAGCGCCAGCTTGACGAAATGCGAGACGAGGCCGGGGTTGGCGCCGTGCGTCAAGACCGCGGTCGGACCGGACGGCGCCGCGGCGCGCAGCGCCAGCGCGCGCTCGCGCAGCGCGTAGTTCGAGCGCAAGGACGGCGAGAGATTGGGATCGGTGTAGCCGCCGGGCCACGGCTCGATGCACGTGTCGAGATAGAGCGCGCCCTTTTGCCGGCACAGCTCGACGAGCGCGAGGCTCGACACCTCGACCGACAGGTTCAAGAGGAAATCGCCCGCATCCGATGAGCGGATCGAGCACGCGCGCGAAGCTCGCCTCGACCAGCGGCGCGATGCGGAACGAGACGCCGAGCGCGTTCGCCTCGTCATGGCCGCGCTCCTCCGCGGTGACGATGACGATCTGCGATGGCTTGATGCCGATGTGACGCAGGATCAGCGGCAGGACGCCCTGGCCGATGCTGCCGAACCCGACGATGACGAGCCGGCCCGGAAATTCGGCGTGGATGGTGCCCTGCATGGCGCCCGCGTCTAAGCGGGCGTGCCCGCCCTGTCAAGCAAAGGCGGCTAGTTCTCCGCGCCGATCGGCTGATCGAGGACGGTGCGGACGCGCTCGGCGAGGTCGACCGAGCGATAGGGCTTGCGCAGCAGCTCGACATCCTCGGCCGGCCAGCCCTTCTCGACGAGCCGCGTCGTGTAGCCCGAGGTGAACAGCACGCGCAGGTCGCCGCGGCGGTCGAGCGCCTCGCGCGCGAGATCGACGCCGTTCAAGCGCCCGGGCATGACGACATCGGTGAACAGAAGATCGACGGCGCCGACGCCTTCCAGCATTTGCAGCGCGGAATCGCCGCTCGAGGCCTCGAGCACCTGGTAGCCCAACTCGCGCAGCACGGACGCCGCGAAGTCGCGCACGCCGTGATCGTCCTCGACGACGAGCACCGTCTCGTTGCCGCGATAAGGCTGCTCGCGCGCGATCGGCAGGAAGCCCACGCCGGCCGCGCCCTCGGCGCGCGGCAGATAAAGGCGCACGGTGGTCCCGTGCCCTTCCTTGCTGTCGATGCGCACGTGGCCCTGCGACTGGTTGATGAAGCCATAGACCTGCGCGAGGCCAAGCCCGGTGCCCTTGCCGACCTCCTTCGTCGTGAAGAACGGCTCGAACACGTGCGCCAGCACATGCTCGGACATGCCGCTGCCGGTGTCGGCGATCGCCAGCATGGCATAGGCGCCGGGCGCGATCTGCGCGTTGCCGCGCGCGATCTCGACATTGGCGGTCTCGAGCGTGATGCGGCCGCCGCCCGCGATCGCGTCGCGCGCGTTGAGGACGAGATTGACGAGCGCGGTCTCGAGCTGATTGGGATCGGCCATGGCCGACCAGATGTTGGGCGCGAGCGAGGTGTGGATCTCGACCGTCTCGCCGACCGTGCGGTGCAGGAGGTCGTCCATGCCGACGATGATCTGGTTCAGATCGACCGGCTGCGGACGGAGCTGCTGGCGGCGCGAGAAGGTCAAGAGCTGCTGCGTCAGCTTCTCGGCGCGGCTTGCGGCGAGCGAGGCCGAGGTCACGAGGCGCGACAGGCGCGGCTCGTTCGCGAGCTTGCTTTCCAGGAGCTCGAGATTGCCGGCGATCACGGTCAGCATGTTGTTGAAGTCGTGCGCGATGCCGCCGGTGAGCTGGCCCACCGCCTCCATCTTCTGCGCCTGGCGCAGCGCGTCCTCGATGCGCCGGCGTTCGGTCGTCTCGCGCAGGAAGCCGATGCCGCCGACGATCGCCTGGCCGTTGCTCATGAGCGGGGCGAAATAGGCCTCGTAGAAGCCGTTGCGCCCGGTCGCGGGCAGCGCGTAGCGCTGATCGAAGAACGACGCCTCCTGTCCTTCGAGCGCGCCGCGCACGGCGAGCTCGCACGGCGATCCGGCGATGAACGGCAGGACCTCGAACGCCTTGCGCCCGAGCGCCAGATCAGGCGCGATGCCGGTGATCGCCTCGATCCCCGGATTCCACAAGGTGATCTGGAAGTCGCGGTCGAACACGAGGATGCCCTCGGTCGTGCTCTTGATGAGGAAATCGGAGAAGTCCTTTTCCTGGCGCAGCGCCTCCTCGGCGAGCTTGCTCGAGGTCACGTCGAGATGCATCGCGACGGCGCCGAGCCCCGGCCGCGGCGCCATCGGCGCGATCATCAGCCGGTACCAGCGCTGGCGCCCGTCGCGCCGCCGGCACGCGTAATCGCTGCTGAACTCGAAGCGCCGCCCGGCGAGCACCGCCGCCACGCCCTGCGCCATCGGCTCGGCATATTCCGGCAGGCAGCCGTGCTCGAGGAACGCGAAGTAGCTGTCGCCCGGGCCGTTGCCGGGGACGCCGCTCGTGCGCGCGAACTCGGCCCAGCTTCGGCTCACGGAGACGATGCGGCCGTCGGCGTCGATCAGCACGACATGGGCGGGCAGCGCATCGATCACCGCGGTCTGGCGCTCGGCCAGGCGGCGCAGCGCGCGCTCGCCGGTGCGCTGCGCCTCCTCCGCCGCGCGGCGCTCCGTGCGGTCGCGGATCACCGCGATCCAGTGCCCGGCGGTTTCGGACGAAACATCGATCGGGGTCAGATCGATCTCGGCCCAGAAGGCGACGCTGTCCTTGCGGTGCAGGTACATTTCGAGGCGCAAGGCCTCGTGCCGGTCGATGGCGACGCGCATGCGCTCGAGCGTCGCGGCTTCCGTCTTCGCGCCGCGCAGCAGCGTCGGCAAGCGCCCGAGCACCTCCTCGGCGGCATAGCCGGTCAAGGCCGTGAAGGCGGGATTGACATAGACGACGCGCGGCAGATCGCCGCTCCGCGCCCGCGTCTCGGCCACGATCACGGCATCGCCGGTGTGCAGCACGACCGATTGCAGGCGCGCGATGCGCTCCTCGCTTTGCTTGCGCGCCAGAAGATCGCGCACACGGCCGGACAGTGCCGTCATCGTCTCGGCGAGCGCGTCGATATCGGGCGGTTCGTGGCGGAACAGGAACGTCAGCGAATAGCGGCTGCCGTGACTTCTCGCACGGCACCGAGAGAAGGCTGCGCATGCCGTGCTTGCGGACCACGTCCATCAGCCGGTAGCGCCGGCCGTCGAGCCCGGCGAGATCGCGCAGGACGAGCGGGCGCCGGTCGAAGATGGTGTCGGCCACGAGGCTGCGGTCGCGCGGCACGGGGGTCACGAGGAAATGCTCGTGCAGCGGCGCGAGCTCGTAGGCCTGGGGCGAGATGTAGCTCGCTTCGACCTGCAGCATGCCGGAGCGCGGCGCGAGCCCGCGCGCAAACGCGAGGTCGGCGCCGATATGCCCGGCGATGAGCTTCAGGCAGAGGCCGAGCGCGGTCTTGAAATCGGGCGCGGCGAGCGCCGCCTGGGTGATCTCGTTGGCGAGCGCCAGGCGCGCCTCGGCCAGCGCGCGCGACGTCTCGGCCTCATCGAGCCGAAGCCGCACGTCGCGGCGCTCGAGCTCGGCCGCGGCGAGCCAGGCGAGATCCTCGAGCACGCGCGCCGCGGCCGCGCCGATCTCGGGCCGCGGCTCGGGATCCGTCACGGCAAGGACGCCGCGCCGCGTGCCGTCGCGCGTCAGCACCGGCGCCCCGGCGAAGAACCGCACGCGCCCGGCCGCCACCTCGGGATCGGCGGCGAAAGCGGGGTCGGCCGCGGCATCCGGCACCACGACGACGCCGTCCGCCGCGAGCGCATGGGCAAAGAGCGGCCCGTGCGCGGCTGCGCCTGCCGCTGCGCTGAGACGGACCCATGCGGCCGGTGCGGCCAAAAGCCGGGCGGCGATGGCGGCGACCGCTTCGAAGTCCGTTGCGGCCGCGGGCTCCCCCCGCGTGGCCGGAACTTCGTTCATCAATCCCCATTCCGCGATAAGTTCGCGGGTCAGCCGTTGCCGAAAGCTTAGGCTCGATCGGCGGCGGCGCGAAAGCAATCCTTCCGGACGATATAGGCCGGAATTGATTGTAATCGAGGCGAACTGCCGCCATCGCGGCGCGCCCGGCGGTTGTGTTAACGGGCCTCCGGCGCTGCCGGACAAGTGTTTGACTTGGCTATCTAAGGCAGATAAATCGGGCGCGGAGGCCGGTAACCGGCGCGGGCCCAAGGGCCCACCCCTCGAACGCGGAGGCAGGAACGTGGCAGACACAGCGACCGCCAAGCGCGAAACGACGACCGCCGACGATACGCTGCGGCAGAAGTCGCGCGACCCCAACGTCGTCTCGGGCGGCCACCTCGTGGCGAAGGCGCTCAAGAACGAGGGCGTCGACACGATCTTCACGCTGTGCGGCGGCCACATCATCGACATCTACGACGGCTGCGTCGACGAGGGCATCCGCATCGTCGACATGCGCCACGAGCAGGTCGCGGCGCACGCGGCCGACGGCTATGCGCGCCAGACCGGCAAGCTCGGCTGCGTCGTGACCACGGCGGGGCCCGGCTGCATGAACGCCATGACCGGGATCGCGACCGCGTTCCGCTCGGAAAGCCCGGTCCTGCATATCGGCGGCCAGGGCGCGCTCAGCCAGCACATGATGGGCTCGCTCCAGGACCTGCCGCATGTCGACATCATGCGGCCCATCACCAAGTTCGCGGCCGGCGTGCGCTCGACCGAGCGCATCGCCGACATGATCGCGATGGCGGCGCGCGAGGCCTTCGCCGGCGCGCCGGGCCCCTCCTATCTCGAGATCCCGCGCGACATCCTCGACCGCGAGATCGACATAGCCAAGGCGGTGATCCCGCAGCCCGGCCATTACCGCGCCTCGACGCGCGTCGATCGGCGACCCCGCCGACATCGAGACGCTCGCCGACATCCTGGTGCAAGTCGGAGCGGCCGGCCATCCTGCTGGGCAGCCAGGTGTGGACCACGCGCGGCCACGAGGCGGCGCTTGCGTGCGTGCGCGCGCTCGACATGCCGGCCTATTTCAACGGCGCCGCGCGCGGCCTGCTGCCGCCGGGCGACGCCAATCATTTCGACCGCACGCGCTCGCTCGCGTTCGACAAGGCCGACGTCATCGTCATCGTCGGCACGCCGTTCGATTTCCGCATGGGCTATGGCCGCCGCCTCGGGCGCAACGCCAAGGTCGTGCAGATCGATCTCGACTACCGCACGGTCGGCAAGAACCGCGACGTGGCGTTGGGCCTGGTCGGCGATCCGGGCGCGATCCTGGGCGCGGTGCGCGACGCCGCCTCGGGCCGCATCGACAAGGGCGGGCAAGCAAAGCGGCGCGAATGGATGGCGGAACTGCGCCAGGCCGAGGAGACCGCGACGCAGAAACTCATGCCGCTGTTCCGTTCCGACAGCCGGCCGATCCATCCCTATCGCGTCGCCTGGGAACTCAACGAATTCCTCACCGAGGATACGGTCTATATCGGCGACGGCGGCGATGTCGTGACGATTTCGGCGCAGGCGGTGCGGCCGCGCCGGCCGGGCCAGTGGATGGACCCCGGCGCGCTCGGCAGCCTCGGCATCGGCACCGGCTTCGCCATCGCGGCCAAGCTCGCGCATCCGAAGAAAGAGGTGCTGTGCTACTACGGCGACGGCTCGTTCGGCATGACCGCCTTCGACATGGAGACGGCGAACCGCTTCGGCGCGCCCTACATCGCCGTGATCGGCAACAATTCGGCGATGAACCAGATCCGCTATGGCCAGCTCGCCAAATATGGCGAGCAGCGCGGCAATGTCGGCAACCTGCTGGGCGACGTGGCGTTCGGCAAGTTCGCCGAGATGCTGGGCGGCTATGGCGAGGAAGTGCGCGATCCGGCGGAGATCGCGCCGGCGCTGCGCCGCGCCCGCGAGCAGGTCGCCAAGAGCGGCAAGTCGGCGGTCATCAACATCTGGGTCGATCCGCGCGAATATGCGCCGGGCACCAAGGCGCAAACCATGTACAAGTGAGAGGAAACGCAATGTCCAAAGCCCTCGACGGGGTCCGCATCCTCGACTTCACGCACGTCCAGTCGGGCCCGACCTGCACCCAGCTTGCTGGCGTGGCTCGGCGCCGACTGCATCAAGGTCGAGCGGCCCGGCGTCGGCGACATCACGCGCGGCCAGCTGCGCGACGTGCCGAACGCCGACAGCCTCTATTTCACCATGCTCAACCACAACAAGCGCTCGATCACGCTCGACGCCAAGAACCCCAAGGGCACGGAGGTGCTGGAGGCGCTGGTCAAGAGCTGCGACGTGCTGGTCGAGAATTTCGGGCCGGGCGTCTTCGACCGCATGGGCCTCACCTGGGAGCGCATCCAGGAATTGAACCCGCGCATGATCTATGCCTCGGTCAAGGGCTTCGGCCCCGGCCCCTACGAGGACTGCAAGGTCTATGAGAACGTGGCGCAATGCACCGGCGGCGCCGCCTCGACCACGGGCTTCCGCGAAGGCCCGCCGCTCGTCACCGGGGCGCAGATCGGCGACAGCGGCACCGGGCTGCACCTGGCGCTCGGCATCGTCGCGGCGCTCTATCAGCGCAACACCAGCGGGCGCGGCCAGCGCGTGCTGGCGGCGATGCAGGACGGCGTGCTCAATCTGTGCCGCGTCAAGCTCAGGGACCAGCAGCGCCTCGCGCACGGGCCGTTGAACGAATACAGCCAGTACGGCGAGGGCGTCGCGTTCGGCAAGGCGGTGCCGCGCGCCGGCAACGATTCCGGCGGCGGCCAGCCCGGCTGGATCCTGAAATGCAAGGGCTGGGAGAGCGATCCCGACGCCTATATCTATTTCATCACCCAGGCGCCGGTGTGGGCCGAGATCTGCAAGGTGATCGGCCAGGAGGACTGGATCACCCATCCCGACTACGCGACGCCCAACGCGCGCCTGCCGCGCCTCAAGGCGATCTTCGCGCGCATCGAGCAATGGACCATGACCAAGACCAAGTTCGAGGCCATGGACATCCTCAACAAGGACGACATCCCGTGCGGGCCGATCCTGTCGATGAAGGAGATCCTCGAGGAAAAGAGCCTGCGCGACACCGGCACCATCGTCGAGGTCGATCATCCGAAGCGCGGCAAGTATTTCTCCGTCGGGCTGCCGGTCAAGCTGAGCGACAGCCCGGCCGAGGTGACGCGCTCGCCGCTCTTGGGCGAGCACAACGACGAGATCCTGCGCGACGTGCTGCGCTTCGATGCGAACAAGATCGAGGAGATAAAGGCCTCGGGCGCGCTCGGCGGCTCGAAGCCGATGGCGGCGGAATAACGGCAACAGAAATTTCGCCCTCCCGCGCGCGCGGGTTTCTCCCTCACCCGCGAGCGGGGATGGGATGGGCGGGAACATTCGAGGGGGAGTCTCAGTAAATGCCCAACGACAAAGCGGCGGTCCGCAAGGTCCTTGCTGAAGCGAAGCGCGCCGGCCGGACCGCGCTCACCGCGCCCGAGGGCAAGCTCCTGTGCGACGCCTACGGCATCCCCGTGCCGAAAGAGGGCGTGGCGAAGAGCGCGGCCGAGGCAGCGAAGCTCGCGCGCCGCATCGGCTTTCCGGTGGCGCTGAAAATCGTCTCGCCCGACATCCTGCACAAGACCGAAGCGGGCGGCGTGCTGGTCGGCCTCGGCTCGGCCGGCGAGGTCACGAAAGGGTTCGCGACGATCACCGCCAACGCCAAGAAATACAACCGCAAGGCCCGGATCGACGGCATCCAGGTGCAGCAGATGGCGGCCGGGCGCGAGGTCATCGTCGGCGCCGTCACCGATCCGAGCTTCGGCAAGGTCGTGGCGTTCGGATTGGGCGGCGTGCTGGTCGAGGTGACGAAGGACGTGACGTTCCGCCTGGCGCCCGCGAGCAAGGCCGATGCGCTCGTCGATGCTCGATTCGATCGCGGCGGCCGCGGTGCTGAAGGGCGTGCGCGGCGGCGCCGGGATCGACCGCAACGCGCTCGCCCAGCTCATCCAGTCGGTCTCGCGTCTCGTTGCGGATTTTCCCGAGATCGCCGAGATGGATTTGAACCCGGTCTTCGCCACCGCGAAGGGCGCGATCGCGGCCGACGTGCGCATCGTGCTCGAAAGCGCGCCGGCGGAGCGCCCGCCGCGCATTGCGCGCGAGGAGATCCTGCGCGGCATGCGCCGCATCATGCGGCCCAACGCGGTCGCCGTGATCGGCGCCTCGAGCGAGGACGGCAAGATCGGCAATTCGGTGATGAAGAACCTCATCAACGGCGGCTATGCCGGCGCGATCCATCCGATCCATCCGAGCGCCACGGAAATCCTCGGCCGGCGCGCCTACAAGAGCGTCAAGGACGTGCCGGGCGAGATCGACGTCGCCGTCTTCTGCATTCCGGCCAAGTTCGTCGCGGGCGTGCTGCGCGAGGTCGGCGAGAAGAAGATCCCGGGCGCGGTGCTGATCCCGTCGGGCTTCGCCGAGACCGGCAACGTCGAGGGCCAGAACGAGATCATCGCGATCGGCCGCCAGTACAACGTGCGCCTCATGGGCCCCAACATCTACGGCTACTACTACACGCCGCAGAATCTGTGCGCGACCTTCTGCACGCCCTACGACTACAAGGGCCATGCCGCGCTGTCGTCGCAATCGG
The DNA here is from genome assembly GCA_963804235.1 of uncultured Alphaproteobacteria bacterium. Taxonomy (GTDB): domain Bacteria; phylum Pseudomonadota; class Alphaproteobacteria; order ATCC43930; family CGMCC-115725; genus DATJLY01. The sequence continues at coordinate 41,241 of CAWDPP010000016.1, forward strand.
GCGGCATCGGCATGGCGATCATCGGCTTCTCGCGCTCGGCCAAGATGGGCGTGTCGGCGATCGTGGGATTGGGCAACAAGTCCGATCTCGACGAGGACGATCTTCTGACGTTCTTCGAGGAGGACGACGACGACGCACGTCATCGCCATGCATTGCGAGGATCTGAAGGACGGCCGCTCGTTCGCCGAGGTGGCGAGCCGCGTCTCGAAGAAGAAGCCGGTCATCGTGCTGAAGGCGGGCCGCACCGAATTGGGCGCGCGCGCGGCGAAATCGCACACCGCGGCCTTGGCCGGCGACGACAAGATCTATGACGACATCCTGCGGCAATCGGGCGTGATCCGCGCGCCGGGCCTGCGCGACATGCTCGAATACGCGCGCGCGCTGCAAAAGCTGCCGACCCCCACAGGGCGAGAACGTCGTCATCATCACCGGCGCCGGCGGCTCGGGCGTGCTGCTCTCGGACGCGGTGTCGATGACCGGGCTCGGCCTCATGAAGATGCCGCCCGACCTCGACCAGGCGTTCCGCAAATTCATTCCGCCGTTCGGCGCCGCCGGCAATCCCGTCGACATCACCGGCGGCGAGCCGCCCGCGACCTACAAGAACACGATCCGGCTCGGCCTCGAGGACAAGCGCATCCATTCGCTCATCCTCGGCTATTGGCACACCATCATCACGCCGCCGATGGTGTTCGCGCACCTCGTCGTCGAGGTGGTCGAGGAGATGAAGGCGAAGGGCATCGTGAAACCGATCGTGGCCTCGCTCGCCGGCGACGTGCAGGTCGAGGAAGCGTCGGAATTTCTTTACGACCACGGCATTCCGGCCTATCCCTACACCACCGAGACGCCGGTCGCCGTGCTCGCCGCGAAATATCGCTGGGCGCGCGGCGCGGGTCTGATCAAATAAACGGCACCCCCATGAATATTCACGAGTACCAGGCGAAGTCGCTCCTTCAGAAATTCGGCGTCCCGGTGCCGAAGGGCGGCGTCGCCTACACGCCGCAGGAGGCCGAGAAGGTCGCCTCCTCGCTCGCCGGCCCGGTCTATGTGGTGAAGGCGCAGATCCACGCCGGCGGGCGCGGCGCCGGCCGCTTCAAGGACGATCCCGGCGGCAAGGGCGGCGTGCGGCTCGTGAAGTCGCCGCCGGAAGCGGCCGCCGAAGCCGCCAAGATGCTCGGCCGCGTGCTCATCACCAAGCAGACCGGCCCCAAGGGCCGCGAGGTGAAGCGCGTCTATATCGAGGACGGCTGCGACATCAAGCGCGAGCTCTATGCCGGCATGCTGATCGACCGGAAGAGCGGCCGCATCACGGCGATGGCGTCGGCCGAGGGCGGCATGGACATCGAGGAAGTGGCGGCGAAGCACCCGGAGAAGATCGTGCGCCTCGCGATCGACCCGGCGAGCGGCATGGAGGGGTTCCACGCCCGCCGCCTCGCCTTCGCGCTCGGCCTCGAAGGCAAGCAGATCCAGAGCGCGACCAAGTTCCTGCTCGCCATGTACCAGGCCTTCACCGCATTGGACGCCTCGATCGTCGAGATCAATCCGCTCGTCGTGACCGGCGCGGGCGACGTGATCGCGCTCGACGCCAAGATCAATTTCGACGACAACGCGCTCTTCCGCCACAAGGACATCGAGGATCTGCGCGACGCCGCCGAGGAAGACCCGACCGAGCTCGAGGCGGCCAAGCACTGCGCTCAACTACGTCAAGCTCGACGGCAATATCGGCTGCATGGTGAACGGCGCCGGGCTCGCCATGGCGACCATGGACATCATCAAGCTCTATGGCGGCGAGCCCGCCAATTTCCTCGATGTCGGCGGCGGCGCCACCAAGGAGCGCGTCAGCACCGCCTTCAAGCTCATCCTGTCGGACCCGCATGTCGAGGGCATTCTCGTCAACATCTTCGGCGGCATCATGCGCTGCGACGTGATCGCGGAAGGGATCGTCGCCGCGGCGCGCGAGGTGAGCCTGCAGGTGCCGCTGGTGGTGCGGCTCGAAGGCACCAATGTCCGGCTCGGCAAGAAGATCCTGAGCGAATCGGGCCTTCCCATCCTGTCCGCCGACAATCTCGCCGACGCCGCCGAAAAGGTGGTGAAGGCGGTGCGGGAGGCGGCCTGATGTCGGTCCTCGTCAATTCCGAGACCACGGTCATCTGCCAGGGCTTCACCGGCGCGCAGGGCACGTTCCACTCGGAACAGGCGATCGCCTACGGCACCAAGATGGTGGGCGGCGTGACGCCCGGCAAAGGCGGCACGAAGCACCTCGACCTGCCGGTGTTCGACACCGTCGCCGACGCGGTCGCCGCGACCGGCGCCACCGCGAGCGCGATCTACGTGCCGCCGCCCTTTGCCGCCGACGCGATCCTCGAGGCGATCGACGCCGGCGTGCCGCTCGTCGTCTGCATCACCGAGGGCATTCCGGTGCTCGACATGGTGATGGTGAAGCGCGCGCTTGACCGGCACCAAGACGCGCCTCATCGGCCCCAACTGCCCCGGCGTCATCACGCCCGAGCAATGCAAGATCGGCATCATGCCGGGCCACATCCACGCCAAGGGCCATGTCGGCATCGTGTCGCGCTCGGGCACGCTCACTTACGAGGCGGTGGCGCAGACGACGGCGGTGGGCTTGGGCCAGTCGACCTGCATCGGCATCGGCGGCGATCCGGTCAACGGCACGAGCTTCATCGACTGCCTCGACATGTTCTTCGCCGACGACGACACGCAGGCGATCGTCATGATCGGCGAGATCGGCGGATCGGGCGAGGAAGAGGCGGCCGAGTTCTACAAGCGCAGCAAGACGAAGAAGCCGATGGTGGGCTTCATCGCCGGCGCGACCGCGCCGCCCGGCCGCCGCATGGGCCATGCCGGCGCGATCATCTCCGGCGGCACCGGCACGGCGCAGGCGAAGATCGACGCGCTGCGCGCCGCCGGCGTCACCATCGCGCAATCGCCGGCCGCGCTCGGCTCGACCATGCGCGACGTGCTGAAACGCTGACGAGCCGTGGCATCGCCGTCTAAGCCGCAGCGCAGCATCCATCCCGGTTCCGGCCGCCGCCGCGGGCGCGATTTCCCGCGCGGCCGCCAGGTCGAGCCCGACGCGCTCGCCGAAGTGCAGGCGCTGCTCGGCGGCCAGGAGCGCCGGCGCGATCTGCTGATCGAGTTCCTGCATCTCATCCAGGACAAGTTCGGATGCCTCCATGCGCGCCACCTGACGGCGCTTGCGGCGGAGATGAAGCTGGCGCTGGTCGAGGTCTACGAGGTCGCCTCGTTCTATGCGCATTTCGACATCGTGATGGAGGGCGAGCCGGCGCCGCCGCCGCTTGACCGTGCGCGTGTGCGACAGCCTGACCTGCGCCCTCATGGGCGGCGAGCGGCTCCTGGCCGAGCTGCCGCAGAAGCTCGGCGCGGGCGTGCGCGTCGTGCGCGCGCCGTGCATGGGCGGCTGCCACAACGCGCCGGTCGCGGCGCTGGGCCATGCGCTGCACGAGCACGCGACGAGCGACAGCATCGCCGCCGCGGTCGCCACGGGCGACACGCATCCGCACGTCCCGTCCTATCGCGGGCTCGACGCCTATCGACGCGACGGCGGCTATCGCCTGCTCGGCGATTGCCGCGCCGGGCGCCGCACGGTCGAAGCGCTGCTGAAGCCGCTCGAAGATGCGGCGCTGCGCGGCCTCGGCGGCGCCGGGTTCCCGACCGGGCGCAAGTGGGGCCTGGTGCGCGCCGAGCCGGCGCCGCGCCTGATGGCGGTCAACGCCGACGAAGGCGAGCCGGGCACGTTCAAGGACCGCTATTTCCTCGAAACCGATCCGCACCGCTTTCTCGAAGGCATGCTCTTGGGCGCCTGGGCGGTCGAGGCGCATGACGTCTATATCTATCTGCGCGACGAATATCCGCACATCCGCGAGCTGCTCGCAGCGCGAGATCGCGCTCATCGAAGCGGCCGGGCTCGCGCGCGGCGTCGCGATCCATCTGCGGCGCGGCGCCGGCGCCTATATCTGCGGCGAAGAATCGGCGATGCTCGAAAGCATCGAGGGCAAGCGCGGCCTGCCGCGCCACAAGCCGCCCTATCCCGCGCAAGTGGGATTGTTCGGCCGCCCGACCCTCATCAACAATGTCGAGACGCTCTACTGGGTGCGCGACATCGTCGAGCGCGGCGCCGAGTGGTTCGCAAGCCAGGGCCGGCACGGGCGCAAGGGCCCGCGCAGCTTCTCGGTCTCGGGCCACGTCAAGGAGCCCGGCGTCAAGATCGCGCCCGCCGGCATCACCGCCCAGGAGCTGATCGACGAGTTCTGCGGCGGCATGGAAGACGGCCACGTTTTCCGGGGCTATCTCCCGGGCGGCGCCTCGGGCGGCATCCTGCCGGCGAGCATGGCGGACCTGCCGCTCGACTTCGGCACGCTCGAGCCGCATGGCTGCCTCATCGGCTCGGCCGCGGTGGTGGTGCTGTCCGACCGGGACGACATGCGCCTCGTCGCGCTGAACCTGCTCAAGTTCTTCGAGGACGAGAGCTGCGGCCAGTGCACGCCGTGCCGCGTCGGCACCGAGAAGGCGGTGAAGCTGCTGTCCGAGCGGAAGTGGGACGGCGCATTGCTCGAAGAGCTGACGCGGGTCATGACCGACGCCTCGATCTGCGGCCTCGGCCAGGCGGCGATGAACCCGGTGCGCTCGGTCCTGAAGCATTTCGGCGCGGACGTTTCGTGATGCCGGCTCATCGCATCGACGTGCACCATCACTATTTCCCGCCCGAGATGATCGCGGCGCAAACGGCCGCGCGCGCCGATGGCTTGAGCCCTTCCGTGCGCGCATGGTCGGCGGGCAAAAGCCTCGAGGCGATGGATGCGGGCGGCATTGCGACGGCGTTCGTGTCGAGCTCGTCCGGCTTCGAGCTGCGCCAGGCGCTCGACCGCGAGGGCATGCGCCGGCTCGCGCGCACCTGCAACGAATACGCCGCGCGCATGGCGGGCGACCACAACGGGCGCTTCGGCTTCTTCACCTTCCTGCCGCTCCCCGACATCGACGGCACGCTCGCCGAGATCGCATACGCGTTCGACACGCTCAAGGCCGATGGCGCCGGCTTCATGACGAGCTATGACGACAAATGGCCGGGCGACGAGGCGTTCCTTCCGGTGCTCGCCGAGCTCAACCGGCGCAAGGCCAACATCTTCGTCCACCCGCTCGCGCCCAATTGCTGCGCCGATCTCATGCCCAATATCGGCAATGCCGTCGTGGAATATCCCTACGACACCGGGCGCGCGGTGCTGAGCCTCTTGTTCAACGGCCGCTTCGTCCAGTTCCGCGACATCAAGTGGATCTTCTGCCACGCCGGCGGGCCGGTCCCGATGCTGGCCGGGCGCATCGAGAATTCGGCCCAGCGCGTGCCGGGGCATGAGCGCTTCGCGCCCGAGGGCCTCGCGCACGAGTTCGCGCGGCTCCATTACGAGACGGCGAACTCGGCTTATGCGCCGACCTTCGCGGCGCTCCGGCAATTCGCGCCGCGCTCGCAGATCCTGTTCGGCACTGATTTCCCCTATATCGCCGTCTCCGACAATGTCGAGCGCCTCGGCAAGCTCGGCATTCCCGCCGACGATCTCGCGGCGATAGAACAGGGCAACGCCGCGCGGCTTTTCCCGCGCGCCCGGGCGCGCTGGAGATTCGGCATGGCCGACAGTTCAAAACCGATTTCCTTCCAGCTCGACGGGGTCGAGGTCGAGGCGCAGCCGGGCGAGAGCATCTGGCAGGTGGCGCAGCGGCGCGGCATCGAGATCCCGCATCTGTGCTGGCATCCGGCGCCGGGCTATCGCGCCGACGGCAATTGCCGCGCCTGCATGGTCGAGATCGAGGGGGAGCGCGTGCTCGCCGCCTCGTGCATCAGGAAGCCCGCGCCCGGCATGAAGGTCAAGACGGCGAGCGAGCGGGCGCGCTTCTCGCGCAAGATGGTGTTCGAGCTGCTGACCGCCGACCAGCCGAAGCGCGAGCAGGCGCACGATCCGTCCTCGCGCTTCTGGCGCTGGGCCGATCGCGTCGGGGTCGAGGAAAGCCGCTTTGCCGCGCGGGAGAAAGAGCCCGCGCCCGACAGCAGCCATCCGGCGATGGCGGTCAATCTCGACGCCTGCATCGAGTGCACTCTCTGCGTGCGCGCCTGCCGCGAGGTGCAGGTGAACGACGTGATCGGCATGGCGGGACGCGGGCCAACGGAGAAGATCGTGTTCGACTTCGACGATCCGATGGGGCGCAGCACGTGCGTTGCCTGCGGCGAGTGCGTCCAGGCGTGCCCGACCGGCGCGCTGATGCCGGCGACGGTGCTCGATCACGACGGGCGCTTCGCGCACACGCCCGACCGCTCGGTCGACAGCGTCTGCCCCTATTGCGGCGTCGGCTGCGAGATCGTCTATCGCATCGAGAACGACAAGCTGCTCTATGTCGACGGCAAGGCGGGGCCCGCGAACCGCAATCGCCTGTGCGTCAAGGGCCGCTTCGGCTTCGACTATATCGACCATCCGCACCGGCTGACGCAGCCGATGGTGCGCAAGGACGGCGTTGCCGAAGCACGCCGACGACGAGATCGATCCCGCCAATCCGTGGACGCATTTCCGCCCCGCGACGTGGGAGGAAGCGCTCGAGCGCGCCGGCGCGGGCTTGAAACGCATCCGCGACGCGCATGGCGGCAACGCGCTCGCCGGGTTCGGCTCGGCCAAGGGCTCGAACGAGGAGGCTTATCTCTTCCAGAAGCTGGTGCGCACCGGCTTCGGCACCAACAATGTCGATCACTGCACGCGGCTCTGCCACGCCTCGTCGGTCGCGGCGCTGATGGAGGGGATCGGCTCGGGCGCGGTGACGGCGCCCTTCACCGCCGCCGAGGACGCCGAGGTCATCATCGTCATCGGCGCCAACCCGACCGAGAACCATCCCGTCGCCGCCACCTTCTTCAAGAACGCGGTGAAGGACGGCAAGACCCTCATCGTCATGGACCCGCGCGGCCAGGCGCTGAAGCGGCACGCGACGCACATGCTGCAATTCACGCCGGGCCGCGATGTGTCGCTGCTGTCGGCGCTCCTCAACGTCATCGTCAGCGAGGGGCTGGTCGACCGGCAATATGTCGAAGCGCACACCGCCGATTACGACAAGCTCGCCGAAAGCGTCAAGGAGCGCACGCCCGAGGCGATGGCGCCCATTTGCGGCATCGCGCCCGACACGCTGCGCACCGTGGCGCGGCTTTATGCCCGCGCCAAGGCCTCGATCATCTTCTGGGGCATGGGCATCTCGCAGCACATCCACGGCACCGACAACGCGCGCTGCCTCATCGCGCTCGCGCTCGTCACCGGCCAGGTCGGGCGGCCCGGCACCGGGCTCCATCCGCTGCGCGGCCAGAACAACGTGCAGGGCGCGTCGGACGTCGGCCTCATCCCGATGTTCTATCCCGACTACCAGCCGGTCGAGAGCGACAAGGTGCGCGAGTTCTACGAGGAGCTGTGGGGCACGGCGCTCGACCGCAAGCGCGGCCTCACCGTGGTCGAGATCGTGAATGCGATCCACGACGGCAAGATCCGCGGCATGTACGTCATGGGCGAGAACCCGGCCATGTCCGACCCCGACGTGCAGCACGCGCGCGAGGCGCTGGCGCATCTCGAGCATCTCGTGGTGCAGGACATCTTCCTCACCGAGACGGCGCGCTATGCCGACGTGGTGCTGCCGGCCTCGGCCTGGCCGGAGAAGACCGGCACCGTCTCCAACACCAACCGCCAGGTGCAGATGGGCCGGATCGCGCTGCCGCTGCCGGGCGACGCGCGCCAGGACTGGTGGATCATCCAGGAGATCGCGCGCCGCGTCGGCCTCGCCTGGACCTACACCCATCCGAAGGACGTGTTCGCCGAGATGAAGAAGGCGATGCCGTCGCTCGACAACATCACCTGGGACCGGCTCGAGCGCGAGCACTTCGTCACATATCCCTGCCCCGCCCCCGACAAGCCGGGCGACGGACATCGTGTTCGCCGACGGCTTCCCGACGGCGAGCGGCCGCGGCCGGCTCGTGCCGGTCGAGATCACGCCGCCGGGCGAGGAGCCCGATGCGGATTACCCGATGGTGCTGACGACCGGGCGCCAGCTCGAGCACTGGCACACCGGCGCCATGACGCGGCGCTCGAGCGTGCTCGACGAGCTCGAGCCGGAAGCGGTGGCCTCGCTCGCGCCCGCGCGATCTGCGCCGCCTCGCGCTCGCGCCGGGCGACCCGGTGCGCGTCACCACGCGGCGCGGCGTCATCGAATTGAAGGCGCGCGCCGATGCCGGGGTGCCGCCGGGCATGGTGTTCATTCCGTTCTGCTATGCCGAGGCGGCGGCCAACATCCTGACCAATCCGCAGCTCGACCCGATCGGCAAGATTCCCGAATTCAAATTCTGCGCCGCCCGGGTCGAGCCGGCGGCCCGATCCCAGGCGGCGGAATAAGCAGGCTCAGTCGGGCGCCCGCCATCTGCGGCGCGCGGGCGTCGCCCATGTAGCGCGAGCGCAGCGGCTTCAAGACGCCCAAGGCGAGCGCCACCACGACGAAGTTCATGATGGCCGTCACCACGAACACGGCGTGCCAGCCGCCGGTCGCCGCCTGGATCACGTTGGCGAGCGGCACGAGGAAGGCCGAGGCGCCCTTCGCGGTGTAGAGGAAGCACAGATTCGCCGTGGCGAATTTCGGCCCGAACGTGTCGGTGCAGGTCGACGGGAACAGGCTGAAGATCTCGCCCCAGGTCAGGAAGATGAGCCCGGCGAAGAGCACGAAGGCCCACGGCGACGTGCCGGCCGAGCCGAGGAGCCAATAGCTGACGCCGCCCAAGGTGAAGGCGATCGCCATGGTGTTCTCGCGCCCGATGTTGTCGGACACCCAGCCGAACAGCGGCCGCGCCGCGCCGTTCATCACGTTGTCGACCAGGAGCGCCACGGTCAGCACCGTGCCGCCCAGCAGGAGCGGCGCGTTGGCGAGGCCGTAATCCTTGGCCACGAGCGCGATCTGCGCCGTCGCCATGAGGCCGCTCGCGGAGACCAGCACGAACATCACGTAGAGCAGCCAGAATATCGGCGTGGCCAGCATCTGGCCGGGCGTGTGGCTCCCCTTCGACTGCACGACTTTGACTGCGGCGGTGCCGGGCGTCTCGCCGGCAAGCGGTCCGCGCATCGCCCACGCGATGACGAACAGCGCCGCGCCCTGGACGATGCCGAACCAGAAGAAGGTCGACGCATAGCCGTCGGCGGCGATCATGGCGCGGATCGGAATGACGGTGAGCGCGGCGCCGGCGCCGAATCCCGCCGCGGTGAGACCGACGGCAAGCCCGCGCCGGTCCGGGAACCACTTGACCGCGCTGCCGACGCAGGTCGCATAGACCGCGCCCCCGCCGACGCCGGACAGCGCCGAGCCGACATAGAGCATGGTCAGCGTCTCGGCGTGCGCGTTGACGATCCAGCCGATGGCGACGAACACGCCGCCGAACGCGATCATCAGCTTCGGCCCGCGCGTCGGCCCGAGCCAATCGACGAGCCAGCCCTCGAACGGCGTGAGCCAGGTCTCGAGCGCGACGAACAGGCTGAACGCGACCTGAATGTCGGCGAGCGCCCAGCCATGCGCCTTGTTCATCGGACTGACGAAGAGCGTCCAGCCATATTGCAGGTTGGCGATCAGCACCATGCAGATCACGGCCAGGACGAGTTGCAGCCAGCGGTTCGTGCCGGTTGCCGCGCGCGTGTCTTTCATCGGCATGCTCCTCACCTAGAATTTTGCGGCGGGTTGACCCGCACCTCTTAGGGGTGAGTGTAGCACGCGGGTTGGGCAAGCTAAATACATGTTCGCGTTAACATATTTCGCGCTGCACCCAGCAATTATGCGGCGCCGCACGATTTCAGTGTGTCGCCGAAATACGTACACGGACGGCCGGCGCAAGCCCCGGAAAATTCAAGCCGGCGCCACGGTCTCGTCGATCCAGCGCGCCAGTCCCACGGCGGATGCGTCCGCCTGTTCGAAGCCCAAGACCTGGAGGCCGAGCGGCAGTCCCCCGGCCTCGAGCAGCGGCAGCGACAGCGCCGGCACGCCGAGGAGCGAGCCGGGCGCGACGAACGCCGGGTTCCCGGTCGAGCGCAGGCCAAGCGGCGCCGGGCCTGTCGCCGACAAGGCGATGGCGCCGTCGCACACCGATTTGAGGCCGGCGAACACGGAGCGGACGCGCGCGCGCTCGGCGATGAGGCGCTGATACTCCTCGAGGCTCATCGCCTCGGCGCTGGCAAGCCGCTCGATCATCGCCTGGCTCAAGCCGGGCCGGCCGCGATAGGCGGTGAGCGGCCAGCGCCCTTCCCAGTTGTTGATGCTGCGCGTCAGGCCCATCGCATCGTCGATCGCCTGTTCGGCGTCCGCGACGGGCACGCTGTCGCGGCGCGACACGATCTCGACGCCGGCCGCCTTCAAGCGCGCCACCGCGCCTTCGAGCGCTTCCTTGGCCGCGGGCTCGGCCTCGCGCCAGCCCGCGGTCTCCAGCAGCGCGAGACGCGCCGGCCGCCGCGCAGCGGGCAGATCGCGCGGGCCGGAGACGCCGGGATAGCCCGGATCGCCGCCGGCGCGCGCGCTGATCTCGCGCACCGTGAGCCACGCATCGGCAAGCGAGGCCGCGAGCGCGCCGTGGCAGCTTTGCGACAGCCCGTCATAGCTGCCGCCGCGATTGACGCCGCCGACGCTCGGCTTGAAGCCATAGACGCCGCAGAAGCTCGACGGGCGCAGGATCGAGCCCACCACCTGCGTGCCGAGCGCCGACCGGCAGCATGCCGCACGCGACCGCCGCGGCCGAGCCGCTCGACGAGCCGCCGGGCGTGCGCTCGAGGTCCCACGGGTTGCGCGTGCCGCGCGGCTCGCTCGCCGCGAACTCGGTGGTGACGGTCTTGCCGAGCACCACGGCGCCCGCCTCGCGCAGCGCCGCGACGCTCGCCCCGTCGCGCCCGGTGCGATAGCCGGCAAAGAGCGGCGAGCCCTGCTCGGTCGGCATGTCCTCGGTCTCGATGATGTCCTTGATGCCGACCGGCATGCCGTCCAGCGGCGACAGCGGCTTGCCCGCGCGCCAGCGCGCGCACGCGCGGTCGGCCGCCTTGCGCGCGCCCTCGATGTTGAGCGCGACGAAGGCGCCGACGCGCGGCTCGAGCGCGCTCACCTGGCCGAGGCAGCGTTCGAGGAAATCGCGCGGATTGTCCTTGCCGGCGGCGAAAGCGGCGATCGCCGCGTGATAGGGCGCGCGGGTCGGATTGGGGGTCGCGGGGTTCATGCTTCCTCCTCGAGCGTGATGGCTTGGGCGCGGCGCTGCATCGCGATCATCGCCGTGCGCAGCAGGAAATCGCGCGCGCGCGCCGGGTCGGCCGCGGCCGCCGCAAGCGCGCCGAGTTGCCGGCGGCGCAGCTCGGGATCGCGCTCCTCGAGCCGGCGCTTGTTCTCGATCGACTGTTGCTGCACGAACTCGACTCGCGACGGTGCGGCGCTGGCGGTCGTAGAGATCGAGGAGCGTGGCGGGCGCATCGCCGGCGAGGACGCGCACGAGTTTCTCGGCGAGGTTCGCCGCGTCCTGCAAGCCGCCGTTCAAGCCCATGCCGCCGATCGGGTTGTTGACGTGCGCGGCATCGCCGGCGAGGAGCACGCGGCCCTTGCGGAAGCGCTGCGCCACGCGCTGGTGCGTGACGTAGAGATTGCGGTGCACGACCTCGTAGCGCCGCGCCGCCGGAAAGAATTTCTGCAAGCGCCGCTCGACGCCGGCATCGCTCGTCAGCTCCTCGTCGCTCTCGCCGGGCTGCGCCGGGAACACGGTGCGCCACAGGCCCGCGCCATCGGCCGCCACCTTGAAGCAATTGCACCATTCCTCGGGATCGGCGAAATAGCTGCGCGGGCAATAGCCGCGCGCGGCGAAGTCGAACGGCGTCGTCAGCACGATGAAGCGCTCGGGCCAGGTGAAGCCGTCGAACTCGATGCCGGCCGCCTTGCGCACGGCGCTGCGCCCGCCATCGGCGCCGATGAGGAAGGAGCCGCCGTGGCGCTCGATGCCGCTTGGCCCGCGCACCTCGATGCTGACGTCGTCATCGGTCTGCGCGACGCTCACGACCTCGCGGCCCCAGAAAATTTCGGCCGCGGGGAGCGCGGCGAGGCGGCCGAGGATGAGCGCCGCGGTCTTGAACTGCTCGCACTGCACGACGAAGGGATAGCGCGTGTCGGATGCCAGCAGCGCGTGATCGAACTCCGCGATTTTCTCGCCGCTCGGCCGGTCCCAGAACTGCACGATCGGGCGCCACGAGCCCGACGCGGATCATGTCGTCGACGAGACCGGCCTCGCCCAGAAGCTCGAGCGTCGCCGGATGCGTCGTCGCCGCGCGCGGATCGGATTGCGGCGCATCGTTCATGTCGAAGAGCCGCACCGCGATGCCGGCGCGCGCCAAGAGCAGCGCCGCGAACAGCCCGACCGGCCCGCCGCCGGCGATGAGAACGCGCCCTTTGTCCTGCGTCACGAAACACCCCGAAGGTCGCGCGTTCTTGAATGCGCCCGCCACCTCTGTCAAGCTTCGGGCAAGCGCAAGGAGGCGGCGATGCACAAGCTTTCCATTCCGCAATCGGTGACGGATCGCGTGATCGAGCGGCGCGGCGCGGCGCATTGTTTCGCCGAGCTCGATCCGGCCAAGACGGCGCTCGTCGTGGTCGACATGCAGAACGCCTTCATGATGCCGGGCGTCGGCCACGCCGTGTGCGACGAGGCGCGCGAGATCGTGCCCAACATCAACCGGCTCGCGCGGACCGTGCGCGCGACCGGCGGCACCGTGGTGTGGATCAAGACCCGCTTCACCGAGGCCTCGCTCAAGGAATGGTCGAACTCCTACGGCATCCTGCTGCCCGAGCGGAAGGCGAAGCGGATCGAGGCGCTTTCGCCCGGCGGCCTCGGCTACGAATTGTGGGACGGGCTCGAAGTGCGGCCGGAGGATGTGCACGTGGACAAGGAGCGCTTCAGCGCGTTCCTGCCGGAATCGTCGAACATCGCGCCCACTCTTGCGCGGGCGCGGCATCGATACCGTGCTCATCACCGGCACGGTGACGAACGTGTGCTGCGAATTATCGGCGCGCGACGCGATGATGATGAACTTCCGCACGGTGATGGTGACGGACGGCAACGCCGCCGCCAACGACGCCGAGCACAACGCCTCGCTCACCGCGTTCTACCTGACGTTCGGCGACATCCAATCGACCGACATGATCGCGGCCAGCCTCGCGCGCAACGCGCGGAACGCCGCGGCGGCGCAATAGCGGGAGAGACGCCATGCCGTTCAACAAGCCCCATCTCGAATTCCAGCCGGTCGACATGGGGCGCGGCTGGGAGACGATCGAGGGCTATCCGCCCGGCATCCAGCAGAAGATCCTGGCGAGCGATCTCGACGAGCGGAAGAAGCAGGGAAGCCGCACGCGCCTCCTGCGCTTCGAGAAGGGCGCCTTCACCACCGCGCCCTTCGTGCACGACCATTGGGAGGAGGTCTATCTCGTCTCGGGCGATCTCGTCGTCGGCAACGACGCCAAGGGCAAGGGCGGCGAGCCGTTTCATGCGCCGACATATGCCTGCCGCCCGCCGGGCGCGTTGCACGGGCCGTTCCGCTCCGACGCCGGGTGCCTGCTCTACGAGATCCACTATTACGACGAGAGCAAGAAATAACGCATGAAGCTCGCCGTCCCCGACCTCATCTCGCCGTCATATTTCCCGGCGGCGGCGGCGGTCGAGCTGGGATTCTTCCGCGACGAAGGGCTCGATGTCGCGCTCGAGCTCGTCTATCCGGTCGATAACTGCTATCGGCAATTGCGCGACGGCAAGATCGACTTCGTCGGCGGCTCGGCCCATTCGGCGCTCGCCGCATTTCCCGAATGGCAGGGCGTGAAGCTGCTGTGCGCGCAGGGCCAGGGCATGTACTGGTTCCTGGTCGTGCATCGCGACCTGGGCGCCAAGCGCGGCGATCTCTCGGTGCTTGAAGGGCCAGCACGATCGGCGCGGCGCCCTGGGTCGACATGGGCTTGCGGCGGCTTCTGGTCGCGGCCGGCCTCGATCCGCGCGCAGAACGGCATCACCATCGCGCCGGTGCCGGGCGCCGTGATCGAGCCGGGCAAGACCGTCAATTTCGGCCTGTTCGCGGCGAAGGCGCTCGAAGAGCGCAAGATCGACGGGTTCTGGGCGAACGGCATGGGCGCCGAGGTGGCGGTGCGCGGCGGCTACGGCACGCTCGTGCTCGACGTGCGCCGCGGCGACGGGCCGAAGGAATGCTTCCGCTACACGATGGCGTCGATCGCCACGAGCGACGCGCTCATCGCCCGCGCGCCCGAGGCCGCCGCGGGCGCGATCCGCGCCATCGTCAAGACGCAGCGCGCATTCAAGGAGGATGTGAGCCGCGCCACCGCGGTCGGGCGAAAGCTTTTCCCGCCGGCCGAGGCCGAGCTCATCGCCGAGCTGATCCGCCGCGACCTGCCCTATTACGACGCGGCGATCGCGCCGGACTTCGTCGCCGGCATGAACCGCTTCGCGCGCGACGCCGGGGTGCTGAAGGGCGACGTGCCGTACGAGCAGGTGGTGGCGGCGCAGTTTTCCGATCTGTGGCGTAGCTAGATCAACGCAGCCAGCGCGCGAGCTTCTGCTCCGCCTCGCGCCGCGCGCCGTCGAAGCGCTCGCCGAGGCGCACCGCGACGTGGCCGTTCTTCTGGGCGAAGCCCAGGTAACGGTAGGACAAGCCGCTGTCGCGGAGCCATTCCTGGAACGCCTTCCACTCGTGGCGCTGCCAGTTCGGATAGTTGAAATATTCGTCGAACACGATGACCGCGCCGGGCTTCAAGCGTTCGCCGAGGCCGCGCAGCACGGTGACGGTCGAGGAATAGATGTCGCAATCGACATGCAGGAGACCGACGGCCTCGCCCGGATGCTCGGCCAGAAAGGCGGGCAGCGTCGCGTCGAACCAGCCCTTGTGCAGCTCGGCGTTCCCCGGCACCTCGGGCAGCTTGCCGCCGCGGCCGAACTTGCCCTTGCGCTCGAACGTGCCGGACCAGTCCTCGGGCAAGCCCTCGAAACTGTCGAAGCCGTGGCACACGCCCTCGGCCGACCGGGCGAGATGGCGCAGGCTCGCGCCGTCGCCGACGCCGAATTCGAGGACGAGCCCCGCGGGCGCCGCGGCGCGCGCGAATGCGAGCAGCTCCCAGCGGTCGGCGAAGATGAGCGCCTCGCCCATATGCGCCTCGACATATTCGGCGGCCTGCGCGCGGGCGCGGAGCTGCAGCTCGGTGATGAGCGAGCGCGCGTGATATTTGAGCAGGAAGCGGCGGTAGAGCCGCTCGGACAGCGGCATCGGGCGCGGATCGCCGCGGCGGCGGAACAGCCTCATTTTGCCAAACGGCCCATGCGCGCCGTTAGCATAGGTGAGGCCCGTCCCGGGCGGCAAGGAGGGGGTCCTAGCTCGCCGCTTGACGAATGCTATCGCCGGTTGTTGATTTAGCACCTGCCGAATCTATGGAGGAGTTCGGCGCCATGTTGCTCGCCCATATGCTGCAGCGCATCGTGCGCACCGGCACGGTGCGCATTATCGACGCCGAGGGCCATGCCCACGTCTTCGCCGGCGCGCCCGGACCCACCGTGACGATCCGCCTGCACGACAAGAAGCTCGGCCGCCAGCTCTTCCTCAATCCGCGCCTCAAGCTCGGCGAGGCCTATATGGACGGGCACGCTCACGGTCGAGGACGCGACGCTCTATGACTTCCTCGACCTCGTCGCCGGCAACATCGCGCAGGCGCCGAGCTCCCTGCTGTCGCCGCTCTATGACGGGTTCGGCAAGACCTTTCGCGTGTTCCAGCAGTACAACCCGGTCAAGCGCGCCCAGGCCAACGTGCATCACCATTACGACCTGTCGAAGACGCTCTACGACCTGTTCCTCGACAGCGACCGGCAATATTCTTGCGCCTACTTCACCGCGCCCGACCAGACGATCGAGGAAGCCCAGGCACAGAAGAAGCGCCACATCGCGGCCAAGCTGCTGCTGCGGCCGGGCCAGCGCGTGCTCGACATCGGCTGCGGCTGGGGCGGGCTGGGCCTCTATCTCGCCAAGGAGTGCGCGGTCGAGGTGACCGGCATAACCCTTTCGACCGAGCAGCTCGAGGTGGCGCGCCACCGCGCCGCGGCCGCCGGGCTCGCCGAGCGCGTCAAGTTCGAGCTCATCGACTACCGCAAGGTCACGGGCGCGTTCGACCGCATCGTCTCGATCGGCATGTTCGAGCATGTCGGCGTGGTGCATTACCCCACCTTCTTCCGCAAGGTGCGCGAGCTGCTGGCGCCGGACGGCGTGGCGCTGCTTGCACTCGATCGGCCGCGCCGACGGGCCGGGCGCCACTAACCCGTGGATGCGGCGCTACATCTTCCCCGGCGGCTATGCGCCGGCCCTGAGCGAGGTGACGCCGGTCGTCGAGAAGACCGGGCTCTTCGTCACCGACATCGAGATCCTGCGCCTCCATTACGCCGAGACGCTGAAGCGCTGGCGCGCCCGTTTCCTCGCCAACCGCGAGCGCGTGCGCCAGCTCTACGACGAGCGCTTCTGCCGCATGTGGGAGTTCTATCTCGCCGCTTCCGAGATCGCCTTCCGCCACCAGGGCCACATCGTGTTCCAGATGCAGATGGCGAAGACGGTGGACGCCGTGCCGCTGACGCGCGACTACATCGGCGATTGGGAGAGGAGCCACGTGGCGCCGATGGCGAGCGATCGCGCCGTCGCGTGAATCTCTATGCAGGCGTTCCACAGCCTGTGGATCAAATGGTTGGTGCGGCGACTCCTAACGCTCTGGTAGCATCGCTCGCATGGAGTCAGCACTTTCGAAGGTGACGCCGCTTCGCGACGGCGACGCGGGCTACCGCACGCCGCCGGCGAATGTCGAGGCCGAGCAGGCGCTTCTGGGTGCGATCCTCGTCAACAACGCGGCCTTTCACCGCGTCAGCGAATTCCTGCGGCCCGAGCATTTCGCCGAGGCCGTGCACGGCCGCATCTTCGAGGCGATCGCCAAGCTCATCGAGCGCGGCCAGATCGCCAACCCGGTGACGCTGAAATCGCTGTTCGACCAGGACGGCGCCTTGGCCGAGATCGGCGGCGCCGCCTATCTCGCGCGGCTTGCCGCCGCGGTCGTCACCATCATCAACACCGAGGATTACGGCCGCACCATCCACGATCTGCACCTGCGCCGCCAGCTCATCTCGATCGGCGAGGACGTGGTCAACGACGCCTTCACGCACGATCTCGACCGCGAGGCGCCGCAGCAGATCGAGGAGGCGGAGCGCAAGCTGTTCGAGCTCGCCACCGTCCGGCACCGCCGAGGGCGGATTCCGCGATTTCAAGGCGGCGCTCGCCGAGGCGATCGGCCAGGCCGAGTCCGCCTTCAAGCGCAGCGGCCGCACGACCGGCGTCTCGACCGGATATATCGATCTCGACAAGCTGCTGGGCGGCCTCCATTCCTCGGATCTGGTGGTGATCGCCGGCCGGCCGTCGATGGGCAAGACCGCGATCGCCACCAATATCGGCTTCAACGCCGCCCGCGTCTTCAAGGCGCACGCCCGGCGACAGAAACGGCGAGCGCCGAGGACGGCGCGCGCATCGGCTTCTTCTCGCTCGAAATGTCGGCCGAGCAGCTCGCGACGCGCATCCTGTCCGAGGAATCGCGCGTGCCGTCGAACGACATCCGCAAGGGCGAGGTGTCGCGCGAGGACCTCTACCGCTTCATCGAGGCGAGCCAGCGCCTGGCCTCGGTGCCGTTCTTCATCGACGACACGCCCGGCCTGTCGATCGCCGGCTTGCGCACGCGCGCGCGGCGCTTGAAGCGCACGCACGGGCTCGACCTCATCATCGTCGATTATCTCCAGCTCATCCGCGGCAGCGGCGACGGCAGGCCCGACAACCGCGTCCAGGAAATCTCCGAGATCACGCGCGGCCTGAAGACGCTGGCCAAGGAGCTCGACGTGCCGGTCGTGGCGCTGTCGCAGCTTTCGCGCGCGGTCGAGGCGCGCGAGGACAAGCGGCCGATGCTGAGCGACCTGCGCGAATCGGGCTCGATCGAGCAGGATGCCGACGTCGTCATGTTCGTGTTCCGCGAGGAATATTACCTCTCGCGCAGCGAGCCGGTGCGGCGGCCCGACGAACTCGACGAGAAATACAACGACCGCTACGAGCGCTGGGCCAAGCGCCTCGAGGAGAAGGCCGGCACCGCCGAGCTGATCGTGGCGAAGCAGCGCCACGGCCCCATCGGCAACGTCACGCTGCGCTTCGACCACGCCACCACCCGGTTCGAGAATTTTGTCAGCGACGACCGGTTGCCGGAGTGACGTCCGCATCGTGCCCGGGACGGCGCGCGCAGGCGCGCCCTAAAGTAAATCCGATGCCGTCCTCCGCCCCCTCATCGCGCGCCGAGGCGCGCGCGTCGAGCGTGCTCGAGATCGATCTCGACGCGATCGCGGAGAACTGGCGCCGGCTTGCGGCGATGGTCGGCGGGCCCTGCGCGCTGCGCCGCCGTGGTGAAGGCGGACGCCTATGGGCTCGGCGCCGCGCGCGTGGCGCCCGCGCTCGCGCGCGCGGGATGCCGCACGTTCTTCGTCGCGACCGTCGGCGGAGGGGGCGGCATTGCGGCGCGCGCTGGCGGACGCGGAGATCGCGGTGCTGAACGGGCCGGTGCCGGCGTCGCCCGCTTCGTTCAAGGCGGCGCGGCTCGTGCCGGTGCTGAACGATCTGGCGCAGATCGCGCGCTGGCGCCGCTTCGCCAAGGGCGAGCACAGGGCGATGCTGCACATCGACACCGGCATGAACCGGCTCGGGCTTGCGCCCGGCGAGCTCGACCGGCTCGCGGCCGAGCCGACCCTGCTCGCGGGCGTGCGACTCGCCGCCATCCTGTCGCACCTCGCCTGCGCCGAGGAGCCCGACAATCCCATGAACGAGGCGCAGCGGGTTGCCTTTCGCCGCGGCGCTCGCCCGCCTGCCAAAGGCGCCGGCGAGCCTCGCCGGCTCCTCGGGGATTTATCTCGGCCCCGCCTATCACTTCGATTTCGTCCGTCCGGGTGCCGCGCTTTATGGCGTCAACCCGGTGCCGGGCCGCGCCAATCCGATGCTGAGCGTGGTGCGGCTCAAGGCGCGCATCCTGCAGGTGCGCGACGTTGACCGCGACAGGAGCGTGGGATACGGTGCCGCCCACCGCATGGCCAGCGCCGGCCGCATCGCCACCGTCGCCGCGGGCTATGCCGATGGCTGGCTCAGGTCGGGGAGCCAGCGCGGCAGCGTCGGCATCGCCGGGAAACGAGCCCCTATCGTCGGACGCATCTCCATGGATCTGATGACGGTCGATGTGAGCGAGATCGATCCGCGCGCGGCGGCGCCCGGCGCGCTCGCCGACCTCATCGACGAGAGCTATGGCGTCGACGACGCGGCCGCGGCGGCGGGCACGATCGGCTACGAGATTCTGACCTCGATCGGGCGCCGCGCGCTCAGGATCTATCGCGGCGGGACCGGCTGATGCTGCACTTCCTGGCGTCGGTCGGCCGGGTTTTTCTCGGCTTCCTCGTCGCGGCCGGGCGCTTCGCGCTCTTCGCGCTCACGGCCGTGTCGCATTGCGTGCGGCCGCCGATCTATCTCCGCCTCATCCTGCGCCAGGTCGTCGATATCGGCTATTACTCGCTGCCGGTCGTGGGCTTGACCGCGATCTTCACCGGCATGGTGCTGGCGCTGCAGACCAACACCGGCTTCGCGCGCTTTGCCGCGCAAGGGGCGGTCGCGACCGTGGTGCTGCTGTCGATGACGCGCGAACTGGGGCCCGTGATCGCCGCGCTCATGGTGGCGGGGCGGATCGGCGCCGCGATCGCGGCCGAGGTCGGCACCATGCGCGTGACCGATCAGATCGACGCGCTCTCGACCCTTTCGACCAACCCGTTCAAGTACCTCGTCGTGCCGCGCATCATCGCCGGCGTCGCGACGATGCCGGCGCTGGTGCTGGTCGCCGACGTGATCGGCGTGTTCGGCGGCTTCCTGGTCAGCACCTACAAGCTCGGCTTCAACGCCGGCGGATATCTCGGCCAGACGGCCGACAATCTGCGCTCCGAGGACATCTATTCCGGCCTCATCAAGGCGGCCGTGTTCGGCTTCATCGTCACCATGATGGGCTGCTATTTCGGCTACAACTCGAGGGGCGGCGCGCAGGGCGTGGGCGCGGCCACGACCTATGCCGTCGTGTCGGCCTCGATCCTCGTGCTGCTGGTCGACTATCTCCTCACCAGCGTGCTGTTCTAGCGATGGCCGACGCTCTCAAGATCGCCGTGCGCGGCCTCAGAAAATCGTTCGGGCCGAAGCTCGTCCTCGACGGCATCGATCTCGACGTGGCGGTCGGCGAGAGCCTCGTCGTGATCGGCGGCTCGGGCACCGGCAAATCGGTGCTGGTGAAATGCATCCTCGGCCTCCTCGAGCCCGATGCCGGCTCGGTCAAGATCGACGGCGTCGAGACGCTCAACTTGGGCGGCGCCGAGCGCGAGGCGGTGATGCGCAAGTTCGGCATGCTGTTCCAGGGGTCGGCCTTGTTCGACTCGCTGCAGCGTATGGGAGAATGTCGCGTTCGGCCTCATCCAGGGCCGCGGCATGGAGCGCCGGCACGCCAAGGACATCGCCATCGAGAAGCTCGGCAATGTCGGATTGGGGCCCGAGGTGGGCGAGCTGCGCCCGTCCGAGCTGTCCGGCGGGATGCAGAAGCGCGTCGCCTTGGCGCGCGCCATCGCCGCCGAGCCGGAGATCATCATCTTCGACGAGCCCACGACCGGGCTCGACCCGATCATGGCCGACGTCATCAACGATCTCATCGTCAAGTGCGTGCACGATCTCGGCGCGACCGCGATCTCGATCACGCACGACATGGTCTCGACGCGCAAGATCGCCGACCGCGTCGCCATGATCTATCGCGGCAGGATCATCTGGAACGGCGTCGCGAGCGAGCTCGAGCACTCGGGCAATCCGTTCGTCGACCAGTTCGTGCACGGCCGCGCGGACGGCCCCATCAAGATGGAGGTCCGCGCGCTCTGAGCGCGGGAAATGGCCATGGCCGCGCGGCCCGAAACCCGTTACGTCTGCCAGCAATGCGGCGCCGCGCATCCGAAATGGAGCGGCAAGTGCGATGCCTGCGGCGCGTGGAACTCGCTCGCCGAGGAGACGGCCGGCGTCGTGCCGAAGGGATTGGGCGGCGCGCGCGGCAAGCTCGCCTATGAGCGACTCGATGCCGCGCACGAGAAGCTCACGCGGCGGCTCAGCGGCGTCGAGGAATTCGACCGCGTGTGCGGCGGCGGACTGGTGCCGGGCTCGGCGCTCCTCGTCGGCGGCGATCCGGGCATCGGCAAATCGACCCTGCTGCTGCAGATCGCGGCGGCGCTGGCGCAGGGCCGCGCCGGCGGGACGCTGCGCTGCGCCTATATCTCGGGCGAGGAATCGCTCGACCAGGTGCGGCTCAGGGCCGAGCGGCTCGGCATCAAGGCGGCGCCCGTCATGCTCGCGGCCGCGACCAGCATCCGCGACATCGCCGGCTCGCTCGACCGCGCCGACCCGCCCGACTTCGTCGTCGTCGATTCGATCCAGACCATGTATCTGGATCAGCTCGACAGCGCGCCGGGCACGGTCGGCCAGGTGCGCGCCTCGGCCCAGGAATTGATTCGGCTGGCCAAGCGCCGCGGCTTTACCGTGATGCTGGTGGGACACGTGACGAAGGACGGATTGATCGCCGGGCCGCGCGTGCTCGAGCACATGGTCGACGCCGTCCTCTATTTCGAGGGCGAGCGCGGCCACCAGTTCCGCATCCTGCGCGCCGTCAAGAACCGCTTTGGGCCGACCGACGAGATCGGCGTGTTCGAGATGACCGACGCGGGCTTGAGCGAAGTGCCGAATCCCTCGGCGCTGTTCCTGGGCGAGCGCCAGGCGCCCGCCTCGGGCAGCGCCGTCTTCGCCGGGATCGAAGGCACGCGGCCGATGCTGGTCGAGATCCAGGCGCTGGTCGCGCCCAGCTCCTACGGCACGGCGCGGCGCGCGGTCGTGGGCTGGGACGGCAACCGGCTCGCCATGGTGCTGGCCGTGCTCGAAGCGCGCTGCGGCGTCGAGTTCGGCGCGCGCGACATCTATCTCAACGTCGCCGGCGGCCTGCGCATCGCCGAGCCCGCCGCCGATCTCGCCGTGGCGGCGGCGCTGCTCTCGGCGCTGACCGGCGCGCCCGTTCCGCCGGACACGGTCGTGTTCGGCGAGATCGGGCTGTCGGGCGAGGTGCGCGCGGTGGGCCAGGCCGACGCGCGCCTCAAAGAGGCGGCGAAGCTCGGCTTCTCGGCCGCGATCCTGCCGCCGCGGCGCCGCACGGGGTCCGAGTCCGGACTCGAGCTGAGGGAGATCGCGCATGTGCGCGCGCTCGTTGCCATGTTCGAGGACCGGGCTCCCCCCGCGCCCCGGCCGCCGCGGCGCGTCGGCGGGGCGGTGGCATGAACTCGCTCGACATCTGCGTCGTGGGCGTGATCGTGCTGTCGGGGCTGATGGCGTTCGCGCGGGGATTCGTGCGCGAGTGCCTGTCGATCGCGAGCTGGCTCGGCGCCACCGCCGTGGCGCTCTATGGCCTGCCCTATCTGCGTCCGATCGCCGAGCGCTATGTGCCGAAGGGCACGGTCGCCGACGGCGTGGCGGCGGGCGTCTTGTTCATCGTGACGCTCGTCGTGCTCACCATCGTCGCCGGCATGATCTCGCGCCGGGTGAAGCACAGCTCGCTGTCGGCGCTCGACCGCACGCTGGGACTGCTCTTCGGCCTCGGGCGCGGCGCGCTTCTGGTGACGATCGGCTTCCTGGCGCTCTCGTTCGTGCTGCCGCAGAAAGGCGAAAGGCCGAACTGGCTGGCGCAATCGCGCACGGCGCCGCTCTTTACCAACGCCTCGCTCGCGATCGCGCGATTCGTGCCCGGCTCGTTCCGGGACCGCGCCTTGCAGATGGCGCCGCAGCAGAATCTGCAGAACCAGTTCGAGAACGCGCTGCGCGCCTACAGCATACCAGCCGCGCGCCAGGACGGGGGTACGGGCACCGGCCCCCGCCCCTCGAGCGAGGACCAGCAGCGCTTGAACCAGCTCATCCAGCAGCTCGACAAGAACCAGGATGCGCCGGCGCAAGGCCGCTGACACTGGCGCGAAACGAGCGATCCGTGTAGAAGAGGGGCGCCTCGACACCGCTCGATTTCGTACCCATCTTTCGGGCGAGGCAGTAAGGCCGGCGCATGCTGACCACGCATCCATTCGAGGCTGATGACGCGCTGCACGAGGAATGCGGCGTGTTCGGCGTCTGGGGCCATGGCGAGGCCGCGGCCTTGGCGGCGCTGGGCCTGCACGCGCTCCAGCATCGCGGCCAGGAGGCGGCCGGCATCGTCGCCTTCGACGGCGAGCAGTTCCATGCCCATCGCAGCCCCGGCCATGTCGGCGACAATTTCAGCTCGAAGGACGTGATCTCGCGTCTTTCCGGCCACTCCGCCATCGGCCACGTGCGCTATGCCACGACGGGCGAGGTGGCGCAGCGCAACATCCAGCCCCTCTTCGCCGATTTCGAGTTCGGCGGGCTCGCCATCTGCCACAACGGCAATTTGACCAATTCCTGGCACCTGCGCCGCCAGCTCGTGCGCCGCGGCAGCCTGTTCCAATCGACCAGCGACACCGAGGTGATCGTCCACCTGATCGCGACGAGCCTCAAGGAGAGCGTCGAGGAGCGCCTGGTGGACGCGCTGCGCCAGGTGCAGGGCGCCTACTCGCTGGTTGCGATCTCCTCGGAGGGCGTGATCGCGGTGCGCGATCCGTTGGGCGTGCGGCCGCTGGTGCTGGGAAAGCTCGGCGATGCGTGGATCGTGGCGAGCGAGAGCTGCGCCCTCGACATCATCGGCGCGAGCTTCGAGCGCGACGTGCAGGCCGGCGAGATGGTGGTGATCGGAGCCCACGGCCTGCGCAGCGTCAAGCCGTTCGACCGCGCGAGGAAGCGCCTCTGCATCTTCGAGTACATCTATTTCGCGCGGCCCGACAGCCTGGTCGACGGCGTCAACGTCTATGACGCACGGAAGCGCATCGGCGCCGAGCTCGCGCGCGAGAGCCACGTGCCGGCCGACATGGTGATCCCGGTGCCGGATTCGGGCGTGCCGGCGGCGTTGGGTTATGCCGCCGAATGCGGCCTGCCGTTCGAGCTCGGCATCATCCGCAACCATTATGTCGGCCGCACCTTCATCGAGCCGACCGACCAGATCCGCAATCTCGGCGTCAAATTGAAGCACAACGCCAACCGCATCCTCGACGGCAAGAGCGTCATCCTGGTCGACAATTCGATCGTGCGCGGCACGACCTCGACCAAGATCGTGGCGATGATGCGCCAGGCCGGCGCGCGCGAGGTGCACATGCGCATCTCGAGCCCGCCGACGACGCATCCCTGCTTCTACGGCATCGCCACGCCGACCAAGGAACAGCTCCTCGCCTCGCACATGTCGGTGAAGGAGATGGAGCAGTTCATCGGCGCCGACAGCCTCGCCTTCGTGTCGATCGACGGGCTCTATCGCGCGGTCGGCGAGAAAGGCAGGAACGCCAAGGCGCCGCAATATTGCGACGCGTGCTTCACCGGCGACTACGCGATCCCGCTCGTCGATCACGACGCCGGCAAGGTCCAGACCCAGCTTTCGCTCCTCGCCGAGACGGCGTAGCATCCGTCAAAAGAGGCGGAGGCGAGGATGATCTGGTGCCGCTTTGAATCCGGCGGAACGGCGCGTTTACGGCATCGTCGAGGGCGACAGCATCACCGAGATCGACGGCATGCCGTGGGGCGAGCACAAGCGTCACGCCCGCAAAGCACAAGCTCGCCGCCGTGAAGCTTCTGGCGCCGCTCGTCCCCGGCACGTTCTATTGCGCCGGCGTCAATTACCGGAGCCACGTCATCAAGATGGCGGCAAAGCGCAACGCCGAGCCGAAATTCCCGGATGCCGCCGATATCGGCTATCGCTCGCCCAACGCCATCATCGCCAACGGCGAGGCGATCGTGAAGCCGAAGGACGCGGGCAACGAGTTCCAGTACGAGGCCGAGCTCGTCGCAATCGTCGGCAAGAAGGGCAAGAACATCCCGAAGGAGAAGGCGCTCGAGCACGTGTTCGGCTGGACCATCGGCAACGACGTGAGCGAGCGCGCCTGGCAGCGCGGCGACCGCACCATGTGGCGCGGCAAGGACACGGATACGTTCAAGCCGATGGGGCCGTGGATCGTCACCGGCCTCGACTACCGCAAGATGCGCACGATCGTGAAGCTCGACGGCAAGGAGGTCGAGAATTTCGCCACCGGCGACATGATCTTCAGCGTCGAGGACTTCATCGAGCGCATGACGAAATACGTCACCATCCATCCCGGCGACGTGATCTGGATGGGCACCGACGGCGTGCCCGAGAACATGCGGCCCGGCCAGACCTGCGAGATCGAGATCACCGGCATCGGCAAGCTCGCGAACCCGATCGTGCTGGAGAGTAGCGGTCGCGCCCGAGCCGCGGGAATTTTACAGGTCGTCATGGCCGAAGTACCGACCTCTGGACGGCTCCTACTCCGTGCGCTTCAATACTCGCCGGCGTCTGGTCTTGGCACACCCTGCCTCCCCTCAGGGGGAAACCCCCCACCCCTGCCCTTCCCCTCAAGGGGGGAGGGAGATTATTTGAAGGCTGCAATGACTCTAGAAGCTGCGATCCGGCCAAACCTGCGAGATCGATACTGTCATTGCGAGGAGCGCATGCTCCGAAGCAATCTCGATGGCGGCACGAGATTGCTTCGCTTCGCTCGCAATGACAGTCGTAAGGAATGTGCTCCATTTGAGCGGATCACACTCTAGCCGCGTCGGCGTGAAGCGCGCGCCAGACGCGCTCGGGCGTCGCCGGCATGTCGATGGCCGGCGCGCCGGCCGAGCGCAAGCGCATCGACCACCGCGTTCATCACCGCGGGCAGCGCGCCGACCGTGCCCGCCTC
This sequence comes from uncultured Alphaproteobacteria bacterium, assembly GCA_963804235.1. GTDB lineage: Bacteria > Pseudomonadota > Alphaproteobacteria > ATCC43930 > CGMCC-115725 > DATJLY01. The sequence continues at coordinate 67,294 of CAWDPP010000016.1, forward strand.
GCCCGCGCCCTTGGCGCCCAGCGGATTGAGCTTCGTCGGCACCGGATTGCTCTCGACCTCGAACAGCGGCATGTCGTCGGCGCGCGGCATCGCGTAGTCCATGAAGGACGCGGTCAGGAGCTGCCCGGATTCGCGCTCGTAGACGACGCGCTCCATCAGCGCCTGGCCCGCGCCCTGCGCCACGCCGCCGTGGATCTGGCCCTTCAAGCGTCTTGGGATTGATGACGGTGCCGACATCGTCGACGACGGCGTAAGACGACGATCTCGACCGCGCCGGTGCCGGGATCGATCTCGACCTCGCACACGTGGCAGCCGTTGGGATAGGTGTCCTGCGTCGGCGCGAAGGTGCCGGTCTCGTAGAGGCCGGGCTCCATGCCCTTGGGCAGGCGGTTGACCTGATATGACGCGCGCGCGACCTCCTTGAGGCTCATGCCGCGGTCGGTGCCTTCGATGCGGAAGCGGCCATCGGCGAAGCTCACATCCGCCTCGCTCGCCTCGAGCAGATGCGCGGCGAGGCGCTTTGCCTTCGCCGCGACCTTCTCGGCCGCGATGCGGATCGCGGTGCCGCCGATCACGGTCGAGCGCGAGCCGTTGGTGCCGATGCCGAACGCGACCACGTCGGTGTCGCCGTCGGTGAAGCGGATGTCGCTCGGATCGAGCCCGAGCGTCTCGATCAGGATCTGGCGGAAGACGGTCGGATGCCCCTGCCCCTGGTTCTTGCTGCCCATCAGCAGCGTGGCGCCGCCGCTCGTGTCGAAGCGCACCTCGGCGAACTCGGCGCCCGGGCCCGCGGCGCGCTCGATCGCGTTGACGACGGCGAGCCCGCGCAGCTTGCCGCGCTTTTTCGATGCCTCGCGCCGGCGCCGCGAATCCCGCGAGATCGCCGATCTTTTCCGCCATGTCCATGCTGCGGCGGAACTCGCCGCAATCGTAGGAGAGGCCGCCCAGCGGCGTCTTGTACGGCATGGCCGAGGACGCGATCAGGTTCTTGCGCCGCAGCTCGAGCCGGTCCATGCCGAGCTCGCGCGCGGCATCGTCGATGATGCGCTCGATCATGTAGATCGCCTCGGGCCGGCCGGCGCCGCGATAGGGCGCGGTCGCGCTCATGTTGCTGAAGGCGACGGTCAGATGCGCGTGCGCCGCGGGGAAGTCGTACGTGCCGACGATCGCGCCGAGGCTCGTGAAGGTGGCGAGGAGGTTGCGGTCGGACGAGAGATAGGCGCCGATATTGCTGATCGTCCTGACGCGCAGCGCCGAGGAACTTGCCGTCGGCGCCGAGCGCCAGCTCGACATCGGCCAGGACGTCGCGGCCATGCTCGTCGGCCAAGCAGCGCCTCGCTGCGCTCGCAGCGCCATTTGACCGGCCGGCCGAGTTTCTTGGCCGCCCACAGCACGAGGCGGTGCTCGACATACTGCCAGCCCTTGGTGCCGAACCCGCCGCCCACGTCGCCGGCGACGACGCGGATCGCCTGCTCGGGCACCTTGAAGATGGCGTTCGCCAGCATCTGCCGCACGCGATGGGGATACTGCACGTCGGCATAGAGCGTGTAGCGCTCCTCGCGCGCATCCCACACGCCGATGGCGCCGCGCGGCTCCATGAACTGCGCGTGGACGCGGGTGATGTCGTAGCGCCGCGTCACGACATGCGCGGCCTTGGCGAAGGCGGCTTCGGTCGCGGCCTTGTTGCCGGTCTCGAACAGGTGCGAGACGTTGTCGGAACATTCGTCCCACACGGTCGCCGCACCCGGCGCGACCGCGGCCGCGGTCGAAGTCACCGGCGGAAGCGCGTCGTAGGCGACATCGATCGCGTCGGCCGCGTCCTTCGCCTCGGCCAGCGTTTCCGCCACGACGAGCGCCACCGGGTCGCCGACATAGCGCACGCGCTCCTTCGCCAGGCCCGGGTGCGGGCGCGCGAAGAGCGGCGAGCCGTCCGGGCGCTTCCTCTGGAACTGCACCGTCGTCGTGCCGAGCCCGGCGGCGGCGATATCGGCCTGCGTGAAGATGCCGAGCACGCCCGGCATGGCCTTGGCGGCAACGGTGTCGAGCCGCGCGATCTTCGCGTGCGCATGCGGCGAGCGCAGCAGCACGGCATAAGCCTGGCCGGGCACGTTCACGTCGTCGATGAAGCGCCCGCCGCCCTGCAACAGCCGCGCATCCTCGAAGCGGCTCACCGGCTGACCGATGCCAAAGGGACCCATGTCTTTCCCCGTCTTTCCTCGCCCTATCTTAGCCGCCGCCCGTCCTCGGCGTAAGGATTGGGCCCCTTGCGCAGCATCATGCGGATCGGCACGCCGGGCAGGTCGAACGTCTCGCGCAGGAGGTTGGTGAGATAGCGGCGATAGGAGTCCGGCAGCTCGCCCGGCTTGGACGCGAAGAGCGCGAAGGTCGGCGGGCGCACGTTGACCTGCGTCGCATAGCGCAAGCGCAGGCGCCGGCCGGAAACGAGCGGCGGCGGATTGCGCTCCTGCACCTCGGCGAGGAAGCGGTTGAGGCGCGGCGTCGGGATGCGCCGGTTCCACGCCTCTTCCGCCGCGAGCACGCTCTGCATCAGCCGGTCGAGGCCTTTGCCCTCGAGCGCCGAGATCGTGACCGCGCTGAGCCCCGCGAGCTGCGGCAGCGATTGCTCGAGCGTTTCCTTGAGGTCCGCGAGCGCGTCCTTCTTTTTGGCGACGAGGTCCCATTTGTTGACCGCGAGGACGAGCGCGCGCCCTTCGTCGGCGACGAGCCGCGCGATGGTCAGGTCCTGGCGCTCCAAGGCTTGCGTCGCGTCCACCACCAGCACCACGACCTCGGCGAAGCGGATCGCGCGCAGCGCATCGCCGACGGCGAGCTTTTCCAGCTTGCCCTCGACCTTGGGCCGGCGGCGCATTCCGGCCGTGTCGCACAGCTCGATCCGGCGCCCCTTCCAGTGCCACGGCAGCGCGATCGCGTCGCGCGTGATGCCGGGCTCGGGCCCGGTGAGCATGCGCTCCTCGCCGAGGAGGCGGTTGACGAGTGTCGACTTGCCGACATTGGGCCGGCCGACGATGGCGAGCTTCAAGCGCGCGCTCCTCGCCCTCGGCCGGCGGCGGCGCGCGCTCGGCCGCATCGGCAAGCGGCGCCAGCGCCTCGAACAGCGCATGGAGCCCCTCGCCATGCTCGGCCGAGACCGGCACGGGATCGCCGAGCCCCAGGTCGAACGCCTCGACCGCGGCGGCGAAGCCCGCGCCCTCGGCCTTGTTGGCGACCAGGATCACGGGCTTGTGCGCGCGGCGCAGCCAGTTGGCGAAATGGCGGTCGAGCGGCATCACGCCGGCGCGCGCATCGACGAGGAGGAGCGCCACGTCGGCATCCTCGAGCGCGCGCTCGGTCTGCGCCCGCATGCGCGCCGCAAGCTCGCCCGGCGCCGCGTCCTCGAGCCCGGCCGTGTCGATCATGCGGAAGCGCAGATCGCCCAAGCGCCCGTCGGCCTCGCGCCGGTCGCGCGTCACGCCCGGCGTGTCGTCGACCAGCGCCAGGCGCCGTCCCGCGAGCCGGTTGAACAAAGTCGACTTGCCGACATTGGGCCGGCCGAGGATCGCGACGGTGAAGGTCACGCCCCTCCCCCTAGCGCAGCGCGTAGAGGTCGGCCTCGTCGGTGATGACGTAGAGCGTCTTGCCGGCGACCGACGGCGTGACGAAGACGCCGTCCGGAAACTCCGTGCGTGCCGAGCGGAGCGCCGGTGTAGGGCGAGAGCGACACGGCCTCGCCCTCGGACGAGACGACGATGAGCCGGTCGCCGGCGAGCACCGGCCCGGTCCACACGAGCGGGTGCTTCTTCTTCACCTCGTCCTCGTAGCGCGGCAGCACGCGCACCCAGGCGACCTTGCCGTCCTGACGGCGCAGGCACGCGAGCTCGTCGTTGTTGGCGAGCACATAGACGTAATCGCCGCCGGCCCACGGCTCGTGCGTGCCGCCGATATCCTGCTCCCACACGCGGTCGCCGGTGCGCAGGTCGATCGCCACCATGAGGCCGCTGTTGGAGACCGCGAAGACGCGGTCGCGGTCGATCACCGGCTGGCCGCGCACGTCGGCGATCGAGTTGAGCGCGCCCAAGGGCTGCGAGGTCGCGAGGTTGTCGGACCACAGCACGCGGCCGTTCTCGACGCGCAGCCCGAACAGCTCGCCCGATGTGTAGGGCACGACCACGATGTCGCCCTCGACCGCCGGGCTCGCCGCGCCGAGAAGGCTCGCGGGCTCGGGCAGGCCGTTATGCGTCCACAGCGCACGGCCATCGTCGGCCGCCAGCACCTGAAGCTGGTTCTCGACGGTGATGACGAAGACGCGGCCGTCCGCGACCGTCGGCGCGCCGTGCGAGGGCGCGTTGAGATTCTGGCGCCAGATCTCCTTGCCGGTCGCGGCGTCGAGCGCCAGAGCCTGGGCATAGCCGGTCGTGACATAGACGCGGTTGTCGGCAACGGCGACGCCGCCGCCATAGGTCTGGTCGCGCGCGTCCTTGGGCTCGGGATCGACGCGCCACAGGCGCTTGCCGCTTTGCGCATCGAACGCGGTGACGACGTCGAGCGAGTCCATGGTGAAGACGCGCCCGTCGGATATCACCGGCTGCGCCGTGACGCGGCCGTAATCGTTCGCCCCTTGGCCGGCGTCGCTGTCCCAGGCGCGCTTGATGTCGTCGCCGAGCGCGAGATGGTACATCGCGTGGCTCGGATAGCCGCCCGCATCGGGCCAGGCGGGATTGTCGAACGGCGCCGGCAGCATGACCCGGTCGGTCTTCAGGTTGGCATCGACCTTGATCGGCTGATCGAGGGTCAAGACCGAGATGCGCTTGCCCGGAAGCGGATCCTTCTTGTCGGCGAAAAGACCGCCGATCCAGTCGCAGCCGGCGAGCGACAGGAGCGCGACGGCGAGCGCCACCCGCGCCAAGCGCGAACGCGAAGTCTTCGTCATTGCCCGAGCGCCGCGACCATTTCCGCAGCGCGCGCGCGGGCGCCCTGCGGCGCCGCGAGATCGTCGGCAAGGCGCTGATATGTCGCGCGCGCCGTCGTCTTGTCGCCTTGGTCGAGCGCCGCGACCGCCGTCAGCTCGAGCGCGCTCGCGTGCCAGGGATTGCCGGCGTCGGTCAGGGGCGCGAGGCGGCTCGGCCGCGTCCTTCGGGTCCTTGTCGAGCTCGAGCCGGGCCGCCAAAAGATTCGCGAGGTCGCGATAGGCCTGATCGATGCCGCCATCGCCCGCGAGCGCGCCATAGAGCGCGAGCGCGCCATCGCGGTCGCCGGACTTCGCTTTGAGCGCCGCTTCCTCGAACCGGGCCAGCACGGCGCGGCCCGCGTTCGAGGCTTGCGCGAGCGCGGCAAAGGCGCCCGCCGCCTCCTGGTCCTTGCCCTGGCCCGCGAGAGCGAGCGCCGCCGCATAGCGCACGCCCTCGGCCTGGCGCTGGCGCGACTGGTACTCGCGCCAGCCCATCGCGACCGCCGTCGCCGCGATCAGCACCACCGCCGCCACGATCACGTACTTGCCGTAGCGCTGCCACAGCTTGAAGAAGTTGTCGCGCCGCAGCTCCTCGTCGATTTCGCGGAAAATGTCGCTCACGAAGAAACCTCTGGCGCACCAAAGGCGCGAGCTTAGCGGGCGCCGGACGGTGCGCCAAGGACCCCGGAAGCTTCCATCTGGACGTTGCCTCGGAAATGGGAAAAACTGTGCCCCGGCATGAGCAAGGTCGTCCGTCTCGCCGATCATCGGCGCAAGCAAAAGCGCGTCTTCTTCACCCGCCCGGAACTCAATCAGCTCCTGTCCATCTACAGCCGGCAGGTGGTGCGTGGCGAATGGCGCGACTATGCCATCGACCAGCAGGACGAGGCGGCGCTGTTCTCGGTGTTCCGCGCGACCCAGGAAAGCGCGCTCTTCACGGTCGTGAAGGCCGCGCCCGGCGCGCGCGCGGGCGACTATGCCCTGTTCCAGGGGCGCCAGCGCCTGGCCGCCGGCCCCTCGCTCGGCGACGTGCTGCCGCCGCTGCTCGGCACCTTGGGCCCCGTGACGCTGCGCCTCGACAGCGACGGACGGCAATAACTCACGCGCGCGACGCCGCGAGCGCCGCCTCGATGCCGAGCGCCAGGCCGAGGAGCGCGCGGTCCTCGCCGTGCCGGCCGACCAGCATGAGGCCCACCGGCGCCTCGCCCGCCCGCTCGATCGGCAGCGTGAGCGGCGCAGCGGTCGAGGAAATTGACGATCGCCGGATTGCGCAGGATGAGCAGGTTGAGGCGCGTGTACTCGCGGTCCTCGGCGAGGGCGGCTATCGGCGGCGCCACGATCGGCACGGTCGGCCAAAGGAGCGCGTCGAAGCCCTGGGTTGCGGCGTCGATGCGGGCGATGAAACTCCTGCGTTCGCGAAACGAGCGTCACGTAGTCGGCCGCGCTCATGTCGCGCCCGCCCTCGATGCGGCGCTTGACGCGCGGGTCGTATTCGGCGCCGCGGCGCGCCAGAAGCTCGCGGTGGCAGGCGAACGCCTCGGGCGGGGAGAAGCCGCCGGTCGCGTTGATCCGGGCGTAATCCGACAGCTCCGCGAGCGGCCAGGTCCGTCACCTGCGCGCCGGCGCGCGACAGCGCCGATAGCGCGCGCGCGAACGATGCCGAGACGGCATCGTCGAGCCCGCCGAGCACGACCGCCTGCGGCACGGCGAGGCGCAGCCCCGCCACATCGCGCGGCGGCGGAACCTCGGGCGGCTCGCCCGCCAGCACCGCATCCGCGATGGCGCAGCACGCCACGGTGCGCGCGAGCGGCCCGACCGAATCGAGCGTGGTCGAGAGCGGAAACGCGCCGGTCGTCGGCACCCGGCGCGCCGTCGGCTTGAAGCCGACGAGGCCGCACAGCGCCGCGGGGATGCGCACCGAGCCGCCCGTATCGGTGCCGATCGCGACGACCGAGGAGCCGTCCTTGGCCGAGACCGCGGCGCCCGAGGACGAGCCGCCGGGAATGCGCGCGCGGTCGTAGGGATTGCCCGGCGTGCCGTAATGCGGATTGATGCCGACGCCGGAATAGGCGAACTCGGTCATGTTGGTGCGGCCGACGATGACGGCGCCCGCCGCCTTCAAGCGCTGGACGATCGCGGCGTCGCGCGCGGCCGGCGGCCGGTCGTCCAACGCCTTCGAGCCCGCGAGCGTGCGCTCGCCGGCGATGTCGAACAGGTCCTTGACCGAGACCGGCAGGCCCGCGAGCGGCGAGGCGGCATAGCCCGCGCGGCGCAGCCGGTCCTGCGCGTCGGCCACGTCGCGCGCATCGGGCGCGAGCGAAATGAAGGTCGCGCGATCGGCGATGTTGGCGAGCGCTTCTTCAACCAGCGCGCGACTTGTGGTCTTGCCCGCGCCGAGCGCAGCGGCGAGGCCGAGCACGCTGCGATCCTCTGTCCCTGGCATTTCTCCCGCTCTCCACCCGTTCGCCGGGAGAGAGGAAAGCCCGCCGGCGTTCCCGAGGCAAGCACCCGGAACAATCCTTTTCAGGCGGCGTTCTCTTGCGCGGTTCACGCGCGGATCGCGACAAGCGTGAAGCCAGAGATTTCGCCGCCAACATTGACGCGCCCGATGCCACACGCCTCGCCTCGTTCAGGATGCCGGTTCTGCGGCGGCGCTTTGCACGCCTTCGTCGATCTCGGCATGTCGCCGCTGTGCGAGAGCTTTCTCGCCGAGACGCAGTTGAACGAGATGGAGCCGTTCTATCCGTTGAACGTGCGCGTGTGCGGAAGCTGCTTCCTGGCGCAGGTCGAGCAATACGTGGCGCCCGAGCACATCTTCCGCGAATACGCCTATTTCTCGTCCTACGCCAGCTCGTGGGTCGAGCACGCGCGGCGCTATGCCGCGATGGCGATCGAGCGCTTCGCGCTCGGCCGCGCCAGCCGCATCGTCGAGCTTGCGAGCAACGACGGATACCTGCTGCAGTTCTTCCTCGCGCGCGGCTTCGAGGTGCTTGGGCATCGATCCGGCCGAGAACGTCGCGAAGGCGGCCGAGGAAAAGGGCGTCCCTACGCTCACCCGCTTCTTCGGGCGCGACCTTGCCGCGGAGCTCGTGGCCGAGGGCAAGGCGGCCGACCTCGTCATCGGCAACAACGTGCTGGCGCAAGTGCCGGACATCAACGATTTCGTCGCCGGCATCGCCGCGCTGCTGAAGCCCGAGGGCCATGTCACGCTCGAATTCCCGCATCTCCTGCGGCTCATCGAGGAAAACCAGTTCGACACCATCTATCACGAGCATTTCTCGTATTTCTCGCTGATGACGGCGGAGCGCATCCTCGCCGCGCACGGGCTGCGCCTCATCGATGTCGAGGAGCTGTGGACGCATGGCGGATCGCTTCGCCTGTTCGCGTGCCACGACGGGGCGCCCGATGCGACCTCGCCGCGCGTCGCCCACCTCATCGCCCGCGAGCGCGCCGCCGGATTGGGCGAGCTCGCGGCCTATGCGAGCTTCGCCGAGCGGGTCAAGGAGACGAAGCGCAAGCTGCTCGATTTCCTCATCGCGGCCAAGCGCGGCGGCAAATCGGTCGTGGGATACGGCGCGCCGGGCAAGGGCAACACGCTCCTCAATTATTGCGGCGTGCGCACCGACTTCCTCGACTACACGGTCGACCGCAATCCCTACAAGCACGGCAAGTTCCTGCCGGGAACGCACATCCCGGTGCTGCCGCCCGAGCGCATCGCCCAGACGCGGCCCGACTATCTCCTGATCCTGCCGTGGAACTTCAAGGACGAGATCATGGAGCAGATGGCCTTCATCCGCGGCTGGGGCGGCAAGTTCGTCGTGCCGATCCCGGAAGTTTCGATCCATCCCTGAAGCGGGAGATTTGCCGATGCGCGTGGTTCTGTTCTGCGGCGGGCTCGGGATGCGCTTGCGCGAGTATTCCGACAAGATCCCGAAGCCGATGGTGCCGATCGGCTATCGCCCGCTCATCTGGTGGGTGATGAAATACTATGCGCATTTCGGGCACCGCGACTTCATCCTGTGCCTCGGCCACAAGAGCGACGTCATCAAGGATTATTTCCTCACCTACAACGAATGCCGCTCGAACGACTTCGTGATGTCCGAGGGCGGGCGCAAGATCGAGCTCTTGCAGCGCGACATCGACGACTGGCGCATCACCTTCGTCGATACCGGCATGGATGCGAACATCGGGCAGCGCCTGGCCGCGGTGGCGCCGCACCTCAAGAACGAGGAGGTGTTCCTCGCGAACTATGCCGACGGGCTGACCGATTTCCATCTCCCGAGCATGGTCGATCCGTTCATGAGGAGCGGCCACGTCGCCACGTTCCTGTCGGTGCGGCCCAACACGACGTTCCACTTCGTGACCCGCCGGGACGACGGATCGGTCGCCGCGATCGACGACGTGCTGAGCGCCAACTCGTGGATCAACGGCGGCTTCTTCGTGCTGCGCCGCAAGATCTTCGACTACATCAAGGCGGGCGACGAGCTGGTGGAAGAGCCGTTCCGCCGCCTCATCGCCGAACGCCGCCTCGGCACGCACGCCTATGACGGGTTCTGGCGCTGCATCGACACGTTCAAGGACCTGCAATCGCTCGAGGCGCTCTATGCGCGCGGCGACGCGCCGTGGATCTTGTGGCGCGACGCGGCCGGCCGGGCGCCATCCGAGCCCGCGCCCGGTTGCCGCGCCCGAGCGGCGGCCCGCCCGGAAGCGCGAGCCGATCGAGCTTTCGGCGCGCCGCTGAGCGCCCTCATGCTCAAATTGCGCCTCGACGGCGGCGGCGACACTTTGCGGCTTCTCTGCCTCGGCGCCCATCCCGACGACATCGAGATCGGCTGCGGCGGGTTCCTGCTGCGGCTCTTCGGCGATGAGCCGGGGATCGAAGTGCGCTGGGTCGTGTTCAGCGGCAATGCCGAGCGCCGGCCCGAAGCGGAGGCGAGCGCGCGCCGCTTCCTCGGTGCGCTCGGCGAAGGCCGCGCGACGGTCGAGATGCACGGCTTTCGCGACGGCTTCTTCCCGTCCGAGAGCGCGCGCATCAAGGAGACGTTCGAGGAGCTGAAGCGGGCCTTTCGCCCCACTCTCATCCTCACCCATTGCCGCGACGATCTGCACCAGGACCATCGCACGGTGGCGGAGCTCACCTTCAACACGTTCCGCGACCATCTCGTGTGGGAGTACGAGATCCCGAAATACGACGGCGATTTCGGCAATCCGAATCTGTTCGTGCCGCTCGCCCTCTCGCTCTGCCGCGCCAAGACGGCGGCGATCCTCGAGCACTTCCCGAGTCAGCGCCCGCGCGCGTGGTTCACGCGCGGAGACGTTCATGGCGCTGATGCGGCTCCGGGGCATCGGCTGCAATTCGCCGTCGGGATATGCGGAGGCGTTCTACTGCCGCAAGGCGGTGGTGTAGCCGCGCGGCGGCGCGCGCTCGGCAGGCTCGACCTGGTGCAGGCTCGAGGCCACCGCCTCGCCGAGCGCGCCCGGGCGCGGCGACGGCACGGGCGGCGGAAAGATCGGCTTCTCGCCCTTCAATTTCGCCTGCACGAGCTGGAACAACGCTTCCTGGAAACGCTCGCGGAAGTCGCGGCGCGGATCGAAGGTGCCGCTCAACCGGTCGATGACGAGCGCGGTCTTGTCGATCAACTCCCCGTCGAAGTGTTGCTCGGCCAGCGCGGCAAAAACCGTGTCCTCGCTCCGGAGCTCGGCCGCCGCGCGCAGCGTCGTCAGCGCGAGCCCGCGGCCGCGCGGCTGCACCAGCGCCGCATATTCGCGCCCGCCCAGCACGATGTGGCCGATCGCGGCGCGATTGGCGCGCACCATCGCGGCGCAGATGAGCGCGTAGGATCCGGCCGATCCGGGCGCGTCCGGCAGCAGATAATAGGGCGTCTCGAGATAGGCCGCGTCGATCGAAGCCGCATCGAGGAAGCGGTCGAGCACGATGTTGCGCATGCTTTCGACCTGCAATTCCGCAAGCTCGCGCTCCTCGATCACGACGAAGCGGCCCGGCTCGAACTCGTAGCCCTTCAACAGCGCGTCGCGGCCGATCTCGCGGCCGGTCTGCGGATCGTACGGGCGGTACTGCACGCGGTTGAGCGTGGTGCGGTTCAGGGGTTGCAGGCCGAGCCGGTCCATGCGCGCGACCGCAGGCTGCAGTCGCACGGCGCAACTGATGCACGCGAGGGAAAGAAAGCCCTTCCAAACCGTGCGCGGCGCCATCATGCAATCGCTTGGGACATTGCGTCGCCGCGAACGTCCTGGGGAACCAATGGTTGCAGAGGGGCAAAACTTCTTAAGGGCAGGACGCGGGCGCCGGAAAGCGCAAGCCCGATCCATGACCCTGTTGCCGTTTCCCGTGCCGTTCGATCGCGCCGCGCGAAAAGGCGTCGAGGCGCGCCGTTCGCGCTTGGCAGCGGACGCAAAATGTGTCACATGCGCGCGCGGCGGACGTTCGTGAGGGGCGACGAGATGACGCGCTGGTTTGCCTCTGTGCTCGTCCTTTTGGCGGCAACCGCGCTGGAGCGCCCCGCCGCCGCGAGCGGCATCCTCGACCAGGCCGAGCTCGGCCTTCTGGCGCACGATGTTCCGCTCGGCGACGTGCGCGAGGAGGGCGGCGTCGATGCCAACGGCGAGCTGCGCTTCGTCTCGCCGGATTTTCTCGCCCCGATCCTTGCGCCCAGGCCCCATGTCGGCGTCAGCATCAACAGCGACGGCGGCAATTCCTATGTCTATGCGGGGCTGACCTGGACGGCGAATTTCTCGCCGGTCTTCTTCGGCAATCTCGGCCTCGGCGGCGCCGTGCACGACGGACCCGACGACAGCACGGACCCGAGCCACAAGGGCCTCGGAACGAGGGTGCTCTTTCACGAATATCTCGAATTCGGCGCGCACTTATCCGCGCCGTGGAGCACATCAATTTTTCTTGATCACGTCTCGAACGCCGATCTCGGGCGGCACAACCCGGGCCTCACCAATGTCGGGCTGCGCGTCGGCTACGCCTTCTGAGGGACGCGCTCGTCCGGTCTTGCGCCGGCCCGCGCGCTCCACAATAAAGCGCCGATGCCGATCGGGTGTTGGTGCGTCGCAACGGCGGTTTCCGCCCCGATCGGCCGGGCGGCGCGGCGTCGTTTCGCATGATCGAGCGCGTGATCGCAGCGCTCGTCGAAGGAAGCCGCCGCCATGCGGCGCCGGTCGTGCTCGGCCTCTTGCTGCTCGCGATCCTCGGCGCCTTTTTCACGGCGAGCCGCATCAGCTTCGACACCGATTTCGACAAGCTCATCGCCGCCGACCTGCCGTGGCGCCAGCGCGCGGCCGAGATGGACCGCGCCTTCCCGCAGGACGAGCGACCTTCTCGCCATCGTGATCGACGCCAAGAGCCCCGATCTCGCGGGCGACGCGGCCGATGCGCTCGCCAAGCGGCTCGCCGGCATGAAAGAGCTTTTCCGCACCGTGCGCGAACCCGAGGGCGGCCCGTTCTTCCGCCGCGAGGGCGTGCTGTTCCTGCCGCTCGCGGACGTCGCAGGCGTTCTGCGACCAGATCATCGCGGCGCAGCCCATGATCGGCACGCTGGCCGCCGATCCGAGCCTGCGCGGAATTTTCGACGCGCTCGATCTTCTGGCGAAGGGCGCGGCTCATGGCGACATCGCCAAGGATGCGCTCGCGAGCCCGCTTGCGGCGGTGACGCAGTCGGTCGATGCCGCGCTTCAGGGCGCCTATGCGCCGCTCTCGTGGCAGACCATGCTGAGCGGGCGCACGCCCGACCCGCACGAGCTGCGCCGCTTCGTGCTGACGCAGCCGGTGCTGGACTACAGCCAGCTCGAGCCCGGCGGGCGCGCCGACACAGCCATTCGCGCCGCCGCCCAATCCCTCGGCCTCACGCCCGAGCGCGGCGTCAGCGTGCGCTTGACCGGCCCGGTCGCCTTCTCCGACGACCAGCTCGCGACGCTGTCGCATGGCGCGGGCTTCACCACGGCGCTGTCGCTCTCGCTCCTGTGCCTGTGGCTTTTCATGGCGCTGCGCTCGCCGCGGCTGGTCGTGGCGATCATCGCGACGCTTCTGGTCGGGCTCGTCGCCTGCGGCACCTTCGCGTTGGGCGTGGTCGGGCCGCTCAATCCGATCTCGGCCGCCTTTGCCGTGCTGTTCATCGGCCTCGCGGTCGATTTCGGCATCCAGTTCAGCGTGCGCTATCGCGACGAGCGGTTCCGCGCCGACGATCTCCCCCGCGCGCTCGCTCGCACCGCGGTCGGCGTCGGCCCGCCGCTGGCCGTGGCGGCGGCGGCGACATCGGTCGGATTCTTCTCGTTCGTGCCGACGGATTACACCGGCGTGTCGGATTTGGGCCTCATCGCCGGGACCGGCATGCTGATCGCGCTCGCGCTCAACCTGACGCTGCTGCCGGCGCTGCTCGCGCTCTTGAAGCCGCGCGCCGAACGCCACGCGGTCGGATATGCGCGCCTCGCGCCGCTCAACGGCATGCTCGTCGCGCGCCGCAAGGCGGTGCTGGCGGCGGCGGGAGCGGTCGGCTCTCGCGGCGGCGGCGGCGCTCTTCTGGCTGCGCTTCGATTTCAACCCGCTCGATTTGCAGAACCAGCACACCGAGGCGATGCGCGTGCTGAACGAGCTCAAATCGGATCCGACCGACACGCCCTATACGGCCGAGATCCTGGCGCCGTCGGTCGCTGCGGCGGAGGCGCTGGCGCAGCGTCTCGACCGCGTGCCCGCGGTGGCCCAGACGGTGACGGTCGCGAGCTTCGTGCCGGAAGATCAGGACAAGAAGCTCGCGCTCCTCGCCGACGCCGCGACGCTGCTGGGGCCGACGCTGAGCCCGCCGCAAGCGAAGCCGGCGCCGAGCGCGGCCGAGGTCGCCGCAGCGCTCGCGAATTGCATCAAGGATCTCGAGGCGGCCGGCGCGCAAGGCATCGATGCGGCAAGCCGCCTCGCGCAAGCGCTCCGCGCGGCATCTGCGCGCGGCGACGCCGTCCTGCCGGCGCTCGAGGCCAATCTCGTCGCCGGGCTGCCGGCCCGGCTCGACGGTCTGCGCCAATCGCTCGCGGCGCAGCCGGTCGCGCTCGCCACTCTGCCCGACGACATCAAGCGCGACTGGCTGACGCCCGATGGGCGCGCGCGCGTCCAGGTCTTCCCCAAGGGCGGCGCGCCCGACAACGACGCGATCCGCCGCTTCGTCGAGGCCGTGCGCAGCGTGGCGCCCGAGGCGACGGGGACGCCGGTGACGATCCAGGAATCGGCCGCGACGGTGATCCACGCCTTCGCCGTCGCGGGTGCGCTCGCGCTCGCCGCGATCGCGCTCCTGCTTTATCTCGTGCTGCGCCGCGCGCGCGACGTGGCGCTGGTGCTGGCGCCCTTGGCTCTGGCCGGATTGCTGACGCTCGGGACCGCGGCGGCGCTCGGCATGCCGCTCAATTTCGCCAACATCATCACGCTGCCGCTGATGCTCGGCATCGGCGTGGCGTTCGATGTGTATTTCGTGATGCGCTGGCGCGCCGGGCACGGCGATCTGCTGCAATCGAGCACGGCGCGCGCGATTCTTTTCAGCGCGCTCACGACCGGCACGGCGTTCGGCAGCCTCGCCATCTCGGACCATCCCGGCACGGCCGAGATGGGCAAGCTCCTGTCGCTCGCGTTGTTCTACACGCTGGTCGCCACGTTCCTGGTGCTGCCGGCGCTGTTGGGGCCGGTCGAGCGCCGCCCGGACGGAGAGATGAGCCCTTAGGGCGCCGCCGTGCGCTCGCGCAGGAACTGGAAGAACTCGACGCCCTCGCGCAGGCGCCGCCGCATCATCTCGGGGCTCAGCGCCATCTCGCCCAGGATCGAGGCGATCTTGCCGGCGCGGAAATAGAAGCGCTTGTAGAAGACCTCGACCGAATGGAAGATTTCGCGATGCGAGAGGTGCGGGTATTGCAGCGGCGCGATCTGGATGCCGTGGTCGTCGACGAGCTCGGCATTGTCGGCGTCGAGCCAGCCGTTCTCGACCGCCTGGCGGTGCAGGAACGTGCCGGGATAGGGCGCCGCGAGCGAGACCTGGATCGTGTGCGGATTGATCTCGGTGGCAAACCGGATCGTCTCCTCGATCGTCTCCTTGGTTTCGCCGGGCAAGCCCAGGATGAAGGTGCCGTGCACGGTGATGCCGAGCTCGTGGCAATCGCGCGTGAAGCGCCGCGCCACGTCGATCAGCATGCCCTTCTTGATGTTGTGCAGGATCTGCTGGTTGCCGGACTCGTAGCCGACGAGCAGAAGGCGGAGGCCGTTGTCGCGCATCACGGCAAGCGTCTTGCGCGGCACATTGGCCTTGGCGTTGCACGACCAGGTCACGCCGAGCTTGCCGAGCTCCTTGGCGATCGCCTCGGCGCGCGGCAGATTGTCGGTGAAGGTGTCGTCGTCGAAGAAGAACTCGCGCACCTGCGGGAAGTAATGCTTGGCGAGGCGGATCTCGTCGATGACATGGCCGACGCTGCGCACGCGGTAGCGATGGCCGCCGACCGTCTGCGGCCACAGGCAGAAGGTGCAGCGCGACTTGCAGCCGCGCCCGGTATAGAGCGAGACGTAGGGATGCTTCAGATAGCCGATGAAATAATCCTCGATCCGCAAGTCGCGCTTGTAGACCTCGGTCACGAACGGAAGCTGATCCATGTCCTCGAGCACGGGGCGCTCGGCATTGTGCACGATCGCGCCGGCGGCGGTGCGATAGCTCAAGCCGACGATCCCCTCGGGCGCGCGGCCCTCGGCATATTCCTTCACCGTGAAGTCGAACTCGGTGCGGCCGACGAAATCGATGGCGGATGAGGCGGCGAGGCTCTCCTGCGGCTCGACCGCCACCTTGGCGCCGACGAAGCCCACTTTGAGCGTGGGGTTCACGTCCTTCATCGCCTCGGCGACGCGCACGTCGTTGGCGAAGGACGGGCTCGACGTGTGCAGCACGAGCAGCTCGTACGAGCGCGCGAGCGGCAGGACCTGGGCCAGCGTCATGCGCGCGGGCGGCGCGTCGATGAGGCGGCTTCCCGGCACGAGCGCCGCCGGCTGCGCCAGCCAGGTCGGATACCAGAACGAGCGGATCTCGCGCCGCGCCTGATAGCGCGACCCCGCGCCGCCGTCGAACCCCTCATAGGACGGCGGGTGCAGGAACAGAGTCTTCATCATGCTCGGCTGTCTCCGTCGAGGGTCAGTTCGCCCCCAGGGCCGACGCGGAAGGTACGGTCGCGCCACTCTACCCGGCGCGTGAAGAAGCTAGCGACAAATACCGCAAACGACAACACGTCCCGGATGGGCAGAAGATAAAGCGGCGAGGGCTCGAGCCCGAGCGCGCGGTCGACGGCCAGGACGCCGGCGCAGCGGCAGGCGAGCGCCACCGCCAGCATCGCCGGCGCCGCGGCGGGGAAAACGCCCAACGATGCCGCGAGCGCCGCCATCACGACCGGCTGCGTCACGACCGAGCCGACGAAACCCAAGGGCGCGACGAGGCGGATGGTGCGGGCCCAGCGCAGCTCGTGCCGGAACAGCGCCGCGAGCGTCGGCTCGGCGATCACGTTGTCGACGAGATAGGGGCACAGCTCGATCCGCCCGCCGGCGCGGCGCACCGCGGCGCCCAGGGCGTAATCGTCGGCGAGATCGTCCTCGATCGCGCCCAAGCCGCCGATGCGCTCGAGCGTCTCGCGGCGCAAGGCGATCGAGGCGCCGAAGCAGCCGGCGCCGGCGCCGATCGCCTCGGCGACCGCGGCCTGCGGCAGGAAGCCGTGGTTGATGTGGAGACAGGCGAGGCGCGACCACAATCCGCCGGCCGGCGCGCCGCGATAGAGGCAGGTGACGATCCCGACCGCCGGGTCGGCGAGCGGTGCGCTGACGGCGGCGAGATAGCCGGGGCTGACGCGCATGTCGCTGTCGGCGATGACGAGAATGTCGTGGCGCGCGGCCGGCAGCATGTTGTGCAGGTTCGCGACCTTGAGGTTGCTGCCGCGCTGACGCCGGTCGGCCACGAGGACGAGATCGGCGTCGGCAAACTCCGCCATCAGCCGCTCGACAGTGGCGACCGCGGGATCGGCCGTGTCGCGCACGCCGAACACGACCTGAAATTCCGGATAATCCTGGCGGCAGAACGAACGGAGATTGGCCGCGAGATCCGGGTCCTCGCCGCACAGCGGCTTCAGGATGCTGACCGGCGGACGCGCCCCTGCCGCGGCGGGGCGGCGGGCGAACAGTCGGCGCACGGCAAGCGCGCTCAAGCCGAGAAAAAGGCAGCCCACGGCGCTCAATCCGATGAGGGCCAGGGCGAGAACATCGACGGTCGTTAACGTCATCCTAGCATTCGACTGGTTAACTCCGCCGCGCCGGCCTTTTGCGCGCGGCAAAAATGCTGTTGCATTCGCGCCTGCGCATGTTAACCATGCCGGCGCTCGGGGGTCTCATCATTATAAAGCATTTTTCCCCACTTGGAGGTTCAGTGGCCCGTCACCTGCCCGCCGCAGCGCGCCGTGTTGCGAATTTCGCGATGAGCGCTGCGCTCGCCGCGCTGGCCGCCTGCGCCACGCCGCCGACCGACCCGGCCGCGCTCAAGGATTTCGAGGCGACGAACGATCCGCTCGAGCCGATGAACCGTGACATCTTCACGTTCAATCTTTACCTCGACCGGTATTTCATCAAGCCGGTGGCGATCGGCTACAGCACCGTCGTGCCGGACTTCGCGCGCACCGCCATCCGCAATTTCCTGCACAATCTCGGCGAGCCCGTCATCTTCGCCAACGACATGATGCAGGGCGAATGGCAGGCGGCGAACCTGACGGCCGCCCGCTTCCTCATCAACAGCACGTTCGGCGTGGGCGGCACGGTCGATTTCGCGGGCAACACCGGCATCGAGCGCCAGACCGGCGATTTCGGCCAGACGCTTGACCATTGGGGCTTTGCCGAGGGGCCTTATCTCGTGCTGCCCATCTTCGGACCGTCGAACCCGCGCGACGCCATCGGCCTGGGCGTCGACGGCGCCATGGACCCGTACGGCTATTGGGTCGGCGGCTTCTACGGGCAAGGCGCGGCCAACGCGCAAACCTACGGCCGCCTGTCGGCCTCGGGCGTCGATCTGCGCGCGCGCAACATCGACACGCTCGACGACCTGCAACGCAACGCGATCGATTTCTATGCCGAGATGCGCAGCCTCTATCGCCAGCATCGCGCCGAGGAGCTGCGGCACGGCCGCCCGGGGCCGATGCCCAATCTCGACATCGAAGGCAACGCGCCCTAGCCGCTAGCCGCTCAGCTCCGCCACCTTGCGCTGCAACAGCTCGACCAGCGCGGAGGGGCCGCCGCGGCGCAGCACCGAGGAGAATTCCGAGCGGCGCGTCGCCAGCTCGCTGACGGTGCCGCTGAGATAGACGTCGATCGTCCGCCACGCGCCGTCGTTCTGGCGCATCAGGTAATCGAGCTCGACCGTTTCGCCATCCTGCTCCACGAGCCGGCTCTTGACGATGGTGTCGCCGTTCGCGACCGGCACCGGATCGTTCGCGACCTCGAACCGCTCGCCGGCATAGCCGTCGAACCGGTTGGCATAGGTCGCGATGCTGAACGCGCTGAAGGACTCGACGAGCTGCGTCTGTTGCTCGACCGGAAGCTGCGGCCATTGCAGTCCGACCATGAGCCGCGTCATCTGCGAGAAATCGAAGAAGCGCAGGCAGGCCGGCGCGAGCAGGTTGCGCCGTCCGGCAAAGCCGATGCGCGTGCCGCCCTTCATCGCGCGGACGAGCACGTCGTAGAAGGACTGCGTCTCTGCGACCGGCGATTCCGCGCCGGCGCGCGCGAGGCGCGGCCCGCGAGCGCCGCGAGCGCCACCCAAGCGGCGAATGTACGGCGCGCGATCATGCCGCAACCGCGACCGAACGCAGATCGGCCGAAAATGGAATCGGTTCGGGCCGCGGCGTTGTGTCCGTCGCCGCTTTGTTCCTGATGGCCACGCGTCTACCTCATGTGCGGCGATCGATGACGAACCGCGCCGCTTGGCGTAGAAGGTCAGCCTTCTCACCGAACAATTCAAGATGCCGAATGGCCTGGCCGACCAAAAGGCGGGCCTGCGCCTGGGCGCGCTCCACCCCGAGGATCGACACGAAAGTCGCCTTGCCGGCGGCGGCGTCCTGGTTGACGGGCTTGCCGGTCTCGCCGGCCGAGCCCTGCACGTCGAGCAGATCGTCGGCGATCTGGAAGGCGAGGCCGAGATCGTGCGCATAGCCGCGCAGCGCGAGGCGCGGCTCGCTCGGCGATTTGCCGAGAATGGCGCCCGCCTCGCACGCAAAGGCGATGAGCGCCCCGGTCTTGAGCCGTTGCAGGCGCGTGATCGCGCCGATGTCGAGGTCGGGCCGGTGCTCGGCGATCAGGTCGATCATCTGGCCCCCGACCATGCCGGCGGCGCCCGCGGCCTGCGCCAGTGCCGCAACAAGCTCACAGCGCACCGCCGGATCGCCGTGCGTATCGGGCTGCGCCAGCACCTCGAACGCGAGCGTCAGGAGCGCGTCGCCGGCGAGGACCGCGGTCGCATCGTCGAACGCCTTGTGGCAGGTCGGCCGGCCGCGGCGCAGGTCGCTGTTGTCCATCGCCGGCAGATCGTCGTGCACGAGCGAATAGGCATGCACCAGCTCGACCGCGGCCGCCGCCTGCACGGCGCTCCGGCGCGCGACCGCGAAAAGCTGCGCGCTCGCCAGCACGAGAAACGGCCGCAAGCGCTTGCCCGGCGCCAATGCGGCATAGCGCATGGCCTCGAACACGCGCGCCTCGAGCCCCGCCGGCACGGCGATGAGCCGGTCGATCACCGCATCGGTGAGGCGCACCGTCTCGGCAAGCGCAGCATCGAAGCTGGTGCCGGGTGTCCAGAGGACGGGTTCACTCAAGGCCGTGCGGCTCCGCCGCGACCGCGCCCTCGGCGCTCACCACGATCTTCTCGACGCGCAACTGCGCTTCGCGCAATTTTGCCTCGCAGTGACGCTTCAGGAGCGCGCCGCGCTCGTAGGAAGCGAGCGCCTCGTCGAGCTTGGCGCTGCCCGATTCGAGCTTGCGCACGATCTGTTCGAGCTCGTTCAACGCATCCTCGAAGCTGAGCGCGGCAATCTCGGGCGGCGGTTGGGCCTCGGCCATTCCTTCCTCTCGCGGCGCTGGACTTTATTGACCCTTTCGCACCCCCGCAAGCGCCCCAATGGAGCGGGACGACCCTTCGGCGAGGATCACGCCGCCATGAGCGCCGCGACGTGCGCCGCGGCACTCGCGGCCAGGGCCTCGAGATCGTAGCCGCCTTCGAGCGAGGCGACGATGCGGCCGCGGCAATGACGCCCGGCCAGCTCGACCAGGCGCTCGGTCGCCCAGGCGAAGTCCGCCTCGACCAGATTGAGCTGCGCCAGCGGATCGCGGCGGTGCGCGTCGAAGCCGGCCGAGATCAGCACGAAATCGGGCCGGAAATCCTCGAGCGCCGGCAGGATCAATTCGTTGAAGGCGGTGCGGAACTCGGCCGACCCGGCATTGGGGCGGAGCGGCGCGTTGACGATGTTGCCGACGCCCGTTTCGCCGCGCGCGCCGGTGCCGGGATAGAGCGGATACTGATGGGTCGAGCCGTAGAAGAGATGCGGGTCGTCGGCGAAGATCGCCTGCGTGCCGTTGCCGTGATGGACGTCGAAATCGATGACGGCGGCGCGCTCGAGCCCGTGCGCCGCGCGCGCGCGCAAGGCGCCGACCGCGACGTTGTTGAAGAGGCAGAAACCCATGGCGCGCTCGCGCTCGGCGTGATGGCCGGGCGGGCGCACGGCGCAGAAGGCGTTCTTCGCCTCGCCCGCCATGACCGCGTCGACCGCGGCCACGACGGCGCCGGCGGCGCGCAAGGCGGCCTCGCCCGAGCCCGGCGATACGATCGTGTCGGCATCGAGCGCGGCGTGGCCCTCCTTCGGCAGCGCCGCGAGCAGCGCCTCGACATAGCGGCGCGAATGGGCGCGCGCGACATCCTCGACCGCGGCCTTGGGCGCGGGCCGGCGCTCGAGCGCGGCGAAAGCCGGCGCGGCGAGCGCATCGAGCACCGCCGTCAAGCGCGCCGGACGCTCGGGATGATGTTCGCCCGTGTCGTGCGCGAGACAGGCGTCATGGCTGTAGAGCAGGGTGGCCATCGATCTCCTTCGCGCGCGTGGCGCACGTCCCGTGCGCCGGGCTTGCCGCTCGCGGCGACGTTCAGTATAGGGCGGCGCGCCGGAAGACCAAAGAACAGGCGGCGGATCGACGCGCGATGACGAAAGTCCTGGCCATTTTCTGCTGTGCCGCCGCGCTGTTCATGGCGAGCCAATCCTTGGCCAAGGACCCGACCAAGTCGATCGTGATCCGCGCCGGCAAGGCCGACAGCCCGAACCATGCCTTGGCGGTGCAGTTCGCCGAGGTCGTCGCGGTCGCGCTCAACGGCGCCTATACGCTCGACGTGCAGGAAAGCCAGGGCTCGATCGAGAACGTCATGGATGCGCGCAAGGCGCAGCGCGACTATCTCTTCACCACGGGGCCCAACGTCATCGCGGCGGCGCGGCGCGGCGTGAAGCCGTTCGCGCCGGACGAGCGCTATCGCCACATCCGCGCGCTCTTCCCCATTCCGGCCCAGACCGTGCACTGGGTGGTGCGCAAGGACAGCAACATCGCGAGCCTTGCCGATCTCGCCGGGCGCAACTTCATCTCCGGCGCCAAGGGCAGCATCGCCGAGCGGGTGACCACGGAGGCGCTCGAGACGCTCGGCATCCTGCACGAGGTGCAGATCATGGACATCAATGTCGGCGCGGCGGTGCAGGCGTTGAAGGCGAAGCAGGTCTCGGGCTTCGCGATCGCCGGGGCCTATCCGGTGAAAGACGTCGCCGACCTCGCGAGCGCGACGCCGATCGGCCTCCTCGCCATGCCGCAGCCGCAATTGCGCCGGGTGCTGCGCGCCGACGACAGCATCGCCGCGGAAGTGGTGCCGAAGGGCACATATCCCGGGCTCGATCAGGACGTGACCGCGCTCGCGCTGCCCGCCGGGGTCTATACCACGACGCGCATGAGCGATGATGTCGCCTATGCCATCACCAAGGCGTTCTGGTCCGAGCGCGACGCGCTCGCCAAGAAAAGCCCGCCGTGGCAGGCCGCGAGCGCGGCGGCGCTCGCGACGCTCGGCGCCGAGCTGCACCCGGGCGCGCTGCGCTATTACCGCGAGGCCAATATCCCGGTGCCGCGCGCCATCCGCTAGGCGATCGGGCGCGGGCTCAGCGCGTGGACGAAGAGCAGCACCCAGCCGGCGATGAAGAGAACGCCGCCGGCCGGCACGACCATGGCGAAGGCGGCATATCCGGCCGCGTGCAGGAAAAGCCCGCCGCAGAAGGCGACGAGCGCCACAACGAAGCTCCAGCCGGAGAGCGCCAGCGCCGCGCGCGCCAATCCCCCGGCCGGCACCTCGAGCAGCAGCGCCACCGCCACGAGCACCGCGGCGTGGATCAGGCCGTAGCGCGCGCCGGTCGCGGCGAGCGCCGCGCGCGCTTCGTCGCCGGCGAGATAAGTGCTGGGCCGCCGCGTCGGCCCCGACCGAGAGCGCGCCGGCCGCCGCCGCCACCGCGATGAAAATACGCTCCATCGTGCCCTCGCGATCTCGCCGCGTCCTGCGCTGCGCGCTATAAGCGCGGTCCCGCCATCTCCCGTCAAGAGGAGCGCCATGCCGAGCTTCGACATCGTCTCGCGGCTCGATCTCGCCGAGGTCGACAACGCGCTCAACGGAATGACGCGCGAGATCGCCACCCGCTTCGACTTCAAGGGCGCCAAGTCCTCGATCCGGCGCGAGGAGGGCGCGCTCGTCATCCTCGCCGACGACGATCTGAAGCTGAAGCAGATGCACGAGCTGCTGAAGGGGCACCTGGTGCGGCGCAAGGTCGATCCCGCCGCGCTCGACTTCAAGCCGCCGGAAAAGGCCGCGGGCCAGACGCTGCGCCAAAACGTGGCGCTGCGCCAGGGGATCGGCGCCGACATCGCGCGCCAGCTCGCGCGCGCCATCAAGGACAGCAAGCTCAAGGTGCAGGCGCAGATCCAGGGCGAGGAGCTGCGCATCTCGGGCAAGAAGCGCGACGATCTTCAGGCGGCGATGGCGGTGATCCGCGGGCTCGGCGTCGAGCAGCCGCTGCAATACGTGAATTTCCGCGAGTGAGGGCCGGCGCGCGCGCGCCCGGCCGGCGCTTGATCGGGCGGGCCTGAGCGGCTAGATAGAGGCGCGGTCCCCTTCGTCTAGAGGCCCAGGACATCGCCCTCTCACGGCGACAACACCGGTTCGAATCCGGTAGGGGACGCCACCCTCCGCAAGACCGTATCGAACGAGAGCC